>NZ_JBIARV010000004.1:0-1184342 GCF_042890295.1 Streptomyces sp. NPDC002232 | reverse complement strand
CCCCCCACACCCGGCCCGACACCGACCACACCAACACCCGACTCATCCAAATCATCGAACACAACCTCACACCGAAACACCCCTAACCACACCCGACCCCGCCAGCAGCACCCCGACCCCGCCGGCAGCACCCCAGACCAGCCCCCGACAAACCCCACACCACAGACTCGACCACACCCCCGAAGCGGAGAACCCGCTCGGAACACCAGACGAAGGCCACCGAGGCGCACCGCCCCAGCACCAGCCCGGACCGCAGGAGTGTGGCCGGCGCAGTGCCGGGTACAGGATGCCGCCGCAGATGTGCCGCGTACCACGGCATCAGATGACACAACGATGTGCAGGGATGTGGCAGCAGTGGCAGCAGGTGGCATCGACGCCCGCGCGGAGTGAGCTGATGCCACGTCAACCAGATCAGCCACTTCGGGGGACGCGGACCACCCCATCCGCCACAGCGGTCGCGGCCACGGCCACGGCGTGAGCGGTAGGCCGTTCGCAGGCGGTCTGATCCCTCCGTACGGTTCGGCATGACGCGCCTGCTCTATCCCGCCGTCGGCCGCACCCACCGCCGCCGGCCCGGCGCTCGTGGTGCGGCCCGAGCGCTCGTGGTGCGGGGCTCCCCGATCCTGGAGACGCCCACACGCCACCGCACAGACGCGCGCGGCACCGCAGAGACGTGCACGACGATAGGCTTGGGCTGACCCCGCCGAGTCGCGGCTGCACACACCACCCTCCGCTGAGAGCACCTCCTCTTGACCGCGCGGTGGCGTCGCGCGGCGCGTTCAGTGTCGAGGCGTGAGCGAGTGAAGGGGATGACGCCGCTGACGGGCGCACCGGCCCGAGCTGTCGGCGGGTGTCGGCCCGTCCCCGGCATGTCACCAGGAGGCTCCGGAATCGTTGGTGGGGGTGTTGGATCTTCGGCGGAGGGAATCCGGTCCGTCGGGGGGACAGCCGTTGCCGCCCAGGAAAGGGAACCCATCATGTCTGCTGCACTCTCCGACGACCTCCAGAAGCTCATCGACGACACGCCCGTGTTCGCGACCGTCGCCACCGTCCAGCCCGACGGCAGCCCACAGCTGTCCATCACCTGGCTCGCCCGAGACGGCGACGACCTGCTGATCTCCACGACCGTCGGTCGCCGCAAGGAGACCAACCTGCGCAGGGACCCTCGAGTGAGCGTCATGATCAACCCCGCGAACGCGCCCTACACCTACGCCGAGATCCGAGGCACAGCCACCCTGACCACACAGGGCGGTCAAGAACTGATCAACGAGCTGTCGCGCAAGTACACGGGCAAGGACTACGCAGACTTCAACCCCGCATCAGCCGAGGACTCCGACCGAGTCGTGGTCCGCATCACCCCCCGGAAGATCGTCGGCTCGATCTAAGCGGACCCCGTCCCCTAGGTTCTGTCCCGCCGATCATGTCCGGAGCCAGATGATGGTTGCTGCGACGGTGACAATGCCCAGGTAGACGTATGCGCACTTGTCGTACCTCGTGGACACAGCTCGGTGGTTCTTGAGCTTGTTGATCGCCCGTTCGACGGTGTTGCGCTTCTTGTACCGCGCTTCGTCGAAGCCGGGCGGGCGCCCTCCTGCCCGGCCCCGGCGTACGCGGTTCACTGCCTGATCGCTCTTCTCGGGGATGACGTGGCGAATGCCGCGTCGCCGCAGGTAGCGGCGTTCCGGCGATCACTGTATGCCTTATCGGCGCTCACGTTGTCTGGTGTGGTGCGCGGGCGGCCCGGCCCGAATCGAGGCACCCAAAAGCATTCCATGACTGGCTCGAACTGCGTGCAGTCCGCCCGCTGGCCTGCCGTCAGCAACAGTGAAACACGCGGCAACGCCCGTCCGCGCTCAGGTGGATCTTGGTGGTGAAGCCTTCTCGGGAGCGACCGAGCGCCTCACACCCTGCACCACCTCCGCCAGGCGGGCGTACAGTCTCACCCACGGTCTTCCGCTCTGGTGTGCTGTCGCGGCCGCCCCTTTTGACGCGGCGGGCGGCGGAGCTTTCCGCGCGCCGGCCGCATGCCGGTGGGCACGGATCGAGGTGGAGTCAACCGAGACCTCCCAGTCGATCCCACCGGCGGCATCGGTCTGGGCTTGCAGCTGCTGGAGTAGCCGTTCCAGGTTCCGTCAGCGGACCAGCGCCGGTGGCGCTCGTAGACGGTTTTCCACGGCCCGTAGCGTTCAGGCAGGTCACGCCCCTGCACCCCCGTTCGCACCCGGTGCAGGATGCCGTTGAGCACCTGACGATGATCGCGCCACCGGCCGCCGCGGCTGTTGCCCGTGGGCAGAAGCGGCTCCAAACGTCGTGGCTCCGCCTCTGTCAGATCCCCGGACCAGTCACGCAAGAGCCAACGAACCAGTAGACGATATGGGTACGGTCAGCACCTGCGATGCCACCACGCCAACTCCGGGTCTTTCATCGGCTCGTGATGCGTTCGCTCGAGGAGCACCGCGTCCAGACGCTCGACCTGCACCCGAAGTTCGCCGGCGGCGCTTGGCGGAAGCATGAACAGAGCAGCTTGCAGCTTGTCCCGGGCCCAACCCTCACCGCAGCAGAGGCAGGTGAACTCTGCCTCCCATCGTCTCCACCTGCGCCGCGTGCCGTAGACGCGCACGGACCACAAGCTCAGCGCCATCGCCACGATGCCCGGCGACAATCGCTCCCGTTCGAGCACACGGACAGCTGCATCGCCGCTCCCGACAGACCTGGGACATCGCGATACCGCACCCACGGTCTACCCCAGCCGCGTTCCCGCAGTCGAAGTGAAACTGGTGTTCTACGAGGCACGGCCCCTTCGGAGATGAGTCACGGGCCATAGGGGGTGTCCGTAAAGTCATGGCAGCCAGGCCGCCGGCAGGCGTGGTGACCATGGCTTGGTAGTGGCGGGCTGACCGGGGCCGTGCTCCGGCCGACTCGCGCCGTTTGTCACTGATGGTTGCTAGTCAGCGCTCGTCCCGTGCCGACTGCGGAAGCACCCAGGGGCATCCCAGCCCCTGATTCAGAACCCCGCCCGAACCTGCCGGTGGGTGCACCCGGACCCGGTCCGGGCGCACCCATCCGTGCATGTACTGCCCCCGTGGCGCCCGACTACGCCGACGCTACGAACCCTGCGCCGGGGCGAACCCGCTCCCTTGCTCGGCGAACACCCTGATCGCGGCGCCCATGAACTCCACCAGCCCCGGGTGATAGGAATCGTGGAAGGTCCTCATGGCCTCGTCCTCGGCGTAGAACAGCGACATGCCGACGTAGGCCTGCCTGGAGGGGATGTAGAACCGGCAGACGATGTCGAAGTGCCTGCCCACAAGCTCCTGGACCTGCTGGTCCCCGGGCAGGGGGCCGCCGCCGAGGAGAGTTGTTATCTCCCGGTACAGGACGTCCCAGTCATGGTGGACCCGCTCCCTGTCCACATTCTTCCAGTCGTCGGTTTCGGCAAGGCTCTTCGCCTGTTCCTCGGCCAATGCCCGGCGACACTCATCCTCGTAACTGTTTCCCACGCCACCACTCCCCATCGTTTCCTCACCTCTCCGGTAGACCCCTGGGAGGCCGCCCGGCACATGACATCGACCGGTCGCCGATGATCAACCGCAAAACTCGCCTGAAACATGACACGAAGTCACCTATCCGGCAATTCGTTTCTTCCGGCCTCTCCAGCGCCCCTCATCGATCAACCGGCAGCGGAAGCTCAGCTCGAACAGCGGGCGGCCGGAACGGGGCGCTCAGCGGCTCGACCCGGATTCCCGCGAACCTCGTGGACGACGCGAGTGGCCGCACACTGCCCGTCTGCGGAGGTATACGAGATCGGAAGAGTTTTCCCTCCCGCACCCGATCAGTCGGCCGCGACCGTGCGCGGACCTCAGGGCACATGGTGACCTGCGCTGGTGACGACGAGTGAGACGTTCTGCCCACCGAAGCCGAAGGAGTTGCTGAGTACAGCCTCTTGGGGCAAGTCTCGTCGGTCTGTGACGACATCGAGGTCGATGTCGGGATCGACACCGGCCGTGGTGAGGTTGCGGGTCGGCGGGATGACACCGTGTTTCGCGCTGAGGACGGCGATGATCGCTTCGATTGCGCCGGCAGCGCCAAAGAGATGGCCGAGCGCCGCCTTGGGGGCGGTCACGGCGGCGCGGCCGAAGACTGCCCCGATCGCGTGTGCCTCGGCGATGTCGCCGACCGGGGTCCCGGTGGCGTGGGCGTTGATGTGGCTGATCTGCTCGGGAGCCAAGCCGGCTTGCGCGAGGGCCTTCCGCATGGCGGAGATCTGACCGGAGCCGTCGGCAGCGGGTGCCGTGATGTGGTGGGCGTCGGCGGCGATGCCGGCGCCCGCGAGTGTTGCGTGGACGCGTGCGCCTCGGGCGCTGGCGTGCTCGGCGCTTTCGAGCACCACGACGGCCGCGCCTTCGCTGAGGATGAAACCGCTTCGGTCCGCAGCGAACGGCCGGGAGGCTGAGGCGGGTTCGGCCGCGTGTCGCGACAACGCTTGCGCCTGGGTGAAGCCGGCGACGGTGATCGGGATGATCGCGGCCTCGGTCCCACCCGCGATGACTACGTCCGCCTCGCCGGAGCGGATGAGCCTGGCCCCCAGCGCGATCGCCTCTGCGCCGGAGGAGCATGCCGAGACGGGTGTGTAGACGCCGGCCCGCGCGCCGTATTCGATACTGATCAGCGCTGCCGCTGCGTTGGGCATGAGCATCGGGACCGTGCGTGGCGAGACGCGGCGTATGCCGGTCGCCTCCAGGACGTCGTCTTGCTCGAGCAGCGTGCCGACGCCACCGATGCCCGTGCCGATCGCTGATGCGAGCCGGTCCGGATCCACCGTGGGGGCGCCGGCATCGGACCAGGCTTCAGCCGCCGCGGCGAGGGCCGCCTGTTGCGAGCGGTCGAGCCGTCTGGCCTGCACCGGCGGCAGCAGTGTGGCGGGGTCCATCGCCATGATGCCCGCGGCGATGTCGGGAAGGCCGGTGCCCTCGTGGCCTGGCAGGGCGCCGCCGCGGATGCCGGACTCGCCGGCGAGCAGGGCGTCCCAGGTGGACCGTACATCTCCCCCGAGTGGCGTGATCGCGCCGAGTCCGGTCACGACGACTTCAGTCTGATGCATGCGCCAGGTCCTTTCTTGTATGCGATACAAGCGAATGAAGCATTGTTGTATCACATACAATTAGGGTGTGGAGAAGAAGCGAACCGAAGCACCATCACCGTCGACCAGGTCCCGGGACCGCGGGCGCGCGACGAGGCGCCGCCTGATCGAGGCGACTGCACGGCTCTGCCGCGAGCGGCCCGGCGCCGAGCTCAGCGTCGCGGAAATCGCCGACGCGGCAGACGCCTTCCCCAACCAAGTCACCTACTACTTCGGCTCCAAGGACGCCCTGCTCGTGCACGCCGCCTTCCTCGGCCTGCTGCACGATGCCCGACGCATCGAGCGCATCGGCCGCCAAGCCCCCGACGCGGCGGCCTTCCGACGCAACACCGCCCGCGCAGTGCTGGCAATGCCCTCGCTCCCCTCGGTCGCGCGAGCACTCGCCGCCGGAATCTCCAAACCAGAACTCGCCCCCGTGGTCGACCGGCACCTCCAGCTGCTGTTCCGGCAATCCGAACGCTTCGTAAGCCAGATCCTCGACAGTCGCGGCTGGCAGACCCGTCGACCACTCGGCGTGGAGACCAGAACGTTCTGGAGCACCGCCCTCGGCGCAGTGCTCCTCGTCCGCGCCGGCGCACACGGCACCGTCACCGACCTCGATCTCGCCGGAGCACTCACCATCCACGAGCAACCCGAGCACGGCTGAACACCGCCCCCGGCCGCAATCACGGACTCGTCGGAGGGTGTCCCAGGTACGGGGCGCCCTTGGTCTCCAGGCACGGCTGCGCCCCGGCGCGGCAGGTGAGCCGTGCCGGAGCAGACAGCTGCTGAATCAGCTCCGTAGCTCCTACCGGTACACGACGAGGTAGGAGTAGAGCCAGGTCACGGGCAGGCACCTGTAGCCACGTGCGTAGCCGTAGGCCACGTAGAGCTGGCCGTAGGCGGGGCACTGCCAGACGTACATCGCTCCGACGTTGATCACCTGGGTGGTCCGGTACTGTGTGGCCTGAACGGACGCGGGCGCCGACACGGCTTCGGTGACGCCGGCCATGCCAAGCGTCATGGTCGCCACAAGCGCCATCACACCGGCGGCCTTACCGAAACTTCGTCTCATCTGGTCTCCTCCAATCTCGAAACGTCTTCCCGTCGAGGTCAAACGTCGCGACGGCCTACCAGGTGGGTCCGGAGTGGGGGCGCTCCTCCGCGCGCCGACGGGCCTCCTCCTCCGCGAACCGGGCCTGGCGGTCGGCCTCCTGCTTGGCCTGGAACTCCGCGTGCTCCTGCTCGGAGCGCCTGCGGGCCTCCTCGATGATGCGCAGCTCGTCGTCGCTCAGCGGCATGATGTCGTCCTCTCTGCCGTGATGGCCTTTCGGCCCCGATGCCTTGAGTTTTCGCTGGTCGGGGATTGTTGCGCAGCCCGGATCCCGCAACGAAACAATCCCGCCTGGGCAGTGCCCGTCGACGCGAAACCCTCTTGCCCGCCCTGCCCAGCGCCGCTTGAGTGCGTGAGCGGCACGTCGAAGCGCGGGGTGGCGCGCTGCAGGAGACGGGAGGCGGGGCGTGGGGCGTCAGGAGAAACCACTCGACCCAGAGCAGGGGCCGGTGGCGCGACTAGCTCACGAACTACGCCAGCTACGCCGGGAGGCGGGTGGGCCCACGTACGCCGCGTTGGCTCGCCGGGCCGGGTACTCGGTGGCGACGCTTTCACGGGCGGCCGGGGGCGAGCAATTGCCCTCCTTGCCCGTCGTGCGGGCCTATGCGACCGCCTGCGGCGCGGACCCCGAGGAGTGGGAGCGCCGCTGGCACGCCGTGTCCGAGAAACTAGCGGAAGCGAAACAGGCGGACGGCGCTCCCTATCGAGGCCTGGCGCGGTTCGAGCCTGGTGATGACGAAATCTTCTTCGGGCGGGACGCGCTGAGCACCGAGCTGCTTGCCCTGACCCGGAATCGTCGTGTGGTCGCCGTGATCGGCCCTTCTGGCAGCGGCAAGTCGTCCCTGCTGCGCGCAGGCCTGATCCCCCGCCTAACGCGCGCATTCCAGTCTGAGGAGCCCGATGCAGAGGCACGTCCGGCGGCCGTCCGCGTCCTGACCCCCGGATCGCATCCGCTCGGGCGTCACCGGTCCGCTTTCATTCCCTCGGTCGGCGACGGTGACACCTGGGTCATCGTCGACCAGTTCGAAGAGCTCTTCACTCTATGCTTCGATCCGGTCGAGCGAAATGAGTTCATCGCCGCAATCCTCTCTGCTCGGGGACCAGACAGCCGCCTCCGCATCGTCCTGGGGGTCCGCGCGGATTTCTCCAGCCGCTGTCTTGAGCACCCCGGGCTCGCCGTGGTTATCCGGAGCGCGAGTCTGACCGTGACCCGCATGAACGCCGATGAGCTGCGTGATGCCATCGTCAAACCAGCACGGCTTCACGGTCTGGTCGTCGAGCGTGAGTTGACTTCCCGGCTCATCGCCGATGTGGCGGAGAGCACCGTCGCACTACCGCTGCTGTCACATGCTCTCCTGGAAACGTGGAATCGACGGCGCAGCCGCACGCTCACCCTGGACTCCTACGAACACGCCGGCGGTCTGCAAGGAGCGATCGCGCAGAGCGCCGAGACTCTCTACGCCCGGCTCGACACCGTCCAGGCAGACATCGCACGAAGAATCATGCTGCGACTGATCACCCCGGGAGTCGACGGCGCCCCCGATACGCGTCGCTCCACCGCCCGAGGAGAACTCGAAGCCCTGAGCGGAGGCCGGGAGGCAGACAAGGTCCTGGAATCGCTGACCCGTTCCCGGCTGATCACACTGGACGGCGCCACCGTCACCCTGACCCACGAAGCCCTGATAAACGCTTGGCCGCGGCTGAACGGCTGGATCGGGCAGAATCGCGAAAAGCTGGGCTATCAGAGATGGCTGACCGAGGCCGCCACCGCATGGGACGCAGTCGGGCGGGAGCCCGGCGTACGCATCTCACCCGTTCGCCTCTCCCAATACGTCGCACTCTTCTCACGTACCGACCGCGACGAACTCACCCCCCTCGAATCGGACTTTCTCGCCGCAGGCATGGCCACGCACCGCCGCACCGTCCGGAACCGCCGTGCGACACACGCCATGAGCTACCTTCTGGTAGCCATGACGCTGCTCACTGCGGCCATGATGTGGAGACAACGACGGCTCCTCCAAGAACCACGGAAGTGACCACCTTGCCTGGACGACTTCTATCTCTACTCCTGCCTCCCGCAGGATGCGAGCCGGGTCGTGCAGCGCGATGTGCAGGGCGATCGTGGGATGGAAGCAGGGGAGTTCTACTTAGCAGAAATCGACGGTGTGCCCGTGAGCGGTCCACTCTCCGCAGTCGTCACCATCGCAACGTCAGGCCAACCGGGGGCACTCGCGCGATGAGTCCTTGCGCATCGCCCGGATCGGTCGAGCGAGGTTGGGACGAGCCGTGGTACCGCGTTCGCACCGACGCCTTCAAAGCATCGTTCCTGCCTAGCCCGGATGAGGACCTGGACTCGGTGTGCAACGTCGACGTCTTCGTGGACCCGACGGACGGCTTCCGTTGGACCGGGACCGTGTTCACGGTCGCGGAGGTCGAACGTTTGATGGGGACCTGGGCAGGAAGCGGCGAGGCTCTCGGCGGCCGCTATTTCTGAGTCTCGGACGGCCTGATCGTCAGGGATCCCGGCATCGACAGCATGATCCACGTGATCGCCGGACTGATCGAGAGCGATGCGTTCACCGCGATCTTCCAGCGACTCGAAGACGATGTGCCTCGCAAGTCGCGTACATGTACGCGAGGGCGAAGATCCACCCAACCGGGTGCCCGGAACGGGGCTGCCGGGAACGACGAAAACCCCCGCCGTCACGGCGGGGTTTCGGGCGGTCGGCGTCGGGTGCGGGGGCGGGCCCGAGCTGCGGCGGACGCCCCATCCGGGGCCGGAGCCACGCTGGCGGCTCAAGGACCCTGAGTTGACCGTCACTTCCCCGGCCGTCTTGACCTTGCGGAGACCTGGCGGGCGCTTAGCGTGAAAGCGGCCGACGGACCTGCCGCTCCGGCGCACCGACGGAACGGCGCCGGGCCTGCGCGCTCAGGTACTCGACGTCGTTGCGTCGCGGTCGCAAGTTGAGGTGGACCCGGTCCCCCAGCCCGCCGTCCTGCACCTGCCCGTCGGGTGTGGCGGTCTGCCGGTCTGGCGGGCCGTGCCCGTTGAGCATGCCGACGAGGGCCGGGTCCCGGCACTGAACGTCCCAGCCGACCTCGATGACGCCCCCCGGGCCGCCATGGCACTGCACGTCCAGCGGCTGGTGTTCGCCTACCGGCCGCGGAGCGTGCGTCTGCACGTCGCCCGTCCGGCCACCCAGGCCTCGCTCAGCGTCCTCGCCCGGGGCCACCGGCTGTGCGGAGGCCCTCGGCACCCCGCTGACGCTCACCGCCGACCCGTGGCGTCCCCGCATGGCGACGGCTGGGGCAAGGCATGAGACGGCCGGTGTGGAGCGCGAGGGCGGTGCAGCCGCGTGACGGGCGACGACTGCGAGGTGCTGTTCACGCAGGTGCCCGGCGGGCAGGTGTACAGCGCTCCGGGCGGAGCCGGCGTGGACCGGCAGACCACGGGGCCCGACGGGACCGCGCCCCTCCAGGCCACCGGAGAGTCGACACCGAAAGCGTCACCTGTCTGCGCCAGGCCCTCTCGGACGCGATCGCCGGCGGCGCCACCTGCGTGCGGGCCGACTGGCCTCGATCACGTTCGGCGACGTCACCCTGGTCGACAGTCTCCTGCACGCCCAGGAGGGCCCCGTCCGACTGGTCTTGGCCGGTCCCCTGCCGCCCCACGTGCGCCACCTTCTGGAGCTCACCGGCACCACGGGCCTGTTTCACGTCGAGGCTGAAGCGGGAAGGGTTCACCGCGCGGGCGGGCAGGAGCGGGTGTACCACTCGTGCGGGGACTCGCTGCCGTCCCAGCCAGGAACTGCGCGGGCCGGCTCGATGGCGAACGCGCCGTCCGATACGCCGGGGTGAACGGCTTCGAGGTGCCGGCGAACAGCGGCGTGGACAGGCTCCAGTGAGGCGTCCAGGGCGGCGGCCGGGCCGGAGGCCCAGCACACGCGGCACGGACCTGGAGGAAAGCGGCGTCATCGAGCGTGGTCCTGCACGGCTGATCAACGACCATCCGGCGGGGTGGTCTCGACGGACCGGCCGTGACGCCCTCGGGACTCAGGCGGCCGGGTCCAGCTCCTGCCTCGGAGCAACCGTGCCGGCGGGCAGGAGCAGAGTATCCGCGCCGGTCAGCGTCAGCACCCTCATCGGTGCTTCTCCCACACCCGTGAGTTCGAGCCGGTTGCCGTCAGCGATCAGGCGGCGGCGCAGGGCCAGAAGAAGGTTGAGTCCGGAGGAATCCATGAAGGTCACCCCGGTCATGTCGAGTCGCAGCGACGATCCGTCGGCCAGGGCGAGGCATGTGGCGTCTTCCAGTGCGGGGCAGGACGTGAGATCCAGCTCTCCGGCCACGGTGATGACCGTGCACTGGGAGTCTTCGTGGGTGGTGAGGTTGAGATCGCTCATGGTTCGCCCCTCTCTTCAGGGGTCGAGCCCAACGCACCCCGATGGGGGGTGCCAGGAGCGTGACGTGGGGTCACGCACAGACCAGTAAGACCACCCGAACCGCATCCCGACCCTCCGCAGAGAGCCTGCGCGGGCGGTTCGGGGTCTCCTACCAGACCAGGCTGGTGTCCTGCGACCCTCCCACACCAACCCGCACAAGGCCAGACTGCTTTGAGCCCTCGGGCATCAGAGCGGCGAGCGGCCCGTGCGGAACGATGCATGCCCCCTGTCGATGACCGCCGTGATCATAGAGCGCACGCGCCGGCGGGGGCCGCACCGTTCACCGTCGTTCAGCCGCTCAGGCACGTGGAGTGCGCCAGGCGGGATCCGGCAGGCTTCTCCGTCGGGCCGAGGGCCTCGGCGAGGCGGGACAGCGGGACTGCGTCGCCCTGATGTACCCGGCGGCGATCGGCGCGAGTCCGGCGACGATCGCCCCCCAGGCTCTCGGCCGCCCTCAGCACCACGACCGGCTCTCATCGTCGGCCAACGGCGTCCAGGCGTTCACGCAAGGTCAGCAGCAGACCTGCGACGTCGTCCGGCGCGGGAGCGCGCGCGGCGACGCCGTCCGTGCGCGCCTCCCACTCCTCCTCCCCCGCGCAGACGTCGTACACATCGCTGCCGACGCTTCGGACCTCTTCCCAGTCAAGCGGGACGGTGCACTCGCCGCGCCACCCGCACGCACACCGGGCGCGGCTCGGCGCCGTCCGCCAGGAGTACCCCGGCCTCGCCCTCGTGCGTCCTCGAAGCCCTGACGCCGCCAACTCATGCAGCATCCCCTCGACGTCTGCGGAGGCGGCGCCCCTTCGGGGCCGCCTCTCCACGGTGGGACAGCGGAGCGGGCCTCAGCAGCGGAGTCGGCATATTCGATCAGCGCATTGGGAGCACGCGCGCCGCCGCGCGCCCCCGACCAGACCTGTGCTCGGTCGCACGTCGGGGTGGTGCCGGATGGCAGTCAGTCCACGCGTATCGCGAGCATGCACGCGTCGTCGTCCGGGCCGGCCTGCTCGGGGTCCGCCAGGAGCATGTCGATCAGCTCGCGGGGTGCCAGTTCGGAGGAATGGCCCATGGCGATCGCGAGACGCTCGATGCCCTTCGTCACGTCCTCGCCCCGGTGCTCCACCATGCCGTCCGTGTACAGCAGGAGTGTGTCGCCCTGTCTGAGCGGAGTGCGGGAGGTGTCGTACCCGTAGCCGGGAAGGGCGCCGAGCAGCGGGCCCCGCTGCCCCGCGTCGAGAGGCTCCGCCAGGCCGTCGCGCAGCAGGAGCGGCGCCGGGTGCCCGGCGTCCGCCCAGTGCAGGGTGCGGTCCTCGTCGATGTGACCGGCGACCACCGTGGCGGTCTGCCCGGCGGGATCGCTGCAGACGAGTTCGTTCAGCCAGGTCGTGATCTCCCCGGCGGTCGCGCCGGTCTGGGCCAGCCCGGCCAGGGCGTGGCGCTGCTGCGCCATGCGCGCCACCGCGTCGAGTCCGTGCCCGGCGGCGTCACCGATGGCGACCAGCACCCGGCCGTCGGGGAGCAGCCTGCACTTGTACCAGTCGCCTCCGACGGCGGCGTCGGGCTCGGCAGGCCGGTAGGAGGCGGCCACGGTGAGCCCGACGGCGGCCAAGGCCTCCGAGAGCGTCGGCAACAGGGCCTCGCGAAGGGCGTCCGCGACGCGGCGTTCGGCCTGGGCCTCGCGGCGGAGCCGATCCGACTCGCGCTCCGTCTCCGCCAGCCGCCGTCGGCTCCGCATCTGCGGCGTGAGGTCCCGGGCGACCAGGTTCACGGCCCAGGCGCGGCCGTCGGTGCCGGCGACGGGGCGACCGAGGAGGTCAAGGGTGCGGACCTCGCCCAGGACCAGGAACCGGATGCGGGTCCAGGCGGGTTCCTCGCCGGCCAGGACCGAGGTGATGAACTCGGAGAACGCGGTGAGGTCGTCCGCGACCAGGGCGTCGCAGAGCTGCTCCAGCGGCCAGGGCATGCCGATCTCCGCGTGGAAGATCCGGCTGAGCCCCTCCGACCAGGTCACCTTGCCGGAGAGGAGGTCCCAGTTGCCCCAACCGAGCGAGGCCAGGTACTGCGCGTCGATCGTCAGCAGCTCGGTCTGGCTCCGTACGGGCCGCCAGGTGGCGAGCAGCTGCTCCCCGCAGAGCGCGGCCGAGTAGAGCAAGGGGGTCCGGTGCAGCCTGCCGAGCCGCTGCTCGGTGTAGTCGACCACGCGGCCCTCCAGCGTGCCGCCGTTCTCGACGAGGTCGGCGAGCGCGGACAGGAGGCCGCTCTGTGCCGCTCCGGGGCGGGCCTCCAGGAATCGCTGCCCCACCTGGCGGTCCGGAGCCTCCAGCCATTCGGCGGACCGCGTCCGGTTGCCCGCGACGATGCGGAAATCTCGTACGGCCCCGCTGTCGTCGAGGAGCGGCTCCAGCAGGGCGGCCGATGCGGGGATGGCGTCGAGCGCGGAGCACAGGCCGGTGGCGTCCCGGTCGTGCGTGCCGCACAGGCAGGGAGCGGTGCTCTCGGCGACCGGGACCTCGGCCAGGGCGTGTACCGGGGCGGTGACGTCCGTGCCCGGCGGGGCGGGCACGGGCCGCTCCGCGGTCCGGCGCACCACGGCGCGCAGGGAGGTGACCTCCCGCCCGATCATGGTCTTGAGGTCGTCGACGTTGTGGGGCAGCGGAACACTCATGATCGCCTCCCTCACCGGGGTGGGGGCCCCGGTCGCGGGCTCGGCCGTCGCGCCCGCGTGCCACGGTGCGCCGCTGCCCGCTGCGGGTCGGTTCATGCGGGGACGTACTCGTCGGGCAGCCTCCCGGCAGCTCGGCGCCCGCGTCCCGGGGCAGGCCGGGGCGGCGAGTGCGAGGCGGAGGGAGCCCACGCCACGCGCGCATGCGCGTGTGAGATCGTGCACCGCTGCGCGGCTTGAACCAGAGATGCCGGATACGTCGGTGACGTGCCGAACCGCTTCCGGTGGCGCCGGGAGGCGGGCCGAGTGGTGCGCCGCGGCGGGTCGCGTGAAAGGCTGCCTGCGCGGCCTCGGTCTCCCTCCGCTTGTGCGGAACCGCGGCGCATCGAGGCGGATGTCCGCTGCGTACGACTTCAAACACCTCTGCGGGCTCGCGGAGGCCGGGCAAGGAGCAGCCCGCAGGCGCCGTGGCGGGTCAGTGGCCGAGCGCGTTCTTCAGCTGCTGCTTGGTCATCGTCGATCGGCCGTCGATACCGCGCTCCTTCGCTTCCTCGTACAGCTCGTCCTTCGTACGTTCGGCGGAACCGCCTGACTTCTGTCCGCCGCGCTGGGAGGCGGACTTCCCTTGAGTCGAGCTGCGACTGGAGGTCTTCGTCTCGCCGGACCGGGCCCGTTCCTTGTTCACGGTCCGGGAGGCCATCTCCTCCGCCCTGCCCTCTGACATGCCTCGCTTCTCGCCGGACTCCTTGATGTGCTCGTACTGCCGCTCGCGCTTCGGGCTGGATCCTCGGGGCATGGCGAAACCCTTTCTCGACGGTGTCGTAGGGCTATCGTGCGTGGGGCCGCGGTACCCCGCATCCGCACCGGCGCTCGGCTCGTGCCCCGGTGGAGCCGCATGCTGACTGCGCCATCGGGCAGCAGTCTTGCCCGGCACGGTAGCGGCGTCGGGCGGCCGGGGAGCCGCTCAGCAAGAGCGCCACGTCGTGCGGTCGCCCTCGTCTGCCCGCTGTCTGTTCCTCAACCCGACTGACCTCTCACCTCTCTCGGAGGCCTTGCCAGAGCCCGGCGGGGCCCCGCTCGCATCAGCGCCTCGCCTCATATCTGAACAGGAGTTCGGGCTCGGAAGCCTAGGGGGTGGGCGCCCTGGCGGTGAGCAGCGGGAGGGGGCGGTCCGGCGTCAGGGGGAGGGCTCGGATGCGGACGCCGCATGCGTGGTGGACGGCGTTGGCGATCGCCGCCGCCGTACCGACGATGCCGACCTCTCCGATGCCAGGTCCAGTGCCCGGGCCAAGGCGGCCGTGACAGCGGCGGCGTGTATCGGCAGGTGTTGTTCGGCCCAGGTTCCGGCGAGGCTGTGGAAGTCCCGCAAGTCCGCCTGGGCACCGGTGACGAGCGCGCGCACCTGGTCCACAGGCAGGTCGATCACCGGGCTGCCGGCCTTCGCGTGGGCGTCGAGAGTCAGCCGGACGGTGTCACCGGCACGTTCGGCCGCTGAAGACGGGTCGTGACCGAAGTATCAGCAGCCGGTGCCGTCGAGCGCCTCGAACCCCTCGCGCTGCCAGCCCATCGCACATCCCCTCCTCGCAGGTGGAGGCGGCGCCCCTTCGAGCCCACCGAGCCCACGATGGGACAGTGCAGCAGCCCCTCGCAGCAGAGTCGGCATATTCCAAAAGCACATTGGGAGCGTGCGAGACACCGCGCGCCCCGACGAGACCTGCGCTCGGTCACACGTCGGGGTGGTGGCGGACGTACGGTCCAGACGCCCTGCCGATGAGCGGGTTGGGCTGCCTCTGGGGCGACTCGTGATCTGGCCAGGCAGGGTCAGGTCCAGGACACTGTGACCGAATGCGGTGACCTCGGCGCCGCGCAGGGCGGGGTCGTTCTCCACCTCGAACCGCACGGCGTCCGTCAGCTGGAAGACAGTTCGTCGACCACGGACTCAGGACTCCTTGACCTTGACCAGTATCAAGGTGATCGGCCCGTCCACATCCGGCTGTAGGTACACCTTCTGCGAACTCACCGTCCAGAGCTGGATGTCGCTCATCCCGTCGGGTTCGGGTTCCAGATATGCAAAGTTCGAGGGGGCGGGATCCCAGGTGCCGCCGAAGTCGTCGAGGGGGGCGGCGCCCCCGTCGATCTCCACATCGCCCTGGGAGAAGCCGACGGCGGAGAACCGACCGCCCGCGTCCAAGCGGATCTCCGCACCCGTGTCGTCATTGCGGTACACCCCGGGCAGGTGATCTGGATCGACATGAACCGGACCCAGACCTATACACCCCGATACGAGAACCGTCACCAGGGCGACAAGCCCAGCGGCGAAGCCACCCTTCCGCATCCCTCGTGCCCTCTTCATGTCGACCTGCGTGTCCACGCACTTCTCCCCCGGATTCGGCAGCGGGTTCGCCGCCCCACAACCCATTTGAACACGCTCAAAAAACCCGTGGGTACTTGGCCCCCGGTACGGCGAGCGGGACGGCACGCTCGCCTCGCCGCACGCACGCACACCGGCCCCGCAGCGCCGTCGCACCGGCACATCGAGCCGTCGCACACCCACCAGTCGCTCGACTCGTGGACGTAGGAGCAGCTACCCAGGTCGGCCCTGTTCTCGTCCAGCTACGACGAACGACCATGAAGCGCTGGGTGAAGCTCAGGCCGGGGTCGTCGCAAGGGGCGACGGTACAGCGGTTGGTGGTAGCGCCGGTCCCGCTTCGAGGTCGGCTCATCGGGCTTCCTCCATCTTGGCGTCCCGTCGACTGGGCCGAGAACCACCACGACATCGCGCTGGTCGATCAGGACGGCACCCAACTCGCGAAGCTGAGGATCAGTGACGACAGCGCCGGCTTCAACGCCTTGCTGGAGCTGCTGACCCGCCACGGCGACAGTCCGCAGGAGCCCATACCGGTGGCGATCGAGATTCCGCGCGGCCTGCGGGCCACCGGGCGGAGGGTCTACGCGATCAATCAGCTGGCCGCCGCGCGTTACCGGGACCGCAGCAGCGTCGCCCGTGCCAAGTCGGACGCGGCCGACGCCCGTGTCCTGGCCAACATCCTCCGCACCGACATGGCCACCCACCGGCCGCTGCCCTCTGACAGCGAACTCGTCCAGGCCGTCGCCGTCCTGGCCCGCGCTCATCAGGACGCGGTCTGGGACAAGACCCAGATGGTCAACAGACTCCGCTCCCACCTGCGCGAGTACTACCCGGCCGCTCTCCAGGCGTTTCACGGCTCCGGCACGCTGGGCCTCGACTCCAAGCACGCCCGCGCGGTCCTGGCCGCAGCACCTACCCCTGCGGCAGCGGCCCGGCTCACCCGCAGCCAACTGCGTGCTCTGCTCAATCGCGCCGGCCGGCTACGGCGAGGGACCGACGCCGAGATCGAACAGCTCCGGGAGATCTTCCACAGGGAGTGCTGCACCAGCTGCCGCAGGTCGAGCAGGCCATGGGCAAGCAAGCCCAGGCCCTGATCCAGCAGCTCGAAGCCACCTGCCGAAGCGTCGACGACCTCGCGACGGCCACCGAGGATGCGTTTCTCTCCCACCCCGACTCAGAGATCATCACCAGCTTCCCAGGCCTGTCGGTGATGTCCGGAGCCCGCGTCCTCGCCGAAGTCGGTGACGACCGGGAGAGATTCGCCGACGCCCGGGCCTTGAAGGCATACGCAGGCGCCGCCCCGGTGACCCGGGCCTCAGGGCCGCAGCCGCGTCGTGGTCGCCAGGGCCGTCAAGAATTAGAGGCTGGCTTCCGCCTGCTACATGTGGGCCTTCGCAGCCCTTCGCTCGCACGATCCCCGCAAGCACTACGACAGCCGACGTTCCACCGGCGAACGCCACACCGCCGCCCTGCGGAACCTGTTCAACAAGCTCCTCGGCTGCCTCTACCACTGCCTGCAGAACCGCACGCTCTACGACTCCGAACGGGCCTTCGCTGCAACTGTCGCGCTCGCTGCCTAGAGCTTCGGGCCCACGGAGATGTCGACTGTGGCCGCGTTCCAGCCGGGTTCGTCGACGGCGACACGGAGCCGCCGCCTGCCCGCTTCACCGATGAGGCTCACGAAGCGCGTCACACCCATGACATCACCGATGACCAGGCGTCCGTCAGCCAATGAGACCGGCCCCTCGAAGACGGTCGTGAAGGAAGGATCCGGCCCTGGCCCCTCGTCGAGCGGCTCGGTGAAGAGCCGGACCTTGATGAGTTGCACCTGAGCCTGAACCCGGACCGCCACATGAGTGTCGCACCCGACCGCGGCCTCGCCTTCCAGCTCCAACACTGGCAGCCAGTCGGTCGACCCCAGCGCCAGAACTGGATGATTCACCCGAAACTCAACGCCGGCGACCTGCATGTTCGGTCCTCTCTGGTGTCCGCCTTATGACGCGCGGCGATGTTATCGGGCGGCTCCGACATGCCAGGCGGATTACCTCCGACCGCTGGGACTGGACGTGACGCCGCCACCCATCGAATTGACCCCCAGCGACATGAGATGTCTTCGTGGCCAGCCCGCCGCGGGACCGGCCGGTGGCATGGCCGTCCGGCTCGCCGGCTGGGGCCCCTTTTTGCGAGCTCCAGCCGCGTGCTGATGGGCTCGCACGATCGTGGAGTCCACCGAGACGACCCAGTTCAGCTCCTCGTCGGCTTCCGCCTGTGCCACAAGCACGGTGAACACCCGCTCCCACGTGCCATCGGCGGACCACATCCGCAGCCGGTTGCAGACGCCGCGCCAGTTGCCGTTCTTCTCCGGCAGCTGCACCCACTGTGCCCCGGTCTGAAACTTCCAGGCGATGGCGTCGATCACCTCTCGGTGGTCCCGCCACCGGCCACCCCGCTTCGGTGTCCGGTCCGGAAGCAGCGGCTCGATCCGCGCCCACTGCGCGTCAGTCAACGGCACACCCGGACAACGAGCAGACGATCCGGAGGGAGCGACTACACGCAGCTGGTGCCATCGGCCTTGCCGACACCTGTCCACCAGGACACCACCCGCGCAGCTATCGCTTCCGGCTCTGACGGAAGAGGGGTGAGACCGAAGTGATCTTCCAGCTCATGCCGCAGGAACTCACCGACCTCCGCCTGGTCGCTGCCGCCCCGAAGCCGCTGCAGAAGAGGGGCGAGCATGCAGTCGTACTCGTCCTGCACATCGTCAGCGACGCCGATCGGATCCCACTCATTGAGCAGATGCCGAAGGCCGTTCTCGGTGCTGTCGGTTCCAGATCGCATCGCTCCAGAGTGCCACCTGAGAACCGCCGCCATCACTCACCCCCACCTTGATCCAAACGAAACTGCCTAGGCGGTGAGCAGCGGGAGGAGGCGGTCCGGCGTCAGGGGGAGCGCTCGGATGCGGGCGCCGCATGCGTGGTGGACGGCGTTGGCGATCGCCGCCGCCGTACCGACGATGCCGATCTCTCCGATGCCCTTGCTGCCCATCGGGTTGAGGTGAGGATCGTGCTCGTCCACCCAGTGTGCCTCGATGTCCGGCACGTCGGCGCAGACAGGGACGTGGTAGGAGGCCAGGTCGTGTTCGCGGAAGTCGCCGAAGGCGAGGTCCATGGTGCTGTGTTCGGTGAGCGCCATCCCGAGCCCCATCGTCATGCCGCCGATGAACTGGGAACGGGCGGTGCGCGGGTTGAGGACCTGGCCCACGGCATAGACGCCGAGGAGCCGGGTCACCCGGACCTCGCCGGTGATGGTGTCGACGCGGGCCTCCGCGAAATGGGCGCCGAAGGCGTGGCGCGCGTACGGGGACGTCCGCCCCGCTTCCTCATCCGTGTCCGCCGCGACCGTGAGGCCCTCGGGCGGCAGCGGACGACCGGGGTCGGCGGCCAGGGTCGCTCGCAGCGCGGCACAGGCCTTGTGTACGGCCCAGCCCCAGGACGCGGTCCCGGAGGAGCCGCCGGCGACGGAGGCGTCGGGCAGTCGGCTGTTGCCGAGTTCGATGTCCACAGAGTCGAGCGGGGTGCCGAGGGCGTCGGCGGCGATCTGGGTGAGGACGGTCCGCGCGCCGGTGCCGATGTCGGTGGCGTTGACGCGGATGACGAAGCGCCCGTCCGGGGCGGCGTGGGCGGAGGCGCGGGACGGGCTCAGGAGTACGGGGTAGGTGGCGGCCGCGACCCCCGTTCCGGTCAGCACGTTCCCCTCCCGCCGGACGCCGGGGCGCGGGTCCCGGTCCGCCCAGCGGAACCGGCGTGCGCCGTCCCTCAGGCAGGCGGCGAGGCCCCGGCTGCTGAACGGTTTGCCGCTGTCGGGCTCGCTGTCGGGTTCGTTGCGCAGCCGGAGCTTCACCGGGTCGACGCCGGTCGCCTCGGCGAGTTCGTCCATGGCCGCTTCGAGGGCGTACATCCCGGATGCCTCGCCGGGGGCGCGCATCCACGACGGGGTGGGCACGTCCAGGGCGACCACCCGGTGGGTGGTACGGCTGTGGGGAGAGGTGTACATGGTGCGGGCCGGGACGGCGGCCTGCTCCACGAACTCCTTCACCGTGGACGTCTGGGTGACCACGTCGTGGGCGAGGGCCGCGATCGTTCCGTCGGCGGCGGCGCCGATGCGGACGCGCTGGATGGTGGGCGCGCGGTGCCCCACGGCGGCGGGCAGGTGGCGGCGGGGCAGGACGAGCCGGACGGGCCGGCCGGTGTACCGGGCGGCCATCGCCGCGAGGACGACCGGCGGCCTGGGGGTGCCCTTGGAACCAAAGCCGCCGCCCACGTAGGCGGAGACGACGGTGACCTTCTGCCGGGGCAGCTGGAACAGGCGGGAAAGGACGTCCCGTACGGTCGTCGCGCCCTGGCTGGAGTCGTACACAGTCAGGCCGTCGTCGTCCCACCAGGCTGTGGAGGCGTGGGGCTCCATCGGATGGTTGTGCAGCGCGCCCATGGTGTAGGTGGCGTCGATGCGGACCGGGGACGCGGCGAAGGTGGTGTCGAAGTCACCGCGCTCGCGGACGGCCGGATGGCCGCCGTTGGCCTTTTCGGGCGTGTACAGACGCGGGTGGTCGGCGGTCAGCCGGACATCGTGCTCGCTCGGCGCATAATCGATCCGCAGTGCGTCAGCGCCGGCGCGGGCGTTCTCGGGCGTGTCCGCGACCACGACGGCGACGTACCAGCCCCGGTGGGGGACCCGGTCCTCCTGGAGCAGCGCGAGCGTCGGGTCGTCGGCGTCGCCGAGGCGCGGGGCGTTCTCGTGGGTCAGGACGGCGTGCACGCCGGGGCGCTGCAGGATCTCGTCGGCGTGGACGGCGGTGACCTGCCCGCGGGCGACTGCGGCGGGCACCGGGCAGGCGTGGAGGCAGCCGGCCGGTGTCCGGTCGACGGCATAGCGGGCCTCGCCCGTCACTTTCTGGCGGGCGTCACGCCTGACGGGCCCCGCAGGCTGCGCGGTCGGGGACTCATTGCGGGTCATGATGTGGTGCCTCCTCCTGTCGGCGTACGGCCTGGGTGTGCGCGGTGGACGTTCGGCGGGCAGGCGAGGCCGGGCAGGGCGTCAGGCGGGGTGGCCGAGGGGGCGGGCGTGTGGCGGTGGTCACGGGGCGGCCGCGGCGGCGCGGGACGCGAGGTCACCCAGCAGGCTCACAGCGAGGTTGCGGGCCAGCCGCACCTTGAAGCCGTTGTCGCGGAGGGGCTCGGCGGCGGCGAGTTCTGCGTCGGCTGCCCGCTGGAAGGTGTCGGTGGTGGCCGGCGCGCCTCGTAGTACCTCCTCGGCCGCGCGCGCCCGCCAGGGCTTGTGGGCGAGACCGCCGAAAGCGAGGGCGGCGTACCCCACCTGCCCGTCCTCCACCGTGAGGACGAGGGCTGCGGAGACGAGTGCGAAGGCGTAGGAGGTGCGGTCGCGGGCTTTGCGGTAGGTGCTGAGCGCGCCGGCCGGTGGCGCGGGGAGCGTCACGCCCGTGATGAGTTCGCCGGGCGCGGCGACGGTGTCCAGGTCCGGGCGGTCGTCGGGCAGCCGGTGGAACGCTTCGACGGGCACCGTCCGTTCGCCGTCTGCCCCGCGCAGCCGGACCTCCGCGTCGAGGGCGGCGAGGGCGACGGCCATGTCCGAGGGGTGTGTGGCGACACAGTGGGTGGAGTGGCCGAGGACCGCGAGGTCCCGGTGGATGCCCTCACGGGCGGGGCAGCCGGAACCGGGCAGACGCTTGTTGCACGGCGTGGATGTGTCCTGGAAGTAGGGGCAGCGGGTGCGCTGAAGGAGATTGCCTCCGGTGGTGGCCGCATTGCGGAGCTGGGGCGAGGCGCCTGCCAGGAGGGCCTGGGACAAGACGGGGTAGCGCGTGCGCACGTCGGGGTGGGCGGCGACGTCGCTGTTGCGCGCGGTCGCCCCGATCAGCAGTCCGCCGTCGGGGGTCTGCGCGACGCCGTCGAGGGGCAAGGCGCCGAGGTCGACGAGCAGCGGGGGGTCGGTGACGCCCAGTTTCATCAGGTCCACGAGGTTGGTACCGCCCGCCAGGAATCGGGCGTCGGGGTGGGCCGCGAGGTACGCGATGGCCTCTTCGGTGCGTTCAGGGCGCACGTATGCGAAGGGCTTCACCGTGCGGCCTCCTCGATCGCGGCCACGATGTTCGGGTAGGCGCCGCAGCGGCAGATGTTTCCGCTCATGCGTTCCCGGATCTCGTCCGGCGTAAGGGCGACCGGCTCGCCCGGCCGTTGTGCCACCGGGGTCACGTGCGATGGTTCGCCGCGTGCCGCCTCGTCCAACAGGGCGACGGCGGAGCAGATCTGGCCCGGTGTGCAGTAGCCGCACTGCAGGGCGTCCCGGGCGACGAACGCTTCCTGGACCGGATGGAGGCGTTCGCCGTCTGTGAAGCCCTCGACGGTGGTGACGGAGCGGCCCGCGCACATGACGGCGAACATGAGACAGCTGTTCACGCGTCGGTCGTCGAGGAGGACGGTGCAGGCGCCGCACTGCCCGTGGTCGCAGCCCTTTTTGGTGCCTGTGAGGTCGAGGTGGTCCCGCAGCGCGTCCAGCAGGGTCGTGCGGTGGTCCAGGGTGAGCGAGCGGTCCGTTCCGTTGATGCGCAGCGCCACGGTGGACGTGTGCTCCGGCAGGTTCTGGTCCACCGGTCTTCCTCCTCAGCACGGGGTCTTTGCCGACGCGCGCCCGAGCGTCCGCCGCGCGGTACGGGCCCGACCGGCCGGGTCGCTGCTCGGCACGCCCGCAGGCCTGTCCGGACGCGGTCGTGTCCGTCGGAGTGTCAGTCCGTACGCGCCTGCGTCGACGCTATGCGACGACCGCCCTTCCCGCCTCCGGCGAACCGAGCGCTTGCCCCTGAAGCGTTTCGCAGCCGGTCACATTCGGTCACGTCGGGACGTACTAGGATGGTGCGCTCTGCACAGTCGGTGTGGCGCGCGTGCCGGGTCAGGTAAGGGGTGTTCCTCCGGTCGCGTTGAGGACCTCCCCTGTGATGTAGGAGGCCTGCTCAGCGGCGAGAGAGGCGAAGGCCGGTGCCATCTCGGCCGGCTGGGCGGGGCGGCCCAGCGGCGACTGCTCGCCGAATTTCGTCGGATCGGGCATCGTCGCCGGGATCAGCGGAGCCAGGCCCCGACGCCTCAGCGAAGTTCTGGCGCGATCGAACACCATCCCTCCTCACTCGGATTCGTGCATCCGAGCAGTGCCGGCATGCCCACGGCTCGGGTGATCGATGATCCCTCGACCGCTGGTCCAGTAGTTGCAGTTCGGCGCGATCCTCCAGCCCGGGGTGAGCCCCGGCCGCCGGGAGCGGCGAAGCCGGCTGCATCGAGATTGCGGGGAGAGGCGGAGTGACGGCCGACTGCTCAGTGCCGGCGGCTGTTGTGGACGATCGGCATGGTGCTGCTCGGTGGCTCGCGCGTACCGGCCGTTCCCGCTCGTTCGCCGGCTTGCGGGAAGGTCGGCGGCCGTATGTCGTAACGGGTGATGGGTGCAGCCATGAGAAGTCCGCTTGTGGGAGCTCTGCCGACTCCTGGGGGGCGTGGGCGTCGCCGGGTCGGGGAATCCGCTGGCGACAGCCGCGCCGCTTTGGGAGAGGTTT
The DNA here is from genome assembly GCF_042890295.1 of Streptomyces sp. NPDC002232. Taxonomy (NCBI): domain Bacteria; kingdom Bacillati; phylum Actinomycetota; class Actinomycetes; order Kitasatosporales; family Streptomycetaceae; genus Streptomyces; species Streptomyces sp. NPDC002232. The sequence goes on along the minus strand of NZ_JBIARV010000004.1, from coordinate 1,161,027 downwards.
CATGGACTCAGGCAGGAAGACACCCGACCACCGGGTGAGGGCACACGAACGCCTCCCGCGCCACGAACGCCGCGGCGAGCCCCGGCTGCCCGCGGTCCTCGCCACACTGACCGCGATCCTGCTCTACCTCGCGTTGCCGGAACGGCTCCTGTTCGTACCCCGCTTCATCCTGCCGGCGCTGGAGGTGCTGCTACTCATCCCGCTGATCGCGATCAACCCGCGTCGCATGACCCGGCAGAACCGCTTCTCCCGGATCGTGTCGCTGACCCTGGTCGCCCTGATCGGCATCAGCAACCTGGTCTCGCTCGGCCTGCTCGTGCACGCCCTCGTCACCGCCAGAGCCCAGCAGGGCGGCCCCCTGCTGCTCGCCGCGCTCCAGGTCTGGGCCACCGGCATCATCGTATTCGGCCTGGCTTTCTGGGAGCTCGACCGAGGAGGCCCCGTGGTCCGCACCCAGGCCGAACGCTCCGAACTGCCACTGGCGGACTTCCGGTTCTCCCAGGACGAGAACGTCGACACCATCGAGGAGGTCGCCGACGGGTCCTCCCACACCAGCGACTGGGTCCCCACTCTCATGGACTACCTGTACGTCTCGGTCACCAACTCCACCGCCTTCAGCCCCACCGACACCATGCCGCTCTCCACCCGGGCCAAAGCCCTGATGGCCGTCGAGAGCATCGCCGCCCTCATCACCTCCCTCCTCGTCATCGCCCACGCGGTCGGCGCCCTCGACAAGTAACACGACACAACGGCCCAGCCCACGAGTAGGGGGCGCCTACCGAGCGACGGCGGCACCCGGGCGGCTTCGCGACCGGCGCAGTGGCCCCGCACCGACATCGGACGGAGCCTCCTCCCCTGGCCTGCACCGAGACTCGGACACGCTCAACGTCACCGGCATCGAGGTCGCCCTGGAGAGGGCTTGAGCGAGCCGGGCCACTCGTGTCCGAGCAGGTCCCGGACCACGTCCCGGGGAACCCCACCCTGATCCACTCCGTCGCCGCGGTGGCACGGAGCATGTGCGGCCGGGTAACGATGTCGGGCGCCCGGCACCGTCGGCGCAGACCCGGGCCGGCTGCGGGCATGGCCCATGGCCCATTCCCGGATTTTCCTGCTCAGCCGCTCTGAGTTGCCGACGCCTTCCCGCCTTGCCATGGTTTTGGGGTGGGGGCAGATCGCTGACTCGGGGTACGGGAGCCGGTCTGATGAACAACAACCGCAGCGACGACCAGGCCCGGCACGACCGGCCCTGGAGCAGACCGGGGCGGGGCAGGTACGCCCTCACCCGCCTCTCCGGCATGCTGCGGCCGGACATCTCCGTGTACCGCCCGGAACCCGGCAAGGTGCACGTCGAGAACGACCTCCCCGTCGTCACCCGCGACGGGACCGTGCTGCGCGTCAACGTCCACCGGCCCCCGGACGCCGCCCCCGTACCGGTGATCCTCTTCGCGCACCCGTACGGGAAGGACGACCTGCCCGCGCTCACGGCCTCCGGCCGTCCCAAGCTGTCGTTCCGCTACCGGATCATGCGCCAGACCGGCCCCCTGGTCTTCTCCTCCCTCACGACCTGGGAAGGACCTGACCCGGTGTGGTGGGTCGGACAGGGCTACGCCGTGGTGAACTGCGACCTACGAGGAGCGGGCACCTCGCAGGGCACCGGAGCGCTGCTGTCGGCCCAGGAGGGCCAAGACGTCCACGACCTGATCGAGTGGGCCGGAGCCCAGCCGTGGAGCAGCGGCGCGGTGGGGATGCTGGGGGTGTCCTACCTCGCGCTCACCCAGTGGCGGGCCGCGTCCACCCGGCCGCCGTCGTTGAAGGCGATCGCGCCGTGGGAAGGGTTCACCGACGCGTACCGGGGGCTGGCACGCCCCGGCGGCGTCCAGGAGAACGGATTCCTCAGAATCTGGGACCTCGGCCTGAAGAAAGTTCGGCAGGCCTACTCGTTCCGCCGGGAGAGCGCCCGCCGGCCGGTCATCGACGACTGGTACCGGTCCCTGGATCCCGACCTGTCCGCGATCGAGGTCCCCACGCTGGTCTGCGGCAGCTTCTCCGACAACAACCTCCACAGCCGCGGATCGTTCAACGGCTTCGAACGGATCGGCTCCACCGAGCGGCACCTCTACACCCACCGCGGCGGCAAATGGGCCGTCTTCTACGACCAAGAGGCTCGGACGGCCCAGCTACGTTTCTTCGAACGCCATCTGAAGGGGCGGGACGTGGCGGCGCTGCCCCGCGTGCGGCTGGAGATCCGCGACCGCGCCGACCACGTCGTGGAGGTGCGCGAGGAGCAGTCCTGGCCGTTGGAGCGTACTGAGTGGACGCCCCGGTACCTCACCGACCGCGGCCTTGCCGCCGCCCCGCCCACCGCGCCGGGATCATTCACGTTCGGCGTCCGGCGAAGCGGTGTCCGCTTCGGCTGGACCCTCACGAGGGACACCGAACTCACCGGCCCCATGGCGCTGCGCCTGTACGTCGAACTCCACGACACCGATGACATGGACCTCGTCGTGGGCGTCGAGAAGTGGAGCGGAGGCAGGTTCGTCCCCTTCGAAGGGTCCTACGGCTACGGCCGCGACCGCGTCGCCACCGGATGGCAGAACCTCGCGCTGCGCGCACTCGACACCGACCGCTCCCGCCCCTTCGAGCCCGTACCCGCCTGCCTGGTACGCGAGCCCGTCACCGCCGGAGACATCGTCCCCGTCGACATCGCGCTCGGAGCCTCTTCGACCCTCTTCCGCGCGGGAGACCAGCTCCGGCTCGTCGTGGCCGGCCGGTGGGTCCGCACGCAACCCGTTCACCGGACAGTTCCCCGCCTCCTACCGGACCCGCACCCAGGGCCGCTGCACCCTGTACTGGGGCCCCGACCAGCCCGCCCACCTCCTCCTTCCTCACATCCCGGCTGCGGAGGCCTGATGGCGCCCGGCCGAACCACCCGCGCGCCGCAGGGCGCCCCACCGCCGTCCGCAATCAGGCTGCATCAGGCCGCTGAACAGCCAACCCAGCCAAGCCCGTTCGAACGGTCCGACACTTCTCGTCCTACCGGGTCGTGCCCGCCCGCCTCTCCTCCGCGTCCGGCGTCGTGGGGGTGAAGGTCCACAGGCGGTGGTCCCAGCCGATGTCCTTGACGCCGAGGAGCGTCAGGCCCGCGCGCTCCGCCAGGGTCGTGAGGTGTGCCTCGTCGCGGACGCCGGAGCCGAACGCGCACTTGAGGCGCAGGTGGTGCAGGAGTGCCTCCGTGTCCTCCGGATCGTGGGTCGCGACCTGTTCCACCAGGAGCAGCGTGCCGTCGGGTGCCAGGGCGGAGGCTGCCTCGGCCAGGGTGTGTTCCGCGTCCTCGTCGGCCTGCCATTCCAGCTCGCGCGACATCAGGAGCGTGCGCGTGCCGGCCGGTACGGGGCCGGAGCCGGGGATCAGGTCGATCCTGGGCAGCAGGTCCTCGTCGATGATCGCCGTACGCAGGACACGCAGCACCGAGGGCAGCGCGATGATCCGCGCCCGCAGCCTCGGGAACTCCTTCACCAGGGTCTCCACGACCGTGGCCGCCCCGTGGCCCGTCGCGGTCAGTTCGGTCACGGCCGCCCAGTCGTGCGCGCGGAGCACCCCGGGGGCGATCCAGCGGGCCTCGTCCTCGATCGCGGCGCGGGCCGTGTCGGCGAGCCTGGACTCCCTCGCCATCTCCTCGGTCAGCGTGCGGCCGGCGTGCGTACGGTAGCCCGCCCGTCCCGTGCGGACGGTGTGCAGGAGTCCCGAGAGGGAGGCGTCGAGCGCGGCCTCGGCGCCCTCGAGGTGGTACTCGTCCGCCGAATGGTCGTCCTCCACCAGCTCCTCGCTGATACGGGTGAGGCTGTAGTGGCCCTCACCGTCGGTGGCCAGCAGCTCGATGCCCACGAGGTAGTCCAGCAGGACCGTGAGCGTGACGGGATCGGCGCCGGCGCTGCGCGCCAGCTCCGCCGCATGCCGGACGCCACGGTCGACCAGGTCGAAGACCCCGAGGGTCACGGCCGTCCGGATGGCGTACGGAGGGGCCAGATCGGTCAGGGCGTGCAGGCGCTCGTGGGCGTCGTCCTCGTCCTCCTCCACCACGGCGGAGACGTTGCCGGTCCGCACTTCCTCGGCGGGGACGGGGGGCGCCGTGCGGCGCCAGTACCCCGTGATGTGGGTCTGCTCGCGGGGCACCTGCCGCTCGTTGACGAGCAGACGGCGGATCCCCTTGAGAATGACGGCCTCGCCCGCGACCCACGCGAAGACGGTACCGGGCAGCCATTCGGCAGCCCGGACGGCCCGCTCCAGAAGGTCGGTGCTGCCGGCCGGGGCGCCGTTCCGGGAGAGCCAGACGATCTCGGCGTCCGCGTCGGTCGGCAGCTCCTGGCGGTGGCAGTCCTCTCCGATCTCGACGAAGACACGCGCCTTTGTACCCTTGGGCATCTCCGCCAGCCAGCGGCCGATCGCGGGCAGCGCGGTCTCGTCACCGACCACCAGGATCCAGTCGGCGCCCGCGGGGTGGCTGTGGGACATCTTCGGGCCCGCGATCCACGCGCTGTCACCCGGCACCACGTTCTCGGCCCACGTCGAGGCGACACCGCCGTCGTGGCGCACGAAGTCGAAGTCGATCTCACCGCCCTCCGGGTCGTACCGAACCGGCGTGTAGTCCTTCGCCACCGGCCGCTCGTCCTCGGGCCAGTCCAGACTGCTCACCTGCTGCCGGGGCAGGACGAGGCGCCCGCTCTCGTCCGCGAGGAAGAACTTCACGTGGTCGTCGAAGCCCTCCGTGCGCAGGGCCGGCAGCTCCAGGCCGTCTTTGACGAAAGCGCCGAGCTGCGGGCCGCCGAGGGTCAGGCGGCGCATGCCGGAAGTGACGTTCTGCGCGCGGAGCACGGTCAGCTCGCGCAGCACGATGGGGAAGGTGACGACCGAACGGGGGCTGCGGGTGGGCATGAGGGGTGCTCCTTCGTGCGCGGTGCCGGGAGGGGGGAGGGCGGGCCCGCGCGGGGCGGACGGGAGGGTGGGCCTGATGAGCCGGGTGGGATGGGTAGCGGGGGGACGGTGGGTTCGGTGGGCCCGTGGGCGGGACCGGCCCCGGTGGGCGGGACCGGCGGTCCGTACGCGCGGTTCTGTCGTGCGTACGGACCGCTCAGCTTCGCCCGCCCCGCCCGTGCGGGTGTGTTCGGTGCTTCCCCGCGGGAGCGGGCGTCATTTGCCGGCGACGGCCTCGGCCAGGAGGGGCGTCAGCTTTTCCACGACCCAGGGGGCGCTGAGGGCGTCCGGGTAGGCGACCGCCGAGGAGAGGGTGTTCTCCGAGGGGATGACCGTGTAGTGCTTGCCCTTGACGACCTGGAGGGACTGGAAGAGCTTGTTGCTCTCCAGCTCCTTGGCGCCCAGCAGGCCGTTGTCGCCGAAGGGGTACGTCATGAGCAGGACGTCGGCCTCCAGCTCGTCGAGGTTCTCCAGGCTGACAGCGTTCTTGTCGGCCTTGTAGTTCTTCGCCTTGTCCGTCTTGCGGAAGCCGAGCTGTTCGAAGACGCCCGGGTCCTGGTCGGCGTAGGACATGAAGGTGATCTGCTCGGGGTGGACGACCGCGTACGTGTACGACTTGCCCTTGAACTCGGGGTGGGCGGCGGCCGCGTCGGCGGTCGCCTTCTCGTTGGCGGTGATGACCTTCTGCGCCTCGGCGCTCATACCGAGCGCCTTGGCGGCGGTCTTCAGGCGCTCCTGCCAGGTGAGGGTGTCGGCCTGTGCCTTGTCGGTGAAGGTGACGACCGGGGCGATCGGCGCGAGCTTGGCGTAGTCGGTGTCCATCGACCAGGTGTTCATGCCGAGGATGACGTCCGGCGCCTCGGCGGCGATGGCCTCGTAGTCGGTGCCGTCGGTGTCGTCGTACTGCTTGAGCTTGCCGGCGCCGAGCTTGGTGAGAGCGCGCTGCTTGTACTCGGGGACGGGGCCGCCGTCCTCGGCGTCGGGGGTGATGACCGGGACGATGCCGAGGGCGAGGGCGATGTCGGTGTCGCCGTCGGAGACGGTGGCGACCTTGAGCGGCTTCTTCTCGACCTTCGTCGTGCCCCACGCGTTGGGGAGGCTGACCGGGAAGACGGCGTCGGCGGACGCGCCCGCGGCGGGCTTGTCACCACCGGTCTTGGCCTCGTCCTTGCCGCCGCAGCCGGCGAGGAGGGCGGCGCACGCGACGGCGGCGAGGAGGGTGCGGGCGGCGGAGGGCCGTGCGAGCGGTCTTGCGGGGCGGTTCATGAGTGGGTCTCCTGCGAGTGGTGATGGCGGCCGAGGGGGAAGATCTGTGGCCTGGCGGTGACGGGATGGGGGGCGACGACGCACCTGAGGCCGAAGACCTCGGCCACGGTCCGTTCGTCGAGGACCTCTTCGGGCGTGCCCTGCCGGATGACGCGTCCGTCGCGCAGGGCGACGATCGTCGAGGCGTACAGGGCCGCCTGGTTGAGGTCGTGGGAGACGAGCACGATGGTCTTGCCCATCCGTTCGTTGAGGTCCGCGAGGAGGTCCATGACCTCGATCTGGTGGGCGACGTCCAGGTAGGTGGTGGGCTCGTCGAGCAGCAGGGTCGGGGTGTCCTGGGCGAGGGCGAGGGCGATCCAGACCCGTTGGCGCTGTCCGCCGGAGAGCTCGTCGACGGGGCGGTCGACGAGTTCGGCGGTGCCGGTCGCCCGGAGCGCCTCGGCGATGAGCACGTCCTCGCGGGCGTCGCGGCGCCGCCCGAAGCGGTGGTGGGGGTGCCGCCCGCGCCAGACCAGGTCGCCGACCGTGATGCTCTCCGGGGCGACCGGTGACTGCGGAAGGACGCCGAGTCTGCGCGCGACCTCCCGGGTCGGCAGGCGGTGGATGTCGGCGCCTTCGAGGAGGACCGATCCCGCGGCCAGGGGCAGCAGGCGGGCAATGGCTTTGAGGAGGGTGGACTTGCCGCAGGCGTTCGGGCCGACGAGGACGGTGATGCGGCCCTTCTCGATCCGCAGGGACAGGTCCTCGATGACCGGCGCCCTGCCGTATCCGGCGCTGATGCCGCGGGCTTCCAGCTGGTGGGGCGCGGTCGCGGGCCGACTCCCGGTCTGTGGTGTCACTGCGTGGGTCACGAGGCTCCCTGCCTGCGTCGAAGAATCAGCCAGACGAAGTAGGGGGCGCCGAGCAGCGCGGTGAGGACACCCGTGGGCACCGGACTGATCAGCGGTGCGTGCTGGGCCAGGACGTCGGCGCCGAGGACCATGACGGCTCCGACGGCGGGGGCGACGAGGGTGGAGCGTCCGGTGCCGACCAGGCGTACGGCGATCGGGCCGCTGACCAGGGAGACGAAGCCGATCGGGCCGACCACGCTGGTGGCGAGGGCCGCGGCGGCCGCGCCCAGGAGCAGGACCCCGATGCGGGAGGCCGTCACCCGGGCGCCGAGAGCGGCGGCGAAGCCGTCGCCGAGGGTGAGGACGGCGAGGGAACGGCCGAGGAACAGCGCGGCCGTCGCGCAGGCGCCGAAGCCGACGGCGAGGGTGGTGACGCCGTCCCAGTCCGCGGCGCTGGTGCTGCCGACCGTCCACCGCATGGCGATGGCGATGCTCTGCTGGTCCGCCACGGTGAACAGGTAGTTGGTGTAGGCGGTGCAGACCGCGCTGAGACCGATGCCGACGAGGACGAGGCGGTACGTGTCCACCCCGCCGCGCCAGCTCAGCAGGTGCACGGCGGCGACCAGGACGAACGAGCCGAGGACGGCGGCGGCCGGGACGCCGAGGGTGAACGCGGCGGGCGCGTACAGGAGCGCGGTCGCGGCGCCGGCGCCCGCGCCGGCGGAGATGCCGACGATGTCGGGGGTGGCGAGCGGGTTGCGGATCAGCCGTTGGTACAGCGAACCGGCGAGCCCGAAGAGAGCTCCGGCGAGCAGCGCGGAGAGCGCCCTCGGCATCCGCAGCCGGAAGATCATGTAGTCGGCCAGTCCGTCACGCAGGCCGAACGCGGCGGGCAGGACGTCGGCCGGATCGATCCGGCCGATCCCGCCGAGCAGGACGGAGGCCGTGGTCAGCCCGAGCACGGCGACGGCGAGAGCCGAGGCGGTGAGGAGGGTGCGGCGGTCGCGGGACCGGCGGCCGGCCCGCAGACGGGCGACGACGGCGCGGGTGTCCGGCGCGTCCGGCCGGGCCGGACGGGTGTCGAGTGCGGTCATCACATCCGCACCAGGTCGCGGCGGCGCGCCAGCCACACGAAGAACGGGGTGCCCACGACAGCGGTCATCAGACCGACCTGGACCTCCCCGTGGTCCAGGACCAGCCGGCCCGCCGTGTCCGAGACGGTGAGCAGGACGGCGCCCGCCGCCATGGACACGGGCAACGACCAGCGGTGGTCAGGACCGACGAGAAGTCGCGCGACATGCGCGGCCACCAGTCCCACGAAGGCGACCGGACCTACGGCCGCGGTGGCGGCGGCGCACAGCAGGACGGCGACCGCCGCGGCGGTGAGCCGGGCGCGCTCGACGCGGACGCCGAGGGCGCGGGCGGTCTCGTCGCCGAGCCCGAGGATGTTCAGGGTGCGGCCCAGGGGCAGGGCGAGGAGCAGTCCGACGATCACGAAGGGCATGACCTGGCTGAGTACCTCCGCGCGGCCCGTGAGCTGCCCGACCGACCAGAAGCGGAGGTGGGCGTAGACCTCCTTGTCACGGACGACGAGGAGGGTGATGAGGGAGGACATGACGGCGGCGAGGGCCACACCCGCGAGGACGAGGCCGACGGCGGAGCTCCCCGCGTCGGTACGGGTGCCCACCAGATAGACGACGGCGGCGGCGGCCGTCGAGCCGAGCAGCGCGAGCCAGAAGTAGCCGGCCGGATCCGTGACGCCGAGGAACACGATGCCGAGGACGACGAACATCGACGCGCCCTGCTCGACACCCAGGATCCCCGGGTCCGCGAGGGGGTTGGCGGTGAGGGCCTGCATCACCAGGCCGGCGGCGCCCAGCGCCCCACCCACGGCGAGGCCGAGGAAGGTCCTGGGAATCCGCTCGGTCCACAGCACGTGAGTGTCGAACGCCTGCTCCCCCGGGTGGAGAAGGATGCGGACGACGTCCATGGGCGCGATGTCCCGGGCGCCGAGCCCGATGCCCGCGACCAGGGTGACGACCAGCGCCGCGACGGCGAGTACGGCCACGGCCGTTCCCCGTGCGGTGCGGGTGTGGAACCGTGGTGTGTCCAGGGGCGGTTCCGGCACCGGTGCGGTCGCCACCGGTGGAGTCGCTTGCGTCATCATTTGTCCTTGTTCTCCCAACCCGTACAGCAACTTAGGTTACCCTTGCCTAACCTTCGGGGATCCAACCCGGAGGTCGACCGATCACATCGAGGGGTCAGGGTCCGACCGGCCCTCGATCCGCCGGGGGGGTGGCCTCATGGCCGACGGCACGACGCGCACCGCGAACGAGGACCTGATCACGGCGACCGGGCATCCGGAGCACGTGCACGACTTCCATCAGCTGCTCTACGCGCCCCTGGGACGGATCACCGTCACCACGCCGGACGGCGCGCACGAGCTCACCTCGCCCCAGGCCCTGTGGATCCCGGCCGGCATCCCGCACAGCGCCCGCTTCGACCCCGAATCCCTCGTCCTGGCCGAGCCGTTCGAGGCCGCGGAGCACCGCCTGCCGTTCACCCGGGCCACTCCGGTCCGCCTCGACGACACCACCCGTCGGCACCTGCTCGCCCGGTATCGCGGCGCCGGTGGCGAGGCCGAGGACGCCGCCCTGTTCACCGCGCTGACCTGCGCTCCGGCCCGCCGGGACGCGCGGCTGCCGCTGCCCCAGCCGACCAGCGAGGCGGCGCGCGCGGTCGCCGTGGGCCTGTTGCGCAGACCCGACGACCAGCGCACCGCGGAGGAGTGGGCGGAGAGCCTGTACGTCAGCTCGACGAGCCTGCGCCGGACCTTCCGCACGGAGACCGGAATCTCCTTCTCCGAGTGGCGGACGAGGGCCCGCCTCAACCGCTCGCTCGAACCGCTCGGCCGTGGGCACCAGGTCGGGACGGTCGCCGCCAGGGTCGGATTCACGAGCACGAACGGCTACATACTGGCGTTCCGGCGGCACTTCGGGTGCACGCCCGGCGCCTGGGCCAAGGAGGTCACGGGGCCTTCGCCGAGGACGAGCACGCCGGGCCCGGGACTCGCTCCGGCACCGGAACAGGCCCCCCGAAGGCGACTTGACAGTCCTCGCACCCTGGGTGATTTTAGGTAAGCCTTACCTAAGAGCCCGGCTCTCGGGCGTCCCACCGAACCCCCTGCCCCTCCGCTCCCCCACGGGGTGCCGCACGCGGAGGGCGGCTCCGGCGCGAGGAGACACGATGACGACGAACCCCTTCGAGGACGACGACGCCCGGTATTACGTGCTCGTCAACTCCGAGAACCAGCACTCGCTCTGGCCGGCATTCGCCGCGATTCCGGACGGCTGGACCGTGGCGCACGGCGAGGACTCCCGGCAAGGGTGTGCCGCCTACACCGAGGAGCACTGGACGGACCTGCGCCCGGCCAGCCTGATCGCTCGCGGCTGACCCGCCCGCCCCGGCCCGGTCCAGCGGGCCGGGCGCAACCCCCCACCCCCGAATCGCCGGGCCGGGCGCACCCCGAACCGCCGGGCCGGGCGCACCCCCGGCCCGGCCCTCGACAAGCCCGGCCCTCGATCGGCCCGGCCCGCCGGCGACGGCGCCCCCGGAGTCACGGCGTGCCGCGGCCCCCGATCGCCGGACTTCCCCGCACCCCGACGCGAGAGCCACTCCGCGCCCGCCCAGGCCCCCCACGACCTGCACGCCTGCCACACGGCGGGTCGATTCGGCGTACAAACACGCGCCCAGGGGGCGCCTAGCGACCCGGACTTCCGGCGCGGCGACCTGCCACACCCACACACACCGCTCCCCCGACCCGCGTCTCGACGGACACCCCCGCGGGACGAGGGCCGGCGCTTGACTGAACGATATTTAGTTAGGTAAGCCTTACCTCACTAAATTGATCTACGACCAGAAGAAGAGGACCCCTCCATGGCCGACACGGCCGGACAGCAGACCTTCGCGCTGGAGCGGCTCGCCCGCGACGTCGCCGACGTGCTCTACGTCGAGGCCGAGGAGGTCGACCCGGACGAGAGCCTGCTCGACCAGGGCCTCGACTCGATCCGGCTGATGAGCCTGGTGGAGAAGTGGCGCGCCGAGGGCGCCGAGGCCGGTTTCGTCGACCTGGCCGAGCGCCCCACCCTCCGCGCCTGGGCCGCCCTCCTCGCGCAGCCCTCGGGAGCGTCCCGTGCGCGTGGGTGAACTCCTCGTCGACATCGGCCCGTTGCGGACCAGCCGGGACTTCCGGGCGATCTTCGTCGCCCGGATCGTGTCCCTGTTCGGTCTGGGCATGGCCACCGTCGCCCTGTCCAAGCAGGTCTACGACCTGACGGGGTCCACCTTCGGTGTCGCCGCCTCCAGCATGATCATGAGCGTCACCGTCCTGGTGGGCTCCCTGTGGGGCGGCTGGGCCGCCGACCGCATGGACCGGCGGAAGCTGATCCTGTGGGCCCGCGCCTCCGCCGCCCTCGCCTTCGCCGGCCTCGCGGTCAACGCCTTCACGCCCGAACCCCAGCTGTGGGCGGTCTACCTGTGCGTCGCGTGGGACGGACTCGCCACCGGAGTGAGCGTCACCGCCCTCATGGCCGTCGCCCCCACCCTGGTCCGCCCCGACCAACTCCCCGCCGCCGGCGCGCTGATCTCCCTGACCGGCGAGATCGGCTCGGTCGCCGCCCCGTTCCTGGGCGGCGTGCTGCTCGCCCTGTCCGGCCCCGGCCCCGTCTTCGCCTTCACCGCCGTCACCACCGCCGTCACCACCCTGCTGCTGCTCCGGCTGCGTCCGCTGCCTCCGGTGGCGGAGGACGACGAGGACGGCGCCGAGGACTCCGGATCGCCGCTCGCGGCCTTCCGGTTCGCCGTGCGGCATCGCGTGGTCGGCGCCCTGCTCGCCCTCGGCGGGATCAACGCCCTCTTCAACATGCCGGTGGTGCTCTTCCCCGAGATGGTCGACAAGCGGTTCGGCGGCGGCGAGGTCATGCTCGGCCTGCTCTACACCGCCCCGGCCGTCGGCGCCATCCTCGTCTCCGCCACCAGCGGCTGGATCACACGCGCCGCCCGCCCCGGACGCCTGCTGCTCACCGCCGCGTTCACGGGTGGCCTGTCCATCATCGGTTTCGGGCTCAGCGGCAGCGCCGCCGTCGCCTTCGCCATGCTCGCGGTGGGCGGTGCCGCCGGCACGGTCTACGAGATCCTCGAGTACGCCCTCGTCCAGCACCACACCCCGGACCGGCTGCGCGGCCGGATGGTCAGCGTCCTCACCGCGCAGGGCACCACCGGCGACGTGGTCGGCGACGTCGAGGTCGCCCTCGTGGCGAAGTGGTTCAGCCCGGTCGGCGCCGCCGTCGTGAACGGCGTGGTGTGCGCGGCCGCCGCCGTGGTCGTGGCCGTCACCGTGCCCGGCCTGCGCCGCGCGACCCTCCCCCGCGAGGAGGAGGAGTCCGGCGGCGAAGGGCCGCCCGTCGACGACCTCGTCACGGTGACGCCCGCCGGTGCGGGCCCGACCACCGCCAAGCTGCGGGCTGCCGAGGGCAGTTCCCCGGCCACCGCCCAACAGCTGACCGCCGACGGCGGTTCCCCGACCGGCGGCTGACACCGACCGGGCCGGGCGCCGCCGGTGCCACCGTCCCGGCACCGCCGCGGCGCCCGCCCTCCCCCACCCCCCTCTCCGTCCCGTCCCGCCGCCGGCTCCGAGCCGCCGCGGGTGACCCACTGGAGCAAGATCCATGACCGAGCGCGCTCTGCGACGCCTCGCCCTGACCGGGGCCCAGACCGGAGTCTGGTACGGCCAGCGGCTCGACCCCGACTCGCCGGTGTACAACGTCGGGCAGTACGTCGCCGTCGCCGGCGCGCTCGACCCGGACCTCTTCGCGACGGCCCTGCGCCGGGTCGTCGGGGAGTGCGAGGCACTCACCGTCCGCTTCGAGGAGGACGCGGACGGACAGCCGTGCCAGATCCTCGCGGACGCGCCACCGAGCGGTCCCGTCGTCGAGGTCGTGGACCACCTCGGGGCTCCGGACCCGGAAGCCGCGGCGCTCGCCGCGATGCGCGCGGACATGGCGACGCCCGCCGACCCGGCCGACGCCCCGCTGTTCGGCTTCGCGCTGCACCGGGTGGCCCCGGACCGGACGCTCTGGTACCAGCGCGTCCACCACATCGCGCTCGACGCCTACGGCTTCTCGCTCCTGTCCCGGCGCACCGCCGAGGTCTACTCGGCGCTCGCCCGCGGCGAGGAGCCCGCGCCCTCGCCATTCGGTCCGCTGTCCGCCGTCGTCGACGAGGAGGCCGCCTACCGGGACGACGAGCGGCACGCCGCCGACCGTGCCTACTGGCGGGACCGGCTCGCCGGTCGCGGGGACCACGAGCCGCTGGCCGGCGCGTCGTTCCCGGCGGCTCCCGGCTTCCTGCGCGCCGAGGGCGTGCTCGGGCCCGAGGCCACCGCGGGGGTGCTGCATCTCGCCCGCGCCGCGAAGGCCACCTGGGCGGACGTCGTGACGGCCGCCTTCGCCGCATTCCTGTACCGCTCGACCGGCGACCGCGACGTCCTGCTGTCCCTGCCCGCGATGGCCCGTCTGGGCTCGGCCTCCCTCTCCGTCCCGGCGATGGTGGTCAACGTGCTGCCGCTGCGGGTCGCGGTCCGCCCGGACCTCCCGCTGGCCGAGCTGGTCGCCGAGGTTGCCGCCGCCGTCGGTGACCTGCGCCGCCACCAGCGCTACCGCGCCGAGGACATCCGCCGCGACCTCGGCCTCGTCGGACGCGACCGGGGCCCGCTCGGCCCGATGGTGAACGTCAAGGCCTTCGACAACGCCCTCGACTTCGCCGGTGCGCCCGGCACCGTGCACAACGTGGCCGCGGGACCCGTCGACGACCTCACGCTGGCCGTCCGGCACGACGCGGCCGCCCGCCGGATCGCCTTCGAACTCGACGCCAACCCGCGTGCCTACGACGCCGACGGCCTGAACGCCCGCTGCGCCGAATTCGTCCGCTTCCTCACCGAGGCCGCGACCGCGGGACCCCGTACCCCGGTGGGCCGTCCCGACCTCCTCGACGCCACCGTCCTGCGCTCGCTCGCGGAGCAGGCCGCCTCGACCGCCCGCGAGGTGGCGCCCGGCACCGTCGTGGAGGCCTTCGCCGAGCGGGCACGGCAGCACCCCGAGGCCGTCGCGCTCGTCGCGGGCACCCAGGAGCTCACGTACGCGGAGCTCGACGCCCGCGTCGACCGGCTGGCCCGGCTGCTCGCCGCGCGTGGCGTCGGCCCCGAGCGGTTCGTCGGCATCGCCCTGCCGCGCGGCGCCGATCTGGTCGTCGCCCTGCTCGCCGTGCTGAGAGCGGGCGGCGCCTACCTGCCGCTCGACCTCGAATACCCGGCCGAGCGGCTGGAGTTCATGGTCCGGGACGCGCGGCCGGTGTGCGTCCTCACCACGCTCGCCGCCGCGCCCGACGCCCCCGACGTGCCCGGCACCGAGACCCTCGTCCTGGACTCCCCCGACGCCCTGTCCGCGCTCGCGGACCTGGCCGGCGAGCCCGCCGGGGCGCTTCCGGTCCCGGACGGCGACCACCCCGCGTACGTCATCCACACCTCGGGCTCCACCGGCCGCCCCAAGGGCGTGGTGATCCCGCACTCCGCTCTCGCCAACTTCCTGCGCATGCAGGCCCACGAGCTCGCCATGGAGCCCGGTGACGGACTCGTCGCGGTCACCACCGTCTCCTTCGACATCGCCGCCCTGGAGATCCACGTCCCGCTGATCAGCGGCGCGACGGTCGTCCTCGCGGGCCGCGACACGGTCCGCGACCCGGCGGCCCTCGCCGCCCTGATCGAGACGCACCGGCCCGCCGTGATGCAGGCGACGCCGTCGCTGTGGCACGCCCTCCTGGAGGAGGGTGCTCCGCGCGCCCTCGCCTCCACCCGGGTCCTCGTCGGCGGCGAGGCGCTGCCCGCCGCCCTCGCCGAGCGCCTCGCCCGCACGGCCGCGTCGGTCACCAATGTGTACGGGCCGACCGAGGTGACCGTCTGGGCCACCTCCTCCGCCCTCTCCCCCGGGCACACCGGCACCCCGGACATCGGCCTGCCGTTCTGGAACACCCGCGCCCACGTCCTCGACTCCGCGCTGCGCCCGGTGCCGCACGGCCGGCCCGGAGAGCTGTACCTGGCCGGCGCCCAGCTGGCGCGCGGCTACCTCGGCCGCCCGGCGCTCACCTCCGAGCGGTTCACGGCCGACCCGTACGGCCCGCCCGGCTCCCGCATGTACCGCACGGGCGACCTGGTGCGCCGCCGCCCCGACGGTGTCCTCGACTTCCTCGGCCGCGCCGACGACCAGGTGAAGGTGCGCGGCTTCCGCATCGAACTCGGCGAGATCGAGACCGCCCTGACGGACCGGGAGGAGGTCGACCGGGCCGTGGCCGTGGTCCGCGAGGACGTGCCCGGCTCCCCGCTGCTGATCGGCTACGTGACCGGCACGGCCGGCGCCTCCCCGGACGCGGCGGAGCTGCGCGCGGCGGTGGGCGACCGGCTGCCCGCGCACATGGTGCCGTCGGCCGTGGTGGTCCTGGACACCTTCCCGCTGACGGCCAACGGCAAGGTGGACCGGCGCGCGCTGCCCGCGCCCGACCTGGCCGGGTCCGCCTCGGCCGGCGGCCGGACGCCTCGGGACGCCCGCGAGGAGATCGTCACCGGGGTGTACGCCGACGTCCTGGAGCTGGCCTCGGCCGGCCCCGACGACGACTTCTTCGACCTCGGCGGCCACTCACTGCTCGCCGCCCGCCTCGCGGCCCGGCTGCGCACCGCGCTCGGCAC
This sequence comes from Streptomyces sp. NPDC002232, assembly GCF_042890295.1. NCBI lineage: Bacteria > Bacillati > Actinomycetota > Actinomycetes > Kitasatosporales > Streptomycetaceae > Streptomyces > Streptomyces sp. NPDC002232. Next base: position 1,145,166 of record NZ_JBIARV010000004.1, on the reverse strand, counting down.
CGAGTGCGGCGTGCGGGACGTGTTCGAGGCGCGTACGCCCGCGGCGCTGGCCGAGCGGCTCGCCGCCCGCGCCGAGACGGTCGCCCGTCCGGCGCTGACCGCCAAGCGCCGGCCCGAGCGCCTTCCGCTGTCGGACGCGCAGCGCCGCCTCTGGTTCCTGCACCAGCTCGAAGGCCCCGCCGCCACGTACAACATCCCGTTCGTGGCCCGGTTCGGCACGCTCCTCGACCCGGAGGCCCTCGACGCGGCCCTCGGAGACGTCGTGGCCCGGCACGAGACGCTGCGCACGGTCTTCGCCGAGCACGACGGCGAGCCGTACCAGCGGATCCTGTCCCTGGCCGGTGCCGGAGTGCGGCTGCGCGTGGAAGAGACCGCACCGCAGGGCGTGGACACGGCGGTGGAGAGGGCCCTCGGTCACCTCTTCGACCTGTCGGCGGAGGCCCCGGTGCGGGTCACCCTGGTCCGTGACACCGGGCGCGGCGCCGACGCCCTGGTGGTGCTGCTGCACCACATCGCGAGCGACGAGTGGTCGATGGGGCCGTTCCTGTACGGTCTCGAACGCGCCTACGCGGCCCGGCTCCTGGGCGAGGAGCCGGAGTTCACCCCGCTGCCGGTGCAGTACGCCGACTTCGCGCTCTGGCAGCGCGAGGCGCTCGGCGACCCGGCGGACCCGGAGTCCCCGGCCGCCCGGCAGACCGCGTACTGGCGCGAGGCGCTCGCCGGGCTTCCGGCCGAGGCGACGCCGCCCGCCGACCGGGCCCGGCCCGCCGAGCCCGACCACTCGGGCGGCATGGTGCACCGCGAGGTTCCCGCCGTGCTCGCCTCCGGTGTCCGGCGGCTGGCACGCGAGTCCGGCACCAGCGTCTTCATGGTCGTCCACGCGGCCGTCGCCGCCCTCCTCCACCGGCTCGGCGCGGGCGACGACATCCCGCTCGGCAGCCCGGTCGCGGGCCGGCCCGACCCGGCCCTGGACGGTCTCGTCGGCTTCTTCGTGAACACAGTGGTGCTGCGCGCCGACCTGTCGGGCGACCCGACGTTCGCCGCCCTCCTGGAGCGGGTGCGGGGCACGGACCTGGCGGCGCTCGACCACGCGGACCTGCCGTTCGACGCCGTGGTGGAGGCCGTCCACCCGGAGCGCTCGCTCACCCGGCACCCGCTCTTCCAGGCCATGGTGTCGCACAGCACCGTCACCCAGGACGTGCGCGCCCTGTTCGGCCTGGAGGCGTCCGTGGACCGCACGGACCCGGGCGTCACCAAGTTCGACCTCGACGTCACCTTCTCCGACAGCGCCCACGGCGACGCGCTCGACCTGGAGGTCTTCTACGCGTCCGCCCTCTACGACCGGGACACCGCCGAGGCCCTCGCCGGGCGGCTGCTTCGCCTCCTGGAGCAGGCCGTCGCGGCGCCGGGGACCCCCGTCTCCGCGTACGAGCTGCGGTCCGAGGAGGAGCGGGCGCTCCTGGAGCGGTGGAACGACACCGCCGTCGACCACCCGGACGCCACCGTCGTGGAGATCCTCGCCGGGCGCGCCGAGCGGACGCCCGACGCGGTCGCCCTGGTCTGCGGCGAGCTGCGGCTCACCTTCGCCGAGCTCGACGACCGCGTCACCCGGCTCGCGGTGCTGCTCGCCGGGGAGGGCGTCGGCCCGGACGCCGTCGTGGCGCTCGCCGTGCCCCGCTCGGCCGAGTCCGTCGTCGCCGCCTTCGCCGTCCTCCGGGCGGGCGGTGCCTACCTCCCGCTCGACCTGGACCACCCGGAGGAGCGCCTGGCGTACCTGCTGGGCGACGCGGCGCCCGTCTGCGTGGTCACCACGCGGGCCGTGGACGGACGGGTTCCGGACGCCGCCGGCGCGTCCCGGATCGTCCTGGACGACCCCTCGGTACGGGACCGGCTGGCCGCCGCCGAGGGCCCGGCGCCCCGGGCGCCCCGCCCGGACGACCTGGCGTACGTCATCTACACCTCGGGCTCCACGGGCCGCCCGAAGGGCGTCGGCCTGCACCACGCCGGCCTCGCCAACCTCTACCGGGACCATGAGCGCGAGCTCTACCGGCCGGTGGCGGAGCGGCTCGGGCGGCGCGTGCGGGCCCTGCACACCGCCTCGTTCTCCTTCGACTCCTCCTGGGAGCAGCTGCTGTGGCTGGTCGCCGGGCACGAGCTGCACGTCCTGGACGAGTACGGGCGGCGCGACGCGGACGCGGTGGTCGCCCACGTGCGGGAGGCGCGGATCGACGCGCTCGACGTCACCCCGTCGTACGGCCGGCACCTGCTCGACGCGGGCCTGTTCAGGGGCGACCACCGGCCGCCGCTGTTCCTGCTCGGCGGGGAGGCCGTGCCGCCGGCGCTCTGGACGGAGCTGCGCGCGGTCCCGGACGTGGAGACGGTCAACTACTACGGTCCCACCGAGTTCACGGTGGACGCCCTGGTCGCGCGGGTATCCGACGCCGTGACGCCGGTGGTGGGCCGCCCGCTCGACAACACGCGGGCGCACGTCCTGGACGCACGGCTGCGGCCGGTGCCGCCCGGCGTGCCCGGTGAGCTGTACCTCGCGGGCGTCCAGAACGCCCGCGGCTACCTGGGCCGCCCGGTGCTGACGTCGGAGCGGTTCGTCGCCGACCCGTACGGCCCCGCCGGCTCGCGCATGTACCGTACGGGCGACCTGGCGCGGCGCCGCTCCGACGGTCTGATCGAGTTCCTGGGCCGCGCCGACGACCAGGTGAAGATCCGCGGCTTCCGTGTCGAACTCGGTGAGATCGAAGCCGAGCTGACGGCCTGCGAGGGCGTGGTGTCGGCGGCCGTCCTGGTCCGCGAGGACGTCCCCGGCGTGCCGCGTCTGGTGGCGTACGTGACCGGCGGCGCCGATCCGGACGCGGTGCGCCGGGCGGTGGCCGGGCGCCTTCCGGAGTACATGGTCCCGGCGGCGGTCGTCGGCCTCGACGTCCTGCCGGTGAACGTGAACGGCAAGCTGGACCGGCACGCGCTGCCCGCGCCCGCCGTGACGGCCGCCGCGCCGTCCCGCGCCCCGCGCGGCGCGGCGGAGGAGCGGCTCGCCGCGGCCTTCGGCGAGGTCCTGGGTCTGGCGTCGATCGGTGCCGAGGACGACTTCTTCGCGCTCGGCGGCCACTCCCTGCTCGCGACGCGCCTGGTGGCGCGGGTGCGGGCGGCGGGTCGCGCCTGCTCGGTGCGGGACGTGTTCGAGGCGCGGACGGTCGCGGGCCTGGCGGCCCGGCTGGCGGAGCGGGCCGCCTCCGAGCGCCCCGCGCTCGCCCCGGTCGCCGAACGCCCCGAGCGCCTGCCGCTCTCGTACGCGCAGCGGCGCCTCTGGTTCCAGTACGACATGGACGGCGCGAGCTCGACGTACACCGTCCCGCTGGCCCTGCGGCTGCGGGAGCGGCCGGACGTGACGGCGCTGCGTGCCGCGTTCGGCGACCTGGTGGCGCGGCACGAGGTGCTGCGGACCGTGTGCGCGGAGGCGGACGGCGAGCCGTACCAGCGGATCCTGGCGCCGGGCGAGGCCGAGGTGCCGTTCGCCGTCCGCGCGGTGGCGTCGGATGCGCTCGCGGACGCGGTGGAGGCGACGGTGGCGGAGCCGCTGGGCCTGGAGGACGGACTCCCGTTGCGGGTCACGCTGTTCGACGCGGCCGACGAGGAGCATGTGCTCGTGGTGCTGCTGCACCACATCGCGACCGACGAGTGGTCCACCGGACCGTTCCTGGCCGACCTGGACGCCGCCTACACCGCGCGGGTCGCCGGCCGGACCCCAGACTTCTCCGCGCTACCCGTCCAGTACGCCGACTACGCCCTGTGGCAGCGGGCGCTCCTGGGCGACCCGGCGGACGCGTCCTCCCTGGCCGCGCGCCAGTCCGCCTTCTGGCGCGAGGCCCTCGCGGGTCTGCCGGAGGAGCTGGCGCTGCCGACGGACCGGCCGCGGCCCGCGGTCCCGACCCACCGGGGCGACACGGCCACGGCCGCGCTCCCGGCCGGACTCGTGGCCCGCCTCGACCGGCTGGCGGCGGACTCCGGCGCGACGATGTTCATGGTGGTGCACGCGGCGGTCGCGGCCCTGCTGCACCGGCTCGGTGCCGGGGACGACATCCCGCTGGGGACCCCGGTCGCGGGGCGCGGCGACAGCGTCCTCGACGGGCTCGTGGGCTTCTTCGTGAACACGGCCGTCCTGCGGACCGACCTGTCCGGCGACCCGTCGTTCACCGAACTGCTCGGCCGGGCCCGCGCGGCGGGGCTCTCGGCCCTCGACCACGCCGACCTGCCCTTCGACGCGGTCGTGGAGGCGGTCGCGCCGGTCCGCTCGCTCGCCCGTCACCCGCTGTTCCAGACGATGGTGGCGTACGAGGGCGGCGGCCCGGACCTGTCGCGGCTGCTCGGCACGGATGCCGGGGAGTTCCCGGTGCGGGGCGGCGCGGCCAAGTTCGACCTGGAGATCCTTTTCCGGCGCACGCCGGAGGGCGGCCCCGACGGTGCGGGAATGACCTGTGGGGTGCGGTACGCGACCGACCTGTTCGAGCGTTCCGGTGCCGAGCGTCTGACGGAGCGGCTGGTCCGTCTCCTGGAGGCCGTGGCGGACGCGCCCGACGCCCCGGTGTCCTCGGCCGCGCTGATGGGCCCGGAGGAGCGGCGGCTGATCCTGGAGGAGTGGAACGCGACCGAGCGGGTCGTGGACGGTCCGCGCACGCTGGCGGACCTGGTGGCGGCGGGCGCGGCGACGGCGGACGGCCCGGCGCTCTTCTTCGAGGACGCGGAGCTCTCCCGTCCCGACTTCGAGACCCGCGTGAACCGCCTCGCCCGGCTCCTCGTCGACCGGGGCGTGGGCCCCGAGTCGGTCGTCGGCGTCGCCCTGCCTCGCTCCCTCGACCTGCTGATCGCCCTGCACGCCGTCGTCCGCGCCGGAGGCGCCTACCTGCCGCTCGACCTCACCCTGCCCGCCGACCGCCTCACCCACATGACGGACACGGCACGTCCGGTGTGTGTCGTGACCGACCTCCCGTCGCTCGGCGCGCTCCCGGCCGGGGTGGACGCCGAGCCGGTGGTCATGGACGCGCCCGAGGTGCGTGCGGAGCTGGAGGGCCTGGCCGGCACCGTGGTCACGGACGCGGACCGGTCGGCGCCGCTGCTGCCGCGCCACCCGGCGTACGTCCTCTTCACCTCCGGGTCCACCGGCCGTCCCAAGGGGGTGGTCGTGGAGCACGAGGCCATCGTGAACCGCCTGGCCTGGATGGAGGGCACGTACCGGCTGACCTCGGCCGACCGGGTGCTGCAGAAGACGCCGACGACGTTCGACGTGTCCGTCTGGGAGCTGTTCTGGCCGCTCGCCCAGGGTGTGCCGCTGGTCATCGCCCGGCCCGAGGGCCATCGCGACCCGGAGTACCTCGCGGAGCTGGTCCGCGAACGGAACGTCAGCGTGCTGCACTTCGTGCCGTCGATGCTCCAGGCCTTCCTGGACTCGGTGGACGTGGCGCGGTGCCCGAGTCTGCGGCTGGTGGTGTGCAGCGGCGAGGCCCTGCCCACGGAACTCGTCGACCGCTTCCACGCGTCCACCGTCGGGCCGACCGTGCGCCTGGAGAACCTGTACGGGCCCACCGAGGCCGCCGTCGACGTCACCGCCGCCACCGCACGCTCCGGCGCCACCACCGCCTCCGCCTCCATCGGCTCGCCCGTCTGGAACACCCGTCTCCACGTCCTCGACTCGCGCCTCCAGCCCGTTCCCGTCGGCATCCCCGGCGAGCTCCACCTCGCCGGAGTCCAGCTCGCCCGCGGCTACCTCGACCGGCCCGACCTGACGGCGGAACGATTCGTCGCAGACCCCTACGGGCCTCCTGGCACCCGCATGTACCGCACCGGCGACCTCGTCGTGCGCCACCCCGGCGGACAGCTCCAGTACCTCGGCCGCACCGACGACCAGGTCAAACTCCGCGGCCTGCGCATCGAACTCGGCGAGATCGACGCCGTACTCGCCGGGGCGCCGGGGGTGAACCGCGCCGTGACCGTGGTCCGCGCGGACCGGCCCGGCGTGCAGCGGCTCGTGGGGTACCTCGTCGGCGCCGGTGACGGGCCGGTCCTGCTGGACGCGGTGCGCGCCCACGCGGCCTCCCGGCTGCCGGAGTACATGGTCCCGGGCGTGTTCCTGGAGATCCCGGCCGTTCCCCTCTCCCCCAACGGCAAGCTCGACCGCCGTGCCCTGCCCGTCCCGCCGGACACCGTCGCCGGGACGACGCGGGCGCCGAGGGACGCGCGGGAGGAGATCCTGCTCGGGATCTTCACGGCCCTGCTCGGTCTGGAGACGGCCGGTGTCGAGGACGACTTCTTCGACCTGGGCGGGCACTCCCTGCTCGCGACGCGTCTGGTGGCCCGGATGCGGGCCGCGCTGGGCGTGGAGTGCTCGGTCCGGGACGTGTTCGAGGCGCGGACGGTCGCGGGTCTCGCGGCCCGGCTGGCGCGGCGGACCGCCTCCGGGCGGCCCGCCCTGGCGCCGGCCGGCGAGCGTCCCGAGCGCCTGCCGCTCTCGTACGCCCAGCGGCGCCTGTGGCTCTTCGACAGCGTCCGGGGGCCGGGGACCGCGTACAACGTGCCCTTCGCGGTCCGTCTCGACGGACCCGTGGACGCGTCGGCCGTGCGCGTGGCGGTGGAGGACGTGGTGGCGCGGCACGAGGTGCTGCGGACCGTGTTCGCGGAGGTGGACGGCGAGCCGTACCAGCGGATCCTGACTCCGGACGAGGCGCGGGTGCCGTTCGAGGCGCGCCGTGTCCCCTCCGACGCGCTCGCCGCCGAGGCGGAGGCCGCCTGCCGGTACGTGTTCGACCTGGCCCGGGAGATCCCGGTGCGGGTCTCGCTGTTCAGCGCGTCCGACCAGGAGCATGTGCTCGTGGTGCTGCTGCACCACATCGCGACCGACGAGGGGTCCACGGGCCCGCTCCTGGCCGATCTGGACACGGCCTACGCGGCCCGCGCCGCCGGCCGGGCGCCCGGGTTTCCCGTGCTCCCCGTCCAGTACGCCGACTACGCGCTCTGGCAGCGCGACCTCCTGGGCGACCCGGCGGAGCCGGACTCGACGGCGGCGCGCCAGGCCGCGTACTGGCGGGAGGCACTGGCCGGGATCCCGGAGGAACTCGGCCTGTTGACCGACACCCCGCGTCCGGCCTCGCCGACCCACGGCGGCGATGTGGTCCCGTTCGAGCTCTCCGCCGCCACGGGCGCCGGACTCGCCCGGATCGCCCGTGACCGGGGCGCGACCCTGTTCATGGTGGTGCACGCGGCGGTCGCGGCCCTGCTGCACCGGCTCGGCGCCGGGGACGACATCCCCCTCGGCGCTCCGGTGTCGGGGCGCGGTGACGAGCAGCTGGACGGCCTGGTGGGCTTCTTCCTGAACACGCTGGTGCTGCGCGCGGACGTGTCGGGCGAGCCGACCTTCGCGGAGCTCGTCGGCCGCGTGCGCGACGCCGGGCTCGCCGGCTTCGCGCACGGTGACCTGCCGCTGGAGGCGGTGGCGGACGCCGTGGGCGCGGCGCGCTCCCAGGCCCGCAGTCCGCTCTTCCAGGCGATGGTCACGTACCACTCGGTGTCCACGGAGTTCGCCTCGCTGTTCGGGGTCGCCGCCCGTGAACTGCCGGTGGAGATCGGCGGGTCGAAGGTCGACCTGGAGTTCGCCTTCGGCGGCTCGGCCGTCGACGGGCGGATCGAGGGCGGTCTGCGGTACGCGACCGATCTCTTCGGCCGGCCGGGGGCCGAGCGGCTCGTGGAGCGGCTGGTCCGGCTCCTGGACGGGGTGGCGGCCGACCCGGACGCCCCGGTGTCCGCCCTCGACCTGTGGGCCGGGGGCGAGCGGCGCGCTCTGGAGGAGTGGAACGCGACCGAGCGGGTCGTGGACGGTCCGCGCACCCTCGCGGACCTGGTGGCGGCGGGTGCGGCGACGGCGGACGGACCGGCGCTCGTCTTCGAGGACGCGGAGCTCTCCCGTCCCGACTTCGAGACCCGCGTGAACCGCCTCGCGCGGCTGCTGATCCGGCGGGGCGTGGGGCCGGAGTCGGTCGTCGCCGTCGCCCTGCCCCGCTCCCTCGACCTGCTGATCGCCCTGCACGCCGTCGTCCGCGCCGGAGGCGCCTACCTGCCGCTCGACCTCACCCTGCCCGCCGACCGGCTCACCCACATGTGCGAGACGGCCGGGCCCGTCGCGGTCCTCACCGACACGGCCTCGGCGCCGGACCTGCCGGCGGGGCTCGCCGCGGAGCGGATCGTGCTCGACGCGCCGGCCGTGGCCGCGGAGTGGGCGGGCGCGGACGCGCGGGCGGTGACGGACGAGGACCGGGTGGCGCCGTTGTCGCCGCGCCACCCGGCGTACGTCCTCTTCACCTCAGGCTCCACCGGCCGCCCCAAGGGGGTCGTCGTCGAGCACGAGGCCATCGTCAACCGTCTCCAGTGGATGCAGGGGGCGTACGGGCTGACGCCGGCCGACCGGGTGTTGCAGAAGACGCCGACGACGTTCGACGTCTCCGTCTGGGAGCTGTTCTGGCCGCTCGCCCAGGGCGCGCCGCTGGTCGTCGCCCGGCCGGACGGGCACAAGGACCCGGAGTACCTGGCCGAGGTGATCCGTGCCCGGCGGGTCAGCGTCCTGCACTTCGTGCCGTCGATGCTGGACGCGTTCGTCGCGGAGGCGGAGATCGCGCACTGCCCGAGCCTGCGGCTGGTGGTGTGCAGCGGCGAGGCCCTGCCCACGGAACTCGTCGACCGCTTCCACGCCTCCGCCGGGGGCCGCCCGGTCGCCCTGGAGAACCTGTACGGGCCGACCGAGGCCGCCGTCGACGTCACCGCGGCCGCCGCCCGGCCGGGCGCCACCACCGCCTCGGCCTCCATCGGTTCCCCGGTCTGGAACACCCGCGTCCACGTCCTCGACGCCCGTCTCCGGCCCGTACCCGTCGGTGTCCCCGGCGAGCTCCACCTCGCCGGGGTCCAGCTCGCCCGCGGCTATCTGGGCCGCCCCGATCTGACGGCGGACCGGTTCGTCGCCGATCCTTACGGGCCCGCCGGCACCCGCATGTACCGCACCGGCGACCTCGTCGTGCGGCATCCCGACGGACGGCTCCAGTACCTCGGCCGGACCGACGACCAGGTCAAGCTGCGCGGCCTGCGCATCGAACTCGGTGAGATCGACGCCGTGCTCAGCGGGGCGCCGGGGGTGGCCCGCGCCGTGACGGTGGTCCGCGAGGACCGGCCGGGTGTGCGCAGGCTCGTCGCCTACGCCGTCCCGGCGGGCGACGGGCCGGTGGACCCGGACGCGCTGCGGGCGCACGCGGCGGCGCTCCTCCCGGAGTACATGGTCCCGGCCGTGTTCCTGGAGATCCCGGCCGTGCCGCTCTCCCCCAACGGCAAGCTCGACCGGCGCGCCCTTCCGGCGCCGCCGGAGGCGCGGCCCGCGCCGGGCCCGGCGGCGGTCGCCCCGGTGGCCGTCGCCGAGACGCCGGGCGGGCTGCTCGCGCGGCTGATGGCGGAGGTCCTCGGGCTGCCCGCGGTGGGTCCCGACGACAACTTCTTCGAGCTGGGCGGCGACAGCATCGTCTCCATCCGGTACGTCAGCCAGGCCCGGAAGGCCGGGTTCACGGTGACGGCCCGGCAGGTCTTCCAGCACCCGACGCCGGCCGGTCTGGCCGCCGTCGCCGCGCCCGCCGCCCCGGCGGGCGGTGCTCCGGAGCGCGCGGCCGAGCAGGCCACGGGTCCGCTGGTCCTGCCGCCGGTGGCGCACTGGTTCGCGGAGCGCGGCGGTGCCCATCGCCGCTTCTGCCAGGCCCGTCTGGTGGTGCTGCCCGCCGGGGCGCGGCACGCGGACCTGGAGACGGCGCTCCAGGCGGTGCTGGACGTCCACGACGGGCTGCGGCAGGTGCTGACCGTGACGCGGCCCGGCGTGTGGAGCGCCGAGGTCGACCCGGTGGGCTCCCTGACGGCCGCCTCGGTGCTGCGGACGGTGGACGCCGCCGGGCTCGACGCGGAGGGGCTGCGGGGCCTGGTGTCCCGGGAGTCGGACCGTGCCGCGGGCGAGCTCGACCCGGAGGCCGGCCGGACCGTGCGGGCCGTCCGCTTCGACGCCGGGCCCGGTGAGCCGGGACGGCTGCTGCTCGTCGCCCACCATCTGGTGGTGGACGAGGTGTCCTGGCAGATCCTGCTGCCGGACCTGCGGGCCGCGTGCGAGGCCGCGGCCGAGGGGAGGGCTCCCGCCCTGGAGGCGGTGCCGACGGCGCTGCGGACCTGGACGGCGGGGCTGCTCGCCGAGGCGCAGAGCGGGCGCCGGACCGCCGAGCTGGACCGCTGGCTCGCCGAGTCCGCCACGGGTGGGCGGCTCCTGACGGACCGTGCGCTGGATCCGGCGCGGGACACGGTGGCGACCGCCCGGCGGCTCACCGTGCGGCTCTCCGCCGAGCGGACCGCCCCGCTCCTGACGGCCGTGCCGCAGACCTTCCACGGCACGGTCAACGACACGCTGCTCACCGCGCTCGCGCTCGCCGTGGGCGACTGGGCGGCCCGGCACGGGACGCCCGTGGCCGGCGTGACCGTCGAGCTGGAGGGGCACGGCCGGGAGCAGGACCTCGTCCCGGGCGCCGACCTCACCCGTACCGTCGGCTGGCTGACCGGCGTCTACCCGCTGCGGCTCACCGCGGACTCCTACGACGCGCGGGCGGTCGTGGGCGGGACACAGGATCCCGGGGCGGCCCTGAAGGAGGTCAAGGAACGGATCCGCGGGGTCCCGGACGGCGGTCTGGGGGCGGGTCTGCTGCGGTACGCCAACGCCGCCACGGCCGGGCTGTTCGACCCTGCGGACCGTCCGGAGATCCTCTGGAACTACCTGGGCCGGCAGACCGCCGCCCGGCAGACCGCCTGGGGTCCCGCCGCCGAGGCCGACGCGCTCGCCGTGGGCCCGGAGCCGGGCGCGCCGCTCGCCTACCCCCTCCAGGTGGACGCGGAGGTCGAGCAGGGGCCGGACGGGCCCGAACTGGTCGCCTCCTTCCTGTGGGCGGGCGACGCGCTGTCCCAGGACACGGTCGCGGCGCTCGCGGACGGCTGGACCGCCGCGCTCGACGCGTTCGCCGCCTGGGCGGCGGGCGGGACGTCCGCCGGGCACACCCCGTCCGACCTCGACCTGCTCGACCTCGACCAGAACCAGATCACCATGCTCGAAGAAATGTGGAGGGCCCAGCAGTGACGCAGGCTCGTATCGAGGACATGCTGCCGCTGTCCCCCCTTCAGCAGGGCATGCTGTTCCACTCCGTCTACGATGACGGGGCGGCCGACGTGTACACCGTGCAGGTGTCGGTGGGGCTCGCGGGCCCCGTCGACGCCGACCGTCTGGAGCGGGCGGGTGCGGCGCTGCTGCGCCGGCACCCGAACCTGCGGGCCGGGTTCTGGCACGAGGGGGTGCCGCAGCCGGTGCAGTTCGTGCCGGCCGAGGTCTCCTTCGCCCTGGAGCGGGTCGACCTGACGGAGACGGGCGCGCGGGGCACGTCGGTGGACGACCGGCTCGCCGCACTGCGCAGGGCCGAGCTGGCCCGTCGTTTCGCGCTGCACCGGCCGCCGCTGCTGCGCCTCGTGCTCGCCCGCACGGGTGCGGAGGAGCACCGTCTGGTGATCACGGTGCATCACATCCTGGTGGACGGCTGGTCGATGCCGCTGCTGGTGGGTGATCTGCTCGCCCTGTACGCGGCGGACGGGGACCCTTCGGGGCTGCCGCCGGTGCGCCCGTACCGTGCCTACCTGAAGTGGCTGAAGGAGCAGGACGTCCCGGCCGCCGAGGCCGCCTGGCGCGGCGCGCTCGCCGGGGTGGAGGAGGCGACGCTCGTCGCCGAGACGGATCCGGGGCGCGCCCCGGTGCGGCCGGGCGTGCGGGGCCTGGAGCTGTCGGTGGAGGCCACCGCCCGGCTGAAGACGGCCGCCCGCCGTCTGGGCACCACGCCGAGCACCCTGGTCCAGTGCGCGTGGGGGCTTCTCGTCGGTGGTCTGACGGGCCGCCGTGACGTGCTCTTCGGTCTGACGGTGTCGGGCCGTCCGGACGAGATACCCGGCGTCGAGTCGATGCTCGGCCTGTTCATCACGACGGTGCCGGTGCGGCTCTCGGTCCGTCCCGAGGAGACCGTCGAGGGGCTGCTGCGCCGCTTCCGCGACGAGCAGAACGCCCTCCTGGCCCATCACCACCTGGGGCTGCGGCTGATCCGGAAGCAGAGCGACGCGGGCGAACTGTTCGACACCCTCGTCGTCATCGAGAACTACCCGGTGGACCCGGCGGCGCGCGAGACCGTCGCCGCCGGGGTGCGGGTGACCGGTGTGGAGGCGGAGGACGCCACGCACTACCCGCTGACTCTGGCGGTGTCCCTGGACGAGCGGGCGCTGTTGCGCCTGGAGTACCGCCCGGACGTGTTCGACGACCGGCGGGCCGGTCTGATCGCGGACCGTCTGGCGCACGTCCTGGACCGGATCGCGGAGGAGCCCGGCACGCGGATCGGCGCGCTGCCGCTGCTGCCGGAGGGCGAGGCGGCGCGGGTGCGCGGGAGCTGGCCGGGGGCGGTGCGGGACGTTCCGGCGGGGACGGTCGTGGACGTGTTCGCGGAGCGGGCGGCCCGTACGCCCGACGCGGTCGCCGTGGTGTGCGGCGCGGAGTCGCTCACCTTCGCCGAGGTCGACGCGCGGTCGGCGCGGCTGGCGTCGCTGCTCGCCGGCCGGGGCGCGGGTCCCGAGTCGGTGGTGGCGCTGGCCGTGCCGCGCTCGGCGGAGACGGTGGTGGCGATCCTCGCGGTCCTGAGATGCGGCGCGGCGTACCTGCCGCTCGATCTCGACTATCCGGCGGAGCGGCTGGGTCTGATGATCGACGACGCGCGTCCCGTGTGCGTGGTGACGACCGCGCGTGGCCTGGGGCTGCTGCCGGCGGCCGGCGACGGCCCGGAGCGGCTCGTCCTGGACGCGCCGGAGACGGTGGCCGCCCTCGCCTCGGCGCCGGCGGTGTGCGCCGCGCCGGAGGTGTCGGACGGGCGTCCGGCGTACGTCATCTACACGTCCGGTTCGACCGGGCGGCCCAAGGGCGTCGTCCTCACCCACGGCGGTCTGTCCAATCTGTACGCGAACCACGTCGCGGACGTCTTCGGCCCGGTCGTCGAGGCGACGGGTGGCCGGCGCCTGCGGGCCCTGCACACGGCGTCGTTCAGCTTCGACACCTCCTGGGAGCAGCTGTTCTGGCTGATCGCCGGGCACGAGCTGCACGTCCTGGACGAGGTGGGCCGCCGGGACGCCGAGTTCGTCGTCTCGTACGTGCGGGAGCACCGGATCGAGACGATGGACGTCACGCCGACCTACGCCCTGGGGCTGCTCGACCAGGGCCTGCTGGATGCGGCGGCGCACCGTCCGGCGCTGCTGCTCCTCGGCGGCGAGGCGGTGCCGGAGGCGCTGTGGTCGGCGGTGCGGGCGGCGACCGGCGTGATGTCGGTGAACCTGTACGGCCCGACCGAGTACACGGTGGACGCGCTGGCGGCGGACCTGTCGGTCGCGGCGACCCCGGTGGTGGGCCGGCCGATCGGCAACACGCGCGCGTACGTGCTCGACGCGGCGCTGCGGCCGGTGCCCGCCGGGGCGACCGGTGAGCTGTATCTCGCGGGTCACGGCATCGCGCGCGGCTATCTGGGCCGGTTCGCGCTGACGGCCGAGCGGTTCGTGGCCGATCCGCACGGCGCGCCGGGGTCGCGGATGTACCGGACGGGCGATCTGGCGCGGCTGCGCGGGGACGGGGAGCTGGAGTACCTGGGGCGGGCCGACGACCAGGTGAAGGTCCGGGGCTTCCGGATCGAGCTCGGCGAGGTCGAGTCCGCGCTCGCGGCGGTCGACGGGGTCGGCGCGGCGGCGGTGGTGGTCCGCGAGGACACGCCGGGGGTGAAGCGGCTCGTCGGGTACGTGACGGGCGCGGCCGACCCGGCGGCGGTCCGCGCGGGGCTGGCCGCGCGCCTGCCGGACCACATGGTCCCGGCGGCGGTCGTGGTGCTGGAGGCGCTGCCGTTCACGGTGAACGGCAAGCTGGACCGGGCGGCGCTGCCCGCGCCGGTGTTCGGCGGCTCCGGGGCGTCGCGGGCGCCGGCCGGGGAGCGTGAGGAGGCCCTGTGCCGGGTCTTCACCGAGGTGCTGGGGCTGGCGTCGGTCGGGGTGGACGACGACTTCTTCGCGCTGGGCGGCGACAGCATCGTGTCCATCCAGCTGGTGACCCGGGCCCGCAAGGAGGGCCTGGTCCTGACGCCGCGCGACGTGTTCGAGCGGCGGACGGTCGCGGCGCTGGCGCTGGCGGCCCGGTCGCCGGAGGAGAAGGCGGCGTCGGTGACGGCGGTCGACGCGGACGCTCCGCTGGTGGAGCTGGACGAGGCCGGGCGGGCGGTCCTGGCGGAGGTCTTCCCGGGCGCCGAGGAGGTGCTGCCGCTGGCCCCGCTCCAGGAGGGCCTGTACTTCCACGCGCAGTACGACGACCGGGCGCTCGACGTGTACCTGATGCAGAACTTCGTGGAGCTGCGGCACGCCGTGGACACGGCGGCGCTGCGCACCGCGTTCGACGCGATGCTGCGCCGCCATCCGAACCTGCGCGCGGCGTTCTGGCACCAGGGTCTGACGCGCCCCGTGCAGGTGGTGCCCGCCGCCTGGGAGCTGCCGTGGGAGGTCCGTGACCTGACGGGTCTCGACCGGGCGGCGCAGGACGAGGCGCAGCGGGAGTTCTCGCTGGTGGACGCGGCGACGCGGTTCGACCTGTCGGCGCCGCCGCTGATGCGGGTGACGCTGCTGAAGTACGCCGAGGACCGGTGGATGCTGTGCGTGACGCAGCACCACATCCTGACGGACGGCTGGTCGGAGTCGCTGTTCTTCGAGGAGCTGTTCGCGCTGTACGGGGCGGGCGGGCGCGAGGAGGTGCTGCCCGCCGTCACGCCCTACCGGGAGTATCTGCGCCGGCTGGCGGGCACCGACCAGGAGGCGGCGCGGGCCGCCTGGCGCGATCATCTGTCCGGGCTCGACCAGGCGACGCTGGTGGCGCCGGCCGATCCGGCGCGGCAGGCGGTGACCGCCGAGGTGGTGGATCTCGCGCTGGGTGCGGAACTGAGCGACCGGCTGCGCTCGTTCGCGCGGGGCTGCGGCGTCACCCTGAACACGGTGCTGTCGACGGCGTGGGCGCTGTCGCTGTCCGGGATGACCGGGCGGAACGACGTGGTGTTCGGGGCGACGGTCTCGGGGCGTCCGGCGGACGTGCCCGGGGTCGACCAGATGATCGGCATGTTCATGAACACGCTGCCGTTCCGGGTGACCCCGCGGCCCGCGGAGACCCTGCGGGACCTGCTGGTGCGG
Source organism: Streptomyces sp. NPDC002232 (assembly GCF_042890295.1). Taxonomy (NCBI): domain Bacteria; kingdom Bacillati; phylum Actinomycetota; class Actinomycetes; order Kitasatosporales; family Streptomycetaceae; genus Streptomyces; species Streptomyces sp. NPDC002232. The sequence continues at coordinate 1,129,815 of NZ_JBIARV010000004.1, read as the reverse complement.
ACCCAGGGCGAGCACGCGGAGCTGCTGCCGCACCACTACCTGGGGCTCGGTCCGATCCAGCAGACCACGGGGATCGGGCAGCTCTTCGACACGCTGTACGTGTTCCGGAACACGCCGCTGGACGACGCGGCGCGCGCGGAGGCGGTGGAGCGGCACCAGGTCGGGTGGACGCACAGCGTCGACGGCACGCACTATCCGCTGACGCTGGCGGTGACGCCGGATCGCTCGCTCGAACTGAGCCTGGCGTACCGGCCGGACCTGTACGACCGGCCGGGCGCCGAGCGCCTCGCTCAGCGGCTGCGGCTGCTCCTGGAGCAGTTCGCGGCGGGCGGGGCGACACCGGTGGGCCGGCTGCGGACGCTGGAGGACGGGGAGCGGGCGGCGGTGCTGGCGCTCGGCGCCGACCCGGGGCACGAGGTCCCGGACGTGCCGCTCGTGGAGCTGTTCGCCCGGCAGGCCGAGCGGACCCCGGAGGCGACGGCGCTCGTCTTCGAGGACGAGCGGCTGACGTACGCGGAGCTGGACGGTCGGGCCAACCGGCTGGCCCGGGCGCTGATCGCGCGCGGCGCCGGTCCGGAGCGGACGGTGGCGCTCGGGCTGCCGCGCTCGGCGGACTTCGTGGTGGCGCTGTTCGCCGTGCTCAAGGCGGGGGCGGCGTATCTGCCGCTGGACCTGGACCATCCGGTGGAGCGGCTGGCCGCGATGGTCGAGGACGCGCTGCCGGTGTGCCTGGTCACGGTGGACGCGGTGCGGGGCCGGGTGCCGGTCGTGGGCGGGGTGCCGCCGCTCGCCCTGGACGACGCGGCGACGGTCGCCGAGCTGGCGGGGCTGTCCGGTGGTCCGGTCGAGGAGGGGGAGCTGAGCGGGCCGCGCGACGGCCGCCACCCGGCGTACCTGATCTACACCTCGGGCTCGACGGGCCGTCCGAAGGGGGTGGTGGTGCCGGGGTCGGGTCTGGTGAACATGCTGCTGAACCACCGGGAGCGGATCTTCGATCCGGCGGTGAAGCTGGCGGGCGGACGGCGTCTGCGGGTCGCCCACACGGTGTCGTTCGCGTTCGACATGTCGTGGGAGGAGTTCTTCTGGCTGGTCGACGGGCACGAGGTGCACGTCATCGGCGAGGAGCTGCGGCTCGACCCGGCGGCCCTGACGGCGCACTACGACCGGGTCGGCATCGACGTCGTCAACGTCACCCCGTCGTACGGGCAGCAGCTGGTGGAGGCGGGTCTGCTCGACGCGGATCGGCACCGTCCGGTGCTGGTGCTGCTCGGCGGCGAGGCCGTACCGGACTCCCTGTGGACGCTGCTGCGGGAGACCGAGGGGACGATGGGCTACAACCTGTACGGGCCCACCGAGTACACGATCAACGCGCTCGGCGCCGACGTGGACGGCAGCGACTCGTCCTGCGTGGGCCGGCCCATCCACAACACCCGGGCGTACGTGCTGGACAGCGCGCTGCGGCCGGTGCCGGTCGGCGTGCCGGGCGAGCTGTACCTCGCGGGCGCCGGTCTGGCCCGGGGCTACTTCGCGCGGGCGGCGCTGACGGCGGAGCGGTTCGTGGCCGACCCGTTCGGCGAGCCGGGCACGCCGATGTACCGCACGGGCGACCTGGTGCGCCGTCGCGAGGACGGGCAGATCGACTACCTGGGCCGCACCGACCACCAGGTGAAGATCCGGGGCTTCCGGATCGAGCTGGGCGAGATCGAGTCCGCGCTCGCCGCCGATCCGGGGGTGGCGGCCGCGGCGGTGGACGTGCGCGCCGGGGCGAACGGCGTGCGCAGGCTCGTCGCGTACACCGTGCCCGCCGGGGACGCGTCCGCGACGGACCCGGAGGCGGAGGCCGCGCGGCTGCGGGCGCAGCTGTCGGCGACGCTGCCGGAGTTCATGGTGCCGTCGGCGTTCGTCGGACTGGACGCCCTGCCGCTGACCGTGAACGGCAAGGTGGACCGGGCCGCGCTGCCGGCCCCGGATCTCGCGGACCACGGCGGCGGCCGGCCGCCGAAGGACGCCCGTGAGGAGCTGCTCTGCGGGATCTTCGCGGACGTGCTCGGACTGGAGCGGGTCGGCGTGGACGACAACTTCTTCGAGCTGGGCGGGCATTCGCTGCTCGCGATGGGACTCGTGAGCCGCATCCGCGAACAGCTGGGCGTGGCGGTGCAGGTGGGGACGGTCATGTCGGCGCCGACGGTGGCGGACGTGGCGGTCCGGATCGGTTCGGACGCGCGCCGGGACGCGCTGCGGGTGCTGCTGCCGCTGCGCGAACGGGGCACGAAGGCACCGCTGTTCTGCTTCCACCCGGCCTCCGGGTTCAGCTGGCAGTACACGGGCCTGCTGCGCCACCTCGACCCGGACCGGCCGCTGTACGGCGTGCAGTCGCCGGGGCTCGCGGGTGAGCTGCCGGGCGTCGCCGACGTGTCGGGGCTCGCCGAGCTGTACCTCGCGGCGGTCCGGGAGGTGCAGCCGGAGGGGCCGTACCACTTCGTGGGCTACTCCTTCGGCGGGACGGTGGCGCACACGCTGGCCTCGATGCTCCAGGAGCGGGGCGAGGAGGTCGCCTTCCTCGCGCTGCTCGACGCCTATCCGCCGGAGCGGGACGACTGGTCGTACCTGGAGGCGCCGGACTGGCGTGAGCGCCTGGAGCGGGAGGAGAACGGCTTCCTGCTGTCGGTGGCGGGGCTCGGCGGCGAGACGTCGGAGTCGGCTCAGGAGGGGGCCGCGGCGGGCACGGGGGCCAAGGCGTCCGGGCACGAGGAGCCGATCCGGGAGGAGGCCGTGGCGGGCACGGGCGCCGAAGCGTCCGGGCGCGAGGGGCTCACCCGGGAGGAGGCCGTGGCGGCGATCCGGGACAGTCAGGGGCTGCTCGCCGGCTTCGACGAGGACCTGCTGCGGTCGATCGTGGACACCAACGTGCACTGCGTACGGCTCCTCTCGCGCAGCCGCACGCGCCGCTTCGACGGGCAGGTGCTGTTCTTCACGGCCTCCCGTACGACCGCGCCGGAGGACGCCCCGGCGACGGTGTGGCCCGCGTACGTGTCGGGCGGTCTCGTCGAGCACGTCCTGGACCTGGGCCACGACGAACTGATGACGCCTCAGGCCTTGGCGGAGATCGGGCCGGTCCTGGACGCGGCGCTGCGGGCGATCCCCGAAGCGCGTCCCGAGGACTCCCGTCACGCCACACCGTGACAATCAAACTTAGGATAGGCTTACCTAACTCAAGGGGAAATGTGATGGACACCGACGAGAACCACGGAGCCGCGCCGCGCGGCGAGTTCGCCGGTCGCGTGGCTCTGGTCACCGGCGCGGCCCAGGGCATCGGCGAGGCGGTGGTCCGCGCCCTCTCCGCCCAGGGGGCCACCGTCGCCGCGACGGACCGCGACGCCCTCGGGCTGAAGCGGACCGTCGCCCGGCTGGCGGAGGAGACGGGCGCGGACGCGGCGGCCGGACCGGTCGTCCCGTACGCGCTCGACGTCACCGAGCCGGACGACGTGACGGAGACCGTCACGCGGATCACCCGCGAACTCGGCCCCGTGGACGTCCTGGTGAACGTGGCCGGGGTGCTCCGCACCGGCCCGGCCGTCGAGACGACCGACCGCGACTGGGGGGACGTCTTCGCCGTCAACACGACCGGGGTGTTCCACCTGTCCCGCGCCGTCGTGGCCGGCATGGCCGCCCGCGGCTCCGGCTCGGTCGTGACCGTCGCCTCCAACGCCGCGGGCATCCCCCGCGCGGGCATGAGCGTGTACGCGGCGTCGAAGGCGGCCGCCGTGGCGTTCACCAAGTGTCTGGGCCTGGAGGTGGCCGCCCGGGGCGTGCGCTGCAACGCGGTCTGCCCCGGCTCCACCGACACTCCGATGCAGCGCTCGCTGTGGGACGGCGAGGACGTGCCCGGCCGTGTCCTCGACGGCGACCTCACCACCCACCGCACGGGCATCCCCCTGCGGCGGATCGCCCGGCCGGAGGACATCGCGGAGGCGGTCGTCTTCCTCGCCTCCGACCGGGCGCGCCACATCACTATGCAGGACCTCTACGTCGACGGCGGCGCCACCCTGCGCTGACGTCGGGCGACACCTCCCGACGTCGCCACCGGCACCCGCCGCACACCCCCCGCACACCCATCCAAGGAGCCCTCTCGTGTCGACGGTCCCCCAGCTCACCGCGGCCCCGTCCGCCCTCCGCACACCCACCGCCCCGAGCTCCGACGCCGGGCCCACGCCCTCCTCCGTGGGCGCCGCCACCGGGCTGCTCGACGCCTTCCGCGCGGGCGACCGGTTCCTCGCCACGCCCACCCGGACCCTCCTCGCCCACGGCGTCCTGGCCGAGGTCCCGCACGGCCCGGAACCTCTGGCCCGCCGGGTCTCGGCGACGCTCGCCGACGCCCGGGCGGCGCGTCACCCCGCGCCCGTCGTGATGGGCGCCGTCCCCTTCGACCAGACCGCCCCGGCCGCGCTGGTCGTCCCCGAGACGGTCCGCACCAGACCCGCGCTCGCCTCCGACCCGCTCGTCGCCCTCCCGGCCGACGCCCCTCGCTCGCGCGCCTGGACGGTCCGGCCCCACCCGGCGCCGGACGTCTACGCGGAGGGCGTCGCCAAGGCCGTCGACCGCATGTGGCAGGGCGAGTTCAGCAAGGTGGTGCTCGCCCGCACCCTGGACATCACGGGACCCGACGAACTGGACCTCCCCGCGATGCTCCGCAGGCTCGCCCGCCGCGACCCGCACGGCTACAGCTTCGCGCTCCCCACCCACGCCGGCCGCACCCTGCTCGGAGCCAGCCCCGAGCTCCTGGTCTCCCGGCACGGCGACCGGCTGGTCTCCAACCCGCTGGCCGGATCCATACCCCGGAGCGACGACCTCGCGGAGGACGTGCGCCGAGCGGTGACCCTCCTGGAGTCCGCCAAGGACCTGCACGAGCACGCGGTCGTCGTGGACGCCGTGCACCAGACCATGGCGCCGTACTGCTCCGCCCTCGACGTCCCGGCCCGCCCCTCGCTGATCCGCACCGCCACCATGTGGCACCTCTCCACCACGGTCACCGGGACGCTCGCCCACCCCGAGGTGTCGGCCCTGGAGGTCGCCTCCTCCCTGCATCCGACCCCGGCGGTCTGCGGCACGCCGACCGCGCTGGCCCGCGAGGTCATCCGGGAGACCGAGCCCTTCGACCGCGGCTTCTTCACCGGCATGGTCGGCTGGGGGGACGCGGACGGCAACGGCGAATGGGTCGTCACCATCCGCTGCGCCGAAGCCGACTCCCGCACCCTGCGCCTCTACGCGGGAGCGGGCGTCGTCGCCGCGTCCGTACCGGCGGACGAGACCGCCGAGACCGGCGCCAAGTTCCGCACCTTCCTCCACGCGGTGGGAGCCGACCTGTGAGCGCGCTGTCGCGTCCGGCGACGTCCCGTCCCGCGCCGGAGCCGGTGGCGGTGGTCGGTTCCGCGCCGGAGCCGGTGGCGGTGGTCGGGTCCGCGCCGGAGCCGGTGGCGGTGGTCGGTTCCGCGCCGGAGCCGGTGGCGGTGGTCGGGTCCGCGCCGGAGCCGGTGGCGGTGGTCGGGTCCGCGCCGGAGCCGGTGGCGGTGGTCGGGTCCGCTGCGGAACCGGTGGTCTCGCCCTCGCCCGAGCGGGAGGCCCTGCCCGGATTCCCCCTGTCGCCACGGCCCGCTGAGGCGTCGGGTACCGCTCCCGCCTGGCCGGCCGACTTCGCCGAGCGGTACCGGAACGCCGGCTGGTGGGAGGGCATCACCTTCGGCACCCTGCTCCGCACACGGGCCGCGGCACACCCCGACCGCGTCGCCGTCGTCGATCACGCCGGCCCCGGCGGCACGCGGCGGGCCTGGACCTACGCCGACCTCGACGTGCGCGCCGACCGTCTCGCGGCGGGTCTCTCCGCCCGAGGGATCGGCGCCGGCGACAAGGTCGTCGTCCAGCTGCCCAACGTCGCGGAGTTCCTCGAAGTGATCTTCGCGCTCTTCCGCCTCGGCGCGCTCCCCGTCTTCGCCCTTCCCGCGCACCGCGAGTCGGAGATCGCGTACTTCTGCGACTTCACCGGTGCCGCCGCCTATGTCGTGCCCGACCGTCACGACGGCTTCGACCACCGCGCGCTGGCGGCCACGGTCCTCGCCCGCTCCCCCGAGCTGCGGCACGTGTTCGTCGTGGGTGAGGACGCCGGCCCCTTCGAGGCGCTCGCCGACCTCCCCGCAGAGCCCGTCGATCTGCCGGACCCCGATCCGTCGTCCACTGCCTTCCTCCAGCTCTCCGGCGGCAGCACCGGCGTGCCCAAGCTCATCCCCCGCACGCACGACGACTACATCTACTCGCTGCGCGGCTCGGCGGAGATCTGCGCGCTCGACGAGGACAGCGTGTACCTGTGCGTGCTGCCCGCAGCGCACAACTTCCCGCTCTCCTCGCCCGGTTCGCTGGGAACGCTGTACGCGGGCGGACGGGTCGTCATGTGCCCGCGCCCCGCGCCCGACACGGCCTTCCCGCTGATCCAGGACGAGCGGGTGACGATCACCGGCCTCGTGCCGCCGCTCGCCCTCGTCTGGACCGACGCCGCCACCGTCACCGCGTACGACCTCTCCAGCCTGGACGTGCTCCTGGTGGGCGGCGCGAAGCTCGCCGAGGAGGCGGCGCGCCGGGTGCGACCCGCTCTGGGCTGCACCCTGCAACAGGTCTTCGGGATGGCCGAGGGGCTGGTCTGCTACACGCGGCTCGACGACGACCCGGAGACGGTCGCCACCACCCAGGGCCGGCCGATCTCCCCGGACGACGAGATCAGGGTCGTGGACGACGAGGACGAGGACCTGCCGGTCGGCACGACGGGCCACCTGCTCACGCGGGGCCCGTACACGATCCGTGGCTACTGGAACGCCCCGGACCACAACGCCCGCGCGTTCACCGAGGACGGCTTCTACCGCACCGGCGACCTGGTGCGTCTGACCCCGAGCGGTCATCTGGTCGTCGAGGGCCGCGCCAAGGACCAGATCAACCGGGGCGGCGAGAAGATCGCGGCCGAGGAGGTCGAGAACCATCTCCTGGCGCACCCGTCGGTGCACGACGCCAACGTGGTGGCCGAGCCCGATCCGTACCTCGGGGAGCGGAGCTGCGCGTACGTGATCCGGCGGGGCGGGACGGAGGCGGTCACGGCGGCGGCCCTGCGGCGGTTCGTCCGGGAGCGCGGGCTGGCCGGCTACAAGGTGCCCGACCGGATCGCGTTCGTCGACGCCTTCCCGACGACGGGCGTGGGGAAGATCTCCAAGAAGGACCTCAGGATCCTCGGGCCGGAGAAATCGGAGAGCCCCGAGAGCCCCGAGAGCCCCGAAGTCTGACGCTCACACGGACCACGCCCCGCCCACCCACTCACCCTCACCCCTCGGATCGGAACGCCATGAGCCTGCCCGCAGTACCGCCCTACCCCATGCCCCGCCCCGACGACCTGCCGGCCAACCGGGTGGACTGGACCGTCGACCCGGACCGTGCCGTCCTCCTCGTCCACGACCTCCAGAACTACTTCCTGGCGCCGTTCGACAGCGGGGCGGAGCCGCTGACCGCGCTGTTCGCCAACCTGGACCGGCTCCGCAAGGAGGCCGCCCGGCTGGGCGTGCCCGTCGTCTACACCGCCCAGCCCGGCGGTCAGACGCCCGAACAGCGCGGTCTCCAGCAGGACTTCTGGGGTCCCGGCATCCCGGACGACCCGCACGCCGCGGCCATCGCGGACGCGGCGGCACCCGAGCCGGGCGATGTCCTCCTCACCAAATGGAAGTACAGCGCCTTCGTCCGCACCGACCTCCTGGAGCGCCTGCGCGAGCAGGGACGCGACCAGATCGTGATCACGGGGGTGTACGCGCACATCGGAGTGCTGATGACGGCGTGCGACGCCTGGATGAGCGACATCCAGGCCTTCGTCGTCGCGGACGCCACCGCCGACTTCTCGGAGCGGGAGCACCGGACGGCCCTGGAATGGGCGGCGGGCCGATGCGCGGTCGTCACGACGGCCGACCGCGTCTTCTGACGGGCCGGAGGAGCCGGGGCCACGGCCCCGGCGCAGGACGTGCGCTCCGGCACCACCGTCAGAGCCGCGGCAGTCGGTCCTCGCCCGCTGGAGGACGGCGCTCCTCGAGCCAGAACAGATAGGCGCGCAGGTGGGCGGCCAACTCCCCGTCGATGTAGCCGGCGTACGCCACGGCCGCGGCCGCCACTCCTTGCCCGGCCTTCGCGTCGTCGGCCTCCCAGTCGGCCAGCCGGTTCGCCAGGTACTCCTGGACGCGCCCTCGGTCACGCCACCATTCCCGCACCGTTTCCGAGGTCCAGTGCGTGTCACCGTCACAGCCGTAGCCGGAGAACGCCTCGGCTTCCGCCGCGTCGACCAGATGCCGCAGTTCCTCGCGGGTCCGGGGCTGCCGGTACACGTACTCGGTGAAGTGGTCGGCCTCGTAGAGGACGAGCCCGGGGGCATGGATGCGGCCGGTGCCGCAGTTGTCGGTATCGGCCCCGTAGAACGGCCCCGGGACGTTGAGCCACTTCCGATCCGACCACCGTCCCTGAAACGCGCCGTGCGCGTCACGGAGCAGAGGCACAGGATCGAAGTAGAGGTCCACGGCTCAAGGTTAGCGATGCTTCGCGCACCGCAGGCGCATGAGGGCGCACGGGATTCTCCGGCTCCGCGTGGGTGACAATACGTCCCGTGAAGATCATCAAGAGCAAGTTCGGAACAACCCTGGCGGCGCTGTCCGTTGGCGCGGCCCTGACCGTCGCCCCGGCGGCGTCGGCCGCTCCGGTGGGGGTGCCGACCGTCATCACCGGCGCGATATTCAACAACCCGACGGGAGTCGCCGCCGGAACTCCTCAGGACACCCCCAACGACCCCGTACGGCTCGCCGAGACCCGCATCAAGCGGCATCTGCTGGACCTCGTCAACGGTGCGGCGGAGGGTTCCTCCATCCAGATCTCCGTCTACCTCGACTGGGACGGGGACGTGACCAAGGCGTTGGTCGCGGCCCACAAGAGGGGCGTCAACGTCCAGGTGATCGCCGGCGACGACCGCTACTCCGCGGTGGCCGGCCTCAAGACCGAACTCGTGAAGCCCGGTGCCCCGAACTCCTGGTTCCGTGCCTGCCGGACGACCGTTCAGCCCGACGCCACCGTCGTCCACGACGCCTGCCTCGCGAAGGACGCCACCGCTCCGCGCGACAACGTCAACCACCAGAAGTTCTTCCTGTTCTCCCGTACCAAGGGGAACGGGGACGAGTACGTCGACAACGTGGTGGTGCAGTCGTCCGGCAACCTCACCGAGGCCGACTACACGAGGTGGTGGAACGACGCCCTGACGGTCGTCGGCAACAGCGCCCTGTTCGGCGCGTACCAGACGTACTTCGAGGCCCAGGCGGCGGCCGCGGCGGGCGGACCGCAGACCAGCAACTACGCCACCGACACCGCGGCGGGCAAGGCCAAGGTCTACTTCTTCCCGAAGTCGGGTGACGACACGATCGTCAACGTCCTCAAGACGGTGATCCCCGCCGGCACGCAGACCCCGTGCGCGGGCAACACATCCGTGGGCACCAAGGACGGCCGGACGAAGATCCGCATCGCGCAGGGACACACCACCCGACCCGAGGTGGCCAAGCAGCTGTGGGAGCTCGCCCAGGCCGGCTGCCACATCGAGGTCGTGTACCGCTCGCTGGAGAACTGGGACACGGCGGGGAACCCGTACTCGCAGGTGTCCCCCTGGCTCACCAGGCCGACCACGGGGAAGGGCCGCATCATCCTCCACGACCTCGGGAACGACGAGCGTGACGGCACCGACACCCACACCAAGTACCTGCTGATCGAGGGCACGTACTACAACGGACCCGACAAGAAGATCGTCTTCACCGGCAGCCACACGTACACGGAGAACGCCCTCCGGTACAACGACGAAGCGCTCCTCAAGTACGAGGACCCGGCCGTCTTCGCCGCGTACCTCCAGAACTTCGAGGACCAGCGCGCGGCCTCCCTCGCGGAGCGCGAACTGTAGGGACTCCGCTCGCGTGGGCTGGAGCGCTCCCCGGCGCCGGACTTGACAGTGCGCCCTCCGGGAACGGGAGGATGCGTCCATGATCGACACGACTGCGCACCCCGACGAGCAGGAGGCCGTCGCCGCGGCGACGGACGGTGAACTGCGCCTCCACGACCCCGCCGTGCGGGACTCGGCGGACGGCGTCCGGCTGCTCGACCCCGAGTTCGTCGAGGTCGGTGCTTCCGGGCGACGCTGGACGTACGCGGACATGGTCGCGGCCCTGCCCACCCTGCACGGAGGCGCCGACGGCCCGCGCATCGAGGTCTCCGGCCTGCGCGGAGTGCTCCTCGCCCCCGACCTGGTACACCTGACGTACGAGAGCGTCATCGCCGGCCGCCGGGCGCGCCGCAGCTCCCTGTGGCGGCGCGGCGAGGGGAAGACCGGATGGCGGCTGTACTACCACCAGGGCACGCCCGTCCCCGAGGGCTGAGTTCCTCGCGCCGCGGGACGGGGCTCGTCCCCGCGATGGACCTTCCTTGACCTTGCGTAGGCCTTCCGTACCCTTCCGTGGACCTTTCCCGGAGGAACGTGCCAGCATGACGTGGTGACACGGATGGTCAAGGGGGAGAACCTGCCGGTCCCCGGGCAGGCGTGGCGGGTCGAAGTCGCCCGGAGGACGGTCGGTCCCGGCCTGCCCGAGGAGGCGGTGACGGCCCGCGCCGTGTTCCTCGACGCCTCCGGTGAGGTGGTCGGGCAGGTGCCCTTCGCACCCGGCGGAGTCGCGGACGGGTGTGCCACGGACTGCCTGGAGCTCGATCCCGGACACGTCCCGGCGCACGTCGGACGCGTCGTGATCGTCGCCGTGGCCCAGGGCCGGACGTTCGGTCAGGTCCAAGGCCTCACCCTGCGCACGCTGAGCGTGACGACCGGGGAGCCACTGGCTCAGTACGAGATCGCCGACGCCGACGGCGAGACGGTCTTGGTCCTCGGTGAGTACGAGCGGTGGGACGGCGGTTGGAGGTTCCTTGCGGGGGGCGCGGCGTTCGAAGCGGGGCTCGACGCGCTGGCGAAGGACTTCGGGATCTCGGTGTCGGGACCCACAGCGTCGGGTCCTGTGGAACTTCCGCACCCGGCGGTGGGCAAGTCGGCGGCCCCTGTCGGGACGGCGCCACTGGAGCTTCCCCGGGACGCCGTCGGCAAGACCTCCGGGTCGGGCGCCCACGCTCCCGCCCGGGACCCGCACGGCGCGGGCGGGGAGCACGACGCCTCGCCCGTGGCTCCGTTCCCGGGGCCTGGGGTGATCCCGGTGGTCGCCTCCGCACCTCCGTCTCCCGAGGTGCTCGCCGCCGCAGGGATGCTCGGCGGGGAGTTCGACGACATCGTGTACAGCGGAAGGGGCCGCGCCCGGTTCGCCATGGCCGCGACCCCGCCGCCCGGCTACGTCCTGGTCGACTTCGCCCGGACCGGCACCGGCTCCTTCGACCTGGACTCCATCGACTGGGACGGCAGAGAAGCCGTCGACCTGGGCGACTCGTACACCTCCCGCCGGTTCGAGCGGCGGGCGATGTGGTGCGACAACCTCTATCCGCTGCGGTTCCGCGTCGACTGCGACTCCCATGACGCGTGGACGATCGTGATCCGCCCCGTCAGTGCGGCGCGCCCGCTCGGCGAGGGGGCCAGCGGCCGTGGCTCCGACGTCCTGCTGCACGCCGGTCCCGTCGGCGAGCTGGTCTCCCACCTCCGTCCGGCGCAGTCGACCACGTCGTTGCGCGTCGAAGGGCACAAGCCTCGGCGCCCCAACAGCCCGGCCCCATACCCGGACGTGCTGGCGAGCGAGTACGGCCGGAACCTGAAGGACGCGCGTGTCCTGCCGGAGGGGCCACTGCTGGTCGCGGTCGTCCGGGGGGAGGGTGACTGGTCGCTGGAGGTGCACCCCGCCAGGACTGCCCCGTCCCGGGAGAAGCGCTCCGGCTTCTGGCAGCGCCTCCGCAGGGGCTAGGGCGGCTTTCCCGCACGTACATCCGTATCAGGTGACGAAGAGGCGATCATGAAGGACGAGACGGTCGAGACCCTCCAGGTGGGCGCCGTCTCGCGTGCCGCCAGGTGGGCGATCGCCACGGTCCGCGGGTGACGACTGGGACAGGGGAGCACCATGACGGAGCAGAACGCCCTACTGGCCGGGATGGGGGCGGCCTCCTGGTCGGCCGAGGAGGGCACCGCGTACGAGGTGGCCCTCGAAGGGATCAGCCACGTGGTGGGGGCCTACTCCCGGCTGATCGCCCGCGCCGAGAAGGCGGGGGACTCCGCGCGGGCCGGTGAGCTGGTCGCCGAGCAGGGCGCGTGGGCCGCGCGGCGCAAGAGCCTCACGCCGCCGGACCAGGACGCGGTGGCCGCGGTCACCGCCGAGTCCGCCTGCACGCTGGCGCGGCTGAGGAGCGAGCGGTGACGGAGGTCGACCGGAGCCGCTACGTCCTGTCCGAGGCGGAGAACGAGCGGATCTTCCGCGAGCGGATCGTGCCGCAGCAGCTGGCCGGGACCCCGCAGGAGCAGCCGATCGCCGTGATCGTGTCCGGGCAGACCGGGGCGGGCAAGACCGCGATCGCCGCGCTGGTGACCACCGCCCTGGCGGTGCGCGGCGAGTCGGTCACGCTCAACCTCGACACCTGCAAGCCGCACCACCCGATGTTCGACGAGCTGATGGCGGCCGACGACACGACCGCCGGCGCGTACACGAGCATCGACGGCCACAAGTGGCTGGAGAAGTCCGAGGCGTACGCCCTCGAGCAGGGCTTCGACCTCGTCATGGAGTCGGCGATGCGCGACCCGCGCGACTTCGAGGAGCCCGCCGCGCGGCTGCGGGCGGCGGGCTACCGGATCGAGATCCCGGTGGTCGCCGTCCACGCGTCCGAGAGCCGACTCGGCGCCTTGGACCGCTACCTCCGGCAGGTCGAGGCCTTCGGTCAGGGGCGGAAGATCGACCTGGCCATCCACGACGCCTGCTACGACGGCGTGCTGCGCGCGACCGGCCATCTGGACACCGGCCCCCTGGCGCACGCCGTCTTCGTCGTCCGCCGCGACGCGAGCGTCGTCCACCGCACGCACCTGGACTCCTCCGACCGCCGGCTCGACGCACCCGACACCCCGGGCGCAGTGGAGCGGGAACGCAACGCCCCCTGGCCCGAGCGGAGGTCCCGGGTGTTCGCCGACGCCACGGGCCGCGCGCTTCGGCGGATCGAGGCGCTGCCACCGGAGATGCGCGCCCCGGCCCGCCAGGAGCTCGCCGAAGTCGTCGAACTCGCGCGGCCGCTGGCGCACCCCGACGCGTACGCCGCGATGCGGAGCATGCTCGCCACACCGCAGGGACGACCAAGCGGACGTTCCCGGTCGCAGCGCTAGCCGGCCCAGGGCAGGCGGACGGCTTCGATCTCAGGGTCCGCGAGCAGCGCCTCGACGAGCGGGCGGGGGCCGCTGACCTTGGTGCCCCAGAGGTCGAAGTCGGTGTACACGACCCAGGAGCGATCCTCGGCCCACAGGTTGGAGGGGGTGTACAGGATGTCCGGGTTGTCGAAGAGGGCCTGGGCGTCCCCCAGCCGGCCGGAGCGGACATGCGAGAGCTCGAAGTTCCGCACGGTGATCGGGTTGTAGTACGCGAAGCAGGGTGTGTCCGCTCCCTGGGGGCTGTGCTCGGTGAGGAAGCGGATCAGCTGGTCCCATGTCGGCCTGTCGAGACTGCCCTCGGCGGGCCACTCGATGGAGCCGGACCGGACGACTGGCTCTCTCGCGGAGGGCAAGCAGCCGGGTCCGGGGTACTTGCCCTCCGGTACGACCGGATCACCGATCCGCGCGGCCAGGTCGGCCCAGCGCAGCCGCTGCCAACCGGGGCCAGGGTGCTCGTCGCGGCTCTGGCCGTCGTTGACGGAATCCTCTGCGGTTGCTCCGCGCTCGTACAGGCCACCGAGCACCCAGGCAGCATCAGGTCGCCCGGGCACCTCGTAGCCGGTGAGGCCGTCGTCCTGGGAGAGCTCGGCGAGCCAGTCCGTCTCGGAGCCGGGGGCGAGGGGCCACAGGGCAAGGATGTCGTCAGGCATCCGGCCAGGCTACGGGCCTGGTCATGAGCAGCTGCGGCCGCCCCGGGGGAACTTCCCGGTCACGGGCAGCTCCGGCCGCCCCAGGGAGACTTCCCGGTCACAGGCCCACCGCCCACCCTGGCCTCGTGCTCTTCACTCGGCCGGGACGAGCGACAGCGTTCGCGATCAGCACGAGCGACGGGCAGTCACGCGCCGGGGTGCTCCGGCAGGGCGAGCCAGTCCGGCCAGGAGATCTCCCGGCCGAGGAAGCGCGGCTGCTCGAACGGCCAGTCGGCGGCGATCCACTGCGGCACCAGGGCGTCGAAGGCCTGCTCGACCTCGCTTCCCACCAGTTCGTCGACCACCCACCAGGCGATCTCACCGTCCGCGCCGGCCTTCTCAGGAGGGTCGACGTACACACAGCCGAGCAGAGCCGTCTCCGCCGCGTCGAACAGCCCGTAGTTGAAGGACTGGTGTGCGGCGATCTCCTTCTCGTGCCGCAGCAGATCGGCCTGGTCGGCCTCGTAGGTCATGGTGGCCGCGGGCCAGCCCCAGGCCGGACCGAAGATCGTCCACAGCCGCTCCCGCGAACCCATCACGGCCGGATGGTCGAGCGGGGCGTCCGCCTCCCGGATCGGCCGCAGGTGATGCCCACCCCCAGGCAGCGGTACGACAAGGGGATGAACGAAATCATCGGGAAGCCAGCTCATAGCGCCTGACCGTAGCAGCACATGATCATCCACCCGCCCATGGTTCTTTCCTCTACCGAGCCAGGCGCGTCGGGGCGTCGTTCACGTGGGAGAGCCCTCCCGGCCCGCGCAGGGAGCAGACCGACGGGTCTCACGGAGAAGACGGTGGCCCAGGCCGGGCGAGGGGGTGGGGGACGGACGTCCCACCGTTGCTCCCTCTACGTCACGGCTGTGGACTCACCGGACCAAGTGAAGCGGACCCAGCGGCAGCTCCAGTCGTCGTCCGCGTAGGTCCGCGCAGGCCCGTTGATCTCTTCCTCGGACATGTACCGGCCCCGCGTTCCGTCGTGCCATCCGCAGGTGACGCGATACGTGCCGGGCTTGACCCACAGCACCGTGCCGAGGCTCCGCTGGTCGTCGAGGTTGAGCTGGACCGGTGGATGGAGCCGAGCCAGGGCCTGGATCGAGGCTTCCCTTTCCTGCGGTGTCGCGTACGAGCCGGTCCCGTCCGCGTTCACCGCCGTCCCGACGACGACGGCCCGGCCGCTGCGAAGCGTCAGCCGCCCCGCGTCCTGCTCCTCGCCCACCGCCCGAGCGGCGTACCGACGCGGCGCGTCCGTCCTGTTCGTGGGGATCCACGAACGCACGATCAGAAAGCTGTCGTCGTCACCAGCAGGGGCCTGCGAGCTCCGGCCGAACGCGATCTCCGCGGTGCCGTCGCCGTCCGTGTCCCAGACGAGACCGGCATGCTCCTGATCGCTGCCGAAGCGCACCGACGCAGCTTCGAGGTCATCGTCGTCCGGGTGCAGTGCCGACCAGGCGCGGGCATGGTCACAGGCGGGATCCAGCTCGAAGTCGCGGTCGTACACGGCACCGCCCCACTCGGAGAAGGCCCCGATGTCGCAGACGAGCAGCCCTCCGCCGAGGGAACCGACCCTCACGGACTCCCATCTGTACGGGGACTGCGACCTGGAATTCTCGGTGCTCACGGAAGCTGCTGCCGATCGTTGACGGGTACGGGACACGGACGGCTACCAGTGTGGGTCACCACAGCGACCACTTGCGTCAGTGGAATCACGTCATCGCCTACGCAGGACGGCGGCCGGGACCCGTCGGCATACGGAACGTGCGAGCGGCGCAGCTGTGCTTCTCAGGTGGCGGTGGGCCAGGTGCGCAGGAGGGCGGCGATTCGTCCGCAGGTGCAGGTGGGATCGAGGAGCAGGTCCTTGAGCGCGATGGCGTCCGCCCGTGTGGGCTTGACGGAGATGCCGGCGGCGTCGAGGTACATCACGCCCGTTGCGGCAGCCACGGCCAGGTTGGAGCGCTCCAGCCACCGGCACCGGCCCAGCGTGTGCACCAGAGCCGCGGCCTTCGCATAGGCACCGTCGTAGACGGGCTGCTCGAAGAGTTCGGCACGGTGACGGGCGACGGCGGACACCGGGACGCCGTAGTCGTCAGGGGCCGGGTCATCCGCTCCCGCCGCCTCGGCGACCTGCAGAATCCAGGGCACGTCGATGTGCAGCTCCATCATGCGGCGCGCGTCCCCCGAAGCGTCTGCTGGTCCCGCTCGGCCTCGTCGAAGACGCCCTGGTGCTCGGCCAGGAACCGGGCTGCCGCGTCCACCGCCCGGGCACGGAGGCCACTGGCGTCGTCCTGCACCAGCCGGGCGAGGTAGTCCCCCACGCTCAGCCCGAGATCGGCAGCACGCTTCCTCGCGAGCTCCGCGACGTCCTCATCCACCCGGGCACCCAGCTGTGTCTTCGCCATACGATGCATGGTAACAGTCGTTACCAGACTTGCCGAGTCCTGGCCACCGCCGGCCACCGCGCATGGTTTGGGGACTGTTTCGAGGGACCGTGGCCCGTTGTCAGTGGTGGCCGGTACGTTGGCGATCATGGGTCTCTATCTGGTGAGTGTCGCCGCGCAGGACTGGTCGCGGCCCGGCGAGGACGGCTACGGAGATGTCGCGACGGCGCTGAGCGTCGAGCTGGAGAGGCGCGGGCTGCCCCCGTATGCGCTGCCCAAGGCCGCCCAGAAGGCACAGGGGTGGTTCGAGGAGAAGGTCAGCCCGTCCATGGACGGCTTCGAGCAGTTGTGCCGTTCGCTCCTGACCGATACCGAGCTGTCCGTCCTTCTCGATTGGAGCGTGCTGGTGCCGTTCGCTCTGGAGGAGCAGATCCTGCTCCCCGTCGGTACCGCGTACTCCGGCGACGAGACGACGGTCTCCGGGGCTCCCCAGGTGCTTGCCCTGGCCGAGCGGCTGGCCGAGGCTGTCGGGCTGCCCACGGACTCGATACCGGTGGGCGAGAACCTCACGCTCAGCCTGTGGTTCCTGGAGGGCGCGGCCGAGCAGACCGCCCGCGTGCGGCCGGGGCCGTGGGTCAAGGACCGCGACGCGGCCTTCTACGTGGCGCTCTACCTGCGCGCCGCGCAGTACTCCCTGCGGCACGGCTGCCCGATGACCTATTCCTGAGAGGCCTCGGCGGTCGGTCGGCCGGAGTGTCCTGACTCGGGTCCGTCGCTCGAGGCCGGTCGGTCGAGCCGCCCTGATCCGAGCCCGGCCGACCCCGTGCGGACCCGTCGGGCGCCCGGGCTCGTCGTGAGTCCTGGACCGCGCGACTGGCTTCGGGATCCCGGGGGCCGCGCGGTCCTCCTGCGCGGCCCCCGGGGCGTCGCCCCTACGGCTTCTCGGCTGTGTGCAGTGCGGTCACCTCCTCGGAGGAGAGTGCCTTGTCGAAGGCGTGGACCCCGTCGACCGAGCCCTTCCAGAAGTCGACGTTCCCGCCGCCCCACTTGGCGCGGCCCACCGTGAACGGACCCGTGCTCACATCGGCCGGACCCGCGGCCGCCGTGGCGGCGAGGACCCCGTCCACGTACAGTCGGATCTCGTTCTTCGTGGCATCCCGGACGCCCACCAGGTGGTACCAGCGGCCGAGCTCGGGGGTCGTCACGTAGCGGGCCCGGTTGCCGCCCGGTGCGCTGAAGGCGAACGCGCCCTGGCCGTACTGGAGGTAGAAGGGGTTCTCCTGACGGCGGCCGTCCTGGCTGACGACGGTCGCGTAGTTCCCGGGCAGGGAGTCCAGCGTCGCCCACGCCGACACGGAGTAGCTCGTCGTGGTGTCGATGACGGGGCCGTCCGTCTGGGCGAAGTGGCCCTGGCCGTCGAACGTCAGCGCGCTTCCGCCGACTCCGGTGCCCCAGCCCGTGCCCGCGTTGAGCGTGAGCGTCCGTCCGCCGGGGCCGGAGTCACGGGCCGTCGTGCCGGTCCCCTCGTCCAGATTCCAGGAGGCGCCGCCCTTCAGCGGGCCGTGCTGCCCGGCGGCCGCGCCGGCCGCGATGACCTTCAGGTTGATCGCGCGGACCCGGGCCGGGTCGACCTTGATCTCCCGACGGTCGTACGTGTACAGGCCGTTCAGCTCGTTCTCCAGGTCGGAGATCTGGGTGTAGACGGACCCGGACAGTTCGGCGCCCGCCGCCTCCAGGTAGAACTTCTCGGTGTTCTCGACGTACTTGCGGGTCAGGGCCTCCTTGTCGGCCACGCCGCTGTAGATCACCGTCGGGGCTCCCGGCCACATGTGGCCCGGGGCGCGCAGGGTGAAGCCGCCGTGCTCGCCGTCCAGCGCCGCCCGGTGGTCGGGATAGGCCGGATCGGTGTTGTTGTAGTCGTGGTGGTCGACGATGTCGCCCTTGCCGGAGTCACCCTTCGAGTTGCAGCAGTTGACCCCGCTGTGGGCGTTGACGATGCGGGACGGGTCGGCCGCCTTGACCGCCTCGGCGATCCGGCCGGTCTCCTCCCGGTCCCACTCGCCCCAGCCCTCGTTGAAGACCGTCCAGCCGATGACCGACGGGGAGTCGTGGTGGCGGCGCATCATCTCGCGGCCCTGGTCGACGAACGCCTGGCGTCCGGCGTCGTCCTTGAGGTCGCCCGACACGAAGTCCTGCCAGACGAGCAGCCCCAGCCGGTCCGCGTGGTAGAACCAGCGGTCCGACTCCACCTTGATGTGCTTGCGCACGGCGTTGAAGCCGAGCTTCTTGTGCGCCTCGAGGTCGAAGGCGAGCGCCTTGTCGCTCGGCTGGGTGTAGAGGCCGTCCGGCCAGAAGCCCTGGTCCAGCGTGGCCAGCGAGAAGATCGGCTTCCCGTTGAGGACCAGCTTCTGGAAGCCGCCCACCTTCTGGATCGCGATCTTCCGCATGCCGAAGTAGCCGTCGACGCGATCGGCGGAGCGGCCGTCGGTCAGGCGTACCTCCAGGTCGTAGAGGTACGGGTCGTCCGGGCTCCACAGGTGCTGCCGCGCGACCGGGAGGCGCAGGGTCCCGGACGCCGGGCCGGAGACCCGGCCGACGACCTTGCCCCGGGCGTCACGGGCGACGGCCTCCACGCGCGCGCCGGCCGAGGCGCGGGCGGACTCGACCTTCACGGCCAGAGTGCCCGTGTCGATGTCGGGGGTCGTGACGAGGTCGTCGACGGCCACCGGGGCCACGGGCTCCATCCACACCGTCTGCCAGATGCCCGACGACTGGGTGTAGAAGATGCCGCCCGGGTGGGTGGACTGCTTGCCCGTCGGCTGGTTCGGGCCTCCGGTGTCGGTGACCGCGACCACCACCTCCTGGGGGCCCTTCGCCTTGAGGGCGTCGGTGACGTCGGCGCTGAAGGCGTTGTAGCCGCCGGTGTGCTCGGCCACCCGCTTGCCGTTCACCCAGACGGTCGCCTGGTAGTCGACGGCGCCGAAGTTGAGCATCAGCCGGTTGTCCTTGCCGGCCTTGCCGACCTTCCAGTCCTTGGGCACGTCCACCAGGCGGCGGTAGAACATGTGGTCCTCGTGCCGCTCGATCCCGGACAGCTGGGACTCGACGGGGAAGGGCACGACGATCTTCTCGCCGAGGTCCTTGCCGAAGACCGGCTGCTCGCCGGCGTCCGCGGCCGCGAACTGCCAGGGACCGTTGAGGTTTTTCCACCGGGAGCGCACCTGCTGCGGGCGCGGGTACTCCGGCAGCGGGTTCGTGCGGTCCAGGGTGTCGCCCCACGCGGTGGTCAGCCGGTGCGTGGAGGAGTTGGCCGCCGAGCGGAGGATGCGGGGGACGGTCTCGTTCCCGTTCTTCAGGCCGCCGGCGCCGTCGTAGTCGACGCGTACCTGCTGGCCCTTCTGGATGGGCTCGGCCAGCTCGACGACCGCTGTCCTCGGGTCGTCCTTGGCCGCGGACACCGAGCGGATCGGCAGGGGCGTGGTGTCCGCCTCCACCGTGAGGTGCTCGGCCACCGACGCCAGGCCGCCGACCGGGTGGTCGAAGCGCAGACGCAGCTGCCGTCCGCTCGCCGTGACGGTCGGCTCCACCGGGTAGACCTGGAAGTCGGTGGGCGGGGTGAAGGCCGACTCGGGGACGAGCTGCTTGGCCAGGGTCGGAGTCGACCAGCGCAGGAACATGTTGGCGCCGCCGACGTCCTGGAACATCTCCAGCCGGAAGTCGTGCTTCTCGCCCGCCGTCAGCCGGACCGGGGCGCTGGTCTGCTCCCGGTCCCAGTCGGGCACCCAGTGGTCGATCACCGGCTTGCCGTCGACGTACAGACGGAAGCCGTTGTCGCCGATGCCGTAGAAGGTGTAGTCGCCGGTGACCGGAGCCTCGATCCGCCCGGTCCAGCGGGCGGTGGTGTGCTCGGTCCGGCCGGTCAGCGACTGGAAGGTGCCGGTGAGGCCCGAGAAGTTGATCTGCGGGTCGAGAGCGGTGCCGCCCAGCTTGTCGAAGTCCCGTGCGCCGGGCGCCGACATGCTGAAGTACTCGCCCTTGAGGCCGTGCACTTCGATGGCCGCGTCCCGTGCGGAGACCGCAGGAGTGGCTGGGGCAGCTGCGGCGAGTGACGTGGATGAGGTGGCCGAGGCGATGGTGCCGCCCGGCTGGACTGCCGGGGAGGCGATGCCGTCCGGCTGGGCGGCCGAGGCGGTCGGGGTCAGGGAGCCGACGGGCAGTACCAGGGCGGCGGCGGTGAGCAGCGCCCGTATTCCGTTTCGGGAGCGGGTGGTTCGTCGTGTCATCGAGTCTTCCTCTTGGAGAGGGGATCGGAGCGGCCGGACCGGACCCGGGGAACGCATGTCGGCGGAAGTGTCCTCGCGAGAGGCCGTGTTCCCCTCGCGAGCGCGGGTGCCTCTCGGGGGCGCGGACTCCCCTTGGGACCCGGGGCCCGGCGGTTGTCGCACCGTCACGCCGGCAGGCGAGGGCCGGCGTCGGACGGGCCGCCCGGACATCACCACGGCGGTGCCGTGGTGGGCGGGGGCGGATATTCCAACGTTGGAAAACTGTGTGCAGCGGAATGACAGCACGCGCCACGAGGGCTGTCCAGACCCCGCGCAGCTTCCTTCCGACCGGTCGTCAACTCCCCTGCCGTTACCGGGGAACCGATCGGCGGAAGCATTCCGGAAACGTCGCCCCGGGCTCTTGCAGAGGCCACCGAGGCGCGGTTATAACGTTGTAAAGCCGGAGTCGCCGACCCCTCGGAAGGCTGCTCCGAGCCCGTGTCCGCCCAGCTCATGGGCGTGACCCGGGCTGCACGAGGCTGCGCACCACGGTCCCGCCGTTCCCGCACGGCGAACCGGCTCCGCTTTCCTGCTCTGAGCGACCGCACGCCACTCGGCGGTGCTGTCCCCCGCCAAGGAGTGTCCTCACGATGACCCTTCCGCAGAGATACCGCACGCTCTCCGTCGCGTGCGTCGTCGCCGCCACCGCCACGCTCGCCCTCTCCGGCTGCGCCAAGTCGGAGACCACGGACCAGGCGGGCGGCGACAGCGGCCAGGCGGCCCAGACCGTGCAGACGCCCACCGCGTCCGCCGGCCCGGGCTGCACCCTCACCACCTACGGCGCACCCAAGCTCGACCTCAAGAACGCGATCGTCGGCTTCTCGCAGTCGGAGAAGGAGGCCAACCCGTTCCGGATCGCCGAGACGCAGTCCATCAAGGACGAGGCCGCCAAGATCGGCGTCAAGAAGCTCCTCACCACCAACGCCCAGTCGCAACTGCCCAAGCAGATCAGCGACATCCAGGACATGCTCGCCCAGGGCGCGCAGTTCCTCATCATCGCCCCGCTCAACTCCGACGGCCTCGAACCCGCCTTCCAGGCCGCCGCGGCGAAGAAGGTCCCCGTCCTCACCATCGACCGCAAGGTCAACGCCACCGCCTGCAAGGACTACCTGGCCTTCCTCGGCTCCGACTTCGTCGAGCAGGGAAAGCGGGCGGCCGACGCGATGATCAAGGCCACCGGAGGCAAGGGCAAGGTCGCCATCCTGCTCGGCTCCTCCGGCAACAGCGTCACCACGGACCGGACCAAGGGCTTCGTCGACCAGGTCAAGGCGGCCGCCCCCGGCCTGGAGATCGTCGCCCAGCAGACCGGCGAGTTCGCCCGCGACAAGGGCCAGCAGGTCATGGAGCAGCTGATCCAGTCCAAGCCGGACATCACCGCGGTCTACGCCGAGAACGACGAGATGGCGCTCGGCGCCGTCACCGCGCTCAAGGCGGCCGGCAAGGCCCCCGGCAAGGACGTCAAGATCGTGTCGATCGACGGCACGCGCAACGCCGTTCAGGCGCTGTCCAACGGCGAGTTGAACGCCGTCATCGAGTCCAACCCGCGTTTCGGGCCGCTCGCCTTCGCCACCGCGCAGAAGTTCTACGGCGGCGAGGGCATCCCCGAGGACGTCATCATCTCGGACCGCTCCTACGACCCCTCCAACGCCAAGTCCTCGCTGGGCGGGGCGTACTGACCCACGACCGACCCCGTCCGGCTCGGTCCGGCTCCGTCGGGAGCCACGGGATCGGCGGGTTCGACCGCCCGGGCCTGAAGGGTCGGCGCGGAAGTGGTCACGACAGACCCGGAGCACGACAGACCGGGCACGACGGTTCGGGCACCACAGACCGGCCGGGGCAGGACCGGTCACCCAGCAGGACCGGTTCCCGTACGGCCGGGATCGGTACGAGGCGCACGGCGCACCCGTACGGCTCCGATCGGTACGGGGGCGGCGCACGGCAGGCTCGTACGGCTCCGATCCGTACGAGCCGGTCCGCCAGGCCCGTACGGCCGCGACCGTTACGAGTCGGCCGGCCCGGCCCGTACGGCTCCATCGGTCGTCCGGGCCCGCTCCCGGCGCGGACGACCCCGGCCGGTGGTCCGGCCCGGTCCCGATCGGTACGGAACCGGGCGCGCGGCACGCTCCTCGCGCCCGAGTGCCGTCCGGGTTCCGCACCGGCCGCGGGTGGCTCCGTACGGCGTCCGGCCGGGTGTCGCCCCGGCCCCAAGCCCGGCCGATGCGGGGCCGCCCCGCCGGGAGCCCCGGCAGGGCGCGGACTACGGGGCGTCCACCCCTCCCCACTCGCCTCTCTCCACGTTCCTCCTCCGGAAGGCCACGTTCATGGCTCCCCCCGAAGCAGCGCCGCCCGAAGCCGCGCCGACCGCGACGAGCGGTACCGCGCCCTCGGCCGTACCGACGGTGCTCGAGGCACGCGGCGTCGGGAAACGCTTTCCCGGCGTGGTCGCGCTCGACGACGTCTCGTTCACCCTGCGCGCCGGCGAGACCCACGCGCTCGTCGGTGAGAACGGCGCGGGCAAGTCCACCCTCATCAAGGTCCTCACCGGCGTGCACCGCCCGGACAGCGGCGAACTGCTGCTGTCGGGCCGGCCGGTGCGGTTCGCCCGTCCCTCCGAGGCGCAGACCGCCGGAATCTCCACGATCTATCAGGAGGTGAATCTGGTCCCGTTGATGAGCGTGGCCCGGAACATCTTCCTCGGCCGCGAGCCCCGGAACCGCTTCGGGCTCATCGACTTCCCCCGGATGCACGCCGAGGCCGCGGCCCTCCTCGGCGGCTTCGGGGTGACCGTCGACCCCCGCCGGGCCCTGGGCACCCTCGGCATCGGCAGCCAGCAGATGGTCGCCCTCGCGCGGGCCGTCTCCGTCGAGGCCCATGTCGTCGTGATGGACGAGCCCACCTCGTCCCTCGAACCGCGCGAGGTGGAGACGCTGTTCCGGGTCATCGAGGACCTCCGCCGACGGAACATCGCGGTCGTCTACGTGAGCCACCGCATGGACGAGCTCTACCGGATCTGCGACCGGGTCACCGTGCTCCGCGACGGCGGGCACATCCACACCGGCCCGCTCGCCGGACTCGACCGCATGAGCCTCGTGTCCATGATGCTGGGCCGCGAGATCTCCGAGGTCCGCCGGCACGGCCTGACCAGCTTCGGCTCCGCCGGGCACGACGTCGCCCGCGAACCCGTCCTGACCGCCACCGGTCTGGTCCGGCGCCACCAGCTGGACGACGTCTCGCTGGAGCTGTACCCCGGTGAGGTGCTCGGCCTCGGCGGCCTGCTCGGCTCAGGCCGCAGCGAGACCGCCAAGGCGCTCGCCGGCGCCCTCTCCCTGGACTCGGGGGAGGTCACCGTCGGCGGCGCCCCGCTGGGGCGCTCGTCCTCGGCCGCCGCCATCCGCGCCGGCATCAGCCTGCTTCCCGAGGACCGCAAGGCCGAGGGGATCGTCCCGGGCCTCTCGGTCCGCGAGAACATCGTCCTGGCCGCCCTTCCCCGGCTCTCCCGCGCGGGCATCGTGTCCCGCGCACGGCAGGACCGCGTCGTCGACGTCTTCATGAAGCGACTGCGCATCAAGGCGTCGAGTCCGGAACAGAAGGTCGGCGAACTCTCCGGCGGCAACCAGCAGAAGGTCCTCCTCGCCCGCTGGCTCTGCCTCGAACCCAAGGTCCTCCTGCTCGACGAACCGACCCGTGGCATCGACGTCGGGGCCAAGGCCGAGGTCCAGGCACTCATCGACGAGCTCGCCCAGGAGGGCCTGGCGGTCCTGCTCATCTCCTCCGACATCGAGGAGCTCGTCGAGGGCGCCGATCGGATCGTCGTCCTCAGGAGCGGCGCCACCGCGGGCGAACTCGTCGGCGAGAACGTCTCCGAGGACGCCCTCCTCGCGGCCCTGGCCGACCACACCGGGGCCCCCGGCACCCCGGCAACCCCCGCCGTCTCCGCGTCCGGCGCCCCCGGATCCGTACCCCTGACCAAGTCCGCCGGGCCCGGCTCCCCACCGGACGCGGCGCACACGAAGCACAAGGCGCACCGGGCTCCGGGCCCTGCCGCCGAGGAGGACCCCCGATGACCACCCAGGCCGCCGCGGCGCCCGTCCGTGGCTCCGTGAACCGGCGGAACACGACCGCGTGGTTGCAGGAGTACGGCGTCTACGCCGCCGTGGCCGCGCTGCTGCTCTTCAACGCCTTCTTCACCGAACACTTCCTCACCGTCGACAACCTCCGGACCCAGCTGATCCAGGTCGCCCCGATCGTCATTGTGGCCCTCGGCATGGCCTTGGTGATCGGGACCGAGGGCGTCGACCTGTCCGTGGGCTCCGCCATGGCACTCGCCACGGCCCTGCTGCCGCTCTACCTGGGCTACGGCCTCGTGCCCGCCCTGCTCGTCGCCCTCCTCGCCGGAGCCGTCGTCGGCCTCGTCAACGGCTCCCTGGTCTCGGTGGTGGGGCTGCAACCCATCGTCGCGACCCTGGCCCTGTTCGTCGGCGGCCGCGGCATCGCGCTCGTCCTGGCCGACGGGCAGCTCAAGCAGATCGTCAACCCCGACCTGCTGGCCCTGGGCACCGGAAGCTTCCTGGGCGTTCCCCTCGTCGTGCTGATCGCCGGGATCCTGGCGCTCGCCGTCGCCTTCCTCGTCCACCGCACCACCTTCGGGCGGCAGGTCGTCGCCATCGGCGGCAACCGCAAGGCCGCTGCCCTCGCCGGGCTGCCGGTGAAGCGGGTGCTCATCGGCGTGTACGTCCTCTGCGGCGTGCTCGCCGCCCTCGCCGGCGTCCTCGCCACCGCGCGCCTCACCGCCAGCGACCCCTCCTCCCTCGGCACCCTGATGGAGCTCTCCGCCATCACCGCCGTCGTGGTGGGCGGCACTCCGCTGAGCGGCGGTTCGTTCCGCGTGCTCGGCACCCTGGCCGGCGCCCTCCTCATGCAGCTGCTGCGCGCCACGCTGGTCAAGCACGACCTGCCCGACTCCACCGCCCAGATCGCCCAGGCGGCCATCATCATCGCCGCCGTCTACGTCGCACGGGAGCGCCGATCCCGATGAACCCCCTCTCCTCCCTCACGGCCCCGGGGTCCGGCGTCCGGGGCTCCGGACCCGTCGGCAAGACGGACGCGGACCGCCCCGCGAGCGGCCTCACCAGGGCCGAACGCCTCCTCTCCCTGGTCCAGCGCCAAGGCGTGCTGGCGGTCCTGCTGCTCGTCGTGGTCATCGCCTCCTTCGCGTACCCGACCTTCGCGACCCTCGACAACTCCCGCGGTGTCCTCGTCCAGGCGTCGTTCCTCGCCGTCGTCGCCCTCGGGATGACCCTGGTGATCATCACCGGCGGAATCGACCTGTCCGTCGGCTCCGTCTTCGCCCTCGGGGGCGTCCTCGCCGCCTGGGCCTCGCAGTGGGGCCTGCTCCCCGCGCTGCTGGTGCCGCTGCTCGTCTGCGGGGCGATCGGGACGCTGAACGGTCTGCTGATCGCCCGGGCCGGCATGGCACCCTTCATCGTCACCCTGGCCTCGCTGCTCGGGGCGCGCGGGCTGCTGCTCGCCTTCACCGACGAGGGCGCGACGACCTACCTCGTACCGAAGGGCTCGGCCTTCGGCGAGCTCGGCCAGGGCACCGTCGGAGGCTTCGGCCACCCGATCCTCGTGGCCCTCGCCCTCTTCGGCCTCGGCGGTCTGGTCCTACAGCGCACCTCCTTCGGCCAGACGCTCTTCGCCGTCGGCGGCAGCGCCGACGCCGCCACCCTCATGGGACTGCCAGTGGCCCGCGCCAAGGTGACGGTCTACGTCCTCAGCGGCCTCCTGGCCGGCTTCGCGGGAGCGCTCAACGCCGCACGGCTCTCCTCCGGCGTCACCATCATCGGCACCGGCATGGAGCTCGACGCCATCGCCGCCGTCGTCATCGGCGGGACCCTGCTGGTCGGCGGCGCCGGCTCGGTCAGCGGCACCCTCTGGGGCGTCCTGCTGCTCGCGGTCATCCAGAACCTGATCAATCAGATCGGCTCGCTGAACTCCTCGTACCAATCGGTGGTCAGCGGTGGATTCCTGATCCTCGTCGTGGTGGCGCAGAGGTACGTTTCACGCAGCAGAAGGACGCTCTGACGCCGGAACCATCCCCACCGGCCCCCGTCACCCGGGGCCAGGAGCGCGCCCGCACCCCACCGGGGGCGGGTCGCACCGGCCCCGGACCCGGCGGGCCGACCGTGCAGAGCCGAACCAGAGGAGTTCCGTGGGCGTCAGCCTCAAGGACGTCGCGCAGCGGGCCGGCGTCTCGATCAAGACCGTGTCCAACGTGGTCAACAACTACCAGCACGTCACCCCGCAGATGCGGGCCAAGGTGCAGCAGGCCATCGACGAGCTCGGCTACCGCCCGAACCTCACCGCCCGGCACCTCCGCAAGGGACGCACCGGGATCATCGCCTTCGCCGTGCCCGAACTCGGCAACCCCTACTTCGCGGAACTCGCCGGCGCCGTCATCGACGCCGCCGCCCAGCACGACTACACCGTGCTCGTCGATCACACGGCGGGGCTCCGGGAGCGCGAGCTGCTCGTGTGCCAGGAGTTCCGCTCGCACGTCATCGACGGGCTGATCCTCAGTCCGATCCACCTGGAGAACGACGACCTCCTCGCCCGGCAGGAGACCTCGCCGCTCGTCCTGCTCGGGGAGCGCGAGTACGAGGCGCCGTACGACCAGATCGCCATCGACAACGTGGCGGCCGCCCGCACGGCGGTCCGTCACCTCCTCGACCTCGGGCGCCGGCGCATCGCCTTCCTCGGATCCCGCACCGGGCGCGAACGCCAGCCCGCCCACCTCCGACTGCGCGGCTGGCGAGAAGAACTCACCGCGGCGGGCGTCACGCCCGACGAGTCCCTGGTCGTCGCCACCGACGGCTACGGCAGGGGCGACGGCGCCGCCGCCATGACCGCCCTCCTCGACCGGGGCATCGTCCCCGACGCCGTCTTCGCCTACAACGACCTGATCGCCCTGGGCGCCCTCCGCACCCTCACCGAACGCGGCCTCCGGGTGCCCGAGGACATCGCCGTCGTGGGCTTCGACGACATCGAGGAGAGCCGGTACGGCGCCATCACGCTGACCACGGTCGCCCCGGACAAGCCGGCCATCGCCCGGCACGCCGTCGACCGCCTCGTCGCACGCCTCGCGGGCGGGCAGGTCGCCGAACCCCGACGCATCAGACCCGGCTACCGGCTGGTCGTACGCGAGTCGACGGGTGCGGCGGCGCCTGGGCTTCGGGAGGGGCAGCCTGCGTCGGAGGCCGAGGGCTGACGGAGGGCTGGACAGCATTTCGCGCCGAGTCCCCTCCCGTCGGCCGCACCTCTCGCCCTCCCCCTCCCTCCTCCCCCACTCGTGACGAGGACGCCCCATGCCCCGAGCCACCATCCACGCCAGGCCGTTCGGCACCACCCCGACCGGGGAGGAGGTCGCGCTCTGGCGACTCGCATCGCCCTCCGGCGCCTACGCGGAGATCCTCACGTACGGGGGGATCCTCCACGCCCTCGGTGTACCCGACGCCGGCGGCCGCACCGAGAACGTCGTCCTGTCCCTGTCGTCGCTCGACCAGTACGCGGAGAAGAGCCCGTACCTCGGCGCCCTGATCGGCCGTTACGCCAATCGCATCGCGTACGGGCGCTTCACCCTCGACGGCACCACCCACGCCGTACCGGCCAACGACCGAGGCCACGCGCTTCACGGCGGCCCCGCCGGCTTCGACTCCCGTGTGTGGGAGGCGACCCCGCACGCCGAGGGCGGCACCGCCGAGCTCCGGCTCCATCTCCACAGCCCCCACGGCGACATGGGATTCCCCGGGGCGCTCGATGTCACGGCCATCTACTCGCTCGACGCCGACGGCACCCTCGCCCTCGACTGCACCGCCACGACCGACCGCGCCACCGTCGTCAGCCTCAGCAACCATGCCTACTTCAACCTGGTGGCGGACGGCGGGGACGTCCTCGATCACACCCTCGAGGTCGACGGCGACGCCTACCTCCCCGTCGACGCGACCGGCATCCCGCTGGGCCCGATCATCCCCGTGACCGGCACCCCCTTCGACCTCACCGGCGCTCGCACTCTGCGCACTGGCGTCCTCTCCGACGACGGCCAGACCCGTGACGCCCAGGGCTACGACCACTGCTGGGTCCTGGCCACCCGCGAATCCGAGGCACCGCGCCGGGCCGCCCGTCTGTCGACCCCGGACGGCGCCCGGACCATGGAGGTCTGGACGACCGCCCCGGGCCTCCAGGTCTACACGGCCAACCATCTCGACGGGACGCTCACGGACCCAAGCGGTCGCCCGCTGCGCCGACACGGCGCCGTCTGCCTGGAGACCCAGCACCTTCCCGACGCCCCGAACCGCCCCGCCTACCCGAGTCCCGTCCTCCGCCCCGGGACGACCGGCCACCGCCGCACGGAGTTCCGCTTCCCCCGTGCCGCGTCCCCGTCGCCGACGGCCGGCTGAATCGGGCTCTTGACTTCCGTGTCGGGGTGCGAGTGCCGAGGCAAGGATCATTTCTGCGCGCGGGGGCCTGTAAGAGCGCGCGGGAGTAGGTGTGTTGGGGTTGATCGTGTTAATCGAATGCGAGAGCGCGGGTCCCGGTGGTACAAGATCTGCGTGCCTGAACAACTCTCCTTCCCCACGCTGCTGCGGATGATCGACGAGCGATCCGCCGCGTTCCGCGCCACCATCGCCGCGGCCCCGAGCCTCGACGCCGATGTCCCGTCCTGCCCGGGCTGGACGCTGTACGACCTGGCCAACCACCTCAGTGAGGGGGACCGCTTCTGGGCCCACATCGTGCTGAACACCGCGCCGGGCGACGAGCGGCCGAGCAAGGACGGGCTGGCGGCGCCCAGGGAGCGCAACGCCCTCATATCCTGGCTCGCCGACTCGACGGAGCAGCTGCTTACGGCGCTGCGCGAAGCCGGCCCGGACCGGGGCTGCTGGGCCTGGTGGCAGCCGCTGGCCTCGCCGCACACGGTGGCCGCCGTGGCCCGCCGTCGTGTCCCGGAGTCGCTGATCCACACCTACGACGCCCAGTTGGCGTCCGGTGCTCCGCAGGATCTCCCGACGACCGAGGCGAGCGACGCCATCGAGGAGTTCCTCGCCACCGTCTGCACCGGTACGGTCCCGTGGCCGGGCGAGCCCGCCACCATGGACTACCACGCGGCCGAGGCCGGCTCCTGGCGCCAGACGGTGGACGGCGACGGTTCCCGCTTCACCCGCCTGACCGCGGAGGAGGCCGCCGAGACGAAGCCCACCGCCGCCGTCTACGGCACGGCGAGCGAGATGGCCCTGCTCATGTACATGCGCATCCCGGTCGGCTCGCTGCGGAGGGAGGGCGACGCCGACCTGCTGCGGCAGTTGCAGGACTGGGGCTGAGAGGTCGTCCCGCTTGGCTCGACGCGCTGGGCTCGCACGGTCGGGCGGCTGCGGCCGCACGCACCGCCGCTCAGAATCCAAGGCCAAGCGTTTCCTGACCGTCACCCCCATCGCCGTCTGACGAGCAACATCCACAGGTAGGACGATCCACCACGTGATCGGATGGATGCACCACGCGCCGCGCTGGGCAGTCGCATCGGCCTGCGGCATCGCGGCCGTCCTGCTTTTCGTCGGCGCTCTCTCGCACGTCAGCGACCTCCTCAGCCACGGGCTGCACCCCTACGACTGGGCCCCGGGCTGGCTCAACCTCTACTGGTCGTCCCTTGCTCTGTTCGACACGCTCGCCGCCGTGCTCCTGCTCGGGGGCAAACGCCGGGGAATCGACATCGCCTGCGCCATCATGACGACCGACCTCGCCGCCAACTGGTACGCCGTCCACGGCATCCAGCACAGCACCCTCGCCGCTCAGCCCGGCCTTCAACGCCTCGGCATCTTCGCCGCACTGGTCCTGGGAACGGCACCCTTCATCCGACGGCACCTCACCGATTGAGTTCACCTTTGAGACCGACGGGCAAAGAAGTCACTTGAGGCGCCGGGTGGCGGGAGGCCGTCGCAGCGGTAGCTCGGGGTCGCGCGGGGACGAGAGTTACGGATGAGTCGTTCCGACTCGACGGCGGTGATCTCGGCTGCTGCCAGCCGGGCCCGCTCGCCTCGTCACTCATCGGGGCCCTGAAGCGCTCCACTCTTCACCGTCTTGACCGCGAGCACCGGGTTGAGAGTCTCCACGAGCTCCAAGGTGGCAACGGCCAGTAGCCGCGCGGGCGCGTCACCGACCAACAGCGCGCCCACGTATTCAAGGGCCTCCGCAGGCGAGAGCATCGGCAGCCTTTGGCGCAGCGTCCGCACGGGTCGGCGACTTCCCTCAATGTGTCGTGAAGGTCGTCTACGGCAGTGGCCGCACGTTCGACTGAACGTGCAAGTTATGCGTCAGGCTGCGCCGTCTCGTCTCGTTCGTAGTTGGCGAGGGCGAGGCCCAAGGCGAAGAAGGTCGGTGCCCATTCTCCGACGAATATGCCCCATCGGTCAGCGCGCTCCAGGCTTTCGCGCTGGCTGGAAGCCAGCCACGAGGACAAGGACAGACCGATGGATCCCACCGCTGCAAGGTAGGCATGCTCGCTGCGGAGCCCCGCTTCGTGGAGCTTCTTGATGATCATGATGGATCCTTCCCCAAGGGAGGCAGGGGGTTGGCGAGTGCGTGGGGACCTCCGTATCGGGTCCTCTCACGCGAGGCATGCCGTGACGGCATCTATGGTGTGACGCCGTGGACGCTTGCCCTGATTCTCGACTCTTTGCCCCTTCTTCGCTCAGTCGCGGAGAGATGGATGCATCAGCTCACATCAATCAGCGCAGCCGCCGTAGCCTTGCGGCGCCGACGGAACAGGGCGCGAGCAGTCCGGTGCGGTACAGCCCCAGTGCAGGCACCCTGGGCGTTCCGAGTGGAGCCGTTCCTGGGACGGAGTCGCCGTCCCAGGACGACGCGCGGGTCACATCCCCGCTGCCCCTCCGAGCACAGCCACGCCCCACGCCTGATCGTCGTGGTCGGTCGCCCACTCGCTGGACGCCGCAACGGCTGCGAGGCATGGGGCGCCGAGGGCTCATCGGGCTTCACCAGCGCACGTAACGTACGGTACATTTGGAGGCAAGAAGAGCCTCTTCTGTACCGATGGGTGGCCGGGCCAGCCAGGGGTCGGTAGCGCAAGCGTCCTGTCGGGACGGTGGGTGGGCCGGGTGGTCGCTCACCACGGAAGCCTCGCCGGAGTCCGGCGTAGCGTGTGGGAAGGACCGTATATGGGCGGCACTCTGGCCGACGAGATCCGCAGTCGACTCGGAGAGCTCAGTCCTGCCGAGCGGAAGGTCGCGCGGGTTCTGCTCGCCGGATATCCCGCCGCGATCTTCGAGACGGTCGCCACGATCGCCGAGCGCGCTTCGGTGTCCGCCCCCACGGTGCTGCGCTGTGCCTCTCGGCTCGGCTACCGCGGCTTTCCCGACCTGCAAGCGGCTCTGCGTGCCGAGCTGGAGGCTCGTCACGCCTCGCCGATCACCCTCTACGAGAGCACCGGGTCGGCGCGGAGCCAGGAACCGTCCGACGGTCGGGAGGACGCGGACGCCCATCCGGTCGCCGGGCGACCCCTGGCCCTCGTGCAGCAGGCTTTGTCCCAGACCTTCACCGAGGTCTCTCCCCACGAGTTCGACCATGCGGTCAAGCTGCTGAGCGACGCCCGTCGTCGCGTCCATCTCATCGGCGGGCGCTTCACCCACCTGCTCGCGGAGTATCTGGGGCTCCACCTGATGCAGTTCCGCGATCAGGTCGCCTTCGTCCCGGACCGGGACGTCGAGCGGGCGGCGTTCCTGACCCAGCTGACGCGTCGCGACGTGACGGTCATCTTCGACTACCGGCGGTACGAGGACGACAAGGCGGTCATCGCCGAGCTCGCACGGGAGCGCGGGGGCAAGGTCATCGTCTTCACCGATCCGTGGCTGTCCCCGAGCGCGAGCCACGCCGACGTCGTCCTCACCAGTCAGGTGCACTCCGACTCCCCCTACGACAGCCTCACGCCCACCTTCGCTCTCATCGAGGCCGTCGTCGCCTCGACACTGGGCGAGCTCGGCGCCGACGCGCACCAGCGGATGAAGGACGCCGAGGCCGTCGCCAGACGCGCCGGCCTGCTGTGAGGCGTCACCGGAACTCAGTCGAGTGCTCCGTTGACGGTCGCCTTCGGGATCGCGATGTTCGGGACCTCGTACTTGTTCAGGATCTTCGCGTAGGAGCCGTCGTCCATCAGCGACTGAAGGGCGGCCCGCACGGCTTCCTTCAGGCCGACGTGGTCCTTCGCCAGGCCGATCCCCATGGGTGAGGCGCTGTACTCGCCGACCGCGGCACGGCCCGTGACCGTGGAGAACGCCTTGCCTCCGTCGGCCGTCGAGGCGACGTAGGCGGCCGTCACCTCGTCCAGGTAGTCGGCGACGACCTTTCCGCTGCGCAGGGCGAGTTGCGCCTCGGAGTCCTTCGAGAAGGTGAGGATCTCGATCGGCGGGAGGCCCTTGGCCTTACAGAGCTGCTGGCGCTGCCGCAGAAGCTTCTGGTGGTTCGTTCCGGTCTGCACGCCGACCGGCTTCCCGCACGCGTCGGTGACCACGGTGATCCCGGCCGGGTTCCCCTTGGCGACGAGCCAGCCGGGTCCCGCGTTCAGGTAGTCGACGAAGTCGACGGACTCCTGCCGTGCCTTCTTGTCCGTCATCGCGGACATGACGGCGTCGAACTTGCCCGCCTGGACGGCGGGGAGGATGCCGTCGAACTTCTGGGCCTTGAAGTCGAACCGCACCCCGAGCCGGGCGCCGACGGCCTGCCCGAGGTCGAAGTCGATGCCGGTGATCTGTCGGCTGGCCTCGTCCTCGTACATCTCGAAGGGCGGGTACGGGATGTCCGTCGCCACGCGTACGGTCCTCGTGGCCCGGATGGCCTCGGGCAGCATGGCGTGGAGCTTCGGGTCGGGCTCGACCGTGAGGTCGGGGAGGACCGCGACGGGACCGGCCGTCGGTGGTGCGCTGGCCGCCGTCGTACCGGTCTCGGTGGTGCAGCCGGACACGAGCAGGGCAGCGACGGCGATGAGGACCGCTGTCGGGGTGAGGTGCGCGCGCATGAGGGACCTTCCTCGGGTGACTGGCCGGGTGGAGGCCTGGCGGGGCTCCACCCGACTCGGGCTGAAGCGGAGCGGATCTCTGCGGCGCGTTGTCTCCTCGCTCTGCGCGCCGCGAACGCAGACGCGCACGGTGTACGCGGCGGGGGCCCGGAGCGGTCCGTCCGGGTCGCCGGGGCCCCTCCTCGGTGTCACCTGGGGGCTATGCCGATCCGCATGCCGATCAGGGTCTGCGGGTTCACTCCGTCGTTCGTCCAGGCGGAGAAGCCGCCGGTCTTGCTGAAGGTGACGTCGAAGCGCGGCCCGGACTCGAACGTGCCGGCGGTCGCCGTGTTCTGTGCGCGCGTGGCGGCGAGGGTGCGGGCCGTGGTGCGGAAGGAGTAGGGGGTGCCGTCCGGGTTGGCCGGTGAATAGAAGACGTCTGGGTTGGCCGGCACCGGGGCCGTGCTCGTGGGCCTCATCGGCCGCTTGTCCGCCGCGGGCCGGACGGCCCAGGTCCGCGCGTCGTACTGGTCCCGGTCGGTGAGGTAGGTGTAGCGGGCGCCGTCCAGGGACCAGCCGGCGGTGGTCGTGCGGGTACGGGCGTCACGCAGGTCGAGCACGGCCACTCCGTTGGGTCCCAGCACGGTGATGTGCTCCCTGTTCGTGCCGGGACGGTCGACGACCAGGGCCGTGTTCTCCTCCAGGGCGTAGACACGGTCGTGTCGGGTGTCCGCGGCGAGGCGGAGGGCGCGGCCCTCCCGGCCGTATGTGCCGGTGTGGGTGTCGATGAGTCCGGACCGCAGGAATCCGAAGCCGCCTTCGGGGATGTAGGCCAGGCGGGTCGGGTCTTCGAAGTAGCCGGGGGCGCTGCCGTCGCGGAGGCCTTCGTAGGATTCTCCGCCGCTGACCATGTCCCGGCCGGATGCGATCTGGGCGCCGGCGGAGGATCCGGCGACGACGGCTCCGTGGGCGAGCTTGGCGCGGATGGCGGCGAGGACCTTGGAGTCCGTGTGCCGGGAGCCGTGCAGGAGGGTGGTGAGGTAGCGGTACTGGTCTCCGCCGCCGAAGAAGAAGCCGCTCATGGAGTTGATCTGGGCGACGACGGCATCCGAGTCTGCGTTGGCGACGTGGTCGATGTCGAGCGGGATCCACTGCGCGTCGCCGGCACCGTGCCGTTTGAACAGTCCGGCGTAGTAGGCCCCGTTGCAGGCGGAGTTGCTGCACCGGTCGGGGTCGTTCGCGTCGGGGTCCTGGCTCTCGGGCACGGAGGCCGCCGTGATCACGCCGATGCGTGCGGTGGGACCGCCGGCGCGCTTGATGATCTCGCCGTAGACCTGGGTGTTGTCGTCCTTCAGCCCGCCCCCGACGAGGACGAGCGATCCGCCGGGGACGTGCTGGCCGGACGGAATCGCCTGGGCGGCGGGGGCCGCGCCGGTCAGCAGGACGAGGGCGATGCCGACGGCGAGAAGGGTACGGCGGGTGGAGCCGGGGTGGGTGCGCATGGTGCCTCCGACGTCTTCTGGATGGGTGGGGACGGGGCCGCCGCCCGCCGCTCGCGTCGCGCGCGGCGGCGGCATCGGCCTGGTTCGACGGCGGGGCCGGGAAGTCCGCCGACTGGGCCTGGTTGTCGGGCGGAGAGGCCGGAACGTCTCCCGACGGGGCCTGGCCTGAGTGTCTGCCGGAGAGTGGGGGACGTCTGCCGGAGAGGCCCGGATGTCTGCCGGCGAGCGGCGGCGATGACCGTGGCGGTGTGTATTACGCCTGGCCGAGTGAGGCGATGAGGGCGGCCAGGACCGCGATGCGCTGCGGCACGCTCGTGACGTCCAGCCACTCCTGCGGGGTGTGGTCGGCGCCTCCGATGGGTCCCAGGCCGTCGAGGGTGGGCACTCCCATGCCGGCGATGAGGTTCGCGTCGCCGACTCCCCCGGTGGCCGCGGCGCCCAGTTCGATGCCGAGGGCTCCTGCCGCTGCCCGGGCCGCGGCGAACATGCGCCGGGACGCCGGGGTGTCCTCCATGGGCGGGCACAGGTCGAGCTGCTCGACCGTGACGGTGGTCCCGGCCACCGCGGGGTGGTCCGCCGCGTCCTGGAGGGCTTCGCGGACGCGCCGCACATCCGCGGTGGTCGCCGCGCGGACCTCGACGCGCAGTTCGGCCTCCGGGCAGACGATGTTGGGGCGGGTCCCGGCGCGTATGACGCCCACGTTGACGGTGACGTCGTCCCAGTGCCCGTTGAGCGCCTGGAGCCGCACGATCAGGTGCGCGGCGGCCAGTGCCGCGTTGGCGCCGCGTTCCGGCTCGATGCCGGCGTGGGCGGCGCGTCCGGTGACGGTCAGGCGGAAGTCGGCCACGCCCTTGCGGGCGATGACGAGGTCGCCGTTCTCCCGGGCGCATTCGAGGCCGAGGCCGTAGTGCACGTCGGCGGCGGTGTGCTCGATGACGCCGCGGCCGGCCGGGGAGCCGATCTCCTCGTCCGGGGTGGCGAGGAAGACCAGTTCGGCGTACGCGTCGATGCCGTGTTCGTCGAGGATCTCCAGGGCGGTGAGGCCGGCGAGCAGGCCTCCCTTGTCGTCGCTGACGCCGGGGCCGACGGCGATGGAGCCGTGCAGGCCGAAGGGGCGCTCGGCCGCCGTACCGTCGTCGAAGACGGTGTCCATGTGTCCGGCGAGCAGGACCTTGCGGCCTCCGTCGGCCTCGGCCAGGCGGCCCTTCTTGCGGGCGACGAGGGCATCGCCCGCCCGGTGGCCGTCCTGCGGGGGGAACGGGACGCGCTCGACGGAGAAGCCCAGGCGGGCCAGCCGGTTCTGGACCCAGTCGGCGACGCGGTTGACGCCGTCGGGCGAGTAGGAGCCGGAGTCGATGGAGACGAGCGTTTCGAGGTCCTCGAGGTACTGGGCATGTCGGGTGCGGGCCAGGTCGAGCAGTTCCGCGGCCAGCTGCTGCTGGCGGACCGGCGCGCTCACAGGACCTTCGACAGGAACGCGCGGGTGCGCTCGTGCTCCGGGTCGACGAGGACCCTGCGGGGGTCGCCGGCCTCGACGACGATTCCCTCGTCCATGAAGACGGCGGTGTCGCCCACCTCGCGCGCGAAGCCGATCTCATGGGTGACGACGACCATGGTCATGCCGTCGGCGGCGAGCCGGCGCATGACGTCCAGGACGTCACCGACGAGCTCGGGGTCGAGGGCTGAGGTCGGCTCGTCGAAGAGCATCAGCTTGGGCTTCATGGCCAGGGCGCGGGCGATGGCGACGCGCTGCTGCTGTCCGCCGGACAACTGGGCCGGATAGTGACCGGCCCGGTCGCCGAGACCGACCTGCCGCAGCAGCAGGTGCGCCTGCTCGCGGGCGTCCGCCTTGGACACGGCGCCGACCTTCACCGGTGCCTCGGTGATGTTCTCCAATGCCGTCATGTGCGGGAAGAGGTTGAACCGCTGGAAGACCATGCCGATGTCCCGGCGGCGCGCGGCGACTTCTCGCTCGCGCAGTTCGTGGAGCTTGTCGCCGCGCCGGCTGTAGCCGACGAGCTGTCCGTCGACGGCGAGCCTGCCGCCGTCGACCTTCTCCAGGTGGTTGATGCACCGTAGGAAGGTGGACTTGCCGGAACCGGAGGGACCGAGGAGGCAGCAGACCTGCCCGCGGTCGACCGTGAGGTCGATGCCCTTGAGGACCTCGAGTCTCCCGAAGTGCTTGCGGACGCCTTCAGCCCGCACCATGGAAGCGCTCATCGCCCTTCCTCCTTGTTGTTCCTGCCGACCAGGCCGGCCGCGCCGCCGAGCATGCGGCGCAGGGGGGAGGCGTGACCGGGTCGGGCGGTGCCGCGGCCGTAGCGTCGTTCGAGCCAGGCCTGGGGGACGCTGAGCAGCGTGACCAGGGCGAGGTACCAGAGGCTGGCGACCACGAGCATGGGGATGACCTGGTAGTTCTGGGCGTACACGTCCTGGATGTTCGACATCAGGTCGTGAGCCGAGATGACGGAGACCAAGGCGGTCATCTTCAGCATGTTGATGGTCTCGTTGCCCATCGGCGGGATGATCACCCGCATGGCCTGGGGCAGGACGATCCGGCGCATGGTGAGCGCGGGGCGCATCCCGAGCGAGTGGGCCGCCTCGGCCTGTCCGGGGTCGACGGACTGGATGCCGGCGCGGACGATCTCGGAGGCGTAGGCGGCCTCGTTCAGTCCGAGCGCGAGGAGTGCGGCGATCGCGGGGGTGAGCAGGGTGTTGGTCTCGGCCTGGAAGAAGGTGATGTCGGTGAAGGGGATCCCGATCTTCACGTAGTGGTACAGCGCGGCGGCGTATCCCCAGAAGATGATCTGTACGAGCAGCGGGGTGCCTCGGAAGACCCAGACGAAGCCGGTGGCCAGGCCGTGGAGGACCGGGCTGGTGGAGAGGCGCATCACCGCGATGAGCGTGCCCAGGCCCAGGCCGAGTGCCATGGCGGCGGCGGTCAGCCAGAGCGTGGTGCCCAGTCCGTCGAAGATGAGGTCCGCGAAGAGGTACTTCCCGACGACGTCCCAGTGCAGGTTGTCGTTCTTCGCGAGGGAGCCTACGAGGCCGACCAGCGCCAGCAGCGAGGCTGCCGCCGCGATCCACCGGCCGTAGTTGCGGACCGGGACGATGTCCAGGTCACCGGTGCTGTCGCCGACCGTGGCGGGGGGCACGGCGGGTGCCTTGATGTCGGTCATCTCTAGTCCACCGCCGCGTTCTTGGTCGCTTCCTCGACCGCGATGGAGGGGACGCCGTACTTGTCGTAGATCCGCAGGAGGGTGCCGTCGTCGATCAGGGATTGCAGCGCCTTCTGGATGGCGTGCGTCAGCTCGGGCTGCTTCTTGCTGACGGCGATGCCGTTGGGCGAGGCGTTGTAGCCGCCGGGCGCGGCGGGGTCCTCGGCGAGGTCAAAGGCCTTGCCGCCGTCCGCGGTCTTGGCGACCCATCCGGCCGCGGGCTTGGTGAGGACCTGGGCGACGACCTTGCCGGACCGGAGGGCGAGCTGCGCGTCGGAGTCCTTGGGGAAGGTCTGGATGTCGATCTGTCCCTTCCCGGCCTTGGCGCAGACCGTCTGGTGCTTCTTGAGCAGGTCGAGCTGGTTGGTCGCGGCCTGGACCGCGGCCTTCTTCCCGCACAGGTCGTCCAGCGTGGTGATGTCGCCGGGGTTGCCGTCGGCGACGAGGATTCCGGAGCCGGACCGGGAGTAGTCGACGAAGTCGACGACCTGCTGGCGCTCCTTGTTGTCGGTCATGGCCGACATGGCGGCGTCGAACCTGCCCGCCTGGATGGCCGGGACGATCCCGTCGAACTTCTGCGGCGTGAAGGCGAAGGTGACGCCGAGCTTGCCTCCGAGCGCCTGGCCCAGGTCGTGGTCCAGGCCGGTGAGGGTGCTCGCGCCCTCCTTCACGAACATCTCGAAGGGCGGGTAGGGCACGTCGGTGGCCACGCGGACCTTTCCGGCCTTCTTGATCTGCTCCGGAAGCATGTCGTGGAGGCTCTGGTCCTTCTTGATCTCCACACCGGCGACCGAGACGTCTGCGCCGGTGGCGACGGCGGGCGGATCGCTGACGCCGCAGGCGGCGAGCGTCGCAAGAGCACAGACAGCCGTCACGGACGTCAGCGCGCGGCGGGCGGGACGAGTGTTCATCGCGGTGGAACCTCTCGAGGGGACTCTGCCGACGCTTTCGAGCCGTCGGCGCACACCAGGGAAGTTACAGATCAATCGAAAGATTGACTAGCTGTACTTCACGTTACGTTCGCGTAACGCGGCGAGTTCTGGCATAAGGAGTGACCCTGAGCTGCATCTTTCGGTGCCGGACAGCTCCGGCGCGTACGAAATTCGGCTTACATCTTCCCGAACAGGGTGGTGTCTTGTAAGTTCCGCTACCAACCTCGCCGGCTCATACGCAGCGTCGCTTTCAGCCGACCGCTGAGGCCTCCCCCACTCCCTCCACCGAGGAGTCCAGATGGCGTCACGACTCTCCCTCAGCTCCGCCGCCGCGGCCGTCGCGCTGATATCGGTCGCTCTCACGCTCACCTCCCAGCCCGAAGCACACGCCAACGCGAGCAGGATCCGCCTGGGCAGCGCCTCGGACGTCAGCCGGGCGTCCTGGAACGGGCCGGCCTTCACCATGAACGGCTCCGGCGCGGTCGTTCCCGCGTCCATGAGCCGGGCCATCACCGACATCAGTGGCGGCACCGGATCCATCGACGTGGTCGTCCTCGCCGGTTCGGCTCCGACATCGGGCAGCGCGACGCCCGAATGCGACGCCGTCATGAGCCTGACCGGCGTCAACTCCTGCACCACCTGGACGCTCACCGTCGCCGCCGACGGCAACAACAGCCAGGTCAACGCCGACGTGCGCAACGCGGAGTTCGTCTACTTCGCGGGGGGCGACCAGTGCCGGTACGCCGGGTGGAAGGGCACCGCCCTGGAGGCGTCCGTCGAGTCCGTCGTCGCCAAGGGCGGAGGTTCCGGTGGCGGCAGCGCGGGCCACCACATCAACAGCCCCATCGTCTACGACGCCTGCAACGGCAGCGTCACCAGCGCCGAGGCCCTCGCCAACCCGTACGACCGCTACGTCACCTTCACCACGGGCATGTTCCAGTGGCCCCACTACGCCGGCGTCATCAACGACTCCCACTTCGTCACCCGGGACCGCATGGGCCGCACCATGGCCTTCCTCGCCCGCGCCGTGAAGGACGGTCTGGCGCCCGGCGGGGCCGCCTGGGGTGTCGGCGTCGAGGAGGGCGGCTCGCTCTACCTCGACCGCGACGGCACGGCGACCCAGTACGGCAAGGACGCGTACGCCGTCCTCGCCGACCACCAGCCCGAGCAGGCCGTGGACCGCAAGCCACTGACGTACTCCGGGTTCAAGATCTGGCGCCTGACCCCCGGCTCGACCTTCGACTTCAAGAACCGTCCGAGCTGCGGCTACTACCTGCGCAGCGTCGACAACGGCGTCGCCGACTCCAGCCTCTACAGCGGCGCCCCGCAGACGAACTGCGGGAGTCAGACCGGCGGCGGCACGCTGGCGGAGAGCGAGCCGAACGACACCCGTGACACCGCCGACGACGCCACCCCCCTGGCCGCGCAGGCCACGGTCACCGGCAGCATGAAGTCCACGACCGACCGCGACTACTTCAGGGTCGGCCTGAACGCAGGCCAGAGCATCCAGGTCGACTGCGCCGTCCCGAACGCCTACGACGCCGACCTGTACTGGCTGGACTCGACCGGGAGCACGCTGGCGCGCTCCGTCAACAACGGTACCGGGGCCGACGAGTCGCTCGGATTCACC
This sequence comes from Streptomyces sp. NPDC002232, assembly GCF_042890295.1. Taxonomy (NCBI): domain Bacteria; kingdom Bacillati; phylum Actinomycetota; class Actinomycetes; order Kitasatosporales; family Streptomycetaceae; genus Streptomyces; species Streptomyces sp. NPDC002232. The sequence continues at coordinate 1,088,670 of NZ_JBIARV010000004.1, read as the reverse complement.
CGGACCGCATCCGGCACGGGCACCTACTACCTCGAGCTGGAGGCCTACAGCGGCTCGGGCTCCTCGGCCTACACCTGCACCACGACCAAGAGCTGACCCGCCCGGGCCCCCTGGACGGCAGGCTGCCGTCCAGCGGGCCGCACCAGCCTCGGAGCGCGGCCCCCGTCAGGTGTTCCGGCGCACGATCGCGGCGTTCAGTCCGGTGGCGAAGGCGCTCCAGGCCGCGTACGGCAGCAGCGTGTACGCGGTCGTGGCGTCGACGCGTGCGGTCCGGCGGATCAGTTCGGCGTTGCTGAGGTCGAGCAACGCGCAGCCGACGAGGCCGGCACGAGGGCTGCGCAGCCGGAAGAAGAGCCAGTTCCATCCGGCGTTGAGGGCGAGGTTGCACGCGACACTCGCGAGGAGCCGACGCCGCCGCGCTCCCTCCGTGATGCCCAGCGCATGTCCGGAGGCGTACGCGAGGGTCGCGTAGAGCGGTGTCCACACGGCTCCGAAGGCCCACGGGGGCGGCTGCCACGACGGCTTGCGCAGCGAGCGGTACCAGGAGCTGCGGGGATCCACCGCCATCCCGCCCGCCACCGCGGTGGCCGCCACGCCCGCCGCGGCAAGCCCGTACCAGAGCGCGCGCTCGTCGCGCGCGGGGGTCTTCGCGTTTCTGCTCTCGGTGTCCACGAGGCACGGGTTCCCCGCGCGAGGTGTTTTCTCACGCGGGCGCACCGTCGACATGCCGTGCCTGGTCGCGTCGCGCGGCTCGGACGCGGCGTGCTTCCTCCAGGTCACGGCTCGTGAGAGCTACCAGCCGTTGAGGTGTACGACTTCCGACACCGGGCGGCGGCGGACGGGGCCGAAGTTGCCCATCGGCCGGCCGACGGGTATCGCGGCGAAGGTGCGCATGTCCTCCGGGATGCCGAGGGCCTGCTTCCACTCCTCTTCCAGCATCAGGTGCCAGATCGTGATGTTCGCGGCGAGACCGAGGCCCCGGGCGGCGAGCAGCAGATTCTGGACACCCGGATAGACGCAGGATCCTTCCGCCAGAGCCATGAAACGTTCCTGCGTCTCCATCATGCGCTGGGTCGCCACGGGACCCAGGGCCTGCGCGGAGGCGACGTACCCCTCCTCCGTCACCCTCGGCGCGGGGAACTGATAGCAGGGGATGACCAGCGCGGGGGTGTCGGCGAAGTGGTCCCGCTGGTACTCGATCGCGGCGACCATCCGGCCGTACGCGGCCTCGTCCATCCCCTCGGGAGCCAGCGCGCCCGTCGTGGCGAGGTAGGCGTCGACGCAGCGCTCCCACAGGGGGGCGAGCCGGGCCATGACGTCCCGGTCGGTGACGACGACGTACTCGAAGCGCTGCATGTTGCCACCGCTGGGGCCCCAGACCGCGGCCTGGACGAGTCGCTCGACGAGGGCCTCGGAGAGCGGTTCGGGCTTCAGGCGGCGCATGGCGCGCATGGTGGACATGGTGTCGAAGAGCCGCGGGTCGGCGCCCGCGTCGATGAAGTCGTTCATGATCGCGGAGTGTAGACCTCACACGTCCCCGGGCAGAGGGGGCCGGGGAAGTCCGCGTCCTGTGTGCGCTCCGCGGGGTCCGGGCGCATTCTGAGAAAGGGAGACACGGACGGGAGAGCCCCGATGGGAGCGAGCACGGACGGATCGCCGGTCGGGCGGGTGTTCTCCCGGCGGGACAAGGCGGTCATCGCGGCGGCGTCGCTCTCGATGCTGCTCGTGCAGATGGACTGGTTCGCGCTCAATCTGATGCTGCCGGTGATCGCGCGTGACTTCGGCGAACCCTCGACCGACCTTCAGTGGCTGGTCAGCGGATACATGCTCGCCCTGGGCGCCCTGATGATCATCGGAGGGCGCGTGGCCGACGTCCACGGCCGACGCACGGTTCTCGTGGTGGGTCTGAGCGGGTTCGCCGCGGTGTCCGTCCTGTGCAGCGCCGCTCAGAACGCGGGCTGGCTCGTCGCCGGCCGGGTGGCACAGGGAGCGAGTGCCGCGTTGATCTTCCCGGTGGCCGTCGCGGTCGTCACCGCCTACTTCCGTGACGGGCGACAGGCACGGGCGGTCGGCACCGTGCTGGCGTTCAGTGCCGTGGGCACGGCCCTCGGCCCCTTCGTGGGAGGTGTGTTCGCCGAGCACGTCAGCTGGCGGGCGGTCTTCCTGCTCAACGTGCCCCTGTGCGCCGTCGCCGTGTTCCTGATGCTGCGCCACGTCGACGACACGCGTGACCCCCATGCGAGTCGGCGACTGGACGTCCCGGGGGCCCTGACCATCGCGGGCGGGCTCACCGCGCTCATGCTCGCCGTCGACCAGGGTGCCCGGTGGGGGTGGGGCTCGCCGGCCACCGTCACCGTGTTCCTCGTGGGGATCGCCCTCCTCGTCGGCTTCCTCGTCATCGAACGACGGGCGTCGGAACCGCTCCTTGATCTGTCCCTGCTGCGCAACCGCCCCTTCGTGACGGTCATGCTCGCCGGCTCCGTGTCGAACATCGTGTACTGCCTGGTCGCGGTCCTGTCCGCGCTCTACCTCCAGCAGGCTCGCGGCCTCTCGCCCCTGGACGCGGGGCTCATCTTCCTGGCGCTGTCCGTCGGCGCCGGCGGCGCGAGCTACTGGTCCGGGCACCTCGCCGAACGGTGGCGTCCTGAAGCCCTCATGGCCGCCGGAATGGTGCTCAGCGGAGGGAGCCTGCTGGTCCTCACCTGGTCGGACCCCCTCGTCCTCTACACGGCGGTCTTCGTCGTGGTGGGCATCGGGCTGGGGCTCGGGTGGGCGCTGACCAACACCGCGACCCAGTCGTACGTGCCCGCCGGACGGCTCGCGGCCGCCTCGGGTCTCGTCCTGACCTCCCTGGTCCTGCTCGGCGGGGTCGCGGTGGCCGTCGCCGCGACCGTTCTCGAGGCGATCAGCGGATCGGCGCAGTCGGCCGCGTCGGACGGGCCCGCCCTCCGGACGGTGCTGCGGGCGGCGGCGGTTCTGGCCCTGCTGGGTGCCGTCCCCCTGGTGCCCCTGGCCCGCGGCGGAGTCCGCGGGGAGCCCACCCAGGACCGACGCCCCCGGACGAACTCGGGCCGCGTCCGCCCCCGTACGTCCGACTGACGTCGGGCACGACGAGGGCCGGGAGGCCCCGGTGCGGTGATCCGCTCGGCCGCGGCCGACGGACCAGCCGTCCGTCGTGGGTCTCAGGCAGCCGGCCCGCCGCTCGTGCTCCGGGCGGGTGCGGGCCGTAGCACGGGATCGGTGTCCAGGGCGTCGGCGCCGTAGAGGGCTTGTACCCAGTTCGACTGGTAGACGGTGTCGAGATAGCGCTCGCCGAGGTCCGGGGAGATCGCCACGCAGGTGAGGTCCTCCTCGTGGTGGGCGTCGAGCCAGTCCGTCGCGCCGCTGACGACCGTTCCGGTGGATCCTCCGAAGAGGAATCCGCGACTGGCCATGGCCCGGCACGTACGGATCGTGTCGGACTCCTCGACCCGGACCACTTCGTCCACGTAGCCCTGGTCGAGCAGAGGTGGTCTCATGCTCATGCCGAGCCCCGGAATCATCCGGCGCCCCGGGCGGTCGCCGAAGATGGCGGATCCGACGGTGTCCACGGCGACGATGCGCACCGGCCGGTTCCAGGTCCGGAAGTACCGCGCGCAGCCCATCAGGGTGCCCGCGGTGCCGACACCGACGAACAGGACGTCGATCCGGGGGAAGGCCCGCGCGATCGCGGGTGCCGTCCTACGGTAGTGGGCCTTCCAGTTGTCCGGATTCGCGTACTGACTCAGCCACGTGTAGCGGGGGTCAGCGGCGCAGAGGCCGCGGACGGTGTTCAGCCGGGCGGCCAACAGGCTGCTGTCGCCCGCCTCCGACATGACGATCACGTGGGCGCCGAGTGCCTCCATCATCAGGCGCGTCGTGAGGTTGCACCGTGTGTCGGTGACACAGACGAACGCGTAGCCCTTGCTCGCGGCGACGACGCTGAGTGCCACGCCCAGGTTGCCGGAGGAGGACTCGACCAGGATGGAGTCCGCGTCGAGCACGCCCCTCCGCTCGGCCGATTCGACCATCTCGACGGCGGCCTTGATCTTGATGGAGCCCGCGAAGTTGAAGCCTTCGCACTTCAGGAAGAGCGGCCGGCCGAGCGCCGGCATCAGGTCGACGTAGAGATCGTCCTCGTTGAAGTCGTGAGGTGCGGTGATGACGGGCACGGTGCTCTCCTCTGGGGTTCGAAGGCCGGTCGGCGGGGTCGCGGCGCTTGTTCATCCGTACCGGCTCAGCTCGTCGAAGAAGTCGTCGACGACGGCGAGTTCGCCGGAGCCTGCCAGCCGGTCGTAGACGTACTTGCCCACGGCGAGGTCGAGGACGCCGAGACCGAACGGCGAGAAGATCGCGGTCCTGTCCGACGGCACGGAGACCCGGCCGGACATCACGTCGGCGAGCGTCCCGTGGACGAAGTCCCTGTTGCCGGTCAGTCTCTCGGTGAGATGGGGGGACGTCTGGGCGCGCAGGCAGTGGTCCGGGTCGTCGACGATGTTCGTGCCGGACAGCAGGATCTCGGGGGCGAGATCGCGCAGGGATATGTGCAGGACCACCGGATGGTGCGCGAACCACGACGGCTCGGTGATGTGCGGGGTGGCCGCCACGGTGGCGAAGACCACCAGGTCGCTGGCCCGGACGAGTTGCCGGGGGTCGCTGTGCACGGTGATCCGCCCGTCGGCGCCGGACTGCTCCAGGTAGGTCCGGAAGCCCGCTGCGCTCTCGGCGGAGCGGTCGTGGACGCCGATGTCGGTGAAGGACCAGCCGGTGCCCCGGAGGTACGTGTGGATGTAGCGGGCGATGAGGCCCGTGCCGATGAAGCCCACGCGCGTGGCCCGCGGCCTCCCCCGGCTGAGCCAGTCGGCGGCGGACGCGGCGGAGGCCGCCGTCCGCACGGCGCTGATGACGGAGCTCTCCATGCAGGCGAAGGGGTATCCGGTCACCGGGTCGTTGAGGATGAGGACGGCGGACGCCCGCGGGATCCCCGACCGGACGTTCGCCGGGAAGCTGGAGATCCACTTGAGTCCGTCGACGCCGGACGTCCCGGAGAGGGAGGCCGGGAGGGCGATGATGCGCGCGGTCGTCCGGTCGGGGAAGCGGAGGAAGGTCGAAGCGGGGTTCACCGTCCGGCCATCGGCGTGCAGGCGGTAGGCCGATTCGACGATGTCCTTCACGGTCGGCTCCTGGCCTTCGAGGACCTGCTTCACCTGGCGCCCCGGGACGACGGCGAAGGGGGGGACCGAGACCTCCGTCGGGGGCGCGGCCGGTGCGGGCAGGGGATGTACGGCGTTCATGTCACTGCGCTCCCGGTCCGCCCCTCGGGCGTCGTCTGCCGTTTCGGGTCCGCCATCGCGACCACGACCCGGCGGGGGCCCTCGTAGGGTTCCCGGCTGTGCGCGGTCCGGACGTTGTCGACGAGCATCAGGTCGCCGTCCCGCCACGGCCTGCGGACGGTGTGGGCCTCGTACGCCCTGTTGATGAGCTCGACGGTGTCGGCCGGGACGGGGTCGCCGTTGCCGTAGCGGGTGTCGAACGGCAGTCCGTCGGGGCCGTACTCGTCGACGAGGAACTGGCGCACCTCCGGGTCCATCGTCCACTGGTTGAGGAAGGCGATCTGGTTGAACCAGCAGCGCCGGCCGGTGTCCGGGTGACGCACGACGGCCCTGCGGTGCTGCCGGGTGCGCAGCGATCCGTCGGGGCGCCAGTCCGCGTCGATGCCGTTGGCGCGGCAGTACGCGCCGATCGCGGCGGGGTCGTCGGTCCCGAAGGCCTGGGAAAGGGAGGCGCCGATCTCCTCGTGGTAGGCCCGGGTGAGGATCCATCCCTCCGCTTCGAAGCGTTCCACCTCGTCCTCGGGCAGGGCGTCCAGGACGGCGGCGGCGTCGGCCAGGCCGGTCGCTCCGCCCGCGGTGGGGGCCTCCAGGCATGCGAAGCACAGCAGGCCGGGGAACTGTCCGGCGTAGCTCAGCTCGTGGTGCATGCACATGGGGCGCTGGGGCGGCCAGGCGGCCGACGAGTAGACACCGTCCGCGTACGGGGTACGGGGCGCGAAGCCCTCGGTCTCCCGGACCGGGCTCAGGTCCAGCTCCGTGAGGACGGCGACGACGTCGGAGACGGTGCGCAGACCGAGGCCCGTCACGACGGCCGCTCCGTGTGCGGCGACGAGGCCGAGCACGTCGGCGTGGTGTTCCGCCGCCCATCCGGCCGGTTCCACGGCTCCTGACGAGCCGTCGATCTCCGGTGGGGCCGACGGCACGGGTGCGCGGTGCCCTCGGAACAGTGAGGTCCTCATGTCGCCCTCCTAGGTCGTGTCGTGCCTTCGGGTGCTCGTCGGCTCGATGCGGCCGCCGGTGGATCGGTCACCCCTGTACGCGTGTCGATGAGTTCGGCCAGGGCCGCCAGGTTCGGTGAGGCCGTGAGTTCGCGCAGGGACACGACCCTGTCCAGCGTCACGGCGAGCCGCACGACGGTGAGGGACGTCCCGCCGAGGTCGGCGAACGCGTCGCCGCGCCGGATCGTGGAGGCGTCCCTGCCGAGGACCGCCGCCCAGGCCTCCGCCAGCCGCTCCTCGGTCCCCGGGCGGGGGGCGTCACCGTGCGTGTCACCGCGTACGAAGGTCTCGGCGAGGGTGGTGAGCGCCTTGCGGTCGGTCTTTCCGTTGGGAGTGAGCGGGAGCTCGTCCTGCCGGTGGAACAGGGTCGGGAGCATGAAGGCGGGCAGCATCTCGGCCAGCTGTCGGCGGAGGTGGTCGGAGTCGAGCGCGGGGTCGCCGGTGTGGAACGCGACGAGGTGGCGTCCGTGTCCTTCCGTGCCGGTGACGACGACCGCGCCGTCGCGTACGCCGGGCACGCGCAGCAGCGCGGCCTCGACGTCGCCGATCTCCACCCGGAAGCCTCGGATCTTGACCTGGGAGTCGCGGCGTCCCAGGAATTCGAGTCGTCCGTCGGGCAGCCAGCGGCCGACGTCCCCTCCCAGGTAGAGGCGCTCTCCGGGGTGGAACGGGTCGGGTCGGTAGCAGGCGGCGGTGCGTTCCGGGTCGTTGACGTAGCCGCGGCCCACACAGAGACCGGAGAAGGCGATGGTGCCCGGGGCCCCGAGCGGGACGGGCATCAGGTGGTCGTCCAGGACGTGGACGCGCGCGTTGCGGATCGGCCGGCCCAGCGGGATCCGGTCCTCCCGGGGCGCCTCGCGCATGACTTCGTGGTTGGTGTCGTCGGACGTCTCGGTGAGGCCGTACGCGTTGACGAGGCTGCTGCCGGGCCGGACGTGGAACCACCGTCGCGCGAGTCCGGCCGGGAGGGCCTCGCCGGTGACCGAGACGCACTCCAGGTCGGGCAGGGCGCGGGGCGCGCGTTCGAGGGCCGAGATCAGGACGTCGAGGTAGGAGGGTACGACCTGGAGGACGCCGACCCGTTCCTCGGTGATCAGGTCGAGGAACCGGTGGACGTCAAGGACCGCCTCCTGTTCCACCAGGAGCGTCCGGCCGCCGACCAGGGGGGCGGCGAGCAGCTGCCACAGGGAGATGTCGAAGCACTGCGAGGCCGTCTGCGCCACCACGGATCCCGCGCCGACGCCGAGGTCCTCGGTCTTGGCCAGGAGGTGGTTGAGCATGCCGGCGTGCTCGACCATCGCGCCCTTCGGCTCGCCGGTCGACCCCGAGGTGAAAAAGACGTACGCGAGGGCGTCGGCCGGTACGCGGATGCCGAGGTCACCGCCGTCGCCTCCGCTCTCCGCGACGGAGGGGGCGTCGATCACGTCGGGCGCCGTCGGCGCGGCGAGCGCCCGGTCGAGGTGTCGGGCGCTGCCCGGCTCGGTGAGGACGACGCGGCACGCGGCGCGGCCCAGCATGGTGGCGACGCGTTCGGGCGGGTAGTCGGGGTCGACCGGCAGGTAGGTGCCGCCCGCCTTGAGGACGGCGAGGACGCAGGCCATCCAGTACAGGTCGCGCGGGAGCACCACGGCGACCGTGTCCTCGGGGCGCAGCCCCCGGGCCAGGAGGGTGCGCGCAAGGCGGTTGGCCCGTACGTTCAGGTCCTGATAGGTCCACCGGCGCCCGCGGTGCACGGCGACGGCCCGGTCCGGGTGCAGGCGAGCACCGTCCTCGAACAGTTCGTGGAACCTCCGGTCCGGGAGGGTCCTTCGCGGTCCGCTGAGTCCGTCGACCTGGAACCGGATCTCGGCGGGTGAGAGCAGGGACTGGTGGTCGTGGCGGGCGTCCGGGTCGGTCAGGAGGTGGCGGAGTGCCTGGAGGTGGTACGCGGCGATCCGCGCGCCGGCGTCGCCGTCCAGGGTGTCGGTCCGGAACCGCAGCCTCAGGACGGGACGTCCGGCGTCCGTCCCGACGGTGAGGCAGAGGGTCGCGTCGGTGGGCAGGTGCGGTCCGTGGCCGTCCGGATCGAAGGCGGCTCGGGGCCGGCTCCGGGGAGTCGGTCCGGGCAGGTCGTGGAGCCGGGATCCCTCCCCGTCGCCGTACGGCTGTTCCGCACGGGCGGCGGCCCCGACGAGGTCCCGCCACGTCCCCGGGGCGACGGGCACCCGACACGGTGCGTAGCGTCCGGGCGCCGTCATCCGGGCGAGGGTCACCACCGACTCTCCGGAGAGCGCCGCGAGGACCTTCGCGTGGGCCGCCAGGTACAGCGCGGAGGGCGGCACGCCCAGCTCGTCGGCACGTCGGCGCAGCAGGGCGGCGGCGCCGTCCGGGAGTTCGACGGTCCGGGTCGCCACGCCTGGGACGGGCGTCGTGGTCCAGCGCGGCACCGGGGTCCATCCGTGCGTGGTCGGCGCGTCCGCGGCCAGTGCGTCACGCGTGACGGTCATCGGAACGCGCCTCCCTCGTCCGGGTGGCCGGCCGGACGGGCGGGGTTGCCGCCCCATCGGCCGTCGTCGGGCACGGTCTCGCCCTTCATGAGGAAGGCGTCGGGCGCCAGGTGCGCACGCGCCCCGATCTCCACGCCGTAGTGGACGAACGCGCCGACACCCAGGGTGGTGTCCGGTCCCAGGCTGCTCGGCTCCGACTTGAAGGCCCCGTCCTCCTGCGAGTGGCACTGCACGACGCTGCCCGCGTTGAGCGTGCAGCGGTCGCCGAGGGTCACCATGGACCGCTCGGGGAGGCTGCACCCGTCGTCGAAGACTCCCTTGCCGACGCGGACGCCCAGCATCCGCCAGACGGCGCACTTGAACGGCGTGCCGTTCAGGACGCGGAAGTACGCCTCGGCGGGCACCTTCCAGTACCGCTCCCGCCGCCAGAACCGCACGTCGTAGATCGAGCAGAACAGCGGACCGAGCGGGCCGAACAGGGTGACGATCCGCTCGACCACCACGTAGTAGACGACGGTGCACGGGAGCAGGGCGGCGTTGGCCAGGGCGAACGCCCACACCCCCGCCTGCCCGTAGAGGTCCGCGGCGCCGGCGAAGAGCAGGGTCACGAGGAAGAGGTAGAGCCAGGTGGTGAGCAGGTACCAGGCCATCGTCGTGGCGTTGTGGCGGCTCTTCGCCGCGAGGCGGCGCGCCAGCTCGTCGCCGGTGCGGATCTCGTCGAACGAGTGGTCGCGGAGCACGGAACGGGGGATCTCGAAGCTGGGGGATCCCAGCAGTCCGACGTTCTCCCGGACCGGCCCGTCCACGGGCACCATGACCTTGGTGGCGAGGAGGCAGTTGTCTCCCGTCCTGGCGCGCGCGGGGTAGGCGATCAGGTTGCCGAGGAAGCTGTGGGCGCCGACGCGGGTGGGCGACACGCGGAACGAGGTGCTCGAGTAGTCCGCGTTCATGAGGGAGAGGCCGTCGGCGATCATCGTCCCGCTGCCGATGTGGCTCATCAGGGGGCTCTCGTGCTTCACGACGGTCCCGAAGTTGGATCCGGTCTGCTCGACGTGGGAGAGGTGGTACCCGATCCAGCGCAGGTAGTGCACGACGGCGGCGCTGTCCCCGAAGAGGCGGTTCAGGCTCCGCCGGTTGGTCAGGACCGTCGACAGGCGGTGGACCGTGTGGTGGAGACCGTAGAGCGGGTACACGCGCCCGGGGACGACGATCCTGCCGGCCAGCCGCGACACCGCGGCCAGGAGCAGCAGGGCGACCGGTATCCCGCCGAAGAAGACGAGGGCGGTGAAGGCCAGCAGGTCCCCGTAGAAGCCCGGGTCGGAGAGGGCGGCAGGCCCGGGTTCCAGTACGGCCGCCAGTTGTGGGGTCCGGGAGAGCAGGACGTCCAGTCCTCCGACCGCGAGGGGCGCCAGGACGGCCACGGCGACGAGGACCTGTCCGATCCCGTGGACGGCCCGCCGCACGGTGCCGCAGGGGGCGGCCTCGACGGCCTGGTAGTCGCTGTCGGAGGGCTGGGCGGGCGACCCGTGCCAGTGCTCTCCGGCGGGGATGGCCTGCCCGGCGTGGAGTGAGGAGGCGTGACCGAGCTGGGAGCGGTCACCCATCGCGGTCCGGATGTCCAGGACCGTCGACTCGCTGACGACGACGGCTCGGCCGAGGGTGACGGGGCCGGTCTCGATCAGGGAGTCCCGGGCGCGGTAGCAGCTGATCTGGGCGTCCTTGCGGACGACCGTGTGCTCGCCGATGGACAGCAGGTCGGTGCAGACGGGCACGGTGCGGGTCAGGACGGTCACGCCGCGGCCCACGTGGGCGCCGAGCGCGCGCAGGTAGAGCGAGTACACGGGCGTACCTACGGTCAGCACCAGCGGATTCGCCCGGATCAGGGTCTTGACCAGCCAGAACCGCATGTAGCCGAAGCTCCAGATCCGGACACGTCCCGGCGTCCACCGCCCGACGAGCAGCCACTTCGCGAGGATGGGCAGGGCGCAGAGGATCAGGAGCACGGCGGCGCCGAAGAGCACGGACCGCAGGTAGTCGTCGAGCGGGCCGTCGCCCGCCGCGATCCACGCGTATCCCCCGGTGACGATGGCGGCGAGGAGCAGCGCGTAGCCGAGGTAGCTCAGGAGTTGCAGCAGGCCGCAGACGAACACACGGGGACGGCCGAGGGCGGAGGTCGGCTCCTCGCGCTCCTCGCCGCCCGGGTGGGCGCGGACCGCCTCGCGCGGCGCCGTCGCGGCGCCGGTCGCGGGTGCGGCGGCCGCTCCCGTGAGGGCGACGCTCAGGCTGCGGATGGTCGGATGCCGGTACACGTCCCGCATGGAGACGGGCGGCAGCCCGGTCTGCTTCCTCACCCGGGCGCAGAAGTGCGCCATGAGGAGCGAGTCGGCCCCCAGGTCACGGAAGAAGTCGCCGTCCGGTGGCACGGATTCCAGCTGGGCGACCTCGGCCAGCAGGCGGCCGAGGCGCTCCTCCACGGCGGCCGCGTCGATCCCGTCGGCACGTGCGGGGGCCAGGGCGACGGGGGGCGCCGCCGTCTCGAGCGGGTTGCCTCTCATGAGCGCTCTCCCTGCGGGGGGTGTGTCGTGCGCCGGAGTGCCCGGCGGACGTGGGCCGGTCTGACGTCCTCCGACCGTCGCGGTGGGGCTCGGGGTCGGTGGAGCGGGGGTCGGGGCCGGCGGCTCGTACAGGTGATTCGTGTCCGGGACCCGGCGGGATGTCCCGATCGCGGAATTCCTCCGAAGCCGTCGGGACGCGTGTCCCCGTCCTGCGGGGGCGGACGGCCCGCGCCGCGGGTCGGCCGGCGCCCGCGGACGTACGATGAGGAGCATCCCCACCGGTCCCCCAGAGCCCCGCAGAGGGCGCCATGACCGACCCCGCAGGCTTTCTTCGCATTCCGCGGCGACCCGCTCCCTCCAGACCTCCCGGCGAACGTGTCGGGGACTGGGACGAGGTGCACACGGGTCAGCCGCTGCTGCCGGTGGTGTCCGACCAGGCGCGACGCTGCATGGACTGCGGCGTGCCCTTCTGCCACGGCGGGTGCCCGCTCGGCAATCTGATCCCGGAGTGGAACGCGTACGCCGCCCACGGGGACTGGGCCACGGCGGCCGAGCGGCTGCACGCCACGAACAACTTCCCGGACTTCACCGGCCGGCTCTGTCCCGCGCCCTGCGAAGACGCCTGCGTCCTCGCGCCGACCGACGGTCCCGTGACGATCAAGAACGTCGAGCAGGCCGTCGCCGACCAGGCGTGGGCCCGTGGATACGTGCGTCCCCTCCGGCCCGCCAAGGCCTCCGGCCACTCCGTCGCGGTCGTGGGGTCCGGGCCCGCGGGGCTCGCCGCGGCCCAGCAGCTCACCCGAGCCGGGCACGCGGTCACGGTCCACGAGAGGGACGACAGGGTAGGCGGGCTCCTCCGCTACGGGATTCCCGACTTCAAGATGGCCAAGGAGCGGCTGGACGCCCGGATCGCGCAGATGGAGCAGGAGGGCACGCGGTTCCGCACCGGCTCCGACGTCGGCGGCTCCGTGGACGCGGCCGCGCTACGAGCCGAGTTCGGCGCGGTGGTGGTCGCCACCGGAGCGACCGTGCCGAGGGACCTGCGGGGGCAGGGGCGCGAGTTGGGCGGGATCCATCACGCCATGGAATACCTCACGACGGCGAACCGCTCCACGCCCTCCTGCCCCGTGCCTCCGCCGCTCTCCGCCCGGGGCAAGGACGTCGTCGTCATCGGCGGCGGGGACACGGGATCGGACTGCCTCGGGACCGCGCTGCGCCAGGACGCGAGGTCCGTCGTCCAGCTGGACGTCCGTCCGCGCCCGGGCGACGACCGTCCCTCCGACGAGCCGTGGCCCCTCGTGCACCCTCGGATCTTCCGCATGTCCCACGCCCATGAGGAGGCCTGGGACCGTGCCGGCGGCGATCCCCGGACCTTCTCGGCCGTCGCGGTCCGCTTCCTGGGCGGCCCGTCGGGGCAGGTCGAGGCCCTGGTGCTCGCCGAGGTGGAACCCGGCGGGAGGAGCCCCCGGCCGGGCACGACGCGCGAGCTCCCCGCTCAGCTCGTGCTGCTGGCACTCGGCTTCCGGGGCCCGGAGCAGGCTCCCGGTCTGGTCTGCCCTCTCGGTCTGTCGGTCGACGCCGGGGGCGCCTTCGCCCGGACTCCCGGCTTCGCGGCACTGTCTCCGGCCTCGACCGCCCGGGATGACGAGGCCGTGTCCACGGGCGTCTTCGTCGCGGGTGACGCCGGGCGCGGCCCCTCCCTGGTGGTGTGGGCGATAGCGGAGGGCAGGGCGGCCGCCGCCGCGGCGGACCGCTATCTGCGCGGGGGGACCGACCTGCCCGCGCCGATCAGGGCCACGGATCGGCCACTCGTCTGACGCGTACGGACGTCCGGGGCCGAGGCCGGTAGGCGGCATCCTGACATGGCCGCCGCGTGAGACGTGCGGGAGCGGGGACCGCCGACACCGCGTCGCCGGTCCCCGCCCGTGGTCCGCCGTCACCAGGGGCGGCAGTCCCAGTGGCCCTTCACCCAGACGTGCTCCCAGTGACCGGGGACGTACACCCACTTGTAGTGGTCGCCCTGGTCCCAGTAGCCCTGGTGCCACTTCCCGTGATCGTCGTCGTATGCCCTGTGCCAGCTCTTCTGGTGGACTTCCTTCTTCTCCCAGTGGCCCTTGATCCACTTGTTCTGCCAGTGCCCCTGCTTCCACTCGCACCGGTCGTGGTGGTCTCGGTGGTCACCCGTCACGACGGTCGTGGCGACCGACGACGCGGCGGGAGCCGCTGTCGCCGTGCCGGACAGACCGAACGCGACGCCGCCCGCCAGGAGACCGGACGCCGCTGCGCCCGCCACCAGGCGGCGGACTCGCACGAACGTGGCCATGGGTACACCTCCTTCGTTCTCATGGACGTGGACGCGCGTCCTGCGGCGGGGAGGATCCGCCTCGGGTGACGCTCTTCCCTCGGTCACCTTCCGCCGTGCGCGTCGTAGGGGGTTCGCGGCCACGGACGCCGTGGATGAACCCGGGTCACGGAAATTTCGGCGGCCGTGCGGCCGACGTCTCTCCCCGCGCACGGCGACCCTGCCCTCACGCGGAGGTCATCCGGCCGGGACGCGGCTCCGAACACTCAGAAAGGCCACAACGAGCACGAGCCGTCCAGGGGGCGGTCATGACCATTACCACCGTTTCGGTCTCACCCACGACACGTCACAGCATCGCGCTGCCCTTCGACTGGAGGGCTCCCGCGACCGCCCGCCACAGCGCCGCGCACTGGCTGGAGGCCTCACCGGGTCTGCCAGGGCGCACCGAGGATGCCCTGCTGATCGTCTCGGAGCTGGTCACCAACGCCGTCCGCCACACCCGGGGACCCAGCGTGCTGACGCTGACGCGCCACGGAACGGTCGTGGACATCGCCGTCGCGGACGAGAGCGAAGAGCTGCCTCAGACGGCCTGGGACGCTCCGCTCGACGAGCCCGGCGGCCTCGGATTCCCCTTGATCCGGGGTCTGGGCGGCCGGATCAAGGTCGTTCCCGCCCTCGGGGGCAAGACCGTCCACGTCGCGTTCGATCTCGGTCCCGGAGTGGGTGCCGAACGCGTCCCGGGTGCGTACGGGACGGACGGAGCCGACGGGGGCAGGGTCCCGGCCCCGGTCGGCTCCGTGCTCACCCGATTGCCACCGCGGTCCGGCACGCGCGCGCGATGACGGGCAGAGTCGGGCGGAGGAGCACTCAGGAAACCAGGTCCACGCTTCGGGCTCGGCGTACGACGGACGCAGAGGACGGTGAGCAGCGGTTGCCCCAGGGACACGCGGACGACAGGGCCGTCGGGGAGCTGCTGGTCCGTTCGGCCCGCGGAGATCACGAGGCCTTCACCGGCGTCTACGACGCGCTCGCCGACTCGGTGATGGGTCTGGCTTTCCGGATCCTGCGGAATGCCGCGCAGGCGGAGGAGGTGACTCAGGACGTCATGGTCGAGATCTGGCGGACGGCGTACCGCTACGAGCCGGAGCGGGGCACGGCCCGGGCCTGGGTGCTCACGGTGGCCCACCGTAGGGCCGTGGACCGGGTGCGGACCGCGCAGGCCGGTGCCGAGCGTGAGCGGCGCGCGGCGATGCTGTCCGAGGGACGGCCCTTCGACGAGGTGGCCGAGGCCGTGGAGGGGCAGGACGAGCGCCGGCGGGTCTTCAGCTGTCTGGGTCGCCTCGGACGCGACCACCGGGTACCCCTCGTCCTCGCCTACTACGAGGGCCTGACCTACCTGGAGGTGGCCCAGTCCCTGTCGACTCCGCCGGGCACGGTGAAGTCGAGGATACGCACGGCTCTGCGAAAGCTCCGTGCCTGTCTGGAGGGCGGATCATGACATCTGCCGAGAACCCGCACGACGCCGTCGGCGCCTATGTCCTGCACGCTCTTCCTCCCGCGGAGGAGGCGGCGTTCGAGAACCACCTGGCGGCCTGCGAGGCGTGTCGCCGGGAGGTCGACGAGCTCCGGGGGGCGACGGCCCGGCTGGGCGGCGTCATGAGCGCCACCGCGCCCGCCGAGCTGCGGCGGCGCACCCTCGACCAGGTCAGGGCGACCCGGCAGGAGCAGACCCGGCCCCTGCCGAGGCGGGGCCGTCGCCTGGCTCGGATGGCCCTGGCCGCGTCCCTCGCCTCGGCCGTCGCCCTCGGCGGCGTCGCCGTGTGGCAGCACCGTGAGGCCGGGGACTCCCGCGCCAGGGCCGTACAGGCCGAGGAGCGGGCGCGGGACAGCGTCGCGGCCGTCGGCGACGTGCTCACGGCGACGGACGCCACCCTGCACTCGGAGCGGCTGGCCGGCGGGGCGAGCGCCGCCGTGGTCGTCTCACGGAGCCAGGACCGTGCGGTGTTCACGGCCCGGCACCTGCCGGACCTCGGCGGCGCCCGGGTGTACGAGCTCTGGTACGCGGCCGGGAGCGGCGATCTGCGCCCCGCCGGGCTGCTGCCCGGCACCGGAGTCCGGGACACCCGCCTGATGGAGGGTCCCCTCGACGACGCGGTGGCGGTCGGCATCACCGTCGAACCGGCCGGCGGCTCCTCGCAGCCGACCAGCGAGCCCCTCGGCATCATTCCCCTGACCGCGTGATCCGCGAGCGGGGTCCCCGTGCCGTCCGGTCGCGCGGACGAGCCGGTGGCCCCGCCCCCTCCGGCGAGGAAGGGAGCGGGGCCACCGGCGGTTCCGGTGCCTCGGGGGGAGGCGTCACTTCGGCGTCAGGACGGCGTCCAAGGTCTCGGAGAGGCGTTGCTCCGGCATCGGACCGGCGTCCATGGGCCTCGGGGAGGAACTACTTCGGCATCAGGACGGTGTCGATGATGTAGACGTTGGCGTTGGCCGTCTTGACGTTGCCGCAGACCACGCTCGCGGTGCCGTTGACCTTGTAGGACTCGCCCGAGCCGGCCGTGGTGATCTTGCCCTTCTCCAGGGTCTCGAAGGAGCCGTTCTCCAGCTGCTTCGGGGTCAGCTTCTGACCCACGACGTGGTACGTGAGGATCTTGGTCAGCGTCGCCTTGTCGGCCAGGACCTTGTCCAGGTCCGCCTTCGGGATCTTCGCGAAGGCGTCGTTGGTCGGCGCGAAGACCGTGATGTCCTTCGCGTTGTTCAGCGTGTCCACCAGACCGGCCTTCTTCACGGCGGTGACGAGCGTCGACAGGGCCGGGTTGTTCGAAGCGGCGGTGGCCACGGGGTCCTTGGCCATGCCGTCGAACGAGCCGGCGCCGTCCTTGGGAACCCCGGCACAGGCCGGGCCGAAGGGCTGGTCGTCGGTCATCGAGTCGGCCGGCGGGGTGCTCGCGTCCGTCTTCGCCTGGTCCCCGGCGGCCGCCGGAGGAGCCGCCTTGGTGTCGCCGGAGTCGGAGCACGCGGCCAGGGCGAAGGGCAGCAGGGCCGCGGCGGCGGCGGCGATCGCGGTACGGCGGATCTTCGAGCTGTTCATCTTCTTCTACTCCTTGAGAACTGCGGTTCGGAAAAGGGTGGTGCGGTGGTGCTGCCGGGGGCGGCCCCTGGGCCGTCCCCGGGGGTCTAGGGGACGGTGACGAAGACGCTGTGCCAGCCGCTCGCTCCGTCGGGGATGGTCCGGGCGCGCTGTTCGGTCTGCACCTGTCCGGTGCCGTCGGTGGCGCGGACGGTGATCGTGTGTCCGCCGGGCGCGGGCTGCCAGCGGTAGGACCACTGGCGCCAGGTGTCGAGCGTGTCCTGTGCGGCGAGGTCGGTGTCCTGCCACGGTCCGTCGTCGACGCGGATCTCGACCCGGTCGATGCCCCGGTGCTGGGCCCAGGCGACGCCCGCGACGGTCACGGTTCCGGCGGCCGGGCGGGCGAAGGGCTTCGGGGTGTCGATGCGCGCCTGCGTCTTGATCGGCGCACGACGGGCCCACTTTCGCTTGACCCAGTAGGGGTCGTACGTGTCGAAGGTGGTGAGTTCGAGGGACTCGATCCACTTGCAGGCGGAGACGTAGCCGTACAGGCCGGGGACGAGCATGCGGACCGGGAATCCGTGGTCGAAGGGAAGGGGTTCGCCGTTCATGCCGACGGCGAGCATCGCGTCGCGTCCGTCCATCACGTCCTCGACGGGTGAGCCGAGCGTCATGCCGTCCACCGAGCGGGCCACGAGCTGATCGGCCGTGCCTCCGCCGGACGGGGGCCGGACGCCGGCTTCCCGGAGCAGGTCGCGCAGGGGGACGCCGAGCCAGCGCGCGTTCCCGACGTACGGGCCGCCGACCTCGTTCGAGACGCAGGTGAGGGTGATGTCGCGTTCGATGAGGGGGCGGGCCAGGAGCTCGGCGAGGGTGTACGTGACCGGGCGGGCGACGCCCTTGCCGTGGATCCGCAGCCGCCAGGTCCCCGCGTCCACCTTGGGCACGGTGAGGGCGGTGTCGACGCGGTAGAAGTCCCGGTTCGGGGTGGTGAAGGGGCTGATCCCGGCGGCCTTCAGCCGTGCGCCGGCCGGAATGGCGGGGGCGGGTGAGGCCGGTGCGGGCAGGACGAGCTTCTCGCGTGAGGCGATGGCGCCCTCGCCCTGCCGCCCGGACAGGTACCGCCCGAGCACGCCCGCCGAGGTCGCCCCGACGGCGGTCACGCCGGCCGCGGTCAGGAACCCCCGCCTGCTCCACCCGTCGGATCCTCCCTCGGCGGCCGGGCGGGCCGCCTTGGACGTCAGGACGTAGAGGGTGACGGCGCCCGCGAGAGCTCCGACGATCGAGGGGAGCACGTCACCGATGCCCGTGGAGTCCGGGCGGCTGAGGGCCGCGGCGGCGCCGACGACGCCGAACAGCAGCACGCCGGCGGCGCCGAGCATCCGATACCGCAGGGCGATCAGGCCCAGAGCGATGGCGATGAGGGCGAGGACGGCGAGGATGCCCAGCTGGAGCACGGTCTTGTCGTTCTGGCCGAACTGCCGGATCGCGAAGTCCTTCACCGCGGCCGGCGTCCGGTCGATCACCGCGCCGCCCACCACGGTCACCGGTCCCGCCGCGGGACGCACGAGCCCGGCGACCAGCTCGGCCACGGCGAGCGCCGTGAAGGCGGCCAGAAGTCCGGCCAGGGCGGCCGGTACGGCGCGGGAGAGGGTGTTGCGGAAGCTGGTCACAGTCGGCATTCGGCGACCCCCGCCCGGCGGATTGGTATGACCCTCGAACGAGTGAACTTGCGTACTGCCGTTCCCTTGTGAGTCACGCCCGCTCCTCTCGACGGAACGGTCGACGCCCTCGCGGGTCGCGGGCCATCCGCCCGACGCGTCGCGGCGAATCACTTCTGGAAGATGTCGCGGGCGAGGGGGCGCACCTGCCGACCTACCAGCCGCGGTCGTCCGTCGGGCTCAGAGCCACGGAGGGCCGCCGACACTGAGGGGCAGTCATGAGCACAGCCACCACGACGCGAACGGGCCCGGCGACGGTGCACGTCCCTCTTCCGTCGGACGCTCGGGCGGCGGTACGGGCCCGGGCGGCAGCGGCGCTGCTTCTGGAACGGGAGGAGGGCTGGTGTCCGCCCCGCGTCACGGAGGATCTCGTCCTCATCGTCTCGGAGCTGGTCACCAACGCGGTCCTGCACGCCGACGGCCCCTACGCGCTGACCCTCGGTCTGGAGCCGGGGCGGGCGGGCGTCGCCGTCAGCGACGGCTCGGCGGTCCGGGCCGGTCCGCGCGGCGCGTGCGGCCGCGTCGATCCGGGAGGGCGCGGTCTGCGCATCGTCCGGGCCCTCGGGGCGGACCTCTTCGTCAGTCCCTCGCGCCGCGGCAAGCAGGTCATCGCCGTACTCACCTGGTAGGCGATGGCCGCGGGTGGCTGTGTCGGCAGCCACCCGCGGCCGACCCGCCCGGCGCACCGTCCCTGCGGGCATCCGGCTTCCCCGGAACAGCCGTGTGCCCACGCCGGGCCGGGTCACCGGTCCGCGGCCGCCTCGTCATGCGCCCGCGGACCGGGGCTTCTTCGGAGCGTGCGTCAGGCGTTGACGCAGGTGTTGCCGAAGGTCGGGTTCAGCAGCCCGATGACGCTGACGGTGTTGCCGCAGACGTTGACCGGGATGTGGACGGGCACCTGGACGACGTTGCCCGAGCCCACTCCCGGGGAGTACGCGGCCACGCCCTGGGCCCCGGCGTCGGCCGAAGCCATCGCCGCGCCGCCCATCACGACGGCGCCGGCCGCCACCGCCACCGCGAGACCACGTCGTGCACGGATCATCTCGACTACCTCCTGGGAACGTCGGAGACCGGGCGGCGGATCCGCTCGGCCTGCGGGAAGTCGCGGAACCTCCGGCGACTCCCCCACACGTGCCTTCGCCGCGCTCCGCCCGTCGGCTGGGCCGGTTCGTCCCGGTTCCCTCGAACGGGTCAGAAGTCGGGAGCGAGGGTGACGCATCCGGCCCATCCGCAGGCCCGTCCGCTACGAAGCACCGCTGACACGCCCCCCTCCAGAGGTGGCGGAACGTCCCGAAAGGGCCGTGCCGCCGTCCGAGCGAACAGTCAAGGACAGACATGCGATGGACGCTCCGCCCCCCGACGACCGCACCCGGCCGTCCCTTCGCCTCCTCGGCACGGCCGGAGCGGCGCCGGTGACCCGACCGTTCCCCCTCGGCACCGGGCCCGCCGCCTCGGACCGTACCGACCTGGCCGATGTCATGCGGCGGGTCGCACACGGGGACAAACAGGCCTTCTCCGTCCTCTACGACGGCCTCGCGCCCCTGGTGTTCGGGATCGTGGTCAAGGTCGTGCGGGACCGGGCCCAGTCCGAGGAGGTCGCGCAGGAGGTGATGATCGACCTGTGGCGGCAGGCCGCGCGCTACCGGCCCGAGGCCGGCTCCGTGACCACCTGGGCGGCGACGATCGCCCACCGGAGGGCCGTGGACCGCGTCAGGTCCGCCCAGGCCGCCTCCGACCGCGAGCAGGCCCAGGCCGCCCGCGAGCACGCCACCGCCTTCGACGAGGTCGCCGAACAGGTCGAGATCCGGCTGGAGTCCGAGCAGGTCCGACGGTGCGTCCGGGGCCTGACGGAGCTGCAACGTCAGGCGGTGACCCTCGCCTATTACCAGGGGCTGACGTACCGAGAGGTCGCCGAGACCCTGCGAACGCCTCTTCCGACCATCAAGACACGCATGCGCGACGGGCTGATCCGGCTGCGCGACTGCATGGGGGTGACCACATGAAACAGCACGTGACCGACGCCCACACGCTCTCCGCGGCCTATGCCCTGGGGGCTCTCGACTCCGCCGAAAGCGCGGGCTTCGAGGAGCACCTGCGGACGTGCGAGTCCTGCCGGGAGGAGGCCTCGGAGTTCCGGGCGACCGCCGCGCGTCTGGCGGCGGCCGTCGCCCAGGCACCGCCCGTGGCGGCCAAGACCCGGGTCATGTCCGCCGTCGACGGTGTGCGCCAGCTTCCGCCCCGTCTTCCGGCTCCCGCCGCCGTGCCCGCGCTCGGCGGCGCGCTGCGCCGCCGGGCCCTGTCACTGGCCCTGGCCGCCAGTGTGGTCGCGGCCGTGCTCGGCGGCACCGCGGTGTGGCAGTCCCAGCACGCGCAGGACTTCGAGCAGCAGGCCCGCCGGTCCCAGCGGCAGCTCGACGCCGTCAGTGCCGTACTGGCCGCCTCCGACGCGCGCACGGTCCACGGACGGGCCGCCAACGGGGCGTTCACCACCGTCGTCGCCTCCGCCCGGCAGAACGCGGCCGTCTTCAGCGTCACCGGCCTGCCCGCGCCCGCCGCGGGCCGGACGTACCAGCTGTGGCTCGACCACGACGGCACGATGCGCCCGGCCGGATTCGTCGACCGCGACGGGACCGTCGTGCTCACCGGAGACCCGGCCGACGCGGGGGCGGTCGGTCTCACCCTCGAACCCGCCGGCGGTTCGACCGCGCCCACCACCGCTCCCCTGCTCCTGATGGCCCTGCCCGCCTGACGGTTCGGACGGGAAGGATCCCCGCACGCCGTCGGTGGATCACTCCAATCCGGCTGCCCGACCGCTGCGAAGTACGGGTGAAAGGCAGTGGCCGGGCTGCGTGTCGAGTGGCGGGAGCGCTTGTGGAGCAATACCGGAAGGTGGCGGTCGTCGGTGCGGGGGTGGCGGGTCTGTCCGCCGCCCACGTCCTGTCGGCCTCGTGCCGGGTCACCCTGTACGAGGCGGACGGGCGGCTCGGCGGGCACGCCCACACCCGCGAACTGGCCGCGCCCGGCGGCCGGGCGGTCGCGGTGGACTCGGGATTCATCGTGCACAACGAGCGCACCTATCCCACGCTGCTGCGGTTGTTCCGGGAGCTGGGGATCGGCACGCAGGACGCCGAGATGAGCATGTCGGTGCGGTGCGACGGCTGCGGCCTGGAGTACGCGGGCGCCCGGGGCGCGGCGGGGCTCTTCGCGTCCAGGGCCTCGCTGCGGGGCCGCTACCTGCGGCTGCTCGCCGAGGTCCCCGTCTTCCACCGGGGTGCCCGCCGTCTGCTCGCCCGCGGGGGCCCCGCGGGTCTCACGTTCGGGGAGTTCCTGCGCCGGGGCGGGTTCTCCCCCTACTTCGTCAGCCACTTCGCGCTTCCCCTCGTGGCCGCGGTGTGGTCCTGCCCCGCGCGCACGGCCCTGTCCTATCCGGCCGTCTACCTGTTCAGGTTCCTGGACCACCACGGCCTGCTGTCCGTGACGGGCTCCCCGCAGTGGAAGACCGTCACCGGCGGGTCCTCCGCCTATGTCGAGGCCGCCGCCAAGCGGATCGAGCGCGTCCTGACCGGCAGTCCCGTCGAGACCGTCCGGCGCACCGGGGACAGCGCGGTGGTCACGACCCGCGACGGCGACGCCGAGACCTACGACGCCGTGGTCATCGCCACCCACCCCGACCAGGCGCTGCGCCTGCTCGCCGACCCCACCGCCGACGAGAGCCGGCTCCTGGGTGCCTTCCGGTACTCGCGGAACCCCACCGTGCTGCACCGCGACACCTCGGTCCTGCCCCGCTCTCGGCGCGCCCGCGCCAGCTGGAACTACCGCATGGCGGGCTGCACCCCCTCGGTCGACCCCGTCCACGTCAGCTACGACATGGAGCGGCTCCAACGGCTGCCCGTCGGTTCCGGCTACGTCGTCACCCTGGGCGGCGAGGACGGCATCGCCGCGGACCGGGTCGTCGAGCGGATGGTCTACGAGCACCCGGTGTACACACCGGCCTCGGTGGCGGCACAGACCGAACTCCCCCGCCTCAACACGGGTGTGACCGCGTACGCCGGAGCCTGGCACGGCTGGGGGTTCCACGAGGACGGCTGCCGCTCCGGTGTGGAGGCGGCGCGCTCCCTGGGGGTGGACTGGTGACGTCGGTCGGACGAAGCGTCATATCACCGGCCTCCCCGGGCGGCGGGGTGACGTCCGCCGCGCTGTACGAGTGCGTCATCACGCACGTCCGGCGCACGCCGCTGCGTCATACCCTGCGGCACCGCACCTATCTGTGGTGCGTGGACCCCGACCGGCCGCCGGTGCTGCCCCGGCCGCTCCGGCCGCTCGCCCGCTTCGACCCCCGGGACCACTTCGGCGGCACCTCGGGATCCATCCGTGCCGGGCTCGACGCCTACCTCGCCGCCCACGGCGTCGACCTGAGGGGCGGGCGCGTGGTCATGCTGGCACACGCCAGGGTGTTCGGGTACGTCTTCAACCCGTTGACCGTGTACTGGTGTCACGACCCGTCCGGCGCCCTCGTGTGCGTCGTGGCCGAAGTCCACAACACCTACGGCGAACGCCACTGCTACCTGCTGCGGACGGACGAGACCGACGAGGCCGAGGTCGAGAAGGAGTTCTACGTCTCGCCGTTCTTCGCGGTCGAGGGACGCTACCGGATGCGCCTGCCGCTGCCCGGCGAACGCCTGAACCTGACCGTCCACCTGGAGAACGCGGACGGCCGCGCGTTCACCGCCGTCGTCCGGGGCCGCCGCCGGCCCGCCACGACGTCCTCCCTGCTGTCGGCCGCCGCACGCAGGCCCTGGTCCACGGCCGCCGTGTGGGCCGGCATCCGCCGCCACGGCATCCACCTGCTGATGCGTGGACTGCCCGTACAGCCCCGTCCCCGCCACACCCCGCAGAAAGGCATGCTGCCGTGACCCGACCCACGCTCACCTCCCGGAGCCTCCCGCGGCCCGAACACGCCGTCGGCGTCCCCTCGCAGGCGCGTCCGGCCCCCGGGCCCACGGCTCCCGCGCCCTCCGTCCCCGGCGCGGGCGTCGACGCCGACCGCTGGCCCGACGTGGCCCGGCCGCCGTCGGCGAGCAGGCTGCGGACGTCCGTGTCCCGCCTCCTCGTCGGCCGGGCCCTGGAACGGCTGTCGCTGACCGGGAGCGCCGACGGTCCCGCCACCGGCCCCGTACTGACGGTCCACGACGAAGAGGCCTTCCACCGGCGCATCGGCCGCGACGGACTGATCGGCTTCGGCGAGTCGTACATGGCCGGGGAATGGGACAGCGACGACCTGGCCGGAGTCCTGACCGTCCTCGCCCAGCACGTCGACGACCTGGTGCCCGCCCCGCTGCGCACCCTGCGCTCCCTGTGGGTGTCCGCCCGCCCCTCCGGCGACCGGAACACCCGCGCCGGGGCCCGCGACAACATCGGGCGGCACTACGACCTGTCCAACGACCTGTTCGCGGCGTTCCTCGACCCCACGCTCACCTACTCCGCCGCCCTGTTCAGCACGCTTCCCGCCCGGTTCGACGCGCTGGAACGCGCCCAGCACCGCAAGATCGACCGGCTCCTGGACCTCGCCCGGGTCGGGGAGGGCACGCGGCTCCTGGAGATCGGCACCGGCTGGGGCGAGCTCGCGCTGCGCGCCGCCGCGCGCGGCGCGCGAGTGACCACCCTGACCCTCTCCTCGGAACAGGCCGCCCTGGCCCGCGCGCGCATCGCGGACGCCGGGCTCGCCGACCGGGTCGAGGTCCAGCTCCGCGACTACCGCGACATCGAAGGACGCCACGACGCCGTGGTCAGCGTCGAGATGATCGAAGCGGTCGGTGCCGAGTACTGGCCCGCCTACTTCACCGCGCTGCGCCGCGCGCTCGCCCCCGGCGGCCGGATCGCCCTCCAGGCCATCACCATGGGCCACCGGCAGATGCTCCACACCGCGGCCACCCACACGTGGATCAGCAAGTACGTCTTCCCCGGCGGCCTGATCCCCTCCCGCCGGGCCATCGCCGAACACTCGGCCCACGCCGGCCTGACCACGGTCGCGGACAGCGGCCACGGCGAGCACTACGCGGAGACCCTCCGCCTGTGGCGGGAGAGGTTCACCAGCAGGCGCCCCGCCGTCGCCGCCCTCGGCTTCGACGACGTCTTCCCCCGCATGTGGGAGTTCTACCTCGCCTACTCCGAGGCGGGGTTCCGCTCCGGCTATCTCGACGTCCGCCAGCTCCTCCTCACCGAAGGGACCGTTCGATGACGTCCACCGCCGACCGTCTCGCCCAGCTCATCGGCCACTTCCTCCCCGGCCCGCTCCCGGTCCGGCTGCGCGCCTGGGACGGCAGCCACGCGGGGCCGCAGGACGCGCCCCTGGTCGTGCTCCGCTCCCCCGACGCCCTGCGGCGCCTGCTCTGGCAGCCGGGCGAACTCGGGCTCGCCGAGGCCTACGTCGCCGGCGACCTCGACGTCGACGGCGACCTCGCCGAGGCCCTGTCCCGGGCCGGCCGCACCGTCCGCGACCGGCAGGCGGCGCGCCCCGGACCGGCCGCGCTCGCGGCGGCCGCCGCCCTCGCCGTACGACTCGGCGCGGCGGGCCCGCCCCCGCGCCGACCGGACGGGCGGGCGCGCCTGACCGGCAGCCTGCACAGCGCCTCGCGGGACCGGGCCGCGATCAGCCACCACTACGACCTCTCCAACGACTTCTACGAACTGCTCCTCGACGAGTCGATGGCGTACTCCTGCGCCTACTGGACGCGCCCCGACGACCCGGCGTACACGCTGGCGGACGCCCAGCGCGACAAGCTCGAACTGATCTGCCGGAAACTCGGCCTGCGCCCCGGCGACCGCCTGCTCGACGTCGGCTGCGGCTGGGGTTCCCTGACCTTGCACGCCGCCAGGGAGCACAAGGCGAGGGTCACCGCCGTCACCCTCTCCGCCGCCCAGCACGCCTTCGTCACCGCGCGCGCCGCGCGCGAGGGAGTGGCGGACCTCGTGGACGTGCAGCTGCGGCACTGGCGGCACATCGACGGCGGGGGCTACGACGCGGCGGCGGCCGTCGAGATGGGCGAGCACGTCGGCGACGCCGAGTACCCCGCCTTCGCCACCCGGCTGCACGACGTGCTGCGGCCCGAGGGCCGGGTCCTGATCCAGCAGATGTCCCGCGGCGCCCTGGCGCCGGGCGGGGGCGCCTTCATCGAGACGTACATCGCCCCCGACATGCACATGCGTCCCGTCGGCCGGACGCTGGACGTCCTGGAGGCCACCGGGCTGGAGGCCCGTTCCGTGGAGTCGCTCCGCGAGCACTACACGACCACGATCGACGCGTGGCGCTCCCGCCTCGACGAGGGTGCGGACGCCTTCGAGAAGCTCGTCGGGACGGCCACCACCCGGGTGTGGCGCCTCTATCTGGCGGGCGCGGCGATCGCGTTCGGCGAGGGCCGCATGGGCGTCGACCAGATCCTCTGCGTCCGTCCCACCCGGGACGGCACGTCGGCGATGCCCGCGACGCCCGCCGCCTGGTACGCGCAGGCCCCTGCGGAGTGAACGGCACCGTCCGTGGGCGGTCGCGGGGATGCGGCCGCCCACGGACGAGGGTCGGGCGGCGGAGGACTACTTCTGGCCGATGGGCAGGGCGAGGTCGGTGACCTGGTAGTTCCTCGGGAAGGCGCCCTTGTCGGTGGCCTTGCCCGCCAGCAGGTTCACGGAGTAGAGGCGGTAGGCGCCGCCCGTACCGATGGCGGCGAAGCCGTGGTTCATGCCGGCCGCCGCGTCGAAGTAGATGTCGAATCCGGCGTCCGGGTCGGCGTTGACGCCGAGGTTGCCGGTGGGGGCGAGGGTGCCGGCGTTGGCGGGCGACTGGAGGGAGATCCGGTCCGCCATCGTGTCGAGGCCGAACAGGGTCGTCGCGGTCGCCGTGTTCAGGTCGTTGTTGGTGTAGGCGGCGCCGGTCACCCCCATGGCGGTCGAGGGCGGCGTGGTGGGGTTGGTGAGCATGCCGTCGACGGTGGTGGTCCGGGGGGCCGCCGCGTCGTCGATGTTGTGGCGCAGGTTCTGTCCGGTGTTCGAGATGACGCGAAGCCGGTTCGCGGCGGGGTTGAAGTCCACGCCGAACGTCGTCCCGGAGAGCGCGACGGTCAGCTGGGACACCTTCATGGCGCGGGCGTTCGTGGTGTTCAGGGTGTAGACGCCGCCCCTGTTTCCGACGCCGTACAGCTTCTCGTTCTGGACGCGGAAGTCGATGCCGACGAGCTTGGTGTCACCGGAGAGACCCGCGACCTTGCCCAGCGACCAGGTCCGGGAGGGCCTGTTCACATCGAACTGGACCAGCCGCTGGTCACGGGTCAGGCCGACCGCGCTCAGGCCGCCCCTGTGGTCCGTCGCGGCCTGCGCCGTCGCGGACTGCGTCCTCGGGCTGTCGTCAGGCGTGGCGAGCGCGGGCGCCGCGCAGAGGGCGGCGAGCACCACGGCGGTCGCGGCGGTGATGGTGCGGTTTCGCATGTGCACTCCTGAATCGGATCCCCCCGGCCGGAGCGGCCGGCGGCTCATCGGGGCTTCGTGGTCACGGACGTCCCGGATGTGCGGACGCGGTGGACGCCACCCGCCTGGCGCAAGAGGCGGCGTCCGGGCTGGTCCGGTCGGGTGGAATCGTCGCCGTCCGGGGCAGGCGCGGCGTGGCGGGGCGATCTCGGACCCGACGGTGTCCCCATGGCTGCGGACAGGGGATGGCGTGCGACGGACTGTGCCGGGCTCGAGATCCGCCGCGACGAGACCGCCGTGCGGGGACTGCGTCTTCTGGGCTGGGCGGAGGTCCTGCCCCGCTCGCTGGCGGCCGTGCTGAGCCTTCCGGCGGAGGACGTACGGGCCTTCCCGGTGGAAGCCGGACGGGTCCTTCCGGTGGAAGCCGGACCGGTCCTTCCGGCAGAGGCGGGACGGGCCTTCCCCGCCTCCGGTGGAGGAGGCGGGGAAGGCCCGTCCGATGGAGCGGAGGGCGCCGGTCTCCGGCGGCCCCGGGCCGGTTTACCCGAAGGTGAAGACGAAGGCCTGGAGTCCTGGGGTGAAGCGGAGTTCGAGATGGGCCTCGCGGGCGGTCCCGTCGTCGGTGAGGCGGTAGAGCGTGGGTGAGCCGTGCACCTTGAGGGTCGTGGTCTGCTTGCCGTCGACCAGCACGGTCAGGGTGCCTTCTCCGGCGAGGACGATGTTGGCGTTCTTCCCCCGGTAGGTGAGGGCGAGGCGGGCGTCGGGCCCGGCGGTGAACTCGTCGTAGGTCGTCTTCCACGTCCCGGCGAGGGCGAGCTGGTTCAGGCGGAGGCCGTCGGCGGGATAGGCGTAGTCGGTCGTCCGGTCCTTCACGAGCGCGGGAGTGCCCGCGTAGCCGTTGATGCGGCCGGTGCCGAGGTAGGTCTCCGGGGTGCGCCCGGACGTGAGGTCGTCGTTCTTCTGACCGGTGGCGGGCGGGAGACGGACTCCGGGGTCGGCCTGGGTCAGGAGGTCGCGGATGAGGTTCTCGGTCTGGGCGTACCGGCCCTCGCCGAAGGTGAAGTAGCGGACGGTTCCCCGGGCGTCGATGAGGTACTTGGCGGGCCAGAACCTGTTGCGGTAGTTGTCCCAGGTGTCGAGCTTGTTGTCGAGGGCCACGGGGTAGGTGACGCCGAGCTTGCGGGCCTGGTCGGCGACGTTGCCCGCGTTCTTCTCGAAGGCGAACTCGGGCGAGTGGACGCCGATGACGGTCAGTCCCTTGTCCCGGTAGGCGCGGTCCCAGGCTTCGACATGGGGCAGGCTGCGCTGGCAGTTGATGCAGGAGTAGGTCCAGAAGTCGATCAGGACCACGCGGCCGCGCAGGGCGGCGAGGTCGACGGGACGGCCGCCGGGCGTGTTCAGCCACTTGGCGATGCCGGCGATCTGCGGGGCGGCCCCGCAGGAGCGGAGCTGGTCGATTCCGTCCTCGCAGCGGGCGAGGTCCTTGTTGGAGTTGTCGTAGAGGCCGGAGAGCTGCTGCCGGGCCGTGTCGTTGTCCTCGACCGCCTTCTGTGCCGAGGCCGTGTAGTCGGGCAGCGCCTTCTGCAGGGCGGTGGTGACGTCGAAGGCGAGGGCGAACGCCAGCCCGATCATGAGGGCACCGGCCACGATCCGGAGCTTTCGGGCGCGGGTCCTGAAGGCCGCGACGCGCTCCGCCACGCGGCGGCCGGCGAGGGCGAACACGAGGAGGGGGATCGCGGTGCCGACGGCGAAGGAGAGGGTGAGCGCGACGATGTCGGCGTTGATCTCGCCGCGTGCTCCGGCGACGGTGATCGCGGCGAGGACGGGTCCGGCGCAGGGGACGTAGAGGAGACCGAGGCCCAGGCCGAGGACGAAGGCGCTGCCCTCCTTGTTGACCTGGCGTTGCGGAATCCGGGCGAAGGGCTTCTCCAGGATCCGCTCGACGGCGGGGAAGATCAGCCCGAGGCCGATGAGGATCAGGAGGGAGAGGCCTATGTAGCGCAGGATGTCCTGGGGCAGCCCGAGCGCCGAGATGATCGTGACTCCGAGCAGGGTGAAGAAGCCGAAGCTGAGCACGAGCCCGGCGACGACGGCGTACGGCCTGCGGTTGCGAGAGGGCCGGGAGGCCTCCTTCGGCGGTGCGTCGAGCCGTACACCACCCGCCGCCCGCGCCTCGGACGGATCCGGTGGCGTGGGCCCGTTCGACTTCGGCGCCTCCGTGCCAGGGCCGCCGGCCAGGAACACCACGGGCAGGACCGGCAGGATGCACGGCGAGACCGCTGTGATCAGGCCGCCGAGCAGACCGATCAGAACCAGGGTGATCATGGGAGCCGCCTTCGTACGGGAACGTTCGGCACGTCCACTCGGTGGCTATTCGGACCCGCCGGGGCCACGGATGGGCGGGGGCGCTCGGGGCACGGCGCTCTGGCCCCGCTGCCATGGCTCACGCCCGGGCCCCGGAGGTGGTGTCCAGGCCGGGGCGGTCAGCCCCGGTGGAGCGTCAGCGCGTGGCCCTCCGGGCCCGGGCCCGCGCGCGGCGCTCCTTGCGCTGCGGGCGCAGCCGCAGCCAGGTCCGGACGACGAGGAGGAGGGCCGAGGCGAGGAACAGGCCGGCCGTGATGAGGAGCCAGCGGGGCAGGAACACGTCGGTGGACAGGCCGGTGGCGGCGGTGTAGTGGCCGCCCTGCTGGAGGATGAGCGGCCACCAGACGAGGAAGAGGACGCCGGCGACGAAGGCGGGGACGCGGAAGTAGTTGACGCTCGGCCGCGGCGTACCGCCCTCGGTGGCGCCCGCGCGCCACAGGCGCTGCGCGGCGCGGTCGGTCACCGAGTACAGCGGAAGCAGGACCAGGTCGTGGAGGAGCGCGGCGCCGACGAACCAGATCGCCACTCCCACGGTGTCGCCTCTGAGCAGCCGGATCCCGGCGTACACGGTCAGGGCGAAGGAGGCCAGGACGAGGAGCAGGTGCAGCGGCGAGGCGCCGTAGCGCCGGCGGAACGCCCAGGACCGGGAGCGGGCGGTACGGCTCATGCGGGTGCTCCGAAGGTGAGGCGGCCCACCCACTTGGTGTTGTGGACACCGGGCGCGCCCGGGACGATCACCCGGGCCGGATAGCCGTGGTCCGCGGAGAGGTCGGCTCCGTTGACCCGCATCGCGAGCAGGGACCGCGTGTCGCGGGCCTGGTTGGGGGCCAGGACGACGGTTGAGAACGCTCCGCCGCGCTGGACGGACTCGACCAGGACCTGCGGGGTGTCGGTGCCGAGGCCGACGAGGGCGGCGAGGTCGGTGAGGCGGATCCCGGACCAGTCCTGGTCGGGGGTCGACCAGCCCTCCACACACGCGATGGGCAGGGCGGAGACGGTCTGGGGCAGGGCGAGCAGCATCGCGCGGGTGAGCACGACCTGCCGTCCGCCTCCTCGGACGGTCAGCCGCCAGTCGGGGCCGATGTCGCTGGGCCGGATTCCGCTGGACGCGGCGGTCTTGTTGATCTGGAATCCGTTGGGCCCGGTCCCGGGGTCCCGCCCGTGCGGAGCCAGTACCGCGGTCCGGCGCCACCAGCCGCCGACGCTCTGCCCGGCGGTCACGAGGAACAGGGCGAGCGAGCCGGCACCGACCAGGGCGACCGCGCCCCGGCGCGAGATGGTCGGCGGAGCGGGGTTCGGCGACACGAGACCGGCGGCCTCCTCCGTACCGGACTCGGGCTGGTGGTCCCGGCCGGCCCGCACGGCGCGGACGGCGCGGGGCAGCCGGAAGGCGACGTGGACGACGAAGGCGCCCATGAAGATCCAGGCGCCGTAGAAGTGCAGGACGTAGAAGGAGCCGGGGAAGATGTAGTTCAGCTGGATGTTGAGGATGCCGGTGACGAAGGTGAAGCCGGCGCCGCCGACGAGCAGGAGCACCGAGAGCCGTTCCAGGGCGTGGGCCGCCGAGCGCAACGGCGGCCATGCGAACAGCTTGGGGATCACCGACCACAGCTTCGCCAGCAGGACCGGGACCAGGACCAGACCGAGGACGGTGTGGGTGCCCTGGGTCAGCCGGTAGAGCCAGTACGGGGACGTGGGCCAGGTGAACAGGTAGAAGCCGAGCCAGCCCTTGTCCGGAGTCTGGTCGTTGAGCGGGGCCAGATCAGGGTTGTAGGCGGCGTACGACAGCAGGCCCGTCACGAACAGCACCGTGACACCGACCAGCAGGAGGAGCCCGAACACCCCTGTCAGCCACGGTCCCCGCAGCGGGCTGCGCCAGAACCCCGGGCGGGCCGGGCCGGGCGGTGGGCCCGTCGCGAGCAGCGCCTGGGCACGGCTTCTGATCCGCTGCGGGAGAGTGGGAGTCCGAGGAGTCGGTGGCGGGGTCACGGGAGCTTCGCGGCCAGGACGTCGACGTGCTGGATGTCGGGGGCGCCGGCGAGGAGGGTGGGCGCGATGTCCATCAGGGCGGCCGCGATGGGGCCGTTCAGGTGGGCTTGGCGTCCCGCTTCGTCGTCGAAGGTGTCGAAGACGCCGAAGGTGGTCGGTCCGAGCTTGAACGAGTACCAGGTGACGGTCTGCGTCTCGCCTCGGGCGAGCTCCAGGGCGTTCTCCAGGAGTTCCTGGACCTGCGCGGCGTGTTCGGGCTTGGCCTCGATGCGGGCGAGGAGACCGGGGTGGGTCACGGGAACCTCCGTGGTGTCGGGTCGGCGACGGTGTCCGGGGCTCGGTGTGCTGCTCCCGGTCCGTGCGAAGCCGTCGTTCCCGATCAGAGTGGCAAGCGAGATCGCCCCCGTTCCGGTGTTCCGGGCCGGGTGGATCGGCCGCGTCCCGGAATGTCATTCCGATGGCGCAGCGCGTGCGCGGGGACGGGACTCGGGGGTGGTCGTCGACCGTGCTCGGGCTGAACGGCCAGGAGCGAATTCGTCGGTCCCGGCCCTGCCCCTTCCGCGATCCGGGTGGACGTGGGGCGACGAGGAGTCCTCGACGTCCTGACCCGGACCCCCTCCTGCTCGCTGGAGCCGGTGTCTCCGGCCGTCGCGTATGACGGAACTCTTACGTGCGGGCGTGGGACACCGCACCGCCGCCCCGCGCTGCGTAGCGTCCGGAGCATGCGCGTACTCGTCACCGGAGGAGCCGGGTTCATCGGCTCCCACATCGTCACCGCCCTCCAGGACCGGGGGCACGACCCCGTCGTCCTCGACGCCCTGCTGCCCGCCGCCCATCCCGGTCCACCCTCGCTGCCGGACGCCGAGTTCGTCCGAGCCGACGTACGGGACGGCGGCGCGGTCCGCGCGGCGCTGCGCGGGGTGGACGCGGTGTGCCACCAGGCGGCGATGGTCGGGCTCGGGAAGGACTTCGCGGATGCCCCCGACTACGTCGGCTGCAACGATCTCGGCACGGCGGTGCTGCTGGCGGAGATGGCGGCCGCCGGGGTCCGGAGGCTCGTGCTCGCCGGGTCGATGGTGGTGTACGGCGAGGGCCGCTACACCTGCGGGGCACACGGCACGGTCCGTCCCGGGCCTCGGCTGACGGAGGAACTGGAGGCCGGCTTCTTCGAGCCCCGCTGCCCCGACTGCGGGGCGGAACTCGCCCCGGGCCTGGTCCGCGAGGACGCGCCGACGGATCCCCGGAACGTCTACGCGACGACGAAGCTGGCCCAGGAGCACCTGTCGGCGTCGTGGGCCCGCTGTGTGGGAGGGCGTGCCGTCTCGCTGCGCTACCACAACGTGTACGGACCGGGGATGCCGCGCGACACCCCCTACGCGGGGGTGGCCTCCTTCTTCCGGTCCGCGCTGGCCCGGGGCGAGGCTCCCCGGGTCTTCGAGGACGGCGCACAGCGGCGGGACTTCGTCCACGTCGCGGACGTGGCCTCGGCGAACGTCGTGGCTCTGGAGGCCGTCGGCGGTACGGCCGCCGGGGTGCTGACCGCGTACAACACGGGCAGCGGGGATCCGCACACGGTCGGCGAGATGGCATCGGCGCTCGCCCGCGCGTACGGCGGGCCCCCGCCCGTGGTGACCGGCGAGTTCCGCCTGGGCGACGTCCGGCACATCACCGCCGACTCCGCCCGGCTGCGTGACGAGCTGGGCTGGCGTGCGGAGGTCGGGTTCGCCGACGGAATGGCCGAGTTCGCCCGGGCGGGGCAGCGGGCCTCGGCGGGTGTCGTCGGCTGAGGTCCCTCCGGGTGCCGGTGGGGCGATTCGGTGCGGGCGCCGGACCGGGGCGTGGCTCGGCGATCGGACACGCGGAAGGGTGCCTCGTCCTGGCATTCACGCGGGGGTCGGGAGGGTCAGTTCGAAGCGGCAGCCGCCGGGTACGTTGTGGACGTCGGCGTGCCCGGCGTGCGCTTCGACGATGCCCCGGACGATCGCCAGCCCCAGCCCCGCGCCCGAGGGAGGCGTGCGGGCCCGGCTCCCCCGCCAGCCGGTGTCGAAGACGCGGGGCAGGTCCTCCTCGGGGATGCCGCCGCAGGCGTCCGTGACGGACAGGACCACCGCGTTCGCCCGGCGTTCGGCGGCGATGGCGACGGTGCCGTCGGCCGGGGTGTGGCGGATGGCGTTGACCAGGAGGTTCGACAGGACCCGGGTCATCTCCTTTCCGTCGACCTCGACGGGCAACGGATCCACGGAACCGCCCGCGAGACGTACACCGTGCTGACGGGCCAGGGCGTCCGCGCCCGCCAGGGCGTCGCCCACGAGGTCGTAGAGGGAGATGCGGGTCGGGCTGAGCGACAGCGCCCCGGCATGGATGCGGGACAGTTCGAAGAGGTCGGTGACCATGGAGTTGAGGCGCTCCACTTCCGCGCGCATCTGCTGGTGGTAGCGGTCCGGATCGGGCACCACACCGTCCTCCAGCGCCTCCGACATGGCGCGCAGCCCGGCCAGCGGCGTCCGCAGGTCGTGCGAGATCCAGGCGACGAGCTCGCGCCTTGACGTCTCCAGGGCCCGTTCGCGTTCGCGCGAGGCGGCCAGACGGCGGCTGGTCAGGGCCAGTTCACGGCTCAGTGCCGTGAGCTCGGCGGGGGCCGGCGCGGCCGGAGCCGTGAAGGTGCCTTCCTCACCGAAATCGCGTGCCGCGCCGAGCAGCTCGCGGCAGCGCAGGACGACCCTCCGGCCCAGCAGCAGTGCGGTGCCGAGCGACACGACGGCCGCCATCGCGACGACGGTGGTCACCACGGTGAGGTCGTGGGAGGAGAGGAACATGGCCCAGGCCACGGACAGGGTCCCCGCGAGCATCGCGGACACGGCGACCGCCGCGACGACGGCCAGGGAGGCGGCCACGCTGCGCCGACGCAGTATCCGCAGCGCGACGGCGCCGAGCAGTCCGGCGGCCGCCGCGCCGAGGAGCGCGTAGAGGGCGATGAGCAGCACATCACGCATGGGCGGCGTCCGTCCCCGTCCCGGTCCCTGGCCGCGTCCCCGTCCCCGTCGCCGCACCGGGCCCGACGGGCGGGCGTGCCTCGAAGCGGTATCCGGCGCCCCATACCGTCCTGATCAGCTGCGGGTCTGCGGGATCCTCCTCGATCTTCGCCCGGAGTCTGCGGACGTGGACGGTGACGGTGGAGAGGTCACCGAAGTCCCAGCCCCAGACGTCGCGCATCAGCCTCTCCCGGTCGCAGACCTGTCCGGCGTGCCGGAGGAAGTACGCGAGGAGGTCGAACTCCCTCAGGGTGAGGGCCAGTTCCACTCCGTCCTTCGTCGCGCGACGCGCCGCGGGGTCCACGGCCAGTCCGCCCGCCGCCAGTTCCGGCTGGTCCGCCGGGGCGAGGGAGGACGCCCTGCGCAGGACCGACATCACGCGCAGGACCAGCTCGCGCGGGCTGAACGGCTTGGTGACGTAGTCGTCGGCGCCGACCTCCAGGCCCAGGATGCGGTCCTCCTCGTCACCCCGCGCGGTCAGCATCACGACGGGCAGCGTGCGCGTCCCGGGTCCGTTCGCGCGGAGGCGCCGGCAGACCTCCAGACCGTCCATGCCGGGCAGCATCAGGTCGAGGACGACCAGGTCCGGCCGGTGACGGGCGGCGGCCTCCAGCGCGGCCGGGCCGTCACCGGCCCGGTGCACGGTGAGGCCGGCGCGCTCCAGATACCCCGCCACGACCTCCGAGACGGTCGGGTCGTCGTCCACGACCAGGACGCGTCCGGCGACGCCACCGGGGGCGACCCGCGGATCGGGCCCGGATTCGGGGTCGGGGCCGCGACCGGGATCGGGGCCGGGGCCGGTTTCCGTGCTGATTGCCATGCCCACAGGGTGGCATCGCGCGGCCGCGTTCGAGGCCGCGCATACCGCCGAGCGGCGCGGTGTCCGCGTTTCGTAAGGTCTCATGACGCCTTTCTCCGCCTTCCGGTTCCTACGGTGGGGAGGGTGACCCCTTCTCCTTGTCCGCCCCTCGCGGACCTCGTACTTCCCTGCCTCGACGAAGCCGAGGCACTGCCCTGGGTGCTGGCGCGCGTACCGGCGGGCTGGCGGGCCATCGTCGTCGACAACGGCTCGACCGACGGTTCCGCCGACCTCGCCCGCTCCCTCGGCGCCACGGTCGTGCACGAGTCCCGGCGCGGCTTCGGCGCCGCCTGTCACGCCGGGCTGCTGGCCGCACGCGCCGAGTTCGTCTGCTTCTGCGACTGCGACGCGTCCATGGACCCGGGTCTCCTCGCCCCCATGGCCGCGCGGCTCGCCGCCGGTGAGGCGGACCTGCTGCTCGGCCGCCGCCGTCCTCAGGGCAGCGGCGCCTGGCCCGCCCACGCCCGGGCCGGGAACATCGCCCTGGCGCGGATGCTGCGCCGCCGTACGGGACTGCGCCTGCACGACCTCGGCCCGATGCGGGTGGCGCGCCGTGACGCCCTGCTCGGCCTGGATCTGACCGACCGGCGCAGCGGCTATCCCCTACAGATGGTCGTACGGGCTGCCGACGCGGGCTGGCGGGTGGCCGAGACGGACGTCCCCTACCTGCCCCGGGCCGGTAAGTCCAAGGTCACGGGGACCTGGCGGGGCACCTGGCACGCCGTCCGTGACATGCGCGGAGTCCTGGCCGAGCCAAAGGTGGCACGGCCCGCACGGACCGAGGGAGTCTCGGCATGAGCACCCTGCTCGTCATCGCCAAGGCCCCCGTGCCGGGGCGGGTGAAGACCCGGCTGACCCCGAGGTTCAGCATGCGGCAGGCCGCGGACCTGGCGCGCGCCGCGCTGGAGGACACCCTCGCGGCGGTCCTGGACACCCCGGCCCGGCGGCGCGTCCTGGTCCTCGACGGACGGCCGGGGCCCTGGGTCCCGGCCGGCATCGAGGTCGTCGCGCAGTCCGCGGGCGGCCTGGACGTCCGGCTGGCCGCCGCCTTCGCCCTCGCCGAAGGACCGACGCTGCTGATCGGCATGGACACACCGCAGGTCACCCCCGGGCTCCTCGCGCTCGGACTCGACTTCACGGAGACGGGTGCCTGGTTCGGGCCCGCCGAGGACGGCGGCTTCTGGGCCCTGGGCCTGGCTGCCC
This sequence comes from Streptomyces sp. NPDC002232, assembly GCF_042890295.1. Lineage (NCBI taxonomy): Bacteria > Bacillati > Actinomycetota > Actinomycetes > Kitasatosporales > Streptomycetaceae > Streptomyces > Streptomyces sp. NPDC002232. The sequence continues at coordinate 1,052,289 of NZ_JBIARV010000004.1, read as the reverse complement.
CCGACCCGGCGCTCCTGCTCGGCGTCCCCATGTCCGAGGCGCACACCGGTGAGGTCCAGCGGCGGCGCCTGACGGACGCGGGGCTGGCGGTACGCGACCTGCCCGCGCTGGTCGACGTGGACTCCCCCGCCGACGCGGAACGGGTCGCCTCCGGCGCACCGTGGACCCGCTTCGCCGCCCTGCACTCCGGCCTGTGCGCGCTGACGCGGTGACCGCCCAGCTGACCGCGTCGGCCGCGCGGGCCTGGCAGGCCGACCCGTACGCCGACGCCCTGCGCGCCGGACAGGGCCCGCTCTACCTCCGGCGCCGCGACGGCCGGTTGCTGCCCCTCGACGTCGAGCGGTGGTGCGCCGAGCCCGACGCGGCCGACGCCACGGTGCTCTCCCGCTGCACCGGCCCCGTCCTCGACATCGGGTGCGGGCCGGGCCGCCTGGTCGCCGCCCTCGCCGGACTCGGACACGCCGCTCTCGGTGTGGACGTGACCCCCGAGGCGGTGGCCCGTACGGTCCGGGCCGGCGGCAGCGCCCTGTGCCGGTCCGTCTTCGACCCCCTTCCCCGCGAGGGCGGGTGGGGCACGGTCCTGCTCATCGACGGCAACATCGGGATCGGCGGCGACCCGGCCGCCCTGCTGCGTCGGTCGGCCGCCCTGGCCGCGCCCGGCGGATCGCTGCTCGTCGAGGTGGCGCCCGCCGATGTCGACGAGCGCGTCGAGGTCCACGTCGAGGACGGCAGCGGCGGGCGCGGAACGCCCTTCTGGTGGGCCCGACTCGGCACCCGCGCCCTGTGCGCCGCGGCACGGGCGGCGGGCTGGACCCCGTACGACACGTGGGAGACGACGGACCGGCACTTCGTACACCTGACCAGCTGACGGGAGCACCGGGCTCCGTGCACCGGCCCCTCTGACCGCCGCACCCCGGCGCAGCGCCCGGGTGGAGTCCGTACGGGAACGGACTCCACCCGGGCGGCTCCTCGCCGCGAGGCGCCGCGCCGGCTCCGCGTCGCGCGCCCTCGCGTCAGGCCTCGTGGTCGGAGCTGCCACCGGCCTGGGGCGCGGAACGTCGGCCGGAGCGGCCGCCGCCGGAGCGGTGTCTCAGGGCACGCCCGGCCGCGTGGGCGAGCGTGAACAGCGCGACGGCCGCCATCGCCAGCAGCCAGTTGCGCGGGTAGTCGAGCGGCAGCACCGTCGGGTTGGCCGCGACGCCGGGGCGCAGTAACGGGGGAAGGGCGATGGCCGTCAGGGAGCCCGTGACGATCAGCGCCGCGCGCGGCACCCCGCGCAGGCGCACTCCGGCCGCGGCGGCGAGCGCCCCGACGGCGAACACGAGCGGCGCGACGAACCCGTCGTGCACCACCACCGCTCCCCCGAGCCACACGGCGATCCGCCACGGCTCCGGCTGCCGGAGCAGCAGCCATCCGCCCCAGGCCGCGCACACCAGCCCCAGCCCACCCGTCACGTACCGGAAGCCCTTCACACGACCTCCAGCCGGCCGACCCACTTGGTCTGGAGCACCCCGGGCCGGTTCGGGGCGATGATCCGCGCCGGGAAGCCGTGGTCCAGGGACAGCTCCTCACCGTTCAGACGCAGGGCCAGGAGGGTGAGCGGGTCCTGTGCGGAGAGCCGGCCCATCTCCATCACGCGGTAGGCGCCGGCCGCTTCGAGCGAGACCACCCGGGCCCGCGCGTGCGAGCCGCCGCCGGCCCGGTCCAGGAGGTCACGTACCCGTACGCCGGTCCAGCGCGCGGACTTGCTCCAGCCCTCGACGCAGGCGAGGGGCAGCGTCACCTCGTGCTGGGGCAGCGCGCGCAGTTGGTCCAGCGTCAGCGTGTACGGCCGGGGACCCGCCACGGTGAGCCGCCAGTCGGCCAGGGAGGCGCGGGTGACCCGCGCCGCGGCGGCCGTCCGGTTCACGGGGAGCCCTTGCGGCCCGTGTGTGGGGCTCCGGGGAGCGAACAGGTCCAGCGGGCCGAGGGCGGTGACGGACTGTCCGGCGGTGGTCAGCGTCACGGCACCGACGGCGGCCGTGACGCCGAGGAGGAACTGGCGACGGTCGGGTGCGTCCGCCGCGGGGAGGGCGCGGGTTCCGGGCGAGCTTCGGGTGAAGTGGGCCCGGATCCGGGGGCCTTGCACGGCGACGTGCAGGAGCAGCGACCCGAGCAGCAGCCAGGCCACCGCGTAGTGCACGGGGACGAAGCCGAAGGGCCACGGGTACCACTGGAAGGTGTTCAGGAGCCCGGTGAACACCTCCAGGAGAGCGGCGGCGACGAGGACGGCCACGGAGATCCGCTCCAGGGCGTGCCTCGGGGACCGCACCGGCGGCCACGCGAACAGCCGTGGGTAGACCACCCACAGCTTCGCAAGGAGCAGCGGGACCGCCGCGATGCCGGACGCCACGTGCAGACCCTGGGTGACCCGATAGCCCCCGGACGGGTGGCTCGGCAGCCGGTCGGCCAGCCATACCGGCGGGTGCTGGAGGGAGTGGCTCACCACGCCGGTCGCGAAGCAGACGAGGACGGCCGGACCGAGGAGGCGGCCGATCACGGTCGCGGTCCGGGCGTCGTGCAGACGCGCCGTGAAGGTGACGGGCGGGTCCGGAGAGAGGGTGGGTCGCATGCTCCCATCACACCCCCGGCGGACCTCGCGGAGGCCGCCGGAACACCTTACGAAACACGGACGCCCGTGGCGTCGCCGGGCACCGGAGGCGTGGCTCCTGGCACGCTGCTCCAGGTGAAAGCCCTCCCGGCGCGCTCCGCGTCCGCTGCCACCGTCCTCACCCTCGCCGCTCTCGCCGCCCTCACGGCGGTCCTCGCCCTCACCGTCCGCGACGGGGACCGGCTCGGCGACGACCCCGTCGGCCTGTTCTGGTGGTACGCGGCGTCCTGGGCGCTCTTCGCCGCTGCCGTCGCGGCGGCGCGCCGGATCCCGGGCCGTCGGGTCGTGTGGCTGGTCGTGGCGGGGGCCGTCGCCGTCGCCGTGACCGGGCTGCTGGGTCCTCCGCGGACGAGCACCGACTCGTACCGTTACGCCTGGGACGGCCGCGTCCAGGCGGCCGGCATCTCCCCGTACGACCACACGCCGCAGGACCCGGCGCTCACCCGGCTGCGGGATCCCTGGCTCTTCCCCACCGGGGCCGTCTGCCGGACGCCCGGCCTGGCCCCGATCGCCCCCGCCGGGGCCGCGTCCCCGTGCACGCGCATCAACAGGCCGGGCGTCCACACCGTCTACCCGCCCGTCGCCGAGGCGTACTTCCTCGCCGTCGACCGCCTCTCCCCCGTCGGCGCACGGCACAAGCCGCTCCAGATCGGGGCGGCCCTCACCTCGCTCGGCGTGACGGGAGCGCTCCTCCTCGTCCTCCGCCGGCGGGGCGACGACCTCCGCAAGGCCGCGTACTGGGCCTGGTGCCCGGCCGTCCCCCTGGAAGCCGTCAACAACGCGCACATCGACGTGCTGGGCGTGCTCTTCGCGGTGGCCGGGCTCGGCGCCGTCGCCTGCCGGGCTCCGGCCCGCCGGGCGGTGGGCGGTGTGCTGATCGGTGCCGCCGTCGCCACCAAGCTGATGCCGGCCGTCGTCCTGCCCGGCGCGCTGTCCGGGGTCCGGCGGTTCCGCGACGCCGCCGCCGTCCTGCTTCCGGCCGCGGCCCTCGTCGTCCTCTCGTACCTCCCGTACGTCCTCCTCTCGCGGGGCTCGGTCTTCGGCTACCTCGGCGGCTACGTCGAGGAGGAGGGCTACGACGCGTCCTCGGCCGGTTCCAGGTACGCGCTGCTGCGGCTGCTGCTGCCCGACTCCTGGGCGCTGCCCGTGCTGGTCCTCGCCGTCGCGGGCGTGACCCTGTACGTCATGCGGCGCGGCGATCCCCTGCGTCCCTGGAGCGGCGCCCTCCTGGTCACCGGCTGGTCGTTCGTCCTCCTGACGCCGGGCTACTCCTGGTACGCCCTGCTCCTGGTCGCGCTGGTCGCCCTGGACGGGCGCTGGGAGTGGCTCGGTGTCGCGCTCGCGGGCGCCGCCGTCTACCTCCTGGGCCCGGCCTTCGGTTTCCAGCAGGCCCTGACCAACCTCGCGTACGGTTCCGCGGCCGTCCTCGTGCTGGTGATGACCGGCATCCGACGGCGTCCCGCCCCGGCCGGGAGGTGGGGAGATCCGGTGCCCCGCCTCGCATCTGCGGAGCCCGCTCCGGAAGAACGATAGCCAGAGGAATTGTCGGGAACGGTCAGGGACAGTGAGGTCGGTACATGAACCATGAGGACGGCGAGTCGGTCCGTGGCCCGGCGCACGCCCGGCCCACGGAGTCGGTGTGGGACTACCCCCGGCCTCCGGAGCTGGTGCGTGACGACCGCCTCGTGACGGTGACGGTCGGCTCCCAGGTCGTGGCGCGGACCTCCGCGAGCCTGCGCGTTCTGGAGACCAGTCATCCGCCGGTCTTCTACCTGCCCCGGAGCGACGTGCGCGCGGAGCTGCTGCGGCCGCGGTCGGGGGGAACCCACTGCGAGTGGAAGGGGCAGGCGTCCTACTGGGACATCGTCGTGGACGGGCTCGTGATCCACCGGGCCGCCTGGAGCTACGAGCAGCCGCTCGCTCCGTACGAGGCCCTCCGGAGCCATCTGGCCTTCTATCCGTCGTCTGTGCGCTGCGCGGTAGACGGCGAGGCGGTGACCGCTCAGGAGGGCGACTTCTACGGTGGGTGGATCACGCACGAGATCGAGGGCCCTTTCAAGGGCGGTCCCGGCACGTGGGGCTGGTGAGGCCTGGGGCTGGTGGGGCCCCTCCGCCGTGGAGGCCCCCTGTCGGTGAGTGGATCTCGTCCCGGGAAGGGGCGAACTCATCCGAGTGGTTCTGACGCGTCGCTCGGTCGCCCCCGGCCGATGGACTCCTCTTCGATACGTCCTCCCGCACCGAGCAGCCCCGTCTGTTCGAGCGAGTCCTCGCCCGTGAGCTGCGGCAGGGTCCGGCGGGACAGCAGGGAGACGGCCGCGGGGTAGACCGGACGGGCCAGTTGGGCGAGCCGGAGCCACGGCGGTGCGTAGATGGACGCGGCCCGTCGGTCGATGCCACGCGCGATCCACGAGGAGACCTGAGCGACGGGGTAGACCTTCCGGGCGGGTGCGGGCATGTGCTGGCGGAGTTCGCGCAGGACCGTGTGCCGTTCCACGTCGCGGATCATGTCCGTGTCCGTCCAGTGGAGGTAGGCGATCCCCACCGCGACGTTCCGGTGTGCCAGTTCCGCTCTGATGGAGCGGGCGAACGACTCCGCCCCGGCTTTGGATGCGCAGTACGCGCTCATCATCGGAGCCGCTCCGAAGGCCGCCGTGGAGGCCACCTGGAGAAAGTACCCGTGGGTCTCCAGGAGGTGGGGCACGAAGGTGCGTGCCGTGACGGCGCTGCCGATCAGGTTCACCTCGACGACGCGTCTCCAGGTGGACGGATCGGAGCTGGTGAACGGTCCTCCCTCCGCGACGCCGGCATTGGCGACGACGACGCTCGGGCGACCCAGATCGCATTCGATCCGTGCCGCGACTGCCATCATTCCGGAGTCGTCCGTGACGTCCACCTCGTACACGCCGGCTTCCGTGGGCAGCCGGGAGGCCACGGACCGGAGCGTGGCGGCCTCACGTCCGAGCAGGGCGACCCGCATGCCGCGCGCCGCGAGCTCGCGGGCGATTCCGGCGCCGAGACCGCGCGCCGCTCCGGTCACCACCGCTGTACGTCCCTGGAGTGCTACCGAGTAGTTCACAGGTCCTCCGGTCGAGGAGTCGTTTCCTGGTTCCCCCTTCTCCTCTGCTTGTGCGTTCGCCCGCCCCTCGGATGCAGGACTCGCTCCACGGACACTCGAGTGGAGGAGTCCGGGCCTCCGCTCCTCGTGCGCGGGGTCGCTCGCGTCGGGGCCGCCGTCAGGCGCGGCAGGCGTATGCCGCCACCACCTCCGCCAGGCCCTCCGTGCCGAAGTCGGCGCCCTCTCCCTCACGCGCGAGCAGCAGCACCCGGGCCGGCACGCCGGCGGCCGCGTACGCCGCCAGTCGGTGGTGTCCGTCCAGTACCGCTCCCACCAGCCACCGCTCCTCGTGCTCGGCCCGCACGTAGCGGTCGTCGATCCAGCCGAGGACGACGGCGGCGGGCCGCTTCCCCGCCGCGATCGCGGACGCGTGCCGGGCGACGGTCGCCGGGTCGAGCGCCTCCGGCGGCTGCGAGGGCAGGAGGGCGCCGTACGTGCGGGGCAGCCGGCCGCCGGGGACGGGCGCGGTGAGCTGCAGATGCGCGACGCCCGGCCAGGAGTCCTCGACGGGGCTCCCCGCGTACGCGGTCTCGTCGCCGTCCTCCTCCGCCCGGGCCGCCGCGCGGCGGTGCCACCAAGAGCGGGCGGGTTCGGACACCTCCTCCAGCGGAAGGTCGAGCAGGACGGCACGGTAGTGGCCGGTCTCCAGCTCGCCGAGGACGGGGGTGCACTCCGCGAGCAGCGCGGTGTCGAGCCGGTCCAGGTCGGCCAGCCGCCCGCGCATCCGGGCCGCGATCCGGGCCGCCGCCTCGTCCGGCCAGTCCAGCAGCGTCAGCCCCAGCTCGCACGTGTCGCAGAACGAGCCGACACCGTACAGGGGCTTTCCGTCGAAGGTCAGGGACCGGTTCCAGCGCGGCCAGGTGGAGCTGGGCGACGGCGGGTCGAAGACGATCCTGATGCGGCCCGCGCCCTCGTCGACGGAGAACCGCGCCAGCGCGTCGGACTCGACCACCAGGTCCCGCACCACCGCCGGCGCGCGCTCGGTGCGGCCCTCGGCCCAGACGGCGCGCACGGCCGAGGCGTACGCCGCGCCCCTCGCTCCCTCGGGGAGGAGCGGGTCGCGTCCGGTGAGGCGTACGAGCGCGAGGTGCACGTCGTGGACGCGTTCCTCGCCGCTCTCGGCCAGCCGGCGGAGGAGGTACGGAACGGCGACGGGATCGTCCAGGAGTTCCAGGGCGACGACGAACGCGGTGTGCTCGATCCCGGTCACGGCGGACAGCCTGGAGGCGATGGGCGCCGTCCACTCACGGGCTCCGAGGCGGCCCAGCGCGAGCGCGGCGCGGCGGCGCACGGCGGGGTCGTCGAGGAGGGCGCCGAGGCGCGGGGCGAACGACGGGTCCCCGGAGAGTCCCATCGCATCGATGAGGGTGGGGGCGAGCGGGCTGTGGCCGCTCGTCTCGTTCCCGCCGGGTGCCGGGGTCTGTTCCGCGTACGAGCGCAGGAGCGCGGCGGGCAGTCGGAGCCGGCGCACGACGGTGGCCCACAGCAGGTCCTGGCGGTCTCGGGGGGTGGACGCGGCATCGGCGAGCAGGCGGACCAGCACGTCGTCCCCCGCCTCGCCGAGGTCCTGGAGCAGCGAGGCGAGGTAGGGGCGGAAGGCGTCCCGGTCGGGGTCCGACCGGTACAGCTCCTCGGCCGCCGCGGCCAGAGCGGCGGGCCGGTCGGTGTTCAGCGAGTACAGCGCGGTCCACGGGTCGGCGGCGCACAGAGCGGCGCGCAGTTGTCCCTGAAGGGTGTCGTGATCCGGCATGGGAGCAGTATCGGCGATGGACGGACGACGAGACGGAGGGGGTCCCGACGGCGGGAAAGCGTCAGGGAGGCGGTGCCGTTGTCAGCCGGGTACGTGAGCCCGCTCGGGCGTCAGCGCCGGCGCCGCCCGGTGAGTCGACGCGGCGCGGGTGCTTCGGGCACCTCCCGCGCTTTCGGCGCTTCGGAGACGGCCGTGGGTTCGGGGGCTTCCGCTCGGTGCCCGTCGTGTGAAGCGTCGGCGGCGGCCTCGGGGTGACGCCGCTGCCAGTAGGGGTTGTCGTGCGGGAGCCTGCCGGAGACCCGCCCGTACATCCCGAAGGTGAGAATCACCAGACCCATGACGAAGCTGAAGATGACGTTGGTCATGCCGAAGTCCAGGAAATTCGCCGACCGGTCCAGGACGAAGAGGTGCCAGAAGCCGCTGAGGAGGAACAGGGAACCCACCGTCATGTTCAGGGACGAGGCGAAATTCCCTCCCACCACCGCTCCGCCCAGGAGGGCCACACCGAACACGATCGAAAGGGCGCTGAGAGCGCTGTTGGAGGTCATGCCGGCGATCTTGTCGCCCGAGGTGCTGAACGGGCTCAGGAAGTCCGCGAATCCCAGACAGCCGAAGCACAGGAGGATCAGCCCGCAGAGGGCCGAGCCGATGCGGTAGACCCGGGCCAGGTGGTGGTCGACGGGCAGCTCGTCCTTCAACTTCATGTTCTCTCCCGGAGAGGGTCGGGCGGACGGGAGTCAGGTTTTCTTCGCTTTTCTCTTCAGCTTCGGATTCGAATGCGGTGAGACGCGATCGGGCCTCGGGGTATTCGCCGGACCAGCGAACTCCGGCCCTCCATGGCGAGGTATTCACCGGAAAGACTTCGCGCCATCGCCTCGACCGAGTAGGACCCGCGGACGAGTTCCTTCGCGCGTCGGGCCATTTCGGCGGCCCTGTCGTCATCGATGTGCAGGAGACGCCTGAGGCCGGTTCCGAGGGATTGGGTGGAGGACGTGTCGAGCAGCAGACCGTTGTCGAGGTCCGTGAGGTAGTGGCGGACACCGCCGCGCAGGGGAGCCGCGACCAGCATTCCGGCGTCCATCGCCTCCAGGACGGCCAGTCCGAATTCCTCCTTCGCGCTCGGACAGACGTAGCGGGCCCGGATTCCGCTCGCGGTGTCGGCCAGCGTGCGCTCCAGAAGTCTCACGTCGGCGTTCGACAGGGCGGGGAGGAGCAGGAGGCGGTTCCTGGCGGCCGGGCAGGATTCCAGCGCTCGCTCGATGCCGTCGCGTACCGGTGTCTCCATGGGGCCGGGCCGTTCGGGGCTGCCGCCCACGATGACGAGCAGGGAGTCGCGGTAGCAGCCCGACGCGATCCAGGCGCGGACGAGGACGTCCTGCTGTTTGACCGGGTGCAGGCGGCCGACGCTCAGGAGCACGGTCGGCGCGGACAGCCCGGAGGCCGCGACGGCCGCGGTGACCGGTTCGGCCAGGCTGTGGCTCCGGACGGGTGCGTCGGGGCCCGGCCGGTACGGAGCGATGCCCTCGGGCACCGCGGTGATGCGCGCGCTCCCCCGCTCGTCCTCCAGCTGCGGGAAGTGGGTGAGGAGCTCTCCCACTCCCCCGCCCTGTCCGGCGATTCCCACGACGCGGTCGGCGCGGGCGACGAGCCAGTCGGCGAGGAAGACCCGGTGCAGGTCGTGCCGGACGGCCGCCGGATCGGCTTCCGGCGTGTCGTGGCGTTCCGTCATCTGCCGGTGCGGGTCGGGTGTGGCGGTGAAGACCACGCGCGCGCCGATCCTGCGGGCGGCCTCGGCCATCGCGGCGGAACCGTCGTCGGAGTAGCGCACGTGGACCACGTCGACGGCCGGTCGCAGTGCGCCGAGGAGCCTCGCGGACCACCACGACAGCTCCTCGCGGTGGCGTCCCATGTCCTCCGGCCGCAGGGGCCGATCGCTGTCGACGGGGAGCCGTAGGACCCAGTGGCCCGCCGTTCGACGGCGCAGCAGCACCGGGTCGGCAGCGAGTTCCGGCCGGCATGCGGTCACCACCGTGATGACGCCCGCGATCCTCTCGGTCTCGGCGAGGGCGTCGCCGAGTGCGCCCAGGAGCACGCCGAGCCCGCCGCTGAGGCCCTCTCCGGGCCGTTCGAGATCTCCCAGCAGCATGGTCTGGGCGACGAGAAGGCCAGGTCGTTCGGGCCTCGTCTCCCAGGGGCCGACCTTCCTCGGACGAAGGGCGTCGAGAAGCAGGCGCTCGTAGGCGTCGCGCTCTCCGACGGCGGCCACCAGGTCGAATTCCCCGGGGCCCGACCAGGCCAGATGGCGCCAGGCCGCGTGCCGCAGACCCCGGTCCGTCGCGCCTGCCAGGCGGGCCGCCTCGACGTGCCGCAGGGCCGGGAGCCTCCCGGCGGTGGCCAGATCCAGCAGAAACGCCGTGGTGTCGGGGTCCCGGTCGGCGAGGAGTCCGTTGCGGAGGGCGGAGACCGCCCCTCCGACCCCGTGGTCGCGCAGGCTGTACGGCCATATGGCGGCGACGGTGGCCCGTGCGAGGGGGCCTTTCTCCAGGAGCCGTACGCATTCCTCGGGCGACGGGATCCTGTCGGCCCGGATCCCGCCGCGCACCTGGGCGAGCTCGAGGTCGAGGGCGGTGGCCAGGGCCGGACGCTCGCCCGACCGCTCGGCCCGGACGTCGCCGTACTCCGCGTCGACCAGCTCGGCCAGCAGCGTGCCGCGCCGGGGCCGTCGCGTGCCCGGGTAGGTCTCCGACGCCGTGCGCCGGTGCTGCCAGTAGCGCCGGCGGGCTTCGGCGAAAGCGTCGTGCCGGCCGTCGTCGGGGACGTCGCACAGGGTCACCGCCCGGCCACGAGCGTCCGGACCTGGGTGTTCCATGGGGGCTCCTCGGGACAGATGGTCGGCTGATCTGGTTCGGCCGGTCCGCCGCGCTTGGATGCGTGACCTCGTCCGGATGCGTGACCTCGTCGCTTCCGGGAGCTTCCATGGCGGCCACCGGGCGGTACGAGGCTTCCGGCGCGCCACGGGTGGCGGCCCAGGCCGTGGACCCCGTGCATCCACGGAGCGGGGGTCGGGCGAAGGGAGGCACAGCAGAGGCCCCGGCAGGGGCCCGTCCCGCAGGAGGTCGCATGACGCGTGTCGTCGTCGTCAGTCCCCCGTTCCACTCGCACGCCCAGCCGATGTCGGTCCTGGCGGGCTCCCTCGCGCGGGCGGGCGTCGACACGTACCTCGCCTGCGCGGAACCCTTCGCCGACATGGCGCGGGCGGCCGGTGTCGGGTTCGCCCCGCTCACCGTGACGCGGAACGCGAACACCGGAGTCGCACGGAGGACCGCGCAGGACGCGCGGGAGGCGGCGCGCCTGGACGAGTTCCTGAGTTCGACCCGCGAGGGTGCCGTCGCGGCCCTCCTCACGCAGTCCCGTCACCGCGGGGAGGACATGCTGGCCGACCCCGATCGCGTCCTGGCCGAGATGCGGGCGCTGCACGAGCGGCTGGCCCCGGACTGGTACGTGGTCGACCAGCTGAGTTTTCCGGTGACTCTGGCCCTGCACTGCCTGGGCCTGCCGTTCGCCACGTTCTGCCCCGGGCATCCGTCCTATCTGCCGCACGAGCCGCAGGCGCTGTTCGGAGTGCCGTACGCGTGGCCCTCGGCCATCCGCCCGGCCGAGGAGGACCTGACCCGGCTGCGTCTGGCCGCACGGGCCAACGACGTCGCCTTCACGCAGCAGTTCGCGCGGGTCGCGCGCCATCACGTGTCCAAGGGCGGAACGCCCGGCCGGGCCTTCGCCCTCGCGTCCCGCCGGGCGGTCGTCTTCAACTATCCGCCCTTCCCGTGGCTGCCCGTCCGTCGCGCCACCGGACCTCGGTACGTCTACGGAGGACACTGCGTGCCGGAGGAGACGCGGAGCCCCGGCGGTGGATGGGAGTCGATCCTCGCGGGGCTGAGGGCCGAGGCCCGTCACGTCGTTCTGATCGCTCTCGGTACGTTCCTGTCGGCGCGCGACGACGTCCTGGCGGTGCTGGTGCGGGGCATTCTCTCCGCCGTCCCGAACGCGGCCGTGGTGGTCGCGGCCGGTGACCGGGTGTCCCGTCTGTCACGACTCGCCGGGCCGCGCGTGCACGTCGCCGCGACCGTGCCCCAGCGGTGGTTGCTGAGGCACGTCGACGCGATGGTGCACCACGGCGGCAACAACTCGTTCACCGAATGCGTGGCCTCCGGGGTCCCCGCGCTGGTGCTGCCCTTCTCCAGCGACCAGTTCTCCATCGCCCACGACGCCGAGAAGGCTCAGCTGGGCGTGTGCCTGGACCCGGCGCGGCTCACCGAGGCCCAGGCGGGGGCCGCTGTGCGCGAGCTGCTCGACCGGACGCCTCCGGGGCTGTCCCGCTGGACCGGCGACCTGTCCGGCAGGGGCCCTGACTGGACGGCGGAACGGCTCCTGGACGCGATGCGGGAGCAGGCGCGGTGAGCGGGCGCCGCACGGGCGAGGCGCTGGGCGCGGCGGTTACCTGAGGTCGACGGGGCGGCCCGGCGCACGGGGTCGGCGGGGCGCACGGCGCACAAGGTCGGCGCGGCACCCCGGCGCACTCCATGGCACCGGCCCGCGTTTCGATGCAGGATCAATGCGAGTGGAAATGCGGCATTTGTTGCGAGACTCTGACTATGGGAAATGCGGCTGCTCTGCCGCTCGACCAACGGGAGGCGTCATGGCCGCCGAGAAGTCCGTACCGCCGCAGGAAACTCCGCCCGCCGAAGGTTCCACCTCTTCGGCCCATCCCGAGCGCCCCGACGGCGGCATCTGGGAGCACCCCATGGTGTGGCTCTCCCTGATCGTCATCGGTTCGCTCGCGATCGCACTGTTCTTCGGCCTCCGCATAGCCGACCTCGTGTGACCGACACCCCGTCGCCCGGACCCCCGGCGCGGCTGCCGCGCCCCTCCGACGGGGCTCGGGAACACTGCGACATCCGATGCCGTACGCACCTCCTCCGGCCTCCGGTACGAGTCCGGGAGAGAGGCCGTGGCGTCGCCCACGGTGCCGTCCTGGATTACGTTCGCCAGGACAGGCCCTCACAGACGGGATCTCTCCATGCACACACACGTCCTCGGCGCCACGGAGCTCGCGGCCGGCGTCTGGCAGTCCGGTCTCGCCCAGGTGCTCGGCGGTCTGATCGTGGTCGCCGTTCTCATCGGCGCCTTCGTCTTCGGCATCCGGGTCAAGAACAAGGAGCTGCCGCCCCCGGACCCGGAGTCGCAGCCGCACCGGCCGGACACCGGCCAGCTTCCGGGCGAGGCCACGGGGTACCGGAAGTCCACCGAGGTGCCGCAGACCGACGGCGAGCACCGGCTCATGCCGTACAACCTGAAGAGCTCCGGCGAGCCCGACACCGAGCCGCCGAGCGAGGAGAAGCGGAAGTGGCGCGGCATCTCCAGCGGCGGCTTCGGGAGCGGCGGGACCGGCCACGGCGACTGATCGCCGCCCGGTGCGTACGACACGCGGAGCGGCCCGCCGGTGCGGGTCGCCGCACGAAGAGGGCGGGGCGGCCAAGGCCGCCCCGCCCTCTTCCTCAGCCGTCGGATCCCAGGGGCATCACGGCTCGGGGATCAGCGGCGTACGAGCTCCCGTACGTTCTCCAGGCGGCCGCAGTCCGCTTCCAGCTGCTTCGCCCGCGCCCCCTGGAAGGCGTCGCCCAGTTCGGCCCTGCGCTCGTCGGGGACGTTCTCCCGGGCCCCGTTGAGGATCGTCCGCTCCTCCTCGTCGACGTGGTGGCTCACGGCCTTGACCAGGTCCTCCAGCCGTTCGTCCCACTCGTCCGAGCCCACGTCCTCCACCTCGAGCAGCGCGAGGAGCGCCTCGTTCCCTTCGGCGTGTTCCTCCGAGCCGTGGTCGACCTCGTCGTCGTCGACACCCCTGAACCGCTTGAGCGCTCCGTAGACCTCGGTCTCCTCGGCCTCGCCGTGCGCGACGAGCAGCGCGGCGAACTCCTTCAGGGCGGCGGCGCGGTCGGCCTCGACGCTGCGCATCCGGCGGAACAGTTCCTCCATCCTGCGGTGGTCCTCCAGGATCACCGCCACGACGTCCTGCCCCTTGCGGATCTCGGCCTTCACCATCGTCCCTCTCCTTCTCTCACGTGCGTACGTTCTCGTTGCGCTCTTCAGCGTTCAGGGCGTTCGTCAGGGGTCTCCCACGAGTCCCGCCGCGATGCGGCGGCGGGTGGCTGGGCGGCGACACCGGCGCCGGCGCGTCGGCGCGCGGCCCGCCGGGAGCCCCACCAAAAGGCGGCGACCAGCAGGACGGCCACGACCACTCCGACCAGGATCAGGAACAGGGCGGGCGAGCCATCGGCGGCGAGGGCTCCGGCGGAGACGCCGGAAACGCTGGAGATGGACATGGGGGCGTCCTTCCTGTGGAGAGCGGATCAAACCGTCTGGTTTCCGCTGCTACCCCCCAACTCCGCGACCATTCACTCTCCCCGTCGCCGCCTGGCGACGGGGACTGCCGCGCGTTTGAATGGACGGGAGCGGCGCCGTGCGCCGACGCGCGGGCGACGCCGGTGACCCTGCCTGGAGGTCCCGTGAGCACCCACGCACCGACCCGCTTCGACCCCACCCGCGTTCCGCATCTGCTCGGTACGTTCGCGCCCGTCACCGAGGAGGTGGACGTGGCCGAGCTGCGGGTGATCGGCACCCTGCCCTCCTCCCTGGACGGGATGTACGTGCGCAACGGCCCGAATCCCCGGTTCACTCCGATCGGCTCCTACCTGTATCCCCTGGACGGGGACGGAATGCTGCACGCCGTGCGGGTGTCCGGCGGGCGGGCCCGCTACCACAACCGCTTCGTGCGCACACCGGCGCTCGTCGCCGAGGAGAAGGCCGGGCGCGCGCTGTGGGGCGGCCTGGAATCGCTGATCCTGCCGAGTGCCGACGAGGTGGGTCCGGAGCTCGCCGACGACTTCAAGGACCTTCCCGACATCAATGTCGTCCGCCACGCAGGCCGCCTGCTCGCGCTGGCCGAGTCAGCCTGTCCGTACCGTTTCGACGCGGACCTGGCGACCCTCGGACGGGAGGACTTCGGCGGCCGGCTCACCGCCGGCATCACCGCGCATCCCAAGATCGACCCGGTCACCGGCGAGATGGTCGTGTTCTGCTACGCCCTGGAACCGCCGTATCTGACGTGGTCCGTCATCGGTCCCGACGGCGTGGTGACGCGGGGGCCGACGCCCGTGGACGGCGTGGTCGAGCCCGTGATGATCCACGACATGGCCCTGACCGCCCGCTACGTGGTCCTCGTCGTGGCCCCGGCCCTCATCGACCTGGAGGCGGCCATGTCCGGCGGCTCCTTCCTGGCCTGGCGGCCCGAGCTCGGGACCCGCGTGGCCCTCGTTCCGCGCGACGGCGGGGCCCCGGTCTGGGCCTCCGACGACGCCTTCTGGATGTGGCACTCGGTCAACGCCTACGACGACGGCCCCGAGCCGGCGGCGCCCGTCGTCCTCGACTACGTCGAGTGGAACCGGCTCACCGTCGGCCCCGCTCCCGAGGGAGCGGGTCCGGCCGCCGCGCGACTGGTCCGCGCCCGGATCGATCCGTCGGCCGAGCACATGACCCGTACCGTCCTGGACGACGCCAGGGTCGAGTTCCCCCGGATCGACGACCGTCGCATCGGCAGGCGCCACCGCCGTGCGGCCCTGGCCACCGGCACCGGCCGTGCCGATCTGCTGGCCGGGGAGTACGACGCCATCCGCTGGGTCGACGTCGAGACCGGCGCCGGCCAGGTCTGGGAAGCGGGTGATCTCTCCGTCGGCGAGCCCGTCTTCGCCCCCGAACCCGGGCCGGACGCGTCCTCGGAGGATCACGGCTACTGGATGACCTTCGCCACCGATCGCACGGACGGCGCGAGCTGGTTCCTCGTCTTCCCCGCCGCCGACCCCGCCTCGGGCCCGCTCGCGCGCGTCTCCCTGCCCGTCAGGGTCCCCCTCGGCCTCCACGGCGCGTGGCTTCCCACCGAGGAACCGTGACACCCGCGCGCGCCGTGCGGGGCGCGCGGGCGCGCGCGTAGGGTCCTCAGTCGCGGAACACCTCGCCGAGCGTCCCCGGTTCGGTCTCCAGTGCCTCGCGGTCGGTGATCAGCATGACGAGGAAGAACAGCCCGCCGGCCAGGAGCAGACCGCCGACGATCACGACGGACACGAAGGCCTCCTTCGGGGAGACCAGGACGAACAGGGCCACGAGCGTCCACACCAGCGCACAGATCGCTACGGGCAGCTCGAAGCGCCCCAGGTCGAACGCGCCCTTCCTGCGGCTCAGCCGCCCCCGCACCGCCAGGTAGAGGACGATCGTCGCCCCGTAGATGAGCGCCGGGAGGATCGTCGACGCCGTGATCAGCTCCAGCAGGGCGGCGCCCGGCAGCGCGACCATCAGGACCACGCCGAGGGCGAAGATCAGGAGGGTCGCCGGGACCGGGGTCCGCGTCCGCCGACCGACCCGCCGCATCAGACGACCGGCCGGGAACCGGCCGTCCCGCGCCATGGCGAAGACCAGGCGCGCGCACGCCGCCATCGACACCACCCCGGCGCCGAAGAACGCGAAGGTGATCGCGACCAGCAGCACCCGCTCCATCACCGGACCGAGCTGGTCCCGCATGATCGCCGCGACGGGTGAGGCGTCGGCGGAGACACGCGGGACATCCGTGATCGCGACCGTGAGCGCGATCAGGAACAGCATGCCCAGGACCGAGGCCGCCACCACCGATCCCACGATCGCTCGCGGGACCGTGCGGTGGGGGTCCTTGGCCTCCTCCGCCAGGTTCGCGGCGGAGTCGAAGCCGACCAGGGTGGCCAGCCCCATGATCATCGCGAGCATCAGTCCGCCGCCGACGGCGAAGTAGCCGGGGGCGTGCGCGGTGATGCCGCGCGACGTGAGGGTGGCCGCGGCGCCGTCGCCCGTGGCCAGGACGGCGACGGCCAGCGCGATCGACACCACCACGACCAGGGCCACCTCGATGCCGACGGCCGCCGTGTTGATGGCGCTGACGATGCGGGTGGAGGCGATGGCCAGCACCGTCTGCACGAACAGCACCACGAGCGTGATCACCCGGGCGGCGTCCTCGCCGGGCTCCATGCCGACGAGCGGCATGAACGCCTGGCTCGCCAGCGCGTTGTCGACCGCGACCACGGCGACCGCCAGAAAGCAGAAGGACAGCCAGCCGAAACCCCAGCCCACCTTGGGGTTCGCCAGTCGTGAGGCCCACTGGTACGAGGAGCCGCTCAGCGGAATGCGGGCGGCGAACTGCGCGATCACCAGAGCCACCAGGATCTGCCCCGCACCGGCGATCGGCCACAACCAGATCCCGACCGGGCCGGCGGTCCTCAGCACGTCGTCGTACGTCCCGAAGATGCCGACCGCGACCGAGATGAAGGCGAACGAGATCGCGAACACCTGGAACGAGCCGAGCGTCCGCTTCAACTCCTGCCGGTAGCCGCCCAGCTCGACGGCGTCCGAGCCGTCCCGGCCGTCCTGATCGTCCTGCGGATCCGCCGGAGCCTGCGCCACGTCGGCCACGTCCCCTCTCCTGGGCCGCTTCGGTCAGGTCCTGAAGAGCGGCGGGCTCCCTCAGTGTCCTCGCGCCGGTCGCCCCTCGGGGCTTCGGCCACGGCTTCGACCACCGACGCGCGCGAGCGACCGCCCGAATGGCCGCCTCCTGTCCGTGCCCGGGCCGGTCGACGCGCCGGGAGCCGCCCGTCCACCCGGTGCAGCCGACTCCCCTCATGCGCCGAAGTGCCCCCGCGGGACGGGGGCACTTCGGTGGGGCGCCGGACCGACGGGTGGCCGGGTCAGTCGAGGGGGAGGGCGAGCAGGGTGTTCTCGACGAGTTCGGGCATGGCGGGGTGGATCCAGTACTGGCCCGTGGCCATGGCGCGGGCGTCCAGGCCGAAGGCCATGGCCTGGACGAGCGGCTGGATCAGCGTCGGGGCCTCGGGGCCGATGATGTGCGCGCCCAGGATCTCGCCCGTGGCCGGGTCGGCCAGGACCTTGGCGAAGCCGGTGGTGTCCTCCATCGCCCAGCCGTACGCGATGCCGCCGTACTCCCGCGTCGCCGTCACGTACGCGCGGCCGGACTCCCGGGCCTCCTGCTCGGTCAGGCCGACCGAGGCGATCTTCGGCGAGGAGAAGACGGCGTGCGGGACGTGGCGGTGGTCGGTGGCGCGGGGGGCGTCGGGGTGGAGCAGGTTGTGCTGGACGACGCGGGCCTCGTGGTTGGCGACGTGCTTGAGCTGCCAGGGCGAGGAGACGTCGCCGAGTGCCCACACCCCCGGCACCGAGGTGGCCTGGTGGGCGTCCACGACGATCCGGCCGTCGGCGTGGAGGTCGAGCCCGCCGGCGGCGGCGTCCACGAGGTCGGAGTTGGGCCGGCGGCCGATGGCCACGAGCAGCTCGTCGGTCTCGACGGTCTCCGCTCCCTGGGGACCTTCCAGGTCGAGACGGAGCGTGCCGTCCTGGGTCCTGTCGGCGCGGACCAGCTTGCGGTTGAGCCGGACGTCCCACTGGTCCCGGGCGAGTTCGGTGAAGCGGCGGGCGACATCGGTGTCCTCGTGCCGCAGCAGGAGGTCTCCTCGGGCGATCAGGGTGATCTGGACGCCGAGGGAGGCGAAGACGTGGGCGAGTTCGGTGGCGACGAAGCCGGAGCCGAGGATCGTCATGCGGCGCGGCAGCTCCTCCAGGCGCATGACGCTGTCGCTGGTGTGGAAGCCGAGCGACTCGTCGAGGCCGGGCACGTCCGGGACGACGGGGCGGCTGCCGGTCGCGACGACGATGCGGTCGGCCGTGAGCGTGACGGGCCCGTCGGCGGTGGCGACGGTCAGCCGGCGTTCACCGGTGAACCGGGCGGTGCCCCGGTAGAGGGTGACTTTGTCATGTCCGGTCGCGCGGTAGCGTTCGCCGCCCTGCGCGATCGAGTCGATGCGGCCGAAGATCCGGTCCCGTACGGCGGGCCAGTCCACGCCGTTCAAGGTCAGGTCGACGCCGAGGGGCGCGCCGTGCTCGGGCGCACGGGCGGTGTCGGCGGTGTGGACGAACATCTTGGTGGGGATGCAGCCGACGTTCAGGCAGGTGCCGCCGTAGCTGTCCAGCGGGCCGATGCCCTTCTCCACGAAGGCGACCTTCTTGTCCGCGAACCGCTCGTCGACGATCGAGTTCCCGGAACCCGAGCCGATGATGACAAGATCGAAATGGTGCTCCACGAAAGGTCTCCTTATCGGATCGCCGTGACGGCGCTGTCAGGAAGGTCCGTGCCGATACCGACCATGATGGCGCGCGCGGCGCGCTCCCCCCGCCGCGGGTGCTCCAGCGACGAGCCCGGCCTCCTCGGCCGCCGTGCCCGCTGACACTCGCGGACGGGTGCCGACGCGGAACACCGCGTACGGATGTCAGAGCCCGGCCTGGAGGCGGAGCCCCGCCAGGGTGAGGTCCAGGGCGGAGCGGAACTGGTCGACGTCGTCGTGGCCGTCGAACTCGTCGACGATCTCGTGGACGAAGGGGAACTCCTCCGGGGCGAGCTCCCGCCAGGCCCGGGCGAACCGGCCGAGGAACTGGTCGCGGTCCACCGCACCGTCGAGGACCTCCTCGGGCGGCTCCTGGCCCATGTCGACGGCCGAGCCGACGACGACGCCGACGACGGCGGAGACGGCGTGGAAGCGCTGGCGGGCGGTGAGGTCCAGGCGCAGGGTCTGGCGGCCGAGCATCTCGTAGATGCGCAGGGAGTTGCTCTGCACGTCGGTGTTGCGCATGAAGTACGCGCCGAGCCACGGCCGGCGGACGACGGCGTCGAAGAGCGTGACGGCCATCGCGCGGAGGTCGTCGATGGCGTCCGGGCCGGCCGGGAGCTTCTCGATGTCGGCGAGCACGCCGGCCATGACGTGGTCCGTGGCGAGGTCCAGCAGCTCGTCCTTGTTCGCGACGTACCAGTAGATGCTGGCGACGCCTCCGCCCAGGCGCTGGGCCAGGGCCCGGAAGGTCAGGGCCGGGGCTCCCGCCTCGTCGAGCAGGGCGACGGCCTCGCCGAGGACCGAGTCCATCGAGTGCGAAGCGCGTCGGCGCCCCGCGCCCTGGCGGGTCTGCTGGCGTGCCATGGCGTCCACCTCTCACCTTTACATCGCATCGAACGTTGTTCTATCGTACCGGATGGAACACCGTTCGATAACCGAATCTCGTTCGATCGAGAGGAGTGCGCCATGACCACCGCCACGCTCACCCACCCGTCCCGCGCCTACCCGTCGCTGCGCGCGGCGTGGATTCCCCTGGCCGCGCTCTGCCTGGCCTTCTTCGTCGAGATGGTCGACAACACCCTGCTGTCCATCGCCCTGCCCACCATCGGCCGCGACCTGGGCGCGGGCACGACCGCGCTCCAGTGGGTGACGGGCGCCTACTCGCTCACCTTCGGCGGGCTGCTGCTCACCGCCGGGTCCATCGCGGACCGGTTCGGGCGCCGCCGCGTCCTCCTGATCGGGCTCGCGGTCTTCGGCACGCTCAGCCTCGGCGTGCTCCTCGTCCACTCCGCCGGCGGGCTCATCGCCTTGCGCGCGGGCCTCGGCATCGCGGCGGCCGCCATGGCGCCGATCACCAACTCCCTGGTCTTCCGGCTCTTCGACGACAAGGCGCTCCGCATGCGCGCCATGACCGTGATGATCATCGTGGGCATGTCCGGATTCGTCCTCGGCCCGTTGCTCGGCGGCACGGCCCTGGCGCACGTGTCCTGGGAATGGCTGCTCCTCGTGAACGCCCCCATCGCGGTGATCGCCTGCCTCGGCGTCCGCCTCGGGGTCCCGGCCGACCGTCCGGAGGACCTGACCAAGGACACCCTCGACGTGCCCGGCGCCGTCCTGAGCGTCGCCGCCATCGGCCTCGCCTGCTACTCCCTGACCAGCGGCGTCGAGCACGGCTGGCTCTCCGCGCCCACGCTCGCGTCGGTCCTCGGCGCCCTCGCGGCCGCCGTCTGGTTCGTCCGGCACGAGCGCCGCACCGCCGCGCCCATGCTCGACCTGCGCCTCTTCTCGCGCGGTACGGTCCGGGGCGCCGCGATCGCTCAGGTCGGCACGTCCATCGCCATGGCCAGCGTGATGTTCGGCCTGATCCTGCACTTCCAGTACGCCTACGGCTGGAGCCCCGTCCGGGCCGGCCTGGCCAACCTGCCGATCATCCTGACGATGCTCCTCGCGACCCCGCTGTCGGAGGGGCTCGCGCAGCGCTTCGGGCACCGCGTGGCCTGCCTGGTCGGCGCCGGATTCCTCGCGGGCTCGCTGGCCGGGCTCGCCTGGGGCGTCGAGCACGGCTACGCCGCCATCGCGGTGTGCATGGTGCTGATGACCATCGGCCTGCGTACCGTCATGACGATCTGCGCGGTCGCCCTCGTCGACGCCATGCCGAGCAACCGCACCTCTCTCGGCACCGCGCTCAACGACACCGCCCAGGAGGTCGGCTCCAGCGTCGGCACGGCCGTCGTCGGCACCCTGATCGCCGTCCTGGTCACCGCGCAGCTCCCGGCCGGCGCCTGGGGCGGCGACCTGATCGCGTCCTTCTTCCACGGCGAGCGCATCACCTACGCCGTTCTCGCGGCCGTCGTCGGCCTGCTCGCCGTCGGCGGGGCCCTGAGCCTCACCGACTCCCGCTCCGTGGAGGAGCACGCGATGGAGGAGGCCGCCTGATCGGGGCCCCCATCGCTGCGGCGACAGGCCGGGGGCCGAGACCGGCTGGGGTGCCTCGACCGGCCCCAGGCCGCGACTCTGTCACGCGGCCGCCACCGTTGTGATTGTCTGTGGGGCCAGCGCCCGGTCGAAGGAGAAGCCGATGAGCAGTACCCCCGTTCCCTTTGAGGTGTACGAGGCGGGCACGTACCTGCACGGCACGAAGGCGGACCTCGCCGCCGGGGATCTGCTGGTTCCCGGCCACGCGTCCAACTACGAGGAGGGGCGCGTCTCCCGGAACGTGTACTTCTCCGAGACCCTGGACGCCGCCGCCTGGGGAGCCGAGCTCGCCGCCGGTGACGGCGAGGGGCGGATCTACGTCGTGGAACCGACCGGTCACGTCGAGGACGACCCCAACGTCACCGACAAGAAGCTCCCCGGCAACCCGACCCGCTCCTACCGCACGAGCGATCCCGTACGGATCGTGGCGGAGCTCCAGGACTGGACCGGGCACTCCCCCGAACAGATCCAGGCCATGCGCGACGGGCTGGACGATCTTCGGCGCCGAGGCGCCGCCACGATCCTGGACTGACGTCCGGCCGAGGCGTGCGACACCGCGTCATCGGCCGCCGGGCCGGCTCGCCGGCTCCGGGGTCTCCGTCGTGATCTCGGGCTCCAGGCCCTCGGCCGGGGTGGTGAGGCGGCGGCCGGTGTCGCCGCGCCAGGCCTCGAAGGCCAGCGTCGTCGCCGCCACCACCGCCAGTCCCAGCAGCCAGCCCCCGACCACGTCGCTCACCCAGTGCACCCCGAGCGCGACGCGCGTGTAGCCGACGCCGATCACCGAAACCGCCGCCACGATCCACGGCAGCGGCCGCCACCGACGGGGGACGAGGGGAAGCAGGACCAGCAGCAGGACGGCGCAGGAGGTGGTGGCCGTCATGGCGTGCCCCGAGGGGAAGGAGTAGCCGGGCGCGGCGGAGACGGCGTCCGGCAGGTGGGGGCGGGCCCGCTCGACCACGTTCTTGACCAGCAGCCCCACCAGCCCCCCGGCCGTCGCGGTGAAGGCCGCCCAGGCGGCGAGACGGTACGCCCGGCGCCGCAGGAGCCACACCACCACGCCCGCCACCAGGAGCCGCATCGTCAGCGGCCCCCACGCCACGTGCGTGAGGAACTCCAGCAGCCGCACCACGTTCGGGCTGGCGAGTGCGGAGCGGTGCAGCCGCTCGGCCACGTCCTGGTCGAAGCGGTACAGCGGGGCCCAGTGCGACTCCACCAGCACCAGGGCGAGGGAGAACGGCACGGCCGCCAGGGCGGTGAGGGCCGTGCCCACGGCCAGCCGCGCGCCGAACCTCGTGTCGGGTCCGCCGTGGCCGGTGACGAGCCGTCCGAGACGGTGCCGCCAGGTCCGGGGGGAACGCTCGGTCATGGTCGGTACGGTTCCTTTCCGTCGGGGGGACATCGGTGGGCCGGTCGCCTCAGACCCCGGGGTCCTCGGTGATCGGGGCCGCCACCCCCGCGCGCACGGCCTCCAGCTGGGCGGCGAACGAGAGGCCCAGGAAGAGCGCGAGCGAGGTGAGGTACGACCACATCAGCAGGGCCACGAACGCGCTCAGGGGCCCGTACACCGTGGCGAACGAGCCGACGGAGCCGACGTACAGGCTCAGGGCCCAGGTGGCGCCCAGCCAGAGCACGAGGTGGACGGTGGCGCCGAAGGCCAGCCAGGTGTAGCCCGGTTGGGCCCGCCGGGGCGAGCGCCGGAAGATGACGCTGGTGGCGATCACCGCCAGCAGGATCCCGACGGGCCAGCGCAGCACGTTCCAGGCGCGGGACGTCGCCGGCTCCAGGTGATAGACCTCGATCAGTGCCAGGTTGAGGTCGGATCCGAGGACGGTCACGCAGAAGGTCACTCCCAGCGGGATGCCGGCCAGCACCGCCATCGCCAGCCCCCGGCCGTACTTGCGGAGGAACGGCCGGTCGCGCTCCACACCGTAGATGCGGTTCGCGCCGCGCTCGACCTGGCACATGCCCGTGGTGACGTTCCCGACGGAGAAGACCAGAACGAGCCAGAAGGCCGTCGCACCGCCCTCGCCGGCGTGCCGTCGGCTCTCCCGCAGGGCGTCGTCCACGACGCCCTCGCTCGGGCCGCTGATCCGGCGGATCGTCAGCTCGGCTATCCGCGCCAGGTCCTCGGTGTGCAGCACCCCGGACAGTCCGATGACGGCGATGGCCAGCGGGACGATCGCCAGGACGGTCTGTAGGGCGAGGGCGCGCGAGTGGCTGAAGCCGTCGGCGTAGCGGAAGCGTACGAACGAGTCCCGTACGAGGGCCCAGCCTCCGTAGTGGCGGAGCGCCGCCCACGCCTCCTCGCCCGACAGGGTGTCCCCGCGCAGGCGCAGTTCGGCCTCGACGGCGTCGACCTCACTGCGCTGCGGTACGCGCGTCGCGGTTCCCACGGGTCCCTCCTTCCGCTCCGGTGCGGGCCGGGACGGAGTTCCGCGGCGGTGTCACGGCGCGGCTCCTTGCATCCGTTCGGGCCAAGGCCTCTTCGCGGGCGGGGTCCTCGTCCATCGCCGGTTCGTCTTCCCGGACCGGGAGCGCGGCTTCCGTCAGGGTGCCGGTCGGGGTGGCCGTTTCCGGCGGGTTCGGCAGGGCCGGCTCCGACGGCCGGGCGGGCAGGTACACGCGGAGCGCTCCCGGCTCGACCTCGGCGGTCATCCGGAGGCCCGGCGCGAGGACATCACCGTCGACTTCGCGCGGCTGGGGCCGGGTGAACTCGACGTCGATCCGGGCGGCGCCGAAGTACTCGAGCGCCCCGCGCGCCGGGCGCCGCTCCCCCGCCCCGTCGGCGTGCCGGCGCGCGCTCGGGATGCGCGAGGCGATGAATCCGGCGGCGGCGAGCCAGCCGGTGACCCCTCGGGGGTCGAGCAGCACGACCTCCAGCCTGCCGCTGTCGGGCCGCGCCTCCGGAAGCAGCGGCAGGCCGCCCTGGAGCGTTCCGACGTTGCCGATGACGACCATGCGGGCCCACCGCTCCAGCGGCGGGCCCTCGTCGAGCCGGATCGACAGCCGCATGCGGGTGTCCCCCAGGTGCTTCAGGGCCGAGACCGCGTACGCGGCCCAGCCCAGGCGCTCCTTGAGCCGCGGCGAGGCGTCCTGGACCATGGCGGCGTCGAAGCCCGCCCCCGCCATGACCGCGAACCGGGTCGGAGCGATGCCGTCGCCCTGGATCCGCGCGACGTCGAGCGCGGCGACCTGTCCGTTCAGGGCCTCCCTGAGGGCGGCCGCGGGGTCGGTGGGCATGCGCAGGTTGCGGGCGAAGAGGTTGCCGGTGCCGCAGGGAACGATCGCCAGGGGGACCCCGGTTCCGGCCAGGACGTCCGCGCAGGCGCGTACGGTGCCGTCCCCGCCGCAGACCACGACCGCATCCGGGTCGGACTCGGCGAGGCACGAGGCGAGGCCGCCGGAGGCGTCGTCGGCGGTCGTCTCCGCCCACCGCTGCTCCGTGTACCCGTGGTCGCGCAGGAGGTGCCGCACCTGTGCGGCCGTCGTGTCGTCGCAGCCGTGCGGATGGCGCACGACGACGGCCCGCCGGGCGCGGTGGGAGGACGGGGAGGGGGCGGGCTTCGCCGACTCCGTACGGGGCTGTGGCAGCAGGGCGGCCTTGACGAGGGCCAGCGTGCACGCGCCGTTGAGCATCCCCCCGACCACGTCGGAGGGATGGTGCATGCCTCGGTAGACCCGGGCGAACGCCACGAGCAGCGGGATCGCGAGGAGCAGCGTCACCACGACGCGGCGCCACCCGCCGTGCAGCCGCCGGGAGGCGAGGACGGCGAGCCCTCCGAAGAGGGCGACGGAGGCCCCGACGTGACCGGAGGGAAAACTGGACGTGGGCGGCGCGGGATCCAGGTGGCGTACGTCCGGACGCTCGCGTTCCACGACGAGGGTGACGAGCAGGAAGACGGCGGACTGCCCTGCGACCCCGAGCGCGAGGAACCCCGCGTCCCGCCATCGGGGCGCGTGGGGCAGGAGGAGCAGCGCGGCCACGCACAGGGCGGTGATCGTGATCACACTGCCCGTGCTGGCCAGCAGTGACGCCCCGTCGGTGAGCGCGGTGACGAGGGGCGTGCGACGGGCGGCGAGGGCGCGGTTGACGCCGTCCTCGGCGGACAGCGGCCAGATGTGTGCCAGGGGGCCCGTCACCAGCAGCCCGAGCGCGGCGACGGCGGCTGCCTGGACGGGCAGCAGCAGGAGCGGGCGGCCGGGTCTGACCGCCTCGTGCGGGATCGTCATTCGCGCCGTGTTACCTGACGAGAGCCGGTCAAACGCGCCGGGGGCGTCGCGACCGTCACACAGGCGGCGGGCGGAGTCGTGGACGAGCGCGGGAGGGGTGAACCGTAGCCCGAGGCCGGAAGGGGTGGGAGCGGTCGCGCAGGGCAGGAGACTCCCGTGACATCGAACATTCTCCGCGCCCGTCGGAGCACTCCCGGAAACCGGTCCGCCGAGCTGCTCAGACGCACGCGCACCCAGCTGTGGAAGACCGCCGTGCGTCTCTGGGACGACAACGTCGCGGACTCCGCCGCGGCCCTGACCTATTACGCGGTGCTGGCGCTGATGCCGGCCCTGCTCGTCTCGGTCTCCCTGGTGGGACTGGCGGGGAGCGATACGCGCGAACGCCTGATCCGCGACCTCACCTCGTACGCTCCGCCCCAGTCGGCCCAGGTGCTCCGGGAGGCCCTGGAGGGCATCACCTCCTCGCCCACCTCCCTGTGGCCGCTGCTCGTCAGCGGCGTCCTGAGCGCCCTGTGGTCGGCCTCCAGCTACCTGTCGGTGTTCCGGCGCGCGCTCCACGCGATGCACCGTCTGCCCGACACGCGACGGCCGCTGCGCGCCGCCCACGTCCTCGTCGTCACCTCGGGCGCGCTGCTCGCCCTGCTCGTCACGGGCGCCGCGAGCCTGGTCGCCACCGGCCCCGTGGCCCGGCGGCTCGCGGCGGCGGCCGGCCGGCCGGGCATGGACGCCATGGCCATGCTCCGGTGGCCGGTGCTGCTGGTCATCGTCACGGCGCTGATCCTGATCCTCTACCGGACGGGCCCCGTCCAGGGCCGTGGCCTGCGCCGGGGGTTCGCCGGTGGGGCCCTCGCGGCCTGCCTGTGGCTCGGGGCGTCGGCGCTGTTCACGCTCTACACGCAGTTCGGGACGTACAGCCGCCTCTACGGTTCCCTGGCGGGCATCGTCGTCTTCCTCGTGTGGCTGTGGTTCGGCAATCTGGCCCTGCTCGCCGGCGCGCAGTTCAACGCGGTGCGCGCACGGCCGGCGGAACAGGGCGACGACGCGCCGCGGGACGCCGAGGCCGCCGCCTACAGGTAGCGGCGGATGGGCAGTACCGCGGTCTCGCGGGCGCGCTGGAGGAGCGACCGCCGCTTCCACCGGCCGGGTCGGATCTGTTCGCTGACCTTGAGGTCCTCGTCGTAGTGACCGTCGAGGGTGGCGGTGAACTCCCCGTCCATGACGGCGAGCATGACCTCTTCGTCGTGGTCGAGGGAGCGGCGGTTGAAGTTCGTGGAGCCGATCAGCGACACGACGCCGTCCATGGTGATGACCTTCGCGTGCATCATGGTCGGCTGGTAGTGGTGGATGCGCACCCCGGCGGTGGTCAGCGCCTCGTAGTGGTGCTGCCCGGCCAGCTGGCACACCCGCTTGTCGGTGTGGGGGCCGGGCAGCAGGATCTCGACCTCCACGCCTCGGCGGGCCGTGGCGCAGAGCAGGTCGATGAAGTAGTCGTCCGGGGCGAAGTAGGCGGTCGCCAGACGGATCCGCTCCTCCGCCGATTCGAGGATCACGCGGATCAGGGTCTGCATGTCCTGCCAGCCGACGCTGGCCGAGCCGCGGACGACCTGGACGATGGCGCTGCCCGTCGGGGGGTGGCTCACGAACCGGTCGCGCTCGTCGAAGAGGTCCGCGTGGCATTCGGCCCAGTTCTGGGCGAAGGCGGCGGCGATGCCGTCCACGGCGGGGCCCTGGACCTCGACGTGGGTGTCCCGCCACTCGGCGGGGTTGCGCGCGTCGCCGCACCATTCCTCGGCGATGCCGACGCCTCCGGTGAACGCGGTCAGCTCGTCGACGACGAGGACCTTGCGGTGGCAGCGGTGGTTCTGCTTGAGCGGCGAGAGGTAGAGAGGCTTGCGGAACCAGGCGACCTCGACTCCGGCGGCGCTCATCCGGTCCAGCAGGTCCCTCTCGATCAGGCGGCTGCCGAACCCGTCGAGGAGCAGCCGCACCCTCACTCCCGCGCGGGCCCGGTCGGTGAGCGCGTCGGCGAACCGCCGCGCGATGTCGCCCCGCCAGTAGACGAAGGTCATCATGTCGACGGTGTGCCGCGCGCCGGCGATCGCGTCCAGCATCGCGGTGAAGATCTGGTCCCCGTTGCGCAGGGGGCGCAGGGTGTTGCCCTCGGTCGCCGCGACGCCGATGAGGCGCTCCAGGCGCCGGCGTATGCGGTGGATCCGCTCCTCCGCGGTGCCTCTGTCGGCGGGCACGGTCGTCGTGCCGCCGTGCGTGTACTCTCTGTCGGACATCCCAGTCCCCTCGGTCGGGCCATCGGCGACCAGGACCATATCCGACGGCGCCCGGGGCGGGGACAGGCACGTCTGCGCCCGGGGGCCGAAAGGCGCCGGTGGCCGCACCGGCGCCGTTCCCTCCCGCCGGACCTCCGCTTCCGTCCCGGTCGGCGGGGTGAGGGACCCCCGGCCCCTCGGACGACCCCGGCGGTGTTACGGGAAGCTCACCCCGTACCGCTGCCAGGCGTTCCACGTCCCGCTGGGCTGGCGGTACTTCGACCACCAGTTGCCGTCGGTGCCGACGATTCCGATGAGGATGGAGTCCTGCGTGAAGTGCTGCTTGACCTTCACGCCGGACCGGGCCTCTCCGCCCATCGACTCCCAGCTGGACCAGTTGGTCCGCTGCGGGTTGGTCCAGCGGGTCCACACCGCGGAGTCCGTGCCGATGACGAACTGCTGGAGTGCGCCGTTGCTGAAGCCGTACTCGGTGACCGGGTAGTCGCAGTTGATGGTGACGCCGCCGAACTTGCAGTTCGAGGCCTCCGCCGGGGCCGTCGCCACCGCCAGGGTCGCGGCGGCGACCACCGCCATGACGCCGGCCTTGAGCTTCCGGTACTTCTGGAACTTCACCACGTTCTCCCATGATCAGAAGGGTCCGGCCCGGCGACGCCGTCCTCGCCCTGAGGCAGCCCTCATCGTGTCCGGCGCCGCTTGCGTCCCACTAACGGATCGCTCACGACGGGAAGCGGGGGTGGCGCGGGATCCTCGGGCGGCGTGCAGGTCCGGAGGCCGGAGCGGCCGGAGTGCGGCGGGAATGGCCGGGCCACGCGATGCGGTTGTCGTACGCATGAGCAGCACCGGTCGGCGCGCGCCCGGCCCTGCCGAGAACCCTGCCGAGCGCGGCCCGTCCGGACCGGTCGCCGCCCGTGAGCGGCTGGCGGCCGACCGCGCCGACACGCTGGCGCGGATGACAGCGCTCGGCCGGGACTTCGACGGGATCGTCGCGGCGAACGCCCTGGTGGCGGTGGACGACGAGCACGACCCCGAGGGAGGCACCACCGCCTTCGAGCGCGCCCATGTGGCCTCCCTGATGCAGCAGGCACGCGAACACCTCGGCGACCTGGACCTGGCCCTCCAGCGGGTCGAGCTCGGGACCTACGGGCGGTGCGAGGCCTGTGGCGGGACGATCCCGCCCGAGCGGCTGGAGATCCGACCGGCGGCGACGACGTGCGTGTCGTGCGCCGAGCCCAGCCCCCGTCGGCCGCGACGGGCCGCGCACTGACCGGCGGCGGGCCGCCCGGGAGCCGAGTGCGCCCCAGGTGGTGCTCTTCGAGGCCTGTCACAGCCCCCGGCTGACGACCGAGAGCGTCGTGCTCAGGGCCAGCTGGACCTCCTCCTCCGGCAGGTCGCGAAGCGGCCCGTCGATGAGCAGATGGCTCAGACCGTGCACCGCGGACCACGCGGCGTACTCCGATCCGTGGCGCCGCTCGGCCGGGACCGCCCCCGTCGCGGTGAGGTCGTCGAGGCACCGTACGAGAAGGAGGAACGGGTGCGGAGCGGCGTCGGACTCCTGCGGCGGAACCGGCGCGTGCGAGGCGGTCGCGGCGAAGGCGGTCCGGAACCACCCCGGCTCGGTGCGGGCGAACTCCACGTACGCGGCACCCAGGGCGTCGAGGCGCGCCCACGCCCATGCCCGGGACCCTTCGGGGCGCTCCGGCACGGCGGACAGCCTCCGGCTCATGAGACCGCCGAGCTCGTCCATGCAGCGCCGGGACACCGCCGCCAACAGCGCCTCGCGGTCCTCGAAGTGGCGATAGGCGGCGTTGTGGGAGACCCCGGCCTCGCGGCTCGCCGCCCTGAGGACGACGGACCCCGGCCCCCCGGTGCGGGCGAGGGACAGGCCGGCTTCGACCAGGGCGTGGCGCAGGTTCCCGTGGTGGTACCCCCGCTTCTCCATCGCGTCTCCTTCCCCTCATGTTGACGATGTCACCATTCGGTGAAATTATCACGTCATGTCCATGTAGCCGTTGTCAACATACGGCTGGACCGGAGGTAACGATGTCTTCCCTCCCCGCTTCACGGCAGAAGATCGTTCTCGGCACGGTCTGCCTGGCCGCTCTGGCCATCACCCTGGACACGACGATCGTCAACGTCGCCCTCCCCCAGATCAGCCGCCGGCTGGATGCCTCGACGCGCGACCTCCAGTGGATCGTCGACGCCTACAACCTGTCCTTCGCGGCCCTGGTGCTCACGGCCGGCTCGATCGGGGACCGGTTCGGCCGACGGCCCGCCCTGCTGGCGGGCCTGGCCGGCTTCGCCCTGACGAGCTTCCTGGGCGGTCTGACGGACTCCGCGGGCGCGCTGATCCTGATCCGCTTCCTCATGGGAGCGAGTGCGGCGGTGATCTTCCCGACCACGCTGTCCATCATCGCCAACACCTTCCCCGACCGTCGGGAACGCGCGAAGGCCATCGGCGTCTGGGGAGCCGTGACGGGGCTCGGGGTCGCGCTCGGACCGGTGGTCGGCGGCGTTCTCCTGGCGCACTTCAGCTGGTCGTCGGTCTTCTTCGCACTCGTACCGGTCGCCGTCCTCGCCCTCGTCGCGACATGGCTCCGGGTGCCCGAATCCAGCGCCCCCGGCCAGGCGCGCATCGACGTCCCGGGACTCGTGCTGTCCACGGCCGCCATCGGCCTGCTCGTGTACACGATCATCGAAGGACCCGAGAGAGGCTGGACCGCTCCCGGCACCCTCGCCGGATTCCTGGCGTCCGGAGCACTCGTCGTGCTGTTCGTCGCCGTGGAGAAGCGACGGGAGACCCCGATGATCGACGTGTCGCTGTTCCGGACTCCGGCCTTCTCGGCCGCCAGCGGATCGGTCACCGTCGCCTTCTTCGCGCTGTTCGGATTCATCTTCCTGGTGACCCAGTACTTCCAGCTGATCCGCGGCTACGGAACCCTGTCGACCGGTGTGCGGATCCTGCCCGTGGCGCTGACCATCGCCATCGGCTCCGTCGGCGGAGCGGCGCTGGCGGTGCGAGCGGGGACCCGGTCGACGGTCATGGCCGGTCTGACGCTCCTCGCCTCGGCCTTCGGCTGGATCGCCCTCTCCCCGGCCTCCATGCCCTACGGCGCGATCGTGGGGCAGATGGTGCTCATGGGCCTCGGCCTCGGCCTGACCACCACACCGGCCACCGAGTCGATCCTCAGCGTCCTGCCCCCGGCGAAGGCGGGCATCGGTTCAGCGGTCAACGACGCGACGCGCGAGACGGGAGGGACGCTGGGCGTCGCCGTCCTGGGCAGCGTCTTCACCTCGCTGTACGCCCATCACCTGCCGGGCACGGCGTTCGGCACGCTGCCCCCACCCGCCCTGCACGCGGGGCAGGAGTCCGTCGCCTCGGCGCTGTCCCTGGCGGTCACCCCGCCCGCGGGCGGGCCGCGGCTGGTCGACGCCGTCCAGGAGAGCTTCATGTGGGGCTTCCACATCGCCTGCGCCGTGGCGGCCGCGATCTGCCTGCTCGGCGTGCTGGGCGCGGCCCGTCTGCCCGGCCCGCCCCAGGGTCCGGGCGCCCGCCCGTCCGGAAGGGCCGCCGTCCCGGGCGAGGCGGCCCGCACCCTCTGAGGCGTACGCGGGAGGGCCCGCCGTCCCGGGCGAGGCGCCCGCACCCCCTGAGGCGGTGCGCGGGACGGGGCGCCGGCAGGGTCGGTGCGCGGTTCCGCGAGGCCTCGCGCACCGGCGGTCCGGACCGCCGGTGCGACTCCGTGCGCGTCGGGTGACAGGATGGGGCGGTTGCGGGGCACGTTCGACTTCAGGAGGCGATCACGGGTGTCGGAGGACTGGCTGTCGCCGAGGGCGCGGGACGCCGAGTCGGCGATGCCGGGCGGATTCGATCTGTCCGAGTGCGTGCGCGAGCCCATCCACCTGCTGGGGGGCGTCCAGTCGCACGGGACGCTGCTCGCCGTGGCGGCCGACGGCGGCGTGGTGGACACCGCCGCCGCCAACACGCTCGACGTGCTCGGAGTCCCGGCGGCGGAGCTGGTCGGCGCGCACGTCACCCGGGTGCTGGCCGTGGAGGACTGGGCGGAGGCGTGCCAGAGCGTCGGGGAGGACGGCGAGGCCTGCGCCCTACAGGTGGAGGCGGGGCCCGAGGACGGGCGGCGCGCCTTCGACCTGTCCGTGCACCGGTCCGGAGCGCTGGTCGTCCTGGAGTTCGAGCCGCGCGAGGCGGGCCAGGAGTTCCGCTTCAGCGGCTTCTACCAGGGGATCCGGCGCGCCCTGGCCCGCCTGCGGTCGACGGTCGACGTCCTGGACAGCTGCCGGGCCGCCGTGCGCGAGATCCGGGCCCTGACCGGGTACGACAGGGTCGTCGCCTACCGCTTCGACGGCCCCGACGGGCCGGGCGAGGTCCTCGCCGAGGACGTGACGGACACCTGGGAGTCCTGGCTGGGCCTCTGGTTCCCGGCGACCGACATCCCCCCGCAGGCCAGGCGCCTGTACGAGGAGAACTGGATCCGGGTCATCGGGGACGTCGACGACCCCACCGTCGGCCTGGTGCCCCCCGTACGGGTCGCCACGGGCCTGCCGCTCGACCTCTCGGGAGCCGCGCTGCGCACGGTGTCCGGGTTCCACCTGGAGTACCTGCGCAACATCGGCGTCCGTTCGTCGATGTCCGTCTCCGTGATGCGCGAGGGCCGCCTGTGGGGCCTCATCGCCTGCCACGGCTCCGGGCCCGTCCGGCCCGCGCCCGAGGTGCGGTCCGCCTGCGAACTGTTCGCGGCGGCGTTCTCGCTCCAGCTCGCCGCCATCGAGGAGCGCGAGCGCGCCGACGCGCTGGCCGGGGCCGCCGCGAGTGCGGCATCGGTGGCGGAACTCCTCGACGCCGACGTGGAGATGTCGCTGCCCGCGCACGGACCCGCCGTCCGGGCCCTGGTCGGCGCGGACTCGGCCGTCCTCGTCCGCGGTGACCGGTCGGTCACCACCGGCGTCCCCGTCCCCGCCGCGCTCGTGGCGCAGCTGCGGGAGCGGGCCGCCGGCATGGACTCCGGGGCCGTGTGGGCCACGGACCGGCTGGGTGAGTGCCTGGCGGACGAGCAGGTGAGCGTACCGGGGATCGAAGAGGGTCCCGCGGGTGTCCTGCTGGTGCGGCTGACGTCGCCGGGCGACTTCCTCGCCTGGTTCCGCGCGGAGCGCCCGATGCCCCGGAAGTGGGCCACCGACCCCGCGACACCGGTGCGGGTCGGGCCGCGTGGCGAGCGCCTGACCCCGCGCGGTTCGGGAGAGGTCTTCCGCTCCGTCATGCGCGGCCGCTCGCTGCCCTGGAAGCCGCGCGAGCAGGCGGCCGCCGTGGAGCTGGGCCGGATGCTGACCCGGCTGGTGCTCCGGCACGCGGAGGAGCTCGCGGTCCTCAACGAGGAGCTCCGCATGAGCAACACGGACCTCGACTCCTTCGCCCATGCCGCCGCCCACGACCTGAAGGAGCCGCTCCGGGGCATCTCCAACGCGGCCACCTTCACCATGGAGGACGCCGGCGGGGACCTGGATCCCACGAGCGTCCGCCGGCTCCAGTCCATCCAGCGGCTGGCGGGCCGGATGGACGAGCTCCTGAACTCGCTCCTGCACTACGCGCGTCTCGGTCAGGCCGGCCTGCGGCGGGTCGAGGTCGACCTCGACGAGTCGGTGGACGCGGCCCTGGACGTCGCGGGACCCCGGCTCGCCGAGGAACGCGTCCGCGTCGTGCGGGACGCTCCGCTCCCCCGCGTCACCGCCGACCCGACCCGCCTGTACGAGATCCTGGTGAACCTGCTGGTCAACGCGGCGAAGTACGCCGCCGACCGCCCCGACCGCATGGTCCGCATCAGCGTGGAGGACGTCCCGGCCCAGGGCGGCACGGAGGCGGACGCCGGGAAGACGGAGCGGGCGGTCGTCGTCCGGGACAACGGCATCGGCATCCGTCCGGAACTACAGTCCGACGTGTTCGACCTGTTCCGCCGCCTCCACGGACCGACCGAGCACGGCGGCGGTACGGGGGTGGGCCTGGCGGTCGTCAAGCGCATCGTCGAACGCCACGGCGGACGCCTGTGGCTGGAGAGCGAACCGGGCTCCGGCACCGCCTTCTTCTTCACCCTCGGCGAGGCACCGGCGGAGCCCGGCGACTAGGCCGAGGCCGTGCGTCGACAGCTTGATGCTGGTTCTGGCTGCTCTGACGGCATGCGCTGGCCCGTATCGGGACTACGAGGGAACAGGCGATGATGCACCAGAGGTCAGCCATGCCCCCATCGCCCCTCGGCGCGGCCCGGTGTGGGGGCCGTCAGCTGACGCCCCGGGCCGGACGTCGCTCAGGGTCAGGCTCCGCCCGCCGCGGACCCGCCGCGGCCCGGGGACTCCTGCCAGAAGTCCACGGCGCCCTTCAGGACCGTACGGAACAGCTCGAAGTTCACCGGCTTGTAGACGTAGCTGTCCGCTCCCGCCGCATAGCAGGCGTCCTCCTCGGCGGGTGCCGTCGAGGACGTGAAGACGACCACCGTCACCGCGGACAGCGCCGGGCAGGCGCGGATCGACGCCAGCGCGCTGTGACCGCTCACCCCGGGCATGTTCAGATCCAGAAGGATCATGCCCGGGAGCAGGGAGCCGCTGGTGAGGCGCTCCACGAGGCCGTCCGCGCGGTGGGTGAACTCCAGGACGAGATGCGGGTGGGTGCGGTTGAGGGCCCGCTCTATGGCCTCGGCGTCCTCCTGGGAGTCCTCGACGACCAGGACGCGACGACGGTCGATCACCTGGCTGTTCACCTGCCCGTCGGCAGGTTCCGTCTCGACTGCGGGTCCGGTCCCCGACCCGGGGGCGTGCGTCTGCGTCACGATCGTCTTTCCTCTGCCGTCGCTACGAGAAGGGCGGTGTCGTCGTCGCCCGAGTGCCGGAAGGCCGATGCCGCGGCCGCCAGGCGCCCCGCCGGGTCGGGGCCGCCATCCACGCAGCGGGCGACCGCGTCGGGGAGGCGCGTCTCGAAGAAGGCTCCGTCGGCGCCCCTCGCCTCGGTCAGCCCGTCCGTGAACATCACGAGGGACGCCCCCGGCTCCAGGACCATCCGTACGGACCGGTAGTGGGTGCCGGGGAACGTGCCCAGCAGCACTCCCGCGCCCTCCACCTCCTCCGTCCGTCCCCCGGCTCGGCGCACCAGGGGCCGCGGATGCCCGGCCACCGCGATCTCGACGTCCCAGCCGCCCTCGTCGGCGGGCGTCAGCAGCGCGATCAGCGCGGTCACGAAGCGTGCCGTGCCCTCGGCGATGAGCGTCTCGTTGAGGCGGGTCAGGGCGATGCCGGGCGACGCGCCCTCCTGTAGGAGCGTGCGCAGGGTGTGCCGGGCCAGGCCGGTGACGGCGGCCGCCGCCGCGCCGCGCCCGCACACGTCGCCGATCAGCAGAGCCACCCCGTCACCGACGGCCACGGCGTCGTAGAAGTCGCCGCCCACGTCCAGGCTGGGGTCGGCGACCTCATAGGCGCTGCTCAGCCGCAGCCCGGGGACCTCCGGCAGCGCGCGGGGCAAGAGGTGGCGCTGGAGCACCTCCACGTCGGTGCGCCGCTTCTCGTACAGCAGGCTGGTGTCGATGGACAGCGCGGCCCGGCCCGCCAGGTCGGCCAGCAGCCGGGGTGTGGCGACCGGTGCGTCCGGCCGGTGGTGGAGGAAGGTGAGCGTGCCCAGGCTGCGGCCCCGGGCCCGCAGCGGAGTGACGCTGAGGTGGTGGACGGCGCCGACGTCGGGCACGGCGCTGAAGGGGCTGTCCCGCAGGTCGTCGGCGCCGACGTGAGTGGTGTCACGCCGCTCCGAGCTGACTCTGAGCAGCTTGACCAGCCAGTCGTCGTCACCGGCCAGGTCGCGCAGCCATCCCTGGGCGAACGCGGCCACGTGCGCCGACGCGACCGGTCGCAGCACCCCCGCCCGGTCGAAGAGGTGCACGAGGCACCCCTCCGCCACGGCGGGCACGGCGAGCCGGGCGATCCGTCGGAGGGTCTCCTCCACGTCGAGACTGGTGTCCATCTGGAGCGACGCCTCCGCCAGCAGCGCGTCCTCGACCTGCCGCCGCTCGTGCTCGCGGCGCGCGAGGAGCCGCGCGTCGCTCGTCGCGAGCACCTGCGCGACCTGCACCAGCTGGCCGCGCAGGGGGTCCCGCTCGCCCGGCGACCGGTCGAGCCCGACCCACAGCGTCGCCCAGTCCTCCCCCGCCAGGGGGAAGGCGCACTCCAGCGCGGCGACGGGCTCTCCCTCCGGTACGAGCCCGCCCGGCCAGAGGGCCTCGGCGACCGCCGGTCCCGTGTGCTCCAGGACCACCGGGCCGCCGCCCGCCTCGGCCGCGCCCGTCCCCGGCCGGACGACGGGCTCGGTCCAGTCCGTGAAGGGCGGACGCCGGGTCACTGCCATGGGGGCCCGTGCCGTCGCCGTGCGGAGGTACGTCAACCGGCGCCCGTTCCAACGGGTGCCGACCACCGACACCACACCGGGCCGTGACAGCAGCATCGCGTAGACGCTGTCCGCCAGTCCCGTGACGTCGTCCATGAGGTCCGCGGCGAGCCACAGGGCGTGCAGACGCCCGTCCCAGCCCTCGTCCGCGGGGGAGTCCGTCGCCCCCCGCCCAGCGGATCCATCCATGTACCCCACCTCTCGACCGCTGCCCGGCCCGCGCGCTCGACCGGCCATTCGACCGACAAGCCCCGGAACGAACCGTACGCCACGCCGCACCCCTGGTACGGACCACTCCCCCTCCCACCAGGCCTTCAGGCGGCACGCCATCGCGCCGGCCGCACGCGTCCACGACCGGAGGAACCGAACGGAGCGGCACCTGCCCCCATACCCCGCCCAGCCCCCGGACACGCAGCACACGCGCACGGCACGGCTCACAGCGATCACGGCTCCGCGTCGGGAGGCGCCACGGGAAGCGTCCGCCGTCCCCCGCCGTCGTGGGCGGCCGCGAGGACGCCGAGGAGCGCTCGGACGAGCAGGACGCAGACCAGCACGACCACCACGACGGCGGGAGTGGGGTAGCTCCAGAGCAGAAGGGTCAGGACTCCGGCCGCGGCCACCACGACCGTGGTGAGGCGGCCGTGCGCGCGCAGCCACGCGCCGGCACCGCCGGTGTCCCCTCCCCTGCGGACGAGTGCGGCGCCGACGGCTCCCACGCCCCGGCCCGCGGCCGACCGCACGGCGACGGCACCCCGGCCGGGACCGTACAGGTAGCCGGCGAGCGCCACGACCACGGCGATCACGAGCGCGGTCCCCGTGGCTTGTCGCAGGAATCTGACGAGGGTGTCGTAGACGGCGGCCACGGCGGCGTGCGAGGTGACGGCCGGGGGCACCGCGTCCAGGCACAGCTGCCGCAGGACGGAGAGCCCGACGAGCAGACCGCACATCGTCACACCCGTACCGACGGCCGCGCCCATCAGCGCCCTCCGCCGCGACGGCGCGGCCCAGAGGCCGGTGCCGGCGAGGACGACGACCGTGGCCGGCAGCCACGGTCCGAGGACGCCGAGCCACCGGACCGTGTCCCGCACCTCGCTCACCCGGTCGTTGCGCAGGAGCACGAGGGAGGTGTCCGCTCCGGGGATCTGGTCGGCGTTCACGAGCACCGTTCCGATGACCTGTTGCTGCATCTCCTCCACGACGACCCCGACGTCCAGTTCCACCGCGTCGCCCTTGATCTCGATCGCACCGCCGCCGTCGCCCGTCAGGAGGTTCGCCGCGGCGGTGTGGGCCCCCCGATTGGCCAGGTTCCAGGCCTGTGCGAAGGCGTCGCTGGTCACGGCCTTGTCCACCACGTACCGCACGCCCGTCCTGAGGGCGCTCCTGAGCTGTCCGTCCGAGGACCGGGCCGCGTCCACGAGGAATCGGGGTGCGTCGCGATCGTCGAGGACCCGGGCGAGGTACGCGCTCAGCCGGTGCACGTCGACGCGCGCGACGACCTCATCGGTGACCCGGTTGGTGATCGCCTCCTGGACGGCGGGATCACGGGCCAGGGGCGCGACGGTCTGGGCGTAGCGGTCGACGTCGTTGATCTGAGAACTCGCCCAGGAGGCCGCCACGCCGACCGGGGCCAGGAGGACGGCCAGTGTCAGGAGCACCGCCGCCACGCACGTCCGCAGCCGGCGGTGCCGGATCACGGCGGCCGCTCGCGGTTCCCCGTCTCCCGCGCGCCGTGCGGCGTCCGGGGGCCGGCCACGCTTTTCGGGCGGCGGTTGCGGGGGGCCGGAGTCGGCGGGTGAATCCATCGGCCCTACCTCCTCCTCGGGCGCCTCGGCCCTGGTCTCGGACGGGGGCGGTACGCGCTCCCAGCGGGCGCCGGACCGGCCGCGGCGCTCGCGCTCTTCGTCCGGCACCCGGCCGTGTCGTCGTCGGGGCCGGGACGGCTCGGCCTCGGCGGGCGGAGCGGCGGGCTCGCGGCGCGCGGGCTCGGAGGAGCGCGGGCGCGTGGCCGATGCGTCGCTGCCGAGGAGCGCGCGGTCGTCGGGCCGACCGATGCGGGGTCGCCGTCGGCGGTGGCGTGGACCGCCGGGACGTGTTCGGCGTGGGTCCTCTAACGAACGGGCCGGGGCGACCGCATCCGCTCGTCGTTTCGCCTCTGCCCACGTTCGGGCCCGCCAACCGCAGCGACGGCGGCGCGTGGGCGTGGGGGCCGTGGAGCTGTCTCACCACCGATCACGGGGGGACCGGTGCAGGTCGCAGACCTATCGCAGCGCGGCGGTGACCAGTCCTTCGAGAGCCTCGCGCTGGACTTCGCCGCCGTTCACCAGCCGGTCGAAGACCAGGCCGTCCACGCAGGTCAACAGCGTGTGCGTGCGGTTCTCCACGTCTGCCACGCCGTGCTGGGCGAGGAACCGCCGGACGGCTTCGCGGCCGGCGTTCTCGCGGGGCACGAGGATCTCGCGCAGTTCTTCGTCCCGCACGCTCTCGATGGCGCAGGCGTGGCGGGCGAGGGAACGCCGACGGCCCTCTCCCGTGAGGCGCTGCCGGGTGAGCGCCGCCATGCCGTCGACCAGGTCCTCGACGGTGCGGAGGCGCGGAAGCGCGTCGGCCGCGTCGTGGAGCTCCGCCTGGTCGAGTTGGACGAGGCGGGCGACGAGTCCGGTCAGCAGCGCGGCGCGGGTGCGGTAGTAGGCCGAGGTGGTGCCGGGCGGCATGGCTGCCCTGCGGTCGACCGCGCGGTGGGTCAGGCCGCGCATCCCTTCGTCGGCGAGGACGTCGAGAGCCGCGTCTGCGAGGAGGGTGCGCCGTTCCGAAGCCATGCCCCCTTTCTACACCCGTAGAGACTCACGATAGAGTCGACTTCTACACCTGTAGAAAATGGGGCGCCGGCATGGGGAACACGGCAGTGGTGATCGGAGCGGGCATCGGCGGGCTGGCCGCCGCCATCGGCCTGCACCGCATCGGATGGGACGTGACGGTCCTCGAGCGTTCGTCCATGCCGGAGGACGCGGGGGCCGGCATCTCCTTGGCCGCCAACGGCCTGCGGGCCCTGGACGCACTCGGTGTCGGCGGGGCGGTCCGGGACGCGTCGCGCGGCCAGTACAGCGGCGGCACCCGTACGCCCCGGGGCGGCTGGCTGACCCGGATGGACGGCTCGGTGCTGGGGCGGGCGGTCGGCACGCCGATCCAGGGGGTCCCCCGCTCCGTCCTGCACCGGCTGCTGCGCGAGGCCGTGCCCGCCGGGTCCCTGGTGATCGGTTCCGAGGCGGCCACGGTCGAGCAGAACGGCTCGGGGACCGTGCAGGTCGTTTACGGCGCCAGCGTCCTCGAGGCCGATCTGGTGGTGGCGGCCGACGGCATCGGCAGCAAGGTGCGCGGCCGGCTTTTCCCGGACCACCCCGGCCCGGTCCACAGCGGCTCGGCGGTGCTGCGCGCGATCACCGAGCACGCGGTCGATCTGCGGACGGACTTCGAGCTGACATGGGGCCGGGGTGCGGAGTTCGGGCACATCGCCTTCCTGGACGGGAGGGCCGAGTGGCACGCCGTCCTCAGCCTCCCCGCGGGAACGCGGTTCGCCGACCCGCCGGCCGAACTGCGCCGACGCTTCCGCACCTGGCACGACCCCGTCCCCGCACTGCTCGACGCGACCCGGCCCGAGGACGTGCTGCACCACGACGTGAACGAGCTCCGCGCGCCTCTCCCCTCCTACACGGTCGGGCGGATCGCGCTGCTCGGTGACGCGGCCCACGCGATGACCCCCCACCTGGGACAGGGAGCCTGCCAGGCCCTGGAGGACGCCGTCACCCTGGCCGCCGCCCTCCGCGCCGAGTCCACCGTCGAGACCGCTCTCGCCCGGTACGACGCCGAGCGCCGGCCGCGGAGCCAGGCCGTGGCGCGAGCCGCCCGGCAGGCCGGACGCATGGGCCAGCAGCTGTCCCACCCCCTGGCCGTCACCCTGCGGAACACGGCGATGCGCCTGACACCGTCCCGGGCCGCCGCACGGATGATCCTGCGTCACCACGCCTGGGTTCCGCCGTCGCTGACCTGATCCCTCGCGCCCGGCACCTCAGGAACCGGCACGGTCCGCGGCCTGAACCCGCCCCCGGACCCGTCCCACCGGATGTGAGACTGGAGGCATGATCATGCCGTTTCTCACCGCAGCCGGTGTGCTCGCCGTGCTGACCGTGGTGCCCGGGCCGGACATGGCCGTCGTGACGAAACGGGCCGTCTCCGCAGGCTGGCAGGACGGGCTGCGAACGGCCGGTGGCATCACCGCGGGACTGTTGGTGTGGGGCGTCCTCACGGTCGTGGGCCTGGCCGCGGTACTGGCCGCGTCGGCCGTCGCGTACACCGTGATCAAGCTGGCCGGCGCCGCCTACCTGGTCCTTCTCGGTGTCCAGGCGCTGGTCCACAGTCGCCGCGACCGGACACCGAGCGCCGACGCACCGCACGCCGCCGTGCCTGCCGGTGGCGCCTGGCGGACCGGCCTGGTCAGCAACCTCTTCAACCCCAAGATCGCCGTCTTCTACACCGGCCTCCTGCCGACGCTGGCCCCGCCCGGCCTGTCCCCGCACACCGGCATGGCGCTGCTGGTCCTCATCCACGCGGTGCTGACCGCCGCATGGCTCAGTGGCTACGTGCTGCTCCTGGCCAAGGCCCGTGCCTTCTTCCAGAAGCCCTCCGTCCGTCGCGCCATGGACCGCGTCACGGGCGTCGTCCTGATCGGGTTCGGCCTCAAGGTCGCGGCGACCCAGCCGTGACCGGCCCCCTGCTCCCGATCCCCCGGGACGACGCTGCTGGCACGCTGTGTGGTCGCCCCGTGAGGCGGGTGGCTGTACGAGGGGGGACCCTGTGAGGACCACCAGGCGGCGGGACGCGTCCCGCCGCCGAGGACGCCCGACCGCCTACTCGAGCGGCAGGCGCGCTGTGACGCTCTTGCCGCCCGGTTCGCGCCGGGCCACGACGCTCTGAGCGACGGCCATCACGATCTCCAGCCCGTGCTGTCCGACCCTTCCCGCGTCGGCGGTGCGCGCCACCGGCAGATCCGTACCCCGGTCCCGTACGACCACCTCGATGTGCGTGTCCACGACGGACAGCTCCATCAGGACCGGTCCCCCCACGTACTTGTGGGCGTTGGTGACCAGCTCGCTGACCACCAGGCGGGTCAGATCCTCCGCCTTCTCCGTCACGGCGAGACCATGGTCGACCCGCGCCCGGGTGAGGAAATCGGTGGCGACGCGCCGGGCCTGACCCATACACGTGTCATCAGCCGGCAGTGTCACGACCTGATGAGGGACCTCCCCCGGCACGGCGGTGACGATATGCCGTCCCGCTTCTGATGTGTCCACAGCCGTTTCCCCCGCCCCCCGCGTCCCAAGGGCCCGGATACCCGCGTGTCGGCACGTCATGTCTCGTTCCCGAGGCGGAACGAGATTCCTCCACCGCCGACGGACCACGTCCGGAGCCCTGCACTTCGGAAACGGAGTATGCCAGGATCGCCTCATGTCTGCGCCGGATCACGTCCACCCCCCGCACACGGTCGGGCCCGGGAAGCTCACGGTCGCCGTCACCACCGGGTCCGACGGCATCCTCGTCGTGTCCCCGGCAGGCGAGGTCGACCACGCCACCGGCCCTCTCCTCGCGGAGGCGCTGGCCTCGGCCTGCGAGGGCGTGTGCCCCCGCGTCGTCGTCGACCTGAGCCGGGTCACGTTCATGGACTCCAGCGGCATCAACATCCTCATCACCAGTCATCACATCCTCACCGCGGCCCAAGGGTGGATCCGCCTGGCCGCTCCCACGGAGGCGGTGATGCGCGCGATCCTCATCGTCGGCATCGACGCCTTCATCGACTGTCACCCGACACTCCCCCGCGCCCTCGCCGCCTGAGCACCGTCGGACGCCGCCCCGCCCCGCGGGTCGACGGTCCCGTCGGCGTGTGCCGGAGCGCGCCGGTCGGTGTGTCGGACTGAGCCGATCCGTGCTTCGCACCGGGCCGATCCGTCCATGGCACCGGACCGGGCGCGCCGCGTCGCCGGACGCGGCGCGCGGACCGGCGGAGAAGGACGCGTGCTCCTGGGTGTTTCGCGTACCCGGTGGGGTACTTGGACCCCAGCGCATCGATCGCCCGCCGGTGGCCTCGCCGCACCACGCCCGCCTTCGGCTGCTCCCCTCACCGAACATCTGACTTCCCCCTGCTCACCGCCGAAGGCCCTGGTCTCCGGCGCTCACGGGCGGCGTTAGCATCAGGGGCCAGTCCTCCACGAGCGAAGGCGAATTCCACGCGATGGCCGATGACGCGTTTCTGTTCCTCCTGCCCGAACGACACCCGCGACTCGGTGCGGCGCTCGCCGCAGTCGGCGATCTGGAGTGCTCCGAGACCCCGGCCGTGCACGGCTGGCTCCAGGCGCACGGCGTCTCCGCTTCCTCGGAGGAGGTCAGGATCCTGCCGTTCGACGCCGCGGAGTTCATCCCCGAGGGTGCCGAACAGCTGCCGATCCCGCTGAGCCCCGACGAGACGGTACGCGTCGAGCAGGCGTGCGCGCCGCGCTCGGTCACCGACATGGAGGCCGAGCTCCTGCAGTTCCGGGAGACCACCCAGGACTGGGAGGGTCTCGTCCACCGGGCGCTCACCGCGGGCATCCCCGCGCCCCGCATCGCCCGCCTGACCGGCCTCGACCCGCAGGAGATCGGCCGCCTGGTGCTGTGAGGCACCGACGGGCGCCCCGCCGGTCCCGCTCGTTGCCCGCACGGCAGAGCGGGGTCGGCGAGGCGTCGGTGCGGTGAGCCCCACGGGCGTGGAGCTATGGGGCTTGACGGTCACCGTCGGAGGGCCACCCGTCACGCTGGATGCCAGACGTGGCAGCAGGGCCGTACGGGTTCAGTGCCAGACGGTGTCCCAGTCCTGGGTCGTGGAACCGCCGTTGTTCATGTCGAGGTGCGGCAGGACGACGACCAGGATGAGCACGACGATGATGATGACGAGCACAGCCACCCACACATGGTCCGCGGCCGAAGGTACGTGTCCACCCTGTAGATCATCCGGCCGGGCACGGCCCGCCTCGGCACTCCGGTCCTCGTCTTCGTCCTCGTTGTGCGCGTCGGCCATGGACGCCCCCTCCCCCACCCCATGGCAGCGCTCCGAGCAAGCCGCGTCAAGCGTTACGCGTCAGACTTCCGGCCGGGTGGTCGCCAAATGGCCGGCGGAATGTCACCCTCGTGCGGGCTCGTGCCGGAGCGCTGAACCTCGTGCCCAAGCGCTGAACAAGGACGGCTCGTCCGCCCAGCCAGGGTTGCCGTACTCGCTCAGCGCCCACGGGCAACGATC
Source organism: Streptomyces sp. NPDC002232 (assembly GCF_042890295.1). NCBI lineage: Bacteria > Bacillati > Actinomycetota > Actinomycetes > Kitasatosporales > Streptomycetaceae > Streptomyces > Streptomyces sp. NPDC002232. The sequence continues at coordinate 1,008,783 of NZ_JBIARV010000004.1, read as the reverse complement.
GCTGCCCCCTACGACGCAGTCCAGCCCCCGACCGGAGAACCGCAGGCCGGGGGCTTCTGCCACATGCGCTACGCCCGGGCGAAGGCCCTGCTGGCGATGATGTTCGCGATCACCACGTACACGACTGCGGCGAGGCCGTAGTCGAGGATCACCTGGAAGTTGTGCGATGCGACGTCGAAGAGCCCGATCGACCAGCCCGCGAGCCAGTCGGCGGCGGAGTGGAACCAACCGACCAGGGTGTTGCCCCGGTTGGCGTCGAGCAGATCCATGAGGATCCAGACGACCAGGATGCCCGCGATCACGTGGGCCACGGTTCTTATGACGGAGTCGATGCCTCTCATGGGCTCCGTCTTGCCCGCGAACGCCCTCGCAAACGGCTCGAACACCGCCGACGTACGACGCGGCTGTCGTCGCTCCCGACACCCTGCGGGGGCCGGCCGATGCGCCGGGTCGGCAGGGGCAGCGGCAGTCCGGCCCCGACAGTGTTCACGCGCGCGTGAACAGCGCGGAAGGCGGTGCGGGGCGACAATGAGGGAGCCGACCGCAGCAGGGACTGGCCACCGCGACGGCCTCGGGTGGCAGGCGGGACGGGCAGCCCAGGGCGCTGCACGAGTGCTCCACACGGCAGGGGCACTCGCGCCACTGCTCTCCCCGGACATGCAGGCCTTGCCGCTCACCGCCGGTAGCCGCTGCTTCTGTGGAAGGAGATGACGTACGACCGTCCCGGACACCCGGTTCGTCCCCGTCGAAACGCTCGTACCGGTGGCTTCCCCCTCGGCCGCCGCGCCCGCCGACGCCTCGCGGGCCGGGCGGCAGCGAAAGCGCAGCCCATGCCACGATCAGCTCTCGCCCTTCTCCCCACCGGAACGCCGCCGTCCCGCGCCAGGGCCTCGGTCCTCGTCCTGCACGGAGGCCGGGCCGACGATCTGCGGCCGCTCTCCCGGATGAACCTGCCCGCGTGGCGGATGCGGCCCTTCGCCTCCACGATCGCGAGCACCACGGCACACGAGGGGGTCCTCGTCGGCCACGTCCGCTACCGGCACCGCGGCTGGAACGGCGACGCCGCCCATCCCGTCACCGACACGGGACGAGCCCTGGAGGAGCTGCGCGCGCTCACCGGCCCCGTGCCCGTCGTCCTGGTCGGCCACTCTCTCGGCGGTCGTGCCGCACTGCGCGCCGCGGCCGGCCCCGACGTCGTGGGCGTCGTCGCGCTCGCCCCGTGGTGTCCGTCGGGCGAGCCCACCGCGCACCTGCTCGGCCGTACGGTCGTCGCGCTCCATGACGAGACCGACCGCGTCACCTCTGCCGCGGAGACCTGGGCCTTCCTCGCTCGCGCCCGCGCCGCGGGGGCGCACGTCGTGGGCATCCCGATGCCCCGAGGCGGCCACACCATGCTGCGAGACGCCCGCCGCTGGCACCGCCTCACCGCGCAGGCGGTGCTGGCCCTCCTCGGACTCGCCCCCTTCCCCGAAGCCCCGACGGACCGTGCTGATGTGGTGCGCCGGTGCGCCGGACCCTGACCGCCGCGCGGAGCCGCCGACGCGCTCTCGTACGCCGCAGCTCCGAGGTGATGAGGTGTGACCCGTGGCTGCGCGGGCAGGCGGAGAGCCGCGCCGCCGTCCTCCGACCCCACGCGCGGGCGGCTGCGCTCAAGGGTGGCCGGAGCGCCGCCTGCGGTCCCCCATTCCGCAGGCGGCGCGAGCCCCGATCGTCACCTCTGCCTCCGGGTTCTCGTATCCGGCCTCCCGGGCGGCGACGAGCCGCCCTGCGGACGCGTCCGCTGTCCGCCCCATTTCGCTTCAGGGCCCCGCACGATTCAATGAGCACTCCCGATGCCCCGTGTCAGGAGAAGCATGTCGCTCATCGAGTCGATAGGTGCGCCCCTTCTCACGGTGGTGGCCACCCTCGGTGGAGGCTGGCTGGTCACGACCCGTGTCACCGACCGCTGGGACCAGGTCAAGAAGCAGCGCGAGATGGGGCTCTCCGCCGCCCAGGACTTTCAGCGGCTGTACGGCGAGTTCGTCGCCATCTGGAAGACGTGGAACGCGCTGACGAGCCATCACACGCCCGTCACCACACCCGAGCACAGTGGCTGGAGCTGTCTCGAACGCGCGACCGCCGCCGAGGGAGCGATCGAGGCGCTCATGGCCAAGCTGGCTGCCGAGCGTCTCCTGAACGACGACGAGATCGACGTGCTCGGCGGTGTGCGGCAGGCGTTCAAGGTCGTCAGGCGGACCATCGAGCGGGGCGAACCGCTCGGCTGGGGGGCCTCCGGTGTCGCGCCCTACATGGCTCTCAAGTCGCTCTCGGCCGCCATGTCGGTTCTGCTGTCCTCCCCCTCGCAAGGGAAGGGCCGTCCGACCGCGGCCCGGGCGGCCTGTGCCTTCGCGGAGATCACCGACAATCGCCATGAGATGTCGTGGATCGCCACGGCACGGGCCATCACCTCGGCCGATCGCTGACAGGCCGCGTCGCATCGGCCTCCGGTCGGCCACCCACCCGGCCACGATCACGGAGCCGGGCGGGCGGGCGACGCCAGGGGTCACGTGGGAAGGCGGCCCACGGGGGCCAGTACGAAGGTGTGCCCGGCCGGATCCATGAAGCGGCGCATATCGGTGCGCCGGTCCGTCCTGGACCCGTTCGTCTCGGCCTCCAGGGGCCGGGCCCCCAGCGAGATGGCGTCCCGTTCGGCCTCGTCGAGGGCGTCCGGAGCCACCACGATCCACACGTGGGACTGCTGGGAGTCATCGGGCCGGGGCCAGCTGGGCGGGGCGTGACCGGAGTCGTGGTGGACACCCAGGACGACTCCGTCGGCCCCGGAGACCAGCAGCAGTTCGGGGTGTCCGGGGCTCGGCTCGACGGTGGCGCCGAGCAGCTCCGCGTAGAAGCGGGCCAGGGGTTCCGGATCGGTGCTGTCGAGGACGAGGACGGCGGTCTTGAGAGCGGTCATGGTGTGCGTGTGCCCACTCAAGTCCCGTTCAGACAGGGCTTGTTCCGCGTCTCTCCGTCGCTGGGCGCCCTGACCTCCTGCTCCCGGACGGTCCGCCGACGGTACGTCGTTCACCGGCAGCGGCCCTCACGCGCGGTACTTCCGCCCGCGGGGCGTGTGGCGCGACAGGCCTCCGCCGGCCCGCTCCGACGCGGCGGCCCGGAACTCCTCCATGAGCGCGCACCCCGGGTACGTCTCGAACGCCTCGTACGTCCGGCGGTAGTAGCACGACCAGTAGCTCACCACGCGCCGCTCGGTCCGCGCGAAGAAGGCCCCGTTGCGCGAGATGAACTCCCCGTAGAGCCGACGCTGAACCGAGCCCGGGACGGCGAGCCCGGGAAGCCCCCGCCCGATCGCCTCCAGGATTTCCAGGACGTACTCTCCGGCCAGTTGCACCACGTACGGCACGACCCACGGCTCGCTCGACGACACCATCTGTTCGAGGCGGCGCTGACGGATCCGTCCATCACTGTGGCGGGAGTACAGACACTGCACGATCAGGCGCTGGGTTCCGGTCAGCAATCGCTCCGACCCGGGTTCCGGCTCGTCGTTGTAGATCCGTGAGGGAATGGCCAAGGGCTCGCCTTCGACCTCGACCTCGAAGGGCTGCACCGGCGCGAGACAGCTGTCCGGCACGTACGCGAGGACGGTGCGCACGTCGTCGGCAAGGCGCGCCGGAAACGCCGCCACCCCTACGTCGGGGGCGTTCAACGCCGCATGAGGCAGCTGCACGCTGTAAGGCCCTCCCGATCCGGCGCCGCCTGGGCCCGCGTAGAGCACGCGCCAGAGAGATTGCCTCGCCGGGATTTGAACCCGGGTTTCCGACTCCGGTTGCCCGGCTGTCGGTGTCCTTGGCCGCTGGACGACGAGGGATGTGGAGCATCCTACGCGCCGGCCCTGGAACCCCGCATGGGGGTTTCGAAGTCCCCGACCACGCCCCCTGCCGACGGCCACTCCTCGCAGGCCCGCACCCTCGCGCCGCAGGACCGTCCCGCAGACCTCGCCGCTGGACCATACTGGCAGGAGGCGGCGTGTCACCGCTGCGGCGGCTCCGGAGCCGGGCGGGGCGGGGCGCGCCCACGTCGACGTCTGCGAGGGGAGCCGCATGAGCACGGCGAGGGACCTGTTCATCATCGCCATGGGATCCGGGCACGAGCCCTCCGTCGGGCAGGGAGACCTGTCCCTCGCCCTCGCGGGAGCCGAGCTGATCGACCTCCTCGGTGACGGACACGTCACCGTGGACGGCGACCGTGTCGTGCCGGGAGTGGGGTCCGTCCTCGACGACCGGCTCCTCGGCGAGGCGTCCGACGGGATCGTCCGGACCACGCCCTACGAGGGAGTCGACGACTGGCTCTGGCGGCGGGGCAAGGGCCTCTCGGCCACGTACCAGAGCGCGCTGGAGGCGGAAGGCGAGCTCACGCGGAAGCGTGGGGGGCGCTTGACGCTCGGCGCGCGACGCGTGGAGCCCGTCGACACGGCGGCCCGCCACAGCGCCGTCGACCGCTGGGAGCGGAGGGAACCCGTCCTGGTGGCCCTCGCCTCCGCCGTCGGCATCGGCGACGGCACCCGCATCGGCGACAGCGACACCGACGAACCGTCCGACATCGAGCCCGGTCTCGACGACGAGGCCGCCACGGCCGTCGTCGCCGCCGTCCATGACGCGATCATGGAGCTGGAGGCCGTCCGCCAGCGGCGGACCATCGAGAACTCCGCCTTCGCCAACCTCTGGCGCGGACCGTGAGCCGACCCGCAGCCCCCTCACCGGCGCCGCCCCGGGAGAGGGCGGCCGCCGGGCTGCCGACCGCGTACGGGCGCGCCCAGACCCGGGGGCACGGCGCCGCACGGCGTCAGAACGCCTCGCCCGCCTGGTGCAGGTAGGCCGCGAGGGCGGCGCGGGACGACACCCCGAGCTTCCGGTAGATCCGTGAGAGGTGGGTCTCGACGGTGCGCGGGCTGAGGAAGAGCCGCTCGGCCATCTGACGGCTGCGGAGGCCGGTCATCGCCAGGCGGCAGACTTCGCGTTCGCGGTCGCTGAGGCCGGCGAGGCCCCCGTCGGGCCGGGGGTCGTCGGTGAGCCCGGCCCGTGCCCGGGCGGCTTGCTCGAGGACGAGGTGCGCGCCGGCCACGCGCGCCGTCGCCTCGGCGGTGTCCAGGTCGCCCAGAGCGGCGGCGCGGCCGTGGCTCTCCTCTCGTACTCCCGCGCCGCTGACGAGAGTCCAGGCGTACTGCACGGGCATCCCGGCACCGCGGAACGTCTCGGCGGCGCTCGCGAACAGCGCCGCCGAGGCCCCGTGGGACCGTTCCGCCGCCTTGAGGCGGGCCTCGGCGCACTGCGCGTACGCCCGCTGCACGGGCAGACCGAGTCGTCGTGCGGCGTCGCGGGCCGTCCCGACCAGGCGTCCGGCCTCGTCGTGGTCCCCGCACTCCAGTGTCGCCTGGGCGAGGAGGCTGAGCTGGAGGGGCCGGGTGAAGGGCCGTACCGCCGAGAGGTCCTCGCCCCCGCCCCCCTCCAGCAGGGTGCGACGACAGCCGGCCGGGTCCCCCACGAGCAGTTGCGCCTGGGCCAGGAGACCGGTCGTCGAGGTGGCCCACCAGCTGTGTCCTGGTGTCGGCAGACGGATCGCGTCGTGCAGCTCCGCGAGGGCCGAGGTCGCGTGCCCGCTGCCGCCCGACCAGATCAGCGAGGTCACCCGGATCGCCTGCGCGAGGGTGGCGGCGGGGTGCGCGCCGAGGGTACGGGCGAGCTGTTCGGCCTCACGCGCGTGGCGCTGGGCCGGTTCGAGGCGTCCGGTCCACTGCTCGGCTATCGCCAGCGCCAGCCTTCTGTGCAGCAGAACGGGGCGCTGGGCGCCCAGCTCGTCGTCCGCGGGGTGGCGGCGCAGATGCCGTACGGCGGCCGGGAACCGTTCGAGGTAGAGCTCCGCGCTGCCCAGCAGGGCGAGCAGTTCGGGGGTGCGGTTGGCCTCGGTGTCGGGCAGGGCGTCGACGAAGCGGGCGCAGTGGGTGATCTCACGGGCTGCTTCGTCGAGGTGACCGGTGTGGGTGTCGCAGAGCGCGGCGAGGACCCGGAGGACGGCGCGCTGGGTGGGGTCGGCCTGCCCGGGGACGTGGGCCGCTTCGCGGAGGAGGTCGCGCGCCTGGTCGTGGGTGCCCCGCAGGACGTGGGCCAGGCCGTGCGCGGTGATCAGTTCGACGGCTTCGATCGGCAGCGGGGCCGGAAGCGGGCGCGGCAGGCGGTCGAGCGCGGCTCCGACGACGGCCGTCGCCTCCTCGTGGCGGCCCAGTCGCCGCTCGGCTTCGGCGCAGACCGCGTGGGCCTGGAGCGACTGTTCGAGGGTCAGGGTGTCCTGGCGCAGGCCGAGGACCTCGTGGGCGAGCGCGCGTGCCTCGACGGGTCGGTTGGCCGCGGTCAGGGCTCTGCTGCGGGCGATCCGCAGCGCGACGCGCGGGGAGGAGGGGGCGTCGGCCGGGTCGGGGGGACACTCGAGCGCGAGTCGGAGCCAGTGGGCGGCGATCGCGGGCCGGCGTGGCGCGATGTCATGGGCGCCCGCGGCCAGGATGCCTGTGACCCGTGTCGGGTCGGTGCCGATGAGATGTTCGGCGTGGCCCGCGCGCGCCGCGGGGGACCCGCCGCGTTCGGTGACCAGGGTGAGGGCGCGCTGGTGGGCCCGGATGCGGAGGGCCAGTCCGGTGTGGGCGTGGGCCACGTGGCCCACGAGCGGGTGACGGAACGTCAGGGCGCCGTTCCAGTCGACGCGTCGTACGAGGTCGGCCCGCTCCAGTTCGGCGAGCGCCTCGTATCCCTCGTCCAGGCTCAGCTCGCCCACCCGCGTCACGTCCTCGGCACGGAAGGACGGGCCGCCTTCCGTGCCGAGCACCGCCGCGGACGACAGTGCGGTCCTGGCCCGCTGGGAGAGTTCCGCGATCTCCCGCAGGAGCGGTTTCGCTTCCCGGAGCAGGGCTTGGGTGTCCTGCCCGGGGCGTTCGGGCCAGAGGCCCGGGTCCCAGTCCGCGGCGAGCAGCATGCGGGTGTACAGCGGATTGCCGTCCGACGCGGCGTGCAGCTGAGTGCCGAGGTCGGCCTCGTCGTGCTCGCTTCCCCCGCCGGTCGGCGTACGGGCGGCGACCATGGCGGTCACCGCTGCCACGTCGTGCGCGAGGGGTTCGATCCGTGTCACGCGGCGGCTGCCGTGGCCTTCTTCCAGTAGCTCGAGCAGCGTGGGGTGAAGCTGCCGGGGGCGGTGGGCGAGAACCAGGAGGCGGGGGGTGTCCGTATCCGAGCCGATCAGGCGGGCCAGTTCGTCGGCCAGGGTCGGGGCGCCGTGGTGGAAGTCGTCCAGGAAGACCACGTGGGGTTCGCGGTCGCCCGTGCCGCGGGGTTGTCCCGCCGGGACGGTGTCCGCGCTCGGCCGGGAATCGAACCAGGTCGCGAGCAGCGCCCGCACCGGTTCGCCGTGCCCCTCCCCCGACCGGCGAGCACCGATCCGGTGGCGGGTGACGCCGACGCCCCGCTCCGACGCCCGTTCCGCCAGGGAGTCGGCCAGTCTGGTCTTGCCGCTGCCGGGGTCGCCCGCTATCTCCACGACCCCGCCCCGGCCGGCGTCCAGTGCGACGAGGAGCCGGTCGAACGCGGCGATCGCCGCCGTGGGGGAGCGGTGGGCTCGGGCACCGCAGCACTCATGAACGTCCCCCCGCACCCTGCGACGGCGCGCCCCCCGGCCCGCCCGGCAGCAACTTTACCGAACGATGGGTCGGCGGATCGAAGTCCTTTTCCGCCATCCCACCCCGGTCGTTCACGGATCGTCCGAGATCAGGCAGGTGGCCCCCGCAGCGCGGTCGCGGCGAGCACGGCCCCCGCCCGGCAACGCGGTCGTGGTCCTTTCGGGCGGCTGGACTACGTACGTCTTTACGGGTTTTCACGGCAGCCCGCCGCGCGCTCGGCGGGGCAGACTGCGGCCGCCGAAACCATACGGACCGGAGGAACCGTGAAGCTCCGCAAGACCTTGGTCGCCGCCGCACTCGGCGCGACCGTGCTGACCGTCGTACCGGCGGTGGCCGCCCCGTACACCGCCTACGCCTGCGAGGACAACCAGTCCAACTGCGACGAGCACAACCAGGACCCGTACCCCGAGCCGGAGGACCCGTGGGGGGACCCGGGCGGCATCGGCGGTGGCGGCGGCGGTGCGGGAGACGGGGGTGGTGGCGGCTGGTCCGGAGAGCTCGACGTGAGCTCGGGCGCCGTGGGCTCGCCCGCCACCGCCACGCTGCCGCAGGTCGTCGTCGACGGTACGGCCACCCGGCCGCCGACCCCCATGGACCCGGCGATACCCCCGGTGTCCTGGGGCGGGGGCGGCGGGGGCGGCGGCAGCAATGCCGTGACCGTCCAGGCGGGCCAGAAGAAGGAGGTGCCGCAGAACTGCTACCGCAACGCGAACTCCATGCCGGTGCGGATCAACACCGCCGTCAAGTACCAGGTGTCCTACCAGGTCAGCGCCAACATCACGGCGAACGGCGCGGAGGTGCTGTCCGCTTCGCTGGGCGCCCAGCTGAACACCCAGATCGAGCGGTCGTTCAGCGTGGACGTGACCCTCAACCCGGGGCAGTCCTGGGCGCTCTTCGTGGAGTACCAGACGTACACGTACGCGGTGACCTCGACGAGCTGGTGGGGGAACAAGAGCACCGAGTACGTGGAGGTGACGCAGCCGACCGGCAAGATCACCAGCCGGTGGTGCTGATGTCCCGACGCCCCTCGGGGCAGGCGGTACGGCGGGTCCTGCCCGTCGTACCGCCGCTGGACGTGGAAGAGGTGCCGGCGGCCGAGCGGGCGGCGGCGACCTCGGCCCTGGCCGCCCTCGCCGAGACGACCCTGCTGCACCTGGACGCACCCGACCTGTTCCACCGGCCCAGGTTCCGCACGGCGGTACACAGCCGTCACGTCGCCCGCCACCCCGAGCACGAGGTGACGGAACGGATCGCGGATGCCGCCGAGCGCCGTGCCGCGGCCGGGCTGCTGGCCGTCGCCTCCACCCGTGCGGAGCTCCTGGAGCACCCCGGCCGACGCCCGTGCTTCACCCCGTCCGCGCTGTGCGAGCTCCACGAGATGATCGTCGCGGGAGACCCGAACATCCCGTCCCCGGGCGGCTTCCGCCGTTCCGCGTCGAGGGTCGTCTGGGACGACGGACGCGCCTTCGCCATCGCGGTGACACCCGGGCGGGAGCTGCGCGGCCACATGGACCGCTGGTACCGATGGGCGACGAGGACCACCGCCCCGGCCCTCGACGCCGCCGCGTTCAGCATGGCGCGCCTGATGACGATCCATCCGTTCGCCGACGCCAACGGCCGGACGGCGCGGCTCATCGCGCAGTGCGACCTGGTGGCGGCGGGTCTGATGCCGGGTCTTCTGCTCGATCTCGAAGGCTGGATCCACGCCCACCGCCTCCTCTTCGACGAGACCCTCGTCGCCGCCGCTGAAGGCGAGTGGACGCCTTGGGCGGCCCTCTTCGCCCGGATGGTGGCCGAGACCGCCCGTCATCGCACGGACACCGTCGTCCGCTTCAGCGGGGCCCTCGCCTCGGAGGCCGAGCGGTGGGGCGACGATCCGGCGGCGTCCGCGGTGCTCGCCCGTCTGCGGTCGACGCCCGCGGTGTCCGAGGAGTGGCTGCGCGGCCGCGTCCCGTACGATCCGGGGCCGGCGCTCGCCCGGCTGGCGGCACGCGAGGCTCTCGTACCGCATCCGCGCCTGCCAGGAGCGTTCGTCCACCCTCCGTCGCTGGCGATCCTGGACGAACCCTGGACACCGGTCGTACGGGCTCCGGAGACGTCCACGGCCTGACGGAGGTACGGGGCGGCGGGCAGGCTCCGGAGACGTCCACCGCCTGACGGGGGTACGGGGCGGCGGGCGGGCGCCGGAGACGTCCACCGCCTGACGCGGGGTACAGGGGCGGCGAGCGGACAGGGTCGGCCGCCTGACGCGGGGTACGGCGGCGGGCAGGCAGGGTCAGCCGGTTCAGGGCGCGGTCGACGCCGGGCCGGCCCCTCTGCCCGTCCATGCCCCGCGCTCCACCAGGTCGAGGACGAGGGCCGCGATGTTCCACGCGTCGTCCTCGCCCCGGTGGTGGCGCCCCTCCAGCGGGAGTCCCGCGAGCTGGAGTGCACCTGCCATGCCGGGCCGCTTGCGCAGTCCGTACGCCTCGGTGAACACGGCCTTGGCGTTGGTGTGCGCCTCCTCGGCCGGCCGCCCGAAGGGGTAGGGCGCGCCGGGGGCACGGCACTGCCGCTCGAACTGCTTGCGGTCGTAGTCGCCCCAGCTCGCCCAGGGGCGGGTGCGTGCGTCATGGACGTCGGCGAGGATCCGGCACGCCTCGGCGAAGGCGACGCCTCGGGCGACCTCGGTCGGCGTGAGCCCGGTCAGCTCGGTGCAGAATCCACTCACCTCGGAGCGCTCGGGCCGCACGAGGATCCGATGCCGTGCCACGCGCTGCCGCGCCGCGAGGTCCACGACGGTGAGGCCGATCTCGATGATCTCGCTCACCGCACCGGGCGGCGGCTGCCCGTCCCAGCAAGTGGCCTCGACGTCGATGACGTTCAGAAGATCGGATCCGTGTTCCATGCGGGCAGCGTAGGGAGGAGGAACGGGGCAGGTCATCCGGATTTCGGCGGGCGGGAGGCGGGGCCACGGCGCGGATGCCGCATGATCGAGTGATGGGGGTCGTACTGAGCCCCTGGGCGTCACGGTGGAGGGGCCGCAGTGACGGACTTCGGCGGTACGTAGATCCTGCTGGACCTTGCGGCTCCGCTGCCCGGAGGCGTGACGGGCACGTGGGTCGAGCTCTTCGTCGAGAGCGATGGGATCTGGCTCTCTCCGTACGAGCTCTGACCAGACGTCAGCGGTCCTCCGGTCACCCGGTCCCCAACGATCACTCGCTTCCCCTCGAAAAGCTCTCGGCCACCCGGCGCACGGACGCGGCACCGACGCGTCGTTGGCGAGCTGTTGGTGATCCGTTGATGCCCCCGACGTACTGGTCGGGACCGTCACCGTGTCAGCGCCGCACACCACTCCGGCCGGATATCCGGCGCCGGCGGGTGGGGGCTCGTTCTGGCAACTGGCTGTCGAGCCGTCGCAACGAGGCACCGGCCTCGGGCAACGACTGCTGGCCCTGGCGGAGTCACGCATTACTGCCCTCGGATCGACACAGGCCATCATCGACACCTCCTCGCAGGCAACTGACCTCGTCGCCTGGTATCTCCGGCGAGGCTACGCGCCGATCGGCACGTGGCGGTGGGACGTCACCAACTACGACAGCATCGTCCTCATGAAGAACCTGCCGCCGACAACGTCGTGATCGCCCGGACAAGTCCGAGAGGCTGCCTCCCTGATCAGGCGCCCAGTTGATCGGACGGATGCGTTCGGTCAGTGATCACTGTTCCTGCCCGAGGTGCCCGCCTCCTCTGCGACTGCCCAGCATGCCGATCCAGTCTGATCAAAAAAGGTCAACTACCCATGCCGATCTGACAACAATGAAACATGTGAGAGTTCATCAAAAAACCTGTGAATAAAATGAGTTGACAGCTGCACCACGGCATCCGGCAGCCCCTTCTCTCCGAGAGGCGTAGCTCATGGCACTCACCCTCGACCGGCCTCATGTACACGACGGAGCACGGCGCCGTTTATGGCGCGGGACAGCCGCGACGCTGGCCGCCTCGCTGCTCGGCGCTGTCGGCGCGGTGCTTCCCACCGGGGCCGCCCAGGCGGCCGGGCCACCGGCGCGACTGGTCTTCGTCTCCAACGCCGGCGCGGGGTCGGTGAGCGCCATCGATCCGGTGACGGGGTCGACCGTGGCCACCATCGACGTCGGCAGCGCGCCGACGGGGATGGCCATCACGCCGGACGGGTCCCAGGCCTGGGTGGCGAACAGCGCCGCCGACTCGGTCTCGGTGATCGACACCGCCACCCGCTCCGTCGCCGCGACCGTCGGGGTGGGGCGCACGCCCCGGTCCGTGGTCATCTCTCCGGACGGCGAGCGGGCGTACGTGGTCCACATGGACAGCCCCGCCGGAGTCGACGTGATCGACACGTCCTCTCTGACGGTCACCGCCACCATCGCGGCCGACGGCACACCCGACGCCCTCGGCCTGTCCCCGGACGGCGGTCGGCTGTACGTCGGGCACTTCGCCGACAAGACGGTGTCCGTGATCGACACCGCGAACAACGCCGTCACCGCCACCGTCCCCGTGGGGAACGCGTCCGGTCTCGCGGTCAGCCCCGACGGCACGCGCGTCTACGTCGCCGACTACAACGACGACCGCCTGTCGGTGATCGACACCACCACCGACACCGTCACAGCGACCGTGCCCGTCGGCAGCCTGCCGCAGAGCGTGACCGTCGCACCGGACGGGAAGTTCGTCTACGTCGCCAACCGGGGAGGCGACTCCGTATCCGTCGTGGACACGGCGACCGACACCGTCGTCGCCACCGTCCCGACCGGCGCGGGGACCAGCGGCGTACTGGCGGACCCGGACGGCACCCGCGTCTACGCCACCAACACCTTCGTCAACACCATGTCCGTGATCGACACCGCGACGCGTACGGTCACGGCCACCGTCCCCACCGGTTCCCGCCCCTGGGGCCTGGCCCTGGCCCGGACCAGGGCCGTACCGCCCGCCGTCACCGCGATCGCGCCGAACCGCGGCCCGGCCACCGGTGGCACCGCCGTGACGCTCACCGGCACCGGCTTCACCGGCGCGACCGCCGTCGCCTTCGGTTCCGTACCGGCCGCCTCGTTCACCGTCCGCAGTGACACCGAGATCACCGCGACCTCCCCGGCCGCCACCGGCGTCGGATCCACCGACGTGACCGTCACGACCGCTGCCGGAACGAGCGCCACCAGCCCGGTCAGCCGGTACACCTACACCCGGGCCACGACGAAACTCTCCGCCGCACCCCTGCTGTTCTCCCTGACCCCCGGGCAGCTGAGCGTCAATCTGAACCTGTCGGCCACCCTCACCGACGCCGTCACCGGAAAGCCCATCAGCGGCACCACCGTGAAGTTCGCCGTGGGCACGACCAGCGTGTGCAGCGCCACCACCAACGCGGCGGGGATCGCGACCTGCACCGGCCCCTGCCCCGTGGTCGCCGTCCTGCTCCACCTCGGCTACACCGCCGTCTTCAACGGCACCCCCACCCTGGAACGCACCACCGCCACCGCCGGACTCATCCACCTCGGCTGACCGACCCACATCGGCTGACCCACCCGGGAAGCCGCCGCCGGGTTCACCCCGGCGGCGGCCCACCCCGCCCCAAGTCCTGCGCGGCATCCCCACTCCGCTCCGACGCACCGTGCCTACGGGGCTGCGCCCGAGGCCGCCGGACCGTCACTGACCCTGCTCACCGCAGGCATGTCGCCGGGCACGCCCACGCGACCGGTCTCCCCCACCGTCAACGTCGTTCTGAGGTCACCGGGCACCCCGAGATCGCTCCGCATGGCATCTCCCATGGCGTGGATCAGCGGCCAGAGCGCCTGCTGTGCTTCAGCGGCGGTGCGCAGGCTCTCGCCTTGCCGGGGGTCCCCGTGCTCCTGACGCTTCACCTGTCCGTAGACACGGGTCAGTTCCGCATTCACCTGCGAGGCCGCGTCCAGAACCGTACCGGGGGCGATCATGATGGCCTCCGACCAGCCGTTGCGCTGCGCTTCCTTCGCCTCCTCCAGGGCGCACACATCTTCGTCGGCGACCGCGCGATCCCGCAGGACGTAGAGGTGCCGGCTGAGCGCCGTCGCGAACTGGCGGGCGTCGCGGTGCAGCTGGGTATAGCTCGTACGCCGCAACTCGCGCTCTTCGCGGGCCTCTTGAATGGCTCGGCTCAGTTCCAGCTCACGCCGCTTGGTCCGATCGGCTCCCCGCTGAGTCAGCAGCACACCCCCGAGGGTTCCTGCCACCCCGACTATCGCAATCAACGCCGCTCCCATGTCCATGAACGGCACGATAGAAGAAGGAGGGGCAGGCGGGAGGCCGTCGCGTCACATGGTGACGCCGTCCCGGCCGACCAGGGGCCGACTGGGTCCGGCGTACCCCGCCCCCTCCTGCCGGATCACCGGTCCGGGGACTTCTCAGCCCTGGCAGATGCCGCGCGCGTAGTCGTACGTGGCGGTCGCCTGCGAGTACTTCCACTGCGGGGCGAGGAGCCCGTCCGCCAGCTGGTGGGCGGCGGCGGGGCTCTCGATCACGTAGCCGAAGTCCTGGAGCCAGGAGGGGTAGAGGTTCTTCGAGCCGATGTAGAAGGCGGCGTCGTCCACCGAGACCAGCTTGTGGTGCTGCGCGTACGGCTTGCCGTCCGCCCAGGTCGGCTTGTCCGAGGCGCGGAACGTCGCCAGCTGGAGGTTCTGGCACATCGCCGCCCGCGCCTTCGGCTCGTCGCCGGTCAGGACCTTCAGGCGGCCGCGCAGGGCGTCGCTCACTTCGGACAGGGACTTGATCTGCGAGTAGCCGCCGCTGCCGATGGCGCCTCGGTTGGCCGGGTCGCTGACGACGATGCGCACCTTCACTCCGGCGGCCAGCTTCGCGGCGAGGGTGTCGTAGAGCCGGACGTCGTAGCGCGGCAGCGGCGGGCAGGTCGCGTGCAGGTCCTGCTGCGAGATCTCGATGTGGTCGGTGGCGCTCGCGACGAGGGCGCGCAGTGCGGTCTCCTCCGGGTTCACCGTGTCGTAGTCGCGGTCGGAGTTGGTGTAGTCGTGGACGCCGATGCCGCAGGTGGTGTCGGAGGCCTTCGGCAGGACGGGGCGGAACGACGAGGAGGGGTCGCTCTGGCGGATCCCGACGCCGAGGCCTCCGACGGCCAGGGCGGGGACGTCACCGGCGGCCGGCGCGGTGGCGGTCCGGGGCAGTGTGGGCAGGCAGCCGGCGCCCTGGGAAAAGGCGAACCAGACGCTGGTCCAGCTGTTCTTGTTGCCGCAGGTCCAGTCCCACAGGGTGTCGAGGTAGCGCGCGGCGGAACCGGCGGCCGGTCCCGTCAGCGCGAGGTCGACGTCGTTCACCGGGTGGGTGGTGTCGAGGTAGTCGTCCTTCCAGCTGTTGATGCCGCCGGTGATGACCGAAGTGCCGTCCACGACGACCAGCTTGGAGTGGTTCCAGGAGAACCCGGTCCTCGACGTCGTCATCGAGGCGACGTTGAGCGTCACGTTCGCGGCCGCCGGCCCGAGCTTCGTCACCAGCTCGTCGCGGTACGAGGACGGGATGACGTTGGCGTGGTAGACGGGTGCGGCGCCGACCAGGATGCGGACCTGGAGCCGGTTGCCCTTCTGCACGGCCTCCTTCAGACCGGCCACGATCGCGTCCTGGAATCCGCCGTTCGGGAACGGGGCCAGCGTGGATATGTCCACGCTCTGCCGCGCCTCGGCGATGTCCGCGCGCACCTTCTCCAGCAGGCGGCGGGAGCCGGAACGGTCGGCGCAGGTGGCGTCGCCCCAGCAACCGGGGGTCTGGAGCAGCCATTCGGCGCCTCCGGGTGCGGAAGCGCCGAGGCGGTTGCCCTCCGTACGCTCCCAGACGGAGCCTTCCAGACCGGGAGAGACCTGGCGCAGGGACTGCTCGACGCCGTCGAGGCGCGGGGTGGGCGCCGCGGCGAGCGCGGGCGCGACGGACAGGAGGAGGCTGGAGAGCGCGAGAGGCAGGACCATCGTGCGCAGAGTGCGTGCCAAGGTGGTTCGGATCCTTGCTTTTTCTGGGGGGGTGGCTCAGGTCTACGGAGCTCGGAGGAGACCGCGACCTTGATCAACTCGCGTAAGTTACCAGCACGTAGGACCCAGTTCACCCCGTCCCACACCGTTTTCGGCCACTATCGCGACGCAGCCTGGCCCCGTGTCGGGGTCCAAGCTTTCGCCCCGTCCGGGACACGGAGCCCACTCGACGAGGTTCCAGGACGAGTGCCGTCCCCGCCCCTTTTCTCCTACTCGCGCCTCACAACCCGCAGGCCGATCCTCCACGATCCGAGAGAAGCGGCCTCGCGCCTGTCCAATGGGTCGGATGAGCTGCACCGGGACGTGGCCTACTGTTCGCTGGAACGAGGGGGGCCACATGGCGCGCGATACAGCCGAAGCAGAGGCGGGAATGAAGGGGATCACGTTTCCCGCCTGGCACGGAAAGCACTACGTGACGCTGGCTGAGCTACTGGTTCGCCTCGGCAGTTTCGGCCTGGATCTGACGTGGCGCGTCGAGTTCGACGAGATCGTCGATCCTCGCTGTGTCGAGATGGAGAGACGGTCCGCCGACGGGGGCATGGACACGTTGACGTTGCTGTCGCTGACGACCCCCTTCCTCCAGTTGATCGACGCCGAAGCACGTGGGTTCGCCGGGGACAAGCTGGTGCTCGTCCTGACCGAGTTCGACAGTTCGTTGTGGGACGTCAGGGCTGTCGACGAGCGCGTACTACCCGGGTGCCCAGGATCTCTGAATCGGGCGCTTCAGTCCGGACGGAGACATGCACGGATCGCCGCCACGGTGACCGTGTCGTGGACGTACGCCCGTGTGCCGAAGCGCGTAGCGATGGCACGGAAGTGCCTAGCCCGGTTATGGTCCGCTCGACTTCGTTGCGGCGGCGGTAGATCGCCTTGTCGAAAAAGGCGGGCCAGCTCCTTTGCGGATCCTACCGATGAGCCTTCCTGCGTCCGCACCGGACACCGACCCCTCGCATCGGAGGGACGACGACCACCTCAACCGGACCGCGCGCCAGCTGACACCGCCCCGCAGCGCGGCCGACCCCTCAGCCGCCATCCGCGCCAGCTCGCACTTCACGGCAACCACTCCACGACACACATCGTCGTCAGAATCCCGCTCTCACCAACGATTCCAAGACGCCGCAGCGCAGAGGCGCTTTCGATTGCCAGGATGCCCACCTTCAGCGAGGGGCAGTTCGCCGGGTCGCACGCACCGACCCCTTGGCCGTCAGGAGCGGGGGTCGTGATCCCTCCGGGCACGCGCGTACCCGACGCAATTCGCCCGGGGTCCGTGGCGACCGCTCCCCTGCACCGCGCCCCAGGCCCTTCGCTCCCACGAGCCGTTCGGTAACAGCTGAACAACGTTCATCTTTTCGTGCCGATCCTGCCGCTCCCTTGTGGGACAACAGATGCCATGTGCGGAGACGACGCGATACCCGAGCAAGCGGATCTGACGGAGACTCAGTGGGCCGGGAGTCTGGGACTTCCGAGCCGACGCACCACCCAGCCCGCCGTGCACCGGCGGACCCTGCTGGCCTCGATGGTGGCGGGCGCCACCCTCGCCGCCCTGCCGGGACGGGCCGCTGCTGCCGCCCCGGCCCTCGCGGACGGCCCGGGCAAGTTCCCGCTCCCGACCGGCGTCGGCCGGGACGGCGCGTTGTCGGTGCTGCTCACCGGCGACGCGGGGACCGGGGAAGCCGCCCAGTACGCGGTGGCCTCGGCCGCGCGCCAGATCTGCGCGGCCGAGGACGTGCGCCTGGCCGTCGGCCTCGGCGACAACATCTACGAGAACGGTCCCGAGTCCGACCACGACTCCGAGTTCGCCACCAAGTTCGAGCAGCCCAACACCGGCATCGACGTCCCCTGGCTCATGGTGCTCGGCAACCACGACTGCTCCGGCATCATCCCCGGCAGCGGCGGCGACCCCTCCCGCGGCGACCGCGAGGTGGCCTACGCGGCGACCTCTCCCCGGTGGTACATGCCGGCCCGGTACTACTCCGTGGCCGTGCCCGCCGCCCCCGGGGACGGCACGCCGCTCGTGGAGTTCTTCGCCCTCGACACGAACCCCGTGGCCTCCACCGTCACGCAGACCGACCCGTACTACCAGTGGGACGGCCCGTACATGCGCGAGCAGCGCCGCTGGCTCGACGACGCGTTGTCCCGGTCCCGGGCCAGGTGGAAGGTCGTGCTCGGCCACCACCCGTATCTGAACAACGGACAGCACGGCAACGCCGGGCGCTACGACGGGTTCCTCGTCGGGCACTACACGCGCGGCATCCACCTCAAGGAACTGTACGAGGAGGTCGTCTGCGGACGCGCCGACCTGATCCTCTCCGGCCACGACCACACGCTCCAGGTACTCGAACCCACCACGGCCGGCCGGGGCACCCGGCAGATCGTGTGCGGTGCCGCGGGCAAGACGGGCGACGGTCGGGCACACGGATCGACCCCGGCCCGCTGGCAGAACTTCTCCCAGCACGGATTCATGATCGCCAAGGTGACCGGGGCGCAACTGACCCTGAACGCCTACACCGTCGACGTCGCCACCGCCCGCGCCACCCTGGCCCACTCCTCGTCCGTCCGCCCCCTACGGGTCACGGCCGGCTGATCCCGGACGAAGCCAAGACTTCTTCCGCGTCGCAGCACGTCCGAGCCGTCACGGGGGGCTCACCGGATACTTGCTTGCGCAACCCATCTCACTGCGTGAGCGTCTCACTCGGTGAAAGACGGCAGGCGACCAGGGAGAGCACATGGCGAACAGCGACACGAGGACCGACGCGGCGGACGAGAAGGACCGCGAGAAGTGGATAGCGCGTTTCCAGGTGCGACTGGCCATGCAGCCGGGCGTCGACCGGGCGGTGGTGCTCCAGGCGGTCAAGAACGTCACGTTTCACTGCGCGGAGACGGGAGAGCAGCCGCGGGCCGCGTTCGGCGACCCGGACGAGTACGCCGTACGGGTCGCCGAACAGCTCGTACCGGCGGACCGCGCCGCGCGCGCGAGGCAGCGCAACGCCGTGGTGGACACGCTCGACTCCGTCCTCAAGAAGGCCCGCGACGTCACCGGCCTCTGACTCCGCACGACGCGTCCGCCACGGCGCCCGAGACGGGGCGCCGGTCCGGAGTCCCGAGGACGGCGTCGGGGGCTCGCCCTCGTGCCTCAGTACGGCAGCGGGGTGGTGCGGTGCAGTGATCCCCGGGGCGTTGCGCGGCGTCGCCGCACGGGTTTCGCGCAGGTCAGAGGTAGCGTCCCGGCATGGACTCTCAGACGACCGTGGAACGCGCACAGCGCCTCCGGCAGCTTCACTCCGACGTCAGGCCGCTCGTGCTTCCGACCGTGTGGGACGTCTGGTCCGCGCGGACGGCGGTCGGCGCCGGATTCCCCGCGCTGACGGTCGGCAGCCACCCCCTCGCCGAGTCGCGTGGCGCGGAGGACCATGAGGGCCAGACCTTCGAAGAGGTTCTCGCCGCCGTCACTCCGATCATCGCCGCGGTGGACGTCCCCGTGTCGGTGGACCTGGAAGCGGGCTACGGACAGTCCCCCGCCGACCTCATCGCCGGGCTCGTCGAGGTGGGCGGCGTCGGACTCAACCTCGAGGACACCGTCCACTCCGAGGGCGGGCGCATGCGCACGACACAGGAGCACGCGGAGTTCATCGGCGGACTCCGCGCGGCGGCCGACGATGCGGGCGTGCCGGTCTGGGTCAACGCCCGCACCGACCTCTTCCAGAACGCCGAGGACCCCTCCGGTGTCCTGGGCCAGGCGATCGAGCGCCTGCTCGCGATGGAGCGGGCTGGGGCCGACAGCGTGTATCCGGTGAGCATCCAGGACAGCGACGAGCTGCTCGCGGCCGTGATCGCCGCCGTCTCGGTCCCGGTGAACACCACGGCCCACCCCGTACGGCACGATCTGGAACGCTTCCGCCGCCTCGGCGTCGGCAGGATCACCTACGGCCCCCTGCTGCAGTTCGCGATGACGGATGCGATGCGGCACATGCTCCAGCCGTGGTCTTCCTGAGCCTCCGCACCACGGGAGCGCCGCGGCAGGCGGATCACCCGAGACGCGGTACGCCGCCCGCCCCGGGCGGGAGTCCGGCCGCCGCGGTCGTCAGCGCGCCCCGCAAGCGAGTCGCGGTGCGCACCAGCACGTCGCCGGGCCGGACGGCAGGGCCCGGCCGGGGAGACGGTCAGGCCTTACGGAAGGACGGCGCTAGACCACGGACGGGCGCTGCGGGTCGACGGGATCGATGGCCCGCTCGTCGAAGAGGCTCTCCAGGGCCTCAAGGCCGTGTTCGCGCCTGTGGTCCTTCTCCGCCTCGGTGATCGGCAGCAGCCACAGCAGTCGGGCGTGGGCCGTCTCGTCCCAGGCGCAGACCTCGAAATCAGGGCCGTACGGGTACGGCAGGCTGATCAAGTAGTGGTCGCACCGGGAGTCGTCGAGCCACGGCCTCCCGATGGGGACGGTGTGCCCGACGTCCAGGCGCTGATGGTCCCGGCCGCAGTGGTAGTACGCGTTCACCGTGAGGCTCTCCCGGTTCAGCCGGTCGTCCCGTGGGGCCGCGAGGAAGAACTCCGTACCGTGCCCGTCCTCCTGGGTCGCCGCCCAGCAGCCGGACGTCACGTACACCCACCACTCGCCCGGTCCGGCAGGCTGGATCCGGAACACCCGGAAGCCGGGCACCCGCTCCTCGATGGGCCCGTCGGCGCCCGGCAACTCGTCGATGACCCGCCCGGGGAAGTGCCGCTGCAGATGCGCGCGCAAGGCCGCCCGGGCGGCGAGAGGGGAAACGGAAGACATGCTCCGATCATGGCAGCCGCCTCGGCTGTCGATCACGACGGGGCTCCTCGCGGGGATGGGAGCCGGCCGCGTGGCGTGCGGATCACGGCGGGCCGGCGGTGCATGATCCGGGAGACGGAACGTTGCTCCGCCCCGCGCCCCCGACGGCCGGTCTTCTACCCGGCCCCGGACCCGGCCGCGCGCTTCGCGGCCGGACCGCTGCTGTCCCGGACCACCAGTTCCGGCGGGAGCATCCGGTGGGGCGTCGCAGGTTCCCGGCCCGCCGCCGCGTCGAGCAAGAGGGACACCGCGCTCCGCGCCATCTGACGCCGGGGCAGGACCACGCTGGTCATCGACGGCCGGAAGGACGGTCCGGCGGGGCAGTCGTCGTAGGCGACCACGGACAGGTCGAAGGGTACGGTGCGGTTCGCCGCCTGGGCCGCCTCGACCGCTCCCGTCGCCAGGACGTCATGCGTCGCGAACAGCCCCGTGACCTCGGGATACGCGGCCAGCGCGAACCGGGCCGCGTCGAACGCAGCCCGGAAGGACGGCTCGTGGACGAAGTGCACCCTGTCCTCCCGGACTTCCCTCCCCCGTTCCGTGAAAGCCCTCTTGAAGCCTTCGACGCGCCGGGCGTGCGCGGGACTCGCGAGGACGACGACGTGCTCGTGTCCCAGGTCGCGCAGGTGCCGGCCCGCGAGCAGGCCGCCCTTCTCGTAGTCGACGGTCACCATCGGGAACTGCGGAGGCGCGTCGGTCTCCCAGGCGCACAGGGCCACCGGGAACCGCGCGTCGGCGAGCAGGGGCAGGTGGTCGAGGAGGTCCTGGTCGCCCGCGACCAGGAGGGCGTCGACCGAGCGGCTCGTCAGCCCCGCGAGATGCCGGCGCGCCCGGTCGCCGCTCCTGCGCGTGGTGCACAGCAGAAGGTGGTGGCCGTGCTCGTCCAGCGCGTCCTCGACCTCCTCCACCAGGTCCGCGTAGAACGCGGTGCCGACGGTGGGGACGAACAGGCCGACCGTGCGCGTGGACCCGGTGGCCAGGGACCGGGCCACGAGGTTCGGTACGTAGCCGAGTTCGTCGATCGCCACGCGGACGCGCGCGGCGGTGTCCGGGCGGACCCCCACCCGGCCGGTGACGACGTTCGAAACGGTCTGCTTCGTCACGCCGGCTCGCCGGGCCACGTCCTGCATCGTCACCATGAGGAACCTCATCCGACCGTTCGGAGCCGAGGTCGGCAAGGTAGCCGGGCTCCGCACTCCGGTCAACGCGGCCCGGGGCGCCCTTGGTTGTCCGCAGCGGACCCCGTGTGCGAATCCGTTTGTTTGTGCGGGGAATTTTGACAAGAGCCTTGTTTTACCGGTCAAAGGAGCCCTACCTTCCCTCGTATCGGCAGGTCCCGCGACCCGGTCCACCCGCCGACGACCCCGCGCTGCCCGGGAGACACCACCTTGCCGCCCGGACGGGCGGCAAGCTCCTCCTGTCCCGACGGTGAACGCACCCTTCACACGGCATCGTTCCGCCGCTCCCCCCGCAGCACATCCGCAACGACACCAGGTCCGGGCCAAGGGCCCTCGGCCGCCGACAGCCCGTTCGACGCGGCGCTCCGGGGCTGACGGCACCCGGCCCGGCCCGCGGCTGCCCCTCTCCCGAGGACGCCGACATCCCCCGCGTACACACCCTCCCCCACAACGACGAGGAGTCCTCGTGTCAGCTCCCAGACGAAGGCTGTTCGGTGCGGCGGTCGCGCTGACCGTCGCCGCAGGCGCAGGTGCCCTGCTCCCGGGCCCGGCCGCGGCGGCGCCGGACGCGGCCGCCACGTACACCGTCTCCGTCGGGTCCAAGGGGTCGTGGACCCACCCGACGGACACGCCCGCCGCGCCGTACATCGACAAGGACGGCACCTTCTACTACCAGCAGTCCCACGCCCTCTACGGCGCGAGCGACCCGCGCAAGTGGGAGTTCTACACCGGCGCGAACCTCGACACCGCGACCCGCTCCGGCGCGATCAGCGACGCGGTCAACCCGGCCAACGCCAACGACAAGAACAACGACACCACGTGGCGCTGTAACAACAGCCCCACGGGCGTCGAGGCGTCCTCCGCGCCGACCGGGTCCGGCTACGCGCAGAAGAACTACTGCGACCTGGCCGGCGTCTGGGTCGACCCGGACACCGGCGACTGGTACGGCCTCGTCCACAACGAGTTCACGCCACAGCCCTTCGGCGACGGCCTGCACTTCGACGCCATCGACTACGCGGTCTCCAAGGACCAGGGTCGTACGTGGTCGATCAAGGACCACGTCATCACCTCCCCCTACAGCACCACCCGCGGCGACACCTCGGCCTTCCCGCAGCAGACGTACGACTACGGCGACGGCGACCAGCGGCTCTTCGTCGACACGGCCTCCGGCTACTTCTACGCCTTCTACGGCTCGCGCATCGTGAACAAGGGTGGCAGCTGGGGGGCCTTCTACAGCCACGTGGCCCGCGCGCCGATCGCCGGCAAGATGGCGCCCTCCTCCTGGCAGAAGTGGTACGACGGGGCCTGGTCGCAGCCCGGCAAGGGCGGCAAGGAAAGTAACATGGTGCCCGTCGGCGCCTCCAGCACCACCGGCTACACGCCGACGAACAAGGAGTACAGCCCGCTCAACGCGGGCACCATCAGCCAGCAGGTGGCCGCGGGCACCATGCCGGCCACGTCCCCGCTGTTCGTCATGGACATCACCTACAACGCCTACCTCGGGCTCTACATCGGCGAACCGCAGAACGTCGACCAGAGCGGCAACGCGTCCCAGGAGATCTACGCCACCGACGACCTGACCGAGCAGAAGTGGTTCCGTCTCGGTGACACCGGCACCTACAAGAACGCCTCCTGGTACCGCTGGTTCCTCGACTCCGCGAACCGGACGAGCACCGGCATCGTCGGCAAGGACTTCCGCTCCTACTGCTCCTTCGGATGCTCGAACGGATCGTCCGGCGAGTACGTCAACCTGACCATCGGCAGCTCCGCCCCCGCCGCGCCGATCGACACGGCCTCCGCCTACCGGATCTCCAGTGCCGGAGGCCGGACCCTCGCCCAGGTGGCGGGCGGTTCCACCACCACCTCGATCGCCTCTCCCACGGGCTCCGCCCTGGAGTCGTGGGTCTTCAAGGCCAACGGAGACGGCTCGTACCGGATCACCAACGCGTCCACCGGCCAACTCCTGGGCGTGGACTCCGCCCAGAACGCCGGTCGCGCCTGGGGTGCCAAGCCGACCGTCACCACGGCGCCCGCCGGCGGCCCCACGGTCGGCCAGCAGTGGTGGGTCATCCCCGGCGCCTCCGCCGCCGACGACTCTCCCACCGGTACGTACCGCCTGGTCAACCGCTACAGCGGGCTCGTGATCGGACTGTCCGGCACCACGAGCCGGCTCGCCGAGACCACCCCGACCCGCACCTGGGCCAACACCACCGGGAACACCGTCGGGGGCACGCGCACCGCCGACGAGCAGGTGCTGACCCTCACGCCGACGGGAGCCGCGCCCAGCACGCTCAACGGCATCCACACGCTCGTCGCCAACGGCAAGGCCCTCGACGACCCCGACCACAGCACCACGTCCGGGACCCAGCTCATCACCTGGACGCCGACCGGGGGCGCCAACCAGAACTGGAGGTTCACGCAGCGGGCCGACGGTTCCTACGAGATCGCGAACGTCGAGTCCGGACTCTGCGCCGACGTCGAGGGCTCGTCGACGACGGCGGGGGCCAGGGTCGTCCAGTGGACCTGCACCGGCGCCGCCAACCAGCGCTGGAACGTCCTCCGCCAGGCCAACGGCTTCTACAAGGTGACGTCGGCGCTGAGCGGACGGCTCCTGACCACGGCCTCCACGGCGAACGGCGCCCTGGTGACGCAGCAGTCGGACACCGGATCGACGCTCCAGCTGTGGACGATCGGCTGATTCCTTCCGAAGGGGTTCGCGTGCGCGCCGAGCGGGCCGGAGGCACTCCTCAGGGGGCATCCGGCCCGCTCGTGCTTCCCGCTTCGCGCGCGGCACTCGGCTCGGTCGTGATCCTCGATTCGCTCGCGGTACTCGGCCCGTCCGTGGTGTAAGGCAAGCTCGCGGCACCCAGCCCGCTCGTGGTACCAGGTGCGCTCGCGTTCCGTGACGGGCGGTCGCGCGGCAGGCAGGATCGTGCCTCGGAGAAGTTCGCGAGCAGCCGGTCGAACGGCGTCCCCCGGACGCCGCGTACGTGCTCGTCGAAGAAGGCGCGCAGGCAGGCGCGGGTGATCGCCGTGGTGCGCAGCCCCGAGGTCCGCGCGCCGAGCGGCAGTCCGAACTGCTCGGCCAGGAGCCCGAGATCGGTGAAGGACGGGTGCCGGGCGCCCGCCACCACCAGCCAACGCTTCCAGCCCGTCAGGAGCGGCCAGTCGCGGGCCCAGGTGTCGGCGGCGGAGCCGTCGCTGGGAGCGTACTGGCCGTCCCGGCCGAGGAACAGGAACGGGCGGTCCAGACCCGCGTCCGGTATCAACGGGTCGGTGCTGCCGTCCACGTTGCTGCCCGCGCGGATGCGCTCGTCCGAGATCATCGCCGCGATCGTGGCCGCGCCGCCGAAGGAATGCCCGGCCATGCCGATCCGGTCCGGTGCCAGCGCCTCGGCGCCTTCCCACGGCGGACTGCTGCCGAAGAGCTGGTCGAGCACGAAGGACGTCGCGGGCACGGCATGGGTGCGTACCGTGCTGAGCGCGTGCGGTGCGAGGGAGTGCTGCGACCCGGCCAGGACGTACGACGATTCCGTCGGCGTCAGGTAGGGGCCCCCGGACCGTGGGTGTCCACGGCCGGGCACCAGATCGAGATCATCAGCTCGCGCGTCGGCACCTCCGGGACCGAGGGATCCGGTCGGGAGACGTCCACGAGGTACGACGACGCGACGCCGACGGGGTGCGACCCGGTCGGCGTCGGCAAGGTGGGTATGACCATGCATCGCATGGTCTTGGCCCGCGCCTGTCCGCGCCATCGGGGACATCCCTGATGTATCGCTGTCGGCTTGAGGCCGGCGCCACGACGCTCGATTCGCGGCTCGACGCCCACCTCACGGCTTGCGGGCGACTCCACCCGCGATGCACTGCTGGGCCGCGTTCCGCCCGGTCTGCGGGTCGTCCCGTCGCCAGTCGGCGCAGCGCACCAGTCCCGGGTCGACCATCTCCAGACCGTCGAACAGCTCCATCAGCTGCTCCCTCGTCGCGAAGGTGCCGCTGCCCATCATGCTGTGCAGGAACATGCTCTCCATCATGCGCGCGGTCTCGCTGTACTCGTCCTCCGGGTCGAGGAAGTGGCTGAGCGCCACATAGGAGCCGGGCGGGAGTGCGGCGACGTACGCGCTCATGATGTCCTTGCGCGGGCGGGTCGTCTCGCCGTTGTAGTGGTGCAGGGTGCCCATGTGGAGCAGGGCGATCGGCTTCTCCCAGTCCAGGTGCGTGCGTACGACGTCGTTCGCGAGCAGCCGCTCCGGCTCGAAGATGTCCTCGGAGACGACGACAGCGGTACGGCTCTCCTCCAGCAGCGCGCGACTGTGGGCGAGCACGAGGGGATCGTTGTCGACGTAGACGACGCGTGCGCCCGGGTCGACGCGCTGCACCACCTGGTGGGTGTTCTCGGCGGTCGGGAGGCCGGAGCCGCAGTCCAGGAACTGGGTGATGCCGGCCTCACCCGCCAGGAATCGGCACGCGCGGATCAGGAAGGCACGGTTCTCCACCGCGAGGTCCGCGGCTTCGGGGGCGGCCTTCATCACGCCGCGGACCACCTCGCGGTCCACCTCGTAGTTGTCGGTGCCGTTGAGGAAGGCGTCGTAGACGCGGGCGATGCTGGGCTTGGTGGGGTCGATGTAGGACGGCGTTCCGGACATGAGGCCTCACAGGCAGTCGCGACGATCCCGGTCGATCAGCAGCCTCTCATCCCGTGGCACCCGCGGACTGTCCCCCGGGCGTGTGATGGCGGTGGCGTCTCGACGACGCCGAGCGGATGTGCGAGAGCGCCCGCCCGCCATTCACACCAGTCCTTACCATCGGGTAACTTGCAGGCACTCGTGCACGGCACATCCATCGGTGAGGGAGACACGGCATGGTTGACACCAGGACGTCCGCTCGGCTGCTCAGCGGCCTGCTGATCGGGGCCGGAGTGACCCACTTCGTCGCGCCCCGCCCGTTCGACGCGACCGTGCCCCGGTCCCTGCCCGGTTCGCCGCGGACGTGGACCCGTCTGAGCGGCATCGCGGAGATCGCCGTCGGCGCGGCGGTCGCACACCCCCGGACACGCGGCACGGGCGCACTGGCGGCGGCAGGGCTGTTCGTCGCCGTGTTCCCGGCGAACGTGAAGATGGCGTACGACTGGCGGCACCGGCCCGCGCCGCTCCGGGCCGCCGCGCTGGCCCGGCTCCCGCTTCAGGTGCCGCTCGTGGTCTGGGCGGCACGGCTCCACAAGGCCGCGTCCTCCAAGGACCGTTGATCACGAGGGGGCGGCGGGGCACCGCCAGGGGCGTTCCGCCCGCGCCTTCCGGCCTGTCGTTGTGGTCCCGATGCCGCCGGCGACCCGTCCAGGCGGGGCGCCGGCGGCCGGGTGCCGCTCAGGAACGCGACCAGCGGCGTCTGGAGGTGTTGTGCGACCCGCGGGCTCCCACACCCGCGAGGTGCAGGGCCAGGACCGTGAGCCCGAGCAGCATCACATTCGTCGAGGTGAACACGTCGTTGGTGCCGATGTCAGCGGCGTTGATCAGGAAAGCGATGAAGAACAGTACGGCTGCGGCCGCGCCAAGCATGAGGAGCTCCTCTCCCTAGGTTCCGTCCGCATGCCCCCGCACCCCGCCCGCACACCTGTGCGGCGCGCCTTCGGGCGCTGATCGACGGACCGCTTCCGCCGCGGCTGGCTCTCCCCACCCTCAGGGCGTACGGAGGATGACGATCGGCCGCACAGACCTCACATAATCCTGCCGCGAGGACGCGTGGCTCCCGTGCCACGGTGGAACGGCAGCCCCTCAGCCGGCCAGAGGCTGCCAGACTCCGTCCTGGGCGGGATCCAGACCGCTGCGCCACACCAGCGCCCCGTCGAGCAGGCCCGGCGCGTCCCGTACCGCCAGGGCGGGACTGTGCAGCATGTCGGCCATGTCCTCCAGGTAGGTGAGCAACGTGTCCCGCTCTTCCAGGTATTCGTCGTCGCGGTAGCGCGACCAGCGCCCCAGGAAGCCGGACTCGACGTCCAGATACAGGCCCGAGGTGCGATCGCGGACGTCTCGGGAGATCACCGGAATCCACGAGGCCCGCCACCGGGCGTCCTCCCCCTCGCGGACGGGCACGAGGTCCCTCATCCGCTCCCGGTAGTGACTCCCGGCCTGCTCCAACGACATGAGGGCCGTGTTGCCGGGCAGGCAGCCCGCCCACCGCACGCCGTCGTCCCCGGCGACCAGCCGCCACAGGGCCCGCAACTCGGCTGGGATACGTACCCCCAGCCCCCACCCGAACGCCTCGACGGCCTCCCCGCCCAGGCCGGGCCGCAGGGCCGCGTGGGACGCCGGGGCGTGCGCGGCCAGCCAGGCGGCGATCCGTCCCCAGGCGTCCTCCACCTGGCGCACGACCACGGCCTCGCCAACGCCCTCGTCTCGCGGCCCCTGACTGCGGTCGTGGTGCCGATCGCCGCCGGGCGGAGCCTCGGGCGGGGACGGCCGCACGGCCACGATGTGGACCCGTTCCGGCTCACGGATGTAGTGCACGGCCAGGGCGGGACAGTCCTCGAACGTCTCGCCGTCGATCAGCACCACACGCCCCCGAGGGAACGAGGCCGGCCGACCTCTGTCCGGGTCCTCGGCCAACTGCCCGATCAGCACCTTCAACGCGTAGGGCACACCGTCCCCGAGCAGAGCCGCGCGCTCGCGTATGAGGTCCTCGATCTGCACGTCCATGTCTCGCACGCTCCTCACTCGTCACGACGCACCCGCGCCTGCCACCGGCCCGGACGAGCGGCCTCGGTGGTCAGCTGTTGAATACCACGGCGCACCGACATCGCCCGGAGAACGACTCGTCCGACCGTGCGGGATCCGTGGCCGACGTCGAGACTCATCCGGGTTCCCCGCGTGCTGGTGCATCCGGGGTGCGCAGGAGCAGGGAAGAGCAGGAGACGGCTGCATCCGCAGACCATCGGCGTGTGCGATGCATCGGACCGGGAGTGCGCGCCCTCCCCTGAGACGCGGGAGTCGGGACATGGACGTGGAAGAGGAAGTCACCGCCCTTCACGCGTACCTCAGCTACTCCGACGCCGCGGCGGGCATCAGCTGGCTGGAGGCCCTGGGGTTCGTCACCCTGGTACGCCAGGAGGGCGGAAACGGGCGCGTCTCGCATGCCGAGCTCCGGCTGGGCCAGGCCGTGGTGATGGTCTCGAGCGCGGACGCGGACTACGACGTCCCCCCGCTCAAGAAGTGGTCGACGGGGTCCGGAATCTATCTCGTCACTTCTGATGTCGGCTCACTGCACGAGCGCGCGGTACGAGCCGGCGGCCGGTCCGTGTTCCCTCCCGAGGAGACGGAGTGGGGCAGCACGCGCGCCCGTGTGCTCGATCCGGAAGGCCACGAGTGGAGCTTCGGTACGTACGCTCCGGGCCGGTCCTGAAGGGCCGCCGGGCCGGAGGTCCTGGTGGGTGGCTAGAGTCAGGGACATGGCGACACCAGTGCTGCAAGCGGTCGAGGCGGGCGGGACGACCTGGGACGACCCCTCCGAGGAGCAGCTCCACGACCTGCTGGCCGACATGAGTCTCGGGTCACGGTTCGTCGTCGTGCGGCGACTCGATCTGGAGCCCGCGGACCAGCACTACATGCAGGTCTATCTCCAAGACGACCTGAGCTATCAAGTGGAATACCGCGCCGGAGGGCCGGACCAGCACTTCCAGACGTGGATTCCGCGCACGCACGGGATCTTCGCGGTGGAACCCGTGGCTGAGCTGCTTCAGGGCTGGGCTCGCGAGCGACCTGGCTGGCGCGACGGTGTTTCCTGGGTTCCGTGGTCCCCGACGGAATCATGCGCCCGTCATCAACGAGATGCGGACGCCCCGGCCGATCGGCAGGTCTAGCACGGCCTCGTCCGGGCTCGCATGAGGTACGGCGGTGGTGGGGGGTCGCACTCCATGCTGGAGTGCGACCCCCGACGTCTCGTTACGAGGTCCAGCCGCCGTACGGCACGGTGATGAGCTCCATGAGGTGCCCCGCCGGGTCGATGAAGTACACTCCGCGGCCGCCGTCGTTGTGATTGATCGCGCCGGGCCGCTTCCGGTGGGGGTCGGCGTAATGCTCGATGCCGCGCCGTGCGATCTGCGCGTAGGCCGCGTCGAACTCTTCTTCGGAGATCAGGAAGGCGTAGTGCTGAGGGGTGATGCTGCCCTCGGGGATGGTGGCGAAGTCCAACGTGACGCCATTGCTCAGGGCGACCGCGATGAACGGACCCCACTCGGCGGCGATCTCGAGATCAAGCAGGTTCGCGAAGAATTCCGCGGACTCCCGGTTGTCCCGGGCGTGGACGATCGTGTGGTTCAACTGGACTGACAAGGAATGCCTCCGACGGCATGTCCCGACACCTCCATGCCTCACCCGGCCGATGACCGACACGCGATGTCGTCGTAGATCTGAGTCGCTGTCGTCCAGGCAGGAGTTCCAGGAAGACCGCCTGACCGAGCCAACCCCAACCACCAGGATGACGCCCTCGATCCAACAGCCGAGGTCAGTAGAGCCAGCGGTCCAGGAGACCCGGCCACACAAACCCCTCGTAGCCGTTGAAGGCTGCCGGGTCGATCTCCTTCAGCTCCTCAGCCAGTCGGTTCAACTCAGCGATAGCCCGCCCTTCCTCCTCTTCAGAGAGGTACTCCTCGGGCGGCCCGTCCGGCTCGCCCAGAAGTTCTGATGCCGTGACGCGGCTGCCGTAGTGGTGCAGGACGTCGAGCCACACGCCGACACCCGAGCTGCCGAACCACGCCTCCCCATCCGGCATGACGAAGTAGACCGTCCCGGTCTCCGGCTCGACGCCGAACGATGACCGTTCGGCCTGGTCATCGGGGTCCGTCTGCTCGGTGAGGCGGTAGAGCGGGCCCCGCGACGTGAGCAGGGCCGGCTCAACCTCGCTCTGCATCACGACTCGTTCGATGAGACGCGGAGCCAGCGGAATGCCCACCTCGACGAGCTGTTCCTTCATGGAGCCCGGGATACGCCAGCCGGCCACAACACCCCGTTGTGCTCGCGTCACATTCCCCAATCCGGCCCACTCGGTCAGCTGGTCGTACGTCGCCATCGGACGATCCTCTTCCGTCGGGTGGGGTCCTGGCCCCATCGATCCGGTTTCAGGCCGAGACACGGCCGCGCTTGTGGGGCAGCCCTTGACGTGGTTTCTGTCGGTGAATGGGTGCCGGGCATCATGGTCGTCGACGGGGGCCAACGGTGAGAGGACGGGAGCGACATGTGTCTGTCGGCGGACAAACGGCTTTGACCGAGCTGTGGCAGCAGCGCTGGCCCCACTGCCCTCCGGTCGGGTACAGACTCCGTGACCCGTACCGGGATCTTTGGGTGCGCTTCCACAGCATGCCGGAGTCGAAGCGCTACGCAGAGGACGAGAGCGAATACGCAGTCGTTCTGGAGCGGTACAACACCGTCCTCCATGAGTTGTTCGCCGGCGGGGATATCTACGTGATCGCCCCGGTTTGGACGAACGAAGCCGAGGTTTCGCCACCCCAGTCAGACGTCGGCTATTGGCAGACCCTGCTGATGACGGACGATCCAGACCCGGAGTTCCGCACCTACTGCCATCTTTTCGCCGCCCGCCGGCCCTGGCGATATGGCTGCCTCGATGAGCTGCTCCGTGACGTCGCTGAAGACAAGGTGGCGGGAGTCCTCATCACCGACACCCAGATGCGGCGCGTCTACCACCCCTACGACGGCGGCGCCGATGTCTTCCTTGCTACGCCAGGGGAACGCGATCAGGCGCGCGATCGGCATACCGACTGGCTTTCCAGCCACCCATTGGGGCTGTGAAATGGGGGCAAAGCGGTGGTAGACCGAGGGCCAGCACGGTCCGACACCGGCGGGAACTGCCTGCAACCCGACGTGGCCACGAAGACGATCGTGGCCAGAGCCTCCCGGTCACAGGCCCGGCGTCGGCCCACGCTCTGCTGACGCTTCACCTCAACGCTCCGTGACGTGCGCGACGAACGTGTGGACCTCGGCGGTGAGATTGCGCATGTCCTACCCGGCCGCGTGCCACGTGGTGGCCTCGAACTTCCATTCCTCAGATCAGAGGGGGCCCGGTCACAGATCCCCCGGGCCAGGCGGACATGACCGCCTGGGTGATGTTCGAAGGGGCGATGCGGTCCAGTACGTCCAGGTCCGTGATTGAGCCCTCGCTCGGTCGTGAACCGACGGGTGGCGCCGCCCATCGCCTCAGGGCCATGGGCGGCGTCACCCCGCCCCTCCCCCTCCCCGCTCAGCCCCGGGAGACGCGCCCGCGCAGGGCCGTGAAGGCGAGGAAGAAGCTGAAGGCGCCCACGCCCAGGATCGCCAGGAGCCCTGGCCAGAGGTCGTGCCAGACCCATCCGGGACTCAGGAGGGAGCGCAGGGCGGCCAGGAGGTAGGTGACGGGGTTGTACTCGGCGATGGTGGCGAGCCATCCGCTGAGTGCCTGCTCGGGCAGGAACGACGTGGTGAGGAAGGCGAACGGGAAGAACAGCAGGAAGGACGAATTGACCGCACCGGGGCTGCCGGTACGCAGGGCGATGGCGTACGGGAAGCCGGTGAAGGCCAGCCCCCACAGTCCGGCGATCACCACGAAGACGATCGCGCCCGGCAGACCGGAGCTGAAGCGGACGCCGACGGCGAGTCCCAGGATCAGGACCGGGACGCACAGGGCCATGACGAGGGCGAGGTCGGCGACCATGAGGCCGAGCAGCAGGGCGGGGCGTCGCATGGGAGTGAGCAGCAGCCGGTCGAAGTAGCCGCTGCTGATGTCCGTGACGAGTCCGCTGGCCCGTGAGATCCCGGTGACGGCGAAGACGATGGCCACGGGGAGCTGGAAGGCGCGGAAATCGGTGATGCCGGTCTTCTCGGCGACCGGTTCGAGGGCTCCGACGTTCACGACGAAGAAGAAGACGGGGACGATCAGGGCGGGAATGACGGTTTCCAGGTCGCGGGGAATGGAGCGCAGCGCCCGGATGGCCACGGACGTGAGGTCCCGGAAGAACCCGGCTCGGTGCGGTGCGACGCGTGCCCGGGCGTGGCTAGCCGTGGTCATCGGTGCTCCCGCGCGGTCGGGTGGGTTCGGGTGAGGTGGCGGCGGTCCCGGGGGTGGTGATGCGTTCGCCGGTGACGGAGAGGAAGACGTCGTCCAGGGTCGGCCGGCGCAGGGAGATCTCCTGTACGACGATGCCGGGTGCGCCCGCCAGGGCGACGGCGACCGGGCTGATCGCGGACGGGCCGTCGGTGACGCTCACGGTGAGGGTCTGGCCCTGGGGGTCGACGCGTCGGACCACGTCGAGCCGGTCCAGCACGCTCCTGGCCTCGGCGACGGAGCCGGTGAACGTCACGATCACCACGTCGGTGCCGATGTCGCGCTTGAGTTCCGGTGGGGTTCCCTCGGCGACCAGTCGGCCCCGGTTGATGATGCCGACCCGGTGGGCGAGCGCGTCGGCCTCTTCGAGGTACTGGGTGGTGAGGAAGACCGTCATGCCGAGCTCGGTGTTGAGCCGCCGTACCTCCTGCCAGACGCGCGACCGGCTCACCGGGTCGAGTCCGGTGGTGGGCTCGTCCAGGAACAGGACCTCGGGGTCGTGGACGAGGGCGAGGGCCAGGTCGAGCCGGCGTTTCATGCCGCCCGAGTAGGTGCCGACCCTGCGCCGCAGGGCGTCCCCGATGTCGACCAGGTCCATCAGTTCGGCGACCCGGGCCCTGGTGGCCGCGCGCGACAGGCCGTAGAAGCGGCCCTGGAGGTGGAGCATTTCGAGACCGGTCTGCCGGTCGTCCAGCGCCGCCTCCTGGAGCGCGACCCCGACGCGCAGCCGCACCTGTTCGGCCTGGGTGGTGACGTCGAAGCCGGCGACGGTGGCGTGGCCGGCCGAGGGGTTGATCAGGGTGCAGAGCACGCGGGTGAGCGTCGACTTGCCGGCGCCGTTCGGGCCGAGGAATCCGTAGATCTCGCCGGCGCGCACGGCGACGTCGACGTCGTCGACCGCCACGAGGTCGCCGTACCGGCGCACGACGCCTTGTGCGGAGATCGCGAGGTCGGACGGGTTCACGGGCGGGGCTCCCTTGCGTTGGCGCACCTGGTGCTTCGCCGGGAGACCGTGGGGCGGATGCACGTCGGAAGGCTGGATCGCCTTCCGGTGGGCACGGGCCGCTCGCACGAGGGGGTGGGGCGGCGCCACCCGCGGGAAGGGGAGAACCGCGGGTGGCGCACGCACCGACCGTCGTCGCCGTCCACGGCTCGGGGGGAGTGTCCGAGGACGGCGGCGTCAACCACCCGCATGCCCGGGGCACCGCACCTCACACCTGACTTTTTCGGGTGGCGCCTGATTTCTTTTCGGAACGGATCGGGGTGCATGGGCTCCGGCATCGAGGGCATGCGGACGCTGAGCGGATGGGACCCGCTCACTCGCCGGGCCGCGGACATCCCCTTCCGCCGGGCCCCGGCAGGGTGGAACACCGGTTCGCACCAGTGGTGGGTGCGGGCCTGCGAGGAGCCCCGGCCGGTCGCGGCCGGGGCTCCTCGGCGTTCGCTCACCTGGTGGGGGCTCCCCGTTGTCGCCGCCTCGACGGCTGGATCCGGCGGGTGATCGGCCGTGGGCTGCCCTCCCGGATCACCCGATAGGGCGAACGGTGGGGCGAGCTGTAGACCTGCGGCACGTGCCTCCGTAGCGTGCCTCCCCAGTCGAACATCGCCGAGCGGGCGGACGAATGCCGGGGGACGCGTGGACACCATCTGGATGTCGTCGGGGCTGTGCCGGACGGCGCGAGCGGACGATCTTTTCGTCGAGGGCGCGGCTCAGAACCGCGCGAAGGCCCTGTGTACGGGCTGTCCCGTGCAGGCCGCGTGTCTGGCGTACGCGCTGGACCATCGTGTGGAGCACGGGGTGTGGGGAGGCATGACGGAGCGGGAGCGCCGGGGGTTGCTGAGGCGTCGCCCGACCGTGCGGTCCTGGGCCCGGCTCCTGGACACGGCGAGGCGCCAGAGCGACGGGGGTGGCACGGTGGCCGCACCGCGCCCGGCCTGACCCGGTTCACGCGCGGAGGAGCG
The DNA here is from genome assembly GCF_042890295.1 of Streptomyces sp. NPDC002232. Lineage (NCBI taxonomy): Bacteria > Bacillati > Actinomycetota > Actinomycetes > Kitasatosporales > Streptomycetaceae > Streptomyces > Streptomyces sp. NPDC002232. The sequence continues at coordinate 974,031 of NZ_JBIARV010000004.1, read as the reverse complement.
CGGCGAGGGACGCCGCGATCTCCACCGGGTCCGGGGGGAGGGTGACGACGGCGTCCGCCAGGCTCCAGGTGGCCAGCCAGGTGTCCTGCGGCCGTCCCATGAGGAGCAGGACGGGCGGGCATCGGAAGACCTCGTTCTTGATCTGCCGGCAGACTCCCATGCCGCCTGCCGGCGTGGCTTCTCCGTCCAGGACGCAGGCGTCGATCCGGCTGGCCTCCAGCGTCAGCAGGACGGCGGGGAGGGTCGCGCACTCGATGAACGAGACCGGTGGGATGTCGGTCGCGGGGCGGCGGCCGACGGCCGTGCGGACCTGGGCCCGAGTGCCGGCGTCGCTGCTGTACAGGAGGACGGTGACGGACGACGGCATCTTTTCCTCCCGGTGCGCGTCGGGTCGTGAGGGACCGGATCGGATCGGCCCGACAGTGGATGAGCTTCAGACGTTCAAAATTGCATAAATGGGGTATTCACGCATGTTCGGCATCTGTCGGGCTGCTGACCCGTCCGTGTGGCGGGCCCGCGCGACCTCACGGTGGTGAGAAGCGATGACCTCATGCAAACCCCCCGACTACCGCACCGGCCATCGCGGCCGGCACTGGACCCACGCGCTGCGCTGTGCGCAGAAGAGCGGAGCCGTCATCGTCACCGACGAGACCGGGGAGCCGGTGACCTACGCCCACGAGGACTCCGGGCCGGGTCGGTTCCGGCCCTGGGTCACGGAGAGGGGGTCCCGCTGCGACAGCCACGACGTGCACCCCGAGTGGTGACGGGCGGCCCGGGCACTTCCCTGTTCGGTGTCGGCTCCTCCCCCGGCACCGTCTGCGGGCGGAATGTCAGCTCCGGCCACATGATGGAGTCACGTCGCAGAACGGAGGCCGATGGATGATCCAGATCGCCGACATTCGGGAATGGCGCGAGCACGACGTCGTGGACGCCGACGGGAAGAAGATCGGCACGCTCGAGTCCGTGTACGTGGACACGGCGACCGACGAGCCCTCTTTCGTGACGGTCACCGTCGGTCTCCCCACCAGACACCGGCTGGTCTTCGTGCCCATCGGCGAGGCGACCGTCGGTCCCGGGTACCTGAGGGTCCCGTACGACAAGTCCACGGTGAAGGACGCTCCGGCGATCGAGACCGACGGCGTGCTGGCGGCCGAGTTGGAACCGGAGGTCTTCGCGCACTACAAGCTGGAGCACCAGCCCGGCGTCGGCGGCGAGCGACGTCTGGCCCGGCGCTGACCGGCGGGGAGAGGCTCTGATGGTCTGGGTTCTGCTGCTCGTGATCGCGGCGATCGTCCTCGGCATCGTCGGCGCGGTCGCCCACGGGCTCTTCTACCTGCTGGTCATCGGCGTGGTGGTGTTCGTCGCCGCGATGGCGCTGGCGGCCGCGCGGTTCCGTCGCACCGGTCGACGTCCCGTGCGATGACGTCCGGACGGCGCGCGTGACGACGGATCATCCCGCGAAGCGGGGCGGCGACGGACGCGACCGGTTCGCGGCCTTCTCGGACCGGGCGTCGAACATCACCAGCTCACCGTTGTTCTACGTCCTGTGCGTGCTGCTGGTCGTCGGCACGATCGTTCTGCACTTCCTGCATCCGCCGCTGTCCTGGCTGATCTTCGCCGGCGATCTGATGACGTCGGTCAACCTGCTGCTGCTCGCCCTGCTGAAGAACGCCGAGCTGCGCGACTCGCACGCCGTCCAGCGCAAGCTGGACGCGATCGCGGCGGCGCTGCTGGAGCAGTACGAGGGCACGGGCCAAGAGGCGGCCGACGAGCTGAGGCGCGCCATCCGGATGGACGAGCGCCAGTGAACGCCGGTCCCTCCGCGGCGGACCGATGGTCACCGGCGCCCGGGGCGGACCGGCGCCGCCACGCGTTCCCGCAGGTCCGGTCGTGTGGCGTACGGCCCGCGCGCGGTGTGGCCGTCACGGCGACGCGTGGGCGGCCTCCTACCGTGCACGTCCATGGAGTCAGGTGAGGGAATCCGCCGCCGAGCCGTGCTGAAGGCCTTCCCCGGCGCGGGTCTCGCGTTCGCGTCCGCCGGACCGGCACCCCGCCGGCCCGCCACGGAGGTGCCGGTGACCTTCCCGCAGCCGGCCGTGTCGGCCGCGCGACCGGGGCCCGGTTCCGTGGCGGCGCTCGTCGAGACGCTGGACGTCCGGTACACGGACGTGCTCGTCCCGGGGTACGGCCGCGTCGTCACCCGCACCTACAACGGGACGATCCCGGGGCCGACCCTCCGTGTGCGCGCGGGTCAGATCCTGCGTCTCACGCACGTCAACGGTCTGCCGCCCCATCCGCCCCACAGCGGCGGCCACCACACACCGCACCGTCCCCACAGCTTCAATCTGCACACGCACGGGATGCATGCACGTCTGCCCGTCCGGGCACGCCGACAACGTGCTGCGCGAGTTCGCACCGCGCACCGCGGAGGAGACCGCCGCCGGTGCCGCGGAGCCCCGGTACACCTCGACCGTCCACGTCCCGGCCGATCATCCCGCCGGGACGTACTGGTACCACCCGCACCTGCACGGATCCATCGCCGAGCAGATCGTGGGAGGCATGGCCGGGGTGATCGTCGTCGAGGGCGACGTCGACCTGGTCCCCGAGATCAGGGCGGCCGCCGATCTCGTCGTGTGCGTCAACGAGCTCAAGGTCAAGGACGGCAGGATCCCCGCGTTCACCTCGGGCGCCTGGGTGACCGGCGTCCCGTCCGTCTTCACCGTCAACGGCGCGGTCAATCCCCTTCTCCGGCTGAGGCCCGGCGAGGTGCAGCGGTGGCGGCTGGTCGCCGCGACCGCGTTCACGGCGCTGCGGCTCCGGGTCGGCGGCGACGACGGCCATCTGCCGCTCCACCAGATCGCGCAGGACGGCGTGACGCTTCCGGCGCCGGTCACCGTGGAGCGGTTGGAGCTGGCCATGGGCAACCGCGCCGATGTCCTGGTCCGGGGTGGCGCACCCGGGCGGTACGAGCTGCGGTCCGAGGGCATGGCGGGCCCGCTGATGACGGTCGAGGTCGCGGGAGACCCGGTGCGGCCTGCGATGGACCTCCCGGTCTCCCTGCCGCCGGGCAGGCCGTTCCTCGACGAGCGGGACACCGCCGGGCCCGGTGCGGACCGCGAGGTGGTCTTCCACACCGACCCGGGCGTGTTCTCCGGGGCGTTTCCGAACGCCTTCCGGATCCTGGGCACCCAGGCGACCCCGGCGGCGGACCCTCACGGCGATCTGACCCGGGACCCCGCCTACGGCCTGTTCGATCCCGACCACGTGAACCACACCCTGCGGCTCGGCACCGTCGAGCGGTGGACCGTCCGCACCGACGAGACGCTGCCGGCGCACAGCCATCCGTTCCACCTGCACACGAACCAGGTCCTGTTGACCCACCGCAACGGGCGGCGCCTCGACCCTCCGGTCTGGCACGACACCATCGGCCTGTCGGGCGGCAGCCCCGGAGACTCCGTCACGTTCCTGGTCAGGTACGAGGACTTCACCGGCGACACCATCGCGCACTGCCACCAACTCCAGCACGAGGACCTCGGCATGATGCAGAGCGTCCGCTACGTCCGCGACTGAGGCCTCCGTCTCGGTCCCGCACGCCCGCGCGGGCCGGTTCCCGCTGCCGTCCGCGGACGTGCGGCGGCGCCGGACCTCGGGGAAGGCCCGGCGCCGCCGCGGGCTGTCAGCCGGGCCACGTCCCGGTCAGGCGACGGACTCCGCCGGCGCCCGCGCGGTCGACGGCCGCCTTGACGACCGCGAAGATCGCCCCCTGCAATGCGGCCGAGATCAGGATCTCGCGCCACGTTCCGTCCTCGTCGGTGGGCGAGGGCGCCGCGCCCTCGTGGCCCATCACCTTCCAGGCCTGCTTGAAGGCGAGGCCGGCCGCCATGCCGCTCGCGGCGCCGAGGACCAGGCCGAACGGCCTGTAGGCGAGCTTGGTCGCGTTCATCGTCGCCTCCGGCTGCGGCGTACGAGCAGGACGGCCACGAGCGCGGCGCCGGCCGCGATCAGCGGCGTCCGCTTGCCCTGGGCCAGGTTCGCGGCGGCCCAGGCCTTCTCGCGCACCGGGTCCGGCGTCTTCTCCGAGGCGAGGCGTCCGACGCGCGTCGCGGTGTCGTGGACCTGTGCCGCGGCGTGGGACGCCTTGTCCAGCACCGGATCCGGCGTCCTGTCCTTGACCGACCGGGCGGCCTGGGACGTCTTCTCCCGGATCCGGTCCGTGACGACGACGGCATGTTCCTTGATCTCCGCCGCCTTCACCTTGGCCTGGGCCTTGACGTCCGCCTTGGCCGCCAGCGCCTCCACCGTGGTGCCGAGCTCGTCACGGGTGCGCTCGACCTGCTCGCGCAGGGCCTCGGGCGTGGGCGCGGCATTCTTTCCGTCGTGGGAGGGGGTGTTCATCGGTGTGCTGCCTCCTTGATCTCGGCCACGTCGGCCTTGACGCCGTCGATGGCCTGCTCGGGTATCGGAGCGCCGGCCTTGGCGATCTGCCGCTTCCCCACGGCGGCCGTCAGTGCCGCGACCGCCGCCAGCAGTACGGCGGAGACCAGGCCGGCGGCCCACAGGGGGAGAACGAGCGCGAAGGCGCCGATCAGAGCGACGACCAGAGCCTGCGCGGCCAGGAGGCCGAGCAGACCCGCTCCGCCGAACAGACCGCCGCCGACGCCGTACCGTCTGCCCTTCTGGCTCATCTCCGCCCGGGCCAGCCGCATCTCCTCACGGACCAGTTCCGCGATCTGCGCCGACGCCCGTGAGACCAGGTCGCCCACGGATGCCTCGGTGTGGTCCGGATCCCGTCCGACCGCGCTCATCGGCTCCTCACCCTTCCTCGTACGTCCACGTCACGGACCGCGACGACGTCCGCTCACGCCGTCCGTGCGGCACCGCTTCGTTCGCGGTCCCGTTCCGTCACGGGTGGCGGCCGATCGCCGGGTGCGTGTCTCGCTGTCACGGCCCGCGTACCCCGTGATCGGCGGCTCACCCACCCGTGTTCGGGAACCTCGGGGGCGGGATCCGCGACGGCCGTCCGGGGGGAGAACCCCCCGGTACGGTGCGAAGTCGCCGTATCCGCCGGTGGCGTGGCGCCGATCTCATGGGTTTCGCCAAGGGCCGGGGGATCACCGGGGCCGGTACGTTCGCGCCGTCCGAGGCTTGGGAGGGTCGGCGTGAGCGGTGTGGTGGCGGTGCTGGTGGCGGCGGTGCTGTGGGGCACCGTGGGGCCGGCTCAGATCTGGGCGGACAGTGGCGCGCACCCGGTGTCGTTGGGCGCGGCCCGGATGCTCCTGGGCGGCCTGGTCCTGACGGTGGCCATGGTGCGGCCGGACGGGCTGCGCACGCTGCTGCGGCAGGGGGTGCGGCGGTGGGTCGTGCTGTGCGTGCTGGTGACGGCCGCGTTCCAGGTGTGCTTCCTGCAGGCGGTCGAGCGGTCGGGGGCGGCCCTGTCGACGGCGACGACGTTCGGGACGGTGCCCGTCGTGAGCGGGCTGTGCGGGCTTGCCCTGTCCGGGGAGCGGTTGTCGAGGCGGTGGGTGGGGGCGACCCTGTGCGCGGTGGTCGGGATCGGGCTGTTGCTGCTGCCCGGGAGCGAGGGGCGCGCGGACGTCCTGGGTTCCGTGTTCGGGGTGGCCGCGGGTGCCGCGTTCGGCGTCTACATCGCGGCGACCAGGGAGCTGGGCGCGCGCGGCGGCGATCTGGACGCGGCCGCTCCGGTGAGCGTGCTGGGCGCCGGTCTGCTGGTCTCCCCGTCGCTCCTGCTCGCTCCGGAGGGGCTGTTCACCGGGCGAGGCACGGCCCTCGTGCTGTGGCTGGCGCTGGGGACGACGGCCCTGGGCTATCTGCTGTTCACGCGGGGCGTGGGCCGGCTCAGCGCCGCCACGGTGGGGACGCTGAGCCTGACCGAGCCCCTGGTGGCCACCGTGTTGGGAGTGGCCTTCCTCGGCGAGCGGCCGGGACCGCTCGCCGTCCTGGGGGGTGTTCTCCTGCTGGTCGGTCTGGTGGCCGTCTCGCTGCCGGCGCGGTCACGGCCGGCCCGGGAGGAGCGGCCCGAGCCGGCCGTGCCGTGAGCGGGCCGGGCGCGTTACCGGTCCTGGTAGCTGCTCATGTTGGCCCGCACGTGGTCGGAGAAGAACCTCGGGCCGATGGCGTCGGCGCGGGCCATGCCCTCCGGGGTCAGCAGCAGCACCGTGCCCGCGGTCCGGACCCAGTTCCGCGCCAGGAGGGTGTCGAGCTGGACGGCGAAGTCGGTCTCGAAGCGGGTGCCGAAGTGGCTCTCGTAGTGGGCGAGGTCGAGTCCGGAGGATTCGAGGAGGTGCTGGAGGACGTACATCCGGCGTCGTTCGTCGTCGCTCATGGCGAAGGCCCACTGGGCGCGCCGGAAGCGTTCGCTCGGGGTCGCGATGTAGTCGTCGATGATGCGGCGCACCTCGGGGACCGCGACGGCGTAGTCGGTGGTGTAGTGGAGGCCGGTGGTGAAGGAGCGGGCGCCGACGCCGAGGCCGACCATGCCGGCCTGCTGGTTGTACTCGCTGATGCTGCTGCCCTCCTCGTCCTCGGTGGCGGCGGTGCCGATGCGCCGGAAGACCCGCATGGACGTCTGCTCGTATCCGGCGGACAGGAGGTGGTCCCGGCCGAAGCGGTAGAGGCGCAGTCGCTGGTCGTCCCACTCGTCGGGGCCGGTCACGTGCCGGGAGCTGAGCCCGGTGAGGGGGCGGACGTAGAGGGGGTAGAGGTAGATCTCCTCGGGCTCCCAGGCCAGGGCGGCGTCGAGCGAGAGCTGGAAGGTGCGTTCGGTCTGGCCGTCGATGCCGTAGATGAGGTCGATGTTCAGGATGGGGAAGCGGGCGTCGCGCAGGCGGCCGAGGGCGGCCTCGACGTCATGGCGTTTCTGCGGCCGGACGGCGGCCCGGACCTCGTCGTCGAGGAAGCTCTGCACGCCGATGCTCAGGCGGGTCGCGCCGCGTTCCGCGAGGACGGCGAGCCGGTCGGCGGTGGCCGTGTCGGGCGAGGTCTCGACCGACCAGGACGCCGCCTGGAGGTCGGCGCCCATGATGTGCTCGCAGATGTCGCAGAGCCGGGTGAGCTCTTCGGCCGTGAGGTACGTCGGGGTGCCGCCGCCGAAGGCGGCAAGGGGGAAGCGTAAGGACTCGCCCTGGGCGTCGAGGGCCTCCCGGGTGACCCGGGCCTGGCGTTCGAGGGTGCCCAGGAAGGCGGAGGTGACCTCCTCGGGGGCGCCGGTGCGGGTGAAGAGGTTGCAGAACCCGCACCTCATCTCGCAGAAGGGGACGTGGACGTAGAGCGAGAGGGCGTCGAGCCGTTCGCCGGCCCACAGGTCGCTCAGGAGCGGCCCGTCGTCGAGGAGGCGGTAGGCCTTCTGGTGCGGGTAGGCGTAGACGTACTGCTGATAGGGGGTCTCGGACTCCGTGGGGATCGTGACGGGAAGGGAGGGGGACGGAAGCATGACGGGCTTGCTCATGGGCGATGCGCCTCGCTTTCTGAGGAATCGTCACAGGCGTGGTCAGTTCGGCACCTTAGGATGACCGGGAGGGGGATATCTGTAGTGTGATCCACAAAAGATCGGATTCACGGACTAGAGGTTCATCCGCACTTTTCGCGGCGAATGCGCTTCCTCCCTAAATGCCCGCCCCGACGCGGGTCTCTGACGATCCGGCGGTGCGAAACGCCTGACGGACCGCGACCTCCTGGGGTTGGGTGTCCGCCATGAAGCGACTTCTCATCGCCGCCGGAGGTGGCGGCGACGCCATCACGGCGGCCATGGTGCACGCCGCTCTGCACGGCGCGCACACTCCGGCCCTGGTCCTGACGTACGCGTGGGAACGGCTCGTCGTCGACCCCGTGCCCGGACCGCGCGGCACGGCCGACTTCACCGGCCTCGACCGGCCCGCACCCCATGTGGCGCTCGTGACGCCCCGGACCACGCCGAGAGCACCGGCCGGGTCACTGCTCCCCCGGCTGGCCGGCGGGCTGAGGCCCGCGCTGGGCATGCTCGATCCGTACGAGGGAGTCGTCGGCCTGACCCGTCAGATCCAGGCGGCGGCACGCTGGTGCGACGCCGACCGGATCGACCTCGTGGACGTGGGCGGCGACATCGTCGCGCGCGGGGACGAGCCGACGCTGCGCAGCCCCCTGGGCGACGCGCTGGCCCTCGCCGCCTGCGCCGCGTCGGGCCTCCCGACCGACGTGTACGTCGCCGGGCCGGGCTTGGACAACGAGGTGCCGCGGGCCGTCCTGAAGCCCCGGCTGGGTGATCCGGCGTTCGCCCTCGCGTCCGAGGACACCGAGGGCGTCCTGCCCGTCTTCGACTGGCATCCCTCCGAGGCCGGGGCGATGCTCGTCGCCGCCGCCCGGGGCGTACGGGGCGTGTGCGGCACCCGTGACGCGCCCGCCCCCGTCCTCCTGGACGACGCCTCGCACCAGGTGCACCGGCTCACCGGCGACGAGGCGCTCCGGCTCAGCCCGCTCGCGCGGGCCCTCGCCGGCTGTCCCGCTCTGGAGGCCGCCGAGGAGGTGTCGCACACCGTGTGCGGCTTCTCCGAGATCGATCGGGAACGTCGGCGCGCGGCCGCCCTGCCGGCGCCTCCCGGCCCCCGCCCGGCCGCGGATGCCGGGGACGTCCTGGAGCGGTACCTCGCCTTCGAGCGGGCCCTGCGCGCGGAGGGCCTCGGCTACGTGACGACCCGCAGGATCACCGAGGAGCTCGACCTCACCGCGTCCGAGGCGGAGACCCTGCACCGCTCCCTGGCGGCCGGCTCTCCGCCGCGACGGGCGGCGCCGCTGTGGCGGCTGGCGGGGAACCTCTGACCTCGACGGCCGGAGGGGCGCCGGGGCGCCGCGCTCCGGCCGGATCCGCCGCCGGTGCTGGTCCGTCGGATGCCGTACGGGTGCCCCCGCCTCAGCCCTCCTCGGCCAGCTCGGCGAGGGGCTGTAGCTGCTCCCAGGGGGCGGGCGCCGTCGACGCGGTCCAGGCCGCGAGCTCCGTACCGTCGACGCAGACGATCCCGCACTGGGCCGCGTACTCCAGCGCCGGATCGGTGAAGGTGCTGGTGGTGACGAGGACGGCCACGTCGGCCTCGTGCACGGTGTAACAGGTGCCGCCGAACCGCTGGAGGTCGGGCGAGCCGACCCGGTGGTCCTCCCCGTACTGCTTGCACTGCACGACCACCCGCGTCCCGTCGGGCGTCGTCGCGATCACGTCCGCGCCGAGGTCACCGGCGCCGCCGACCACCTCCACGGGGGAGCAGCCGTCCCTGGCGCACAGCGCGGCGATCGTGTGCTCGAAGCCGTCCGGGTCGACGCCGAGGTGGTCGAGCGCACCGGAGTCCACGGCGGGCGGGACGGCGGACCCGGCCGCCACCGGGACCGGATCGAGGGGCACGGTGACGTCGTCGAGAACGGTCCTCTCCACGTACGCGCCGTCCTGCGGCAGCTGTTCCGTGGCCGCGTTCCAGGCGTACGGCTCCGCCACCGCCCGTCGGGCCCAGACCGCGCGGCCCGAGGCCGTCCTGCCCCATCGGGTCAGCAGCACCCCTAGGCCCAGCAGCAGCACGAGGACGACCAGGACCGTCGGCAGGTCCGATCCGGTCGCGTGCGCCGCCTTGAACATCAGGGCCACGCCGCCGACCACCGCGCCCGCCAGTCCCACCAGAAGCACCACGTCGCGCAGGGACCTCCCCGGTCCCTCTCGGCGCACCGCGCTGCCACCCCTGTGATCGACCGATGCCATCCGGTCCCCCTCCCTCGTCCCCAAGCCTCTCCCCCGGTGCATGCGCTACGACGCCGACGGGTGCTTCCCGTGCACCGAGGTCGCTGCCCGTCTCACCCCGAATCGATCACACAAACGCCCTCCGGCCAGGGGTTCTCCTCCGGAAGGCACCACCGGGGACCCGGGGCGCGGCCGTCCCGGGTGACGCGCGGCGCCGCCGCCCCCGGGAGGGGACGGCGGCGCCGGTGGCCGGGTGCGGTGGGTCAGGCGGTGGTCCTGGCCGGGGCGGGGACGGCGGCGGAGTCCGCGAGCGGGGCGGACGGGTGCGGGACGGCCAGGCGGCGCAGGCGCAGGGTGCACCAGATGCCGATCGCGGAGATCACCACGAGCATCGCCGCGGGGGGCCAGTAGTGTCCGCCCGCCAGGGCCGACAGCGAGACCGCGGCGAGCGGGGCGAAGCCGCCGAAGATCATGTTGCAGACCTGGTAGGAGAGCGAGATCCCGGTGTAGCGGACGCGGGGGGCGAAGCCCTCGGCGAGGATCGCCGCGATCGGTCCGTACAGGGCGGACATCACGAGGCGCATGCCGAGCATCGCCGCGTAGATGAGGACGACGCTGCCGGTCTGCATCGCGAGGAACTGCGGGACGGACAGCACGATGACGCCCACGAGGCCGGCGACGACCACCTTGTGCGCGCCGACGCGGTCGCCCAGCCAGGAGAGACCGGGGGTGACGAGCAGCTCCAGGAACGCCGCCAGGGTCAGGCCGTTGAGCAGCATCGACTCGGACAGCTTCAGTTCTCCGGTGCCGTACGAGAGGAGGAAGCTGGTGACCACGTAGTAGCCGCCGGTCGCGGTGGCGAGGGCGAAGACGCCCGTCAGGACGGTGCGCCAGGCGGACTGGAGGACCTCGACGACCGGCAGCTTGTCCTGGTCGGTGTGCTCGGCCTTGATGTCGTCCATCAGCGGGGCCTCCTCCAGCCGGAGCCGGATGACGAGACCGATGATCACGAGGATCGCGGACGCGAGGAACGGCACGCGCCAGCCCCAGCTGAGGAAGGCGTCGCTCCCCCACAGGTTCATCAGGGAGAAGGCGCCGGTGGAGAGCAGCGCGCCGACGGACGAGCCGAGTTGGGCGAACGAGCCGAAGAAGGTGGCCTTGCCCTTCGGGGCGTTCTCGACGGCGACGAGGACGGCGCCGCCCCACTCGCCGCCGATCGCGACGCCCTGGACGAGCCGGAGCACGATCAGCAGGATCGGCGCGAGGATGCCGACCTGCGCATACGTGGGGAGGAGGCCGATGGCGACGGAGGCGACGCCCATCATCATCAGGGTGATGACGAGGGTCTTCTTGCGGCCGACGCGGTCGCCTATGTGCCCGAAGACGATGCCGCCGAGGGGCCGCAGCAGGAAGCCGACGGCGAAGGTGCCGAAGGCGGAGAGCGTCCGCAGGAAGGGCGGCATGTCGGCCGGGAAAAAGACGTCGTCGAAGACGATCGCCGCGGCGGTGGCGAAGGCGTAGAAGTCGTACCACTCGATGGAGGTGCCGACGAGCGCGGCGAGCGCGGCTCTCATCGGGCTCTGTGGGGTGGCGGTGCGAGGCTGGGACAAGGGTGCCTCCGGCAGGAGCGGGGAGCGGGGACGGGGGTGCGGCGGCGGGCCACGATCGGGGGCCGTGGCCGAGGGGGGTACGGGGCCGGGTGGCAGCGGCCGGGGTTACGGCGCCGGGGTCAGCGACCGACGTACGGCGCCGGGTGTATGTGACCGGGATGCGGCGCCGTCTTCAGTGGCCGGGATACGAGGCCGGGCCTCAGCGGCCGGGATGCGGCACCGTCTTCAGCGGCCGGGATACGGCGCCGTCTTCAGCGGCAGGGATACGGCGCCGTCTTCAGCGGCAGGGCTACAGCGCCGGGTCTCAGCGGCCGGGAGCGGACCAGGCGCGCGTGCCGCCGATCCAGGTCTCGCGGACGCCGATGGAGGTGAGCGCCTCCGGCGCGGTGGTGAGCGGATCGGCGTCCAGGACGACGAAGTCGGCGAGCATGCCGGGCGCGAGCGCGCCGACCGCGTGCTCGCGGTGGAGGGCCGAGGCCGCGGCGGCGGTGTGTGCGTGCAGGCCGTCGGCGACGGGCAGGCGCAGCGACGGGTCGCCGAGGACCGTGCCGAGGACCGTGCGGCGGGTGGCGGCCGCGGAGACCGCCTCCAGCGGGGCGGGCGGGGCGACCGGGGCGTCGGAGCTGAAGACGACCGGGACGCCGGCGGGGAGGCAGGGGCCGGCCGGGTTGTACCGGTGGCCGAGGTCTCCGATCGCGGTCAGGGTGCCGTCGCCGGTCCGCAGGTGGTGCTGGGGCTGCATGACCGGGACGACGCCCAGGCCGCCCATGCGGGTGATCTGTTCGTCCGTCGGCAGGCCGCAGTGCTCGATGCGGTGGCGTATGTCGGCGCGCGGTACGTCGGCCTGCGCCTTCTCGATCGCGTCGAGGACCATGCCGATCGCGAACGGGGACTGCGCGTGGGTGGCGGTCTGGAGTCCGGCGCGGTGTGCCTTGGCGACGATCTCCGCGTACTCCTCCGCCGAGTGGTACAGCTGCCCGTGGTGGCAGCAGTCCGCGGCGTACCCCTCGGGGAAGTAGGCGGTCCAGCCGCCGAGCGTGCCGTCGGCGTAGAACTTGACGCCCTGGATCCTGAAGAGGTCGTCGCCGAAGCCGCGCACCGCGCCGAGTTCGAGGGCGGTGTCGAGGAGCGCGGAGGTCAGGTACGCGGAGACGCGCATGCGCAGGGAGCCGTCGGCCCGCGCCCGCAGGTAGGTCTCCATCTCCCGCCGGGAGGCCTGGGCGTCGCCGACCGTCGTCACACCGGCGGCGAGGAAGGTCTCCTGGGCGCGCAGGAGGTGGTCGGCCATGATCGCGTCGGGCTCGGAGAGGTGGAAGTTCGGGCCGTGGTTGCCGATCTTCACGCCACCGGGTCCGGTGAGCAGGTCGCAGGCGGCGTCCCAGAGTTGTCCGTCGGGCTCGCCGGAGGCGAAGCGGCCGATGGAGCCGCCCTCCGGGTCCCGGGTGCCGGCGGTGATGCCGCAGGTCCGCAGGGTGTGCGAGTTGACGACGCCGCCGTGGCCGGAGGCGTTCATGACGTACACCTCGCGGTCGTCGGCGATCCGGTCGAGGTCGTGACAGGTGGGGTGGCGGCGCTCGGCGAGGCGGCGGTGCTCGTAGCCGAAGCCGCGCACCGGCACTCCGGCGGGAAGGTCGCGGGCGGCCTCGGTCAGGACGGTGACGAGGGTGTCGATGTCGGGGACCCGCTCGGGGCGGCAGTCGACCCAGGCCAGTGCCTGGCCGTACATGACCGGATGGCAGTGGGCGTCGACGAAGCCGGGGTGGACGAGGCCGCCGTCCAGTGCGAGCGTCTCGTCGGCCCGGCCGCCGAGGGCGGCGCGGGCGTCCTCGGCGGTGCCGACGTGGACGATGCGGTCGCCGCGGACGGCGAGCGCCTCGGCCCGTACCGACGTCCCCGCGGCGGCGACGGCGGCTCCGGTCACCAGGAGGGTGCGGTCGGTACGGGGGGCGGGGAGCGGGTGGTGCATGAGGAGAGCCTACTTTCGGCCAAGGGTCGCGAGAACGGCTGATTCGTTCGTGAGGAACATAGGCAACGAACGCGCGAATGGCTAGAGGCTCAGTGAAATCATTTTTCGGAAGCCGACAGGTCGATTGACTTACGGATCAGCCGTACGCCCCTCAGTGGGCCGAGCTACCGAGGTCGTAGCGCTCCTTGATCAGTTCCAGATGGATCCAGCTCTCCACGCCCCGCACGCCGTCGAGGCCGCGCATGGCGTCGAGCGTGGCGCGGATCGACCCCATCGAGTCGGCGGTGACGGTGCCGACGAGCTCGGCCCTGCCCACGCAGGCGGACAGGAACGACACCTGCTCCCAGCCGGTCAGCACCTCGGCCACCGGTTCGCGCGCGCCGTCGAGGCGGACCGCGAAGCCGCACAGGAAGCCGAGCCCGAGGAGTTCGGGCCGGACCAGGGCCAGCACCTTGACGACCCCGCCGTCCAGGAGCCGGAGCGTGCGGGCGCGGGTGGCGCCGGCGGAGAGTCCGATGATGGCGGCCAGATCCGCGAAGGGCAGCCTGCCGTCCCGTTCCAGCGCGTCCAGGATCTGCAGGTCGGTGGCGTCGAGGTCGGCGACCGTCGGCTCGGCGGCCAGCAGATAGGGGTCCTTGAGGTGGCGCATGCTGATCAGCGGGTCCACGTCCGAGACGCCCGGCACCGCGCGGACGCGCTCGATCGCCCGGTCGAGTTCCTCGAGGCCGTCGGTGCGCAGCTCGGCCATGATCGCCCGCCGGCCGGCGGTGACGGTCACGAACGGCGCCTGCGGCATCGCCGCGATCTCGCGCGCCACGTCCTCGGCCGCACCGGTCACGCCGACGGAGAGGTGCGCCGAGGCGGTGAGCCCCCGTACGGCCGGGTGGACCACGGCGACGACCCGGACGGCGCCCGAGTCGAGCAGGCGCTGCGCCCGGGCCCGGGTGGCCGGACGGGACAGGCCGACCCGCTGCGCCAGCGTCTCGTACGTGAGCCGCCCGTCGCCCTGCAGCTCGCGGACGACGGCCAGATCGATGTGGTCAAGGTCCACCGGATGATCCCCTCGGTTCGGCGGCCCCGGGTCCACACCCGGGGCCGCTTCATTGTCGACCAAGGCGTCGATGCCCCCGATCGATCGTGACATGCATCACGCGCTTCCGCTACGACTCCTTCTAGACGCCTGTGCAGTTGAATCGTAAGTTCATGCCATTCATGGCGAACGAATCGCCTGTCCCGTACGAGAGGGGGCCGGGTGCTCCAGCCCGTCGCCGTTTTCACCGACACCGACGACCTCGATCCGCGCCCCGGCGCGCGGCTCCTCGCCGACGCCGGGTTCGAGGTCCGGGTCGCCGGAAGCCGGGACCCGGACGTCCTCGCGTCCGCCGCGGCGGACGCCGTCGCCCTGATCGTCGGATACGCCCGCGTCGACGCGGCGCTCCTGGACCGCCTGCCGCGGCTGCGCATCATCGCGACGATGTCCGCCGGTCACGACATGGTCGACACCGAGGCCGCCCGCCGGCGCGGGCTCTGGGTCACCCACCTGCCGGACGCCGCGACCGAGGACGTCGCCGTCCACGCGCTGGCCGCCGCCCTCTCGCTCGTCCGCCACCTGCCCCGCGCCGACGCCGTGGTCCGGGGCGGCGGATGGAGCGCCGAGTTCGTCACCCAGGAGGACGGCCTCCCGATGCCGCGCCGCGCGAGCGAGCTCACCCTCGGCCTGGTCGGCCTCGGCCGCATCGCCCGCACCTTCGCCGGTCTCGCCGCACCCGTCTTCGGCCGCGTCGCCGCGCACGACCCGCACGCGGACCCCGCCCACTGGCCCGCGGGCGTCGAGCGGTACGAGACGCTCGACGCGCTCGCCGCGGCGAGCGACGTCCTCTCCCTCCACCTCCCGCTGACCCCCGCGACGCACGGACTCGTCGACGCGCGGCTCCTCCACCGCATGCCGCCCGGAGGCTTCCTCGTCAACGTCGCGCGCGGCGAGCTCGTCGACCCCGAGGCACTCCTGGAGGCCGTCGACACCGGCCGGCTCGCCGGAGCCGCCCTCGACGTCCTCCCGGTCGAACCCCCACCCGTCGGTGACCCGCTGCGGCGTCACCCGCGCATCCGGCTCTCCCCGCACAGCGCCTACCTGTCGGACGCCTCGCGCCGCGCCTACGTCTGCGAGCCCGCGGCGAACGTCATCGCCTGGCACCGCACCGGTCGCCCCCTGACCCCCGTCGTCGACCCCACCAGCGAAGGAACGCCCGCATGAGCCCGACCGCGCCCTCGACCACGCGCACGACCGCCGAGCCGACCCCCGAGGAGCGGGAGCTGCGCCTCCGGCGCGAACTCGCCGCCGTCTACCGGCTCGTCGCGCACTTCCGCATGACCGACCTCATCTTCACGCACATCTCGCTGCGCCTGCCGGGCCCGGACCACCACTTCCTCATCAACCCCTACGGGCTGCTCTTCGAGGAGATCACCGCGTCGAACCTGGTCAAGATCGACCTGGAGGGCCGCCCCGTCGACCCCACCCCGTACCCGGTCAACCCGGCCGGGTTCGTCATCCACAGCGCCATCCACGCGGCCCGGCCCGACGCGCACTGCGTGCTGCACACGCACACCAAGGCGGGCTGCGCCGTCGCCGCGCAGAAGGACGGCCTGCTGCCGCTCAACCAGATGTCGATGGAGTTCCACGACCGGGTCGGCTACCACGACTACGAGGGCGTCGCCCTCAACCTCGACGAGCAGCGCCGGCTCGTCGCCGACATCGGCGACCACCCCGCCCTCGTCCTGCGCAACCACGGTCTGCTGACGGTCGGCGAGAGCGCCTCCCGTGCGTTCCTGCGCATGTACTACCTGGAGAAGGCCTGTGAGATCCAGGTGACCGCCCAGGCCGCCGGAGCCCCGCTGGTCGTGCCGCCCGCGGAGGTCTGTGAGTACACCGCGCGGCAGCTGGCCGGAGAGGCCGACAGCGACTTCGAGGACGTCGACGCCTACGACCTCGCCTGGGCCGCCCTGCTGCGCATGCTCGACCGGAACTGCCCCGACTACAAGGACTGACCGGCGGATGCCCCCGGCCGCCCGTCAGCCTTCCGCGTACGGCGGCCCGGAGGACGCGGGAGCGGACGAGTGGCGGACGGGGGCGCCGTCCCGACCGCCGGTGAGCCAGGAGCCGTCGCCCAGGGGCACGAGTGCGTACAGATCGGTGCCCTCGGCGGGGATCTCACCGCGGAGCTTGCCCGTGCTCACGTCGACGAGGTGGTGGCGGAACCACTCCTCCTCGTCCTCTCCCTCACCGGCCAGCGTGACGACGGCCAGGTCCGCGGTCAGATAGCCGCCGCTCCACTCGACGAAGGACGCCTCCGGGTCGTGGCCGAAGGCTTCGACGGGAAGGGTGACGAGCACCTCTCCGTCGGGGTGGCGGTGGAAGGCGACGTCGCCCTGGCCGTGATCGACGGTCATGAACTGCTCCCCGTCCGGCGCGAGGCCGATCAGGCAGCGGTCCCACCACGGGTACGTCACGAACTCGGCCCCGCCCCCGGCCATGGCCGCGCCCCGGAGGACGACCGCACCGTCCTGGCCCTCCCCGATGTCGAGGTAGACGCTGCCGTCGGCCGGGTGTACATGGTGGCCGGCACCGTGCCCCGCCGTGCCCAACTCCCGGCGGGCGACGACCGCCCCGCTCCCGGCGTCGTGCACGATCCACGCGTCGGCATCCCCGCGCCCCGCCATCGCGTCCGGCCGGTAGACCCAGACGGTGCGACCGTCCAGCGACACCGCACAGGAGGGCCGGTGACCGTACTGCCGGTCCGAAGGCGGCCCGAAATCCGATGTCCACACCGGGACACCGTCACGCCCGAGACACACGACACCGTTCAGCGTCGTGTACACGACGCGTCCCAGGTCGGGCCAGACCGCCGCGTCCACGACCTCGTCGCCGGGACGCGGCCGGAACACCGCGGCGGGCTCCAGCTCACCGAACACCTCGCGATCCACCACATAGGCATGGATCTGCCCGTCGCGCCGGCGCGTGATCAGCTTCGGAGGCCCCTCTGGAGTCATCCGCCGAGGCTAGCGCCCGATCACGGCCGGTCGGCAGCCGGGACCGCCGACCCCGCACCCGGATGCGGAGGTACCCCCGCGCACTGTGCGTGGCCTGCTTGACCGGCCGCGCCCTCGCCTGCAAAGTCTGATTTGCGGCGTTTTCGCCGTCTATCCCTTCTCGCCACGACCGGGTGGTTCGCCGGACGGGCGGCGAAGAGTCCCGAGCCTCAGGAGGTCACGGAACCGGTGGTCCTCGACCTGGTAGTGATCGGTTTGGCCATCACGTTCGGGCCCCTGCACAACAGCGCCTTCATCCTGCTGCTCTCCTCGGCGCGCGGTGTCCGTCTGGGCATGGCGTTCCTGTTGTCCTGGCTGGCCAATCTCGTCGTGGTGATCACGCTCGTGATGCTCCTGACGAACGGTCAGCCCCCGGCGCGCCACAGCGCCCCCTCGACCGCGGCGATCGCCGTGAAACTCGCGATCGGTGTCGCCCTCGTGCTGTACGGCGCCCACCGTCACCGCCGACCGCCCCGCCCCCATGGGCCACCCCGCTGGACCGCCCGGATCGACAACGCCTCCGCCGTCACCGCGGCCGGTCTCGCCTGGGTGCTCCAGCCGTGGGGGCTGGTCGCGGCCGGTGCCGCCGCCGCCCTCGACGCGGACCTCTCCACCGTCTCCGACTGGCTCGCCCTGACCGGCTACTGCCTGCTGGCCACGCTGAGCCTCATCGCCATGGAGATGTACGTGGTCTGGGCCCCCACGAGCGCGAACGCCCGCCTCGACGCGCTGCGCACCTGGCTGAGCCGACACCAGGAGCAGCTGATCGTCACGCTCTCCCTGCTGGTCGGCCTGTGGCTCATGGCGCACAGCATCTACGACCTGGTGTCCTAGGGGGGCCTCGTCGGTCAGGTTGGGCGCGCGACGCCTCACCGACGACTCCCCCACTGCCCCGGTCGACCGCTGCCGCCCCTCCCCACTCCGCCCGACCAGGGCAGTGATTTCGGGCATATCCCTTTTCTGGACACCTGCCCTGATCCTCGTTCAGGTGAAGGGCGCATGGAGGCGACGGGCGTGCGCTCCCCCGTCCGGCGTGCGCGGGTCGGGGTGCCGCGGCGGTGGCGGGCGCGGGGTGACGGCCGCTTCAGCAGGCCGCCGAATCGTTGCTGCCGGGTGCCGGGGGGTGGGCGCACTCGACTCCCGCTTTCCGGCAACGAAGAGCTTAAAGCACTTCTTCACATCAATTACCTCGCGGCAGTTCCGGGTTCCTGCTGGCCAAAAAGCGTCGCCGGGCCATTCTCTGACCCTCGCGGCCGCTGCTAGTCTTCGGGTCCTCATTCGGATTCGATGGAGATTCTCCGCATGGAAAATCGACCCGGGATGGGGCCGCTGTCGGCGAAATCATGGGCCATCGGCGATTTATCGCGCGAGGTCCTCCGATACGCCGCATACCCGATTCTGGCCTTGTCCGCAGTCTGGCTCTTCGCCTCGACCCTGCACTACGGCTGGGACCGGGGACAGTCCGTCCAGTTCTTCCTCGTCGGTGTCATCCTCTATCTCGCGGCCCTGGAGCGGGTGATCCCCCATCGGGACGACTGGCATCCGACCGGCCGGGAACTCTGCTGGTACGCGGCCTACTTCGTGTTCACCATGGTGGGGGCCGTGCTCGCCCAGGCAGTGGTGGGAGCGGTGGTCGCCGCGGTGCACGGGCCGGGGCTGGGGCTCGCGCTCCGGACCCAGATCCCCGTGGCCCTGCTGACCTCGTCACTGGCCGGATATCTGGCACACCGTCTCGCGCACTCCCATCGCTGGCTCTGGAGGGTGCACGGAATCCACCATGTGCCGGCGAAGGTCAATGTCGCCAACAACGGCGTCAATCACGTGCTGGACGTCGGATTCAAGCAGGGTGCCGTGCAATTGAGTCTCGGACTGGCCGGATTCTCTCCCGACTGCCTTTTCGCGGTGGCTCTCTTCACCCTTGTCCAGGGCTATTTCGTGCACGCGAACATCGATGTCCGCCTCGGGCTTTTCCAGCATGTCCTGGCCAGCCCCGAGCAGCACCGGCTGCACCACAGCGCCGACGTGGCCGAGGCCGGGCACTACGGCGTCGACCTCGCGATCTGGGACCGCCTCTTCGGCAGCTTCACCTGGCGGCCGGGCCGCGAACCCGACGTGGTCGGCGTCCACGACCCGGCCGCGTTCCCGGAGACCGGTTCCGTCCTGGCCAGCCTGCTCCACCCCTGGCGCCGCTCGGCGCGCACCGCCTAGCGCACAGACCCGTACCGCTCAGCCCCGTGCCGTACGGGCGACGCGTCCGCATCATGCCCACCGCCCGGCCCGTACCGAGGCGCCGTCACCTCCGGATTGGACCATGACCGACTCTCCCCACGCCGCCCTCCGGGACAAGGTCGCCCTCATCGGCATCGGCTGCCGCCTCCCCGGACACGCGGGCGACCACCGGGCCTTCTGGCGGAACCTGATCGAGGGGCGGGACTGCCTCGTGCCCACCCCGGCGGACCGGTACGACACCACCACGCTCGGCAGTCGCGACCGGGCCAAGCCGGGCCGGCTGATCGGTGGCCGGGGCGGGTACATCGACGGCTTCGACGAGTTCGACCCCCACTTCTTCGGCATCAGCCCGCGCGAGGCGGAACACATGGACCCGCAGCAGCGCAAGCTTCTGGAGGTGTCCTGGGAGGCCCTGGAGGACGGCGGGCAGAAGCCGGGGGAGCTGGCCGGACGGGACGTCGGGGTCTTCATCGGCGCCTTCACCCTGGACTACAAGATCCTCCAGTTCGCCGACCTCGGCTTCGAGACGCTCGCCGCGCACACCGCCACCGGCACGATGATGACGATGGTGTCGAACCGCATCTCGCACTGTCTCGACCTCCGCGGCCCCAGCGTCTCCATCGACACGGCGTGCAGTTCCTCCCTGGTCTCCGTCCACCTGGCCTGTCAGAGCCTGCTGCGCGGGGAGAGCGAACTGGCCCTGGCGGGCGGGACCCTGCTGCACCTCGCGCCGCAGTACACGATCGCCGAGACCAAGGGCGGCTTCCTCTCCCCCGACGGACGCTCGCGGGCCTTCGACGCCTCCGCCGACGGATACGTGCGGGCCGAGGGCGTCGGCGTGGTCGTCCTCAAGCGCCTGTCGGACGCGCTGCGGGACGGCGACCCGGTCCACGCCGTGGTGATCGGCAGCGGCGTCAACCAGGACGGGCGGACCAGCGGCATCACGGTGCCCAGCGCGGACGCCCAGGCCGCGCTGATCGAGCGGGTGTGCGCCGAGGCCGGGGTGGTGCCGGGCAGCCTCCAGTACGTCGAGGCGCACGGCACCTCCACCCCCGTCGGCGATCCGATCGAGGCCGAGGCGCTCGGCCGGGTGCTGGCGCTCGGCCGAGCGCCGGGGGCGCGGTGCTACGTCGGCTCGGTCAAGACCAACATCGGGCACACGGAGTCCGCGGCCGGAGTGGCCGGGCTCATCAAGACGGCGCTCGCCCTGCGGCACCGCCGCATCCCGCCGCACCTCCACCTGGAACGCCCCAACCCCGCCATCGACTTCGACGCGCTGCCCTTCGAGATCCCGACCACCGCGGTCGACTGGCCGGAGCACGAGGGCCCGGCCCGGGCGGGCGTCAACTCCTTCGGCTTCGGCGGCACCAACGCCCACGTCCTCCTGGAAGAGGCACCGCCGCGGCTCGAACGGAGCCGGAGCCGCGCGGAGCACGAGCCGCCCTGGTCCGTCCTTCCGCTGAGCGCGCGCCATGCCGCGGGCCTCGCCGAAAGGGCGGGCGGCATCCGGCGGGAGCTCGCCGCGGGCGTGCCCCTCGCGGACATCGGGCACACGCTCGCCCACCGCCGCCAGGCGTTCGAGGAGCGGCTGGCCGTCGTCCACTCCTCCCGCGCCTCCCTGGACGAGGCACTGGCCGCCTGCGAGCGCGGCGAGCCGCATCCGCGAGCGGTGCGCGGGCGCGGCCGGGAGGCGGGGCAGCGGCGGCTGGTCTGGGTGTTCACCGGCATGGGGCCGCAGTGGTGGGGCATGGGGCGTCAACTGCTCGACGCCGAACCGGTCTACCGGGAGGCCGTGGAGCGCTGCGACCGGGAGATCCGCCGGCAGGCCGGCTGGTCGCTCCTCGACGAACTGGCGAGGCCCGAGGCGGAGTCCCGGATGGCCGAGACCTGGCTCGCGCAGCCCGCCAACTTCGCGGTCCAGACGGGCCTGGCGGCGCTCTGGGAGCACTACGGGGTGCGGCCCGACGCGGTGGTCGGCCACAGCACCGGCGAGATCGCGGCGTTCCACCGGGCCGGGGTGTACGGCCTGGAGGACGCGGTCCGGGTGGTGCTGGCCCGCAGTGTGCTCCAGCACCGGCTCGCCGGGACGGGCGGGATGCTGGCGGCGAACCTGTCCGAGGAGGAGGCCGAGCGGCTCGTCCGCCCCTATCAGGACCTGGTGTCGGTGGCCGCCGTGAACGGTCCGGCCTCGGTGACGCTCTCCGGGGCCGCGGACACGCTGCGCGCGCTCGCCGACCGCTTGGGCCGGGAGCAGGTGTTCACCCGGCTCCTCGACGTCGAGGTGCCGTACCACAGCGTGCGGATGGACCCGATCCGGGACGAGCTGCACGAGGCGCTGGCCGGGATCGAGCCGGGTGCGGCGCGGCTCCCGCTGTACCTGACGGCCCGGGACGGGCGGGCGCGCGGGCCCGAACTCGACGCCGACTACTGGTGGGAGAACGTCCGGCGGCCGGTCCGGTTCCGTGCGGCGGTCGACCGGCTCGTCGACGACGGACACAGCGTGTTCCTGGAGGTCGGCCCGCACCCCGTGCTCGGGCACGCGATCCGGGAGTGTCTGGAGAGCCGAGGCGCGGACGGGGTGGCGCTGCCCACGATCCGCCGCCGGGAGGACGAGCCCGAGCGGTTCGCCCTCTCGTTGGCCTCACTCCACACGCTGGGCGTCGAGGTGGACTGGAGCGTGATCCAGCCCGAGGGCAGGCCGGTGCCGCTGCCCGGCTACCCGTGGCAGCGGGACCGGTACTGGGTCGAGCCGCGCCCGGTGGAGCAGATCCGCCTCGGGCGGCTCGACCACCCCCTGCTCGGCCGCCGCACGTCCTCGCTCCAGCCCACCTGGGAGAGCAGGCTGGACACCGAGCGGCTGGCGTACCTGTCCGACCACCGGATCGAGGGGAGCGCGGTCTTCCCCGCCGCCGGATACCTGGAGATGGCCGCGCAGGCCGTGCGGGCGATGACCGGGGGCGGTCTCGCCGCCCTGGCCGACGTGGAGTTCTCCCGCGCCCTGTTCCTGCCCGAGGGGGCTTCCGCCACCGTCCAGCTCGCCTTCGCGCCGGAGGAGGCCGGATTCACCATCGCCTCCCTCGCCGCCGGGGCCGGTGACGGCGTCCCGGAGCGCACGGTCCACGCGCGCGGCGTCGTACGGTCGGGCCAGCCGTGCCGGGTGACGGGCCCGCTGGACGCCGTGTCCGTCCGGGCCCGCAGTGAGCGCCGTATCGACCGGGCCGCGTGCTACGAGGAGCTGGCGGCGCTCGGGTACCAGTACGGCCCCGCCTTCCAGGCCATCGACGAGGTGTGGTGCGGCCCCGGCGAGGCGCTGGCCCTGATCCGTCCCACCCCGGCGATCGGCGCGGACGCGGCGGACTGTCACGCGCATCCGGTGCTGCTGGACGCCTGCTTCCAGACCATGCTGACCGCCCTGTCGCCCGGTGGCGGCCGGTCCGGTGGGATCCGCCTGCCCGTCGGGATCGAGGAGCTTCGGCTGGATCCGGTCGGGGACCGGGCGCTGTGGGCGCACGCCACCGTCTCCGAGCAGAACGACGAGGAGCTGGTCGGCGATCTCGCCCTCTACGCCGAGGACGGGACGCCGCTGGGCCGGGTCACCGGCTTCCGTGCGGCGGCGGTGGACCGTGTGGCCTCCTCGGTCGGGCTGAGCACCGTCGACGGCTGGCTGGCCGAGGTCGCCTGGGAGGAAGCCGTACGGGAGGAGCCCGCGCCGGACCGGTCCGAGGCTGAGCCGTCCGCCGCGGCCTCGGACGCCGGGGCCCCCGACGCGGAGGCGGGCAGCGGGGGTGGCGACCTGCTGATCTTCGCCGACGCCGGCGGACTGGCCGACCGGCTGGCCGATCTGGTCCGGGACCGCGGCGGTCGGTGCCGGCTGGTGCGTCCCGGACTCCGCTACCGGCGGGGCGCGCGGTGCACGACGGTCCGGCCCGACTCGGCCGACGACCTGCGACGCCTCTTCGCGGACCTCGACGCGTCCGTGCGGACCGTGGTCCATCTGTGGAACCTCGACCTGCCCGCGATGGACGCCGCCGCCCCCGAGGACCTCGGCGATATCGGCACCATCGGCGCCTTCTCCCTGGTCCCCCTCGCGCAGGTGCTGCCCGGGGCCCGGCCGGACGGACGGCTGCACATCGTCACCCGGGGCGTCCACGCCGTCCGGCCGGGCGATCCGGTGGAACCGTTCGGCGCCCCCGCGTGGGGCATCGGACGGGTCCTGCGGCAGCAGGAGCTCACCGCCCAGGCCGGAAAGCTGATCGACCTCGATCCGGCCGGGCGGCCGGGCGTGACCGACCCGGCCGGGACGGCGGCGGAGGCCGAGGCCCTGCTGCGCGAGCTGGAGGCCGACGACGGCGAGGACGAGATCGCCCTGCGGGACGGCGGTCTCCTCGTCAGCCGCCTGCGCCCGCCCGCCGGTCTCACCCGCCCGCTGCCGCTGCGGCTGCGCCCGGACGGCTGCTACCTGGTCACCGGCGGGTTCGGGGCGCTCGGGCGGCTGCTCTGCCGCACCCTCGTACGGCGGGGGGCCCGGCGCCTGGTGCTGCTCGGCCGGACCGCACTGCCCCCGCGCGAAGCGTGGCACGGGCTCGATCCGCAGGGCCCCGCCGGGCAGCGGGTCGGCTTCCTGCGCGAGCTCGAAGCCCTGGGTGCCGAGGTGCTCGTCGCGGCGGTCGACGTGACCGACGGGGACGCCATGGAACGCTGGCTGACCGAGCGGCGGGAGAGCGGGCTGCCTCCGGTGCGGGGGGTGTTCCACCTCGCCGGGCAGGTACGGGACGTCCTGCTGCCGTCGCTGGACCGGGCCGCGTTCGACGCCGGATACGGGCCGAAGGTGTACGGCGGGTACCTCCTGCACCGGCTGCTGCGCGAGGAGCCGGTGGAGCACTTCGTCCTGTTCGCCTCGGTCGCCTCGCTGCTGACCACGGCCGGGCAGGTCAACTACGCGGCGGGCAACGCCTTCCTGGACGCGCTCGCCCACCGCCGGCGCGCGCAGGGCCTGCCCGCGCTCAGCCTCGACTGGGGGCCCTGGGCCACCGGCATGATCGAGGAGCTCGGTCTGGTGGCCCACTACCGGGACGCCCGGGGGATGAGCTCGCTCGCCCCCGAGACGGGAATGGCGGTCCTGGAGCGGGTGATCGGGCAGGACCTGCCCCAGCTGCTCGTCGCCACGGTGGTGGACTGGCCGGTGTTCCTCTCCTGGTACTCCCGGCCGCCCCGGCTGGTCTCCGCCCTGGCGGCCGCCGCCGCCCGGACCGCTCCGGCAGGACAGGGGGACGGGTTCCTCGACGCCTACCGCCGTGCCGACGCCGTGGAGCGCGCGCGGCTGGTGTCCGGGCACTTCTCCGCGCTGGCCGCGGGGGTGCTCCGGGTGGAGCCGGGTCTCGTCGACGCGGACAGCCGGCTCGGCTCGCTCGGGCTCGACTCGCTGCTCGCGATGGAGCTGCGGGCCCGGGTGCACACCGAACTCGGCGTCTCGCTGCCGGTGGTGGCCCTCCTCAGCAACGGCCCGGTCCATGAGCTGACCGACCGGCTGCACGAGGGGCTGGGCGATCTGGTGTCGGCCGACGCCCCGGCCGAGGAGACCGAGGTCGAGCTGTTCACCGACGCGCACTGCCACCCCCTGACCCACAACCAGCAGGCCCTGTGGTTCCTCCGGCAGCTCAACCCGGACGGCTTCGCGTACAACATCGGGGGCGCGGTGGAGGTCCGGGCCGCGCTGGACCCGGAGCTGCTGTTCGAGGCGTTCCGCACCCTCGTCGGGCGGCACCCCAGCCTCCGCGCCGGCATCACCACCGAGGCCGGCCGGCCCGTGCAGCGCATCCGGAGCGACGTCCGCGCCGACACCGCGCTGTTCGACGTCGAGGGCCGGTCCTGGGAGGAGATCCGCGCGCTGCTCGTCGGGGAGTACCGCAGGCCGTACGACCTGGAGCGCGATCCCCTGGTGCGGCTGCGGCTGTTCCGGCGGGCGCCGGACCGCTGGGTCGTCATGAAGGCCGTGCACCACATCGTCTCGGACGCGATCTCCACCTTCACCTTCATCGAGGAGCTGTTCGAGGTCTATCACGGTCTGCGCACCGGCCGGCCGGTGGAGCTCGCCCCCGTGGCGGCCCGCTACCTCGACTTCCTCAACCGGCAGAACCGCTTCCTGGCCGGGCCCGACGCGCGGCGCATGCTGGAGTACTGGCGCGGTCATCTGCCGGACGAGGTCCCGGCGCTCGACCTGCCCACCGACCGGCCGCGCCCGCCGGTGCAGACCGACAACGGCGCCTCCGAGTTCTTCCCGCTGGACGAGGAGCTCAGTGCCCGGGTGCACGCCCTGTCCCGGGAGCACAACGTGACGGTGTACACGGTGCTGCTGACCGCGTACTACCTGCTGCTGCACCGGTGGTCGGGCCAGGACGAGATCGTGGTCGGCAGTCCCGTCACCGGCCGCACCGAGGAGGAGTTCGCCTCCGTCTACGGCTACTTCGTCAATCCGCTGCCGCTGTACGTGGACCTGGGCGGCGAGCCGACCGTGTCCGAGCTGCTGGGGCGGGTCCGGGACACCGTCCTCGGCGGTCTCGACCACCAGGAGTACCCGTTCGTGCTGCTGGTCGAGCAGTTGGGCCTCCCGCACGACCCGAGCCGCTCGGCGGTGTTCCAGGCGATGTTCATCCTGCTCACCCACAAGGTGGCCACGGAGCGGATCGGATACGAGCTGGAGTACATCGAGCTCCCCGAGGAGGAGGGGCAGTTCGACGTCACGCTCTCCGCGTACGAGGACCGTTCCGACGGGCGTTTCCACTGCGTGCTCAAGTACAACACCGACCTGTTCGACGCGGAGACGGTCCGGCGGATGGCCGGGCACTACCGCACCCTCCTGGACGGGCTCACCCGCGCACCCGCGGGGCATCCCGCCGACCGGCTGCCGATGCTGGACGCCGGGGAGCGGGAGCGGATCCTCACCGAGTTCTCCGGCGAGACCCGGAGGATCGACCACGACGTCCCGGTGCACGAGCTGATCGGGAAGATCGCCGCGCAGTACCCGGAGGCGGTGGCCGTCTCGGTGCCCGGCGGGCCGCGGCTCGGCTACCGGGAGCTGGAGCACCACTCCCGGCGCGTGGCGGCCTCGCTGCGCGCACTCGGCGTCGGCGACGGCACCGTGGTCGCGCTGTGCATGGACAAGTCCCCCGAGCTGGTGATCGCCCTGCTCGCGGTCCTGCGGGCCGGTGGCGCGTATCTGCCGCTGGACCCGGGCCATCCGGCCGAGCGGCTGGCGGGTCTGATGACCGATGCCGGTGCCGGGCTCGTCCTCACCGACGGGCACCGGGACGACGTGTCCCGGCTGCCCGGCAGGCCGTTGACGCTCGACGAGCTGGACCGGCCGGGGCCCGACGCCCGGCCGGAGCCCGCCGTGGGCCTCGACCAGGCCGCGTACGTGATCCACACGTCCGGCTCCACCGGCCGTCCCAAGGCGGTCCGGGTCAGCCACCGCAACCTCGCCTCGGTGTTCGTGGCCTGGCAGGCGGAGTACCGGCTGGACCACGAGGTCCGGGTCCACCTGCAGATGGCGGGCGTCTCCTTCGACGTCTTCACCGGGGACGTGGTCCGGGCCCTGTGCTCCGGCGGCACCCTGGTCATGGTCGGCCGGGACCTGCTCCTCGACACCGCGCGGCTCTACCGGACGATGCGGTCCGAGGGCGTGGACTGCGGCGAGTTCGTCCCGTCCGTGGCGCGCGGCCTGCTGGCGTACTGCGAGCGGGAGGGCCTGGGCCTGGACTTCATGCGGCTGGTGATCGTCGGCTCGGACGCGTGGAAGGCCGGCGAGCACCAGCGGCTGGTGGCCCTGTGCGGACCGGCCACCCGGGTGGTGAACTCGTACGGCCTCACCGAGGCCACCATCGACAGCGCCTGCTTCGAGGGCCCGACCGGGCATCTGGAGCCCGGCCGGATGGTGCCGATCGGCCGGCCGCTGCCGAACAGCGCGCTGTACGTCCTCGACCGGCACGGCGAGCCCGTGCCCCCGGGTGTCGCGGGCGAGCTGTGGATCGGCGGTGCGGGCGTCGCCACCGGTTACCTGGGGGACCCGGAGCGGACGGCCGAGCGGTTCGTCACCCTGACGCCGGGCCGCGCACCCGTCCGGCTGTACCGCACGGGCGACCTCGGCCACTGGGACGCGGACGGCGTGCTGCACCTCCTCGGCCGGGCCGACGGCCAGGTCAAGGTGCGCGGCCACCGGATCGAGACCGGGGAGATCGAGGCCCGGCTCGCCGCCCGGCCCGAGCTCGCCGAGGTGTGCGTCACGGTCCGGCGGGACGACGCCGGGGAGAACCAGCTGTGCGCCTACTGCGTGCCCGCCGAGGGCGCCGGGCTCGACGCCCGGGAGCTGCGCCGGCACCTCGCCGAGCAGCTGCCCACCTATCTGATCCCCGCGCACTTCACCGCGCTGGACGCCCTGCCGCTCACCACGAACGGCAAGGTCGACGTCGCCGCCCTGCCGGAACCCCGCGCCGAGGCCGGGCCCGGCCCGTACGAGCCTCCGGTGACGCTGTACGAGCAGCGGATGGCCGCGCACTGGCAGGCCCTGCTCGGTCTCGACCGGCCCGGGCTCCGGGACGACTTCTTCGAGGCGGGCGGCAGTTCGATCAAGCTGATCGAACTGATCCACCACCTGCGGACCGAGTTCAACGCCGCCGTCCCGGTCGGCCGACTGTTCCGGACGAGCACCCTGCACGGCATGGCCCGCAGCCTGGAGGACGTCGTCACCGGACGGCTCCCCGGCGCCGAGCCGTACCTGTGGTTCAACCCCGGCGCGGACCCGGGCAGCACCGTCCTCTGCCTGCCACCGGCCGGCGGCCACGGCCTGGTCTACCGGCAGCTCGCGGCCCGGCTGCCCGAGTACCGCTTCGCCGCGTTCAACTACCTCTCCGGTACGGACAAGGCGGCGCGCTACGCGGATCTCGCCGAGGAGCTGCACCCGGACGGGCCGTACACACTGTTCGGCTACTCGCTCGGCGGGAACCTGGCCTTCGAGATCGCCGAGGAGCTGGAGCGGCGGGGCCGTGCGGTGAGCACGGTGGTCATCATGGACTCGTACCGGATCACGGAGGCGGTCACCCTCGGCGAGGAGCAGCTGGCCGGGTTCGAGGAGGAGCTGGCCGGACACCTGCGCCGGCACACCGGATCCGAGATCGTGGCCCGGGAGACCGTCGAGCAGGCCCGGGAGTACCTCGCGCACTGCGGCGCCCATCCGGCCGTGGGCGTGCTGCGCGCCCCGATCGTGGTGGTCTCGGACCAGGACAAGCTCCGCCGGTTCGCCGCCGGCGAGCCCGGCAGCTGGCACGGCGCGTCCTCGGGAGGCTGCACGCTGCACCAGGGGCACGGGCCGCACGCGGAGATGCTCGACGGCGTGTTCCTGGACCGCAACGCCGAGCTGGCCCGCACCCTGCTGGCGGGAGGTGCCCCGCATGGCGGCGCGTGACACCGGTCCCCTGTGGGGCCCCCGGCCCGCCGGGGGACGGCCCCGGGTCATCGTCATCGGGGCGGGCATGTCGGGTCTGGCCGCGGGCTGCTACGCGCAGATGAGCGGTCTGGAGAGCCGTGTCTTCGAGAAGCACGTGCTGCCCGGCGGCTGCTGCACCGCCTGGGCCCGGCAGGGCTACCTCTTCGACTACTGCATCGACTGGCTCATCGGCACCGCCGCCGGCACCGGGGCGAACGACGTCTGGCGCGAGCTCGGCGCGCTGGACGGCAAACGGATCACCGTCTTCGACCAGTTCAACCGGGTGGTGGACGAGCAGGGCCGGTCGGTGACCTTCTACAACGACCCCGAACGTCTCCAGCGCCACCTGCTGGAGATCTCGCCCGGCGACGCCCGGCTGATCCGGGCCTTCTGCCGCGACCTCCGCCGCTACGCCGCCCTCGACCCGCGCTGGGAACTGAAGCCGCCGCCCCTGAAGTCCGCGGCGGAGAAGGCCGGGACGCTCCTCGGCATCCTGCCCGCGTTCCTGCTGTACTGGCGGACCGCGGCCACCCCGATGCGCCGCTTCGCGGACCGCTTCCAGGACCCGCTGCTGCGCGCGGCCTTCCCGAACATGTTCCTCCAGGAGCTGACCGGCTTCCCGCTGCTCCCCTACCTGTTCACCATGGCCTGCGCGTCCAACGGCAACGCCGGCTTCCCGGAGGGAGGTTCGCTCGGGCTGGCCCGCTCGGTCGAGGAACGGTATCGGGGCCTCGGCGGGCACGTCGGCTACCGCTCCCGGGTGGAACGCGTCCTCGTCGAGGACGGGCGGGCCGTCGGCGTGCGGCTCCGCGACGGACAGGAGCACTTCGCCGACCATGTGATCGCCGCATGCGACGGGCCGACGGTCCTGGACAAGCTGCTGGACGGACGGTGGACCAGCCCGCGCACCGACCGGCTGTACAAGGAGCTGCTGGACACCCCGGACAACCTCTACCCGGCGGTGGTCTCCGCGTTCGTCGGCCTGGACGGACCGCTGCCCGCCGGAGAGCCGCACAGCACCACGTACCTCCTCGGCGCGGAGCGGGGCGCCGCGCTGCCGGGCTGTCTCCAGCACAGCCTGGTCGTCCAGCAGCGCTCGGGCTACACGACCGGCTTCGCGCCGGAGGGGAAGTCGGTGCTGCACTGCACCTACTTCACCGACCACCGGTCCTGGCAGGAGCTGCGCGCCGCCGACCGGCGGGCGTACCGGGCCAGGAAACGGCAGGTCGCCGACTTCGTGCGCCGTTTCCTCGCCGAGCGGCACCCGGGCATCGACGAGCGGATCGAGCTCGTCGACGTGGCCACCCCGGCCACCACCGAGCGGTACACCGGCAACACCTACGGGAGCATCCTGGCCTGGAAGGCGTTCTCCGAGGCCGACGACGTGTCGACGGCGCTGGTCAACCGGGACCGGATGCGGCTGCCGGGCCTGGACGGCTTCTCCATGGCCGGGCAGTGGACCGGCATGGGCGGCCTGATCCGGGCCGCGACCAGCGGCCGGTACGCCGTCCAGTACCTGTGCGCGGAGCTCGGCCTGGAGTTCCGGGCCTGGCCGAGCGAGGGAACCGAACCCTGGCACCCCGGGAAGCTCGGACGGCTGCCGCAACTCGAACCGCGACGTACCGCCCGGAAGGCGACGGTGGCCGAATGACGAGAAGGACCATGCTGATCGTGGGCGGGGGTCTCGGCGGCCTGTCCACCGGCTGCTACGCCCAGATGAACGGCTATCGCAGCCGGGTGCTGGAGATGCACGAGATCCCCGGTGGTTCGTGCACTGCGTGGGACCGGGGCGACTTCACCCTGGACTGCTGCGTCAGCTGGCTGCTCGGCAGCGGCCCCGGCAACGAGATGCACCAGATCTGGCTGGAGCTCGGCGCCCTCCAGGGCAAGCGGATGCGGAACTTCGACGTCTTCAACACGGTGCGCGGCCGGGACGGACGGGCCGTCCACTTCTACTCCGACCCCGACCGTCTGGAAGCCCATCTGCTCGGCCTCTCGCCGGGGGACGCCCGGCCGATCCGGGACTTCTGCGCGGGACTGCGCACCTTCCGCCGGGCCCTGGCCCGCTATCCCTTCCTCACCCCGGTCGGACTGATGGGCCGGAGGGAGCGCTGGAGGATGCTGGCGTCCTTCATTCCCTACGTCAACGTGATCCGGCGCTCCCTCACCGTGCTGATGCGGGACTACTCCCAGCGGTTCCAGGACCCGCTGCTGCGCGAGGCGTTCAACTTCATCCTGTACGAGAAGCACCCCAACTTCCCGGTGCTGCCGTTCTACTTCCAGCTCGCCGCGCATGCCGGCCTGTCGGCGGGTGTGCCCGAGGGCGGCTCGCTCGGTCTGGCGCGCTCGGTCGAGCAGCGCTACCTCGGGCTCGGCGGGGAGGTGTCGTACAACGCCAAGGTGGTGGAGATCCTGGTCGAGGAGGACCGGGCGGCGGGGGTCCGGCTCAGCGACGGGACGGAGCTCAGGGCCGACATCGTGGTCTCCGCCTGCGACGGCCGCACCACGCTGCTGGAGCTGCTGAAGGGCCGCTACCTCACCGACGCCTACCGGGAGCTCTACACCCGGACCATCGCCGAGCCGGGCATGGTCTTCCCGGGCTACTTCACCGTCTTCCTCGGCCTGCGCCGTCCCTTCCCGGACGGCGAGCCCTGCACGACGCACCTGCTGGACGAGGACCTCGCGGCCCGGCTCATCGGGATCCGGCACCCGAGCGTCAACGTCCAGTTCCGCAGCCGCCACTACCCGGAGCTGTCGCCGCCGGGCACCTCGGTCGTGTACGCCACGTACTTCTGCGACATCGCGCCCTGGCGGGAGCTGAGCACCGGCCCCGAGCAGACCACGCGGCTGCGGCGCGGCGAGGAGCTGCACACGCTGCCGGTCGGCCGGGGGCGCGAGTACCAGCGGGCCAAGCGGCAGGTGCGGGACGCGATCACCGACTTCCTCGACCGGCGGCACCCGGGACTGCGGGACGCGATCGCGGTCCGGGACGTCTCGACGCCGCTCACCCAGGTCCGTTACACGGGCAACTACGACGGCACGGTGCTCGGCTGGCAGCCGTTCGTGGCGAGCGGCGAGACCGTCGAGGAGGAGGTCAAGCGGCACGGGCCGGGCCTGCCCGGGCTCGCCGACTTCTACCTCTCCGGAGTCTGGGCCACCACCGGCGGCCTCATCAGGGCCGCCGCGTCCGGACGGCACGTCATGCACTTCGTCTGCCGTGACGACGGCCGGCCCTTCACGGCCTCCGTCGACCACAGCGCCCCCCTCCCCGTCCAGATCATCGACCCGGCAGGAGCAACCCCTTGAAGACCGAGAAGTGGATCGTCAGCGAGCACGGCGACGGCGTCCCGGACGTGGACCGGATGTACGTGAAGGTGGTGGAGGAACTCGACACCGCTCTGGCGGAGGACGAGATGCTCCTGCGCACCCGGTACGTGTCCGTCGACCCGTACCTCCAGGGCATCGCCCTGGACACTCCGGTCGGCGACCACATGGGCGCCGACTCGATCATGGAGGTGCTGGCCGCCGGGCCGCGTGCCAGGTTCGGGGTCGGCGACCTCGTCCAGGGCTTCGGGGGCTGGCGCACGCACCTGGTCAGCACCGGTGCGCCCGCCCTGTGGCAGACGGGCACCTTCCCGATGGTCTTCCCGGCCTACCGCCGTCTGGACCCGGCCCACTACGACGACGCGCTGCCGCTGTCCACCGCGCTCGGCATCCTGGGCGGTGCCGGCATGACCGCCTGGGGCACCCTCAACCGATTCCTGACCCTCCGGCCCGGCGACACGCTGCTGATCAGCGGCGCGTCCGGCGCGATCGGGACGCTCGTCGGCCAGTTGGCCAAGCGGGCGGGGGCGCGGGTGGTCGGCACCACCGGTTCGCCGGAGAAGGCGGCACGGCTGACCGCGCTGGGCTTCGACGCGGTGGTCCCCTTCCAGCACGGCGGGGACTGCGCCCAGCTGCGCGAGGACCTGGCCAAGGCGGCCCCGAGCGGGATCGACAAGTACTTCGACAACCTCGGCGGCGCCCTCACCGACACCGCGTTCTCCATGCTCAACGTGGACAGCCAGGTCGCGGTCTGCTGGCAGTGGGCGAGCCAGGTCGGCGGCGAGTGGTCAGGACCTCGGCTGCTGCCGTACATCATGTTCCCCCGCACCACGATCCGCGGGATCTTCGCGCTGGAGTGGTTCACCGACGAGAACTGGGCCGCCCTGCACGCGGACCTCGGCCCGCTGGTCCGGAGCGGGGAGGTGCGGTACCAGCAGACCGTGCACCAGGGCTTCGACAGCGTCCCGGCCGCCTACCGCAGCCTGTACACCGACCGGGCCGGGTCCTTCGGCAAGGTGCTGGTCGAGCTGTGAACCGCGCGCACACCCGGCCCCTCACCGAGGGCCCGAGCCCGGCCGACGCGCACGAACCGGTCCTGCCGTACCCCGACGGGTGGTTCGCGGTGGCGTTCTCCTCGGAACTCGTGCCGGGCAGGGTGCTGACCCGGCCGCTCCAGGGCGAGGACGTGGTGCTCTACCGGCTCCGCGACGGCGCGGTCCGGGCGGTCCGGCCGTACTGCCCGCACCTCGGGGCCCATCTCGGGCTCGGCTCGGTGGAGGGCGACGATCTGATCTGCCCCTTCCACCGCTTCGCGTTCGGCCCCGACGGCGCCTGCGTGCGGACGGGGTACGGGACGCCGCCGCCTCCTTCCTCCGGCCTGACCCCGCTGCCGGTGCGCGAGATCGACGACGCCGTCTTCGTGTGGCGGCACCACGACGGGCGGGCACCGGACTGGGAGCTCCCGGCCTGGCACACCCTGGGCACGCGGCCACCGCGCCTCGCCGCCTGGGAGATGGCCGGCCACAGCCAGGACGTCGTCGAGAACGCGGTGGATCTCGGCCATTTCACCCCCCTGCACGGCTGGGGCGATTCCGAGGTCGCGGAACCCGCCGTGTTCGAGGGGCGGAGCTTCCGGGTGTCGGTCCGCTCCCGGGAACGCGTGCCCCTGCTGGGCGAGAGCCCGCTGGAGGTGACGCTGGAGGGCTGCGGCATCAGCCGCGTCCACGTGTGCACCGCACTTCCGAGGTTCGGGGTGCGCACCTGCGCGATGTACGCGGCCACGATGATCCGGCCCAGCGTCTTCCAGCTCCGCCAGGCGAGTCGGCTCGACATCGCCGAGCCGGGCGCGCTGCCGGCGCCCGCGGCCCGCTGGGTGAGCCGCTCGGCGGCGCGTCTGCTGGGCGGGCTGATGTTCCGCGGGAACTGCGAGTTCGTCGCCCAGGACTTCCCGGTGTGGGCGACCAAGCGCTACCAGTCGCCGCCCCGGCTGGCACGGGGTGACGGTCCGATCGGCCCGTTCCGGCACTGGGCCCGCCAGTTCTATCCGGCGGAGCGCCTGCGGGCGCAGGTGCCGTCGTCGGTCCGGGCGACGGAGGAGAGCGGGGTGGTCTGAACGGAGGGGCGCGGGCGGCCGGAGTCGCTGACGGGGCGACGTCCGCAGGAGGGACCGGCCGTCGTGGTGGGTAGTCTCGCGCCATGAGCGCACCTTGGGACGCGGCCGTCCGCGCACGACTCCTCGCCCCCCTCATCTGGTACGTCGGCACCGTGTCCGCCGACGGCGCACCGCAGGTCAGTCCGATGTGGGTGGACCTGGAGGGGGACGGGGAGCTGATGTTCAACACGTCGGTGGGCCGGGTGAAGGAGGAGAACCTCCGCAACGATCCCCGTGTCTACCTCTCCCACGCGGACGCCGCCGACCCCTTCGACCGGGTGCAGATCAGCGGTGTGGTGGCCCGGTTCGTCGAGGGGCAGGAGGCGCGCGACCGGATGGACCTCCTGGCGCGCAAGTACCTGGGCTCCGAACGGTACGAGTGGATGATGCCGGGGGAACAGCGGGTCGCCGTGATCGTGCGCCCGGTCAAGGTGCGGCACATCGTCGGGGTCGAGAGGTTCCGTCCGGGGGGACCCGTACCGGCGTCCTGACGCGGTGCCGCCGACGGGGCTCTCCGCTCCCGCGGTGCCCCGTGCCGTCGTCACCGCCTCCCGGTCCCGCGCCGGGGGGCAGAATGGGTCACATGATCGATGAGGCGGGCGCGGGAATCGCACTGCCGCGGGGTGCGACGGGTTTCCTCCGCGACGGGGACGGCCCGCTCCCTGTCAGCGACCCGCGGCCCTTCCGTACCGCCCTGTACGCCGCCGCCCGGGCCGTCGAGGGCCGGGTGGGCGAGATCGAGGACCAGGAGTACCCCCGGACCTTCCACACGGCGTCGGTGGTCGGCCGCACGGGCGAGAGCGTGGTGCTGTATCACGCGCATCTCCCCTGGATCGCCTTCGCCGAGGAACGCCGGAACTGGTACGCGCGGGAGTTCCTCCCCCCTCCCCCGTGGGCGTCCGCGTTCGCCTCTGCGGGTCTCACGGTGCTGACCCGTGAGCGGCTCGACACACCTCTGTCGGCGGTCGACACGTCGACGCTCTCGAAGTCCGAGTGGCGTCAC
This sequence comes from Streptomyces sp. NPDC002232, assembly GCF_042890295.1. Lineage (NCBI taxonomy): Bacteria > Bacillati > Actinomycetota > Actinomycetes > Kitasatosporales > Streptomycetaceae > Streptomyces > Streptomyces sp. NPDC002232. The sequence continues at coordinate 938,471 of NZ_JBIARV010000004.1, read as the reverse complement.
ATCCGTGACTACGGCATCACGACGGTCGGCGGAGTCCTCTTCAACGCGTGGGACTGAACGCCCCTGACCCGTGTGCCCGTAGCCGGCCGGTCACCCGTGGGGTTCGTTGCGTCCGGCCGGTCACGCCGGGCCCGGCGGTGAGCCCTGCGCGTCGTCGGTGCTGAGCAGGGTGAGGTGGTGCTCGACGGCCGCCGTGAGCCGTTCCTCGTCGTCCGTGGCGAGGAGGTCGAGCAGGGCTCCCCGGAGTACGGCGAGGGCGAGGGTGCGGCGGGTGAGGCCGGACGCGCCGGCGCGTTCGGCCGGCGGCTGGGAGGCGGCCAGCAGGCCGAGCCAGTCCTCGACCGTCGCACGGGCGAACCCGGCCCAGGGGCCGTCGGGCTGGGTGAGGGAGCGCGTGTACGCCTCGGCCCAGAGCCGCAGCAGCGGCCGGTGCTCCTCGGCGGCGAGCCACGTCCAGACCTGGGCGACGGCCGCCGCGAGTCCGGCGGGACGGTCGGGGTCCCCGGTCCGCCCCAGGAGCGCCAGTTCGTCGGCGCGGGCGCGCGCCAGCAGGGCCCGCAGCAGGCCGTCCTTGCTCTCGAAGAGGAAGAGGAGCACCCGTGGGCTGGAGCCGATGGCCTCGGCCAGGGGGCGCAGCGACAGGTCGGCGAGACCGTGGGCGAGCGCGTACCGGTAGGCCGCTTCGAGCAGCTCGTTCCGCCGGGCGGAGGGGGTTGGCGCTTCCGGAGACATGCGGCTAGCTTAACTGAAACGACTGTTTCAGTGCAGGGTGCACGATCACGGGTCCAGGAGAGCAGCTCATGTCACAGCACGATCGGAAGCGAGCCGTCCTGCGCCGTGCGGACCGGCCCGGGGACCTGGGGTGGGTGGTGATGGCCCACGGAGAGACGTACGACCGGCAGTTCGGCTGGAACACGGACTTCGAGGCCTTGGTCGCCAGGATCGTCGCCGACTACGGTTCCGGGCACGATCCCGCCCGTGAGGCGGGCTGGATCGCCGAGGTCGACGGCCGCCGGGTGGGCTGCGTCTTCCTCGTCGCGGGCGATCGGCCGCGGGTGGCGAAGCTGCGGATCCTGCTCGTCACCCCGGAGGGCAGGGGCCTGCGCCTCGGGTCCCGGCTGGTCGAGGAGTGTCTGGCCTTCGCCCGCGCGGCGGGCTACGAGGAGGTGACGCTGTGGACCAACGACGTGCTGACGGCGGCGCGCGGGATCTACCAGGGTTTCGGCTTCCGCCTCACCGACGAGGAACGGCACCACAGCTTCGGCCACGATCTCGTCGGCCAGAACTGGACGCTCGACCTGCGTGCCGAGGCCCCCGCTTAGGCCCCGGAGTGACCGGGGCGGGCGCGGGAGGTCCGGTCAGCCCGCCGTCGCCGCGAAGGGGGCGGTGGGCGCGAAGACCCGTTCGGCGAAGTTCTCCGCGATGCGCCGGTGGCCCTCGGGGCTGGGGTGGATCGCGTCCGGCAGGGGGAACCGGTCGTGGTCGCGCTCGCCGAACAGGTCCCGTCCGTCGAGGTGGTGGAGGTGGGGATCCTCCGCGGACCGCTGCGCGACGATACCGGCCATGACGTCGCGAATGATCGTGAGGGTCAGCCGCCCCTCAGCCGTCTCGGCCGGATCCCCGGTGGCCTTGAACTTCAGGGCTCCGTCGCTGAGGTCCGGCATGAGCGGTCCGGGCGTGTTCTCGTGGGTCGGACACAGGATCGGGGAGATCAGGAGCAGGGGCGTCGTGGGGTGGCCCTCGCGGATGGTGTCCAGGAAGCCGTGGACCGCGGGGGCGAAGGCCCGCAGGCGCATGGCGTCGGTGTTGACGATGTTGATGCCGAGCTTGACGCTGATGAGGTCCGCGGGGGTGTCACGCATCGCGCGGGCGGTGAACGGGTCGGCCAGCGCGCTGCCGCCGAAGCCGAGGTTGATCAGTTCCACGCCGCCCGCGGACGCGGCGAGCGCGGGCCAGGTGGTGCTGGGCGAGACCGCGTTGGACCCGTGGCTGATGGAACTGCCGTGGTGCAGCCACACCCGGCGCCCGGTCGGGGGCGGCGGGGTCACGGGGGCGTCCGTGCGCAGGGCGATGACCTCGGTGATCTCCGCGTGCGGGAGCCAGATCTCGATGTCCTTCTCGCCGGGCGGGAGTTCGGGGAAGCGGGCGGTGCCGGCGGGGCCCGGAGTGAACTCCGATTCCTGGGTCCGCAGGTCGGTGACGGTGCGCAGGTTGCCGCCGGTCACGGTGGCCTGGGCGGCGAGCCGGCCGTCGACCAGGAGGTCGTAGACGCCGTCCGGCGGGGGCGGGAAGCCCGCGTGGACGCGCTTGGTCGGCAGGGCGTCCAGGTGGACGGTGGTGGCGCCGGTGCGGAAGGCCAGCCGGACGCCGGAGGGCTGGGCCTCCGCGACGGCCAGCCGGTCGTCGGGTATCTGGCGGCGCGCCCGCGCGGGCAGCCGGTGCGGAAGAAGCCCGTGGGCCGTCTCCTCCACGTCGAGGTGTCCGCGCAGGAAGTCCGCGGTGACGGGGGTGGTGATCAACTGCCGGCCTGTACTCATGAGGGGGCCTTTTGCTGGTGTGCGGACTGCCGGTGCCGGTGTGCCGACCGCCGGGCGGTGCGCGGGCGGCGGGTGTCGCGGCCCGGTCAGGGGGCGGGTCGGGCGCGGAGGGCGGCGTCGAGACGGTCCAGGGTCCAGGCCCAGGACTGCTGCGTGCCGATGTCCGTGTGGTCGAAGGCGCCGGCCGCCTCCAGGGAGGCGTAGCCGTGGAAGACGCTGCCCAGCATGCGGACCGCGTGCGTCTCGTCCGGCTCCGGCAGGTCGTAGCCTCGCAGGATCGCCCGGGTCATCCGGGTGTGCCGGACACCGGCGCCGGCCAGGGCCGTCTGCGGGTCGAGCCGGTACCGGGTCGCGTCGTACCGGCCGGGGTGGGCCCGGGCGTAGTCCCGGTACGCGTTCGCGAAGGCCGTCAGGGCGTCCTTGCCCGCGCGCCCGGCGACCGCTTCCGAGACCCGGTCGGCGAGTTCCTCCAGCGCGAACAGCGCGATCCGGGTCTTGAGCTCGTGGGAGCTCTTCACATGCGCGTACAGGCTCGCCGGTTTCACGTCGAAGCGCCGGGCGAGCGCGGACAGGGTCACCTGCTCGAACCCGGCCTCGTCCGCGAGGTCCGCACCGGCGAGCGTCAGACGCTCCGGGGTCAGTCCCGCGCGCACCATCGCCTTCACCCACTTCCACTGTTCCTACGACAACCATAGACCTGCCTACGACCTATAGGCAAATGTGGAAGTGGATCAGGTTCTGTGCGCCGCCCCCGCTCCTTCCGCCGGCCCAGGAGGGCCGGCGGAAGCGACTAGCGGGCCGTCTCCGCGGTGTTCACCGTCGCCAGGCGCCGGTTGTACTGGATCACCTCGTACTTCTGGTCACCGGTGACCGTGGTCTCCCGGCGCGTGGGCGTGGCGGGGAAGAAGTCGTCGGCCGCCACCGGTGTGCGGGCGGCCACGTACGCCTGTCCCTGCGGGAACGCGTACATGCTGAATCGCGTCTGGTCCGAAGCGGGCAGTCCCTGCGGGTACTCGTCGGCGCGAGGGTAGGCCGTGGTGTAGACGGAGACCGCCTTCGTGCCGCTCGCGGGACGGACGATCCGCGCGTCCGGGACGGGGCGGGTGTTCACGCCGGCCGGATTGTGGATCCAGCCCTTCTTCCCGCCGAACCACAGGGCCGTCCAGTCCCCGCTGACGTCCGCGACCACGAACTCCTGCCCCCACACCACGCTGGATCCCCAGTCGTCGATCTGGTCGGTTCCCGCCGAACCGTCCGGGCGGAGGGCGAGGTCGGAGACGAGCGGGGCGTCACCGCGCGGCGCCGAGCGGACGTAGAGGAGGTTCGACGGCTGGGTCCGGGTCCGGCACGTCGAGCCGCACACCGTCACCGGCTGCGGGTTCTTGGCGTACGTCGGGGCGATCATGACGGCCTGTCCGACCTTCACGCTCCCGCCCGTCCGCCCTTCCTCTCCCGTCCGCTCCTGGGACTTCACGGGTCCGAGGAGGCCCATGAACTTCTCCCAGTCCCAGTAGGGGCCCGGATCCCAGTGGGCGTCCGGAGCCCGCGACGGCCTCGGCGGAAGGATGTTGTCGTGCCCGATGATGTGCTTGCGGTCCAGCGGGACGTCGAAGCGCCGGGCCAGGTAGCGCACCAGCGCGGCGGTCGCCTTGTACTGGGCCGGGGTGAACCAGGTGGGCCCCTCGGCGGCGTATCCCTCCATCTCGATGCCGATGCCGTGCAGGTTCATCCAGTAGTTCCCGCCGTGGAAGGCGATGTCCTTGGTGGCGACCATCTGCGTCGCCTCACTGCCGTCGGCCTTCAGCACGTAGTGCGCCGAGACCCCGCTGGCGGGGTCCTTGAACCAGCTGACTCCCCCGTCGTAGGACCCTTCGAGGTCGTGGATGACGATGAAGTCGACCGCCATGCCGTTCGAGTTCCGCGAGGACACCTGGTAGTTCGAGGCGGCGGCGGGGGCGAACCGGCAGCGCAGCTCGGCGGGGCACTCCGGCACCGCCGCCCCGGCCGACGCCCGCAGCCCCAGCGACGCGAGCTGCGAGCGCGCCGGACGGACCGACGGCGCGCCCGGCAACGACACGCTCTGGCCGTCCTTGCGCACCCGCTGCCGGCCGGCGCGGATCGCATCGAACACGCCGTCGGCGAAGCGTCCGGCCGTGGCGGTGTCGGCGGCCTGGCTGTAGTGCGCCACGGCCCCGTACCAGCCGCCCGGGTCGATCGGCGCCGCGCGGGTGATCTGCCGCTGGTACGAGGCGAGCAGTGCCGCGCCGCCCCGGAGGTTCTGCGCCTCGTCCCGCTGGAGGACGCGGGGCGCGACGCCGATCAGCGCGGCGGCCGCCTGGAGGGTGTGCTCGGACGGATCGTCGGTGCCGGTGGCGTCCACGGGTCCTTCGCCCGGGCGGTGGGCGTACCTTCCCCCGGACGTCGTGTCCGTCAGGTGCATCGGTCCGTAGCCGCCCTTGGTGCTCGGGCGGCCGTCGTTGGCCTCCCACCAGGACGACTCGTAGCTGACGCCGAGAAGCACGTCCTTCGGTACGCCGAACTCCTCCGCCGCGCGCTCCGCCGCCCGTTCGAAGGCGTCGGGTGCCGCGTCGGAGGGCAGCGCGTACCCGGCGGTGGCGCATCCCCAGATGAGGGCCACCGCCGCTCCCGCGGCACCGATGCCCCGGTGCCGCCTGTGTCTGCTGGTCACAGCACGTCCCTTTCGCTAGGACGGTCGTCGTCCGGCCGTGACCGGTGCCGCGGCCGCGACCATCCTTCGCGCGGGAACCCCGGGGCCCGGCCGACGCGCCCGACACGCCCGTGCCGCGTCACCGCACCAGCGCATCCGCGGAGGGCGCGTACGGGTCGGGGGTGCGGTACGGGCGTCCGGTCGGGGCCCACGGTGCGGGGATGTGTGTGGTCCGGGCCCTCTCCCCGGTCCGACGTGTTCGAGGGGCGCGCGACCTCGGCCTGTGCCGGGTCGGGCGCCCCTCGGTCCCGTGATGTCGCCGTCGGCGGTGTCAGCAGGTGACGGTGCCCCTGCGGATCGCGTGGCCGCCGGTGTTGCTGTCGTCCGCCCAGTACACGGGCTTGGTGCCGCCGGAGCACTCGTCGGCGGCGGCGAGCGTGAAGCCCTCGTTGTTCAGGTTGGCCATGCCCGTCGGACGGTTGTAGAGGGCGGCCGGGGCGAAGGTGCCGTCGGTGCCGATCTTCATCGTGCGGTGCCGGCCGGAGCAGGTGTCGTCGCAGACCGCCCAGAGGCGCCCGGCCTGCGGCTCCCACTGGAGCTCCATGACACCGGACATGCCGCTGCTGATCGTGGCGACCCGGGTGGCGGCACCGCCGTCCTCCAGTACGTAGCCGTGGACCGATCCGGTGCCCTCCACGCCGACGAAGAAGACGCCGCCGGTGTGCGCGCCGAAGCGGCCGGGGGCGTAGGCCGCGCCGGTCGACTCGTCCTTGAATCCCGCGGCGGTGAGCGTGGCGTCCGGGATCCAGGTGATGGCCTCGAAGCCGGCGTTGGAGCCGACCGCCGGCAGGCCGGCGGTCAGGTTCCACTCCTTCGTGGCGGTCAGGGTGGTGCCGGTGCCCGTGGTGACGTCGTAGCGGAGGACGGACAGGCGGCTGGTGCCGGAGGCGTCGCCGTTGCGCTCGCTCGCCACGTAGGCACCGCCCGCCGCGCCCGCTGACGTCAGGGTCACGGCCTCGCTGTCGGGGCTCCCGGTGCCGCCGGGGAAGCGGAGGGTCTTGCCGGAGGTCCATCCGTTCGCGGTGTCCGGCCGCCAGCCGCCGGAGCCGTCGCGCACCAACCGCCAGAGCTTGCCGGAGTTCTGGGCGCCCCACATCGCCGAGCCCTCCTGGTACAGGCCGCTGAGGTCCGAGCCGAAGACGTCGGAACCGTCGGCCGTGGCCACGGAGCCGCCGCCGGGCCAGGCCTCCGGTGCCGTGCCGCCGCCGCAGGAGTTGGGCGCGCCCAGCGTCAGGGCCGCCGGGCCGAAGGAGCCGGTGCCGTCGGGGCACCGGGACCAGGACGGGGCGGAGTGGCTGGTCCAGGTGAAGCTGTCGACCAGCGTGCTGCCGCCGGGCAGGTAGAGGCGGGCCTTGTCCCCGGAGCCGAGACCGAACGACGCGGAGACGTCGAAGGCCCGGGCGGCACCGGCGCCGAGCGTCGTCCCGGACGGCACGGTGAACTTCGAGCTGTTGTTGTCGTCCTTGAGAACCCAGCCGGAGATGTCGACGGCGGCCGCGCCCTTGTTGAACAGCTCGATCGAGTCGCCGACGCTGCCCGTCGTCACCACTTCGTTGATGCGGACGTCGTCCGCCGGGGCCGCCTGGGCCGCGGGCCCGAGCACCAGGGCGGCGGCCGTCGTGGAACCGGCCGCGACCAGGCGGAGCGTGGCGCGGCGGAGGAGGGCGAGGCGACGACGCCCTTGGCGAGCGCGTACTTCGAGCACGGTGTCCGTCCCGGGGGGAGAGGAGGAGTGGGGTGGAGCGAGACGAGCGTCCTGGCCGATGCCGAACGGCGGTCGGCATCGGCCCGGTCGCCGGGTGAACGCACGTCGAACGGGCAGTCACCGGGCCGCCGGACGCCCGGTTCGGAGGGGGTGGGGAGGGGCGGCCGCGTCGTGTCGGGCTCTCGGGCGCCGGGACATCCGTGACGAGTCCGGGGCGTCGGGACAGCGGAGACGGGTGGGCGCCGGGGCCCCCGTACGGGGACGGGGTGGGCGCCGGGGCGGGCCCCCTCGTACGGGGAAGGGTGGCCGCGCCCGTACTGTGATCGCCATGACGATCAACCGTCCGGGACTCCCGCAGGACCTTCCGCCCGCCGAGCGGCTCTGGGGCCGCTGGGCCCTGATCGCCGCCGCCGGGGCCACCACCGCGGCCGAACGCCGGGCCTCCGCGCACCGCACGGGCCGCTGGATCGACGAGGACGGGCTCCACTGGGACGACGGCGGCTGCACCTGGTGGGTGATGTCCCGCAGGGGCGACGGCCGTTACGTGCTGTACGGCGAGGACGAGTCGAGCGCGGTCAAGTGGCACAAGCCGCCCGTCGACATGCTCGCGGGCGGCCCGGCGTGGCTGCCGTGGGACGAGCTGCGCGACCGGTTGTCCGGGTACGAGCTCGGCTGCGTCTACTGGTACGAGAACGGGGCCTGGGCCCGCGCTCCCTACCCGGACACCCTCGACGACGACGGCCTGGACTGCGGGATGAGCGCCCTGGCCGTCCGCGCGGAGGCGGTGGAGCTGCTGGCGGAGCGCGTCGCGGCGGTGGCCGACGGGCCGGACGCCGACGCGTTCCTCGCCCAGGCGGAGACCGGCCGGCTCGACGACGTGGACGCGTTCCTCGCGCGCGTGCGGGACCCGGACGGCGACGAGCCGGACGCGCCCGCCGTGGCCCGCGCCCTCGCCCTGGGCGGCCTGGCGGGCGAACACGCCACCCGCTGACCGGCGGGCCCGCCTTCTCCCCTCGTACGGCCGCGCCCGAAACTATCGCCATCCCGCGCCCCGCCGCCTTCTCGGCCAGCAGCTCCATCGTCGACGTCCGCCGACCGGGCATGACCAGCACCGAACCCTCCTTCACGCGCTCCGAAGCCGTCACGCCAGCCCCGCCCCCACCGCCGTCACACCCGAAGTTCGGCCGGTTCGACCCCCGACCGCTCGACCCGCACGGCGCGGTCGCCGGGGAGATCGCCGCGTTCGTCGACCGCCTGGTCGCCGAGGCCGGTCCCGCGCTGCCGAGCGCCGTCGTCGTGGACGTCGGCCGGCTGCTGGACCCGTACCGGCCGGGTCACCGGTGGGCCGTGGTCGAGGCGAACATGGCGTGGTTCTCCCACGCGTACGCCGCCGACCCGGCGCGCGTGCCGGACGTGGTGCTGCGATCGGCGGGCCCGCGCGACCGGGTACGGGCCGAGGACCTGCCGTTCGTACGGGACAGCGGCGGGGCCTGCTGGACGAGCCGTCCGCTCGACGGCGGACAATGAGAGTGCCACGACAGTCTGGCGCGAGAGGTCCGAGGTGAAGCGGGGCGTGGGCGGTGATCATGGAGGGGGATCGCCGGTGGACGGCCGGTGCCGCGACCGTGTCGCCGGCGCCGAACCGTTCCGCTCCGCTCGGCGCACGATCCGCCGGACCCGATCCCAGGAGGGACGCATGACCGAGACCAGCAACACCCGATCCGCCGCCGAGGAGGACCCAGGGGCGTCGTCGGGGAGCCTGCTGCACCGCCTGATGCGCTACATCCCCCTGATCGCGCCCCTCCTGCTGTGGTCCGTGCCGTGCTGGGTCCTCCTGCACACCGGCCAGCACTGGCCGCTCCCCGTCGCGGTGACCGGGACCGTGCTGTTCGTCCTCGGCCTGGTCGGGATGCCGCTCGCGATGGTGCGGGGGCACGGCCGTCGGCAGCAGGACGGGGCCGCGATCGTCGGTGACACGCTTCTGGGCTCCATCTGGGTCCTGTTCACCTGGTCGGTCCTGCTCGGCGTGCTGCTGCGACTCGCCCTGGCCCTGGCCGGTGTGGGTGACGGACAGGAGCGGGCCCGCATCGTCACCTGGGCGGTGCTCGGCGTGAGCGCCGTGCTTCTCGGCTGGGGGTACGTCGAGGCCCGGCGCGTGCCGCGGGTGCGCAGGCTCGACGTGGAGCTCCCGCGCCTGGGGGCGGGTCTGGACGGCACCCGGGTCGCCCTGATCACCGACACGCACTACGGTCCGCTCGACCGTGCCCGCTGGTCGGCCCGGGTCTGCGACACGGTCAACACGCTGGAGGCCGATCTGGTCTGCCACACCGGCGACATCGCCGACGGCACGGCCGAGCGCCGTCGGGCCCAGGCCGCGCCGCTGGGGACCGTGAAGGCGACGCGTGCGCGTGTGTACGTCACCGGGAACCACGAGTACTACAGCGAGGCCCAGGGCTGGGTCGACCTGATGGACGAGCTGGGCTGGGAGCCGCTGCGCAACCGCCACCTGCTGCTCGAACGCGGCGGCGACAACCTGGTGGTCGCGGGGGTCGACGACGTCACCGCCGAGTCCTCCGGACTGGCCGGGCACCGCGCCCACCTCGACGGAGCCCTCCAAGGCGCCGACCCGGACCTGCCCGTCCTGCTCCTCGCGCACCAGCCCACTTTCATCGACCGGGCCGCGGCCCACGGAGTCGACCTCCAGCTCTCCGGCCACACCCACGGCGGCCAGATCTGGCCCTTCCACTACCTGGTCCGCCTCGACCAGCCCTCCGTCGCCGGGCTGAGCCGCCACGGCGCGCGCACCCTCCTCTACACCAGCCGGGGCACCGGCTTCTGGGGCCCGCCCTTCCGCGTGTTCGCGCCCAGCGAGATCACCCTGCTCGTGCTCCGCTCCCCGCACCGGCCGGCCTCGTCCTAGCGGTCCGTGGTCCTCGCCCGGGACGCCGGGCTCGTGGCGGCCGCGATCGCGGAGGTCGCGGAGCGGTCGGTTCGGGGGCGGGGGCTCTGAGGGGGGGTGGAACGACGGACCGTCACCGGGCGCGTCCCGGCGGCGCGGGTCCGTGTGTGGAACGCCCCGCGGTGGCCCGGGGCCACCGCGGGGGGCGGGGTCAGGGTCGGTGGCGGAGTGCGCCCGGCCACCAGACCGTGGGGCCGATGTCCCTGACCAGGGCCGGGACCAGGAGGGTCCGTACGACGAGGGTGTCGAGCAGGACTCCGAAGGCCACGATGAAGGCGATCTGGACGAGGAACGCCAGCGGGATCACGCCCAGCGCGGCGAAGGTCGCCGCGAGGACGACGCCGGCCGAGGTGATCACCCCGCCCGTGGCGACCAGGCCGCGACGCAGGCCTTCCCGGGTGCCGTGCAGCATCGTCTCCTCGCGCACCCGCGACATCAGGAAGATGTTGTAGTCGACGCCGAGCGCGACCAGGAAGACGAAGCCGTAGAGCGGCACGGCCGAGTCGGTGCCGGTGAACCCGAAGACGTGCTTGAAGACGAGGGCCGAGACGCCCAGCGTCGCGAGGAAGTTGAGGGCGACCGTCGCGACCAGGAGCACGGGCAGCAGCAGGGAGCGGAGGAGTCCGACCAGGATCACGAGGATGATCGCCAGGACGACGGGGACGATGACCTTCCTGTCGCGTTCGGCGGTGACCTGGGTGTCGTACTGCTGTGCCGTCGTGCCGCCGACGAGGGCGTCGGCCCCGGGCACCGCGTGCAGGGTGTCGCGCAGCGCGGCGACGGTCCGCTTCGCGGCGTCGGAGTCCGCGGCGTCCGCGAGGGTCACGTCCACCCGGACGCGGCCTCCGGCGACGAGCGGCGCCCGGCTGCCGGGGGCGGCGAAGAGAGTCGCCGAATCCACTCCGTCGACGCCCTCGGCGGCCTTGCGCACCTGCTCGGCGGCGTCCGCGTCGGCGATGACGACGGCGGGGTTGCCCGCGCCGCCCGGGAAGTGGTCGCTGAGGCGCTGCTGCGCGGCGACGGAGGGCGCGTCGTTGACGAAGATCTCGTCGAGGGGCACGCCCTTGGAGTCGAGCGTGAAGGAGAACGCGGCGCAGGCGAGGAGGGCCGCGAGCGAGGCGGCCCAGACCTTGCGGGGCGCGCGGTCGACGAGCGCCGCGATCCTGCGCCACGCGGGGTGCGCGGCCTCGCCGTCGACGGGGGCCTTGGGACGGGCCGGCCAGTACGCGGCGCGGCCCAGCAGGACGAGGGCGGCGGGCAGGAAGGTGACCGCGCTCAGGACGGCGCAGACGATGCCGATGGCGCCGACGGGGCCGAGGGCGCGGTTGTTGGTGAGGTCGCTGAAGAGGAGGGCCAGCAGGCCGAGCGCCACCGTGGCGGCGCTGGCCGCGATCGGGCCGAGGGACTGCCGGAGGGCGGCCCGCATCGCGGGGACGCGCTCGCCGTCGCGTGCGGCGAGCTCCTCGCGGTAGCGGGCCGCGAGGAGGAGGGCGTAGTCGGTGGCGGCGCCGATGACGAGGATGGACAGGATGCCCTGGACCTGGCCGTCGACCCGGACGACGCCGTGGTCGGCCAGGACGTAGACGACCGCGCAGGCCAGCCCGAGCGCGAACACGGCGCCGACGATGATCAGCAACGGCAGCAGGACGCTCCGGTAGACCAGGAGCAGGATCACCAGGACGGTGACGAGCGCGACGATCAGCAGGATGCCGTCGATGCCCGCGAACGCGTCGCCGAGGTCGGCCTGGGTCGCCGCGGGGCCGGCCAGCCACGCCTCGGTGCCGGGAACCCCGGAGGCCTTCGCGTCCACCTGCTCCAGCACGGTGGACAGGTCGTCGCCGAGGTCGGGGCGGAGCTGCACGACGCCGCGCAGCGCCTCCCCGTCCTTGGAGGGGAAGGCGGGCGAGGGTGCTCCGACGACTCCGTCGGTGCCCTTGAGGGTGGCCAGGGCCCGGGTGGCGTCGGCCGTCGCGGACGGAGGGATCGCGCCGCCGCCCCGGGTGGTCCAGACGACCAGGACGGGGAGGGTCTCCTCCTGCCGGAACGCCTCCTGGGCCCGGAGGACCTGGGTCGACTCGGCGCCCCGGGGCAGGAAGGCGGCCTGGTCGTTGGTGGACACCTCGCCGAGCTTGCCCGCGTAGGGGCCGAGGCCTCCGCCCACGGCGAGCCAGACGACGAGCACCAGCAGGGGCAGCAGTCTGCCCATCCAGCGCGCGGATGTGGACATGGATCTCCCCGGCAATCTCTCGATGGTTAAGTATCTCGATTGTCGAGACATACTGCCACGACATCCGGGGCGCGCCGACACCGCCCTCCCCCGGCCCTCCCTCCGAGCCTCACCCGTGGTGCCGGACATCCCCTTCCGTACTCCAGCACGGCACGGATGCACTCGGCCCCAAGGAGCAGCCCGGGCGCGCCGCGGTGCGGCCCGGACCGAGAGGGGGTTGCGGCGGCACTCCCTCCGCTTGCCCCCGGAAGGCCGCATCCATCAGCGCCTCTCGGGGCGAAGGATCACCGGTGATGCGCAGGGGCATCGCGCGGGCACGGACGGATGGGGCATGACCAGGACGCATTGGCTCTTCGGAGATCAACTCGGACCCGCCTTCCTCGCGGCGGGAGAAGGGGGACCCGCGCGGGACGCGCCGGTCGTCATGATCGAATCGCGGGCCGTCTTCCGACGGCGCCGCTTCCACCGGGCCAAGGCCCACCTGGTCCTCTCCGCGATGCGTCACCGTGCGGCGGAGCTCGGCGACCGGGTCACGTACATCCGTGCGGAGACGTACGGGGAAGGCCTCCGCCGGACCGTCGGAGACGGCCCGGTCACCGTGCACCACCCGACGTCACGGGCCGCCCTGCGCCTCGTACGGTCGCTCCCCGGCGTCACGGTGCTACCGCCACGCGGCTTCCTGGTCGCGCCGGAGGAGTTCGCGGCCTGGGTGGACGGGCAGCGCGGGCTGCGCATGGAGAACTTCTACCGGCAGGTCCGCCGCGACCACGACCTCCTGATGGAGGCCGGGGAACCGGCGGGCGGCACCTGGAACCTCGACCACGAGAACCGCCGTCCGCCGCCGCACGGGGCCCGCACGCTCGGCGCGCCCGCGCCCTACCGCCCCCGGGAGGACGACATCGACGAGGAGGTCCGGCGCGACCTCGACCGCTGGGAGCGGGACGGCGACGTCTCCTTCGTCGGCCGCGACGGCCCGCGGTCCTTCCCGGCCGACCGGCGCGAGGCCCTGGCCGCGCTGCGGCGCTTCGTGAGTCATCGGCTGCCGGACTTCGGCGCGTACGAGGACGCGATGCTCGCCGACGACGGGACGATGAGCCACAGCCTGCTGTCCTCCTCCCTGAACCTCGGACTCCTCGACCCCGCCGAGTGCGTGGAGGCGGCGGAGGCCGCGTGGCGCGCGGGCGAGGCGCCGCTCAACTCGGTCGAGGGGTTCGTCCGGCAGATCGCCGGCTGGCGCGAGTACGTCTGGCACCTCTACTGGCACTTCGGTGAGGAGTACCGGACGTCGAACACCCTCGGCCACCACGGCAGCCTGCCCGACTGGTGGAACGAGCTCGACGCCGACGCCGTCTCGGCCCGCTGCGTGGCCACGGCCCTGCGCCAGGTCAGGGACACCGGGTGGACCCACCACATCCCGCGCCTGATGGTCCTGGGCAGTCACGCCCTCCAGCGCGGCTGGGACCCCGCCGCCGTGACGGACTGGTTCCACCGCTGCTTCGTCGACGGATACGACTGGGTGATGCTGCCCAACGTGGTCGGGATGTCGCAGTACGCGGACGGCGGCCGGATGACCACGAAGCCGTACACCTCCGGCGGGGCCTACATCGACCGCATGAGCGACCTGTGCGGGGGATGTCCCCACCGCCCCGACCGGCGCGTGGGCGAGGACGCGTGCCCGTTCACGGCCGGGTACTGGGCCTTCCTCGACCGGCACCGCGACACCCTGGGCCACAACCCCCGCATGGCCCGCGCCGTGCGGGGCCTCGACCGGCTGAAGGACCTGCCCGCGCTGCTTGAGCAGGAACGGGCCCGCGAACGGCTGCACGGGGACGAACCGCCGTGACGGCGCCGGGCCCGGGCCCGGCGCGGACGGTGGGCGGGCGGAGCCGGGCACCGTCCGGGAGCAGCGTCGGTGTCACGGTGCGGACGGCTCAGCGGCGCGGGGCGCGCGACGCGCCGAGTTCCTCGTTGAGCACGTCCAGGTAGCGCAGGACGATGTCGAGCTCGTCCGCGCTGAACCGGTCGCGCGCACGGCCCACCGCTTCCGCGAGCGGCAGGAAGTGGGCCCGGGCCAGGGCCCGCGCTCCCGGGGCGTAGTGGATGCGGACCACCCTGCGGTCGTCCTCGGCGCGACTGCGGCGGATGTGCCCGGCCTTCTCCAGGCGGTCGAGACAGGCGGTGACCGCTCCCGAGCTGAGCCCCAGGTACTCCCGCAGGAGGCCGGGAGTGGCGGTGTCCGGGTGGTCGAGCACGAGCCCCAGCGCGGCGATGTCGGTCGGGTGCAGGCCCTCGTCGGACGCGAAGTCGTGGACCAGGCGGTTCATCTCCCCGATCGTCCTTCGCAGGGCGATCGCGAACCTCTGAAGGTCGGCCCTGTCCCTGTCGTCCGTCACCGTCGTCTCCGTCTGCGCGTCACCCACCCGACAAGCCTATGCGGACACCCGCGCACCCGACGGCACCCCTCTCCTCAGGGCCGGGATGCCCGTCTCCCGTCTCCCGTCTCCCGTCTCCCGTCTCCCGTCTCCCGTCTCCCGTCTCCCGTCTCCCGTCTCCCGACAGAGGTCACGCGGCGGGCGCATCCGCGCGGGCACGCCGGGCGGAATCCCTCGCAACAGTCCTGTCCGGCTTCCGGAGGCAGTCATGACTGACGTCAGGAGCGTGCTCGTCGTCGGAGCGACCGGAGTGGTCGGAGGTCTCGCGGCGCAGTTGCTCGCCGGCCGAGGGGCCTCCCTGGCGCTGGCGGGGCGCGACCCGGCCCGCCTCGCGGACCGGGCCCGTCGGCTGAACGGTTGCCCGACCGCCAGCTTCGAGGCGTACGACCTCGATCGCTGCAGCGCGCTGGCATCCTGGGCCGCCGAAGAGCTGGGCGGGCTCGACGCGGTCGTCGTGACGGTGGGCGTGGCGGGCTTCGGCACCGCCGAGGACGTCACCAACGCGGCCGCCGAACACCTCGTGACCGTCAACGCGCTCGCCCCCATGGCGGTGGTACGGGGAGCCCTGCCGGTCCTGCGGGCCGCCGGGACCGTCGCGGTCGTCACCGGCGCGATCGTCGACCGGCCGATGCGTGGCACGGCCGACTACGCGGCGGCGAAGACGGCCCTCGCCACCTGGCTGCGGGTGGTGCGGCGCGAGCAACTCGGCTACGGGGTCTCGGTCATGGACGTCCGGCTCCCCCACCTCGACACGGGCTTCACGGACCGGGCGGTCATCGGGAGCCCCCCGGTCCTGCCTCCCGGCGCGAACCCGGCCACGGAGGTCGAGCGCCTCCTCATCGGTCCGGTGATGGGCCTCGTGGCGGCCTGAACGGGAAGCCGGGGGCACCGGGGCGATCGCCTCGGACCCTCGCGGGCGGGTCCTCAGCCGTCGGTCAGCGCCGTCACGACCAGGTCGGTGAGCAGCGCGCCGGCGGTGCCCTCGGGGTCGAGGTCGGGGTCGTAGATGGTGACGTTGAGACCCACGCAGCGCGGCGAGCGGACGAGCGGGCGCAGGAGA
The DNA here is from genome assembly GCF_042890295.1 of Streptomyces sp. NPDC002232. Taxonomy (NCBI): domain Bacteria; kingdom Bacillati; phylum Actinomycetota; class Actinomycetes; order Kitasatosporales; family Streptomycetaceae; genus Streptomyces; species Streptomyces sp. NPDC002232. The sequence goes on along the minus strand of NZ_JBIARV010000004.1, from coordinate 922,823 downwards.
GCGGTCAGTTCGGCCGGGAACAGCCCGTCCGCGTCGGGGCTGTCGACGGCCGGCATCACGGCCGGGTCGAGCACGTCGGCGTCCAGGTGCACCCAGAAGCCGTCCAGGGCCGAGGTCTCCAGGCTGACGGCGGTCGCGGAGCCGATGTCCTCCGGTCCCCAGGCCCGCAGTTCGGAGACGGTCGTGACGGGGATCTTGAGCTCCCGCAGCTGCACGATCTCGGGGTCGTCCGCGTAGGCGTCGCGGGTGCCGAGGACGCGGACGTCCTCGTCCCGGAGATAGGGGCGCAGGCCCCCCAGGTCGGTCAGGTCGCTCTGGCCGCGACCGGTCGCCAGGGCCAGCTCCTCTCCCCCGGCCGCGCCGATCCGGTCCGAGTTGGCGGGATTGCGGAAGTCCGGGGAGGCGTCGACGGAGGCGAGGCCGTAGCGCCCGAGGCGGCGCAGGGCGAGCGCGGCACCGAGCTGGATGGAGCAGTCGCCGCCGAGGACCAGCGTGAAGTCCCCCGCCGCGACGTGGTGCTGGATCCGGTCGGCGAGCCGGACGGTGTACGTGGCGAGGGCCGCCGCGTTGAACACGCCGTCGCCCTCCTGCCAGTCGCCGCGGTCGTATCTGGGCGGCACGACGACGCCGCCCTCGAACGCCTTGAGGCGTCGCACGATGCCGTTCTCGCGGAGCGCTCCGGCGAGTTTGTAGCAGCCGGGCACGGTGCCGGGGGCGGGTGGGCGCAGGCCGAGATTGGACGGGGCGTCGATGATCACGGTGTTCCGCATGGGGCCATCCTCAAGGCGCCCGCGCCTTGAGGCAACGGCGCCGGGCGCGACCGGTCCGACGGTCAGCGGGAGCAGCACTCCTGACGGTCCGTGGGACAACGCTCTCCTCACCGCCCCGCCGGGGTGTGCTCCTGGCAGTCCGATCGCCAAAGCTCCCGCATGGCCTCGGCTCTCAGGCCCCGCCGGTGACGCGGTTCTCGTCGTCCAGGTGGGCCATGGCATAGGCGTGTTCGTCGGGATGGCGGTGCAGCCGGGCCAGCGTCCACGCGGTCCTCGCGTCCATGCCCGTGCCGAAGTCGGCCGCCAGGCACCGTGCCCGCCACGTCGTGCGCGGTGCCAGCATCCAGCGTGCGAGCGGGAATCGGACCCTCTCGGTGCCGGGGACCGTCGGGCCCGGCTCGGCAGGGAGGTCGGCGCGCGGATCGGGGCGGCGGGGATCGGGCATGGTCGCGAGTCTGACGGCCGTCCCGTCCCCGGCGGCGCGCGGCGGATCTGGATCACCGGAAGGAGTGGCACCCCAGGAGATCGGTTGACCGCCACGACGGAATCGGCGAGGCCCGGACCCCGGGGTCCGGGCGCTCCCCCGCCGGCCGCCGTGCGGGGCGGCCTCGCGGTCGCCCTCTGTTTCGAGGACGACCGCGAGGCCGGAACCGTCACGCCGCTGCCAGCGCCAGGGTCGGTGGCTGACGGGCGGCCCGGATCGCCGGATACAGGCCCGCCACGGAGCCGATCGCGAGGGTCGCGACGAAGCCCGCGCCGGCCGCCCAGGGCGGGACGACCCAGGGCAGGCCGCCCGTGGACGCGTACACGGCGGTCGCCGCCGCGCCGAGGGCCACGCCCGCGACGCCCCCGAGGCCCGAGAGGATCAGGGACTCCGTCACGAACTGGATCCGGATCTGGCCCCGCGTGGCACCGAGGGAACGGCGCAGCCCGATCTCGTGCCGTCGCTCCAGGACCGAGATGATCATGGTGTTGGCGACGCCGACACCGCCCACGAGCAAGGCGATGCCGCCCAGCCCGAGGAGCAGCGTGGAGAAGGCCCCCTCGGTGGCCGCCTTCGCCTTGAGCACCTCGGAGGGGTCGCTCACCGCCACGTTCTGCGGGTTCTGGGGATCGATCGTCGGCGCGAGCAGCCGCTGGACCTGCCGCACCGAGGCGTCCGTGGACCGCTCGTACACCGAGGTCGGATGGCCGTCGAAGCCGAGGATCCGCTGGGCGCTGTCCCAGCCGACCAGTGCCGAGCGCTCGATCTCGGGCGCGAGCGGCAGGGGGTCGAGGATGCCGACCACGGTGAAGTACCGGTCGTCGATCCAGACCTGCCGGCCGGGCCTGTCGATGCCCAGCCGTTCCGCGGCGACGTGCCCGAGGACCACGGAGGGGTAGCGTCCGTTGGCCGCGTTCAGCCAGGTGCCGGACCCCGTCGTGCCGCGGAGCACGTCAAGCAGTCCCGGGGTCGCCGCCTTCACGGCGATGCCGCCGGTCTCCTCCTCCGGGATCATCTGCGAGCGGCGCACGGTGTGCCGGAGTTCTCCGGTCGCTCCGGCGTCCTCCACGCCCTCGATGCGCCCGACCATGCCGACGGCGTCCTTGGGGAGTTTCACCTGCTGTCCGCTGAACATCCCCTCTCCCGGCTTCGCGACCAGCATGTTCGTCCCGAGGGCGTCGAGCCGCTGGAGCAACTGGGCCTGGCTGGACGCCGAGATGCCCACCACCGCGATCATCGTCGCGATGCCGATGGCGATGCCGAGGGCCGACAGCACCACCCGTACGGGCCGGCTCCGCAGCCCCGCCGAGCCGACGTGCAGGACGTCGCGCGGGCCGAGGCGGCGGGCGGTGAACGCGACGGCCTGCCGTTCGGCCGTCCCGGACGTCGTGCGTCCGCGCGTGCCGGGCATCAGACCACCACCTTTCCCCGGGCCGAGTCCGCGACGACCTTGCCGTCGCGGATCCTCACCGTTCGCGGCAGGCGCTGCGCGATCTCGGTGTCGTGGGTGATGACCGCGATGGTGGCGCCTTCCTGGTTGAGGTCGTGCAGCAGTTCCATCACCGCCTCGCCCGACGCCGTGTCCAGGGCGCCCGTCGGTTCGTCGGCGAGCAGCAGGTCCGGCTGCCCCACGACCGCGCGGGCGATGGCGACGCGCTGTTTCTGCCCGCCGGACAGCTCGTGCGGCCGGTGCCGGGCGCGGTCGGCGAGGCCGACGCGGGCCAGTGCCTCGGCCGCCAGGCCTCGGCGGCGGGCCCGGGGCAGGCCTGAGTAGAGCAGCCCCTCGGCGACGTTGTCCACGGCGCTGACGCCGGGGGCCAGGTGGAAGGCCTGGAAGACGAAGCCGATGTGGCGGGCGCGCAGGGCGGAGAGCCGACGGTCGGTGAGGGAGGCGACGTGGTGGCCCGCGATCGCGACCGTGCCGGCGGTCGGCCGGTCGAGCGTGCCGACGATGTGGAGGAGCGTCGACTTGCCGGAGCCCGACGGACCGACGATGCCGACGAGTTCCCCCGCGCCGATGGTGAGGTCGACGCCGTCGAGGGCGCGGACCCCTCCGGCGTACTCCTTGACCACGCCCCGGAGCTCGACGACGCCCGGGGCCCGGGCGGGAGACTCCGCGCGGACCGGTCCTTCGGTCTCGGTCGGAGTCGGGCCGGGTGTCGCGGAGGGGATCAGGGAGGGGATCGGGCCCTGCCTCGGGCCGCCGTCCTCGGCGGGGCGCACGTGGTCGGCCATCAGGACGGCACCCCCACCTTCATGCCCGCGCGCAGTCCGCCGCCGCTGACCTCGACCCGCCCCTGGGCGAACATCCCGAGCTCGACCCTGACGTCCCTGGCCGCGCCGTCCTCGACGACCTGGACCCCGAAGCCTCCGTCGGGCAGGGCGAGCAGGGCGTTGACGGGTACGGAGAGGACGTCCCGGCGCGTGGTGCCCGTGAGGTCCACCGTGACCGGGGCCTGGTCGACGCCCTCGGCCTTGGCCGGTTCGTCGAAGGAGACCGTGATGTCGATCTTCGGGGTCCTGTCCTGCGGGTCCTCCCCCGCCGTCGCGGTCCTGCCGACGGCGGACACCCGCCCCGGCAGCCGGGTCCCGTCCGGCAGCGTGACCTGGACCCGGGTGCCCGTCTTCGCCGAGCCGGCCTGCGCGGCCGGCACCTTGAAGCTCACGACCTTCTCGGAACCGGTCACGGTGAGCACCGGGGATCCGGGGGTGGCGCGGTCGCCGGCGGCGACACGGTCGCCGCCTCCCGAGCCGGAGCCGGAGCCCGTCTCCTTCACCCGTACCGCGCTGCCCGCGAAGGCGATCCGGTCGGGACCGAGGGTGCCGGTCTGCTTGAGGTCATGGGACTTCTGCCAGCGCTTGACCGCAGCGGCGGTCTTCGCCGTGTACTCCTCGTCGACGTCGAAGCCGGTGTACCCGAGGGCCGCGAGGTTCTCCTCCAGCTGCCGCACGTCCTTGCCCTTGTCGCCGGTCCTGAGGGTGCGGTACATGGGCTCGTCCCCGTACATCAGCCGTACGGCCTCGCCGTCGACCTCGTAGAGCCGTTCGTCGCGCCGCACGACCGAGCCGGGCGGGGCGAGCCAGGTGAGGGTGCCTCCCGGGCCGCCCGCGTTGATCTTGTGTTCGCCGAGGTGGCCGAGCGTGCCGTCCTGTTGCGTGCTGTCGGCGAGGTCCCCCCGGGTGACGGGAGCCGTGGCGGGCGGCAGCCCCTTGCCGTCGGCCCGGTCGGGCGCGGGTGTGCGCGGGCCGGTCAGGGCGGTGACGGCGACGCCGCCGCCCGCGATGGCGACGACCGTGAGGAGGGCGAGGCCGAGGCGGCGGCGCCCCATCGGCCGGCGCGCCTCCGCGTGGGGGCCGGTCGCTCCGCCGCTCATCGGGCCGCGCCTTCGCACGCCTTCGCGGCCTTGTCGAACTTCTCCTTCTGCGCCCCCTGCGGTATCGGCATGGCCTGCTGTGCTCCGCCGTCGAACTTCGGGTCGGGCATGTTGAAGCCGTTCTCGCGCATGCACCGGGCGTAGGCGAGGGCCTTGTCCTTGTCCGCCTGCGTGGGCTCCTTGCCGAAGCCCGCGCCGCCGGCCTTGCTCGCGCAGGCCTTGAAGGCCTTCTCCATCTTCTCCTTCGACATGCCGTCGCCACCGATGGTGAGGCCGACGCCGCTCTCGCCCGGCTTGGGCTCCGGCACGTCGAGGCCCTGCTCGCGCAGGCACTTGCGGTGTTCGAAGGCCTGGTCGGCCTTCTTGCCCTCCTCGTTCGCGCTCCCGTCGCCCGTTCCGCCGGGGGCGGTCCCCGAGCAGGCGGTGGCGAACAGGGCGAGGGCGGCGGCCAGAGAGGGAGCGGCGGCCGTCCGGATGATCCGTCGAATCGTCATGCCGCCGAGCGTGCCCGCCGAGGAGGTTTCGCTTCTCTCAACGGTTCCGTTTACATCGGCGAAAGGTCCCTTTCGGATAGACAGGGGCCATGCGCGTACTGGTGGTGGAGGACGAGGCGTTCCTCGCGGAGATGATCGCCGAGGGGCTGCGCCGGGCGGCGCTCGCCGTGGACCTCGCGGCCGACGGCCTGGAGGCGCTGCGGAAGCTGCGGCTCGGGGAGTACGACGTGCTCGTGCTGGACCGTGACCTGCCGGGCATGCACGGCGACGACGTCTGCCGCCGCGTGGTCGAGCAGCGGCTCATGACCCGGGTCCTCATGCTCACGGCGGCCGGCACCGTACGGGACCGGGTGGCGGGTCTCGGTCTGGGCGCCGACGACTACCTGACCAAGCCCTTCGCGTACGACGAACTGCTCGCCCGGGTGCTGGCGCTCGGCCGACGCGCCAGGCCCGCGCTGCCGCCCGTCCTCCGGCAGCGCGGCATCGTCCTGGACACGGCGCGCCGCCAGGCCAGCCGGGACGGGCGGCACCTGCACCTGTCGCCGAAGGAGTTCGGCGTGCTGGAGGCGCTGCTGCGCGCCGAGGGAGCCGTGGTGAGCGGCGAGGACCTGATCGAGCAGGTCTGGGAGGAGCACACGAGCTACCGCACGAACGCGGTCCGGGTGACGCTCAGCAAGCTGCGGGCGAAGCTGGGCGAGCCGCCGGTGGTGGAGACGGTGCCGGGCGCGGGCTACCGGATCGCGTCGTGACGCGCGCGGGAAGGCCGCGTGCGGCGCAGCGCCCGGACCGTCGGGGGGCGCGGACGCCGGATCGTCACCCCGGGTCCGGTCGTGCGGCGCGGTTCCGCTTTCTGCCGTTCCGCAGCGAACGGGCTCGCCTGACGGCCCTCTACACGGGTCTGCTCGTGCTCGCCGGGGCCCTGCTCACCGGGGTCGTGTACGTGCTCGTGGAGGAGGGCCTGTACTCCTCGATCAGCATGGCCGTCACCACGGCCGTGCCGGCACAAAGGCTGGAGCGGCTGCCGTCGTCCTGGCAGACCGCCTTCCCCAACGGGGTGCCGAGCGCCGCGCCCGCCAGCCCCGCCCCGTACACGGGCACGATCGTCCCCGGGGAGGCTCTGGCGATCACCCGGACGGTGAGCGACGCGGCCGGGTCCGCGGCGCTCGACCGGCTCCTCACGGTCTCGGTGATCGTCTTCGTCTGTTACGCGGTCCTGTCGCTGGCGCTCGCGTGGTGGACGGCGGGCCGGGTGCTGCGGCCGATCGCCGTCATCACCGAGACCGCCCGCCGTCTCTCCGGTGAGAACCTCCACGAGAGGATCGCGCTCGACGCGCCGCCCGGGGAGCTCAAGGGGCTCGCCGACACCTTCGACGGGATGCTCGGCCGCATGGAACGGCTGGTCTCCGCCCAGCAGCGTTTCGCCGCGAACGCGGCGCACGAGCTGCGCACGCCGCTGGCCGTGCAGCGGGCGGCGGCCGAGATCGGGCTCGGCGGAGACCCCTCGCCGGAGCGGGTGGCGCGCATGCGGGCGAAGCTGATCGAGGTCGCGGACACCAGCGAGGGGATCATCGAGGGGCTCCTGCTCCTCGCGGCCTCCGAGCAGGGGCTGCGGGAGCGCCGCCGGGTCGCCGTCGAGGAGCTCGCCCGTGAGGTGGTGGCGGCGCTCGACGACGAGGCCGTGGAGCGGGACGTGCGCGTGGACGTCCGGACGGGGCCGCTGTCCGTCGACGGGGATCCGGTGCTCCTGGAGCGGCTCCTGCACAATCTGGTGGCGAACGCGGTCCGGCACAACGTCCCCGGCGGACGGGTCGACGTGCGGACCGGCCAGGACGTCGGCATCGAGGTGGCCAACACCGGGCCGGTCGTGCCGGCCGCCACGGTCCCCCTGCTCTTCGAGCCGTTCCGCCGGCTCAACGAACGCACCCACGCGCCCGGGGAGGGCGCGGGCCTCGGTCTGTCGATCGTCGACGCCGTGGCCCGGGCGCACGGGGCCGAGGCGACGGCCTCGGCCAATCAGGAGGGCGGCGGGCTGACGGTGCGGGTGGTGTTCCCGGCGACCGCGCCCTGACCCGCGGGGCGGGCCGCGTCACGCGGCCCGGGCGGGAACGGCGTCGTGACGCCCGCGCGGGCCGCCCGCCTCCCCGCACCCTCCGCGCCCTGCGCGGCCTCAGGGCCCTCCGGGCGTGCGACCGGGCAGCAGCGCCTCGGCGGCGACCTCCGCGACCGCCTCGGCGACCGAGGACAGGGCGGGCGAGTCCAGCTTCCACTGCTGCCAGTACAGCGGGACGTCCATGGGCCGCCCTTTGGCGAGCTCCACCAGTCGGCCGGACCGCAGCAGCGGAACGGCCTGGGGTTCGGGCACCAGGCCCCACCCGAGGCCGGCCGCCACGGCGTCCCGGAACCCGTCCGAGGCCGGCACCATGTGCCGGACCGCCCCCGCCCCGGACCGGCCCCGGGTCAGGGCCCGGACGAAGGCGTCCTGGAGGTCGTCCCGCCGGTCGAAGACCACGGTCGGGGCCTCGCACAGGTCCTGGGCCAGGGATCCCGTCAGGTGCCGGGCGGCGAACTCCGGTGTGGCCACGGCCAGATAGCGGGCCAGTCCGAGCAGCCGTACGGTGCATCCGGCCACCGGGTCGGGCGAGGAGGTGACCGCCGCCATCACCTGTCCCTCCCGCAGCAGGGCGGTGGTGTGGGCCTCGTCCTCGCGGTAGAGCTCGAAGCAGACGGGAGGGTCCCGGGGCACACGGCTGAGCGCGGGCAGGAACCAGGTGGCGAGGGAGTCCGCGTTCACCGCCACCGGAATCCGTGCCGGTCCGTGGTCGGCCGCCAGCCCCAGCTCGGCGCGGGCGTCCCGCTCCAGCCGGGCCAGCTGTCGCGCGAACCTGACCACGACCTCGCCGGACTCGGTGGCCCGGACCGGTTTGGTGCGCAGCAGCAGGACCCGTCCGGTGCGCTGCTCCAGGGCCTTGACGCGCTGGCTGACGGCGGAGGGGGTCACGTGCAGGGCGGCGGCCGCGGCGTCGAAGGTGCCTTCGTCGACCACGGCCAGCAGGGTTCTGACCTGGTCCAGGGGGAGCTCGTCCATAAGTGCGGCTAAGGGTACTGAAGAATCCTTAGCTGTACTCATCCATACTCGGTTCGTACGGTCGACGTCATGACCAGCACCATGACTGCCGTACTCGCCGGATTCGGTACGGGCCTCTCCCTCATCGTGGCCATCGGGGCCCAGAACGCCTTCGTCCTGCGCCAGGGCGTCCGCCGGCACGCCGTCCTCGCGGTCGTGGCCATCTGCGCCGTCTCCGACGCGGCGCTCATCACCCTCGGAGTCGCCGGGGTGGGCGCCGTGGTCACCGCCTGGCCGGCGCTGCTCACGGCGGTCGGCCTGGCGGGTGGGGCGTTCCTGATCTGCTACGGGTTCCTGGCGGCGCGGAGGGTGCTGCGCCCGGATCCGGAGGCCGCGCTCTCGGCGGGCGGCCCCGGTGCGGGCTCCGCCCGGCGGGCGGTCCTGACCTGCCTGGCCATGACGTGGCTGAATCCTCATGTCTACCTGGACACCGTGCTCCTGGTGGGCTCGCTCGCCTCCGACCGGGGCGACCTGCGGTGGGCCTTCGGCGTCGGCGCGGCCCTGGCCAGCCTGGGCTGGTTCTTCGCCCTCGGCTTCGGAGCCCGGCTGCTCTCGGGGGTGCTCTCCCGTCCCAAGGCGTGGCGCGTGCTGGACGGCCTGGTCGCGGTGACCATGCTGGCGATGGGCACGATGCTGGTCGCGGGGGCGTGACCTTCATACCCGTCGTGGATCGGCCGGGTCACCGGCGCGGGGCCGGGACCAGGCGCAGGACGGTGTGGAGGACGGCATCGATGGTGTCCTGCGCGGGCTCGTCGCTCACATGGGTCAGCAGACGGGCCAGCACCCTCAGCAGGTGGGGCGAGGCCATCACCTTGGGGTGCAGCAGGGGCCGGTAGCCGAAGCGGGAGAAGAGCAGGTCTCCGGCGACGTTGCCCAGCCGGTAGTAGCGCGCCCACCGGCGGCGGATCTCGGCCGGATAGTGGTGCAGCGCCTGCTCCCGGCGCGGCCCGGCCGGTCGGGCGAGGGCCAGGGCGATGATCTCCGCCGCCACTTCGGCGGCCTCCATCGACTGGGCGATGCCCTCGCCGCTCCACGGGCTGACCATGCCGGCGCTGTCGCCCACGAGGAGCAGGCCTCGGCGGTACTGCGGATGCCGGTTCAGTCCCATCGGCAGCGGCGCGCTGCGCAGCGGGGAGTCGGCGGTCCCCTCGTGCACGTCCCACTCCTCGGGGAGGCGGGGAATCCAGTGCTCCAGCGCCGCGCGCAGGTCGACGGGGCGGCGGCGGCGCTGCTGCGGCAGGGCGCCGAGGCCCACGTTGACGCGGCCGTCCCCGAGGGGGAACACCCACCCGTACCCGGGCAGGTCGAGTCCCGTGCGGGGGCAGCGCAGGTCGGCCCAGAGCTCCAGGTAGGGGTCGCTGGTGCGGGCGGCGCTGCGGTAGTAACGGCGGGCGGCCGCCGCGACGGGGCGCTTCGCGTCGCGTTCGAGTCCGACGCCGAGTGCCGTGCGCGCCGAGGCGCCGTCGGCCGCGACCACCAAGGGGGCCCGGTAGCGCACCGGTTCCACCCCGGGCCCGTGGGAGGCGGTCACGCCGACGACCCGCCCCGACCCGTCGGTCAGCGGGCCCGTCACCTTGACGTGGGTGCGCAGGCGGGCCCCGGTCGCGCTCGCGTGCGTGGCGAGCAGGTCGTCGAAGTCGTGGCGGCTGCGGGTGAGTCCGAAGTCGGGGAACGCGCCCAGTCGCGGCCAGTCCAGCTCCGCCTGGTGTCCTCCGCAGACCCAGCGCATGCCCTTGTTCCGCATCCAGCCCGGCGCGTCGATGTCGATGCCCAGCCGCACCAGTTGGTGCACGGCGCGCGGGGTCAGCCCGTCGCCGCAGACCTTCTCCCGGGGGAAGCCGCTCTTCTCCAGGAGGAGGACGTCGACACCGGCCCGGGCCAGGTGCGTCGCGGCGGCGGAGCCCGCCGGCCCCGCCCCGACCACGATGACCTGGGCCTCCTCGTCACCGGCGCCGCCGGATCCGCCCCTGTCGCCACCCTCGTCACTTTTGGTGATCACGCCCCTACTATGCCCCTCGACGGGCACCCGCACTCCGTGCGGCACGATCGGGCACGCGCGCCCGTCCGGCTACGCCGCGGCGGCGTCCGTTCCGCCGCGCGGCTGGCGCTCGCTCTCCGTGCGACCGCCCCAGACGCCGTACGGCTCGGCCACGCTGACGGCGTGCTGGAGACACTGGGCCCGTACGGGGCACCCGTCGCACACCGCTTTGGCGGCCCGCTCCCTCTTCGCCCTGCTCTCGCCGCGCTCGCCCTCGGGGTGGAAGAACACGTCGGTACCGAGGCCGCGGCAGGCCGCCGCACTCTGCCAGGCCCACTGGTGCTCCGCCCGTCCGGGCAGATGCGACACCTTCGCCATGCCGACCCTCTCCTTCGCTCCGGTCGCCGACCGACTCCTGTCCACCGTCTGGCCGCGAAGTCCGGTACGAAACGTGCCGGGGAAGCGCGGTGCGGACCGGTCCCCGGCACACGGAGGAGGCCCCGGACTCGTCCTGTCCGGGGCCTCCTGCACGGGCTGTCTCAGAACGGCGGACCGCCGAACGGCCCGCCCAGGCCGTAGTACCTGACCAGTTCGTCGCGGTAGGCCCGCTCGCCGAGGTGCGTCTCGCGGTGGAACTCGGGAGCGTCCTTGATCTGCTCCTTGGTCCGGTCCACGAAGATCTTCCGTTCGTCCAGGTCGATCCGCACCACGGTGCTCGCCGGGAGGAGGACCTCCTTGCCGAAGATCCAGACTCCGGTGTCCACGACCAGGTAGGCGTCGTCCACCTCGTCGGAGTGCTTGTCCACCTTCCCGATGCCGCCGTCGGTCGCCTCGACCTTGTAGCCCTTGAGGTCGGTGCCGGCGAGATGGCCCGAGGTCGACTTGTAACCCCACGCGTGCTCGGTCATGAAAGCCCAACTCCCTCTGTGCGCGGGGACGGCCGTGCCGCCGTCCCCGATTCCGTCCGTGGTGGGTGGTGTGCCGCCGAGGCGGCCTCTACCAGCGGTACCAGCGGCCCGAGCCGCTCTTCGGGCGGGCGACGAAGCCCAGCAGCCACACCACGAGCAGGATCACGGCGATCCACCAGAGGGCGTTCAGCGCGAATCCGGCGCCGAAGAGAACCAGGACGAGCAGCAGAACGAGCAGAAGGGGAACCATTTCCAGATACCTCCGGAGTCTTCGATGAGCCCGTGCCCACTCCCCTACACGCATGGATCGGATCGCGTGTGATACCGAATGCGCGAAGGAAGGGACAGGGAATTCTTGTCTATGTCTTTGAAAAGACTTGGCTACGTCTCTGAAAAGAACGGCGAGAGCACGCCGGGAACTCGTAAGCCTTTCCGGCGCCGCTCAGAAGCGGCCGGCGGTGAGGCGGGAGAGGGGACCGCGGGAACGCTGTCCGCTCCGACGCCACTGGACGTACGCGCCTCCGAGAGCAGCCGCGGCGAGGACCGCACCGGCGCTGACCAGCACCTTGTGGTCACGGATCCCCCGGCCCTCGGACGGCTCCTCGGTCGGAAGCCACTCGTCGACCGCGTCTCCGAATTCCTCCGGCCGGGGCAGGTGGGGACCCACCGCGCCGATACCGCCCCTAGGGGCCGCCATCGAATGGCCGGGGCCCGACGCCTTCTCGTCGTTCTTTTCCGATGCGCTCATGCACGCCGTATGGCCGCGTTCGGTCCGAGCAAACCTGTTCGACGAATGCGAAGGGTTCGGTCAGTCCGTGTCGGCGAAACTGTACGGCGGCAGCGGCCCCGTCGCCTGGGTCCGCAGGTGCGCGTGCTCCTGGAGCAGTCCGCGGAGGGACTCCTCGAACTCCCGGCGCCGCTCGCGCTCCACGAGGAACCACAGGTCGGCCAGGAGGTCGGCGGCCTGCGGTCCCCGGGCCACCGCGGCGGCATGGGCCCCGAGCACGCGCTCGACGAGTGCCGCGTCGGACCTCCCCCGCACGGCGACGGCGCGGGCGACGAGTTCACCGAAGGGGGTGTTGTCCTCACCACCCGCGTGCCGGCTCATCAACTGGGGTTCGTCGGCGAGCACCACCTGCCGGACGGCGTCCCCGTCGTGGTGCACCTTGACGTTGAACTCGTCCTTGCCGGCGACCTCCTCCATCCTGTGCAGGTAGTGGTCGTGGCGCTCGTCCAGGATGGCGGCGACGTTCTCGTCGTCGGGCGAGACCTCCCCGAACCGCAGCGGGAGGACCGTGCCGTCCCGGCCCGCCTCGATCACGACGTGCTGATGCGCCAGCAAGTCGCTGTGCTTCGGGACCAGTTCGGTGGGGGCGTCGCTGCACAGCGCCACCAGGTCACCGCTGCGCACGGCGCGCACGGGCCGGGGCGGGTCGCCCACGCCCTCGATGCCGTCGGGGATCCTCTGGTCGGCGGGGGCTATGCCGTAGACGTACGTGGTCATCGCTGGTCCTCCCGTGCGGTGCGCGACTCGTCCGCTCCCTCGCCACGGGACCTCGCGGAAGGACTCGGGGTGCACCGGGGACCCGCTCGGGCGCCTCGGGACGGGGAGCGGGCACCGGACCGGGTGAAGCCGTGGGGACGGTCCGGCGCCATGGCACCCTTCCGTGTTACCGGCCGTCCCCGGCTCAAACCGGCCATGCTCCCCCGGCGCCGCCGGAGACGCCGCGAGCGGAGGGGGCGACGCGGGGTGCGCCGCCCCCTCCGGGGTCCCGGTGTCAGTTCGGGGCGTTCGTCGCGGCCGTGGTCCGCTCCTCCCGTCGGGTCGGGGGCGTGGCCGCGCGGACGGCCTCCGGGTCGGCGCCGCCGTGGCGTTCCGCCCAGGTCTCCAGGGCGGCCCGGCAGGCGTGGTCGATGTGGTGGACGCCCGAGAGGTCGAGGACCACCCGCCGGTCGCCGGGCAGGGCCTCCAGGCTGTCCAGTATCTGAGGCAGCCGCAGGAAGGTGACGGTGCCCTGGATCCGTACGCGGATCGCGTCGTTCTCGTCCTCGGACCGTTCGATCCGCAGGTGCGACGCCTCCCACGCGGCCTTCCCGATCGACAGGGCGAGGCCGATCAGGACGCCCTCGAACATGCCGACCGCGACGATCGCCCCCGCCGTCGCCACCAGGACGACGGCCTCGCCCCGGTGGCGCTGCCACAGGGTCAGGACGCCCTTGAAGGGAATGAGCTTCCACCCGGCGTGCACGAGGATCCCGGCCAGCGCGGCCAGCGGGATGTACGCGAGGACGGCGGGCAGCAGGGCGACGAAGAGCAGCAGCCAGAAGCCGTGCAGGACGCGGGACGCCTTCGTCCGCGCACCGGCCTCCACGTTGGCCGAGCTGCGCACGATCACCGCGGTGAGCGGCAGCGCGCCGAGCAGGCCGCACAACGTGTTGCCCGCGCCCTGGGCGACGAGCTCCTTGTCGTAGTGCGTGCGCGGTCCCGCGTGGAGCCGGTCGACCGCCGCCGCGCTGAACAGCGATTCGGCGGAGGCGATCAGGGCGAAGGCGAGGACCGTGCCGAGGACCGCCGGCTCGGCGAGCGAGGAGAGGGCCTCCGTGCCCGGCAGGTGTACGGCCTCCAGTACGCCGCCGACCCGCACGGTCGGCACCGGGAGGCCGAACACGGCGGTCGCGAGGGCCGCGAGGAGCACCGCCACCAGGGCGCCGGGGACCGCCCGGGCCCGGCGCGGTGCCCGGCGCCAGCCGACGATGACGAGGACCGTGCCGGCGCCGACGGCGAGCGACACCAGGGCCGTACGGTTGCCGAGGGCCTCGACCAGGGCGCCCGGGAGTCCGGCGAGCTTGCCGAGTCCGGAGTCCGGGGCGGTGACGCCCGCCGCCGCGTACAGCTGCCCGGCGATGATCACCAGGCCGATGCCCGCGAGCATGCCCTCGACGACGGAGAGGGAGATCGCGCGGAACCAGCGGCCCCAGCGGAGCAGGCCCATGGCGATCTGCAGCAGACCGGCCGCCAGGACGATGACTCCGAGCGTGGCGAGGCCGAAGGCGCGCACCGCTTCGAGGACGAGGACGGTGAGGCCGGCGGCCGGGCCGGAGACCTGGAGGCTGCTGCCCCGCATGAGTCCGGTGACGATGCCGCCGACGATGCCGGTGATGAGGCCCAGTTCGGCGGGGACGCCCGACGCGACGGCGACGCCGATGCAGAGCGGGAGGGCGACGAGGAAGACGACGAGCGAGGCGGCGAAGTCCTGCCGCGGGAAGGGGAGGGAGCGGATCATCCGGAGGTCCTTCCTCACAGCGCCTCGAAGGAGTCGGTCCCGGAGCGGTACTCCAGGACGGCACCGGTGTGCACCTCGTAGTACCAGCCGCGGAGACGGAGCCGGCCGTCGGCCAGTCGCCGTTCCACGCACGGGTAGGAGCGCAGGCGGAGCAGTTGGGCCAGGACGTGGCCGTGGACGGCGTCGGTGACGGCCGGGTCGTCGGCGCGCCCGGGGGCTCCGTCCGGGGCGGCGTGGGCGAGCCAGTCCCGTACGGCGGGGACCGTGCTCAGGTCGTCGCCTCGGACGAGGGAGCCCACCGCCCCGCAGTGGGAGTGGCCGCAGACGACGACGTCCTCGACGCCGAGGACCTCGACGGCGTACTCGATGGTGGCGGCCTCCCCGGTGGGGGTGCCCGTGCCGTACGGGGGGACGATGTTGCCCGCCGTGCGCAGTTCGAAGAGCTGGCCGGGCCGGGCACCGGTGATCAGGGCGGGCACGACCCGGGAGTCGGAGCAGGTGACGAAGAGGACGGCCGGGGACTGGCCTGCGGCATGCGCGGCGAACTCCTCCGGGTGCCGTCCGAAGCGGCGGGCGTGGTCGATGAGCGGCTGCATGAATGTTTCCTCCTGGCGCGCCGTGGGGGCGCGTCGGGCTGACAGGTCGGCGCAGGTGGGCACGGCCTGTCAGCAGCGGAACACCTGAAGGGCGGACGCGTCGTGGAGGGCCTGCGGTCTCGGCCGGGCGTCGGCGACACCGGGGCGGCCGGACGGCGGATCCGCGAGCGCGGCCGTGCGCGTGACCGGGGGTGGGCCCGCGAGGGCGACGGTCGTGGTGACGGGGCGCCGCCGGTCCCGATGGAGGACCGAGCCTCCGGCGGTGTCGGCGCCGTCGTCGGCCGCGCGCGGGGAGTCGAGCGCCGCGGTCGACGCGCTGTGCTGGGCACAGGGCCGCTGCGGGAGTGCCGGGGAGCTCTCGGAGGTGAGGGGGAGGTCGGCGCAGAGGAGCGCGAGGACGAGGAGGAGAGAGGCGCGCAGCAGCGTGGACGCGCGCGGGGCCGAGGACGCGTGGAAGGACGTCATGCGGTGTTCCTTCCTCTGGTTGAACCGTCATCCAAGCTTCGCCAAAGCAAGCCCAAGATCGGGTCAAGGAAGAGTAAGGCACCCAGGTGAACGCCGTCCCTCAAAGTCCTTGCTGTACGAAGGTTTTCGAATGGAATCGGCCTGATGTTGACGCGAACGGCGGCATGGACAGGGGCGTGCGGCCCGTAATCCGTCAGGTCCGCGGCCGCGCCTCGGCACCCCGGGAACGGCGGCGGCCCACCAGGAATCCTGGTGGGCCGCTCCGGTCTTCTTCTCGCTCAGTCGCAGCAGTCGCAGCAGCACTTGCAGGGGTTGCAGCAACCCCCGCCGCAGCCGTCACCCGAGCCGCCCCCGGAACCACCGGAGCCGCTGGGCCAGTTGCCGCCACCGGAGCCACCCGAGCCGCCGGAGCCACCCGAACCTCCGGAGAAGCCGCCCGAGTTGCCGCCGCCGTGGCCGCCGAACCAGCCCTCGCCCCCGGAACCGTCCCGGCCGGAGGAGTCGCGGTTCGAGCCACCGCCGCCGCTGCCGCCGCTGCCGCCGCCGTCGCCGAACGGCCAGTCGCCGTCCCCGGAGTCCGTGTCGTCGTCGCAGCGGCAGCAGTCGTAGCAGAGCCCGCAGTCGGGGCACAGCCGTCGCTGCGCGCGGCACCGGCGGCACTCCCCCTCCGGCGGCCGGCCCGACGCCGTCGGCGCACCGGCAGGTGCCGCGGACGTGAGCGCGCCGACTCCGCACGACGCGCCCGCGCCGGGCTCCGCGGGCTCCCGCGCGGCCGTGCGGCGGCCCAGCCACGGCACGATGCGCGGGCCACGCGCCGGGCGGCCGTGCCGATGGTGGCGGTGCCGGGGGCCGAAGGCCCGGTCCACGGCACGCTCCAGCTCGCCGCCGAGGAGCGCCCGGACCAGCCGGTCGTCGACGAACACGGCGTCGGACAGGGACAACCGGATGCCGTGGACGGCATCGTCGCAGAGCCTGCGCACCTCGGCGCGGTCCGCTCCGGTCACCGCGATCGGGTTCCACGCACCCGACTCCGCGTCCGCGTCCAGGTCCTCCACCGCGTCCAGCAGATGCGCCAGCCGGCCGAAGAGACGGCCGGCCTCCGCGAGCGGCTCCGCGTTCTCCGGGCGGTCCGTGAGGACGGCGGTGTAGGAGAAGGCGGCGGCCGTGGCCGTCTCCGTGGGCTCCGTGACCGTCAGCAGGGAGTCGCCGCGGCCCGTCGACCGCTCGATCCGCGGCTGGCGCTCGACCGCCTCGATGAGCACCGCCGTGTCGAAGCCGAGCCGTTCGCCGCCCTCGGCACCGGCACGGTCCCAGCCACGGGCGATCCGCCGGGCCGCCGACGCCACCGGGCGGCGCGCCAACAGGCCGTCGCCGTCGGCCACATGGTCCCGTATCTTCGCGGCGGCGAGCACCAGTGACACCGTCGCCGCCAGGCGGGCGCCCTCGCCCTGCGCCACGTCCGCCGACCGCATCCCGCGCAGGGGGCACGGACCGGCCCCCCGCCGCCAGTCGCCGCTCCGCTCCGACTGCGCCTCGGTCAGTACGGAGACGATGAGGCCGTCGTAGTTGGTGGCGGTCCTGGCGAACTGCCCGTACTCCCCGCGCAACGCCAGGCACAGCCCGCACAGATGCGCCATCCACTCGGTGCGCAAGCCCTCGCCCAGCCGGTGACGGCACGGTCTGATGATTCCGAACACCGCAGATTCCCCCCGTGGTACAGCTGCCTGTGCGCAGCGGTCGTCATCCTAGGGGGCCGCCCGCCGGGGGGGGGTGGGCGGCGCCTCCGACCTGCTGGTATCGGGCGGGACCACCGTCCGCGTCCTGCGGGCTGAAGTGCGGCGGCGGTCCGGCCGATCAGTCAGATATGACTTCCGAGAACGCCTCCCCCGGCACCCCGCCGGCCCACCCCCTCCCCGCCGAGTCCGAGCGGCACGCCTCCTGGCTGGAGCTGTTCTTCGACCTGATCGCCGTCGCGGGCGTCGCCCAGCTGGCCCATCTGCTGCACGGCACTCCGGGCGCCGCCGACCTCGGCCTCTACTGCCTTCTGTACCTGGCGTTCTGGACGGCGTGGATGTGCTTCACGACCTACGGAAACGTCGCCGCGGACAAGGTGCACACCCGCGCCGTCCTGATCGGCATGTTCGGGCTCGCCGTGATGGCGGCCGCCGTGCCGGGCGTCCGCACGGAGCACGCGCGGGCCTTCGCCCTCGCGTACGTGCTCGTCCGCGTCCTGGCGTCGAGGGTCTGGCAGAGCCGGGGCGAGGTCGTCGCGGACTGGCCGCTCGCGCAGCTGTCCGTGGGGGTCGTGCCCTGGATCGTCTCACTGTGGGCCGAGGCGCCGACCCGCTACTGGCTGTGGGCGGCGGGGCTCGCCGTCGACCTGGGGTTCACCTTCGCCCTGTCCCGCACGCGCGTCCTGGCCCGGGCCCAGGAGGAGTGGCGGAAGCACGCCGCCGACGGCCGGGGGCGGGCACACCCCCGGCCGGCCGCCGCCCGCTTCGACGCACGGCACCTCGACGAGCGGCTCGGGCTCTTCACGCTGATCGTGATCGGCGAGAGCGTCGCGCTGACTGTGGAGGCCTCCTCGGATGCCGACTGGACGTCGCGGCTCGGTTCTCTGGCGGTGGGGCCCTTCGTGCTGCTGCTCGCGCTGTGGGCGCTCGCGGTGCGCCGCACGTGCGGGGTGCCGCTGCTCGGTTTCGGCGTGCTCGCCCCTCGTTTCGCGCTGCCGCTCCACTGCCTGACGACGGGGGCGCTGGGCGCCCTCGCCGCCTCCCTCGGCGGGGCGGTGGAGCACGTCGGGGGGCACCTGCCGGTGGGGATGCGCTGGCTCATGTGCGGCAGTGTCGCCGTGTTCCTGGCCGTCGGCGTGGTGGCGGGAGTGGCGTCCGGACGTGGCCGCCGGTGGGCGCTGGGGGCGGGCGCGCCCATGGTGGTCGCACCGGTCCTGCTGGGCGCCTTCGCGGGCCGCGGGGCTCCGGCGGCGCTGGTGTGGGCGCTCGTGGTGGTGGCCCGATGGCCCTGGGTGTACGACCGGCTGTCCGCGCGCCGCGCAGGGCGGTCCGTGGCTGCGGAGTGAGCGCGGGAGCGGCGGCGTGCGGAACCCGCGAGGTGCACGCGACAAGAAGCCCGAGCAAACCCCTTGCGCAATGGTCAAGAAACGTTGACCATTGGGGACATGACAAGCGATGAACTTCCCGAGACGTTCCGCGTCACCACGGACGAGCAGCTCCGCGCCGTCTCCAACCTCACGCGCCACCGGATCATGGCCGTGCTCCGCTTCGAGCCCGCGACGATCACGCAGATCGCCGAGCGAGTGGGTCTCGCGAAGGGGAGCTCCAGCTACCACGTGCGGCTCCTGGAGCGGGCCGGGCTGGTCAAGGTCGTGCGGACGCGGAAGGTGCGGGGCGTCACCGAGCGGTACTACGCCATGGCCGCCCGGGCGATCGAGCTGCCGGATCCGGGCGAGGGCGGGCCGGACGTGCTGATGCGGCACGCCGTGGCGGACCTGGAGGCCGCGCCGAAGGACGGCGAGCGGCACGTGGGGATGATGCACCTGCGGCTCACCGACGAGCAGTTCGCGGAGCTGGGCGCGCGGCTGACGGCGCTGGCGCAGGAGTACCGGAAGCTGTCCGACCCGTCGCTGCCGGACACCTCGCTCGTCTTCGCACTGTTCCACCCCTCGTCGCGCGGCCAGGCCGGAGGAGATGCCAAGTGAGCTCTGAAATGACGAAGTTGCCCGCCGGGTTCGGGCGCCTGTGGACCGCACAGACCGTGTCCTCGCTCGGCGACGGAGTGATGCACGCCGCGCTGCCGCTGCTCGCGCTGACCTTGACGCGCGATCCGATGGCCCTCGCCGTCGTCACGGCCGCCGGTACGCTGCCGTGGCTGCTCTTCGGGATCCTCGGCGGCGCGCTGGTGGACCGCTGGGACCGCCGCCGCACGATGTGGGTCGCGGACGCGGCCCGTGCGCTGCTCCTCGCGATACCGGCGGCGGCCGCCGCCCTCGACATCCTGAGCGTTCCGCTCCTCGCGGTCGTCGCCTTCCTCCTGGGCCTCGGCGGGCTCTTCTTCGACACGGCGGCCACGGCCTATCTGCCGGACCTGCTCGGCCGGTCCCCCGCGCTCCTGGAGCGCGCCAACTCCCGGCTGCGGAGCACCCAGACCGCCGCGTCCGGCTTCGCCGGCCCGCCCGCGGGCAGCGCCCTGCTCGCGCTCGGACGGGCGGTTCCGCTGCTCGCCGACGCGGTGTCGTTCGCGGTCTCCGCGCTGCTCGTCCGGTCGCTGCCCGCCGCGCCCCGGCCCGTACCCCGGGCCCGTGAGTCGCTCCTGCGGCAGGCGCGGGCCGGTGCCTCGTACGTGTTCCGCGATCGGCTGCTGCTCGGGCTGGCCCTGCGTCCCGCCGTCGGGAACGTCGCCTTCGTCGCCGTGGAGACCGTTCTGGCCCTCTTCGCGCACGCCCGGCTCGGCGTCGACGCCCTCGGCTTCGGCCTGCTCCTCACGGCGGAGGCCGCCGGCGGTCTGCTCGGCGCGGGCATCGCCTCCTTCCTGAGCCGGCGGCTCGGCACCGGCGCCGCGCTGACCGCCACGGCCGCGGTCGAGGGCCTCGCCGTCCTGGGCCTTGCCGCCGCCCCGAACCCGTACGTCGCCGGCCTCGCGCTCGCCGTCTGCGGAGCGGGGGTGGGCGCCACGATGGTGCTCGCGCCGTCCCTCCGGCAGTCGATCGTCCCCGCCCACCTGATGGGCCGCGTCACCTCCACCTCGCGCATGCTCTCCATGTGCGCGGCTCCGTTCGGCGCCTTCCTCGCCGGCTGGCTGGCCACCGCGTACGACGAGCGCACCCCGCTCTACACGGCCGCGGGCCTCCTCCTGGCCATGACCGCCGTCACCTCGACCATGACCACGAACCGCCGGGTCGAGGCGGCGCTGCGCGCAGCCGCTGAGTACGTCGAGGGCTCCGAGGGCTCCGAGGGCTCCGAGGGCTCCGAGGGCTCCCAGGGCTCCGAGGGCAAGCGTCCCGAGGTCCCGGCGCGGGCGACCGCCCCGGCCGCCGGCCGCTGAGGCCCGCCACCCGGGCTTCCCCCACCCCCACACATCCGGGCCCGGTCGAGGCGTCTCCCACCGTGTCGACCCCGGGGCCCCGGGTTGGGCTCGCGGCGGTCCGGTGCGGGAGCGTGACCGGGGCGTCGGCACCTGCCCTGCCGCGATGTTTGAATAGACCTTCGTTCATGGTCCTGCAAGGAGATGCGCTGTGCCCCTGGTGTCTGTCGTGATGCCCGTATTCAATTCGGCAGCCACCCTCGGCGCGGCCGTCCGCTCAGTTCTCACACAGACCCACAGCGACCTGGAGCTGCTCGTCACCGACGACCGGTCCACCGACACCTCGCTCGACCTGCTCCACGAGTTCGCCGAGCGCGACGAGCGCGTCCTGGTGGCGTCGGCGCCCGAGCAGGGCGGTGCCGGGCGGGCCCGCAACCTCGCCATCGAGCGGGCCCGAGGGGACTACGTCGCGTTCCTCGACAGTGACGACATGTGGCTCCCCGAGAAGACCGAGAAGCAGCTCGCCTTCGCCGCCGAGGGGACCGCGCCCCTGACGTTCACCTCGTACTTCAAGATGGACGCCGACCACGAGGGCGACAGCACGGACTGGGTCCCGAACGGACGGGTGGTCCAGGCACGCGAGCACGTCGACTACCGCGCGATGCTGGTCCGGGACCACATCGGCGCCCTCACCGCCATGTACGACCGCAACGTCCTGGGCACGCGGCTGATGCCGGAGATGCGCAAGCGACAGGACTACGCCCTGTGGCTGTCGATCATGCGGGACGGCGCCGACGCGCGCGGGCTCACGGAGCCGCTCGCGGTGTACCGGGCCCACCAGGCCGGGTCCCTCTCCTCCAACAAGATGTCCCTCGTGCAGTACAACTGGGCCCTCTACCGCGAGCACGAGCACCTCTCGGTCCCGAGGTCGACGCGGGCACTGGCCGGCGCGGTCTGGCAGTCGCTGCGCAACTCCCGCATCTGACGCAGCTGCCTCGGCCCGGCCCCGTCCTGGTGCTCCCGGACGAGGGCGAGCACGAGGTCGCGGTGTGGCGGCTCGCGCGGGCGGGTGCCGGCGGTCCCGAGCGCGACGACATCCGCGTGTGGCCGTGCCCCGCCGGGGGTGGACGGGGTGGAGCGGGTATCTCCACCCGTACCTCCACCCATGGGTCCAGGTGCGGAGAGGGCAATCTCCCGATGCTTGAGCCATGACACTCACCGACTGGCTCGTCGACATCGCGCTCATCCTCATCGTCTTCCGGCAGCTGCGGGAAGGCCCGCTGGGACCGCGCTCCTACCTGCTCCCCCTCGGCATCGTGGCGTTCTTCGCCTCCCAGTACCTGGACGGTCTGCCCACGGACGGCAACGACCTCGTGCTCATCGGCACGACCGTGGGAGTGGGGACGGCCCTCGGCATCGCCGGAGGCGTCTTCACCCGGATCCGCTCGGTCGACGGCGCACTCCTGATCAAGGCCGGGGCGGTCTCGGCCGTCCTGTGGGTGCTCGGCATGGGATCCCGGCTGGCCTTCCAGCTGTGGGTCGACCACGGTGGCGCCGACGACGTCGGCAGGTTCAGCGTCGAGCACCACATCACCAGCCAGCAGGCCTGGGTCACCGCCTTCCTGCTGATGGCGGTCGCCGAGGTCGTCACCCGTCTGGCCACGATCTTCGTCCGCAGCCGGATGGTCGCCCGCACCACACGGCCCGTGCCCGCGAGCGTGCCGCTCACCGGCCACGTGAGGTGATCATGCCGTATCGTCACAGCATGCCACTGAGGAACCGGGGGACCACCGCCCCGGCCGGGGGAACCCGTCCCGGGCCCACGGAACGCATCCGGCTCACACACTGGGTGTGGGCGGCCGTCCTCCTCGTCGTCGAGGTCTTCACCCTCCGGCCCCTGGGCCTCAGTGGCCGCGGTCTCGCTGTGACACTGCTCTTCGCGGTCAACTTCGCCTTCTTCGCCCTGCGACTCGTCCCCGCCCGGCTCGTCCCCGAACGGCTCCTCCTGCCCCTGATGGCGGTCGGCGTCGTGGCGGCGGCCGCGTTGATGGCGGTCGCAGAGACAGGGACGGCGTCGCTCTTCGCCTTCTTCCTCGCCGCCTTCATCGGCTACCGGCTGGACACCAGAGCGGCCACGGTCCTCGCCGTGGCGCTGAGCCTGCTGTGCGGCGTCGCCCTGGCGGCGCAGGCCGAGCCCGGTCAGCAGGGGCTGCTCCTCATGGCCGGGCTCTCCACCGGGGCGCTGGTCCTGGCGGGCATGTCGGGGCGGAGCCGTAACCAGGCCGTCGAGGCAGCGATCTCGGCCGCCGAGTCGGCCGAGCGGGCCGCCCGTGCCGAGGCCCGGACGCTGGTGCTGACCGAACGGGGCCGGGTGGCGCGGGACGTGCACGACGTCCTCGCGCACTCCCTGGCCGGCATCAACATGCAGCTCGAACTGGCCGACGCCCTGATCGAGGTCGGGGAGACGGAGAAGGCCCGGGAGGCGACCGCACGGGCGCAGAGCCTGGTCCGGGAGAGCCTGAAGCAGGTGCAGTGGACGGTCCGCGCGCTGCGCGAGGAGGCCTTGCCCCTGCTGGAGAGCCTCACCGCGCTGCTCGAGTCGTCCGGCCACCACGAGGCGCTGACCGTGACCGGGACGGTGCGTGAGCTGCCGACCCGGACGACGCACGACCTCCTGCGGATCGCGCAGGAGGCCCTGACCAACGCCACGCGTCACGCTCCCGGTGGGAGCGTGCGGGTGGCGGTGGCGTACGACGAGGGGACGACCACCTTGAGCATCCTCAGCGAGCCGGGGACGATGCCGGCGTCCGCCGCCGGTACGGGGAGCGGGATGGGGCTGATCGGGATCCGCGAGCGCGTCGCCCTCATGGACGGAACGGTGACGACGGGTCTCGTGCCGTCCGGCCCCGGGCGGGGCTGCTGGAAGGTCGAGGTCGTGATCCCCGTATGAACGAGTCGGCAGCGGGCTCCCCCCTGATCAACGTGGTCGTCGCCGACGACCAGGCCGCCGTCCGCGAACCCCTGGCGATGGTCCTCGCGCTCACCGCGGACATCAGCGTCGTCGCGACCGCCGCCAACGGCCACGAGGTGCTCGACGCCGTCGCCGAGACGCCGGTCGACGTCGTCCTCATGGACCTGCGGATGCCCGGGATGGACGGGACCGAGGCGACGCGCCGGCTGAACGAGTCCCACCCGGACGTGGCCGTGGTGGTGCTCACGACGTTCGCCGACGACGACTCGGTCATGGCCGCGCTGGCGGCGGGGGCCCGTGGGTACCTGACGAAGAACGCGGGCCGTGAGGACATCGCCCGCGCGATCCGCGCCGCCGCGGCGGGCCAGTCCGTCCTCGACCAGGAGGTGCGCGACCGGTTGCTGGCCGCTGTGACGGGGGCGCAGCGGTCCGCCCCGGGCGAACCCCTGCCGGGGGACCTGACTCCCCGGGAGCGCGAGGTGCTGGCGCTGATCGGGCAGGGGCTTCCGAACCGGGCGATCGCCGAGCGGCTCTTCGTCAGCGAGGCCACGGTCAAGACGCACATCAACAACCTCTTCGCCAAGGCCGGCATCCGGGACCGGGCCGAAGCCGTGCGCCGGGCGATCGCCGCCGGTCTGGCGTGAGGCCGGCGCCTCGCGCGCGGTCCAGTGCGGGGACGGTGCGTCCGTCCCGGTCCGGCGTGCGGACGGTGCCCCGCGCGGTCCGGCGTGATGACGAGACACCCCTAAGGTCGGATCCCGTCGCAGGCGATGCGCAGATGCCGCGGCCCGCGCGGTACCGCGTTCTGGCGGTACGGGGGCGTGTCTTCGAGCAGGCGGGGGTTCTCCAGCCTCCGTGCCGGCTCCGACAGGGCCGGCTGGGCCTCCAGACCGGCCGGCGGTGCGCCGAAGCAGCTGCGGATGCCGCTGCCGAGCCCGAGGTGCTGGATGTCCGGGCGGTCCGGGCACCGAAGCGGTCCGGGTGCTCGAAGCACCGGGGGTCGCGGTTGCCGGACGCCAGGACCAGCCGGAGCGTCGAACCTCTGGCGGACCGATCGAGTGAGCCGTCCGGCCGGGCCGGTTCGAGGCGGCCGGGCGGGCCGGTCGACGACGGCCCGCCGCTGCTCGGGCCTGCGTCAGCCGGTCACGGTGATCTGCCGGGTCGGGTCGGTGGTGTCGGTGAGCTGGTACGTCGCGCTGAAGGTCGCGGACTGGTTGCCGGTCGGGCAGAGGAAGCCGCCCGTGGCGGTCGCGGGGACGGGGGCGTTGGCGATCGCCAGCGCCGAGGGGGCTCCGTTGGTCCAGCCGCCGTCGACGGTGGTGGGTCCGGTCGGCGAGGCGGTGATGGTGCAGCTGGCGAGGCCGCCGGTCTTGAGGACGACGCCGCCCTTGGGGATGGTGAAGCCGCCGGCGGCGGGGGCGCCGTTCTGGAGGGTGAGCTTCCAGGGGCCGTTGGTGGCGTTGCTGGTGATGGTGACGCTCACGCCGAAGACGCTGGTGGTGCAGCCGCTGAAGCCGGGCGGGTTGATGGGGACGGAGACGGGGCCCGCGTCGTTGTGGTTGCCGGGGGCGGCGGGGACGGCGTTGTTCGCTCCGCCCGTCGGTACGGAGGCGGAGACGGTGCAGGTCATCGTGGTCGAACCGGCGACGAAGGTGGCCTTGCCGGTGAGCTTGGCGGCGAAGGCGTGACCGGCCGGCAGGACGGTGGTCGGGGCGGCCTGGGTGCCGCCGGCGCCGAGGGCGAGCGCCCCGGCGGTGGCGAGGCCGGTGAGGGAGACGAGCAGCTTGGACATGGGTTTCTCCTCGGTGAGGGACGGGGGGTGCGAGGAGGTGCGGGTCGTCGCGCCGTGCGGGGTGCGTGGGGGAACCGCGCAAAGTGACTTGAGAGTAGAACCGGCCGGTAGGGGTGCCCAAGGGACAATCACGCCACTCCTGACGATCCGTCAGTAAGGTTGACGCGGCGGGGCGCTTGACATCGCGACGGCCGGAGCGGGGAGGGGGCGCGAGCCCCGCCCGACCCGATGGGCGCGGCAGACCGCCACTCCTTCCGGGGAGGCCGTTGGCTGGCCGCCCGGCGCGTCTTGTATGGTTCTCCGCGAATCATCCAGAGGGGTGGAGGGACCGGCCCTACGAAGCCCCGGCAACTCCCCGGTCGACTCGGCGCTCTCCTTCGCGCCGCGCCGTCGGGTCCAGTGCCAACTCCGGCCCGCGCCAACGTGGCGCGGGAAAAGATGAGGAGACACGGTGCTCTCTGTGCTGACCTTCGCCCTCCCCCTGCCTGCCCCGGGCCTCCCGTGTACCCGTCTCGCGTTCGCCGCGGCATAACGGCCGAGCTCTTCGGCCCTCCCCGCTGAGCATCCCCACCCTCCCTGCGTGAGATCGCCGCGAACCTTCGCGCGCGGACCGAGACTGGAGCACCCCCTCATGGACATTTCGGATATTTCTAGTGGTGTCGGCGTCCTCGACAAGGCCGCGGTGATCCTCGGCGCGCTGGCGTCCGGCCCGGCCACCCTGGCGGGGCTCGTGTCCGCCACGGGCCTGTCGCGGCCCACGGCGCATCGGCTGGCCCTCGCGCTCGAACGCCACCGTCTGGTCGCCAGGGACATCGAGGGCCGCTTCGTCCTCGGCCCCCGACTCGGCGAACTGTCGGCCGCCGCGGACGAGGACTGCCTGCTGACCGCGGCCGGTCCCGTCCTCATCTCCCTCCGGGACGCGACCGGCGAGAGCGCGCAGCTCTACCGCCGCCAGGGCGAGGTGCGCGTCTGCGTCGCCGCCGCCGAGCGGACCTCCGGACTGCGCGACATCGTGCCGGTCGGGGCGACGCTCCCCATGAAGGTCGGCTCCGCCGCCCAGGTGCTGCTGGCCTGGGAGGAACCGGAGCGGTTCTACCAGGGGTTGCAGGGCGCGCGCTTCACGGCCACGGCTCTGAGCGGCGTACGGCGCCGGGGCTGGGCCCAGTCGATCGGTGAGCGCGAGCCCGGGATGGCCTCGGTCTCGGCCCCGGTCCGCGGTCCCTCCGACCGCGTCGTGGCCGCCGTCACGGTCACCGGGCCCATCCAGCGCCTGACCCGGCAGCCCGGCGCCCGTCTCGCGAAGGCCGCCGTCGCCGCGGCCGACCGGCTCACCGCGGTCGTCTCCCACGCGTGACCCCGGCGGCACCCCCGGCTCCGGGCGCCCGGCCCTCCCCCGGCCCCGCGTCCGGAGCGTAAATCGGTCGACGCCGCCGCTCCGTGCGGGCAAAGTGGCGCCCCGTGACGAGCAGTGAGCTGTGGACCCGCGATTCCGCCGACCGTTACGACGCCGAGGAGAGCGAGAGGTCCTCGGCCGCCTTCCTCGGACCGACCCTCGCCTTCCTCGCCGATCTCGCCGGAGACGGCCGGGCACTGGAGTTCGCCATCGGAACGGGACGCGTGGGCGTCCCGCTGCGGGAGCGCGGCGTGCCGGTGGCGGGCATCGAGCTCTCCGAGCCCATGGCGGCCGTCCTGCGGAGCAAGATCGACGCCGACACCCTCCCGGTGACCATCGGAGACATGGCCACCACCGTCGTCCCCGGGGAGTTCTCCCTGGTCTACCTCGTCTACAACACCATCACGAACCTGCTCACCCAGGACGAGCAGGTCGAGTGCTTCCGCAACGCCGCGCGCCACCTGGCGCCCGGCGGCCGGTTCGTCATCGAACTGGGCGTACCGCCCCTGCGGTTCCTTCCGCCGGGCCAGGTCGCGGTGCCGTTCGACGTCTCCGAGCGGCACCTCGGCTTCGACACCTTCGACCTGGTCGAGCAGGTCCTCGTCTCGCACCACCTCACGCGCGACGGCGCGGACGGCCGCTACCGCCGGGGCAGCTCGCGGCACCGGTACGCCTGGCCCGCGGAGCTGGACCTGATGGCGCGGATCGCCGGCCTGGAGCTGGAGCGCCGCGTCGCCGACTGGGACGGGACCCCGTTCGCACAGGACTCCGCCCAGCACGTCTCCGTGTGGCGCAAGCCGCTCTGAGGGCCCGGCGGCACCGGTCAGCGGCCGGCTCCGGCGGGCAGCGGGGGCGTCACCCAGCGGACCGCCGTCGTGACCGCCCGTCCGCCGGGCCGTGCGAAGCGGAGCAGGATCCGGATCCGACGGGGCACCGGAATCAGGTCCCGGGCCCACGACGGCAGGAGCTCCACCGCCGCGGCCGCCAGCAGGAGGTAGGGCAGGCGCGCGGGCCACGGCAGCGGCGGTGACGCCAGCAGGTACCGGGCCGTCGCCGACGACTCCTCCGTCGCCTCCAGCTCCCCGCGCCGGCCGTCGAGCGCCGCGACGAGTCCGGCACGGCTCCGCGGCGGGTCCGGGACGCCCAGCCGCTCGGCGACCGACGCCATGTCCTGGACGTACGCGTCCTGTTGCCCGCCGGTCAGCGGACGCAGGCCGTAGCGCCGATGGGACTCCAGGAAGCAGTACGTCTCGGCCATGTGGACCCAGGACAGCAGCGGCGGGTCCGACGCCCGGTAGGCCACTCCGCCCGTCGTGGTCCCGGTGACGCGGGCGTGCACCGCGCGCACCCGCTCCACCGCCCGCTCGGCATCCCGCTCCGTGCCGAACGTGGTCACCGCCAGGAAGGTGCTGGTCCGCTGGAGGCGGCCCCAGGGGTCGCCGCGGAATCCCGAATGCGCCCAGACGGCCGCCATGGCCACCGGGTGCAGGGACTGGAGCAGGAGTGCGGCGAGGCCTCCGACGTACATCGAGGCGTCGGCGTGCACGGTCCGTACGGGGCGGTCCGGGGCGAACCAGCGGGGTCCCGGGGTGCCGTGGATCCTGGCGCGCTTCCGATGCGCCTCCGGTCCGGCCACGCGCCGCAGGAGCGCGTCGCCCGCCTTCGTACGCAGCCTTCCGAGCAGGGGCACCGCTACCGCACTCCTCTCCTGGGCCCGTGGGACACCGCACCACGACCTCGTCCCGTCGCCGTGCGGCACGGGCCCGCGAGCCGGGCCGGTCCCACGCGAACATGCCACACTAGGACAAAGGTGTCACACGCGGCCGTCCTCGGAAGCCGCGCACCGCTCCCCCGGTGCCCCGCGCCCCGGACCCGTACGAAGTGCACAGCGAGACTCACGGTTTCCGGCCGTCGCCGCGCGAGTCGGAACGGCGCTTCACACGCGGGCTGTCGCCGCGCTCCTCCCGTTCCGGCTCGCTCGAAGGAGGTGTCTTCCATGACCAGGACCATGCGCGTCCGCCGACTGGTGGCGGGTGCCGCCGCGTCCGGCCTGCTGGCAGGTGGTGCCGCGCTCGGCATGGCCGGCTCGGCAGCGGCGGCTCCCGCCCCGTCGTCGGTCGCCACGACCGTCGTGACCGACCACCACGGCGACCACCACGACCGGCACGACCGGTGCGAGTGGAAGAAGGGCCACTGGGAGAAGAAGTGGGTCCCGGGCCACTGGGAGAAGAAGCGGGCCGACCACGACTCCTGGCGCCAGGGCCATCATGACGACGGCAAGGACCACCACAAGAAGTGGGTCTACGTCCCCGGCCACTGGGAGAAGGTCTGGGTGAAGGCGCACTGGGACTGCCACCAGCGGTGACGCACGGCAGGTGACGCCGTGGGAGGGGCGACCACCCTCCCACGGACCGCCCGCGCGGAGGCGGGCCTTTCCCGAGCGGGTGACACGGAGGGGCCCTGGGCGCGCACAATACGGGGGTGCAGAGTTGGATGCCGCCGGAGCGCGGACCTTTCGTCGGGCGGGAACGTGAACTGAGTGCGCTGGGAGCCCGGTTGGACCGGCACAGACTGGTGACGCTGGCCGGGTCCGGCGGGATCGGGAAGTCGAGACTCGCGGCGCGCGCCGCGAGTCTCCTCCCCTCCGACGCCTTCGAGAGCGTCCACTGGGTGCCGCTGTGGTCGCTGGGGAGCGGCAGCCTCCTGATCCCGCTCGTGGCCGACGCGTGCGGTCTGTCCGACCACTCCGCGCGCGACCCCCTCGACGCGCTGGCCGCCTGGCTCGGCACGCGCCGCGTCCTGATCGTCCTCGACTCCTGCGAGCACCTGGTCGACGCGTGCGCGGAGCTGGTGGAGACGCTGCTCGCCCGCTGCCCCTCGCTCGTGGTGCTGGCGACGAGCCGGGAGTCGCTGGGCGTGGCCGGTGAGACCCTGCTCCCGCTGGGCCCCCTGTCGCTGGACTCGGAGGCCATGGACCTGTTCGCCGCCCACGCCGCGACGCTCGGCGTCACGTGGGAGAGCCCCGAGGACCGGCTGGCCGCGAGCGAGGTCTGCCACTGGCTGGAGGGCATTCCCCTGGCCCTGGAGCTGGCCGCGGCACAGCTCGCGGACCGGCCCGTACGCGTCATGGCCGGGGTGCTGCGCGACCGGCTCTCGCTCGCGGAACCCTCGGACAGCACGGTGCAGCCGGCCCGTCACCGGGCGCTGCGGACCACCATCGGGTGGAGCCACGAGCTGTGCGAGCCCCAGGAGCGGCTGCTGTGGGCGAGGCTGTCGGTGTTCCGCGCCGACGCCACCGCGGAGGACGTCGCGCGCGTGTGCGGCGGTGGGCCGCTCGCCGGTGGCGCGCTGGAGAAGGCTCTCGCCGGGTTACGGCGCAAGAGCATCGTCACGGAGCTGCCCGACGGCCGGCTGCGGATGCTCGACACCGTCCGCGAGTACGGCGCCATGTGGCTGGCGGAGCTCGCCGAGACGCGGACCGCCGCCGACCGCCACGCGTGGCACTTCCACGCCGTCACCGCGTCCGCCGAGCGTGACTGGTGGGGGCCGCGGCAGGCCGCCGCGTACGCCCGGCTGGTCGACTGCTCCGGCGACCTGTGCGCCGCGCTCGACCATCTGCTCGCCACCGATCCTCCGCAGGCGGCGGCGATGGCCGGGAGGCTCGGCTTCTTCTGGGCCTGCTGCGGTCAACTCCACGAGGCCGGGCACTACTTGGAGGAGTGCCTGCGACTGGTCACGGAGCCCGCCGGCGTCCTGGCCAGGGTCTGCTGGGCGCTCGGGGTGGTGCGGTGCCTCCGGGGCGAGTACGAGTCGGCCGCCCGGCTCGGCGCGCGGGCGCGGGAGCAGGCGCTGCTCGCCGCCGACCCGGAGCTGCTCGCGGACGCCACGTACCTCCAGGGTCTGGTGCTGCTGCTCCGGGGCGAGCCCCTCCAGGTCGTCGACGCCGCGGACCGGGCGCTGTCGATCCTCCCGGGGAGCACCCCGGCGGCGGCCCGGTGCCGTCTGGTCCGCGTGTTCGCGCTGACGGCGTCGGGTTCGCTCCGACGGGCGCGGGCCGAGGCGGAGGCGCTGCGCGCGGACTCCGTGTCGGCGGGGGAACACTGGACCCGGTCCTACGCCGAGTACCAGCTGGCGGTGATAGCGCTCGGCGAGGACCGCTCGGCCGATGCCGCCTCGCACGCCCGGTCGATGCTGCGGGACAAGCGGACGATCGGCGACGCCTTCGGGCTGGCCCTCGGCCTGGACCTGCTGGCGGCGGCCCTGGCGGCGCTGGAGCGGGCGGAGGAGTCCGCGACGGCGTACGGGGCGGGGCAGGCCCTCTGGGAGATGGTGGGGCACCCGCAGCGGGGCACCCCGGAACTGGGTCCGCTGCGGGAGCAGTCGGAGGGGGCGGCCCGTCGGCAGATCGGGAGCGACGCGTACGACCGTGCCTATGTCCTGGCGACGCTCACGGACCCGTTCGACACCCTGAGCGACATGCTCCGGAACCCCTGACGCCCGGGGGACGTCGCGGAGGCCCGCGCCGGACGGCGTCCGGCCTCCGCGAGGCCACGGGATCAGGCCGTCCCGTGCGGGTCCGGTCGGATCAGGTCAGGCACGGGGGACGCACGGGGTGCAGCAGGCCGGTGCCGGTTCGACGCAGACGGTGACGGAGTCGGTGTTGTCGGACGGGTCGGGGTCCTTCTCCGCGGCGGTGACGGTGGCCGTGTTGGTGAGGCGGGCCGGCCGGGTGGCCTTGGCCCGCAGGACGAGCGTGGCCCGGGCGCCGACGGCGAGTCCGCCCACGGACCACTGCCCGGTCTCCGGGTCGTAGGCACCGGCACCGGCGTCGGCGGAGAGGAAGGTGAGGCCGCCGGGGAGACGGTCGGCGACCGTCACCCCGGTCGCCGGGCTGGGGCCGGAGTTGTGGACGGTGAGCCGGTAGGTCACGGTCTGTCCGACGGTCACGGTGGTCGCGTCGGCCGCCTTCGTGACGTCCAGGTCGGCGGCCGGCCTGACCTCGGTGACGGCCTCGTCGGACGTGGCCGTCAGCGGCTCGGGGGTGGGGCCGAGCCGGTTCTCGTACGTGGCGGCGGCGGTGTTGGTCACCCGGGTGCCCGCCGTCTCCCGACCGAGGACGACCCGGTACTCGACGGTGGTGCCCTCCGGCAGCGTGGCGGTGTTGGCGAGGCTGCCGCCCTGGGAGGGGGAGGCGCCGGTGCCGAGCCGGAAGACCACCGTGTCGCTCGCGGGGTCGTACGCGGCCTGGTCGTCGCCCGCCCGGTCGGTCTTCACTCCCGCGTTCGGTCCGTCGATGATCCGCAGCGAGCCGGGCACGTACGTCGTCCCCGGCGGCAGGACGTCGGTGAGGGTGAGCCGCTCGGCCGCGCCGCCCCCCTCGTTCGTGGCGGTGACGCGGTAGGTGACGACGTCGCCGATGTCCAGCGGGCCCACTGGAACGGCGGTCTTCGTGAGCACCACGTGGGGTGCGGTGCCGAAGAAGACTCCGTCGAGGAAGTTGCCGATGCCCCGGTTGCCGCCGGCCGCCGAGACGGACCGGAAGGCGAAGCGGGTGGTGGTCTGTCCGGCCGGGACGGTGTAGGTGCCGGTGTAGTAGCCCCACGCGGTGTTGCCGTCGGTGAGGGTGCGCTGCTCGACCACGCTGCCCGGGGCGCCGATGTCCAGGGCCATGGTGTCCTGGCCCTGGCGCCCGCGGTGGTACAGCCGCCAGTACAGCTTGGTTCCGGGGGTGGTCGGGAGGTCCTGGTAGAGGGTGGAGACCTGGTTGGCGTTCAGCTCGGCGAACTGCTCGCCCTCGGCGGAGGGCACGCCGTTGAAGCCCGAGTGCCAGATCTCGATCATGTGGTCGGTGGCGGTGGTGAGCCAGCCGGGGACGTGCCGGGGTGCCTGCGTCTGGGAGGCGTCCGGCAGGAAGGCCAGGTCGGTGACGGACGGCTGCTCGAAGCTTCCGTTGACGAGGGCGACGCGGAGCGGGACGGAGGGAGGTGTGCTCATGGTGACATCTCCGATCGGTCGACGGTGCGCGAGGGCCCCGGGGCGTCCCGGCCGCCGTGTGCGCGGCCGGGACGCGGGAGGGAGCCCGGAACGCTCCGTAGCTCACCGCCCGGGGAGCGCCGCGTACAGGCGGGGTGGGCGACGTCCCGGCCAGCCCGGACCGTCGGGTTTACCCGCGCCGAGGTCGCGCAGCATGGCGCTGCCGCCCTCGCGGGACCGCTCACCGGAGTCCCGCCGCTCCTTCCTGGATCAGCGCCCTCGTGCGTCTCTCTGATGCTGACCGGATGGCATGACTCTCTGGCATCGACCCGCCACCCGAAAGGGTGGATCTCAACGCTCTCGATTGACGTGAGGAGGCACCCACCGGGAGGCGGAGAGGTGGGCCCGGGGTGCCGGCCGCGCGGCGCGTCGCGGCCGGAGGTCCGCTCGTGGAGGAGCTAGCGTCGTGCGGGTGACGGGAGTCGATGCCGAGCGCCGGTGGTCCGAGTCCATGCCGGAGGTGTACGAGCGGCACCTCGTACCGGTGCTGTTCCGGCCCTTCGCCGAGGATCTGGTCGCCCGCGCGGCGGTGCTCGGCCCACGCCGCGTCCTGGAACTCGCCGCCGGGACCGGGGTCCTGACCTCGGGCCTGCTCTCCGCGGTGCCGGCCGCCGAGGTGACGGCCACCGATCTGAACGACGCCATGGTCGCCTTCGGTGCGGCCCGGGCACCCGGCGCGGTGTGGCGGCAGGCCGACGCGCAGCGACTGCCCTTCCCCGACGGCGTCTTCGACCTGGTGGTCTGCCAGTTCGGCGTGATGTTCTTCCCTGACCGGATCGCGGCCTACTCCGAGGTCCGGCGGGTGCTCGCCCCGGGCGGCCGGTTCCTGTTCAACACGTGGGGCCCCCTCGCCACGCACGCCTTCGCGGCCGCGCTACAGGCCGGTCTTGAGCGGGCCCTCCCCGTCGACACCCCGGGGTTCCTGCGCGCGGTCCCGCACGGGTACGCCGATCCCGCCGTCGTCGCCGCCGACCTGGCCGCCGCCGGGTTCGCCGTCGAGCAGGAGCGCGAGGTCACCCTGACGGGCCGGGCTCCGTCGGCCGCCGACGTCGCCCTCGGGTTCCTCGCCGGGACGCCGGTGCGCGCGGAGGTGGAGCGGCGCGGAGACGCCTCGGCCGTCCGCGAAGCCGTCACCGGGACGATGACCGACCGGCTCGGCCCGGGGCCGGTCGGCGGCGCGATGACGGCGTACGTCTTCCTCGGCTCCGCCTGAGCTCCGGAACCGCCCTCCGGCACTCCCCTGGTGCCGAACGGGGCTGGGAATCTTGAGCCTTGAAAAATATGTAGACCGGTCTATTCTCTGCTCATGACGGAAACCAAAGGGGCCAGGACCAGCCTCCGGCTGGCGGAATCGATGCTGGAGCTGATCCAGCGTCATGGATACAGCGGCACGGGGCTGAACACGGTGGTGGAGCACGCGGGCGCGCCCAAGGGCTCCCTGTACTTCCACTTCCCCCAGGGCAAGGAGGCCCTCGGGGAGAAGGCCGTCGAGCTCGCCGCCGCGCGGTTCGGCGCCCTCGTGGCCGACTCGGCGCGGGAGTCGGCCACGCCGGCCGACGTGCTGCGCCGGGTGGTCGACGAGCTGGCCGGGATGCTCGACGACAGCGGCTTCGAGCTGGGGTGCCCGGTCTCGGTGGTGACGCTGGAGATGGGCGCCCGGAGCGACCGGCTCCGGGACGCCTGCGCCCAGGCCTTCGAGTCGTGGATCTCGCCCGTGAGCGATCTGCTCGTGGCCCACGGCCACCCGCGCCAAGCCGCGCGCGGCCTCGCGACCGCCCTGGTCAGCCTGGTGGAGGGCGCGGTGATCGTGTCGCGTGCCCAGCGGTCCACCGAGCCGCTGCGCTGCGCCGCCCGGACGATCACGACCCTCCTGGAGCCGGGTGCGGAGCCCTCGTCGTGAGCCGGGACGACCGGCACGCGCTGGTGCTGGGCGCGAGCGGCCTCATCGGCCGCCACGTGGTGCTCGCCCTCGGCCGCGCCGGGGTGCGGGTCAGCGCGGCCTCCCGGAGTCCTGAGTCCGCGCTGCGGCTGGCCCGGTGGCTCGCGGCGCGCGGGCACGAACCGGTCCCGGCCGACCTGAGGGCCGACTTCGCCGCGACGCCCCTCGTCGAGGGCGCGCCCGACGACGTCACCGAGATCTACAACTGCGCCGGGGCCTACCGGTTCGGGATGACGGTGGACGAGGCGCGCCACGCCAACGTGGACAGCGTCCGGGCGGTCGTCGCCTTCGCCGCGGGGATGCCGCGCCTGCGCCGCCTGGTCCAGGTCTCTGGATACCGCGTGGGTGGTCAGGACCCCGCGCCGTGGAGCGAGGAGCGCCGGCGCGCGACGTACCGGGCGCTCGGTCCGTACGAGGCGTCCAGGGTCGAGGCGGATGCCGTCTTCCAGGAGCTCACGGCACGGCTGGACGTGCCCTGGTCGATCGTCAACCCGGCGAGCGTCGTCGGGGACAGCGTCACCGGAGAGTCCGACCAGTACCTGGGGCTCGCCTCCAGCCTGAAGGACCTCTGGCACGGCTCGCTCGCGGCGCTGCCGGGCGACGGGCGGACCTTCGTGCCCGTGGTCGCCGCCGACCACCTCGCACGGTTCATGACGCTGCTGCCGACGGACGAGGCCACGCGGGGCGCCGCCTACTGGGTGCTCGACGACGACACCCCCGCGCTGCCCGACCTGCTGACGCTCACGGCCGAGCACTACGGGATCCGGGCACCCCGGGCGCGGGTGCCGGTGCCGCTGCTCAAGCGGCTTCCCCGCCGGCTCACGAAGGCCGATCCGGAGACGCTGACCTTCCTGTCGGCGGACCGCTATCCGACCGGCTCCGCCCGTGACCTCGCCGCCCGGCACCGGCTGCCGACGCCGGACACCGTCACGACGATCCTCCGCTGGGCCGACCACCTCGCCGCCCACCGCTTCGGAGACGCCCCCGCGGGCGACCGGCGGTTCACCTCGCCGGGCGGCGTCCGGACCTTCGAACTGGGCCGGGCGGACGCGGACACGGTCGTGCTGCCCGGACTGCCGGTCAACGCCGACACCTGGGCCCCGGTCGTCGGGGCGCTCGGGAGCGCCCGCGCCGTCGACCTGCCCGGTCTGGGGATGAGCGGCGGGAGCCGGGACGACTGGTCCTCCTGGCTGACGGCGCTGGTGACCGGGACCGGCGCCCGGCACCTGGTGGGCCACTCCGTCGGTGCCGCCGCGGCCGTCGAGGCGGCCGCCGCCCATCCGGACCGGGTCGAGGAGCTCACGCTCGTGGCGCCGTACTTCCTCCAGGCCTTCCCGCCCCGCTCCGCCGGGTGGACTCCGCTGACCTGCGGGCTCCTGCGCCGTACGACCCCCTCGGCGCTCTCCGTCCGGCTGACCGGCACCGCGGAGCACGCGCCCGCGCTCCGGCCGGCCGTCTCGGACCTGCGGCGCGGCGCCGTCGCGGCCGTCACCGCCCGGCTCCTGGCGTCCACCGGGAGCGCGCGGGGGCGGGCGGACCTCCGGGCCGCGCTGCGGCGGTACCCGGGGCGCGTCCACGTCGTCACGGGCTCCGAGGATCCACTGACCGCCGAGGGGCGCTCCCTGGTGGACGGCCTCCCGCGCGCCACCGTGACCGTGATCCCCGGCGCGGGGCACCACCCCCAGCTGACGCACCCCGAGGAGGTCGCCCGGGCCATCGGTGCGCAGGCTCCGTGAGCCGCGTCGCGCCCTTCGCGCGGCCCGCTGTCCGCGTGCGCGGTGGGCCCTGCGGTCCGTTCGGTGGTCGGGTCGTGGCCGAAGTGGGACGCTGAAGGGGAAGGTCCGTGCCGACGAGTCTCGGGAGGGCCGAATGGGACGCGACGTCCCGGCGCTGGAGTTCACCCGTGACGACCGTCGCCGGTTCCGGAACAAGCTGCACACCTGTCTCGACGTGTTCGCGCAGATGCTGCGGGAGTCACGGTTCGACTTCGAGCGGCCTCAGGTCGGTCTGGAGATCGAGCTGAACCTCGTGGACGAGGCCGCGGAGCCCGCCATGCGCAGCGTGGACGTCCTCGAGGCGATCGCGGACCCCGCCTGGTCGACCGAGCTCGGGCGGTTCAATCTGGAGATCAACATCGATCCCCGGCAGCTCACCGAGGGCGGTCCCGGCGCCTGGGAGCGGGAGATCCGGGACGCGCTCAACCACGCCGAGGAGAAGGCGGCGGCGATCGGGGCGCACCTGGTCATGATCGGGATCCTGCCGACGCTGGAGCTGAAGGACGTGGGTCCGGCGTCGCTGTCCGAGAATCCGCGGTACCACCTGCTGAACGAGCAGATCTTCGCCGCGCGGGGCGAGGACCTGCTGATCTCCGTGGACGGGGTGGAGCGGCTGCGCACCTACGCCGACACGATCACTCCGGAGGCGGCGTGCACGAGCACGCAGTTCCACCTCCAGGTCGCGCCGGACGAGTTCGCGGACTACTGGAACGCGGCGCAGGCCGTCGCCGGGGTCCAGGTGGCCCTGGCGGCGAACTCCCCGTTCCTGTTCGCCAAGGAGCTGTGGCGCGAGACGCGCATTCCGCTGTTCGAGCAGACCACCGACACCCGGCCGGAGGAGATCAAGGTGCAGGGGGTCCGTCCCCGGGTGTGGTTCGGCGAGAGGTGGATCACCAGCGTCTTCGACCTCTTCGAGGAGAACGCCCAGTTCTTCCCGGCGCTGCTGCCGCTCTGCGACGACGAGGACCCCCAGGAGACGCTGGACCACGGAGGGATCCCCGGCCTCTCCGAACTGACCCTGCACAACGGAACGGTCTACCGGTGGAACCGACCGGTGTACGCCGTCGTCGACGGGGTGCCGCACCTGCGGATCGAGAACCGTGTGCTGCCCGCGGGGCCCACGGTGGCGGACGTGCTGTCGAACGGCGCCTTCTACTACGGGCTGGTCCGCGCCCTGGTCGAGGAGGACCGCCCCGTCTGGTCGCGGATGTCGTTCTCGGCGGCCGAGGACAATCTCGACGCGGCGGCCCGGCACGGGATCGACGCCCAGCTGTACTGGCCGGGGATGGGCGAAGTGCCCGTGACCGAGCTGGTGCTGCGCCGCCTGCTGCCGCTCGCGGACCGCGGTCTGGAGCGGACGGGCATGGACGCGGCCTGGCGGGAGCCGCTGCTCGGGATCGTCGAGCAGCGGTGCGTCAGCGGCCGGAACGGCGCGGTGTGGCAGTCGGAGACCTTCCACCACATCCATGACATCGGGCATGTGGACCGGCATCAGGCGCTGCGGCGGATGACGCGGCAGTACCTCGACTTCATGCACATGAACGCTCCGGCGCACACCTGGCCGGTCGACTGAGAGCCCCGCTGCCCCGGGGCTCCCGCCCCTTCGCGGCGCTCAGGGGGAGACGCGGTCCTGGAGCGCCGACTGCCAGGCCGGCGCGGGAGTGGCGGGCTCGGTCTCGGGACGGCGGCCGCCCTGGGCGAAGAAGTCGACCAGCGGCAGCAGGGCGGCGCCGACGGTGACCGCCTCGGGTCCCAGGGTGCCGAGACCGATGGCGGTGCGGCTGGCCGGGTGGCGGAGCGCGTACTCCCGCGCGTAGGCGGAGACCGTCCCCAGGAAGCGGGCGCCGAGCTGGAGGCCGGCCCAGCCGCCGACCAGGATCCGCTCGGGCTGGAAGAGGTTGATCAGGTCGGCGAAGCCGGCGCCCAGGTACTCGGCGGTCTCCTCCAGGACCGCGAGCGCCGTGACGTCGGGGCTCCCGTCCGGGTCGGCCGGATAGGCCGCGGCCAGCATCGCCGTGAGGGCCGTCTCCTCGTCCGCGCCCACGGGCGGCTCCCCGCCCGCCTCGCGCCAGCGGTCGAGCAGCGCCTCGGCTCCCGCGTACGCCTCCAGGCAGCCCTGCGCGCCGCAGCGGCAGCGGCGCCCTCGGACCCGGACCGTCAGATGACCCCATTCGACGGCCCGGCCGGGCCCCATCGGGTCCGTGACCACGCAGGCGCCGACACCGGAGCCGAAGAGCACGACGACCGCGCTGCGCGCGCCCCGGCCGGCGCCGAACCACATCTCCGCCTGGCCCAGGGTCTTGGCGCCGTTGTCGATCCAGTAGGGGACGTCCTCGGGCAGGTCGACGGCGGCGCGGAGGAGGCGCTCGAAGGGGACGGCGTCCCAGCCGACGGTCTGACCGTGCACCACCGCGCCCTCCTCTGCGGTGCGGGCGACGATGCCGGGCACGCCGACGCCGACCCCGATGAGCCGCTCGGCGGGGACGGCCGCGGTGCGCAGGACCTCGGCGATGCCCTCGCGGAGGTGGGCGACGACGAGGTCCACGTCGTACCGGGCCGTGCGGGGTCCGGAGCTGGCCAACGCCCGCTCGGTGCGGGCGAGTTCGGTGAGGGTGAGGTCGAAGAGCTCGATGCGGACCCGGGTCTCGCCGATGTCGACGCCGATCATGAAGCCGCTGGCGGGGCTGATCCGCACGAGGGTGCGGGGGCGCCCGCCGGCGGAGTCGACGCTGCCGGCCTCCTCCACGAGGCCCTCCGCGACGAGTTCGGCGACCACGTTGCTGACGGATCCGGAGCTGAGACCGGTCGCGGGGCCGAGCATGAGCCGGCTCATCGGTCCGTCGAAGTACAGCCTGCGCAGAACCGCGGTGCGGTTCTCGCGCCGCAGGTCACGCACCGTACGGCCAGTTCTCGCGTGCACGTTGGTCCCCGTCTCTGGAGTCGTTCCTTGCAACATACCCGCAGTACAAGCCTTGACGCGACCTTCTCATGGGGTTTAACTCACATCCTAAATTAAGCCGATGTTACGGCGAGGCCTCCAGACCCTCACCGCATCGGCGACCCCCTCGTCCCCGAAAGGGCCCAGGAGCCATGCGCAGAATCAGAGCCGCTGTCACCGGTGCCGTCACGCTCTCCCTCGCCTTCACCGCCACCGCCTGCGGGGGCGGTGAAGGGAGCGGGTCGTCGCCGAAGACCCTCACCTACTGGGCCTCCAACCAGGGCTCCAGCATCGAGGTCGACAAGAAGGTCCTGCAGCCCGAGCTCGACCAGTTCGAGAAGGAGACCGGGATCAAGGTGAAGCTGGAGGTGGTCCCCTGGTCCGACCTGCTCAACCGGATCCTCACCGCGACCACGTCCGGCCAGGGCCCCGACATCCTCAACATCGGGAACACCTGGAGCGCCTCGCTCCAGTCCACCGGCGCCCTGCTGCCCTGGGACGCGAAGAACTTCGAGGCCATCGGCGGCAAGGACCGCTTCGTCGACTCCGCGCTCGGCTCCACCGGCGTCACCGGCAAGGAACCGGCCGCCGTCCCGCTGTACTCCATGGCCTACGCGCTCTACTACAACAAGCAGATGTTCAAGGACGCCGGCATAGCGAAGCCGCCGACCACCTGGGACGAGGTGGCCGCGGCCGGCAAGAAGCTCAGCAAGAACGGCAAGTCGGGCATCGGCGTCGAGGGCTCCAACCTGTCCAACAACATCCACCAGGTGTTCGTCCTCGGCAAGCAGCACGGCGCCGACTTCTTCACCGCCGACGGGAAGCCGGACTTCACCTCCGACGGGGCCGTCGCCGCCGTCAAGCAGTACGTCGACCTGATGGCGGCACAGAAGATCGTCGCCCCCGGGAACGCCGAGTACGCCCAGAACCAGTCGCTCAGCGACTTCGCCAAGGGCAAGACCGGCATGGTCCTGTGGCAGACCCCGCAGCAGACCTTCGCCTCCCAGGGCATGGCACCGGACGACTGGGGTGTCGCTCCCGCCCCGGTCCCCTCGGGCACCCCCGGCCAGGGCGCGCAGACCAACTCGATGGTCGCCGGCATCAACATGGCCGTCTTCAAGAACACCAAGAACCTCGACGGTGCGCTGAAGTTCGTGAAGTTCATGACCAGCGACGAGGAGCAGATCCTCCTCAACAAGGCCTACGGCTCGGTCCCGCCGGTGAAGAGCGCCCAGAAGGACCCCGTCTTCGCCGACCCGTCGCTCACCGTCATCCGGGAGACCCTCGCCTCCAGCGCCGCGGCCCTGCCGCAGGTCCCCGAGGAGTCCCAGTTCGAGACCGTCGTCGGCACCGCGGTCAAGGAGCTGTTCGCCGACGCCGCCGCGGGCCGCCCGGTCACCACGGAGTCCGTGAAGGCCAAGCTCGAAAAGGCCCAGCAGCAGATGCCCAAGAAGTAGGCCGCCCCACCATGACCGAGACCGCCGTCACTCCCCCGAGTGAGCGGGCGGTGCGCAAGGCCACACCCGGAGAGGCGCGCGCACCACGCCGCTCCGGGCGTCGCCGCATCGCACTGCCGTACCTCCTGCTCCTGCCCGCCCTGCTCCTCGAACTGCTCGTCCACCTCGTCCCGATGCTCATGGGCATCACCATGAGCTTCCGGGAGCTCACCCAGTTCTACATCCGGAACTGGTCGGAGGCGCCCTGGTCCGGCCTGGACAACTTCCGCGTCGCGATCGACTTCGACGCCCCCGTCGGCCAGGCCCTCCTCAAGTCCTTCGTGACGACGTGCGTCTTCACCCTCGCGTCCGTCGGGCTGTGCTGGCTCCTGGGGACCGCGGCCGCGATCTTCCTCCAGGAGAACTTCCGGGGCCGCGGCTTCCTCCGGACGCTGTTCCTCGTCCCGTACGCCCTGCCCGTCTACGCCGCCGTCATCACCTGGTCCTTCATGTTCCAGCGCGACAACGGCCTCATCAACCACGTCCTCCACGACCAGCTCGGCATCGGCGACAGCCCCGCCTTCTGGCTCATCGGGGACAACAGCTTCTGGGCCCTGCTCGTCGTCTCCGTGTGGAAGGGCTGGCCCTTCGCCTTCCTCACCGTCATGGCCGGACTGCAGAACATCCCCCGGGACATGTACGAGGCGGCCGCCCTCGACGGGGCCGGCGTGTGGAAGCAGATCCGGCACATCACCCTGCCGTCGCTGCGGTCCGTCAACCAGGTCCTCGTGCTCGTCCTCTTCCTCTGGACGTTCAACGACTTCAACACGCCGTTCGTGCTCTTCGGCAAGGCGGCGCCCGAAGCGGCCGACCTGATCTCGCTCCACATCTACCAGTCGTCCTTCCAGACCTGGAACTTCGGCACCGGGTCGGCCATGTCCGTCCTGCTGCTGCTCTTCCTCCTCGTCGTCACGGGCGTCTACCTCCTGGTCACCAGCCGCGGAAGGAAGACCTCCGATGTCTGAGCACGCATCCCGGCGCACGGCACCGCGCTCCCCCATGGCGGCGCCCCGCTCCTTCCTCTGGACGCGGCGGATCTTCCTCACCCTGCTCACCGCCTTCGTGGTGCTGCCGGTGTACGTCATGGTCTCCAGCTCCCTCAAACCGCTCGAGGACGTGTCGGGGAAGTTCGAGTGGATCCCCTCCGGGCTCACGCTCCGCCCGTACTTCGACATCTGGGAGACCGTCCCCCTCGCCGACTACTTCGTGAACTCGATCGTCGTCGCGGGGTCGGCCACGGTCTTCTCCGTGGCCGTCGCGATCTTCGCCGCGTACGCCGTCAGCCGCTACACCTTCCGCGGCAAGCGGGTCTTCACCGTGACGGTGCTGTCCACGCAGATGTTCCCCGGCATCCTCTTCCTGCTGCCGCTCTTCCTCATCTACGTCAACATCGGCAACGCCACCGGCATCGCCCTCTTCGGCTCGCGCGAAGGCCTGATCCTCACCTATCTGACCTTCTCGCTGCCCTTCTCCATCTGGATGCTGACCGGCTACTTCGACTCGATCCCGCGCGAACTCGACGAAGCGGCCAAGGTCGACGGCTGCGGTCCGATCAGCGCGCTGCTGCGCGTCATCGTGCCGGCCGCGTCCCCCGGCATCATCGCCGTCGCCGTCTACGCCTTCATGACCGCCTGGGGCGAGGTCCTCTTCGCCTCGGTCATGACCAACGACACCACCCGCACCCTCGCCGTCGGTCTCCAGGGGTACGCCACCCAGAACGACGTGTACTGGAACCAGGTGATGGCCGCCTCCCTCGTGGTCAGCGTCCCCGTCGTCGTCGGCTTCCTGCTCCTCCAGCGCTACCTCGTCGCCGGCCTCACCGCAGGTGCGGTCAAGTGACGTCCCTCTCCACACCCATCACGAAGAGGTTCCCCGTGTCCGAATCCCCCGACTCCCGCACCACGCCCGACCTGGAGGCCTTCCCGGCGGACTTCGCCTGGGGCACGGCGACCTCCGCCTACCAGATCGAGGGCGCCGTGGCCGAGGACGGCCGCGCCCCCTCCATCTGGGACACCTTCTCCCGCGTCCCGGGCGCGATCGACAACGGCGACCACGGCGACACCGCCTGCGACCACTACCACCGGTGGCCCGAGGACATCGCCCTCATGAAGGAGCTCGGCACCGACGCCTACCGGCTCTCCGTCGCCTGGCCGCGCGTCGTCCCCGGCGGCGACGGCCCGGTCAACGCCGCCGGGCTCGACTTCTACGACCGGCTCGTCGACGGCCTCCTCGACGCCGGCATCACCCCGTCCGTCACGCTCTACCACTGGGACCTGCCGCAGGCCCTCCAGGACCGGGTGCGCGACAGCCACGGCGGCTGGACCGAGCGCGCCACCGCGGAGCACCTCGCCGCGTACGCCTCCGTGGTCGCGGAGCGCCTCGGCGACCGCGTCACCCAGTGGGCGACGCTCAACGAACCGCTCTGCTCGGGCTGGATCGGCCACCTGGAAGGGCGGATGGCCCCGGGCCTGACCGACCTCACGGCCGCCGTCCGCGCCTCCTACCACCTGCTTCTCGGGCACGGCCTCGCCACCCGGGCGATCCGCGCCGCCGCCCCCGGCGCCCAGGTCGGTCTGGTCACCAACCACTCCACCGTCACACCCGCCTCCAGCCGGCCCGAGGACGTCGCCGCCGCGGCCCGCGCCGACGGCCACACCAACCGCTGGTGGCTGGACCCGGTGTACGGCCGGGGCTTCCCCGCCGACATGCGCGAGCTGTACGGCGTCGAACTGCCCGAGCGGGCGGGCGACCTGGAGCTCATCGCCGCCCCGCTCGACTGGCACGGCCTCAACTACTACTTCCCGGTGACCGTCGCCGACGACCCCGAGGGCCCGGTCCCGTACGCCCGCGAGGTCCGCCTCCCCGACGTGCCCCGCACCGGCATGGACTGGCAGATCGACGCCGGCGGCCTGGAGGCCTTCCTGCTGCGGCTCACCGACGACTACGGCATCCGGAAGCTGTACGTCACGGAGAACGGCTCGGCCTTCCCCGACAGCACCGGCCCCGACGGCGAGGTCCACGACCCGGAGCGCACCCGCTACCTGGAGGAGCACCTCGCCGCCTGCGCCCGGGCCGTGCGCAAGGGCGCCCCGCTCGCCGGGTACTACGCCTGGTCGTTGCTCGACAACTTCGAATGGGCCTACGGCTACGACAAGCGGTTCGGCCTCGTCCACGTCGACTACGCCACCCAGCGCAGGACCGTGAAGACGAGCGGACGCCGTTACGCGGACCTCGTGCGCGCCCACCGGGAGGCGACCGCCGGCTGACCCGGGCCCGTCGCGATCCTCCGGAAGGTGACCGCCGCCGACGCGGGCCCGTCATGATCCTCCGGAAGGCCGCCCCGACACCACCGGGGCGGCCTTCCGGGGTTCCCCCTTCCCTCGTGTTCGTACGGCAGGAGCGTCCATGTCCGCCGACGCCGACCTGCCGGCCGGGGACCGCTCCGCCGGCCCCGTCCTGCCCCTCGGTCCCGGCGCGCGCGTCAGGGCGCATCCCGCGCTGCTCGACGCCCCGGAGCCGTGAGGGGCGGGCGCCCCTGCGGTCAGGTGGACTCCCGTACGACGAGCACCGGCTCGAACACCTTCGAGCCGGGCCCGGACCGGGTTCCGTCGAGCTGCTC
Organism: Streptomyces sp. NPDC002232; assembly: GCF_042890295.1. NCBI lineage: Bacteria > Bacillati > Actinomycetota > Actinomycetes > Kitasatosporales > Streptomycetaceae > Streptomyces > Streptomyces sp. NPDC002232. Next base: position 878,350 of record NZ_JBIARV010000004.1, on the reverse strand, counting down.
GACCAGGAGTCCGGCCATCGCGGCCGCCATCCGCTCCACGGGCTGGCGCACGGTGGTCAGCTGCGGCCGCGCCGAGCGCGCGGCCACCGAATCGTCGAAGCCGACGACGGCGACCCGGCCGGGGACGGTCACGCCCTGCTCGCGCAGGTACGCGCAGGCGCCCTGGGCCATGAGGTCGTTGGCCGCGAAGACGGCGTCGGTTTCGGGGTGCTCCTTCAGGAGCCTGGCCATGGCGCGTCTGCCGCTGTCCACCGTGAACCGGCCGCGGACGACGGGGACCGACGTGATCCCGTGGGCCGCGAGGGCGTCCCGGAAGCCGTCGAGGCGCTCGTCCGCCGTGGGGGCGGTGACCGGCGCGGCGATGGTGGCCGGAGCCCGCCGGCCGGTCGCCCACAGGTGCTCGGCGGCCAGCCGGGCCCCGGCGGCGTTGTCCAGGTCGACGTAACCGCAGCCCTCGCCGTCGCGGGGGCGTCCGAAGAGGACCGTGGGCAGGCCCGCCGTCATCAGCATCGCGGGGAGCGGGTCCTTCTCGTCCAGGGGTACGACCAGGGCTCCGTCCGCGCCGCCCTGTCCGAGGTACTCGACGAGCTGGGTCCTGGCCTGTGCGGACTCCGCGACCAGCAGCACCGGCTGGATCGCGCGCCGGCGCAGCACGGGCAGGACGCCGTCCACCACCCGCCCGAAGAACGGGTCGGAGAACACCCGGGCGGTGAAGGACCTGCCCGTGGCGGAGAGCACCAGGGCGACGGTTCCGGTGCGGCGGGTCACCAGGGAGCGGGCGGCCTGGTTGGGTGTGTAGCCGATGCGGGCGATGGCCTCGCGCACGTTCCGCTGGATGTCGGGGGCCACGTTGCGCACGCCGTTGACGACGCGGGACACCGTCGCGCGCGACACCCCGGCCTCTCGTGCGACGTCTTCCAGAGTCGGTGCTCGATTCCCCACCCACGCACCTTAACGGTGCTGTCTGTCCGGTGGGAGGACGGTCCGCGGCCGGCTTGGACCGGTCAAGGTCGACACTTAATGAAAGCCAAAAGAAAAGCCATGTCGTACGCCTTGACCGTCAACTCGCCCTGCGGGCAAGGTTTCGGGAGAGCGCTCTCCCATGTTTCCCCCCTGTATCCAGAGGAGACCCCCATGTCTTCCGTCGGGTCCCCGCCGGTCCTCCGGCGCCCCGCTTCGGCCGTCCGACGGGCCGCCGTCGGCGCCCTCGTCTCGTCGCTGGCCGGCAGCCTGCTCGCCCTGGCCCCCGCCACGACGGCACACGCCGCCCCCACCCTGCTCTCGCAGGGCAGGCCGGCCACCGCCTCCTCCACGGAAGGGGCCGCCTTCTCCGCCGGCGCCGCCGTGGACGGCAACCTCACCGGAACCCGCTGGGCCAGCTCCTGGCAGGACGCCCAGTGGATCCAGGTCGACCTCGGCAGCAGCGCCACGCTCAGCCACGCCGTCCTCACCTGGGAGGCGGCCTACGGCAAGAGCTACGAGATCCAGGCCTCCGAGAACGGCACCGACTGGCGGACCGTCACCTCCGTCACCGGCGGCGACGGAGGCACCGACGACGTCGCGCTCTCCGGCACCGGCCGCTACGTCCGGATGAAGGGCCTCACCCGGGCCACCGGATACGGCTTCTCCCTCTGGGAGTTCCAGGTGTACGGAACCACCGGCGGCACCGGTCCGACCCTGCCCGGCGGCGGCGACCTCGGCCCCAACGTGCACGTCCTCGACCCGTCCACCCCCGGCATCCAGGCCAAGCTGGACGAGGTGTTCAAGCAGCAGGAGTCGGCCCAGTTCGGCAGCGGCCGGCACGCCTTCCTCCTCAAGCCCGGCACGTACAACGGACTCAACGCCCAGATCGGCTTCTACACCCAGATCGCCGGCCTCGGGCTGCGCCCGGACGACACCACCATCAACGGTGACGTGACCGTCGACGCGGGCTGGTTCAACGGCAACGCCACCCAGAACTTCTGGCGCGGCGCCGAGAACCTGGCCGTGGCCCCGGTCAACGGCACCGACCGGTGGGCCGTCTCGCAGGCCTCCTCCTTCCGCCGCATGCACGTCAAGGGCGGACTCAACCTCGCGCCCGACGGCTACGGCTGGGCCAGCGGCGGCTACATCGCCGACTCGAAGATCGACGGTCAGATCGGCAACTACTCGCAGCAGCAGTGGTACACCCGGGACAGCTCCATCGGCGGCTGGTCCAACAGCGTCTGGAACCAGGTCTTCTCGGGTGTCGAGGGCGCTCCGGCCACCTCCTTCCCCGAGCCCCGCTACACGACCCTGGACACCACGCCGGTCTCCCGCGAGAAGCCCTTCCTCTACCTGGACGGCACCGAGTACAAGGTGTTCGCGCCCGCCAAGCGGACGAACGCCCGCGGCACCAGCTGGGCCAACGGCACCCCGCAGGGCGAGTCCGTCCCCCTGAGCCAGTTCTACGTGGTCAAGCCGGGCGCCACCGCCGCCACGATCAACCAGGCGCTCGCCCAGGGCCTGCACCTGCTCTTCACCCCGGGCGTCTACCACGTCGACCAGACCATCAACGTGAACCGCGCGAACACCATCGTGCTCGGCCTCGGCCTCGCGACGATCATCCCCGACAACGGCGTCACCGCGATGAAGGTCGCCGACGTCGACGGGGTCCGGCTCGCCGGCTTCCTGATCGACGCGGGTCCGGTCAACTCCCCCACCCTGCTGGAGCTCGGGCCGCAGAACTCCTCGGCGGACCACGCCGCCAACCCCACCACCGTGCAGGACGTGTACGTCCGCATCGGCGGCGCCGGGGCCGGCAAGGCGACCACCAGCATCGTCGTGAACAGCGACGACGCGATCATCGACCACACCTGGGTCTGGCGCGCCGACCACGGCGAGGGCGTCGGCTGGGAGACCAACCGCGCCGACTACGGCGTCCGCGTCAACGGCGACGACGTGCTCGCCACCGGCCTGTTCGTCGAGCACTTCAACAAGTACGACGTCGAGTGGTACGGCGAGCGCGGCCGCACCATCTTCTTCCAGAACGAGAAGGCCTACGACGCCCCCAACCAGGCCGCCGTGCAGAACGGCTCGACGAAGGGGTACGCCGCCTACCGGGTCGACGACTCGGTGAACACCCACGAGGGCTGGGGCCTCGGCAGCTACTGCTACTACAACGTGGACCCGACGATCCGCCAGGACCACGGCTTCAAGGCCCCCGTCAAGCCCGGCGTCAAGTTCCACAGCCTGCTCACCGTCTCACTCGGCGGCAACGGCCAGTTCAACCACGTCATCAACGACACCGGGGCGCCCACCGAAGGCACCGCCACGGTGCCCTCGACCGTCGTCAACTTCCCCTGACGGTCCGCCGGGACGCGCCCCCGCACCGGCGCGTCCCGGCCCTCCCACCCCTTCCGGGCGGCGCTCCCGTCCCCGCCGCGCCGCCCGGAAGGCGATCCCCTCCCCCTCCCGCAGTCCCCGCCAGGAGCCGCCATGACCGCGACCACCGCCCCACCCACCGCACGAAGGCGCGCCCGCGCCCGCACGACGGGCTCGCTCGTCTCCCTCGGCGCCCTGCTCGCCGCCTCCACCGCGGTGCTCGGCGCGACGCCCGCCACCGCCGCCGAGACCCTCCTCTCCCAGGGGAAGCCCGCCACCGCCTCCTCCACCGAAGGAGCCGCCTGGTCCGCGTCCGCGGCCGTCGACGGCGACCTCACCGGCACCCGCTGGGCCAGCCAGTGGAGCGACGCCCAGTGGATCCAGGTCGACCTCGGCAGCAGCGCGGACATCAGCCGCGTCGTGCTGAACTGGGAGGGCGCCTACGGCAAGGCGTACGACATCCAGCTGTCCGACAACGGCAGCGACTGGCGCACCGTCAAGTCCGTGACCGCGGGCGACGGGGGCACCGACGAGCTCGCCGTGAGCGGCACCGGCCGCTACGTCCGCCTCCAGGGCGTCACCCGGGGCACCGGCTACGGATACTCCCTGTGGGAGTTCCGGGTCTACGGCGGCGGATCCACCCAGCCCGAGCCCGGCGGCGCCGTCCGCGTCGGCGGCACGCAGGGCAACTGGCGGCTGACCGTGGGCGGACAGCCGTACACCGTCAAGGGCGTCACCTGGGGCCCCGCGATGGCCGACGCCGCCCGCTACATGCCGGACGTGCGGTCCATGGGCGTCAACACCGTCCGCACCTGGGGAACGGACGCCGGCACCAAGCCCCTGCTCGACGCCGCGGCCGCCAACGGCGTCAAGGTCATCAACGGCTTCTGGCTCCAGCCGGGCGGCGGCCCGGGCTCCGGCGGCTGCGTCGACTACGTGACGGACACCGCGTACAAGACCAACGCGCTGACCGAGTTCGCGAAGTGGGTCGACACCTACAAGTCCCACCCGGCCACCCTCATGTGGAACGTCGGCAACGAGTCCGTCCTCGGCCTGCAGAACTGCTACAGCGGCACGGCGCTGGAGGCCCAGCGCAACGCGTACACGACCTTCGTCAACGACGTCGCGAAGCGGATCCACACGATCGACCCGGACCACCCCGTCACGTCCACGGACGCCTGGACGGGTGCCTGGCCGTACTACAAGCGCAACGCGCCGGACCTCGACCTCTACTCGATGAACGCGTACGGGGACATCTGCGGGGTCCGCGAGGACTGGGTGGAGGGCGGCTACACCAAGCCGTACATCATCACCGAGACCGGCCCCGCCGGCGAGTGGGAGACCCCCAAGGACGCCAACGGCGTCCCCGACGAGCCCACCGACGTCCAGAAGGCCGACGGTTACACCAAGGCCTGGAACTGCGTCACCGGCCACCAGGGCGTCGCCCTCGGCGCGACCGTCTTCCACTACGGCGTCGAGCACGACTTCGGCGGCGTCTGGTTCAACCTCCTCCCCGACGGCCTGAAGCGCCTGTCGTACTACGCCCTCAAGAAGGCGTACACCGGCTCCGTCGCGGGCGACAACACCCCGCCGGTCATCAGCGGCATGACCGTCACGCCCGCCGGATCCGCCCCGGCCGGCGGCGAGTTCACCGTCCACGCCGACGTCCGCGACCCTGACGGCGACCCCGTCACCACCAAGATCTACCTGAGCGGCAACTACGCGAACGGCGACAAGCGCCTCGTCGACGCCCCGTTCCGCTCCCTGGGCAACGGCACCTTCGCCGTCACCGCACCCGAGAAGCTCGGCGTGTGGAAGGTGTACGTGCAGGCCGAGGACGGCCGCGGCAACGCCGGCATCGAGACGAAGTCCGTCAAGGTCGTCGCGCCCCCGGTGGACGGCACGAACATCGCCCTGGGCAGGCCCACCACCGCCTCCTCCTTCCAGGCCTCCTACGGCGACTGCCCCTGCCCCGCCTCCCTCGCCACCGACGGCAACGGCACCACGCGCTGGGCCAGCGACTGGAGCGACCCGCAGTGGATCCGGGTCGACCTCGGCTCGGTCCGCTCGTTCCGCCGGCTCCAGCTGGTCTGGGACCCGGCCTACGCCCGCGCCTACGAGGTCCAGGTCTCCGACGACGGCAACACGTGGCGCACCGTCCACTCCACCACCACCGGCAACGGGGACGTCGACACCATCGAGACCGGTGCCACCGCACGGTACGTCCGGCTCCAGCTCACCGCGCGCGGCACCGGCTGGGGCTACTCGCTCCACGAGTTCGGCATCTACAGCTGACCCCCTCCCCGAGGAGAACGAGGAGATCACGATGAGAATCCGCGGCAGGACCCTGTCCGCCTTACTGCTCGCCGCCGCCCTGGGCACGTCCGCCCTGACCGTCGGCACCTACAGCGCCGCAGCCGACGGCAAGGCCCCGACTCGGGCCACGAGCGCCTCCACCGGGGCCCACGTCATGGGCGGCTCCACCGGGGCGCACGTCATGGGCGCCTCCGCCCTCCCGTCGGCCGACGACGCAGACGGGGACGGATACATCCCGGCCGTCCCCCAGGTCACCGGCGTGACGCCGTCCGACCGGACGCCGGCCCCCGCGTACCACCGCGAGTTCCAGGCCAACTGCTCCGTCACGCACACCGCCCCGGACGACCCGATCGTCTACCCGGGCCAGCCCGGCGCGTCGCACGACCACACGTTCATGGGCAACAGGTCCACGAACGCGCACTCCACCACCGGCTCCCTCGCCGGCGGGGCCACCACCTGCAACGCGCCGGCCGACTCCTCGGCGTACTGGATGCCCTCGCTGCTCAAGGGCGACCAGAAGATCCTGCCCACCGGGCCCCAGGTCATCTACTACAAGTCCGGTGTCACCGACTACACGAGCGTCCGTCCCTTCCCCAAGGGACTGCGGTTCGTCGTCGGCAGCCCGACGCAGAGCGCCCAGGAGTTCCGCGCCCACAAGGGCTTCGTCGAGGGCTGGGAGTGCGGTGACAGCTTCTTCAACGTCGACTTCCCGGCGAGCTGTCCCAGCCGGCCCGACGTCCAGCTGAACATCCGCTTCCAGGCGCCCAGCTGCTGGAACGGCCTGTACCTCGACACCCCCGACCACAAGAGCCACATGGCCTACCCGGTGGTCAAGCCCGGCACCAACGACAACATGTGCCCGGCCTCCCACCCGGTGGCCCTGCCGATGATCGAGTTCAAGATGGCCTTCCCGGTCAACGGCGACATGTCCCAGGTCCGGCTCTCCAGCGGCCGCGGCTACTCCTTCCACTACGACTTCTTCAACGCCTGGGAGGAGCCCACCCTCAAGGCCCTGGTGGACCACTGCATCAACGGTGGCCTCCAGTGCGACACGCGCGGCTACGACCAGAACCACCCCGAGCGGGGCGCGGTCCTGAACGCGGACCACCGCCTGCCCTGACCCTCCCCGCCCCACGGCGCGGCCCGGACGCCCACGGGGGCGCCCGGGCCGCGCCCGTGCCACCCTTCCCGTCAGCGACCAGGAGCACCCATGACCGCCCGCCACGACGCGCTCATCGACCGCCTCCCCCCGCACTTCCGTTTCGGCGCCGCCACCTCCGCCTTCCAGATCGAGGGGGCCCACGACGAGGACGGCCGCACCCCGTCCATCTGGGACACCTTCTGCCGGGTCCCGGGCGCCGTCGACAACGGCGACACCGGAGACATCGCGTGCGACCACTACCACCGCATGCCCGAGGACGTGGCGCTGCTCGCCGCCCTCGGCCTCGACACCTACCGGTTCTCCGTCGCGTGGCCCCGCGTCCAGCCGCGCGGGCGGGGCCCGGTGAATCCGGCGGGGATCGGCTTCTACGACCGGCTGGTCGACGAACTGCTCGCGCGGGGCGTCACGCCCTGGCTCACCCTCTACCACTGGGACCTGCCCCAGGAGTTGCAGGACGCCGGCGGGTGGCCCGCCCGGGACACCGCCCACCGCTTCGCCGACTACGCGGAACTCGTCCACGAGCGCCTCGGCGACCGCGTCACCCACTGGACCACCCTCAACGAACCCTTCTGCTCGGCCGTGCTCGGTCACGTCGAGGGCGTCCACGCGCCCGGGGGCCGCTCCTTCGCCGACGGCGTGCGGGCCGTGCACCACCTGCACCTCGCCCACGGCCTCGCGGTGCGGCGCCTGCGGTCGGCCGCCCGGCGCCCCTTGGACCTCGCCGTCACCCATCTGCTCGGCACCAGCGGGCCCGCGACGGACACGGACGCCGACCGCGAGGCGGCCCGCCGCGCCGACGCCCTCGGGTTCCGCTTCTACCTGGACCCGGTCCTGCGCGGACGGTACCCGGACGACCTCGTCGAGGACCTGGCCGTCCGGGGCGTCGAGATCCCGGTCCTGGACGGCGACCTGGAGATCATCTCCAGCCCCGTCGACACCCTGGGCGTCAACTACTACCGGTCGATGCGCACCTCGGGCGTGGACGAGGGCGGCGCCGCCACCGACGCGCGCGGCCTCCCCGTCACCCGGAACCTGCCCCACGGAGGGCTCCCGGTGACCGGTCTCGGCTGGGAGGTGATGCCGCACGACCTCACGGCTCTGCTGCTGCGCGTCGCGCGCGACTACCCGGGGACGCCGATGGTGGTCACCGAGAGCGGAGCGGCGTACGAGGACGTTCCCGACGCGCACGGCTTCGTCGACGACGCCGACCGCACGGCCTACCTGGCGGCCCACCTCGCCGCCGTGGCCGAGGCGCGGGAGGCAGGCGCCGACGTCCGCGGCTACTTCGCCTGGTCGCTCCTGGACAACTTCGAGTGGGCGTACGGCTACGACAAGCGCTTCGGTCTCGTCCGCGTGGACTACGCCACCCAGACCCGCACGCCCAAGCGCAGCGCCCGGTGGCTCGGCGACACGGCCCGCCGCGTCCGTGCCGGTGCCGCGGGCCGCCGGGAGGCGGCGGAGGCGGCCGGATCCGCCGCCGGCTGAGCCCCGGCGCAGGGCTCAGCGCACTCCGCGCGGGCGGAACTGGACGCTGATGCGGGGGCCGACCGCGCGGCTCGTCTTGGGGATCGCGTGCTCCCACGTGCGCTGGCAGGAGCCGCCCATCACCACCAGATCGCCGTGGCCGAGGGGCAGACGGAGGGCGGTCGGGCCGCCGGAGCGGGGGCGGAGGGCGAGGTCGCGGGGGTCGCCCAGGGAGAGGATCGCGACCATGGTGTCCTGGGTGGCGGAGCGGCCGGTCCGGTCGCCGTGCCAGGCGACGCTGTCATGGCCGTCGCGGTAGAGGCAGAGGCCGGCCGTGGCGAAGGGTTCGCCGAGCTCGGCGGCGTAGTGGACGCCCAGGGCGTCCCGGGCCTCGGCCAGCGCCGGATGCGGGAGGGGGACCCCCTCGCCGTAGTGGGCCAGGAGCCGGGGCACCGCGACCACGCTGTCGTACATCGGCCGCTCCTCGGCCCGCCAGGGCACCCGCCCGGCCAGCTCCTCGAACAGCGCGTCGGCGCCCCGCAGCCAGCCCGGCAGGTGGTCGATCCAGGCTCCGCCGTCGAGCCGCGTCCGCCGGAGCCCGTCCAGCGGCCCGCACCGGATGTCGTCACCCTGGTCGAACAGGGAGGCCTGGAGACCGGGCAGGGCGGGTCGTGCTGCGGTCATGGCTCCAGCGTAGACCATGACCCGAACAGATGAGCGAATAGCGGACGCACCCCGCCGCCGAGCGCCCGGACCCCGGCCGCTACCGGGCCTCGCCCGGAAGACCCGCCTCGCGCCGCTCCTCCTCCGTCCACGCGCGCGTGTCGCGCGGCTCGACGTACGGCTCGCGGTCCGGCGGCATGCCGCCCGCCACCGCACGGCAGCGCAGCAGCTCGGCGTCGAACTCCAGACCCAGCAGGACGGCGAGGTTGCTGATCCACAGCCACACGAGGAAGACGACGACGCCGGCCATGGTGCCGTAGACCCGGTTGTACGACGCGAACTGCGCGACGTACACGGCGAAGCCCGCGGAGGCCGCCGCCCAGACCAGCAGGGCGAGCGCGCTGCCCGGGGTGACCCATCGCCACCCCCGGCCCTTCGCGTTCGGACTCGCCCAGTACAGCAGGGCGATCATCGCCACCGCGAGCAGGAGGAGCACGGGCCACTTGGCCACCGACCAGACGGTCAGGGCCGTGTCGCCGACGTCCAGCAGCTCACCGACCCGGCGCGCCACGTCCCCGCTGAGCACGAGCACCAGACCGCTCGCCGCTGCCATCACCATCAGCGCCGCTGTCATGCCGAGACGCAGCGGAAGGAGCTTCCAGACGGGACGGCCCTCGGGGACGTCATGGATGTGGTTGGCGGCGCGCATGAAGGCGCCGACGTAGCCGGAGGACGACCACAGTGCGGCCAGCAGGCCGGCCACCGCCATCACGGCGCCCGTGCCCGCGCTGTCCCGCAGGGCCGCCACCGCCTGCTCCAGCACGTCGCGCGCCGGCCCGGGCGCCAGTTCGCGCAGGCTCTCCATCACCCTGTCGGTCGTCCGGCGGCCGCCGATCCCGAGCAGCGAGACGAGCACCAGCAGCCCGGGGAAGAGGGACAGCACGCCGTAGTACGTCAGCCCGGCCGCCCGGTCCATGAGCTCGTCCTCCGCGAACTCGCGCACCGACCCCTTGAGGACGGTCACCAGCGAGGCCGGGGGCAGGTCGGTCGGCGAGTCGGGGGCGCGCGCCTCGACGGCGGGGCCGGGACCGGCGACCTCGGGGTCGTCGGTCCCGGCCCCGCCGGTTCCGGGGTCGGGCGTCTTGGGGGCTGTCGTCCTGGGGGCGGGCACCCCGGGGGCCAGGGCCTCGGGGGCGGAGGTCTCGGGGAGGAGGGTCCTTCGCTCCGGCGTCCGCCGTTCGGGAGTGTTCCGTTCGAGCATGACCGCGCGTGTACCCCCCTCGGACGGTCCTACGCGGCGCCGCTCGTCCCGGCCGGGCTGCTGCGGCGCTGCCACCAGCGCGGCCGGGTGCGCGGGTGGACGGCACGGCCCAGCCGCCGCCCGATCAGGAGGTACCCGATCAGGGCCCCCGTCGTGTTGAGGAGGACATCGTCGATGTCGAACGCGCGTCCCGTGATGAGCGCCCCCTGCACCAGCTCCACGAGCAGCATGGTGGCCGCCGTGATGAGGGCGACCCGGACGAAGCCGCGCGCCTTGAGGGACAGCAGCGGCAGCAGGATCCCGAAGGGGACGCCGAGGGCGATGTTCCCGCCGAGCTGCTTGACGGTCTCCAGGAACTGGGGCTGGTCCAGATAGCTCTCGATCGACCGGCCCGGCGTGAGGTTGCTGTGGGTGAGGGGGACGGACGCGGGCGAGGCCTCCAGGGTGAGTTTGGCCAGGACCACGGCGAAGGCCACCATGCCCACGAGCGCCACGAGGGCGACCAGCACCCGCACGAACGGCCCCGGGCCGCGCCGGGGTCGGGACTCCGCCTCCGGCTCCGGCTTCGTCATCGGCACCGGCTCCGTCATCGGCTCCGCCGCCGGGCCGGTCGCGCTCGTCGCCGGCTCCTTCCCCGTCCGCCCGGTCCCGGGCCCGGCGGGTGCCACCGCCGTTCCGCCACCCGCCGCTCCGGCTTTCCTCCTCGTCAGTCTCCGAACGATCATGTGCCTCTGCCTCCTCAGGACGACCGGGTCCGAACGGATCCCGCATACCCCTGAGCGGTTGTCGCATGCCGCCCGGATCCTCGGAGCCATCACGCCCGGCACACCGCCCTCACTCGACTCAACCCACCTCACCACCAAGGGGGTTGGGAGTGGGAAGCGCCGACGGGGGCACCAGGCCATCATGGGAGAAGACACCGAGAACACTCCGTCACCGCTCCGCGCGACAGCGACGCGATCCAGGGGAAGATGGCGCCCCCTCGTCGTCGTCCTGCTCGTGGTCGCCCTGGCACTCATCGTGATCGGTCAGTTCCTCAGGCTCCCCGGCCTGGACATCTTCGGGACGCAGGTGAAGGACCGCTCCGGTCCGGCCGTCCTGAAGTCCGTCCAGGACCTGAGCCGTTACGAGGGCGCGGCGGGGACCTACCAGGTCGTGGTCGACCTGGAGAACGACGCGCGGTTCCTTCCGGACGCGATCCGCGGCACCCGCACGCTCTACGTGGCGAACGGCAGCGTCGGCGCCTACGTGGAGCTGGGCGGCCTCGGGGACGGTGCCGTGACCGTCGACGCGGACCGGACCGAGGCGACGCTCCGCCTGCCGCACGCGAAGCTGGCCGCGCCCGCGCTCGACCCCGAGCGCTCGTACGCCGTGTCCAAGCAGCGGGGTCTGCTCGACCGGCTCGGCGACCTCTTCTCGGACAATCCGGCGAGCGAGCAGGCCGTCAACGTCCTGGCCGCCCGGCGGATCAGCGACGCCGCCCGCGAGTCCGGCCTCACGGCCCGGGCGGAGCGGAACACGACCGAGATGCTGCAGAAGCTCCTGCGCGGTCTCGGCTTCGAGCGGGTGACGGTGACCTACGTCTGACCCGGCGGAGGCACGGACGAGGGCGCCCGGACCAGGTTCTCACCTGGTCCGGGCGCCCTCGGGACGTACCGGTCACCGCCCGCGCGGACGGCCCGCCGGGATCAGCCGGTCTCGAGCAGCCCCGCGCGCAGGCGCTTCATCGTGCGCGAGAGCAGGCGCGAGACGTGCATCTGGGAGCAGCCGAGGCGCTCTCCTATCTGGGCCTGCGTGAGCTCCTCGACGAACCGCATGTGGATGATCCGGCGGTCGCGCTCGTCGAGCTCGGCGATGAGCGGCGCCAGGGTGTGGAAGTTCTCCACGAGCTCCATGGCGGGGTCCTCGCTGCCGAGGAGGTCGGCCAGGGAGGCGTCGCCGTCCTCGCCGTCGCCGCTCAGCGCGGCGTCGAGCGACGAGGAGTTGTAGCCGTTGGAGGCCAGTCGCGCCTCGGTGACCTCCTCCTCCGTCAGGCTCATCAGCTCGGCGAGCTCCTTGACCGTCGGGGTCCGGCCGAGGCGCGAGCTCAGCTCCTCGGTCGCCTTGGCGAGTTCGACCCGGGCCTCCTGCAGGCGGCGGGGCACGTGCACCGCCCAGGACGTGTCCCGGAAGAACCGCTTGATCTCCCCGACGATGTAGGGGACGGCGAACGTGGTGAACTCGACCTCACGCGAGAGCTCGAAGCGGTCGATCGCCTTGATCAGCCCGATCATGCCGACCTGGACGATGTCCTCCATCTCGTCGGCACGATGGCGGAACCGCCCGGCCGCGTACCGGACCAGGCTGACGTTCATCTCGATGAGGGTGTTGCGCGCGTACTGGTACTCGTGCGTCCCCTCCTCCAGGACGGTGAGCTCCTGGAAGAAGATCTTCGACAGAGCCCGGGCGTCCTTCGGCGCGACCGCCAACGCGTCCGGGACCAGCGGCAGTGTTCCCGTACCGACCTCGATCGCCCTGGCCGTCATCGTGGTGACCGTCACACCATTCCCCTTTCACCTGTTTCCCCGAGCGGGATACGACCCCGTTGGCTGCTCGCCTACCCGGAACCCCGAAGTCCACACAAAAAAATTTCCGAGGGGTGATTTGAGGTGTTACCTCCACTTCTGAGGGGCACTCAAGAGGGCCCCTCACGGCTCGGGTCGAGGCGCTTCGGCCTCGCCCGGTTCTTCCGACCGTGGCAGGGCAGACGGAACGTGCACGCGGCCGAAGGATGCGGTCGTCCGAAGGAGAGAAGGAAGTGACATGGCCCGGGATCCCTCCCTGAGAGCCGTCGGTTGGGCGCGCTCGCTGCCCCTGGGGAGCAACGTGAAGACGGCACGCGACTGGACGCGCGAGCACCTGGCGACGCTCGGCTGGGACCGGACGGCACCGGACCTGCTGGACTCGGTGGTGCTGGCCGTCTCCGAGCTGGTCACCAACGCCCACGTCCACGCCCGCAGCGACGCCCAGCTCATTCTCGCGTGGGACGAGACGTGCCTCCACGTGACCGTGCACGACGCCTCGCCCCGTCTCCCCGAGCAACGCCACCCCGACGACGACGCCTTGGGCGGACGCGGCCTCCTCCTCATCGACGTCCTCGCGGACGACGTCCGGACGCAGCCCTGTCCGCGGGGCAAGGACGTCACGGCCTGCTTCATGGCACCCTCGGCCGGGCCGAGCGCCGAGTGACGGCCCCTGGGCGAGCCGGCGGGGTCCGGGGCGGACCGGAGCCGGCGCCCGGACCTCAGCGCCCGGGCCGCTGAGGTCCGTCCGCGAAGCCGCTCGGGGTGTCGCCGTCGGGCCCCGCGGTCTCCGACCGGCCCGTCAGATGTTCGTACGTGCCGGTGAGGACGAGCATGCGGTCGAGGAAGGGCGGTCTGCGGTCGAGGTGCAGACGTGCCCCCACGGCCGTGGCGCACCGGTGGAGGGCCAGCAGGGTGGAGAGGCCCATCGAGTCGCACAGGGTCAGCCCCGCGCAGTCGAGCCGCAGCTCCGAGGGGGCGGGGGCGGAGTCGAGACGGGCGCGGAGCATGTCCAGGAGCTCGTCGGCGCTGTCCCAGGCGAGCTCGCCGGTGAGCTCCGCGCGCAGGACGCCGCCGCTCTCCTGTGCGTCCCCGAGATCGAAGGCGGTGTCGGGGGTGCTCATGGGCGGCGTCCGGGGTCCGTCGGGGCGGGGTCGCGCACGAGGGCGCTGCGTCCGGCGAGGAGGTGCGCCCGCGTGCGGGGAAAGTCGTACTGCGCGGCGGCGAGCAGGTCGAGGGCCGCGACGAGGGCGTGGTCGGGGACACCGCGGGCGCGCAGGATTCCGGCGGTCCAGGTGACGAAGCGGGTGAACAACTCGGCGTCGTCGGCGTAGAGGGACGCGGCGAGGAAGTCGACGATGTGGGCGATGTCCTCGGCGGTCCGTTCCCTTTGGCGTTCGGTGTACGAGGCCATGGCCGGCACGGTGTCCTCCAGCGCCGTGAGGACGCGGCGGATGAGCTCGGTCCGGCCCCGCGTGATCAGGGTGTACTCCTGGTCGGAGAGGTGCGGCAGTTCACGGTCGGGGTCCGGCGGGAAGCCCTCGGGTCGCCGCAGGCCGCCGGCGAGGAGGGAGGCGGCGGCACGGGCGTCGGGCGCCCACCCGTCCGCGCCGAGCAGGAGCGCGTACCGGCCGTCGGGGCCGAAGGCCGCTCCCCCGACGAGGACGGGAAGTCCGATGGCCTGCACGGCGGTGACGGCGGCGTGGGCCGTCGGGAGGCGCACCGGCAGGGAGGCCGAGAGGGCCACGGCGTCGGCGCCGTTCTGGTGCAGGTGCGCGATCAGGTGCGGGGTGGGCACGTGGGCCCCCAGGTAGTCCACCAGGAAGCCCCGGCCGCGCAGGACCTCCGCGAGGAGCCGGGCGGGCAGGGCGTGCCATTCGCCGTCGACGCAGGCGACGGTGACGCGTCGCGGTGCGGCTCCGCTCCCCGGCCGTACGCCCGGCGCGGCGGCAGGTCGGCGGTGCGGGTCCCGGTGGGCGAGGGCCGCGATGACGCGGTCCTGGATGGCCGTCGCGGCGTGCTCCTGGGCGACGCCGATCCGCCCGGCGGCCCACTCTCCGCCGACCCTGGCCTGCACGGGTCCGATGACGTCGAGCAGGAGCTCCTCCGCCGTGGCTCCCGCGTCATGGGCGTCGAAGACCGCCGAGGCCGCCGCCGTCTCGTCGCGGGCTTCGAGCGCCGCCCACAGCAGCTCGCGGGCGTGGGTGAGCCCGGAGGGCGCGGTCGTGGTGTGCGTGGTCATGCGGTGTACCTGCCCCGGGTGTGGCCGTTCACCGCGCTCAGGTGGTTGGTGTGCGGTGCGGTGATCGCGACGACCGCCATGTCGTCGTGCGGACCCCGGCCCACCCAGTCGCCGGCGAGCATCTGAAGGCGCTCGACGACCGCCTCGGCGGGGAGTCCGACGCATTCGGCCAGCGCGCTCCGGAGGCGCTCTTCGCCGAACATGGACGAGCCGAGCGGACCGCCCCGGGCCTCCGTGATCCCGTCCGTGTAGAGCAGGCACGTCTCTCCGGGCGACAGCTGCACGGTCGTGGACCGGGAGGTGACCTCGGGCAGGGCTCCCACGAGGGTGCCGGAGGTGTCCGCCTCCTCGACCGCTCCCGTGGTGCGCAGGATCAGCGGCGGCGGGTGGCCGGCGCTGGTCAGCCTCAGGCGCACCAGGCCGCCCGAGCGCCGCACGGAGGCCAGGACCAGGGTGGCGAAGCGGGTGTGGCGGGCGGTCAGGAGGGCGCCGTTGAGCAGCTTCAGGACGTTCTGGTGGTCGTCGGCGAGCGGGAGCAGCGCGTGGACGGTGCTGCGGATCCTGCCGGTGAGCACGGCGGCGTCCAGGCCCTTGCCGCACACGTCGCCCAGGACGGCGAGCGTCTCCTGCCCTTCGTCGGTCCCGGCGTGCACGTCGTAGAAGTCACCGCCGATCCGCTCCGTGTCCTGGGAGGTCCGGTAGCCGCCGGCGAAGTCGACCCCGCGCACGTGGTGGAGTTGCGGCGGGAGGAGTTCGGTGATCAGCGCGCGGGTGACGCGCGCCTGTTCCGCGTACAGCCGCGCGGCCGAGAGGGCGGCGCCGGCGCGGGCGGCGAAGAGCCGGGCGAAGCGCTCCTCGGACGCCTCGAAGGCCTTCCGCCCGCCGCGCCGCAGCAGGATCAGCGCGCCCGCGGGCACACCGTGGCCGGGCAGCGGGGTGATGGCGACGGCCCCGGGGGCTCCTTCGAAGCCTTCGGGCAGGGCCCAGTCCGGCAGCTCCGCCGGGTCGATCCAGCGGGCGGGCACCGGCGGGAAGCCCTGGAGTGCCTCGGCCAGGCCGGGCACTGTCGTCGGGTCCATCTTCACCTGGGCGCGGGCGCATCTCCCGCCGACCGCGGTGACCACGCCGTAACGGTTCCGCACGGGCGGGGAGATCACGAGCGCCGCGTCGCCGAGGTGGGCCGCGGCGAGCAGGACGACCTTCTCCAGGCACCGGTCGGGATTCAGCGAGGCCAGGAGCTGGGTGGAGGCCTCGGCGAGGATCGCCGTGCGCTCCTGCTCGATCCGCAGGGCTTCCTCCGCGGCGGTCAGGTCGGTGTCGTCGACCAGCCACCAGGCCACGTCGCCGTGACCGGACTCGGTGGGGTGGGCCCGCAGGAGACGGCCGGCGTGCCTGCCCCTGAGCGGCGGGCGGGCCCTGCGGCTGGCGGGTGCCGGGATCGTGGTCGGGGCCGGGTGGGCCAGCCGCCGGTGGGCGTCGGCCAGCCAGCCGGGGGCGACGTCGTCCAGCCAGGAGCCGACGCCCATCCCGGGGAAGAGGTCGGCGGCCGCGCCGTTGAACTCCACGACTCCGCCTTCGCGATCGGCCACCACCGTGGGGTGGGGCGAACGGAGCCACGAGACGTCCCCGGATGTGGACGTCCGGCTCCTGGGGCTTCCTCCTGGTGCGGAGGTGGCCTCCGGGCGGCCGAACTCGTCTTCGAAAACAGTCATATGCGTGGCCCGCGTGTCCTGGCCCGCCGCCTTCCCTATCGACGACAGCTCGTCCGTCCACCCTTGCTCAGGGCGCGCCGCACATCAAGTGAACTCCACTCCTTCCGGTACGCACCCGGCACTCTCCCGCCATATCCCCACCGTCCCGGCACTTCTGCTTCACCTCAGGATCACATTTCCACCACGGACGGCCACGTTTCGCCGTCCCGTTCGCGGTCACCCGGATTCCCGGGCCTCGTCCTCGTACCGAAGGGATTCCGTCGTGGCGGTCGTGCTGTGCCTGGTGCTCGGTGTCGGGGTGGCGATGTCGTGGTGGAGCGTCACGCCCGTCCGGGGCGGCGTGCGGAGGGGGTCCCGGTGAGGAGACGCAGGTCCGTGCCCTCTGCCGTACGCGCGCCGTCCTCAGGGGCGGTCGGGGGGACCGGCGTTCCCCGGCAGGAGGGGAAGCCGCGCGCGGACCCTCTTCCCTTCCGGGTCCGGCTCCACGCTCAGGCTCTCGCAGACGGTGAGGACGATCTCCAGGCCGTGGTGGCCGACGCGGCGGGGGTCGTGCCCCCGGGGTACGGGCGCGGCGGCAGCCCGGTCGAACACGGAGATCTCCAGGGCGTGGCCCCGCAGCTCCAGGAGCAGCCGGCAGGGTCCTGTCGCGTGCCGGACCGCGTTGGTCACCAGCTCGCTGACCACCAACTGGGCCAGCTCGACGCTCTCGTCGGCGACGGGTTCCGTGCGGACGGACGGGGTGCGGGCGAGGAAGGCCGCGGTGAAGGCGCGGGCGGCGGCGATCGAGCCGTCGTCGGAAGCGTGGTCGTAGACGGCGCTCGCGGACAGCAGGGGTTCCTGTGCCGCACACTCCGCGGTGATCGCGTCGGTCATGGCGCTGGCACTCCCCTCGTGTGTACTGGTGGGCGCGGTGCGCGCCTGGTACACGCTCTTCCCCGCTTCATGATTCCCACACCGCCCCCGCCGGGATCGCACCCGACGGATCCGTGGCCGGGCGGAAGAGGAGTGCGACGCCGGAGTCCGGGTACGCGAGCGTCGACCGGGGCGGTCGCCGCCCTGCAGACGACAGGAGCAGTACGTGTTGATGGCCCATCCCGCGGTCCTGCACAACCTCATCGAGCAGTACGAGACGCTCAGGGTGCTCCAGGCGGAGAGCGGCGGCGCCGAGGTACGGCGACGCATGGACGACCTGGCCTACACCCTGTGCGTCTCCACCGGCACCCGTGACGTGGAGACGGCCCTGATAGCGGCCCGCCACCGGCTGCCGGGAGCACGCCCCGAGGACGACTCGGCCCTGCCGGCGACGGCCTGAGCGGGTCGAAGAGCCCGGCACGCTCCGATCGGAGCGTGCCGGGCTCTTTCGCGCCCCGGGGCCACGGCTCCCCGGTGACGTACGGAGGCGCCCGCACCGTCCACGCCGTGCGGTGGGGCTCCCCCGCGCCGCGGTGGCCCAGCGGTTAACCTGCGGGTCGGAGCGGACTGCGCGGCCCGGCGCGGCGCCCGGAACCGACCACGGCGAGAAGAGCGACATGACCACCACCGCCCGCGCGACCGAGCAGCACGAGGACGACCGGGTCCGCGTCACCCGCTGGGACTTCGAACCCGGCCAGTCCACGGGCCGGCACGTCCACGCCCACGACTACGTCGTGGTCCCCGTCACCGACGGGCGGACCCGCGTGATCACGCCCGACGGCACGGTCACCGTCAACGAGCTGCGGGCGGGAGAGTCCTACGCGCGCCCGGCCGGCGGCGAGCACGAGGTCGTCAACGCGGGCGCGGCCCCGCTGGCCTTCGTGGAGATCGAGCTGAAGTAGCGGCGTCGCGGGCGGCCGTAGGGGGTCCGCGCCGCCCTGACCTGGTCCATGCCACCCGGCCGTACGCTCCCCGCGCGCGTCCCGCGCCGAAAAGCGGACCGCCCCGCACCGGAGGAAAGCCGGTGCGGGGCGGCCGCGAGGCCGTCGGCCTGGGTCGGGGGTCGTCGGCACCCCTTCTCAGGCCACGGCCCGTCAGAAGGCGCCCGATCCGCCCGGGAAGGGGCCGCCGGTGTGGTAGTACTGGCCGATCTCCTCGCGGTACTGGAGGTCGGCGAGGTGCTTCTCGGGGATGAACTCGGGCGAGTCCTTGACCTGCTCCTTGACCAGGCCGAGGTGGACGGTCTGCTCCACCAGGTCGATGCGGATGACCGCGCTCGCCGGGATCAGCACCTCCTTGCCGAAGATCCAGACGCCCGTGTCCACGACCAGGTACGCGTCGTCCACCTCGTCGGAGTGCCGGTCCACCTTCCCGATGTGCCCGTCGGCCGCCTCGACCCGCCATCCGGTCAGGTCGGTGCCCGCGAGGTGGCCGGAGTCGGCGTTGAAGGTCCAGACGTGGTCGTTCATTGCGGTGGCTCCCTTGTCGCTGTGCGTGGTGTACGTGGTGGCTGTCGCCGCACCGGGCGTGCGGGCCGCCTCAGAGCAGGTCACGCCGGTCGTCGTCGGTGACCGTCGGCGCCACGGGCGGCACGACCATCCGGCGCCGCCGGAGGACGCTCGTGTAGACGGCGGTCCCGAGGAATCCGACCGCCATCAGGATCAGACCGACGAGGTCGAGGTCGATGGCGTCGATCTGCCAGTCGGTGGCGAAGGTCAGGATGGCCCCGACGGCGATCATGATGATGAACACTCCCAGACCCATGTGAGGGCTCCCTCTCTGGCGGGCGGCACGGCGTCCGCGTACCCGGGTCCCTGCGGTTCATGTGCCCCTCCCCGGGAATCCGGGGCGGTGCGCGGACCGTCAGGCGGAAAGAAGTCGCTGGAAGAGGGCGCGGTACTGGCAGAGCGCGCGCCGCAGGCTCTCGGTGTCCGCCTCCAGGCCCTGGCTCCACTGGCCTTCCAGGGCACCGCGGTGCCGGCCGAAGGTGTCCGCCAGGGTCCGCATCACGTCCCCGACGAGTACGTCCGCCGCGTGGACGGCCTGGCGCGGGTCGTCGACGAACCGGCCCTGGACCTCGTGCCAGCGGGTGAGGAACGCCTCCTGCTCCGCGTCGTCGAGGAGGTCCGGGATCTCCTCGTCACCGGCTCCGCCGTCGGGACGGACGGGGCGGGCGTGCTCCCCGCGGTGGTCCGGGGCACCGGTCGCAGGCACGTCCCCCGGCGGGTCCTGCGGAAGGCCCTGCGGGGCGGGCTTGGCATGACGGGGATGACCCTCGTGGCCCTCGTGACCCTCATGACCGTCGTGGACCACGTGACTCTCGTGGCCCTCCTGGACCTCGTGGCCCGTCGGCCCCGCGGCGGGGTCGGCGAAGGGCCTGGGCGGGATCGGCGGCGCCGGCGGCGGCGCGGACTCGGCCTGGGGGGCCTGCGGCGACGTGAGCCGCTGCGCGGGCACATCGGACCGGAGCGGCGCCGACCCCGGCGAGGCGGGACCCGTTCGGTCGTCCAGGGGCTGGGCTCCCGCGGCGCCGGCGCCGGTCTCGCCCCAGGTGTCCGGCGTGCCGGGGTACGCGTCGGGGGCGTGCCGGGGGCTCGGTACCCGCGTCCTGTGCTCGGACGGGTCGTGGTGGTTTCGCATGTCTCCTGCCTCCGCGTCAGGACCGGCGGGCGCCGGTCGGCTCGCCGTCGGCGAGCAGGTCGTCGAAGAGGGTGCGGTAGTGCATCATCGCGCCCCTCATCTGTTCGGTGGTGGCGGACTTGGAGGTGCTCAGGGCGTGGACCTCCAGGGCCTGCCGGTAGTGCTGAAGCGTGCGCCCGTGCCGTACGGACAGATCGCGCATCCGCTGCTCGTGCCCCTCGTCGGGGTAGCCGAGGTCGCGGATCAGTTCCGCCACGAGGGCGTCGGCGTCCTGGACCGCGGCCTCCGGGAGGTCCACGAACTCCTCCTGGACGCGCATCCACCGTCGGCCGTACTCTTCCCGCCGCTCGGCGGGAACGGGCGTGATGCGCAGGTCGTTTAGGCGGCGCGCCCGGGACTCCAGCTCCCGTTCGGCGGCCCGTCTGCTGCCGGTCGCCTCGACGATCCGTTCGTACTCGGGTCCCGAGCGGTCACGGAGTGCCGTCCGCCGTCGGCGGCCCACCGCCAGGACGGCGACGCACCCCAAGACGACGACCGCTACGACGACCAGGACGATTCCGGTCTGCATCGGCTCTCATCCCTTCGCGTTCTCTCGCGGACTCGCACTTTCCGTCCCGGGCTTCCGGGGCCCGGGGAACTCATGGAGGTCCGCGTGCCCCGCGACCTCTCCCGCAAACCGGCCGTCGGCGCGATCGGCCGCGTGCCCCGACCGGTCCCGCCGGCTCCCCGGCCCGGGGCGGGCCGGTCGGGGGATCGTGGGAGCGACACCCCGGCAGCGCGCGGCGCCGCGCCGACCGGCCCGGTTCCGGCGCATGATGAGGTGGGTGCCGGGTTCGGCCGGTGCCCCTGACGAAGGGCGGGCGGGTGCCGGTGGCGGACGACGACCTGGGCCCGGTCCTGGCCGATGTGCTCGCCGCGTCCCACCGGCTCGCGCCGCGCGCGATCCCCGCTCTGGTGCGGGACGCGGGGCGGCGGCTCGGTCTGACCGACGCCGGCGCGTACGTGGCCGACCTCCAGCAGCGCAACCTGGTCGCGCTGCTCGGCCCGGAGCAGGCGCGGTGGCCCGGGGCCGAGGCCGGTACCGGGACCGGGGATCCGGACACCCTGCCCATCGACGGCTCACTCGCCGGACGGGCGTACGGCACCGAGACCGCGCAGCTGAGCCCGCCGGACGACGGGGGCACCGAGCGGACCGGCTGGATCCCGATCGTGGACGGCATCGGCCGCCTCGGGGTGCTGTGGGTGACCGCGCCGGAACTGGACGCGCCCCTGCTGCGCCGGTGCGAGGCCCTGGCAGATCTCCTCGCCCTGGTCCTCTCGACCAAGCAGCCGTACAGCGACCTCCTCGCGGAGACGATGCGGACCCGGCAGATGAGCCTCCAGGCCGAACTGCTGTGGGCGTTCCTGCCGCCGCGCACGATCGGGAGCGCGGCGGTCACGTCCAGCGCCATCCTGGAGCCGGCGTACGAGGTGGGAGGCGACGCGTACGACCACAGCCTGGCCGGAGACGTACTGCATCTGACGCTCCTGGACGCCATGGGGCACGACCTGGCGTCCGGCGGGTGCAGCGCCGCCGCGCTGGCCGCGTGCCGGTCCACCCGGCGCGCGGGCGGCGGTCTCGACGCCATCGCCCGGGAGATCGGCCGCACCCTGGACCGCTGGATCCCCGAGCGGCTGCTGACCTGCGTCATCGCCGACCTGGACACCGCCACCGGCCGCCTGGACTGGGTCAACTGCGGCCATCCCCCGCCGATGCTGATCCGCGACGGCCATGTCGTCGCCGACGCCCTCGCCCGGACCCCCCGGCCGCCGCTCGGGCTGGCCGGGTACGACCTGCCGGATCCGCTGGTCCACAGCGTCCAGTTGCATCCGGGCGACCGGGTGCTGCTCTTCACCGACGGCGTCACCGAGGCGCGTTCCGCCGGCGGCGAGCTCTTCGGCGAGGCCCGCCTGGCCGACGCCGTCGTCCGGGCCCTGACGGACGACCTGCCCGCGCCCGAGACCCTGCGCCGTCTGGTCCAGCAGATCCTCGTCCACCAGGGCCGGCGCCTGCACGACGACGCCACCGTCCTGCTCGTCGAATGGCACCCTCGGCCGCGCTGAGCCGCCGGTCCGGGGCGACCGCCCGCGGCCGGGCCCGGCCCGCTGGGTCCGGCCCGGCTGTGTTTGCCGGACGGCCCGGCGGTGAGGCGAGAGACGATCACGTTCCTTTCGTCGACTGGGGAGTCATGGAAAGCGTTGTTCGACTGACGATCGTCCTCGGCGGCTCGGTGCTGGTGGCTCTGGCCGCGGGCCGGGCGGCGGAGCTCTTCGCGCGGTACGCGGACGCACGTCACCCCGACACACCGCTCTGGGGGTTGCTGAGGCGGTGCCGTACGCCGCTGTACGCGGTCCTGTTGTGCGCCGTCTTCCGGTGGTCGTACCGCGCCACCCACTGGCCTCCGCTCATCGACCGCGCCCGGCTGCTGGACCACGTCCTCCTGCTGTGTCTGATCGGCGGCGGCGCCTGGCTCGCCGTCCGCGTCGTCTCGGCCGTCGTGGAGTCCGCGTACGCGCGCTACGCGGCCCGTACCCGGGACGCGGCCCGGCTGCGCCGCGTCCGCACGCAGGTCACGCTGCTCACCCGGGTGGTGTCCGTGGCGGTGGGCGTGATCGCCGCCGCCTTCGTGCTCGTCACGTTCCCCACCTTCCGGGGACTGGGGACCTCACTGCTCGCCTCCGCCGGGATCATCGGCATCGTGGCCGGCGTCGCGGCGCAGTCGACGCTGGGGAACCTCTTCGCGGGGTTCCAGATCGCCTTCGGCGACATGGTCCGGATCGGCGACACGGTGGTCGTCGACGGCGAGTGGGGCACCGTGGAGGAGGTGACCCTCACCTTCCTCACCGTCAGGACCTGGGACGAACGCCGCGTCACCCTGCCGGTGTCGTACTTCACCTCCCGCCCCTTCGAGAACTGGTCGCGGGGCGGCAGCGAGCTGACCGGCACCGTGTTCCTGCACTGCGACCACTCCGCGCCCGTGGACCTGATGCGCAAGCACCTGCGCGCGTTCCTCGACACCTGCTCCGGCTGGGACGGCCGGGGGTGGGACCTCGCCGTGACCGACACCTCGCCGACCGGCATCACCGTCCGCGCCCTGGTGACCGCCAAGGACCCCGACGACCTGTGGACGACCCGGGTCGCCGTGCGGGAGGAGCTCGTCGACTGGCTCGCGCGGGAGCACCCCGGCGCCCTCCCCCGCATCGTCACCGCCCAGGCGAGCGAAGCGGCGCCGAACTGACGCGCCCGCTCAGTCCCGTACCGGGAGCGCGAGGCGGCCGACGGACCGGTCGTGGACACGGCTCAGCAGGAGCACGGAGCACGTGGCACCGATCAGCGCGCAGAACATGTCCCACTGGGTGTCCCACACGTCGCCCTGGGTCGCGAGGAAGGCGTCGGCCGCCTGACCGCCGGTGACGGCCGCGAGCCACTCCAGCATCTCGAAGACGGCGCTGAACGCGAGGCAGGCGCAGACGGTCAGCGGGGCGAGCCAGCGGCTTCCGCGCAACGGGGAGGTGCGGACGAGGAGTTCGCGGACCAGGACGGCCGGTACGAAGCCCTGCATGAGGTGGCCGAAGCGGTCGTACGGGTTGCGGTCCAGGCCGAACCAGTCGCGGACCCAGTCGCCGGCCGGCACCTCCGCGTACGTGTAGTGCCCGCCCACGGCGAGGACCGTGGCGTGCACGGCGAGCAGGCCGCACAGCAGACCGCTCAGCGGGAACCGCTTGCGCAGCAGGACGACCAGCGGCAGGCCCAGGATGACCCAGACGGTCTCCAGCAGCCAGGTGGTCGGGTCCGTCGCGCCGAAGGCCGACACCACGAGCACCACGGCCACGGCGAGCGCGAGGACGGTCGGCAGCCTGCGGCCGGGGACCGGACGCGCGTCGTGCGACGGGCGGAAGATCGGGTGCGTGACGGACATCGCCGGCTCCTCGTGTCGGGGGTGTGCCGTCATCCTTCTCGCCCCCGGCGCGACCCGGCATGAGTGCGCGTACTCAGCCTTCCCGCTCCGGTACACAGCCTCGTACCGGAGCGGGACCGCGCGGTGCACCCGGTCCGAGCCGTCGCCTCGGCGCCTGCGCGGCGCGCCGAGACCTCGCCGGGCGCCGACGCGGGTCAGGCGGAGGGCGGCGGGACGAAGACCCGCTCCAGGAGGGTGTGGAGGGCCTTCCGGTCCTGCTCGTCGAGCCGCTCCAGGCCCTCCTGCGTGGCGCGCATCTTCGCGCGGATCGCGTCGGTGACGCGCTCGCCCTCGGCCGTGAGGACGACGTTCTTGACGCGCCGGTCGGAGGCGTCGGCCTCACGGCGCACCAGGCCGCGCTTCTCCAGCCGGTCGATGATCCCGGTGATGTTGGAGGCGTCGCAGGTCAGGGTCTCGGCCAGGGCGCGCATCGCGGCCGGCCCCCGGCGCAGCACGGTGAGTGCCTTGCCCTGGCTCGCCGTGAGGTTCTCACTCGCCGCGGCGACGGTGAAGTCGCCGTAGTAGACGCCGAGCGACACGGAGAGCAGCTCCATGAGCTGGTCCGTTCCGACGCGGGGGGCTTCTGTCATGGGTCCACTCTAGCCAGAGATACTTGACTACCTCAAGCATTGACCTCTACCGTCCTCGGTATTACATGAAGTTCTCAAGCATCAAGATTGTCAAGTAGTTGCCATGAGGAGCGTACCCGTGACCGCCACCGCGTCCCCCACCTCCCGCGCGGCCGAGATCCTTTCCCGGCCCGTCGCGCTGAACGGCCTGACCGTCCCGAACCGCATCGCGATGGCGCCGATGACGCGCATGTTCTCCCCCGGCGGCGTCCCCGGCGAGGACGTCCGGTCGTACTACGCCCGCCGCGCCGCCGCCGGTGTGGGCCTGATCGTCACCGAGGGCACCTACGTCGGCCACGCGTCGGCCGGGCAGAGCGACCGCGTGCCGCGCTTCCACGGCGAGGAGCAGCTGGCGGGCTGGGCGAAGGTCGCCGACGCCGTGCACGCGGCGGGCGGCACGATCGTGCCCCAGCTGTGGCACATCGGCATGGTGCGGCAGCAGGGCCAGGCCCCGTTCGCCGACGCCCCCGCGATGGGTCCGTCGGGCATCCGCACCGACGGCACCGAGGGCACGGGCCAGGCGATGACCCAGAGCGACCTGGACGACGTCATCGGCGCCTTCGCGGAGGCCGCCGCGGCCGCCGAGCGCATCGGTTTCGACGGCGTCGAGCTGCACGGCGCCCACGGATACCTCATCGACCAGTTCCTGTGGGCGGGCACGAACCGCCGCACCGACGCCTACGGTGGCGACGCCGTGGCCCGCACGAGGTTCGCGGCCGAGATCGTCTCCGCGGTCCGCGAGGCCGTGTCGCCCGAGTTCCCGGTGATCTTCCGCTACTCGCAGTGGAAGCAGGACGCCTACGACGCGCGGCTCGCCGGGACCCCGCAGGAGCTGGAGTCGATCCTCGCCCCGCTCGCCGCCGCCGGGGTCGACGCGTTCCACGCCTCGACCCGTCGCCACTGGATCCCCGAGTTCGAGGGATCGGACCTGAACCTGGCGGGCTGGACCAAGAAGCTGACCGGACGGCCCACCATCACCGTCGGTTCGGTCGGTCTCGACGGCGACTTCATCCACGCGTTCGCCGGCGCGGGCGCCCCGGTCCAGGGCATCGACGACCTCCTCGACCGCCTGGAGCGCGACGAGTTCGACATGGTCGCCGTCGGCCGCGCGCTGCTCCAGGACCCGGAGTGGGCGGCGAAGGTGCTCTCGGGGCGGACCGACGAGCTCAAGCCGTACGACGCGGCGGCCGTGCAGACCCTCAGCTAGCCGCGAGCGGCCGGACCGGTCCGCCGACGACATCGGCGGACCGGTCCGCGTCCGCACGGCGCCGACGCGTGGCCGGGCGCAGGGACGCTCGCTTCTGACTCGTACGGGTGGAAAGTTTCGCTCGTGCTGGGTATCGGTGCTGCTCACATGGGGTGAAAGGGCCGCGCGCCGCGTCACCCGGGACCGTGTGCGCGACGTTGATGGGTCTGTGAGAACCTCAAGCGAAGCTCCGATACTGCCCACCGTCCTCGCTGCCCCTGCCTTCCCCGTCGTGCACGACTCGGGCGCGGACAACGCGCCCGGCGTCATAGTCGTCGCCGCCTGCACCACCCTCGGCACCACCCTGGTCGTGCGCCTCGCCGGTGAGATCGACTGCCACAGCGTCGCCCCGCTGCGTGCGCTGCTGGCCTCGGCGGCCGACGGCGGCTGCACCGGTCTGGTCCTGGACACCGCACGGGTCGGCTTCTGCGACTCCAGCTTCCTCGCCGTCCTCGAGTGGTGGCCGCGGCGCGGCCGCCGCCTGACCGTCACGAACCGCTCCCGGGCCGTTCGACACCTCCTGACCGCGGCCGCGGTCGAGGTCCCGGGACGACCGGCGGCTCCGGCCGCCCCGCTGATGGCGGCGGCCACGTCATGACCTTCATACTCATGACGTGCGGTCCGATGCTGGCGGCGCTCCTCCTCGTCCACCGGGAACCCCGCGCCCCGCGCCATCGCCGCTCCGCCGGACCTCCCCGGCCCGCACCCCGCAGGACCCTGATCCACTGCCGCTTCGCCCTCTCCCTCGAGTGCTCCGCGGCCTAGAAGGAAGGGGCGTCGGGTGCCTGCGCTGTCACAGGCACCCGACGCCCACCGGGGCGGGCCCCCGCACACCGCGCGCTCAGCGGGGCACGCGTCCTCATAGCGCGGCGGGCAGGGCCAGGTCGCTCTCCTCGCCGTGCGGACCGGGACCGTCCTCCCCCGCGTCTACGGCAGGAACGTCACCGCCGGGAAGGCCGGGGACGGCCCGTCGAGCAGGCGGCTCCGCCGGTGGCGCAGGTGCTCGTCGAAGAACGCGAGCGGATAGGCCTGCTGGATCCGTACCGCCTGGTCGGGGCCGAGGGTGCCGATCACGTCCTGGAGCTGCTGCGGGCTCCATCCGTACCTCCGCGCCACCTGCGGGAACAGGGCCTCGTTGTCGCCGTAGGAGACGTGGGCCGCGCCCCTGGCCTCGATGTTCAGCCGCCCGCCCCGCAGGTGGGACCAGAACGCCTCGGCCGCGGGATCATTGGCCCTGGTGAACTCGGCGGTCATCATCAGGAAGGGGCGATCGAGGTCGCCGGTGAGGGGCGGGTTCATCCGCATCGGGCCGTCGAGGCTCACCCCGGCCCGGATGCGCCGGTCCGCGAGCATGGCGCAGGCGGTGGCGGTCCCGCCCTTCGACCAGCCGAACGCGCCCATGCGCCGGGGGTCGAGGGAACCGAGCAGCCCGGCCGGCAGCTTCCTGCGCTCGGCGTCGGGATTGTGCCCGGCGGCGAGCCGCTCGACGCAGTCGAGGACGAAGCGGAGGTCGGCGGCGAAGTCCCCGGGCAGCGTCGGGGCCCGCGGGTCGAGGAGCGGAACGGCGATCCGGCCGTCGGGGAACTCCGTGTACGTGTCGTACGGGTGGGCCACCGTGACCACCGCGTAGCCGTGCCCCGCGAGCTCCTGGACCACCACCGTGTGGTCGCCCTGGTGGCTGTGCGCCCCGTGCGAGAAGACGACGACGGGCAGCCTCCGGCCCGTTCGTCGCACGGGAGCGCCCACGTGACCGGCGGTGAGCGGCCCCAGGGAGGCCAGTTCGCCGAACCCGGCGTCGTCGACGAACGCCCGGAACGCGCCGTCCGGCATCCACGGCGCCACCGGGTACCGGTGGACGTCGCGCGCGGGGTACCAGACGGTGGCCATCAGCTCGCGGAAGTGCCCGGGACCCGCGAGGGCGTCGGGGCGCGAGCGGTCCACGAGGTGCAGCTGGACGGTGCCGACCGGGTACGGCCCGGTGGGCGTGGGCAGCGTGAACCGTTCCGCCGTGGGGGAATCCGCTCCGGATCCGGCCCACGCGGGCCCCGCCACGGAGGCGAGCGGCAGCGCGGCGCCGGCGGCCAGCGCGGCGCCCAGCAGACCGCGTCGCGTCAGGCCCGTCCGGCTGGTGGTCGGCTTGGTGGTCATGGGGCCTCCGTCGGTGGCAGGTCGTCACATGCGCTTTCACGGACGGTCCGTGAACAGGGAAAACGGTGTCACCCGCGCCTCCTCCGCACCATTGACCCACCGTCGGATTCCTTCGCCGGGCCATGGGACCGGGGAGGTAACCCCTGGGGGTGACGCGACGGCGCCATGGCAGGTGAACCGGCCGGGACCGGCGCCTTGGCGTCGGCGGCCCCCGCCTCAGCCGTCCGAGCCCAGCTCGTCCAGCGCGGTGCCGATCGCCTCGCGCAGCTCGGCGTGGTGCGGGCCGAGCCGGAAGCTGTCGTCGCTCCACCGTTCCCGGGGGTAGAGCCACACCGGAAGCCCCACCAGTTCGGGCGGCTCCCACGCGAACCGCGGCCACACGTGGGCGTGCAGGTAGGGGTCCGTGTTGCCCAGGATCTCCAGGTTGACCCGCCGGAAGGCCGGGTCCAGGCGCCCGCAGACGCGCTCGACCGCCTCACCCAGCCGCTCCATGTCGGACAGGAACGCCAGCCGCTTCGCCCTCGGAAGATCCGTCAGCCGCCGCACCGACGGGTCGTCCACGAGGAGGAGCGAGTATCCGGGGAGGAACTGGACGTCCCCGATCACCGCGAACCCCGAGGCCATCCGTCGCATGACGGTCGGGTTCTCGTCCCTGAGGGCGGCATCGACGCGGCGTGTCCGCCAGTCACCGGTCATGGCCGCAACCTACCCGTGAGTGTCGAGGCGGCCGACCCCGTTGTCAGTGGCCCTGGTTAGTCTCCCCACATATCGCAGCTCAGGGGCGTCATCGCCCCCTGTTCGGGCTGCGCCGACATCTGACGGACTGGCGGAGGGGCACGGCTCATGGCGTGGCTGGCAGCGGGTGAGGGGTACGAGATCACCCTCGAGGACGGGCGTGTGGTCGCACGGCGCGTCGGGGGGCGGCAGTTGAAGACGCTGCCGAAGGCTTTGCGTGACAGTCCCGAGGTCGACCGGCTGCGCCGGCTCACCGAGTGGCTGGACCGGCACGAGGCCTCCTGCGTGGCGCAGGTGGACGCCTGGATGGTGTCGTCGCTTCCGGTTCCGACCGAGCTGATCGCCCGGGTCTGGCCGGACGCGGCGTGGCAGACGGCGCTGCGGGACATGGCCGTCGTGGGCGACGACCCGGACGAGGTGGGCTTCCTGCGGGACGTCACCGCCGACGGCGAGCTGAAGGTGGTCGATCTCGACGGGGAGACCGTGCGGCTGTCGCCGCGCACGGTGACCCTGCCCCACCCCGTGCTCCTCCCGGACCTGGACGACGTACGGGACTTCGCCGCCGACCTCGGCATCACGCAGAAGGTGGAACAGATCCACCGGGCCACGTGGGCGCGGCCGGACGGCACGGAGGAGACCGGGGGGAAGGCCGGGGGGCGCGCGGCGACCGCCACGGAGGTGCGGGACTACGCCGGCGGGAAGTTCGCCTCGCGGTTCGGTCTCGCCGCCCGCGCCACGAGCCTCGGCTACCGGGTGTCCGGCGGCTACGCGACCTGCAAGGTGCGCGACGGGGGCCGGGGCACGGAGGCTTCGGTGTGGATCGGCGAGCCGTACTGGGACGGGGAGTCGGAGACCGGCGGGCTGAGCTGGCACGACGAGGACGGCCGCGCGGTGCGGCTGAGCGAGGTCGGGCCGGTGGCCTGGTCCGAGGGAATGCGCATGGCCGCGGCGCTGTACGCCGGCCGCACGATCGAAGAGGGTGGGGACGCGTGACCGGCACCGGCGAGAACGACAACAGGGAACTGCTCGCGGCGGGGGCGGTGCTCCCGGCCGGAGCGCGGGGCGCGGGGCCCTCGGCGGTCGAACTGACCGCGCGGTCCTACGGACACGCGGTGCTCGGCGAGGACCGCGTGGTCGTGCGGCTGGCCGCGGCCGAGCTCGGCCCGGCCGAGGACCTCGCGGCCGGTTTCCTGGGGCTTGAGCCGCAGGGCGAGCCGGTGGTGGTCGGTCTCGGCCGGCGGCAGGAGCTCGGGTTCCCCGAGTGGGTGCTGGTGCACCACCCGGAGGACGGACACCACGCCCTGGCCGTCGTGCCGGAGCTCGACCGGCTGGCCCGGCAGGCCAGGACGAAGCCGAAGGCCGCGCTGGACGCCTGCCAGGAGCTGGCCGGGCGGCTCGCCTCGGCCGTCCCGCACTTCCTGCCCGTCTTCTACGAGCAGGCCGCGCGGGTCTTCCTCGGCGTCGAGAACACCACGTACGCCGGCCAGTTGTTCGGCCGCGCCCGTACGAGCGAGGCGCAGCACGGGCTGACCGTCGACGAGGACCGGCTCGACGCCGTGTTCCTGGAGTTCGCGCTGGCCGGGGCCCTGCCGGTGAAGGTGCTGACCGCGTACGGGAAGGAGCTGTCGGCCCGGCTCGCCCCGGTCGAGGCGTACGAGCGGTTCCGCCGGCTGTGCGTGCGCCGGACCGCCGGGGGCCTCGCGCCGTCCGCCCAGGCCGCGACGGAGCTGAGGCGGCTCGCCCGCGCCGCCGCCCTGTCGGGGAGCGAGGCGGAGCAGGACTACCTGGCCGAGCTGCTGCCCCTGCCGGCCACCCTGCGGGCCGCCACCGGCTGGTGGAAGGCGCACCGCGGCGCGCTGGTCGCGCTGGCCCGGCGCGTGCCGTCCGCGCGCGGCACGCTGCTGTCGATGACGCCGCCCGGGGACGACGGCGACATGACCGAGCTGTGGCTCGGGCTCCTCGCGGAGTCGGGGGCCGACGCCGGTCTCACGGATGCGGACGTCCCGGAGGAGGAGCGGTGCTCCGACGGTGCCGCCGGCTGGCTGGAGCGGTTCCACGCGGCGCGGCACCGGGGCTGGGGCCCTCGCCCGACGCCGTCCGCCCTGCTCCCGCTGGTCGAGCGGGCCGCCGGGCGGCTGGCCGCCGACCTGGCGGTGCGGCCCGAGGGCGGGCGGTTCCTGCGGATCGGCGTCGAGGACCTGAATCTGCTGGACCTCCTGCTGGCGCGGGGCCTCGCGGTCGCCGACCCCGAGGAGGAGCGCGCCCCGCACCGGCGGGGTGACGCCCTGAACCTGTCGGACTGGGCGCGCGGCGAGGAGCGCCGGGATCTGGTGGCCCTGGCGGCCGACCTCCGCTTCCGGCCCGCGTTCCGGCGCGGGGCGGACGGCTACAACGGCGCGTCGGCCGGCGCGGACGTGATGCGGCGGCTCGCCGCCTCGCCCGGCGGCCGGCCGATGCTCGCGGAGTGGATGCGCGAGGTGGCGGAGGCCTCGGTGGCGGCCGGGCTCCCGGGACTGCCGCAGGCGATCGACCGGTTGTCGTGGCTCCCCGCCGAGGCCCTGGCCCTCGCGCCGCGGGAGGTCGCGGCGGCGGCCGGCGCCGATCTCGGCGCGAGCGTGGCGCGGACCCTGCGCGGCGGCCTGTGGGAGGAGCTTCGCTGGCCCGCGTGGGAGGAGGCGCTGGCGGAGCTGGCGCCCGCGCGGCAGGGCGGCGAGGCGCCGACGGTCGCCGAGGCGTGGCCGTACCTGATCGTGGCCAACGCGGCCCAGGTGCGCGTGATCGACTCCGAGTCGACCGTTCTCGTGCACGATCTGCGGGTGCCCGCCGCGTCGTCCGTGCGGCGCATGGGCTTCCACTACGTGGACGGCGCGCTGCTGGTGTTCTGGAGCTCGTACGGGCAGGGGGAGGCGCAGGGGTACTGGCACACGGCGCCGGACTCCGTCTTCGACATCGTCGGCGCCGACCACTGGACGCTGCGTTCGCCGCACCCCAGCCTCCCGCTTCCGGGGGGCGGCCGCACCACCGGCGGCGGCGTCCTGAACGTGGGGGACACGAAGCTGCCCGGGGAGCGCACGCTGGTGTCCGACGGCACGTCGTACTGGGTGTGGCGGAGCGGGGGCGAGGCGGAGGACACCGGCTGGGTCGAGTACGACCCCGTCGGGGGCGTCCACGGCCGGCGTTCGCAGCCCGGCTTCCTCGCGGACGCGCTGCGGCCGCACGGCCACGGGGCGGAGCTGGCGGCCGCCGTGTCCTGGGTGCGGCCCGGGCCCGCGGTGGACGGTTCGGCGCAGGGGACGTCCTCGGACGGGCTGCTCGGCTGGCGGGTGGTGCGTCTGCCCGACGGCGGCTACCAGGGCGAGGACACGACCGGACGGGTCGTCAGCCTCCCCGAGGGCGCGGACGTGCCCGTCGCCGCGCTGACGTTCCCCGGGGACGAGCGGCCCCGGGCGCTGACGCGGCAGTGGCGTGAGCTGTCGCTGAGCGATCCGGAGGGTGTGGTGACGGCCACGGCCTCGTGCGACCACCGCAACGAGCTGTACGGGACCGCGGCCCAGGCCCTGCCGCCGCTGCCGTACCTGCACATGCTGCGGGCGCGTGACCCGCTGGGGTCGGCGGCGCTGCGGGCGGCCGACGCCGAGGCGGCCGGTGTCCTGCTGAAGGCCGCCGCGCTCGCGGAGCGGGCGGCGGACCTGCCCGAGCTGGTGAGCGCCGCGCTGCCGCAGGTCACGGCGCCCGAGATGATCGCCGGTGTGGTGAAGGTGCTGCGCTTCGCGGTGCGGCAGCAGAAGGCGCTCGACGCCGTGGCCGCACGCCTCGACCCGTCCGCCCAGCCGGCCCAGGCCCGTGTCGAGGGTCCGAGCGACCAGCTGATCGGGAAGGCGCTGCACGGCATCGTCGGCTCCGGCTACTACCGGTACGGGGCGGACAGCGACGTGACCCACCAGTATCTGGAGGCGCTGGCCGCGGTGTCGGCGGACACCTCGGGCGCGGTGCTGCCCGGCCGGCTGCACTTCGACCTGCCGTCGCTGCCCTACAGCGGGCTGCCCTTCGTCTCCCTCCTCGACGACCCGGCCGCGATCGCCTACCGGGCGGTCGCGCCCGGCGGCACCCCGGCGCACCGGAAGGCCCTGTTCGGTGTCCTCGACCAGGTCGACGCACTGGGGCTGGGCTCCACGGCGGCGTCGGCCGGCCGGTGGCGCCGGGTGCTGGTCCATCTGACGACGCCTCATCTGCACACCCCGGACGGGCAGGAGCGCAGCTCCTCCCACCGCAGTGTGCTGCCCCTGGGCGGCGGGGCGGCACTCGGCTTCACCGAGCACAACGCGGGCGTGCACGACGGCCGGGAGTTCGGCGCGCTGCTCCACGACCCGAGCGGTCGCTTCGAGGTGCCGGGCCCGTACACCCCGCGCGGTGAAGCGCCGGTGGGCGACCGGGTGCGCGAGGCGGAGTGGCTGACGCTCTTCCTGCGGGAGGCACGCGCCCGTGGTGAGGCGCCCTTCCTGCCGGCGGCGGCCGACGAGTTCAGCCGCCTCACCGGTGCGTCCGGGCCGCTGGCGCGGATCGTTCTCGCGGGCATGCCCGACGTGGACAGCTGGGAGAAGAACTTCCTGCCGACCGAGCTCCGCACGAGGCTCGGTCTGAAGGTGGCCGAGGCGGGGCACGCCCGCGACGAGCTGCGCGCGGTCACGGTCGAGGTGCGGCGGGCGGTCCTCGCGGCTCTCCTGCCCGAGGACCCGGCACGGCTGTGGACGGAGGGCCCCGACGTCGCGTCGGCGGCGGCCGTGTGGAACGAGCGGGTGGGACGGCGCCGCCAGGTGCCCGACTGGCTGGCGGCGGAGGCCGCGCGCGGGGCCCGCGGCGGCTGGCCCGCGCACCGCGCGCTCCCGGCGCTGCTGGATCCGGCGTCGTCGCCGGAGCTCGGTGTCGACCTGGCGTGGCGCATCGACGGCGACCGTCCGGCGACGGTGGCTCCGGCCGAGGCGCCTTTCGACTCGGCGGTGCTGTCCGGCGCGATCGGCCTGTCGACGTGGCTGGCACACCGGCTGCCCGCGGGCGATCCGGTCCGGGCCGCCCTGCCGGGTGCCCTCACCGCGGTGCGGCAGCGGCTGGCCGCTCCCGAACTACTGCTCGCGGTGGGCCACTACACGAGCCTCGCGGACTTCCGGAAGGTGGCCGGCGCTCCGACGGAGACGGCTCCGGACCACGAGCGGTACGGTGCGGTGCTCATGGCCACGCACGACGGCCAGCCGCTGCCCGCCGTCCGGCCCGCTCTGCTGGACTCCACCGGGTCCGACCCGTATCTGGTCGCGCTGCGCGGCGCCGATCAGGAGCCCACGGCGGTCGAGACGGCCCTGCGGCGCGTGCACGACCCCGCGTTCGCGCGGCTGCTGGCCGACCCGGGGGCGCCCGTCGCCGGCGGGACGGACGACGAGGGCACGTGGTGGCCGCAGGACCCGTCGCGTTCGGTCCCGGAGCTGGTGGCCGAGGTCGCCGGTGCGCACGGTCTGGGCGCCGACGCGGCGACGCTGTACCTGATGCTGCTCGCCATGCCCGACCCGACCGACCGCGTCACGGCGCGGTGGACGGGCTGGAAGCCGGCCCGTCTGAAGGCGGCCCGTGCGGAGCTGGCCGGGACCGAGCTGGTCGTGTCGGCCGTGCGGGCCCGGGCGGGGCGCTCCCTCTTCCTCCCCGGGGCCTGGTCGGAGCAGACCTCGCCGCTCCTGCCCGTCGAGCAGTGGAAGCTGCCGATGTACGGAGCGGCCACGGGCACCCGGCCGGTCCTGGGCGTCCTGGTGCCGACCGAACCGGCCGCCGAGCTGTTCGCGCGGGCGTGGCGACGGGTCCTCGACGGCGACGTCCCGCGCTTCGAGGAGCTGAAGGTCCGGCGCACCAGGCGCCGCCGGTGAGGCGCCTCCCGGAGCACCGCCCGTGAGGGCGCGCTCGCCGGGGACAGGTCTCCGGCGAGCACCGCCGGGCGGCGCCTGAGCCGTCGCCGACGGGCCGCCCCGTCGTCGGTGCGGCGCCCCGGCCCCCGGGTGCGCCGCACCGGCCCCTCCCCTCCCGTACGCAAGCACGTCGCACCATGACGAAGGAATCCCGAATGACTGTCACCGAACAGACCGCGACCGCCCGGCAGGGCATGCCCGCCGAGGAGCGGTACGCGGTCGAGCTCGCCTTCCTCGCCGCGCAGGACCCCGGCCCGCGGCCGCCCGGCTGGGCGCTCACCCCCCGCGCGGTCGTCACGTTCGTCTGCGGCAGCGACGGCCGGGAGCTGGCTCTGGCAGAGCGCCACGCCGACCTGCCGTCCAAGCTCGTGATCCCGCCCAAGTTCGTCGGCGAGCGGGCCCTGGTCGAGCGGTGCGTGGTCACCCTCGCCGGAGAGCGCGGGCTGCTGCTCACCGGTGAGCCCGGTACGGCCAAGTCGATGCTGTCGGAGCTGCTCTCGGCCGCCGTCTGCGGCACCAGTGCCCTGACCGTGCAGGGCACCGCGGGCACCACCGAGGACGCCTTCCGGTACGGCTGGAACTACGCGCTGCTGCTCGCCCAGGGACCCACCCCGCAGGCCCTGGTGGACTCCCCCGTGCTCTCCGCCATGCGGACGGGGCGCGTGGTGCGGGTCGAGGAGATCACCCGGTGTCTGCCGGAGGTCCAGGACGCCCTCGTCTCCCTCCTGTCGGACCGGCGGATCACCGTGCCCGAACTGACCGCCACCGAGGACGCGGTGGTCCGCGCCGCCCCGGGCTTCACCGTCATCGCCACCGCCAACCTGCGCGACCGCGGCGTCTCGGAGATGTCCGCCGCGCTGAAGCGCCGCTTCAACTTCGAGACCGTGGACCCGATCGCCGACGCCGACGCCGAGGCGGTGCTGATCCGCCGCCAGGCCGTCGCCGCCGTGCAGCGCGCGGGCGCGGCCTTCGCCGTCGACGACGCCGTCCTGGACGCCCTCGTCACGGTCTTCCGCGACCTGCGGTCCGGCCGCTCCACCGAGGGCTGGGACGTGGAGCGGCCGGGCACGGTCATGTCCACCGCCGAGGCCGTGCAGGTGGCGGCGTCGCTGGGCGTCTCGGCCGCCTACCTTCCGGACGGGGACGTGCTGGACCTGCTGCCGGGCCATCTGCTTGGCGTGGTCCGCAAGGACGACCCGGCCGACCACGCGCGGCTGCTCGGCTACTGGGACGGCCCGGTGCGCCGCCGGGCCGAGGGCGGCTCCGCGATGTGGCGCCGCCTCTGGGACCTGCGCGGGAGCCTGCGGTGACGTCGACCGTCGATCCCCGAGCCGCGGTGGACGCGCTGGCCGCGTCCCGCACGCCGTATCTGCTCGGCGTACGGCACCACAGCCCCGCCCTCGCCGCGGTCGTGCCCGCGCTGCTTGACGAGGCGCGGGCCGAGGTGGTCTGCGTCGAGCTTCCCGCCGACTTCCAGCCCTGGCTGGAGCACCTCGCGGATCCCGAGACCGTCGCCCCGGTGGCCCTGGCCGGGGCGGGTGAGGGCGGGCGGCTGTCGTTCTACCCGTTCGCGGACTTCTCGCCGGAGCTCGCCGCCGTCCGGTGGGCCCGGGAGCGTGGCGCGGAGGTCGTGTGCTGCGACCTTCCCCTGGGCGACCCCGGCTGGGCGGCCGATGAGCACGGGCCGGTGCCCGAGCCGGACCCGGGGGACGGCGTCCGTCCGGATTCCGAGGCGCGCGGGCGGGGTTCGTACGCCGACGGGCTCGTCGCCGCCGGGACCGGTCGTGACGGCGACGACCTGTGGGACCGCGCGGTGGAGGTACTGGCTCCGGGCTGCGCCCCCGACGCGGTGCGGCGCGCCGCGCTGGGCGTGGGCTGGGCCCTGCGCACCGACGCCGTCGTGCCCGCCGTCGACCTGGCGCGCGAGGAGCGGATGCGGCGGGTCGTCGCCGACGCCTCCGCCGGAGGGCGGCGCGTGGCGGCGGTGATCGGCGCCTTCCACGCGCCCGCGCTCCTGGCGCCCGCGCAGGAGCGGGGCGAGGGGGCTTCGGCCACCGGGACCGGCCCCGCCACCGCGCACACGACGGACCGCGCGGACGGCCCCGAGGAGGGCCGTCCCGGGCCGCCGGACGGCGCCACGGAGTCGACGGCGGTCGCGCCGGCCGACCGTCGCGCGGGGCACGACGACGCCGCCGTCACCTCGCTCGTCCCGTACTCCTTCGACCTGCTCGACTCCCGGTCCGGCTACCCCGCCGGCATCCGCGACCCGCTGTGGCAGCAGGCCGTGCTCGGCGCGGCGGGCGATCCCGACCGGATCCTGAAGGCGGCCGCCGACGCGCTGACCGGTCTGTGCCGGGAGATGCGGCGCGCGGGCCACACCGCGGGCACCGGCGAGGCCGCGGAGACGCTGCGCCTCGCCTGCGACCTGGCGGCCCTGCGCGGACTGCCCGCACCCGGACGCGGTGAACTCCTGGAGGCCGTCACCACGGTCCTCGGCCAGGGCGAGCCCCTCGGCCGGGGCCGGGCCCTGGCCCGCGCCCTCGAGACCGTGCTCGTCGGCACCGCGCGGGGCCGGATCAGCCCGCACGCGCCCCGGTCGGGCCTGGGCCCCTCGGTCGAGGCCGAGCTCGCGGAACTGCGACTGCCCCGCCCGGACGAGCCCGACCGGCGCGAGGTCCGTCTCGACCCGCTCCGTTCGGCCCTGGACGGTCGCCGCGAGGTGCTGCTCCGGCGGCTGCTGGTGATAGGCGCCTCGTACGGCGAACCCCTCGCCGTGGCGAGCACGGGCGACGGCACCGCGCTCGGCACCAAGTGGCGTCTGGCGTGGACGCTGTCGGTGCCCGCCCGGCTCGATCTCGCCGGGGTGCGCGGCGTCACCGCCGCCCAGGCCGCGGCCGGCACCCTCGCCGCGACCGCGCGCCGCGAGGACGCCGAGGGAGGCCCCACCCCCGCCCAGATCCTGACCGGTCTGGTCGAAGCGGCCCGCTGCGACCTGCCCGAACTGGTCGACGCCCGCCTGCACGAGGCCTCCGCCGTGCTGCCCGACAGCGCCGACCTGCCGGAACTCCTCCAGGCCCTGGACCTGTTGGAGGGGCTGCGGCGCGGCCACTACCCCGGCACGACCCAGGACGCCCGCACGAAGGCCGGCGCGCTCACGGAGACGCTCCTCGAAGCCGCGGTGCGTTCCCTGCCCGGTCTCGCGGGGAGCGACAGCGCCGACGACGCCGGGGCGCTCGTGGCGCTGGCGGACCGGACGGCCGCCCGCCACCTGGGCCTCCGTCTCGACCGCGCGCTCTCCGGGCTGGCCACCGACGGCTCCCCGCTCATCCAGGGCGCCGCCCTGGCCGTGCGGGTGCTGCTCGACCTGGACGACGTGCCCGGGCTCGGCGACCGGACGGCCGCCTGGATCGACGGGGCCACCACCCCCGAGGCGCGCCGCGCGCTGTCGAAGCGGCTCGTGGGGCTGCTGACGGCCGCCGGGCCCCTCCTCCAGTCGTCACCGGACGTACTCGCCCCGCTCATGGACCGGGTCGACGCGCTGGCCGACACGGAGTTCCTCGACCGTCTCCCGGCGCTGCGCGGCGGATTCGACGCGCTGGCACCGGCCGCTCGCGAGCGGCTGCTCACGGCCGTGACCGAGCGGCTCGGCGACCGGCTCGACCTGTCGCTCGACGCCCCCGCCGAGCTGCTCGCCCTGTGGGCGGCGGCCGACGCCGCCGGCTCGGCCGCGCTGAAGGCCCTGGGTCTGTCGGGCGGGGACGCGGCCGAGAGTCCCCTCCCCGCGGCCACGGCCGCGGACGGTGCGACCGCCGATACGGACGCGCCGCCGAGCACGGCCGCCGAGCACGGGGAGCGGCGGCTCGGACCCGCCGACCGGTGGCGCCTGCTGCTCGGCCGCCACAAGGAACGGCTCAGCGGGGACGCCCGCCGCTACGCCCACGCCCTGGACGAGCTGTACGGCCGGGGGCGCGGCGAGGGCGCGCAGGACCTGGACGGCGGCGCGCCCGGACAGGGCGGTGGCCAGGACCCGTCCTTCCCCACCGCCCGCGAGTGGGCGGCGGAGTTGGAGGCGCTCTTCGGCTCCGACGTGCGCGAGGAGGTCCTCGCGGGAGCCGCCGAAGCGGGTCGCGTCGACGTGCTCGCGCAGCTCGATCCGGAATCGGTGCGCCCCTCGGTGGAGCTGCTCGGTTCGGTGCTGTCCCTGGCCGGTGGCATGCCCGAGGCCCAGCTCGCCCGGCTGCGTCCGCTGGTGAAGCGGCTCGTCGACGAGCTCTCGCGGGAGCTGGCCACCCGCCTGCGCCCGGCGCTCTCGGGTCTGGCCACCCCGCGCCCCACCCGGCGCCCCGGCGGGCGCCTCGACCTGGCCCGTACGCTCCGGGCCAACCTCGCCCACACCCGGCGCGCCGAGGACGGCCGACTGGTCGTCGTGCCGGAGCACCCGGTGTTCAGCACGCGGGCGAGCAAGGAGGCGGACTGGCGGCTCGTCCTCGTCGTGGACGTCTCCGGTTCCATGGAGGCCTCGGTGATCTGGTCGGCGCTGACGGCCGCGGTCCTGGGCGGGGTGCCGACCCTGTCCACGCACTTCCTGGCCTTCTCGACCCGGGTGATCGATCTGACCGACCGGGTCGAGGATCCGCTGTCGCTGCTCCTGGAGGTCCGGGTCGGCGGCGGGACGCACATCGCGGCCGGTCTCGCGCACGCGCGCTCGCTGATCACCGTGCCGAGCCGCACGCTCGTCGTCGTGGTCAGCGACTTCGAGGAGGGTGCACCGCTCGCCGGGCTGCTGGGCGAGGTGCGCGCCCTGGCCTCGTCCGGAGCCCACCTGCTGGGCTGCGCGGCGCTCGACGACACCGGCACTCCGCGCTACTCGGTGCCCGTGGCACGCCAACTCGTCGCGGCCGGCATGCCGGTCGCCGCTCTCAGCCCGCTCGCCCTCGCCCGCTGGGTGGGCGACCGCCTCCGTGGAGAACCCCGTTGAGTACCGGACTGCTGCCTCCCGTCGCCCCCGACGTCCTCGCGGACGCCGTGGAGCAGTTGAGCGCACGACTGCGCAAGAAGCTCGACGCGGCCGTCGCGGACTGTGGCGCACGAGCCGCCACCTCGGCCGACGGGTCGGTCGAGGTCCCCTTCGG
Organism: Streptomyces sp. NPDC002232; assembly: GCF_042890295.1. NCBI lineage: Bacteria > Bacillati > Actinomycetota > Actinomycetes > Kitasatosporales > Streptomycetaceae > Streptomyces > Streptomyces sp. NPDC002232. Next base: position 838,242 of record NZ_JBIARV010000004.1, on the reverse strand, counting down.
CGAGGACGCCTCGGTCACCCTGCGTCCGGGCCCGTCCGGCGCGGTCACGCACGCGGACCAGGCCGTGTGCAGCTGCCTCCTGGCGCCTCGCTGCCTGCACCGGGCCGCGGTGCTGGGCGCGGCTCCCCTCGCCGACGCCGACGCGCACGGCGACCAGGAGCCGGCCCCGGACGGGACCGCCGCCGTGGAAGAGGGCTCCCCCGAAGGCCGGCCCGACGGGTCCGGACCGGCTCTCCCCCGCACGGCACCCGGGGACGATCCGCGCCGTGCGGCAGACGCCTCCGGTGTCGAGCCGGTCGCCCTCACTCCCGCGCAGGTGCGCGCCGCCGAGGGGCTCTGGGGCGCCGCCGCCGAGGCCTTGGCCGCCGGTGTCGCCGCGGGTGGCGCGGTGGTGCAGGCCGAGCTGCTCCGCGCCGCCCACACGGCTCGGCTGGCGGGACTTCCCCGCGCCGAGGCCGCCGCGTTGCGGGTGGTACGGGGTCTCAGGGCGGCGCGCGAGCGGCGCGAGGGCCAGCGTCTGAGCGACCTCGCGGAGGCGTTCCGCACGTTGCTGGCGGGCGCGGCGGCGCTGAGCTCCGGGGCGGCCGACGCGGGTGCGGCGGCGTCCGCGCGCCGGGTCTACGCGCAGGGCGGCAGCGTGCGGGCGTACGGGCTGTGCCGGGAGCCGGTGCTGTCCGCGACCGGGTACGGCGGAGTGACGACGCATCTGATCGGTGCGGAAGGAGCCTTCTACACGGTGTCGGACGTGCGGCCCGGCGGTCTCTCCCGCGCGAAGGGCGCGGGCTCGGCCCAGGTGGCGCTCGGCGGCGCGGTCCTGGACCACGCGGGGCTGGCGCGCGGGGGTCTGCGGATCGTCGGCGCGACCGTCTCCGCCGACGGGCGGCTCGGTGCGGGGCGTGGGGTCAGCGCGACGCCGCTGCGGGGTGTGGACTGGTCCGAGGAGCCCGTCGCCGCGCTGTTCGCCCGGCCGGTGCGGGAGGCGATGACCGCCGCGCTGGCCGGGGACGGACCCGGGGCGGGCGAGGCCGACGGGCCGGCGACGGCGCTGCTGGGCTGTGACGTCGAGGTGATCGGGGCGGCCGGTGACGCTGTCGTCGTCCGTGTCGCCGGGGAGGGGCCGTTGGTGCGGCTTCGCGCCGCGCACCCCCACCCGGAGCTGCCGCACGCGGCGAACCTGCGGCGGATCGCCCAGTACCCGGGACTCGCTCTGCGAGTGCTGGGCCGCCCCGATCTGGACCGGGCGGCGACGCTTCGGCCGCTGGCGGTCGGGCCGGTGCCGGGGGCTCCGGTCACGCTGCGGCTGCCGGCGGAGTGGAAGGGCCGTGCCGATCTCGGCTACGACCGGTTGCAGGGCGAGCACTTCCCCCGCGAGGGGGTGGGCCCGGCGGTCCCGGAGGCGGTGGCCGCGGGTCCCGACCCCCTGGCGGACGCGCCGTTGTGGCGGGTGCGGCGCCTGCTGGAGGCGGGCGTGGCGGGCGGGCGGCGCACGGTGGCGGAGGCGGGCCGAGGAGCGGAAGCGGCCTCGCTGGTCGCCCGGCTGACCCGGGCGGGTCTGGCCGGGGCGGCGCACCTCGCCCGGTCCCTGACCGAGGAGGCGGGCCGCCGTCCCCGTGACGCCTTCGGCCGCCTCACCGACGCCTCGGCCGACGACTACGCGCGGGCCTGGCTCGCCTCGGCCGTGCATCTGGCGGCGGCGGAGAGGTCGTTGGTGGCCTCGTCCTGGTCCTGATCGAACCGGGGGGCGCGCCCGCCGTGGCCTGGTCCTGGCCTTGAGCCACGGCGAGCGCCCGTCGTCACGGCGGGCGCTCGCCGTGCCGTCGAGGCAGTCACCGGCCGGCCACCGCCCGGGCGAAGACGGCGGGATTGTCGAACATGACGTTGTGACCGGCGCCGGGCACGGTCACGACGTCCACACCGGCCGTCCGGAGGCCGTCCGCGCCGGGCAGATCCCCGCTCCGCTCACCCTGGAGGTAGACGCGCGGCACGCGCGCGTGGAGCAGCATCTCGCGCATCACGGGGTCCGTGCCCCGCACCAGGTGGACGGCTGACCGGTGCAGGGCCAGCGGGTCGGCCAGTCGCATCGTGGCCGCCCACGTGGGGCCGACGCGTTCCAGGACGCGGGCGAAACCCCCGCCGCGTACGAACTCCTCCTCGGTGTACGACGCGATGCCGCTGCTGCCCGCCGTGGGCGGCGGGAACGGATCGAAGTTGCCCTCCGCCACGACGAGCCGCCCGACCAGGTCGGGCCTGCGGTGGGCGAGGACGACGGCGACCGCTCCGCCCATGCTGTGTCCGGCGAGCACCGCGTCGCCGGTCCGGGCCGCGTCGAGCGCGGCGGCCAGCGCGTCCGCGTGATCCTCCAGGGCGTAGCCGAAGTCGGCGGGCCGGTCGCTGATGCCGTGTCCCGGCAGGTCGACGAAGAGGATCCGCCGGCCCGCGAGCTCGCGTCGGGCCCCGATGTGAGCGTGGTAGACCGTGGAGGCGGCCCCCAGTCCGTGGACGAACACCACCGCGGGCCCCTCCCCGTCCGCCTCGGTCCATCGGATGACACTGCCCCGCTCGTCGAATCGCGCCCCACGCACCGCCCGTTCCCCTTTCCCCTGCTCTCGGCACCCCAGTACTACGTCACCGCAGTACTACGCCATCACAGTACTACGGCATCGTCGCCATGGGAGAGAATGCGGGCATGCTGGAACTCTCGATCCTCGGCTTCCTCTACGAGACCCCGCTGCACGGCTACGAGCTGCGCAAGCGCATCACCGCCCTCACGGGCCATGTGCGCCCGGTCGGCGAGTCCACGCTGTACCCGGCCATCAAGCGCCTGGAGAGGGCCGGTCTGCTCGTCCGGGAGATCCGGCCCGGCCCCGCCGCGGCCCCCCGGCAGGTCCTCACCCTCACCGACGCCGGCCGGGACGAGCTGCGCCACCGTCTCGCGGACGCCGCAGGTGCCGAAGTGACCGACGAGAACCGCTGGTTCACCCTCCTGGCCTTCCTGCGTCACCTCGACGACCCTGCCTCCCAGGCCGCCGTCCTCCGGCGCCGTCTCGCCTTCCTGGAAGAGCCCGCCAGCTTCTTCTACGACGGCGAGCGTCCCCTGCGCGCCGAGGACCTGGACGACCCGTTCCGCCGCGGAATTCTCACCGTCGCCCGTGCCACGAGCCGGACGGAAGTCGCGTGGCTCCGGTCGACCCTCACCGACCTGGAGAGCACGTAGGGCCTCTCGGCGCGGGCCCGGCCGGGAGGGTGCGGACGGCTCTCCGGAGCAAGATTTTGGGATCGGGTGTAGGCGAGGGTCCAGTGGGGCAGTACTGGTTCGGGCGTCCGATGGGGGCGCCGGGGGTGGCCCTCTCCGGGCCACCGCTGAATTGACCAGAAGGACGAGCATGGCCAGCGGCACCGTGAAGTGGTTCAACTCCGAAAAGGGCTTCGGCTTCATCGCCCAGGACGGGGGCGGACCTGACGTCTTCGCCCACTACTCCAACATCTCCGGCAACGGATACCGCGAACTGACCGAGGGCGAGACGGTGACGTTCGACATCACCCAGGGCCAGAAGGGCCCCCAGGCGGAGAACATCATCCGCGGCTGAGCCCTGCTCCCGCACCCTGAGGCGCCCGCACGTCGTGTGGGCGCCTCAGGGCTGTTCCGATGGGTCGACCGTCGGCTCGCCCCCTCCCCCACTCCCCCACCGACACCCGCCGCCCGACCGGAGCGGGGCCCCGGCCCGTCGTTAGGGTGGGCCGCTGTGACCAGCTCCCTCCGGCTTCCGCTGCTCTTTCTCGACGTCGATGGACCGCTCATCCCGTTCGGCGGGGACCCCGGGCAGTATCCGAACCATTCGACCGGCCTCGATCCGCGCCACGCCGAGGCCCATCCGCTCCTGGCCCGGATCGATCCGGAGCACGGCGCCAAGCTGGCTTCCCTCGCGTGCGAGCCGGTCTGGGCCACGACCTGGTCGGAGGACGCGAACGAGTGCGTCGCGCCGCTGATCGGTCTTCCTCGGCTGGACGTGGTGGTCTGGCCCGAGCCGTCCGACGTCGATGAACGGGACGCGCGCGCCGGGCTGCACTGGAAGACCCGTACCCTCGTCGCCCGGGCGGCCGGCAGGCCGTTCGCGTGGGTCGACGACGAGGTCACGGGCGTCGACCGTGCCTGGGTCGGGGCTCACCACCCGGGCCCCGCGCTGGTTCACCGTGTCGACGCGCGCCTCGGGCTCACCGACCGTGACTACGACGCCCTCCGCTCGTGGCTGCTGGATCCGTACGGGACCGGGCAGGCCCGGCGGTGAGGGGTCAAGGGTCGACGTCACGAGCCTCGGTGGCCCCCTCCGCCGCGCCGGTCTCACTGCCGAGGTAGGCCTCGCGTACCGCCGGGTCCGACCGGACCTGCGCCGCCGTGCCTTCGGCGAGCACCCGGCCGAGGTCGAGCACCACCACCCGTGAGCACAGCTCCATCACGAAGGTCACGTCGTGCTCGACGAGGAGGACCGCGCAGCCCTCCTCGTCGGCCATGTGGCGGATGACGGCGGCGAGTTCGCGGCGTTCCCGGGCCGTCGTCCCGGACGCGGGCTCGTCCAGGAGCAGGACCCGGGGCGGGTCGGCGAGCGCGCGGGCCAGCTCGACCATGCGGGCCCGGCCGACGGGCAGGGCTCCCGCGTAGGTCCCGGCCAGCGGGTCGAGCCCGCACTCGTGGAGCACGGCGGCGGCCCGCTTCCGGCGGAGGCGCGTCGCGGACCGTGCTCCGCCGCGCCAGTCCTGTGCCACCACCAGGTTGTCGGTGACGGTCAGCTGCCCGAAGAGCTGCTGGCGCTGGAAAGTCCGGCGGATGCCGTGCCGGGCTCTCCAGACGGGGGATCGGCGGGTGATGTCCGTACCGTCGTACGTGACGGTTCCCGCGTCCGGCCGGCGCATCCCCGACAGCACGTCGAAGAGGGTCGTCTTGCCCGCGCCGTTCGGTCCGATGAGCCCGCAGATCTCCCCGGGGCCGACGGAGACGGACGCCTCGCGCAGCGCGAGGACGCCGCCGAAGCGCACCCCGATCCCGTCGGCGCGGAGCAGGGCCCGGCTCATCGGCGGACCCCCCGTCCCAGATAGGCCTCGGCGAGCCGGTCGCGGTCCACCTCGGACCGGGGTCCTGACCAGGTGATCCCGCCCTGTGCGAGGTACGCGACGGTGTCCGCGATGCCGAGCACCCCGGCCGCCTTCTCCTCGACGAGGACGAGCGCGGTGCCGTGGTCGCGGAGTTCGGTCAGGAGGCCGAAGACCTCGTCCACGAGGCGTGGCGCGAGGCCGAGGGAGGGTTCGTCCGCGACGAGCACCGCCGGTGGCCGCTGGAGGAGGGGGGCGAGGGCGAGCAGCTGCTGCTCGCCGCCCGACAGGGACCCCGCGGCGACCGTGCGGCGGGCGGCGAGCGCGGGGAAGCGCGCGTAGACGGCCTCGCGGTCCTCGGCCGCCGTCAGTTGCAGCGTCAGGTTCTCCTCGATGGAGAGCCCGGCGAAGATCCCCCGCCCCTCGGGGGCGAGCCGCACCCCTCGGCGCGCGCGGACGACCGTCGCGTCGCGGGTCGCGTCCTCGCCCCGCACCCGCACGAGACCGTCCACCGGCCGCAGGAGTCCCGCGGCGACCCGGCAGAGGGTGGACTTTCCGGCCCCGTTGGGCCCGAGCAGGGCCAGCACCTCGCCGCCGCGCACGGCGAGGTCCACGCCGTGGAGCACGGGCGCGCCACCGTATCCGGCGCGTACGCGGCGCAGTTCGAGCGCGGCCGGGGCGTCGCGGGGGTCGCGGCCCGCTCCCGGGGAGGCGGCGTCGACCGCAGCGGCGTACGGCGCGGACGGCCGGTCCGAGGAGGCGGCGACGCCTCCGTACGCGACGGGTTTCGCGCCGTATGGGCCTCCGAGTCGGCCGGAGGACTGCCCCCGTTCCGCCTCCGGTCCCCCGAGCCGCCCGGAGGACCCCTCCCGCCCCGCCCCCTGGCCTCCGAGGCGCCCTGCGGCCTCCTCCCGTTCCGCCCCGGGCCCGCGTCGCGCGGCGCGTCGGGCCGCGAGCCGGGACGGAAGCGCGGCGCAGTACCCGTCGGGGTCGTTCGCGAGTGCCAGGCCCGCCAGTCCGAAGAGGATCACCGGCAGGTGCGCGGACTCCGTCACGTACGTCGTCAGGAGGTGCGGGGCCACCGCGAACACCAGCCCCGCCACGGCCGCGTACTGCGGTCGGCGGACCCCCGCCGCGACGACGACCGCCAGCCAGACCAGGCCCGTCATCGCCGTGAAGTCGGTGGCGGTGATCCTGGTGTTGTACGAGGCGTAGAGCACCCCGCCGAAGCCCGCGAGGCCCGCGGACACCGTGAAGAGCAGGAGTTTCGTCCGTACGACCGACACCCCCGACGCCGCGGCGGCCTCCGGGGCCGAGCGGACGGCCAGCACGGCCCGGCCCCAGCGGGAGCCACGCAGCCGGGTGAGGAGCGCAACCGCCGCCGCGCCGAGCAGCACGAGCGCGAGGCCAAGGGCCCGGTCGTCGCCCAGGTCCACCGGTCCGGCCACCGGGCGCGGGACCGCCCAGCCGGTGTCGCCGTTCCGGAGCCCGCCGATCTGGAAGAGCACCTGGTCCGCGAGGAAGGCCAGGGCCAGGGTGGCGAGGGCCAGCGATCTTCCGCCGAGCCGCAGCGCGGGGAGCGCGACGACCGCGCCGAGGAGGGCCGCCGCCGCGGTACCGGCCGCCGCGGCGGCGGCGAAGGGCCAGCCGTGGCTCATCAGCATCCCGGCGACGAGGGCCGCCCCGGTCACGAACGTCGCCTGGGCCAGGGAGACCATCGCGCCGAGCCCGGTGACCACCGTGAACGACATGAGGACGAGCCCGATCGCGAGCCCCTGGGCCAGGATCCCGCTCCAGAAGGGCGTGGTGACGGTGTAGAACGACGCGGCCAGGAGGGCGCCGGCCACCGCCCAGGCGCCCCAGCGCCGGCCCCACCCCTTTCCCTCGAGGTGGTCGGCCGGCGACGGGTCCGCGGCCGCCGTGCCCGCCGCGCGCCGCCGTCGCCGCCCGAGGAGGACGAGGCCGGCGAAGAGGATGAGGAAGGGTACGGCCGTGCGGAATCCGGTGATGTCCTCGGCGAAGGACGCGTACCCCGCGACGAGGTTCTGGAGCACTCCGAGCCCCAGGCCGCCCGCGAAGGCGAGCGGGACCGAGAGGAAGCGTCCGAGGACCGCCGCGGTGGCCGACACGAAGAGGAACAGCGTGTAGTCGTGTGCCGAGAGTCCGAGGAGCGGCGTGGCGAGGACCCCGGCGAGGCCCGCGAGACCGGACGACAGCATCCAGGCGATCGAGGAGAGCCGGTCGGCGCTGATGCCCCGCAGTTCGGTCAGACCCCGGTTGTCGACGGCGGCCCGCAGCCGGAGGCCGAGGCGGGTGCGGCGCATCAGGACCCACAGGGCGGCTGCCGCGAGGGCGGTGGCGATCCAGGTGATCAGCTGGTCGGAGTCGACGCCCACGCCGTCGAGCGGCTGCCAGGACACGGCCGGGCTGGGGCCGACGCCCGGCAGCCCGTACTGGTTCTCCGCGGGGACGACCGGGGCGCCCGCCCGGTCCAGGAGTTCGACCGTCCACAGTCCGGCGGCGGGCAGGGCGACGAGCAGCCCGATCGTGGCCACGATCTGTGCCGTCTCCCCGGCCCCGGCGAGCTTTCGGAACATCAGCCGGTCCAGGCCCCAGCCGAGGCCGGGCGCCACCCCGCACACCAGGATCAGGGCGGTGGGCACGGCCGGCCAGCCGAATCCGGAGTGCAGCTCGTGGAAGGCGAGCGCGCACAGGTAGGCGGTGGCGCCGTGCGCGAAGTTGAAGAGTCCGGAGGCGGAGTAGGAGAGGACGAGGCCGGTCGCGAGCAGCGCGTACAGCGCGCCGGAGACCAGCCCGCTCAGGACGAAGCCCAGCAGGTCACCCATGTGAGGCGCCCCTCAGCCGAAGGGGATCGGCGGATGGCACGTGAACGGCACGGCGATCTCGTACCGCCCGTTCTTCAGGCGGACGAGCGCGCCGCAGCCGAAGCTCTCCTTCTGCCCCTTGGGCTCGGCGCGGTCACCGACGAGCGTTCCGGTGTCGGAGAAGCCGTTCGCGGCCTTCTGGAAGGAGTCGACGGTGAGGTCCTTGCCGGCCTTGGCGGCGATGGAGAGGAAGAGGTCGGCGCTCATGTACCCCGTCATCATGTGCATGTTGAGCGGTACTTCCTTACCGCCCGCGGCCTTCTTGATGTCGGTCTTCAACTGCCGCATCGCGGGGGTGTCCGACTCGAAGGGCTGGAACTGGAGCAGCACGTACACCCCGTCGAGCGCCTGCTTCGTCGCGTCCTTGGCGAGGAGCCCGGGGTCGTAGTCCGTCGGGTCGGAGATGACCCCCCGGTAGCCGGAGCGCTTGAGCGCGGTGAACAGGCCGATGTTGTACGGGGTCTGCATCACGGAGACGACGGCGTCGGGTGCGGTGCCGCCGGGCCCGGAGCGCAGGATCTCCTCGGTGTACGCCGACCAGTCGCTCGGCATCGAGGTCGCCGGGACCACGGCCTTCGCGTACGCGACCCGGAAGCCCGCCGCCTTGAAGCCCTGCGTGAAGGTACGGATGCCGAACTTCCCGGCGTCGTTGTCACCGGCGATCAGCGCGACCGACCTGCCGCGCGCGCCGCCGAGGACGGACGCCAGACCCTCGGGCCAGGTCTGGTTGAGCGTGCCGCCGGGCGTGGGGACGAGACAGCCGTTGAAGCCGTAGAGGTGCTCCGGCCCGCAGAACGAGGGCAGCGTGCCCCAGCCCACCGTGGGCACCTTCTGGGCGTCGAGGAAGTCGGCCCCGGCGAAGGTCACCGAGCTCATGGGAGAGACGGCGAAGACCTTCTCCTGCTGCACGAGTCTGCGGGCCGCCGCGAGGTTCTTCGAGGGGTCCTGGCCGTCGTCCTCGGCGCCCAGGTACTCGATCTTCCGGCCGTTGATCCCGCCCTCGGCGTTGGCCCGGTCGTAGCGGGCCCGGGCGCCGAGGTCGGTGTCCTTCTTGGAGTAGCCGCTGGCGGACGTCATGGAGACGATGCCGCCGACCCTGATCGTGCCCGCGGTGACTCCCCGTACCGAGGAGGGACTGCTTCCGCCGGTGGAGGCGGAGTTGCAGGCGGTGACGAGGAGCAGGGTCAGGGCGGCGGCTGTGACGCGCAACGGTCGAGGCACGGGCGATCCCTCCGTCGGGTGACCGCATTCTGTGACCGTGCCGGTGAACCGTCAATAACTGACGCACCATCAATTGATGATACGTCAGGGAAGCTTGGGCGTCAGTCCGTCGACTCCTTCCGCCCCGCGCGCTCCGGGCGGCGCGCGTAGGTGAACAGGTGCTCCTCGGGGGCGGCGCGGTCGTCGTCCGGCGTGAAGTCCGACAGCGCGTGGTGCAGCACCTCGAGGCCGCAGTCCTCGCGCTGGAGGCGCAGGTACTCGTCCACCGGGAAGCTGGAGACCCTGACCGTGTGCTCCATCCAGACGATCTCCATGTCCTCCACGTCGGCGGGCACGGTCGCGGTCACCAGGAACCCTCCCGGCGCGAGCCAGCCGGCCATGCGCCGGAGCGCGGCGGACGCCTCCTCGCGGCTCATCATCATCAGCGGGAAGAACGCGCACACCGCGTCGAAGCCGCCCTCCGGCGCCTCGAAGGCGCGGACGTCGCACTGCTCGAAGCGGGCCCCCGGCACCTGCGCCCTCGCGAGGGCGACCATCTCCGCGGACACGTCGATGCCGGTCACCTCACACCCGGCGCGCGCCAGGAGGTCGGCGACCGGACGTCCCGTACCGCTGCCGACGTCGAGGACCCTGGCACCCGCGCCGAGCCGTGCGGTGAGCCAGTCGACCGCCGCCCGCTGGGCCGGCAGCCGGACGAAGGCGTGCTCGTACGCGATCCCCAGGCCGTCGAAGAGTTCCGCCGCCGTCACCGGCCGGCGCTCCGTACCGTCGTGGTCCATTCCGGGTCCCTTCCGTCGCGGGTGGTGCGTACGGGGGGTTCGTACCACGCGCGGGCGGCCCCGGCCGGTGCTTTCGGACGGGACGACTCCGGTGCGTCCTCACGCCGACCCGTCGTCTCCGGACGGAAGCCGTGCCGGACGCCGGGCGGTGGCCCTCGGGCCCCAGGAGGCGCGGGCGACGGTGGCCGGGGAGGTGAGCCCCAGAGCCGCGTTGTCCTTGCCGTCGCGCAGGTGGTCCAGCCAGCGTTCGTACCAGCTCAGGAAATCCCGGGCCGAGGAGACGTTCGGCTGCCGGAATCCGTCCGCGTCGCCGGTGAGCACCCGGCCGGTGAGCGGTCCGGTCACACCGACGAGGCACAGGTCGGAGCAGCCCATCTCGACGACGTGGAGGAACAGGTCTCCCGCGAGCGCGTCCGGGTGGTCGACGTGGTGGAATCCCCATGGCGTGCCGTCCGCGGGCCGGCGGTCCATGGTGAACAGCCGGCAGGCCTCCAGCGGAAGCAGTCCGTAGAAGGGGCCCGCGCCACCGCCTCCGAGTTCGGCGAGGAACTGTCGATAGGCGGGCGGCAGTGCGATGCGGTGCTCCCGCTCGAAGTCGTCCAGCCGGGCGGGAGAGACACGGGGGGCGAGGCGGAACAGGTGGCGCTCGGCACCCATCGAATGACTGCCGCCCGCGAGGTACGGCGCCTGCGCGAGCTTGGACCGTATGCGTGCGGTGCGGGTCGTACGGGACGTGGGCGCCGTACGGGCCTTGGGGCCGGTACGGGCTGTGGGAGTAGAGCGGGTGGTACGGCGCTCGGGCGTCGTACGGGCTGTGCGGGAGTCCATCGGAGGATCTCTTCTCGTGTCTCGGGCCACTCTACCGACGCACGGACTCCTGTCCCCGCGTGCGAAGAGCACCGAGAAATCGGAGTGCCCGGGACACCGGCGCCCTGTGATACTGCCGCGATGATCAACCCTCCCGCCTCCGCCCTGGACTCCTTGACCGGTCTCGCCTTCGGTGACGCCTTCGGCGACCGCTGGTTCGGCATCCTGCGCCGCGAGGGCGACGCCGCCCTGCAGTCGCGGACGCCGCCTCCCGAGCCGGTGTGGCGGTGGAGCGACGACACCGCGCAGGCACGGGTCCTCGTCGGGGAACTCGCCGAGGGCGGCGGGGACGTCGACCCGGACCGCCTCGCGCTGCGCCTCGCCGAGGCGTACGCCGACGACACCCACCGGGGCTACGGGGCCTCCATGCACGACGTGCTCCGCCGGATCGGCGCGGGCGAGCCCTGGCGGGACGTGGTCGCCGGACAGTTCGCCGGGCAGGGGTCCTGGGGCAACGGCGCGGCGATGCGCGTGGCCCCGCTCGGGGCGTGGCACGCCGCCGACCTCGACGCCGTCGCCGAACTGGCCGCACGCCAGAGCACGGTGTCCCACCACCACCCGGAGGCGGTCGCCGCAGCGGTGGCCGTCGCCCTGGCCGCCGCGCTGGCGGCGGGCAGCCGGGGCGGGCCCGCACCGGCGCGTCCCGATCTCCTCAACGCGGTCGCCGCACGGCTCCCCGACAGCGACGTCCGGTCGGGGCTGCGGATCGCGGCCCGGATGCCGGCGCACACCTCGGTCCGGCACGCCGCGGAGGTCCTGGGCTCCGGCTACCGGATGTCCGGGCCCGACACCGCGCCCTACGCCCTGTGGTGCGCGGCGGGCCATCTGGACGACCTGCACGAGGCGTTGTGGACCACCGTCGAGGGGCGCGGCGACATCGACACCACCTGCGCCATCGTGGGTGGCGTGGTCGCCGCCCGCACGGGCACCGGCGCGCTCCCGCCCGCCTGGCACGCGGCCCTCGAACCGCTGCCGCCGCTCGGGCGGGGCGTGCGGGGTGACGGCGCGGGGCGCGACCTCACCTGATCCCGGGCGCCTCGCCCGCCGTGCCGGGGCGCTCCGCCCGGGGGGTGTGGCATCGAGGCGCCCCGGATCACCGGGACCGCCGAGGCCCGTGGAGACCCGTCCGGATCACCGTGCTCCGGCGGCCACGGCGACGATCGCGCGGACCTGGGCGATGATGTCGAGCCGGTTCCGTACGAACGTGGCGTCGGTGACCGTTCCCGTGGCCGGGTCGGTGTTCCCGGGGCCGAAGTCCAGGACCGGCGTGTGCACATGACCGCCGGGCAGCCGGTTCAGGCCGAGGCGGTCGCGCAGCAGCGTGGCGCGGTAGGCGATCTCGTTGGACAGGTAGTTCCCGCCGCCGCCCGCGCGGGCGGCGGAGCCGGGCGTCGGTCCTCCGGGGCGGACGACGGGGGTGTCGGAACCGGCCGGGAGTTCGGTGACGGAGGTGTTGTCGTAGACCGGGAAGCGGCCGGTGGAGGCCGCCGTGATCGCCGTGTACGGGAGGGTCGTGGTCGTCCACTGGGGCTGTGTGCCCGGATCGTCGACGGGCACGGTCTCCGTGCGGGACAGGTTCTCGTTGTCGGGGAAGCCGCCGCGCCAGGCGCCGTTGGTCCGCTCGATGTCGAAGCGGCCGGGGCGCCCCTGGCTCACCGTCGTGAAGAGGTCCACCTCCGGCAGGTGCGGTCGCAGGGTGCGCTCGACCGTGCCGTCGGCGAAGTCCTGCCACCGGACGGGGAAGACGGCCGTCTCCACCCGGGCGAGGGAGCCGTCGGAGGTCCGCAGCCAGGTCCCGTCCAGCGCGAGCGCGGTGGCCCCGGAGGGATTGCTGATCCGGGTGTCGCGGTCGAGCGTGAAGGGATCGAATCCGGTCAGGAGGATGCGCTTCACGCCCTTGCCCGCCGGGTAGCGGATCGAGTCCTGGCCGCGCGAAGCACGTTCGAGGCGGTCGAGCAGCCGGGCCCGGCCCTCTTCGTGGATCCCGAACCGGGGCTGCCACGCGCGGAGTTCACGGGTGAGCGCGAGGCGCGACCAGTACAGCGGCCGGTCGTCGTCGCGGGACAGACCGCCGCCCTCTCCTCCCCTGCCCTGGGCCCGGTCCACGGCGCGCCGCCAGAGTCCCGATGCGTACCGGACGACCGTCTTCTCGGCGGCGGCGAAGGATCCGGCGTCGGAGAGGGCGTCGGCGAACCGCGGGGCCAGGGAGTCGAATCCGCTGCGCCGCAGGATCTCCCGGGGCGCGGGCCGGTCGAGCCGGGCCTCCTCCGCGGTGACGGCGGGCGCGCCCTCGGTACGCGCGCCCACAGCACTCGTCCGCGCGGTACTCGCGCCCGAGGCACTCGGCCGCGCGGTGCTCGTGCCCGCGCCGCCCGTGCCCGAGGCATTCGCGCCCGCCGCCGAGCCGGGTGGTGTCGCCAGCGCGAGCGAGACGGCGGCGAGGGAGAGGGCGAGGGCGCTGCGTATCGAGGTCACCTGAGTCCTTTCGTACGAGCGGGACGGGCCGCCGGAATCGGCATTCCGCAAAGGAATCAGGCTACGGCGTCATGGACATGCCGGGTGGATGATCGGGGGGCGGATTCAGGACGATGCGCCGTCGCGGTCGGCGGGCCCGGCGTCGGGGGTGGCGCCGCCGCGCCCGGTGGGCCCGCCTTCAGGGGCGGCTTCGTCAGGGTCGACCGGCCCACCGAGCGGGGTGGCACCGTCGGCGGTGGCGACGTCGTCGCCCGCGAGCCGCACGAGGTCCGCCTTCAGGTTGGCCAGCCAGGACACGGTCGCGTAGTACGCGCGCGGTGCGCCGGGCGGGTCGGCGGCGACGGCGGCCGTGATGGACGAGAGCGTCGACGCCCGGACCGGTAGCGGGGTCGCCGCCGTCTCCGGCGTGTCCCCGGTGGGGTCCATCCGGGCGGAGGTGAGCAGCATGCCCGCCGCGACCCGGTCGCCCGCGCGGACGACGGACTCCGCCGCTTCGCTCCCGAGCGCCGGAACCACCATCGGCTCCGGCGGCACGAGGAGCCGGTCGGCGCCCCACAGCGTGTGGTGCCCGGCGATCAGCGCGGCCTGCCAGTCCTGTCCGCCCGACGGCTGTCCGCGTCCCTTCGGCTCGCTCTGGTACTGCGCGTACGCCGACTCCGCCAGGATCAGGGCGTGCTGGAGCGACCGGTGGCCGGGGGCGGTGTCCACCGGTACGCGCCGGCCGCCCGCCGCCATCTGCGCCGTCGTGGCCACGACGATCTCCGCGGCGATCCGGAGGAGGACCGCTGCCGACCGCCGGAGTTCGTCGTGGGCGCCGCGGGGCCAGGCCAGCAGCCCGAAGACCGCGCCGATCGCGCTGCCGGTCAGTACGTCGAGCAGGCGGAACTCGGCGAGCTGCCAGGTGGCGGGGGCGAGCTGCGCGAAGACCAGGGCGACGACCACCGTGAAGAGCGCCTGCGCCCATCCGACGCCCTTCACCGGCCCCAGGGTGAAGGTGACCAGCATCAGCGGAGGCAGGGCGACCGCGTAGACCTCGATGTCGGTGCCGACCAGCGCCAGCAGGGCCGCCGCGACCAGGGCGCCGACGAGCGTGCCGGTCAGCGCGATCCGCTCCGTCCTGCGGGTCTCCCGCACCGTCGTCCGGGTCAGGGTGAGGGTGGCAAGCAGCACCCAGAAGCCGTGCGGGAGCGTGTCGATGCCCGCGATCAGCCGGGCCGCCGCGAGGGCGAGGCTGATCCGTACCGCGTTCTGGAAGAACACCGACCGCCCGCCGATGTGTCCCGAGAGGCGCCGCCACCAGAGGCTGGGCGCCCGCATCCGTGCGTACCAGAACCGGCCGGGGGCGGGCGGGTCGGCCGCGCGTCCCCGTACGGCGATGTCGGCCGCGGTGGACATGGCGAGGGCCGCGTCCGCGATCTCCAGGAGCGCGGCGTTGCGGCGCAGCTCGGCGGGCGAGGTGCCCTCGGCCGCCGCCAGGGCCACCCGGACCTGCCGCAGCAGGGCGTGCGCCCGGCCGTCGGGGGCCTCGCCCCGCAGCCGGGCCGCGGTCTCCCTGGCCACGTCCGCGACCGCCCGCAGCGGGTCGATGCCGTCCGGTCCCGGCTGCCCGGCCGCGCCGGAGCGCGTCGGGCGCCGCGCCGGCGGGGGCACGACGGCGAGCCGTTCCAGCAGGGTGCGCGTCGCGAGTCCCGTGTGGGCCAGCGCCCTGGCCCGCATTCCCGCACCGGCGGGCCGCTCGGCGTCCGGGACCTGGGAGGAGCGCAGCCCCGTGCTCAGGGTCCGGGCGCCGCGCAGCACGGCCTCGGGCAGGGCGTAGGGGGCCTGTCGCAGCCGGTCCGCGCAGTCCGCCGCGCCCTCCGCGGCCCGGGCGGCCCGCTCGCGGTAGGGCAGGGCCGCCGGCTCGGGCAGCAGGGTCACCTCCGCGACGATCAGCAGGACGAGCCCGAAGGTCGCCCCTCCGAGGCGCTCGCCCAGCGAACCGGGATCGTACGGCGGGAACGACGGCAGGATGTACATCAGCTGGAGGCCCGTCGCCGCGCCCGCGAACCGTGGTCCTCCGACGGCCATGAACGCGAGGGCGAAGCCGACGACCAGCATGCCGGCCACGGCACTCCACGTCCGCACCGACAGGTACGTGCCCAGCGTGATCAGCACCCAGCACACCGGCACCACGCCCAGCAGCACCGCCGCGCGCTGGCGCCCGGAGCCGGGGAGGCGGGAGAGCCCGGCCATGGCGATCGCCCCGAACAGCGCGTACGTGGCGGCGACGGCCGAGTCGAAGCCGTAGAGGAGCACGTAGAAGCCGGCCGCGGCGGTGAGCGTGACGCGCAGGGCCCCTCGCGCCGCCGCCCGGTAGGCGGTGGGCAGTCGGTGCGGAAGCGCGCCACCCATGTCCCCAGGATCGCCCGCCCCACGGCACCCGGCACGACGGGGCGCGCGGCCCGGGAGGACGCGGGCACCCCGCCCTTGGCCAAGGGTGCACACTTGTTTACCCTGGGGGTGAACAAGTGTGCACCCCTCCCCTTTCCACCCCTCGCACCACCTCTGGAGCACGATGACCGCCGCCGCATCCGCATCGGAACCCCTATCGACGCCCCCGCCCGGCACGCCGTCCGCACCCGCCCGCTCGCGCTTCGTCGTCCCCGTCCTGGCGTTCTGCGGGATGGTCGTCGCCGTCATGCAGACCCTCGTCGTCCCGCTGCTGCCGCACGTCCCGGAGCTGACCGGCGCGAGCGCGGGCGCGGCCGGCTGGCTCGTGACCGTCACCCTGCTCACCGGCGCGGTGTTCACCCCGGTGCTCGGGCGGGTCGGTGACATGTACGGCAAGCGGCGGGTGCTCCTCGCGTCGCTCGGGGTGCTCACCGTCGGTTCCGTGCTCTGCGCGCTCAGCTCCGACATCGGCGTGCTGATCACCGGCCGGGCCCTCCAGGGCGCGGCCCTCGCGGTGATCCCGCTGGGCATCAGCATCATCCGCGACGAGCTCCCCGCCGAACGCGTCCTGCCGTCGATCGCCCTGATGAGCTCCACGCTCGGCATCGGCGCGGCGATCGGTCTGCCCATCGCGGCCGTGGTGATGGAGAACTTCGACTGGCACACGATGTTCTGGGCGTCCGCGGCACTCGGGCTGCTCGACCTCCTGCTCGTGCTGGCGATCGTCCCGGAATCCGGTGTGCGCGCCCCGGGACGCTTCGACGTACCGGGCACGCTGGGCCTCGCCGTCGTGCTCGTCGGCGCGCTCCTCGCGATCACCCAGGGCTCCGAGTGGGGCTGGACGTCCGCGCCGACGCTCGGTCTGCTGGGCGCCTCGGTGGTCATCGGGCTGCTCTGGGGCCGGTACGAGCTGCGCACGCCGTCCCCGATCATGGACCTGAGGGTCTCCGGCCGTCCCGCCGTGCTGCTGACCAATGTCGCGGCCCTGCTGATCGGCTTCTCGTTCTACGCCAACTCCCTGGTCACGGCCCAGCTCGTGCAGGAGCCCACGAGCACCGGGTACGGCCTCGGCGCCTCCCTCGTCGTCAGCGGCCTCTGTCTGCTGCCCGGCGGGCTGGCGATGGTGGCCCTGTCACCGCTCTCGGCGCGGATCTCCGCCACGTACGGCCCCCGCACGGCGCTCGCCCTCGCGGCCGTCGTGATGACCGTGGGCTACGTGGTGCGCTTCTTCACCAGCCACAGCCTCTGGCTGATCGTCGCCGGTGCCACCGTGGTCGCCTGCGGCACCGCCATCGCCTACTCCGCGCTGCCCGCGCTCGTCATGCGGGCCGTGCCCGTGAGCGAGACGGCGTCGGCCAACGGCCTCAACACCCTGATGCGGTCCGTCGGACAGGCCGGGTGCAGCGCCGTGGTCACCGCCGTGCTGGCCCGGGTGACCTTCGTGGCCCACGGCCGTACCGCGCCGACGCTCCACGCGTACCTGCTGATCTTCCTGGTCGCGGCCGGAGCCGCCCTCGCCGCGCTCGTCGCCACCCTCATGCTGCCGTCGGACCGGCCGGGACGGGACGCCGCGCGCGGCGGCGAACGGCCGGGCGGTACGGTCACGGTGTCACCACCCGCCAGCGCCGCCCGAGGGAACGCATGAGCACCGCCGACGAAACCGTCTCTCCGGCGACCGCCGCCACCGACGCCTCCGCCACCGACGCCTCCGAGCAGGCCGACCCGGTGGAGGCCCGCCGCTCTCCCCCGCACGGAGGGGAGTCAGGCCCGGGGGCCGGAGGGTCCGGCAGGGAGGAGGGCCAGGAGACCGGGCGGTCCGGCGGCGAGGAAGGCCAGGAGACCGGACGCGACGCCATCATCCGCGCCGCCCGGCGGGCGTTCACGCTCAGGCCCTACGCCGAGGTCACCATGCGCGGCATCGCCGCCAAGGCCGGGGTGAGCCCCTCCCTGATCGTCAAGCGCTTCGGCACCAAGGAAGCGCTGTTCAACACGGTCGTCGACTTCCGCCCGGCCGCCGCCGAGCTCTTCGGGGCTCCCCTGCCCGGTCTCGGCCGCCACCTGGTCCTGACCATGGTCGACCTCCGCGACCGGTTCCGCGGCGACCCCCTCCTGCGCGTGGTCTTCTCCCTGGGCATCGAGGACGAGCGCACGCTGCTGCGCTCCCGGTTCCGCGAGCAGGTCACCGACCGCCTCACCGGCCTCCTCACCGGCCCCGACGCCCGGCTGCGCGCCGAGCTGGTCGC
The DNA here is from genome assembly GCF_042890295.1 of Streptomyces sp. NPDC002232. Classification (NCBI taxonomy): domain Bacteria; kingdom Bacillati; phylum Actinomycetota; class Actinomycetes; order Kitasatosporales; family Streptomycetaceae; genus Streptomyces; species Streptomyces sp. NPDC002232. The sequence continues at coordinate 820,257 of NZ_JBIARV010000004.1, read as the reverse complement.
CGGGCAGCTCCTGGGCCTGGGGGCCACGCTGAGCCTCCACCGCCCCGACGGTGCCACCGCCCACGCCGGCACGGAGCGCCTCGCGGACCTCTACGCCCCCGGCATCCAGCGGCTCGTCGACGGGGACTGAGGGGCCGCGTTCCCCCGCTCAGGGCGAGGTGGGACCCCCGCTCAGGGCGAGGTGGGACCCCCGCCGGGGGCGACCAGCCCGGTCTCGTACGCCAGCACCACGATCTGCGCCCGGCTGCTCAGGTCGAGCTTCGCCATGGTGCGGTTGAGGTGGGTCTTGACGGTCGCCTCGGAGATGAACAGCTCCTCCGCGATCTCCGCGTTGGACCTGCCGGTGCCCGCCAGCCGCAGCACCTCCGTCTCGCGGGCCGTGAGCTGCTCGATCTCCGGCCGCCGCGCGACGGGTCCACCGGGTGCCGGGGGGCGGGTGAAGGCCTCGACCAGGCGCCGCGTCACGCTCGGAGCGAAGAGGGCGTCGCCTCCCGCGACCGCGGCCACCGCGGCGAGCAGCCGCTTCGGGCCGGTGTCCTTGAGGATGAAGCCGCTGGCGCCCGCGCGCAGGGCCCGGTAGACGTACTCGTCGAGGTCGAAAGTGGTGAGCATCAGGATCCGGGGCGGCGGTCCCGCTCCCTCGGCGGCGTCGGCCAGGATCCTGCGCGCCGCGTCGATGCCGTTCGTCCGGGGCATGCGGATGTCCATGAGGATCACGTCGGGCCGCAGCCGGGCCGCCTGGACGACGGCCTCTTCTCCGTCCCCCGCCTCTCCGACGACGGTCATGCCGTCGGTGGCCTCCAGCAGTCCCACGATGCCGGCGCGTATGAGGTACTGGTCGTCGACCACGAGCACGCGGGTCGTCATCGCCGGACGCTCCCCCTTCAGGTGTCGGCCGGCGCCTCTCCCGCCGTGGTGGTGGAGGTCGGCAGGGTCAGCCGTACGCGGAAGCCCCCTTCGGGGCCGGGGCCTGTCGTCACGGCACCGCCGTAGAGCTTGGCGCGTTCGTGCATCCCGATCAAGCCATGGCCTCCTCCCGTGTCGACTCTGGCCGGATCCGGACCCGGTCCGTCGTCCGTGACGCTCACCAGGAGATGGTGGGTCCCGTACCGGACGGTGACGACGGCACCGCCGGGCCGCGCGTGCTTCAGCACGTTGGTGAGGGCCTCCTGCACCACCCGGTAGGCGCAGAGCTCCACTCCGGGCGGCAGGGTCCGGGGCTCTCCCTCCACGACCAGCTCGACGGGCACTCCGCCGGCCTCCATCCGCGCGGCCATGTCGGCGAGCCCGCCGAGCGTGGGCATGGGGGCGTACGACTCGGGGGCGTTGTCCCCCGCGCGCAGCAGGGTCAGCATCCGCCGCATCTCCTCCAGGGCCTCGCTGGAGGTGTCGGCGATGGTGCCGAGGGCTCGGCGGGCGGTGCCGGGATCGGTGTCGAAGACGTAGTCGGCGAGCCCCGACTGCACGGCGATCACCGATATGTGATGGGCGATCACGTCGTGCAGCTCGCGGGCGATCCGTGCCTGCTCCTCGGCCACGGCCCGGAGCGCCTTGGCGTCGCGTTCCTCCTGGAGCTGTGCGGCCAGCTCGGCCAGGCGCTCCCCGCGGCGTTCGGACTCGCGCGCGGACTGGCCGAATCTCACCAGTACGGCGGGGACGACGATCCCCAGGGCCGCGGCTGCCGCCACCGAGCCCTCGGGGGCCACGAACCCCCCGTACAGCCAGATCGCGCCGAGCCCCGCGCCCGCGGTGACGGCCGTGCGCGGCGGCCGGGTGGACGCGAGGGTGTAGAGGGCCAGTTGGGCGGCGAGGCTGTTCACCACCGGCCAGTAGCCGAGTGAGATGTACACGGTCCACAGGGCGAAGATGCCGCCCGTCACGGCGCCCGGACTTCGGTGCCGCCAGCACAGCAGGAGGTGGACGGCGAGCGTCAGCAGGCAGCCGGCCGCGTCGAGCGGCGGGTACCCCTCGCCGGTGTCCTGACGGCCGAGCAGCAGCGCGCACCCCAGGACCGCCGTGGCGACGCCGGTGTCCAGGAACAGGGAGGATCGGGGCATCGCCACCCGCGCACGCTGCATCGGCGCAGCCTACTCGCGGACCGCCGGGCCGGCGTCAACCGTCCGCGGTACCGCGGAGGGTGGAGACGACGCCGGTGCTACTGCCGCGCGGTGCTACCGCCAGGGTTTACCAGGGGTCCACCGGGAGGTTGACGCCCGGCCGAGCGGCCCCCGCGTAGCGTCACGGCCACCGCCTCGGCAGCTCACCGGCACGGCACCGCTCGCGCCGTCGCCGCCGAGGCGGGTCGATCCACCGGCCGCGATGCCGGCTCCGGCACCCCAACCGAAGGAGACCCATGTCCAGCCCGCGTCAGTCGAACCGGACCCGGTCCGGCAGCAAGACGGTCCGCAACGCCCTCGTCGTGGCGGCGGCCGCCGCCTCGGCCCTCGTCCTCGCCGCCCCCTCCGCCGGAGCCGCGGGCGTACCCGGCGGCGCGGGGAGCGCGACCTGGTACGCCAACGGCGACAAGCTCACGATCTGCGACAACGCCTCGGACGGGAAGTCCGTGGTCGTCCAGGCCAGCTTCACGAGCACCCTGAAGTGGCACACCGCCGGAGCCGGCAAGTGCACCGACCGCTCCTACGGCGACCTCGCCGAGGGCTTCTCCTTCTCCTTCCGGGTCTGCCTCGGCGACTACAGCGAAGGCATCTACTACCCGGCCACGTGCAGCGGCTGGGTCGGCGCCGTCGCCTGACGGTGACGCACGGGGGCGGCCCCGGCGGTCTCAGGACGGCCGGGGCCGGTGCCGAGGGCGGGCGGACGCGTCCCCCGCGTCCTCCGCTTCCGCGTCACCACCGCCACACCGCCACACCGCCTCACCGCCACACCGCCACACCGCCACACCGCCTCACCGGATCGATCCGGCCCCTCGCACCACGAGAACCTCACGGGGAGCAGCATGCACACCGCCCTCAACGCCTGGAGGACACTCGTCCTGGGAAGCGTCGCCGTCGCGGCGCTCGCGGCCTGCCGGGCGGGCGAAGCGCCCGAGGCGACGGGCCCGCCCGCGCCGTCCGCCACCGTCGTGCCGGACACTCCGAGCGCCGCCGGCACCTCGCCCTCCGCCGTCGGCGGGACGACGGCTCCCGCGACCGCGAGCACCCGGCCCCCGGCGCCCGTGTCTCCCTCTTCCAGCCGGAGTTCGGGGAGCGAGGGTCCCGGCGGCAGCGGCAAGGCCGCCACGGCCTGCACCGACGAGAACGTCTCCGTCACCGCGCAGGCCGAACCGCACGACTCGCTCAGGCACCTCACGCTGACGGCCACCAACATCGGCGGCACGACCTGCACCCTGTACAAGTACGCGCTCGTGCGGTTCGACGACGGCGCCTCCGACGAGGTCGGCCCCCTCGAGTCCCACTGGCACGCCGTCGCCACCCTCGCGCCGGGCGCGAAGGCATACGCCGGTATGCGGCTCTTCGTCGCCGGCCAGGAGACCCGCACGGTGCGGACGCTGACCCTGGGCTTCCAGGGCCGGGACTCGGCCGACGAGATCGGCGCGCCGATCGACGTCCCGCTGCCCGACGGGAGTCCCTTCCTGAACATCGGCCCCACACCCGGTGTCACGTTCTGGGACACCGACCTCGCGTCCGTCCGGAGGTTCACCTTCGCGCGATGACGGGGGCGCCGACTCCGGTGCCGGTCACGCATGACACGGGGCATGGTGTGACCGGCACCGGCCCGCCGACCACCCCTGGGGCGAGATGTCCGCAGAGTGTCGTGGGGACCGCACGACAGCGCGGGCCCGGGAGGTCCGCCGGGTGCCGTGCGGAGCGGCGGACGGTCCGAGTTGGTAGCTTGCGGGCGTGGACGACTTCACCCGCTCGTGGACCGCACTGCGCGAGGCCGTCGCCGGTCTCGCCGACGAGGACTTCGCACGGCCGTCGGGCTGCGCCGGCTGGCTCGTGCGCGACCTCGTGTGTCATCTCGTCATCGACGCCCAGGACGTGCTGATCACGCTCGCGACGCCCGCCGGAGCGCCACCGACGCGCGACGCCGCGAGCTACTGGGAGGTCGCCGACGCGCCGCCGACCGGCGACGACCCGCTCGACGCGCTGACCGTACGGCTCGCCGCCGCGTACGGGGACCCCGGTCTGCTGACGTTCCACCTCGACGACGTCGGCTCCGCGGCCGGAAGGGCCGCCGCCCTCGTCGCCCCCGGTCTCGCGGTCGGCACGCGCGGCGAGGTCCTCTCCGCCGGGGACTACCTCGACGCGTACGTCCTGGAGTGGACCCTGCACCATCTGGACCTCGTGGCAGGGCTGCACGCGGCACCACCGCCGCCCGCGGAGAGCCTGGCCGCCGCACGCGCACTCCTGGAGCGGATCGCCGGAGCGCCCTTCCCGTCCGGGCTGTCGGACACGGACGCCCTGCTCGTGGGAACGGGCCGCCGGGCACCCAGTGCGCGGGAGCTGGCCCTGCTGTCCTCGTCCGGCACGCGGTTCCCGCTCTGGCTCGGCTGAGGGGCCACGTCCGGCGGGACGGGCGGACGCGTCGGCGACGACCGTGCACACCTTCCGCCGGGTGCGCGGGACGGACGAGCACGCGAGCACGCACGAACGACCCGCTCTCGGTGCGAGAGCGGGTCGTTGCCAGGGGTGGGCCCTGGATCAGTGGGCGTTGAGCCAGTTGAACTCCGCGCCCTCTTCCCAGCCCTTCTCCGAACACGAAGCCGTGAAGATCGTTCCGTACACCGCCGGGACGCCGGTCAGCGCGCAGTGCGAGCTGAAGCCGGCGCCACCCTCGGAGAAGCTGCCGATTCCGACGCCGTCGTGCGCGAGCGCGGCACCGGCGCCACCGAACAGAATGCCCACGGCGAGAACAGACGCGGCCAGAGAACGCATAACCACTCCTCAAGAGCTCTGAATGACGTGCCAGAAATGACCCGTCGCGCGGTCAAACGCGGCGCCGGACGACGAGTCACGCATGCTCACTCGAATGCCGGAAAGGCCCATCCGGAGACCATGAGGGCGCAGAAACGATGCACTTCAACTGCCCGTTGGGAAACACGTCTCGCTGATTTCGGAATTCTCCACCCGCTCCCGAAATTCGCCACACAAGTGCTTTTATCGGTGAATGCAAGAAAGCAGAATCCTTTCGCCTCCCGGACGAACGCGGGTACGGAAAGACCCCGTTCAAACGGTCCCGTGCGGCATTCCGGGTTCTTCCGCCGCCCCGGACGGTACCGACGGCGGCTTCGGGAGGCCGGAGCGCAGGCGGTCGAGGAGGACCCGCGCCGCGGGGCTCGACGGCCCCTCGGCCCGCCACGCGAGCGCGACGCGGGCACGGATCTCGGGCTCGACGATCCGGAGGGTACGGAGCCGCGCGCCCAGGGGAGCTCCGTCCTCCCCTGCGGGCAGCACGGCGACGCCGAGGCCCCGCGCGGCGAGCTGCGCGAGCACCTGCGGGGCCGCCGCCTCGAAGGTGACCCGGGGCCGGAACCCCGCCCGCGCACCGCCGCGTTCGAGCGCCGCGCGCACCCCCGTACCGCGCGGCAGGGAGATCAGCGGCCGCTCGCGCAGCTCCGCCAGCGGGACGCTCGCACCACGGGCGCGGGCGAGGAGCGGATCGCCGGGCGCGACGGCGGCGACCAGCGGAACGTCGATCACCAGCTGGAACGCGGCTCCCGGCGGCGGGGTCTCCTCCGCCGTCCCGAGCAGCGCGATGTCGAGCTCGCCGGCCAGGAGCGCGGCCTGCATGCGTTCCGTGGAGTCCTCGGTGAGGGCCACCTCCACCGACGGGTGGTCCGCGTGGAAGTCCGCGAGGAAGGCCGCGATGTCGAAGGCGTGCCCGGTGGCTCCGGAGACCAGCCCGAGCGTGACCCGGCCGCGCAGCAGCCCCGTGTACGCGTCCACCGTCTCGCGCACGGCATCGGCCGCGGCGAGTGCGGCGCGGGCGAACGGCAGGACCGCCCGGCCCACCTCGGTCGGCGTGACCGACCGGCCGGACCGGTCGAGCAGCGGCTGCCCGAGCTCCCTCTCCAGTTGCCGGATCTGGGCACTGAGCCCCGGCTGGGCCAGATGCAGCCGGGTCGCGGCGCGCGTGAATCCGCCCTCGTCGACGACGGACACGAAGTAGCGCAGCTGACGAAGCTCCATAAGTGCTGATTCTAGAGCGGAGCACATCTATCTATTGGAACTATCGAACGGTCGGCCGCAGGCTTGATCGCATGGAGAACGCGACGCCCCGCGAGGGGAAGCCCACCGAGGTCGGGGACGCCATCGCGGCGGAGCGCCGGGAACTGGCCGACCTGCTCGACACCTTGCGCGACGAACAGTGGAACGCGCCCAGCCTGTGCGCGGGATGGCGGGTCCGCGAGGTGGCGGCCCACATGTCGACGGGGTTCCGGCTCTCGCTGCCCGCGACGCTCGGCGCGTTGGTCAGGGCGCGCGGGAACCTCCACCGCATGACCGACCGCGTCGCCCGGAGGGACGCGACCGCCCACGCCCCGACGGCCCTCGCGGCCTTCCTCCGGGACAACGCCCACCACCCGTGGACTCCTCCGGTGGGCGGTCCGGTGGCGGCACTCGGCCACGACGTGGTGCACGGCCTGGACATCACCGTCGCGCTCGGCCTCGACCGCCGCGTGCCCGAGGACCGGCTCCGCCTCCTGCTCGACCGGATCAAGCCCAGCGGCCTCCGGTTCTTCGGCGTCGACCTCGACGGGGTCCGGCTGTGCGCCGAGGACCTCGACTGGTCGTACGGCTCCGGCTCCCCGGTGTACGGCGCTGCCCAGGATCTCCTGCTGCTGGCATTCGGCCGCCGGCTCCCGCCCGGCCGGCTCCGGGGCGGGCCGAGCAGCCGCTTCACCCGTCGGGCGGACGAAGCGTGAGGCACCTCCGCGCTCGGCTCCCGGGGTCACCGTCCAGGGAGCGATCGCGGTGCCGGCCCTCAGCGCCCTCGCCCTGACCCGCCGTAGCCCTGTCGCCCTGCCTCCCTGGCGTCCTGACGCCCCGCCGAGAGCGAACATCCTTGGATCCGCCGCGTGTTGTGTGAAAGCTGGGAGCCCATCACGGATCACGGAGGCCCTCCATGAGCGCCGAGCACACGAACACCCTGTACGAGGCCGTGGGAGGCGCCGACGCGCTGCGCCGGCTCTCGGGGACGTTCTACGAGGGAGTCCTCGCCGACCCCCTCCTCGCCCCCGTCTTCGCCGACTTCACCGCCACCCACGTGGAGCACGTCGCCGTCTGGCTGGCCGAGGTCTTCTCGGGACCCGCCGAGTTCACGGCGCGGCACGGCGGGCACCAGGCCCTGCTCCGCGCCCATCTCGGGCTCGGCATCACGGAGGAGCAGCGCCTGCGCTGGATGGAGCTCATGGCGGCGGCCGTGGAGAAGGAGCTGCCGGACGACGCCCTGCTGCGCCGTCGGGTGATGGAGTACTTCGACTGGGGCACGCGCATCGCCGAGGACGTCTCGGCCTCGGCCCCCGGCACCGACCTCGGCGAGCCCGGTCCCACGCCGCGCTGGGGCTGGGACGGCCTCGCCTGAGGCCCCGTCGGCCCCCTCGGACCCGTTCGGTCCTGGCGGCACCGGAGGGCGGGTCGCCGCCGCGTCGTGGGAACCCGTGTGGCCGAATCGCGGCATGTCGCCTTGAGTCGGCCCGTCCCGGGTCCGAGCGTTTCCTCGCCGCGACCGCGCACCTGATCGGAGAACTCCTGTGGACGCCCCGCCGCTGATGCCGCTCGGTCCGGACCGCTCGGCGGAGCGGGTGGTGCGGCCACGACGTGCGCTCCGTGCGGGCGTCTCCCAGGTGTTCGCGGCGGTCGTGGGGCTGGTGCTCGGGTTCCTCCTGCCCGCCGTCGACAGCGGCTACCAGGTGGCCGCCGAGCGGGCCGTCGACGTGCTGAAGGTCGTCGGTGTGGGGGTCCTGAGCGTCACGACGCTGATCTTCTCGCTGCTCTTCCTGGTCGTGCAGTGGGCGGCCGGCAACTTCAGCCACCGGCTGCTCCTCTTCCGGTCCGACCCGGTGGTCTGGCGGGTCTTCGCCCTCGTGGTCGGCCTCCTGGTGTACTCGGTCACCGCGACGCTGGCCATCGGTGCGCACCGCACGGCGTCCGTCGCCGTCCCCACGACGGCCCTGGTGCTCACCGGGGCCGCCCTCGTCCTGGTCCGCCGGCTCCAGCTGACGGCCCTGCGGTCCATCCAACTGGCCCACGTCCTCGCGGACGTACGGCAGCGCGGACGGAAGGTCCTGAGCGCGCTCTACACGGAGGACACCGCCGGGAGTGCGGCCGGGGCCCGCCGCCTGCCGGACGTCACGTCGACCGTGCGGTGGGCGGGGGACTCGGTCCTCCTCGCCCAGGTGGACCTGCTGCGCCTGGTGCGGACGGCGACGCGGGCGGACGCGGTGGTGGTCCTGAAGGTGGCGGTCGGCACGGCGCTCCAGCCGGGGGACGTGGTGGCCGAGGTGCGCGGTGGCCGGGTGCCGGAGGCGGAGGTGCTGACGGCGGTGGTCGGCGAGGTCGAGCGGGTGTTCCACCAGGATCCGACCCTCGCGTTCCGGCTCCTGTCCGACATCGCGCTGAGGGCCCTCTCCCCCGCGATCAACGATCCCGCGACGGCCGTGCAGGCCCTGGACGCGACGGAGGGCCTGCTGCGGCTGATCGCCCCGGCCGAGCTGGGCGACCGGTCGATCGCCGACGAGGCGGGGGCCGTCAGGGTGGTGGTGCGCCTTCCCTCCTGGGAGGACTTCCTGAGGATCGGGCTCGACGACGTGTGCGGCGCGGCCTCGGACCAGCCGATGGTGCTGTCCCACGCGCGCGGGCTCCTCGGCCGGCTGCGCGACCGGGCGCGGGAGGACCGCCGTCGCTCCCTGGACGTGCGCCTCGCCTGGGTGGAGGAGCGGCTGACGGCACGGCACCCCGCCTTCCCGCACGGCGCCGCCGACGACTGATCGACGGTCGGCGGCGGCGGCGCCGGCCGTGGACCGGGGACGGAGGGGAGGCGGCGGCGGTCGAAGTCCGGGGCGGAGGGCGAGGCGGCGCCGGTCGAGGTCCGGGGTGAGCGGCGCCGGTCACAGCCCCCCGTGTGGCGCCGCCTCCCCCGGCCCTCAGCCTCCCGCCGTCGCGGCGCCCGCCGAGGCCGGCCGGTCGGTGTCGCCGTGCCAGGTGGGCCAGCCGAGCAGTCGGGGGCGCTCGGTGACCCAGGCGCGGGTGTCCTCGCCGATCTCCGCGTCGATCAGCTCCTCCAGAAGGCCGGAGCAGCGCCGGACGAGGTCCCGGTGGGCCGGGTCGGCGGCGAGGTTGTCGACCTCGCCCGGGTCCGTCCGGCGGTCGTACAGGACGACGTCGTTGTCGGCGTACAGGGAGTCGAGGTCCCTCGGCCGGTTCGGGTTCAGCGGGGAGAAGTAGCGTCCGAACGTGTAGCGCTCGTCCGTGTATCCGCGCAGGAACCCCCGCTTGGTCCAGTCGGGTCGCAGGTCGCCGGACTGGATGCGGGCCGGGGCGTCGGGGTCGGCGAACTCGAACCAGAACGACGCGTCGAGGGTCACGATCGACTCGACCGCGGAGAGGACTCCCGCGCGCACGGGGGTCCCGTGGAGGACCGGGACGAGGGAGTGGCCCTTGAGCCCGGGGTGGCGGGTCGCGGTCTCCTCGGGTGTCACGCCCGCGCATTCGAGCAGGGTGGGCACGAGGTCCACCGCCGAGCCGAGAGCCTCGGTGCGGGCGCCGCCGGTGACGTCGGGGTGGCTCAGGACGAAGGGGACGTGGAAGTTCTCGTCGTAGACCAGGTTGCCCTTCTGGCGCAGGCCGTGGGCGCCGGCCAGCTCCCCGTGGTCGGAGGTGAGGACGACGACCGTGCGGTCCGCCTGGCCCGACGCCTCCAGGGCGTCGAGGACCAGCTCGACGCTGCGGTCGACGTCGCGCAGCGCGTTGAGATAGAAGTTCAGGCCGTCGTACCAGTGCGCGTCGTCGGCGACGGGCCCGAAGACGGTGTCGAGCATGCGGGCGTACTCGGCGACCGCGGGGGCCGCGCCCGACAGGTCGTCGTGCAGGCTGCCGGGCAGCTCGAAGTCCCACCGCCGCCGGTAGACGGGGATGTCGGCCGCGGCCTTGGCGACCACCGCGTGGGCCAGCCCGAACGGCAGCTCCACCTGGGGGGAGCCGCCGTAGTCGAAGCTCATGATGTCGTGCGGGTTGACGAAGTTCACGGCCATGAACCACGGCTGGTCGGCGGCCACGACCGGGGCCCGGTCCCGCAGCCACCGGACCGCCTGACCGGCGATCACCGGGTCGATCTTCAGCCCCGCCCAGGCGCCTCCGTCGATGTCGCCCCAGCCGTTGAACTCGCTGAATCCGTAGGGCTCCAGGGCGTCCCTCGTGGATCCCGGCCGGTCCGGGGTGACATACTCGTTCGAGAGGTGCCACTTCCCCTGGTAGGTGGAGTGGTAGCCGGCCGCCCGGAGCATCGTGCCCAGGGTGCCCAGACCGGGATCGAGCGGGCGGATGTACGGCATGTTGTCGTTGTCGTAGATCTCGGTGACGGGCAGGTGCCGGCCGGTGTAGAGCACGGACCGGGCGGAGCTGCACATCGCGGAGGCGGAGTAGAACCGTTCGAAGGTCGTCCCCCTCTCGGCCAGCCGTTCCCGGGCGGGCAGGGAGAACCCGTCGGGGCGGGGGATCACCGCCCGCTCCTCGTCGGTGACGATCAACAGGATGTTCGGCCGGTGTGTCATGGCCACGAGCCCTTCGTTGCTTCTCGCGCGGCGGCGGTCCCCGTGAATCTAGGAGCGGGCGTGGCCCGGGGGCGGCACTGACACGGGGGGTGCGGCCTTCCGGGTGACGGCCTCGACGCCGCTCCACCGGCGCTCAGGACGGCCCGTCAGGGTGTGCGGGACGGTGCTCCCCCGTCGGAAGCAGCGCGGTGGCGGCGAGGACGGCCGCGACCGATTCCCGGTCGAAGTGGTGGTCGAGCAGGCGGGTGAACTCCTCGTCGCCGAGCTCGGCGCGCCGCAGGCGCAGGGCGACGACGTTTTGGACGGCGTTGCGCGGCGCGAACCGCTGGTTGAGGAAGAGGGCGCGCACGAGCAGCGGCACCGCCTCGGCGGGACGTCCCTGATCCGCCCGCAGGTTGCCCAGCTGGCCGTAGTCGAGCGCCACCTCGCCCCACGCCTCCTGTGCCTCGTCGATCGCCAGGCACGTGTGGAAGCACCGCTCCGCCAGCTCGTGGTCGCCGCGCGCCTGGGCGACCTGGCCCAGGTGGAAGGTGCTGTTGGAGACCCCGGCGTCGTTGCCCAGCCGCTTCTTCACGGCCACCGAGGCGCGCAGGTACGCCTCGGCCTCCTCGTACGCGCCCCGTTCCTGGCAGACGTGGCCGAGCTGGTGGAGCGCGATGGCGCGGTTGGTCTCGTCGCCCAGCCGCTCGTGGAGGGCGAGGGCGGTCAGATAGCTGCGCTCGGCCGCCTCCAGGTGGCGGGTCTTCAGGTTCACGAGTCCGAGGTCCTCGTGGCACTTGGCGACGGCCACGGTGTGACCCGCCGCCTCGCACACCGGGAGCGCCCGCGTGAGCAACATCCGCGCCTGCCCGTACGCGCCGCGCGCGCTCGCGGCGATCGCCAGCTGTACGTAGGCGCTGCCCAGCGGCGACAGGCTCGCCGACGAGGCGACGAGCCGGGCGCACCGTGCGGTGAGGTCCGTGACCTCGTCCGCCGTCGGGGCGTCGACGTGCCGCCGTACGATCCGGTCGAAGGTCTCGGCGCCGAGCTCCAGGCGCTGGACGACGAGCCAGTCGAGGTCCTCCTGGCCGCCCCGGTCCCCCGGGCCTTCGCACCAGGCGTCGACCGTGCGCGGCACCGCGTCCTCGACGCGTCCCAGGACGGTGCGTACGGCTCCGACGCTCCGGTTGCACGCGGCGAGGTTCTCCCGCTCCCCCAGCGCCGCGTGCACGGCCGCCGCCCGGGCGAAGCAGGACTCGGCCCACGGCAGGTCCCCGAGGTCGCGGGACATCTCGCCGAGCAGCCGGCAGGTCTCGGCGACGTGGGTGGCGCTCCCGATGTCCTCGAAGATCTCCAGCGCGGTCCGCGCGTGCCGCAGTGCCGTGGTGTGGTCGAAGCGGGCGAGGGAGATCCGCGCCATCCTGACCCAGCCGTTCCCCTGGTTCATCCGGTCGCCGAGGGTGAGGTGGTGGGAGAGCGCGACGCGCGTGCACCGCTCCGACTTCGTGTAGTCCCCCGCGCGGAAGGCGAGGATGCCGAGCTGGTGCTGCGCGGCCGCGATCCCCGCCAGGTCGCCCAGCTCCTCGCAGATGCCCAGCGCCTCGATGTACTGGTGTTCCGCGCGGCGGTCGTCACCCCCTCGGCTGCTGTGGCCGGCGAGCTGGTGCAGCGTGACGGCGACCCGCCCGCGTTCGCCGATGCGCTCCGCGATCTCCATCGAACGCCGGTAGAGGTGTGCGGAGTCGGCGTGCTCCCCTCGCTGTTCGGCGAGCAGGCCCAGGTTGTGCAGCACGCCCGCCACCAGGTCCTCGGCCCCCAGCTCCGCGAAGCGGGCCAGGGCCTCGCGGTAGCGGCTCTCGGCGCGTCCGTACCGACCCCTGCGCGCGTCGAGACCACCCAGCTCCGAGAGGCACTCCGCCGCGAGCAGCGACCCCGGGGCGGCCAGCGCCAGGGCCTCCTGGCGCAGCCGCTCCTCCCGGGCCCACTGGCCGCTCCGCGCCAGCTCGCGGCAGGCCTCCTGGGTGCGCTCGACGGCCTTGAGCACGCGGGCGCCGGCCAGTTCGTGGAACCGCGCCTCCAGCGCGTAGGTGATGTACGCGTCCCGTTCCGTCGTGGTGCCGCACCTCCACGCCCAGTACGCGCCGGCCCGGCGATGGGCCTCGGTCAGCCCGCCCGGTCCGGCGACGCCGGCGAGCGCGGCGGCGGTCCAGCGGTGCACGAGGTGGCCGTCGCCGGCGGGCGCGAGGAGCCCGAGGTGCACGAGCCGCGCGACGGCCCCGTCCAGGGCGTCCGGCGGCGGGGGCGGGGTCACGGCGTCGGAGGGGCTGGTCCGGGTGGGTTCGGCCGAGGGGTTCTCCGGTGCCTCGGCCATCTGCCACGCGAGGCCGGTCCGGTCCACGGGGAGCCGGTACACCGACGCCCCCAGCAGCAACCGCCGTGCCTCGGGCCGCTCGTCGAGCCGGGCGAGGAGCTGGGGCAGGAGCACGTCCTGCGCGATCAGAGCACCGGTCTCGTGCAGCATCCGGCCAAGGCCTCCGTCCGGTGCGGCCTCCCGGTCCGCGAGCGCGGCTCCGAGCCGTGCGCTCACCTCGTCGAAACGCGCCACGCCGTCCCGCAGCAGCGCGTCGAGGTACTCCAGGGACCGTGGATGCCCCCCGAGCCGCGCCCACACCCGCGCCTGCTCGGACGGGGACAGGGCGTCGACTCCGGGCAGGCGCCAGAACAGCTTCCGGGTCTCCTGCCAGGTCAGCGGCCCGAGAGGAAGGTTCTCCACGCCCTCGACGCGGAAGGGGTGCCGGCTGGTCACCAGGGTGCCGTGCCGCCGGGCCCAGGCATCGAGGAACTCGGCGAGTCCCGCGTCGCGGAGCCGGTGGTCCGCGTCCAGGTTGTCCTCGGCATCGTCGAGCACGAGCAGGAGCCGCACCGACGACCCCTCTGGAGCCGCGAGCAGTTCCCGCCAGTCCCTCCCGGGCTCGCTCAGGGCGATCACCCACTGGTGGAGCGGATCGGTCTCCGTGAGTCCCTTCCGGGCGCAGTGCGCCGCCAGGCCGCGGCGCAGCCCGTCCATGACCGTGGCGGCGTCGGTCTCTCCGGCCACGGCCACCACGACGCCGTCCGCCTCCGACTCCGCGAATCCCCGGACGAGTTCGGCGGCCAGGCTCGTCTTCCCGACTCCCCCGATGCCGTGCAGCAGGACCCGGTGCTCGGTGCCGGCCAGCTGCCGCAGGGTCCTTCGGCGGCCGACGAAGTCGTGGCGCGCGCGGACCGTGCCGTCGACCACGACGGCCCGGGCATCGGGGTCCGGAGCGGGGGAGTCGGGACGCCCCTCGGGCGCGCCCCCGGGCCGTGTCGACGGATCGGCGAGGAACAGCGCGGGGGTCGCCCACTCGGGAAGCGGACGTGGTTCGCGCGCGAGCTCCCGGCGCACCTCCGCGAAGACGGTGAGCAGATCCTTGCCGGGTCCCGGGACGGCGGGCGTGTCCGGTTCCGGGGCCGGGTGGCCCGCCAGCCCTCCGTAGAGCCGTGCGCACAGTTCGATCGCGTAGTCGTCGCTGACGGCGCCGTTCATCGCGAGGACCGCCGGGGCCCCGTGGTCCAGCAGGCTCCTGGCGAGGCCCGGCAGCTCGGCGGCCTCGCCCTCGAGCGCGGTGGAGCATCCGGCCAGGACGATGAGCGGCACCGTGGCGGCGGACGGCACGGCCTCCCGCAGGAAGCGGGCCGCGTCCACCGCGTCCTCCTCGCCCGTCGGGGTCTCCAGGAGCAGCGCCCCGGGGCGGGCGTGGCAGGAGATGTGCAGGACGTCGCAGGGTTCCGCTTCGAGCGCGGAACGGATGGCCGCCGCGCTCCCCCACTCCAGGACACGCACCCGGTGGCCGGTGCGGCGGCCGGGCTCGACGGCGTCCAGGATCCGGGCCCATTCCCTCTCGTATTCGAGGAGTCCGCCCGAGCTGTCGTCGGGTGCGGCGACGACGGCGACGACGCGCAGCGGGCCTCCGGAGGGGTGGCCGGGCACCGTCTCGCGGGTGCGGGGCGTCGACCGGAACAGGTCGACGCGCGGATCCAGCGCCAGCGGGACTTCCCGGCCGGGCGGCACGAGCGTCTCCCACGGCAGGTCCGCGTCGGCGGGATCGCTCGTCTCGACGCCGATCCGGTGCTTCCCCGGCCGTTTCAGCGCCTCCGACAGGGCGCGGCCTGCGGGGCCGTCCAGGAAGGTGTCGGCGAGCGCGGCACCGGTCTCCCGCAGGAGGTCGTCCGAGGGCTCTCTGCGGAGCCGCCAGAGGAGATCGGCCGTGCGCCGGCTCAGCGTCCGGGGCGTGTGCGAGGTGCTGACGCCCTCGATGTCGCAGGTCACCTTCCCGGTGCTGATCGACAGTCTGATCACCTGAGCCCCCGTCGTGTGCGCGCCCGTGCCCGGTGCCGGTCCCCCGTATCGCGTCCCGCGCGCGGTCGGGATGCCGGCCGGATGGCACCCGTCCCGTCCCGCGCGGTCGGGCCGCCGGCCGGATGGCACCGGGACCATCCTGCCAACTGATCACCCTGGCATACTGAGTTCATGGCGGACACCCCGGAAGAGCCCTCGCGGCCGAACCTGGTGCGGGTGAACGAGGACGGTCTCCTCGAGTACTTCGACGGGGAGGTCTGGGCGGTGTACGCCGACCTGCCGGACGACGATCCCGGCCCGCTGGGTGTCGTGTTCCGCAGGGAGTCGCCGTGAGCGCCCCGGCGACGGCCGGGGACTCCGGCGGGGCGGTCCTCGACGCGCTGCCCTCACCGCTCGACTCCGTCGCCGACAGCCGGGAGGCGGCGCGGTGGACCCTCGCGTCCGCCGGTGCGGTGGGTGCGCTGCTGCTCGGCGGCGGCCCGCTGCTCGCCGTCGGACGGATCGGCGACTGGACGCACGCGCTCTGGGCGGGAGGCGGCCTGCTCGTGGCCCTGACCGGGATCGCCTGGGCGATGTGGCAGACGAGCGAGGTCCTCGTCCCGCCGCTGACCACGCCCGCCGTGCTCGCGTCCCCGGCCCTGCGCGGGCTGCGCGAGCAGCTCGACGCCGCACCCGGCTACTACTTCGGTTCCCTGGCCACGGACGTCGAGGGCCTGCTGCGGCACCGCCGGATCGCCCTGGAGATCTCCCGGCGGCTGCCGACCGCCGACGCGGCCGAACGGGCCGTGCTGGAGCGGGGACTGGCGACGGCCCACCGCAACATCGCGCGGACGGATCCCTACCTGCGGTGGCTGCTGGCGACGGCGCACGCGTGGCTCGTGCGGGAGAAACTGCGGAAGGCCCGGCGCCACACCTTCCTCTCGGCGGTGCTGGTCATCACGGGCGCGGTGGTCTTCCTGGTCGCGACCGGCCGCTGATCCCGGGGCGGCGCCAGGGCGTGTCGTCGCTCTCCCGCCGTCGCCCGGAGGGCGGCCCCGCGGCGTCTGGTGCGTGCTCTCGGTGCGCCGGGTGGAAGCGGGCACGACGGGAGTGTGACGACGTGCCCTAGAGTCCTGCCGTGGACGACGGCGACTGGTTCGAGATCGAGGACCCCGAGGAGTACGGCGAGGAGCCCTGGGACTTCGACGAGGCCGAACTCGCCTTCGTGGCGGCCCTGCGGACCCGGGCCGCCCGGTGGCAGGTGCCGTGGGCCCACAGCCAGGTCGGGCGGCCCGAGGACGGGTCGTCGCTGCTCGTCCACATCACCCTGGTCGACGAGGCGCGGCGGGTGGTGCTCAGCGAGTGGGCCGTGCACTTCCACGGCGGCCACGTGCGGGCCGGGAGGGTCGCGGACCAGCTCCACCACCTCCACGAGTCGCCCGAGCAGGGCTTCTTCCGGGCTTCCGGCACGGTCGAGGAGCTGGCGGACCGGTGCGCCGGCTGGTTCGAGAGCGTGCTGCGCCGCCCTGCCGGCCCCGGATCGGAATGATCGCGTGCTCCCCTCTCGCCTGCTGTGGTGCGATCCCCGGCCCATCCCCCGCTTCGACTCCCAGGACCGGGTGACGCTGATCGTCCGGGACCCGGACTTCCACGAGCCGGCGGACGCGGACGACTGCACGGTGTTCTCGTACGTCTGCCGGACGCACGAGCGTTTCCACCGGCCGGAGGCATGCGGAGACGGGCCGCATCGCGTGGCGCTGCACTGCGAGGAGCACGGCCCCGAGAACATGTGGCCCCAGCCCCACATGCTCCTGTTCCCCGAGGGTTTCGAGCCGCGGCTCGACGAGGCGACGCTCGACCGGCTGCGTGCGGAGTGGGACGCCGACTGAGGTCGGCGCCGGGTGCGGACCAGCCGCGTCCGGGCGCGGCTGATCCGGCGCGTCGCCGCGCTCGTAGCGCCCCGGACCCACAGGACGCGGGCGGACGGTCCGTCGTCCCCTCCGGCGGTCAGGCCTCCGCCGGGGGCGGCGCCAGCACCGGGGCGAGGGCGGTCAGCAGCCGGGTGGCGAGGTCGTGCCGTGCGGCCGGGGTGTCCGGGTGGGCGTCGTCGAAGCCGTTCCAGTCGACCTGCTGGACGGCCTCCTCGAACATCCCCAGGTTCAGGGGCTCGTCCGGGAGCCCGGGCCACTCGTCCGCCTCGCGGAGCACCGTCTCCAGGAGCTCGCGCGGCAGGGCTCCGCCCTCGGCGAGGAGCACCGCGTCGTACAGGTCCTTGGCCTGCGGGTACATGTCGCAGCTGATCCAGAGGAGCTTCCAGGCCAGGGACAGTTCGCGGTCCGCGGCCAGGAGGCGGACGCCGGCGACCTCGGTCGCACGCGGCGGGGTCGGGAGGCGCTCGTGGAAGACGAAGTCGAGCTGGACCTGGCCTCCGGGCAGCCCGGGGGCCTGCCAGGGCAGGACGAGCCGGTGGCCGGGCACCCGCTCGTACGTCCAGATGTACTCGGAGACGGCTCCGGCCGCCGGGATCGACAGGTCCGTGCCGCTCTCCTCGGCTGCGCGCTGCGCCGCCTCGGCGATGCCGTCCAGCATGGCGCGGGTGCGGGGCTCCTCGATGCGCCACGTCTCGGGGACCACGACGAAGTCGATGTCCTTGGGGGCGCGGGCGGCCTCGCCGTACCAGGCCGACATCAGCATGCTGCCCCGGAGCACGAGCGAGTCGGCCCACGGCGATCCGGCGACGGCCGCGAGGACGAGGTCCAGGGCCGTCCGCCGTGCCGTGCGCCAGCGGGCCAGCACCTCCGGGTCCTCGACGACGCCGTCGCCGGGCCGGTAGGCCTCGTCGAAGTGCTTGAGGGCCGGGTCGAAGACCCGGTGCCGGACGGCCGCGTCGCCGATGCCTGCGGTGAGGGTGCGCGGGAGTTCGTCCTTGCGGCGCACGTATTCGCCGGCGGGCTCCGAGCCGCTGTCCGGCCCGTTCGGGATCGACGGTGTCCACGGCTTCTCGTTCATGCGGTCTCCTCCGGCCCGCCGTCGGCCGGCCGGCCCTCGTCCGGGCGGGCCGGGTCCAGCCAGCCCTCGTCCCACGAGACGTCGCTGTCGGAGAGGACGAGCTCCCTCTCCTCCGCGACCGGCTCGTGCCCCGCGGCGCGCAGCGCGGTGACGAGCGCGTCGCAGGCGCGGCCCGCCGCCTCGGCGGGCCCGTGGTGCCGTTGGGTGACGAACCGCTCGTGCCGTCCGCCGGCTCCCGCCAGGACGCGGCGGGCGTTCCAGGAGACGTGGGCTCCGTGGGGGACGACGAGGGCCTCCAGCGCGGCCCGGTCGTAGGCGGCGGGCAGCGCGAGCTTGAGGTGGTGCTCGTAGTAGCCGCCGCCGGGGCCGACGGGCTCCGTGCTCCACGGCACCGTCTCCACCTTGACCCGTACCGGCTCGAAGCCGTCCTTCCGCAGCCCGGCCACGACCGACGGGTGGCCGGTCCGGTCGGGCAGGGTCAGCATCGGCTGGACCGGCGTCCGGCCGCGCGCGAGGACGATGGTGGTGACCTTGAGCCCTCGGCTCGCCGCCCAGGCGGCGAGCCTGGTCTGCTCGGCCTCGGTCCGGCACCGGACCGTCACATGCGTCTCGTAGAGGCCGTCGGCCTCGGCGTCTTCGAACGGTTCGTACACCGCAGCGAGTGTGCCAGACGGGCACGGGAAGATCATCCGGGTTTCGGGCCGGGGCGGCGATGAGGGTGGAGCGTTCTGGGAGCCGCCCAGAACCCGGTCCGGCCGGAACACCACCGAGCTGACCGGACCGGCCCCGCGGGGCCGGTCCGGTCAGGAGGCCGATCCTGTGGTCAGTTCGCGTTCACGAGGTCGTGCGCGGGGACGGTGACGGTCCGTCGGCCGGGGGTTCCGCCGAGGACGACCTTGCGCAGGGCGCTGTTGTTGTCGAGGTTGGTCTCCTTCAGCCGTTTGGCCGGGTTGGCCAGGACCTGGATGTAGTAGGTGCCGTTGGGCACGTCGGTGATGTCGAAGGACTGGCCCGGCAGGTCCTGGGTGTAGGTGTCGCCGGAGCCGACGTCCAGGACCTCGCGGACGGAGAGGGAGTTCTCCTGGCCGCAGGCGGTGGAGAGGTCGGTGTTGTACGGGTGCCAGTTGGCGTTCTTCACGGTGTAGTCGACGGCGTCGGTGTTGGCCAGGCAGAAGGCCTCCTTGCCGCTGCGCACCGCCTCCTTCTTGTCGGCCTTCAGGAGCCGGTAGCTGGCGAAGTCGGTGAAGTGCCAGTGCACGTGGCCGGGGCGCGGGTCCCACTCCATGGTGCCGGTCGGGGTGTAGCCGACCTGCTTGCCCCGGGCGTCGTAGAAGTACTGGTACGCGTCCATCGTGGCCTTGCCGGGTGAGCGGAAGCCGTCCACGACGAGCTGGGCCGGGCCCGCGTTCCACACGTTGGCGCTGAAGGCCAGGTAGTCCTTGCCGGGGATGTCCCGGCCGCCGTCGCTGATGGTGATGCCGTAGGCCGGGAGCGACCGCAGGTCCGGCTTGGGGACGTTCGGCACGGAGGGGTTCCCGGTGGGCCGCGCGGCCCTCGGCGCGAGGGCGGGGGCCTGGCGCGAGCCGTCGGTCCGGCCGGTGGCGTCACCGGCCCGGACGTCGGCGCGGGCGGCCTGCTCCTTCTTGGCCGCCCAGGGCAGGGCGGGGGGCGCGGCCTTCAGCGGGCCGTGGCCGACGTTGTACGAGGGGCCGGCGCCGCTGGTCTCGGGGGCTCCGGCCTGGGCGGGCTTCGGTGCGTGGCCCGGTCCGTGTCCGGTGTGGGCGGCCGGGGCCGGGTGGCCGGCGCCGTGTCCGGCGTGCTCCCCGCCGTGCCCGGCGTGCTCCCCCGCGGCGGCCGACCGGGCGGGAGCGGCGCCCTCCTCCCAGCTGCGCTCCTGGACGGTGACCCGCACGGTCGCGGGCCTGTCGGCGATCCCGAAGAGGTCCCGGTACTTCTTGGCGACCCTGATCCTGGCCGTGTAGGCGCCCGCGGCGAGCTTCACCGGCTGGGTGTAGGACCCGGCGTAGGTGTTGGCGGCCCACCCCTTCTCGACGCCCCACACGGAGCCGAGGGTGAAGGGGTTGGTGGGGCAGCTCTCCGGATACTTCGAGGTCGAGGGGGCGTCGGGGCGGACGCGGCCGCTGGCGTTGTTCGGGCAGAAGTTCTCGGCCCGGCTGACGACCACCTTGCCGGTGCGGTCGGTGAGGGTGATCTCGGCGAAGCCGGGCAGTCCGGAGAAGTCCTTCACGGTGCCCTTGGGCAGCGTCCTGGTCTTGGCCTTCCCGCCCTCGAACACGGTCTGGGTGAGGGTCACCGGGTCCTTGTAGGACTTCCGGGTGGCCTTGAGCTCCAGCGGTGTTCCCTCCGCGGTGAGGTAGGTGCCCAGGTCCAGGTAGACGCCCGGGTCCTCCTTCCAGGAGGTGAGCGTGATCGAGCCGGTGGCCGCGACGAGGCTCAGCCGGGGTCCGGTGGCGGCCGTCGCCCGTTCCGGCGTGGCGGCCATGAAGCCGACGGTCACGGCCATGGCGGCGACGGCCGTGGTCCCGGCGAGCAGGGGACGCCGTAGCCGGATGGTGCGCGTGGTGGTCATCGTTCCCTCGTCCTCCGAATGCTGTGGGAAGAAAGCGGGTCGCGGCCCGACGGGGCGGGACCGCCGTGCGGCCCGTGCGCCGTGAAGGGGGCGCTGCGCCCGTGGGGTGAGAGGAGGGAGTGCGGATGTCCGGTTGTCCCGGGCGGGGAATTCCTCATGATGTTGGCCGAATGGCGCCCGTGTGGCGAAAAGGGTGCCTGTGGACGGGACGGGGGAAATATGACGAGATTCTTCGCGCCGGGTGCGTCCCGCTGACAGCGGTGGGGTGCGGCCGTAAGGTCGGTCGCGTTCTTCGAGGAGGCCTTCTGATGCGCAGCGTGACCTATTCGATGGGTGTGTCGCTCGACGGTTACATCGTCGGGCCGGACGGCGGGTTCGACTGGACCGTTCCCGAGGACGCGGTCTTCCGTCACTGGATCGAGGAGATCCGGGGCGTCGACGTCCACCTGCTGGGGCGGCGGCTGTACGAGACGATGCTGTACTGGGAGACCGCCGCCGAGGATCCCGCACTCGGCGCGGACGAGCGCGAGTGGACCGCGCTCTGGAACCCGCTCCCCAAGGTGGTCTTCTCGACCACGCTGTCGACGGTGCAGGGCAACGCCCGCCTCGCCTCCGGGGGGCTGGCGGAGGAGATCGCGCGGTTGCGGGCCGAGCCGGGCGAGGGCGAGATCGCGATCGGCGGCGCGACGCTCGCGGCCGAGGCCGCGGCCCTGGGGCTGATCGACGAGTACCGGCTCATGGTGCATCCGGTGCTCGTGGGCGGCGGGATTCCCTACTTCCCGAGGGCCGAGCGGCGCGTGGATCTGGAGCTCGTGGAGACCCGTTCCATCGGGCGCGTCGTGTTCCTGCGCCACCGGGTGGTCCGCCCGGAGGCGTGAACGCCCGCCTTTCCGGACGGGCCGTCAATGTGCCTCTCCGGAGTCGATCTGGACGCCGTGGAGAGTTCTACGCGCGGTGAGACGGACGCCGGTATAGGGGAAGACACGAGGCGGAATCCCCCGCCTTGGAGTTATCCCCACAACCGTTCGACAAGGGGCGCCATACGCCTCGGACCGGGAGATGATTTCGGGCGCACTGTCCAAAAAAGCAAGAGGAAACATCCATGCGACCAAGACTCTTTCGCATGACCACCTCCGTGGCCGCATGCGGGCTGCTGGGCTCCCTCGTCTCCGCCTGCGGCTCCTCCGGAGCCGACCCGACGACGCTGCGCCTGGTGGTCCCCGAGTACGGCACCAACGCGGCGACCGGCTCCAAGGCGTACTGGGACAAGCTCACCACCGCCTTCACCGCCGCCCACCCCGGCAAGAAGATCGAGGTGAAGATCTACCCCTGGGCCGACATCGACCGCGAGGTCACCCGCATGGTCGACGAGGGCGACGCCCCCGACGTGGCGCTGATGGGCGCGTACTCCGACTTCGCGGCGCAGGGCCGCCTCTACACGGCCGGCGACGTGATGTCGGTCCCGGCCGAGGCCAACTTCCTGCGGCCGCTCGCGGCGGCGGGATCGGTCGACGGCAACCTGTACGGGCTGCCCTTCGTGGCCAGCAGCCGACTGCTCTTCTACAACGAGAAGCTCTTCGACAAGGCCGGGGCGAAGCCGCCGAAGACCTGGTCGGAGCTGAAGACCGCGGCGAAGGCGCTGAAGAAGGACGGCGTGCTCTACCCGTACGCCCTCCCGCTCGGCCCCGAGGAGGCGCACGCCGAGGCCCTGATATGGGAACTGAGCAACGGCGGCGGTTACACCGACGACAGCGGCGGGTACAACATCGCCTCCGAGGAGAACACGGAGACCTTCGACTGGATCAAGGACAACCTGGTCGTACCGGCCCTGACCGGTCCGGTCCCGCCGGCCGAGCTCAACCGTCAGGACGCCTTCACGGCCTTCCTCCGGGGCGACGTCGGCATGGTCAACGGCTACCCCTCGCTCCTCCACGAGGCGCGGGCGAAGGGCATGAAGGTCGGCACGCTGCGCATGCCGGTGTCGGACACCCTGGGCAACACGCAGACCCCGCCGGCCGCGGGCGTCGCCGACTGGATGATGGCCTTCAAGCACGACGGCAACCGCGAGCTGGTCAGCTCCTTCCTGAACTTCGTCTACGAGGACAAGAACCTCAACGAGTTCGCCGGGCGCTACCACCTGCTGCCGTCGACGGTGTCGGCCACCGAGGCGTCCCAGTACGCGGCGACGGACCCCAGCGCCGAGCAGTTCCTCTCGGCCCTGCGCAGCGCGCAGCTCTACCCGGTCGACGAGCCCTCCTGGCTCCAGGTCAGCGACACCATCAAGCGGAACATCGGCCGGGCCGTCGCGCCCTCCGCCGACCCGAAGACCGTGCTGGAGCAGATCGCCCAGCAGGCCAAGGACGAGACGCAGAAGTAGCGGCCCCCCGAACCCGCGGAGGCCGGCGCGGCGTCGACCGGACGCCTCTGTCGTCGCTCGCGAGACACCCACAAGGTGCGCGGTGCGACGACCGCCCCCGTCCCGGAGCACCGGGGCACGGGGGGCTGGTGGGAAGCATGGGACAGCCGGGCACGAGACGTTTCCCGGGTCTTCACCCGGAACACCTTCAAAGTTGTCATGCGCACTTCTAGCCTGCCGGTTGCACCGCTCCCGCAGCCCACACCCCCTCGGAGGTAGTCGTGTCCGGCGCGCCCAGAAAACGCCGCACCGCCCTTCTGTCCACCCTCGGCCTCGCCGCCGCCTCGATCGGCCTCTGGGCCGGTCTCGGCGGCACCTCGGCGCAGGCCGCGGCGACCGTCCCCACCCCCGACCACGTGGTCGTCGTCGTCTTCGAGAACCACGCCTACAGCCAGGTGATCGGGAGTTCCAGCGCCCCCTACATCAACTCGCTGAAGACCGGCGGCGCCAACCTCACCCAGTCGTACGCCGAGACCCACCCCAGCCAGCCCAACTACTTCGCGCTGTTCTCGGGATCCACCCAGGGCATCACGGACGACAGCTGCTACACCCCGGGCTTCTCCTCCGCGCCGAACCTGGCCTCCGAGCTGATCGCCGCCGGCAAGACGTGGAAGAGCTACAACGAGACGCTGCCCAGCCAGGGCTCGACCACATGCAGCAGCGGCAAGTACGCGCGCAAGCACAACCCGTGGTTCGGCTTCTCGAACGTCCCGACCTCGTCCGCGTACACCTTCGGGCAGTTCCCGACGGACTACAGCACGCTTCCGCAGGTGTCCTTCGTCGTCCCGAACCTGTGCAACGACATGCACGACTGCTCGGTCGGCACCGGCGACACCTGGCTGAAGAACAACCTGGGCGCCTACGCGACCTGGGCCAAGACCCACAACAGCCTGCTCGTCGTGACCTTCGACGAGGACAACCGGCTCGCCGGCAACAAGATCGCGACCGTCCTGTACGGCCAGCAGGTGGTCCCGGGCTCGACGTCCGCGACCACGTACAACCACTACAACCTGCTGCGCACGATCGAGGACATGTACGGCACCGCGCACGCCGGCCAGGCCGCCAACGCGGCCCCGATCACCGGCATCTGGACGCCCTGACGTGTACGTAGCGGACAGTCGCAGCACCCCCGCGACGGCCGCCGCCCGGGACCTCGGTCCCGGGCGGCGGTCCGCCGTCGCCCCGACCGTGATCGCGCTCGGCACCGTCAGCCTGGTCACGGACGTGTCCTCGGAGATGGTCACGGCCGTCCTCCCGCTCTACCTGGTCGCCGGGCTCGGCCTCTCACCGCTCGGCTTCGGCCTGCTCGACGGCGTGTACAACGGGTTCAGCGCGCTCGTCCGGCTCGTCGGCGGGCATCTCGCCGACCGCGGCGGCCGGCACAAGACCGTCGCGGCGCTCGGCTACGGCCTCTCCGCGCTGTGCAAGCCCCTGCTCCTCGTGGCCGGCTCGCTGCCGGCGATCGGCGCGGTGCTGGCCGCCGACCGCACCGGCAAGGGGCTGCGGACCGCCCCGCGCGACGCCCTCATCTCGCTGGCGTCCGACGAGGAGTCCCGCGGGCGGGCCTTCGGCGTGCACCGCGCGATGGACACCGCGGGCGCGCTCATCGGCCCCCTGGTCGCCTTCCTGATCCTCCGGCAGGCGGCGGACGGCTACGACGCCGTGTTCACCGTCAGCTTCTGCGTGGCCGCGATCGGCGTGCTCGTCCTGCTGCTCTTCGTACCGTCGCGCCCCCGGCCCCTGACGGCCCCCGCGCCCGACGGCCCGCCGCGCGCCTCGCTCAAAGCCGCGCTCGGCCTGCTGCGGACACCCGACGTCCGCAGGCTCGCCCTGTGCGCCTTCCTGCTGGGGCTCGCGACGATCAGCGACTCCTTCGTCTTCCTGCTGCTCCAGCGACGGCTCGGGGTCTCCGACCAGTGGTTCGCCCTGCTGCCGATCGGGACCGCCGCGTCCTTCCTGCTGCTCGCCGTCCCGCTCGGGCGGCTCGCCGACCGGGTCGGCCGGGGGCGGATGTTCCTCGGCGGCCACCTCGCCCTGCTGCTCGTGTACGGAGCGCTGCTCAGCGGCTGGCGGAGCCCGGCGCTCCCCTTCGTCGTCCTCGCGCTGCACGGCGCCTTCTACGCGGCGACCGACGGCGTCCTGATGGCAGCGGCGGCCGGCCGCGTCCCGGCCGAACTGCGCTCCTCCGGGCTCGCGTTGATCCAGACCGGGCAGGCGCTCGCCCGGTTCGGCTGCTCGATCGCCTTCGGCGCGGCCTGGACCGCGTGGGGCGACCGCTGGGCGACCGGCGCGGCGACGGCCCTGCTCGCGGTGTGCGGCGCGGCGGCCTTCGCCCTGCGGCCCACCGGCCACGACGACTCCCTCCCGGGCCCGGCCACGGGCCCGGCCACCGCGACCGCTTCGGAGGACACGCCCGTATGACCCCGCTGACCCTGCGCGGCAAGCTGCTCGTCCTGCTCGCGGCGCTCGCCGTGCTCGGCGCCGTCGCCGCCGCGTCCCTGCTGCACGCGGCCGATCGGGCGGCGGAGAAGGACCGCCCGCAGGCGGGCGGCCCGGCGATCGGATCCGGGCGGATCTCCCTCGCGGCCGGCGCCGACCGGCGGATCGTCTTCCGCAACATGGCGTGGGGGCCGCACCGCGACGAGCTGGTCACCGTGCCCGCCGGCGCCCCCGCCGGTCCGCGGACCGCGTCCGGCGTGAAGTGCCTGCGCTTCCACGCCGCCGGCGGCACCGGCATCTGCCTCCAGGCCGTGCGCGGGGCGGTGGACGACACGTACCGGGCGGTCGTCCTCGACGCGGCGCTCAAGGAGCGGGCCCACTACCCGCTGCCGGGCATCCCGACCCGCGCCCGGGTGTCGCCGTCCGGCCGGCTCGTCGCCTGGACGGTGTTCGTCGGCGGCGACTCGTACGCGAGCGCGAGCTTCTCCACCCGTACGGCCGTCCTGGACACCACGACCGGTCGGCTCACCCCGTCCCTGGAGGGGTTCCGGGTGGTCAAGGACGGCAAGGAGCACCACGCCGCCGACACCAACTTCTGGGGCGTCACCTTCTCCCGCGACGACCGGCACTTCTACGCGACCATGGCCACCGGCGGCCGGACCTACCTGGTGCGCGGCGACCTGACGGACCGAACCGTCACCACGCTCCACCAGAACGTCGAGTGCCCGTCGCTGTCCCCCGACGAGACCCGGATCGTCTACAAGAAGCGCGTCGCGGGCGCTCCGGCCGACGCGCCCTGGCACGAGTACGCCCTGAACCTGGCCACCCTGCGGGAGACCGCGCTCGCCGAGCCGCGCAGCGTGGACGACCAGGCGGTCTGGCTCGACGACCGGACCGTCTCGTACTCCCTGCCGGGCGACTTCGGCGCCGACCTCTACAGCGTCCCGGCCGACGGCTCGGGCGCGCCGAGGCGTCTGATGACGGCGGCACTGGCTCCGGCCTTCCTGAAGTGACCGGCCGGGGCGCGGAGCCGCCCCGACAGCGGATCCGTCACGCCGCCCGGAGCCGCTTCGACACCGGCTCCGTCAGGCCGCCCCGCGCACGGTGACCACGGGGCAGTGCGCACGCGTCATCACGGCCTGGCTCACCGAGCCGAGCAGCAGACCGGCGAGCGCGCCGCGCCCCCGGGCGCCGACGACCAGCAGCTGGGCCGCCCCGCTCGCCTCCAGCAGGACCTCGCGCTCCGAGCCCTCCACCACGTCGCGCCGTACGACGACGTCCGGGTAGGCGTCGGCGCGCCCGGCGGTCACCTGCGCCAGCAGGCGCTCCGCGGCCTCGGGGCCCGTGCCGGGCGCGGCCTTGTCGGGGTGCCACGCGTGCACCGCGACGAGCTCGGTGTGCCGGCGTGCCGCCTCGGCGAAGGCCACGTCGACGGCGTGGTCGCCGTCCGGGGAGCCGTCGACCCCCAGCAGGACCGGCCCCGCGCCGCCGGACGTCCGGTGTTCCTCGCGGACCGTCATCACCGGGCAGTGGCTGCGGGCGGCCAGCGAGACCGGCGTGGAGCCGAGCAGCAGCCCCGTGATGCCGCCCATGCCGCGGGAGCCGACGACGATCAGGTCCGCGTCGCGTGACTCGGCCTCCAGCACGTGGACGACGTCGCCCCGCACCACGGCCTGGGTCACCACGACGCCGGGCGCGACCTCCAGAGCGTGGGCCGCCGCCTGGTCGACGACCGTCCGGGAGGCCGGGTCCGGCACCGTGTGCCGGGGCTTGACCGGGACGTCCGCGTGCACCACGCGCAGCCGCACACCGCGCCGTGCCGCCTCGGCGGCGGCTGCTTCCACGGCGGCGAGACTCGTCGGCGAGCCGTCCACCCCGACAACGACCGGATTGCCCATGGCTGGATGCTCCCCTTCACGGTGCGGATTCTCAGCCTCGCCCGATCGGCAGGTCGCTGCAATTCCAGGGGGTTCCCGAGGGCCGATCCGGCGTTAGGATTCCTCGCCATGCGAGCGTGGACGTTACCGGCCGCGGGGGCGGCTCTTCTGGTCTGGGGCGAGTGGCTCAACCATCGCTGGTCGAAGACCCTGGTCCATCCCGACCGGGGCGGTTCCCGGGCCGTGGTGGTGCTGGGCTACCGCAACCCGTCCGGGTCAATCAACCGCGTCAACCGGTGGCGGGTCCGCGCCGGGCTCCGCTCCGTCGGTTCCGGCGCCGGGGCCGACACCGTGGTCGTCTTCAGCGGAGGGGCGGTGGGCGGCGACGTCGCCGAGGCGAGGCTGATGGCCGATCACGCGCGGTCCGCCCTCCGCTACGAGGGCCGCGTCCTCGTCGAGGACCGGTCGAGGACCACCTGGGAGCACATCGCGCGGGTGGTGCCGCTCATCGAGGACGCGCGGCGCATCGTGATCGTGTCCCAGCCCGCGCACGCGCTGAAGGCGCGCGCGTACCTGCGCCGACGGCGGCCCGATCTCGCCGACCGGCTCGTCCGGGCCGAGGACTACCGCCTCGGTGAGGGGACGCTGCTCAAGCCCCTGCTGGCCGCGTACGGGCTGTGGACCCTGCGCCGGCTCACCCCGGCCGAGCGCCGACCGTCGCCGCCGGGACGGCGTCCTCCGGCGACGGGTGCCGCCTGGTTCAGACGGGGGTGAAGGCACGTACGTAGCGGCGCTGCCAGGGCGTCTCGACGGCGTGGGCGTCGTAGTGGCGCCGGACGTAGGACACGGCTTCGGCGGGCGGGACTCCGTCGAGCACGGCGAGGCAGGCCAGGGCGGTGCCGGTACGTCCGCGCCCGCCGCCGCAGGCGAACTCGACGCGCTCACCGGCCGCCCGCTCCCAGGCTCCGGTGAGGACCGCGCGGGCCTCGGCGCGGTCGGCCGGAAGCCGGAAGTCGGGCCAGCGGAGCCAGACCGACGGCCACGGGGTCTCCGGCGGACGGCGGCCGAGCAGATGGACGGCGAAGGTGGGCGCGGGCCCCGCGGGCAGCGGTCTCCGCAGACCACGTCCGCGCACCAGGCGCCCGGAGGGCAGGCGCAGCACACCGGGGGCGTCCTCGGGCCAGGGGTCGGTCATCGGGTGACTCTAACGAGGCGGCGGGCGGGGCGGGGGCCGTCGCTCGCGCGGGGCGGGTCGGAGGCGGGCACGTCCCCCGGGGGGTAAACCGGAAATCCCTTCGACCGGGACCGAACGCGTCCCTACGCTCGCTCCGAGGCGGGGGCGCGTCCCCGCTTGCTGCGGTGCCGTGGCAGAGCGGCCGATTGCGATCGCCGTGGGCGAGGCTCCGTCCACGGCGACTGACGGAGAAGGGGGCGGGCCTGCCCCGATCCGTCCGCGGGTTCGAATCCCGTCGGCACCGCGGCCGGCCTGACCGCTGCTCAGGCCTGACCGGCGCGGGCCGGGTGGCCGGAAGCGCCGGGGCGCCGGAGGGTGGACCTGAGGACCGCCTTCCGCCGACCGAGCCCGCGAGGACGCCGCCGATGCACCGCTATCCGCCGATCGCCGACCACGGGCTCATCGGAGACCTCCAGGCGTGTGCGCTGGTCTCCGCCGAGGGGGTCGTGGACTGGTTCTGCTCGCCCCGGTTCGACTCGCCCAGCGTCTTCGGCAGGCTGCTCGACAGCGAGCGCGGCGGCCACTTCTCCATCACCGTCGACACGCCGGGCACGACGGTGCGCCAGCTGTACCTGGCGGACACCGCGGTGCTGCTCACCCGTTTCCTCACGCCCGACGGGGTGGGCGAGGTGGCCGACTTCATGCCGCTCGCCGACGACCCGACCCTGCCCTCCGACCGTCACACCCTGGTGCGGGTCCTGCGGGTGGTGCGGGGCACGGTCCGTTTCGCGCTGGAGTGCCGGCCCCGCTTCGACTACGGCAGGGAGTCCCACGGACTGGACCTCGACGGCGGCACCGCGCGGTTCACCGGTGCCACGGCCGCCGCCCACCTCCAGGTGCTCGGCGCCGTCCCCCTGGAGCGGGACGGCGAGGACGTCCGGGCCCTGGTGGAGCTGAGCGCCGGGCAGCGGGCCGCCGCCGTGTTCACCGTCGACGCGCCCGGCGCCGAGCCGCCCGCACCGGAGGACGAGGCCACCCTCACGGCCGCCTTCGACTCGGTACGCGGCTTCTGGCACGAGTGGACCGGCCGCTGCCGGTACCGCGGCCGCTGGCAGCAGCAGGTCAACCGGTCGGCGATCACCCTGAAGCTGCTCACCTACGCCCCGTCGGGCGCGCCGGTCGCCGCCGCCACCATGGGCCTGCCCGAGCAGGTCGGCGGCGAACGCAACTGGGACTACCGCTACACGTGGGTCCGGGACGCCTCGCTGTCGGTGCGCGCCATGGTGGAACTGGGTTTCACCGAGGAGGCGGACGCCTTCCGCCGCTGGCTGGGCGCACGGCTCCGGGCCGGTGGCACGGTCAGCGGCGAGCCCTTCCAGATCATGTACCGGGTGGACGGCGACCCGCACCTGCGGGAGGAGGTGCTGGGTCATCTGGAGGGCTGGCGCGGCTCGGCGCCGGTCCGCGCCGGGAACGGCGCGGCCGACCAGCTCCAGCTCGACATCTACGGCGAGGCCGTGTTCGCCTTCGCCCAGGCCCGCGACCTGGCGCAGCTGGCCGGCTACGACGGCTGGCTGCGCTTCGCCGACGCGGTGGACTGGCTGTGCGAGCACTGGGACCGGCCGGACGAAGGCATCTGGGAGACCCGGGGCGGGCGCCAGGACTTCACGTACAGCCGGCTGATGTGCTGGGTCGCCTTCGACCGTGCCGTACGGATGGCCACGGAGCTGAGCCGCCCCGCCGACCTGACGCGCTGGACCGCCGCCCGGGACGCGGTGCTGCGCCAGGTGATGGAGCACGGCTGGTCCGCGGAGCGGAGGGCGTTCGTGCAGCACTACGGAAGCGAGGTGCTGGACGCCTCGCTGCTGATGATGCCGATCGTCGGCTTCGTCGCGCCGCGCGACCCGCGCTGGCTGTCCACCCTGGACGCGATGGACGACGAGCTCGTCTCCGACAGCCTGGTCTACCGCTACGACCCCGCCGCCTCCCCGGACGGGCTGCGCGGCTCCGAGGGCACCTTCTCCCTGTGCAGCTTCCTGTACGTGGACGCCCTCGCGCGCGCGGGCCGCCTGGAGCAGGCCCGGTACGCCTTCGACAAGATGCTCACCTACGCCAACCACGTCGGGCTGTTCGCGGAGGAGATCGGCCCGACGGGCGAGCAACTGGGCAACTTTCCGCAGGCCTTCACGCACCTCGCGCTCATCACCGCGGCGATGACGCTGGACGCGGCGCTGGACGGCTGAACGGGCCCGGCGCCCCCGCTCCGGTGCGGGGGGCCGCCGTCTCCGGCGGGCCGCCGGTTCGGGCCAGGAGGCGGCGCGGGCCGAGCGCGGTGGCGTCGGGCCCCGGTGGTCAGTCCCACTGCTGGTCGGCGAGGGACGCGACCGGCTGGGGCTTGCCGATCAGGGCCAGGGCGATGAAGAAGTTGATCTGGCCGATCGCGATCGTCAGCGTGGCGATCCCCTTGTCGTCGTAGTGGCGGGCGGCCTCCGCGTACACCTCGTCGGTGACGCGCTCGCGGCCGTGCGGGGCGGGCTGGAGGGTGGCCTCGACGAGCGCGAGGGCGGCCCGCTCGGCGGGCGTGAAGTAGGGGGCGTCCTGCCAGGAGGAGACCGCGGTGATCCGCTCCTCGGACTCCCCGGCCTTCCGCAGGAAGCTCGTGTTGAGGACGGTGAGGTAGGTGTTGTGCACGATCTGTCCCGCCCGCAGGTGGATCAGGTTGACCGTGGTGCGGGGTACGGAGCGGTTGCCGGTGGCGCGGAACAGGGCGGCACTGACATCGGCCAGCTCGGGCACGAACTCGCCCGGGTCGGGCATGCGGGAGATCGAGGCGGTGGTGGTGGTGGTGGTGTCGGTCATGGCGGGTCTCCGTCTTCCGTCGCGGTGGGCGGCGCCGGCGCTTCCGTCGGCGTCTTCACCCCACTGACGGAGCCGCGCGGGCGCATGTGACAGGAGCGCGGAGAATTATTTCGCCGGGTCGGCGGATCCGGGCGGCGGGGCCGCCGACGGCGAGGTCACGGCGGGCCCCTCGCGCCGGGCCGGCCGCGACGAACCGGTCCCCGACCGGCGGTGTCAGCCGCGGACGTGCAGGCCGAATCCGGTGCGCCCCGCCGGCTCCAGGCCGTCCCTCAACCGCAGCGAGGGGAGCTCGTAGTCGCCGAAGTTCTGCCGCCGGAACGCGATCGGCTCCGTCGACTCCAGGGTCAGCAGGCGCTGCTCGTACGCCTTGGCGGCGGTCGCGTAGTCCTCCTCGGAGAGACGGTCCGCGCCGTGGACGACGAACGGGGGCAGGACGTCGACGCCCGGGTAGTAGAGGATGCCGTGCTGGATCGGGAACAGCAGGTCGTCGATGGGGCCGTTGATGCCCCGGGCGGCGTAGTGCGCCTCCGGGCCGCCGACGGTCACCGACAGCAGGGCCCGCTTCCCGGCCAGGGTTCCCTCGCCGTACCGCTCGCCGTACTTGGTGTCGCTGTGCTCGCCGACGCCGTACGCGAAGCGGTACGTGAAGACGCGGTCCACCCAGCCCTTGAGGATCGCGGGCATCGCGTACCACCACAGCGGGAACTGGAAGACGATCGTGTCGGCCCACAGCAGCTTCTCCTGCTCGGCCAGGACGTCGGGGGTGAGCGTGCCGGTCTCGAAGGCACGGCCCGAGTCGTGGGCGACCTTCAGCGGGCTCGACGCGGCGGGGCCGTAGTCCGTGGCGTCCACGACCGCCTTCCACCCCATCGCGTACAGGTCGCTGACGCGGACCTCGTGTCCTGCGGACTCCAGGGTGGAGACCGCGAGGTCCTTCAGCGAGCCGTTGAGCGACCGGGGCTCGGGGTGGGCGTGGACGATGAGCGTCTTCACGGGGGACTCCTTCGGTGCGGATGCCTTCGGTGCGGATGCCCTCGATCCTGGTCGCCCGGGCCGCCGTCGTTCAGGGCCGCCGCTTCCGTAGGACCGGTCTTCCTGGTACTGGCAGGGCCACCTTCGCGGGCCTCGCCGCGGCCATACTGGGGCCCATGGACG
Source organism: Streptomyces sp. NPDC002232 (assembly GCF_042890295.1). NCBI lineage: Bacteria > Bacillati > Actinomycetota > Actinomycetes > Kitasatosporales > Streptomycetaceae > Streptomyces > Streptomyces sp. NPDC002232. The sequence continues at coordinate 787,667 of NZ_JBIARV010000004.1, read as the reverse complement.
ATCTCGCGGGATTTCTGCGGACCCGGCGCTCCCGGGTCGATCCGGTGGCGGTCGGCATCCCCACGGACAGCCGCCGCCGGGTCGCGGGGCTGCGCCGTGAGGAGGTCGCGCACCTGTCCGGGGTGAGCGTCGACTACTACGTGCGCCTGGAACAGGGGCGGGCCACCCAGCCGTCGGACCAGGTGCTCGACGCCCTCGCGCGCGTCCTCGGACTCGACGAGACGGAACGCGGGCACCTGTGCCGGCTCGCCCGGCAGCGCCGGCGTCCCGCGAGGACACCGGGCGGGCGTCTGCGGCCCGAACTGCTGCGGATGCTCGACCTCGTCGCCGACGCGCCCGCGCTGATCATGAACCACCGTCTGGACGTGCTGGCCGGCAACCGGCTCGCCCACCTGCTGTACGGGCGGCCCATCCCCGGTCTGAACACCGCGCGGCACATCTTCCTGGAGGAGGCCGAGCGCGGCCTCTACGCGGAGTGGGAGACGTGCACCCTGGATGCCGTCGGGCATCTGCGCCTGGCCGCCGGAAAGCATCCCGACGACCCGCGCCTGGCCTCGCTCATCGGCGAGCTGGCGATGGGCAGCGAACGCTTCCGCCGCCTGTGGGCACGGGCGGACGTCCGGGCCCGGACGCACGGCCGCAAGGCGTACCGCCATCCGCTGGTCGGGCTCCTCGAACTGCACCAGGAGAACTTCGCGCTGCCCGACGACTCCGGCACGGAGCTGCTGGTGCTGTCCGCTCCCCCGGGCAGTCCCGCCGAGGACGGGCTGCGCCTGCTCGCGGGCCTGGGTCAGGCGGACGACGCCGCGCGTCCCCCGGTGGAGGCACGGACCCCGGAGTGACGCGCCGCGTCCGCCCCGGGCGGTCGGGTGCCGATCGCGCCGGGTCCGCGGGTGCCGTGCGACCGCTCGGGCATGCGCCGACCGGCCGGGCGGTGACGGTCGGTAGGCTCGGGGTGCCGCGCCGGGCTCAGCAGAGGAGAGACACGTGTTCGTCAAGGTGTGCGGGCTCGGGACCACCGCCGACATCGACGCGGCCGTCGCCGCGGGGGCGGACGCGGTCGGCCTGGTGATCAGCGGCACGAGCGTCCGCGGGCTCGACCGGGACAAGGCCGCGCTGCTCGCCGCGCACGTCCCGGCGGGCGTCCTGTCCGTGCTCGTGGTCAACGACACCCCCGCCGCCGACGCCGCGCGCCTCGCGGCCGGGCTCGGCTTCGGTGCCCTCCAGCTGCACGGCACCGCGTACGGCGCGCCGGAGTTCGCGGCCGCGGCCGAGGTCTTCCCCCGGCTGTGGCGGGCCACGTCCCTGAGCGACCGGCCGGACACGCGGGTCGGCGCGCTCGGCGAGGAGGTCCTCCTCCTCGACTCTCCGCGCGCGGGTTCCGGCGAGCCGTGGGACCTCTCGCAGCTCGCGTCGGCCCGCCCTGAGGGCCCGTGGCTGCTCGCGGGCGGGCTCGCACCGCACAACGTCGCCGAGGCGATCGAGAAGGCGCGGCCCTGGGGCGTCGACGTGTCGAGCGGCGTCGAGTCGGCGCCCGGCGTCAAGGACCACGCCCTGATCCGTACCTTCGTCACCGCCGCGAAGCGGGCCGTCCCCCGCACGGCCTGAGCGCGGCGGGTCTCAGGACACGTCGCCGACGTCGTCGCCCAGGTCGTCCTGGACCCGAAGCCCCGCCACCCACAGCGGCATCATCCAGTGCACGGCGAGCACGCCGACGAGGACCGGGGTCACGGCCGCCCCCAGGGGTGCGTCCGCCACGACCCCGTAGGCGCCGACGGCGCCCGCGACGGCCACGAGCAGCCACAGGGTGATGCGATGGGCCAGGGCGCGCACCCGGTCGCGTTCGATCAGCTGGCGCTCGTCGAGCATGCGGCCACGGAGTTCGAGCAGTCCGCGGGTGGATCCGTTGAGCATGCCGGTCAGCACCATCCAGGGCAGCAGCACGGCGACGACCAGCACGAGCTGCCCGTATCCGGGCCCGAAGACCGTGGCGATCCACGCACCCACCCCGATGGCGGTGAGCGCGATGTGCGCTCCCACCAGAAGCCGGCGGCGGGGCGCGGTGGCGTAGGCCGCCGCGGCCCGGCGGTCGTTCATCACCGCGTACATCCGTCGGTCGTAGCGCGTCGCGGTCATCACTGTTTCCTCCCGTAGACCTCGTCGGTGAGCGGCTGGAACGGCTCCAGGGAGAACAGCGCCTCCACCGGGAGCCCGAAGAACCGGGCCACTTTCAGGGCCAGGTCGAGGCTGGGGTTGTACTGGCCGCGCTCGATGTAGCCGATGGTCTGGTAGTGGACGCCCACTGCCTCGGCCAGTGCCTGGCGCGACACCTTCCGCTCCGCTCTGACAACGGCCAGCCTGTTGTGCACCTGCTCGCTCATGTATAAGAAGTACTACATTCGTACGCAGGTACACAACATCGGTGAGCCCGGGGCCCTGTGGGCCGATCAGGTCGCGCCGCGCGCGTCGGACCGGGCGCGGCCCGGGGGCGGGTGAAAGTGGTCCCGGAGTGCGGTGCCAGGGCGATGCGGAGGTCGAACATGCCGGACGGAAACAAGTGGAAGGCCGTCGGGCCCGCCGGTGTCGGTTTCGAGACCAAGGGCTCGACCTTCCCCGTGGGCGCCCGGATCGGTGGCCTCGAATCGGGTCTGGTCGCCGTCTGCGAGGAGTCCGGCACGGGGGTGAAGGGGACGGGGAAGGGCGAGGCCAGGCCCGGTGTGCACGGCTTCTCGGAGAGCGGCAACGGGGTCGGTGTGAAGGGCGAGGCCCATCACGGCGAGGGCGCGATCGGGGTGTGGGGTCACTCGGAGGAGGGGTACGCCGGGTACTTCGACGGGTCGGTGCACGTGAACGGCGACCTGGAGGTGGACGGCACGAAGGGCGTCACCGTCCGCATGGACGACGGGACGTACCGGGTCCTGTACGCCGTCGAGGCGCCGGAGCACTGGTTCGAGGACCTCGGCTTCGGGCGCCTCGTCGACGGCCGCGCGCAGATCACCCTGGACCCGGGGTTCGCCGCGGTCACCGAAGAGGGGCCCTACCACGTCTTCCTGACGGAGTACGAGGCCTCTCACGGGCTGTACGTGACGGACCGGACCTCCGTCGGCTTCGGCGTCCGGGCGGCCTCCGGCGCGGACGCCCGCGGCGAGTTCGGCTACCGGGTCGTGGCCCGGCGCCGGGGCCCGCAGCCCGAGCGTTTCGCGGTGCGCCGCGACACCTCGGCCGCCCGGCGGACCGCCGACCCGGCGGACTAAGCGCCTCCGCATCGCGCCCCCGGCTACCGGCTCTCGGCCGGGGTCCCGGCCCGGCTCTCCGAGGCGACGCGCGCGGAGAGGGAGAACTCCGGCGGGCGGCCGACGGCTTCGGGGTGGACGAAGAGTCCCCGCTCCCCGGCGGGCTTCTCCTCCTCCACCGTCAGGGGAGCGGTCCTGGCCCAGCCGTCGCAGCGGACCCCGGTGACCTGCCAGCAGACGTGCAGTCCCGCCGCGCCGCCCGCGATCGCGAAGGTGTGCTCGGCGAGGGGGCGGCTGACGTGCAGGTCGGGGGCCGGGCCGCCGACGGCCGTGAGCTGGTACCGGAAGGACTCGTTCACCGCCTCGAACCACTCGGGCAGCTCGACCGTGGCCCGGCCCCGCGCGTCGAGGGTGACCGTCCCGTCGTAGACGTTCTTCAGCTCCGGGGACTGCACGGCCGCGTGCACCAGGTAGTGGGAATCGGGGGTGAGCGGGTGGTCGATCCTGGTCCTGCTCCCGCTGTCGGACAGCGTTCCGGTGACCACGACGTCGCCGTCCAGGTAGGCCGCCCGTGTCGACCCGGACGCGATCAGGCCGGTGGCACCGGTCGCCGTGACACCGGCGCCCCGGGTGCTGCGTGCGTCGAGGCCCGCGCCCTTGGTGCTGGTCGCCAGGACGCCCGGTCCGTCGCCCCCGCTGCCCGCGACCCCGGCGTTCGCGCCGCCGCCCTTCCCGGTGACGCCGACGCCCAGATCGCTGGCTCCGGACACGCCGGCGCCCTGCGTGCTCGTGCCGGACACACCGGGTCCGGTCACGCCGGAGCCCTGCACGCCGGGGTTCGATCCGCCGCCCCTCCCGGTGACGCCGGTCCCCTGGGCACTCGTCCCCGCGACACCCACGCCACTGCCGCTGGACGCCGAAAGACCCGCGCCGGTCGCACTCCTGGCCAGCACGCCCACCCCACCCGTGCTGACGCCCGACACCCCGGTGCCCGAGCCCGCCGTGCCGAGGACGCCCGCGCCGGGACCGTCGACGGTGCCGGCGACCCCGGCGCCCCGCGCGCTCAGCCCGGACACGCCAGGGCCCGCCGTACCGGTCCCCTGGACGCCCGCGTTGGATCCGCCGCCCTCCCCCGTGACACCGATCCCCGCGTCACTCCGGCCCGAGAGCCCGGCGCCCTGCGCGCTCGTACCGGACACCCCGGCGCCCTGCGCGCTCAGGCCCGCCACGCCCGGGCCCGCCGTACCGGTGCCCTGGACGCCCGCGTTGGACCCGGCACCCTCCCCCGTGACACCGATCCCCGCGTCACTCCGGCCCGAGAGCCCGGCGCCCTGCGCGCTCGTACCGGACACCCCGGCGCCCTGAGCGCTCACGCCCGAGACGCCCGGGCCCGTCGTGCCCGTGCCCTGGACGCCCGCATTCGAGCCGCCGCCCGCCCCGGTGACACCGATCCCCTGGGCACTCGTCCCCGCGACACCCACGCCACTGCCGCTGGACGCCGAAACACCGGCACCGGTCACGCTCCTGGCCAGCACGCCCACCCCGTCCGCGCTGACGCCCGACACCCCGGTGCCCGAGTCCGCGGTGCCGAGGACCCCCGCGCCGGCGCCGTCGACCGTCCCCGAGACACCCGGCCCCTGCGCACTCGTACCGGACACGCCCGCGCCCCGCGCGCTCGCCCCCGACACCCCCGGACCCTCCGAACCGGTGCCCCGCACGCCGGGGTTCCGTCCGCCACCGGTCCCGGTGACGCCGATCCCCTGGTCGCTCGTCCCCGACACGCCCACGCCCTCGGCGCTCGTGCCGGACACTCCGGCGCCGGTCGTGCCGGATCCCTGGACGCCGGGGTGGGACCCGCCGCCCGTTCCCGTGACACCGATGCCCTCGCCACTCGTCCCGGCGACGCCGGGGCCCTGCGCGCTGGACGCCGACAGACCCGCGCCGGTCGTACTCCTGGCCAGCACGCCGACCCCGTCCGCGCTGACGCCCGACACGCCCGTGCCGGAACCGGCGGTGCCGAGCACCCCGGCGCCCGGCCCCTCGGCGGTTCCCGCGACCCCGGCGCCCCGCGCGCTCGCCCCCGACACCCCCGGACCCTCCGAACCGGTGCCCCGCACCCCGGGGTTCCGTCCGCCACCGGTCCCGGTGACGCCGATCCCCTCGTCGCTCGTCCCCGACACGCCCACGCCCTCGGCGCTCGTCGCCGTCAGACCCGTGCCGCTGCCGCTCCTGGCCAGCACGCCCGTGCCGCTCGTACTCACCCCCGACACGCCCGTGCCGGAACCGGCGGTGCCGAGGACTCCCGCGCCGGGACCGTCGACGGTTCCCGTGACCCCGGGACCCCGCTCGCTCAGGCCGGACACTCCCGGGCCGCTCGTACCGGTGCCCTGGACGCCCGGGTGGGACCCGCCGCCCGAGCCCGTGACACCGATCCCCTCGTCGCTCCTCCCCGTGACCCCGGTCCCCCGAGCACTCGTACCGGACACACCGGTTCCGCCCGTACTGGTCCCCAGGACGCCCTCGCCGGACGAGCCGACACCGCGCACCCCGGGGGACGACGATCCGCCGGTCCCGAACATGCCGGGCCCCTGCGCGCTCGTACCCGACACGCCCGGCCCCGTCGTGCCCTCGCCCTCGACGCCCGCGCCCGGGCCTCCGCCCCTTCCGGTGACGCCGACGCCCCGGTCGCTCTCGCCCGACACGCCGGGGCCCGCCGTGCTCGTGCCGGACACGCCCGGAGCGGTGTCCGCGAGGCCCTGGACACCGGCGGCCGTGCCGCCGCCGCTCCCCCGGACCCCGGGGCCCGCCGTGCTCGCGCCGGAGACGCCGGGACCGGTGGTCGCCGTGCCCAGGACTCCGGCGCCCGAGATGCCGGCCACCCCTCTGACGCCGTCCGTCTGCGCGCTGGATCCGTACACCCCGGCGCCCGACACCCCCGTCCCGGACACACCGGCGCCCGCGCCGCTCGCATGGCCCTCGATGCCGGAGCCGTCGGTGCTCGACCCCGACACACCGGCCCCGGTCGACCCGATGCCGAGAAGTCCCGGGCTGGTCCCGCCACCGGTTCCGAAGACCCCGGGTCCGGTGGTGCTGAGTCCCCGCAGGCCTGGACCTGCGTCCCCGCTGCCCTCCACACCGGCGCTGCCCAGGGCTCCTGTCCCCCGCACGCCCGGGGCCTGGGCGCTGGTGCCGCTCACTCCGGGGGCCAAGCCCCCCACACCCAGCACCCCGGGCTCGTCTCCCGTGCTCGATCCGGACACGCCGACGCCCCGGAGGCTGGTGCCGAGGACGCCGGTGCCGCCCGCGTTGGAGTCGGCCCTTCCGAGGACACCGACGCCCTTGGCCTGGCCGTTGACGCCGTACACGCCGGCGCCGCCGGGCCGCGTCGCGTCCCCGTGAAGGGAGCTGCTGCCGAGCACGCCGTTGCCTTCGGCACACTCCCCCCAGACTCCGTAAGGCTCCGTCGGGTCGTACCCGCCGAGGCCGTTCCGACCGTGGAGGGACTCATCGGGCGGCGGTACAGGCATGATCGTCTCCTCTTCCCGTGCGCCGGAGGCGCGTGTCATTCGTAGGTGAGCTGGACGCAGAACACCGCCACGGACTCGTTCACGTCGGCACGCATGACGTCGAGCAGCAGGAAGTAGCGCTGTCTGTCGTTGGTGATCTCCACGCCCTGGCTCGGGGCCGCCTCACCCAGCTTCGAGGCCGTCAGCAGGGTCACCGATCCGCCGCTGTTGTTGATCTCGCGGGACTTCAGGACCGCACTCACGACCGCCGGGGAGCTGTTCGGGATGCGTCCGGTCATCAGCAGGGACGTCACCTTGACTCCGTCCGGAAGGACGATGCTCATGAAGCCATGGGCCTCCGTCTGGCCGCTCGGCTTCTCGACCATGTCGACGGCCTGGCTCCAGGCCGGCAGCGGCGCTCCTCCCGCGTTGGGGTTCGGACTGGGCGCCAGGACGGGGACCAGCGTGAGGTGCATGACCGGTTTCGTCAGGTTCCGGATGATCGGGTTGATCTGGTTCCTCGCCAGGCCGCTGAACTCGTCCTCCAGCCGGTGGAACCGGTCGTTGAGGCCGTTGTCACCGCCCGCCTGGACGCGGTCCTGGTTGTCGATCCAGTCCTTGTGCTGGAACTTCGGTTCGTAGAGCTCAACCATGACGTCCGTCCTCTCGGAGACGCAGGAAGGGGGAGGTACGGGGATCGGCCAGGTGGTAGGTCGGGAAGGTGTAGACGGGGAACAGGTCGGGCTCGTCGGCCCTCAGGCCCGCCAGGACGCGCAACCGGTCGGTGCGGCATTCGACCCCGATCGGATGGAACCGGTTGAGGATGTTCAGGATCAGGTCGTACTGCTCCTTCGTGATGCCGCCCGCCGTCTCCTTCAGCCTTCGCTTGAGCCGGACTTCGCACTGGTACGGGCGCGGCCCGCCGCCGCGCAGGCTCGTCGCCCTGACCAGTGCACGCCCCGGTGTCACGCCGGTGACCGTGGTGACGGGGCCGGAAGCCGTCGAGAAGGACACGGCCCCGTGGTCGTCCGGGGTGGAGGACCAGAGCACCTGCTCTCCCGCCCCGGTGCCCAGCGGCAGTTCCGTGACGAGGCGGGGCGGAGAGGGCGGGTGGTCGCCGAGGGGGGCCGGGTCGGCGAGGAGCAGCGTGCCGCTCCTCCGGGGTGCCAGGACCAGGCAGGGGTCGTACGGGGTGCCCGCGGGGCTCGCGGCCAGGGCGGATCCGCCGGGGCTGAGGGCCTGGAGCAGCCGCAGGTCGGTGGCGACGTCGACGACGTGGACCCGTCCGGTCGGCGTGGCCGCGTCCTCGGGGGCCGGGTCCTCGGACGCCACGTAGAGCAGCCTGCCGTCGCCGCTGAGGGCGAGGGCCGCCGGAACGGTGTCCGTGGAGAAGTCCTCGACCGTCGCGACGGGCCGGACCGCGGGCGGGCGGTAGACGCGGATCCTCGCGCCGGCGCCGGCCGTTCCCGGGCCCAGCACGTACAGCTTGCCGCCGTCGGGGGTGACCGTCGCGGCTCCCGCCTCCGGTTCTCCCGTCGCGACGGTCTGCCCGAGGGTGAGCGTGGAGCGTGCGACCCGGCACCACAGGCCGCCGTCCACGAGGACGTACAGGGAGGGACCCGTGGCGGGCACCGCGATCGATCTCGGCGCGGCGGGCAGCGGCAGGGACGCCGTCTCCTGACCTGTCGTCAGGAGACAGGCGCGCAGGGTGGGGTGGTCGCCTCCGAAGCCCACGTACAGCCGGCCGGAGTCGGTCGCCAGGGCCGCCGGGCGGGGGCCGGTGATGTCGGGGGCGACGGGGGTGAGGGTGACGGGGTCGAGGACGGAGACGCGGTCGAGCGGTTCGTGCGCGACGTAGAGGTGTCCGCCGCCGAACGCGAGGGCTCCGGGGAAGGGGCCGACGGGTCGTGAGACCGCCGGGGCGATGAGGGGGAAGCCGCCCTGCTCGGGCTTCCGGAGGGTGAGCGCGGTGATCCGGTGGGTCCCCGACTCGGCGAGGTAGAGGTGTGCGCCGTCGTCGGAGAAGCACGCGGCGGTGGGGCGGGCGGCGGGTTCGGCGGTGAAGCGGGCGGTCTCCCCGGTGAGGAGTTCGTCCGGTCCGCGCACCGCCGGTTGCTCTCCGGCGGCGACGGCGACGTGGACCGTCTCGGGCTCCCCCGCCGTGCCCGCCGCGACCGCGATGTGGTCGAAGCCGGCGTCGAAGGCGTGCGCGGCGAGCGCCCGGGCGGTGAGGCCGGCGTGGTGGAGGACGAGCGCCCGGCCCTGGGTGTGCAGGTCGGCGCGGGTCCGGTCGCCGGCCGCTTCGGCGGGGACGTACGAGGTGAGGACGGTGAGGGCGCCGGGCGTGCCGCGGAGCAGGGCGAGCAGCCGGTCGAGCGCCTCGGAGGTGACGCGCTGCATCATCCGGTGCACGTCGGCCTTCCCGTAGTCGACCGGTGCGGGCGGGTCGTCGAGGTCGTCGGTGCGGACGTCCAGCATGTTCGGGTCGAAGTCGCTCGTGCGGGGACCCGCGTCGTGGGTCTCGGTGGCGTCGCGGAGGCCGGTGCCGCTGATGCTGTGCCCGGCGGTGAGGGCGGTGTCGCCCAGTCCGACCCGGAGGGTGCGGGTGCCGGCGGCGACGTGACCGTGGCGTACGACCTCGACCCGGACGGAGACGTCGCCCGCCGCGCGCGCGAGCAGGGTGCCCGGGCGCTCGGGAGGGAGGGCGGCGTCGCCCGCGCCGGAGCGGAGCACGCTCCAGCGGATGTGCGTCTCGGGGAGGCCCGAGGGGTCGGGTTCGATGCCGAGGGCCAGGCTCTCCCCTTCCCTGACGTCCGGGAGTCCCGCCGTCGGCGGCGGGGTGCCGGAGGTGATGCGCAGGGCCTCGCCGCGTGGCTGGGAGACGTGGACGACGCGGTCCCGGCTGTGCTCGACCCAGCCGAATCCGGCCGCGTGGGCGAGCGCGGCCAGGCGGTCGGTGTCCAGGGTGTCGTGGTCCAGGAGGAGGGCCCGGCCGACGGCGTGCAGGCCGGGGCCGGTGGGGTCGTACGCCGTGAGGACCCGCAGTGTGCCGTCCGGGGGCCGGGGCTGCGCGGCGAGGCGGGCGACGAGGGCGTCCAGGGCGCGCAGGACGACGAGTTGCATCCTGCGGCTGTCCTCGCCCCCCGCGAAGCCGAGGCCGTGCAGGTCGGGGTGGCGGATCAGCCAGTCCGGGTCGAAGTCGGGCTCATCCTGGGCGGCGGTGCCGACGGCGGACGCCTCGGTCGCGCCCTGGTCGCCGTCGGCGGTGAGGGACCGGCTCAGCGGGACGGTCCCGGGGAGGACACGCACGGGGTGCGCGCCGCTGACTCCCACGTCGTCGGGCTCGCGCACCTCGAACGGCGCGGGGTCGCCCGGGGCGGCGGCGATCGGTACGACGGCCTCGTTGACGGCGTCCTGGAGGTGGCCGGGGGTGGGCAGCAGCCAGCGGTGGAAGATCCGGAGCCGGGCGCGGTACCGCGCGTCGCTCTCGCCGGTGACCGGTTCGAAGGTGGTGCGGGCGCGCCGGGACAGCCGGACCTCTTCGAGGACCCCTCGGTACGGGGCGGGTTCGTCGGTGTCACCCCTTCGTTCCACGCCCCGGCCCATGACCAGGTCGGCGGTGCTGGTGAGGGCGCCGAGGGCCGGACCGGGGCGGTCGGGCCCGGCCTCGGGGGCGTCGGCCGGGCCTCCGGTGACGCGGCGGGCGACCTCCGTGCCGTCCACGTACAGCAGGGCGGTGACCGTCCCGTCCTGGCGGTCGACCACGCCGGCGATGTGGTGGAAGGCGCCGTCGCCGAGGTCCCGGTCGGCGAAGAGGTCGACCTCCTGGCCGCCGTCGGAGAGGGAGAGGCGGAGGTTGCGGTCGATGCCCCGGAAGGTCCCGACGGTGAGGGCCCAGCCCGCGCTCCGGGGGGCGTTGAGCACTGCGCGCTTGGCGACGACCGCTCCGGTCGTGGTGGTGTCGGGGTCGGGCCGCACCACCGCCTCGACGGTGAAGGGGTCCGTGGCCGGGAGGTCGAGGTGCGGGGAGTCCTGGACGGTGACGGCTCCGGGCGCGGGCCCGAACCCGAAGGCGTGCGAGAAGCGTCCGGTGCGGCCGCCGTGCGCGCCGTCGTTGGTGCCCCGGCGGGCCGTGTCCCCAGGGGCGGCGGCGTCGACGACCACGGTCACCTCGGCGTCGGGCGCGCCGGGGTCGTCCCGGTCGGTGGACGGAACCTCGTCCAGGTGGAAGAGGGCGAGCGTGTGCGCGTCGGGGGTGTGCGGCCGGGGCGGGAAGCGGGGAGCGCCGAGGTCGAGCCCGAGGAGGTCCAGGCTGGCGCCGTGGGCGGTGCGGGTGTCGCGTTGGGCGGCGACGTCGCGGAGCTGCCGGGCGACCTCCTCGTGCTCGGCCCCGATGACCCAGAGGAGTTTGGCCAGGTTCCCGAGGAGGGCGGTGACCTGCCAGGGGAGGTCGTCGGACGTGCCGCCCGGGTCGAGGGGGCGCAGACCGACGAGCCGCAGGTCCGCCGTGAGGTCGGCCGTGCCGCTGGGGAGCGGGACGGTGACGGCGCTTCCGGCGGGCAGACCCGCCGGAACGGTGACGTCCACGTGCTCCCGCGGTGCCGAGGGGCTCCGTCGGTAGAGGACGCGGACGGTGAGCGGTGCGGTGACGTCCGCGCCGGGTGCGAGGAGGTAGCGCGGCAGCTCGGGGGGACGGCCGTACCGCCGGCGGTAGGCCTCGAAGTCGTAGGCGGGTACGGGGATCGTGCCGGCCTCGCGGGGGCCGAGCGGCAGGAGCAGGCGCTCCATCCCCCGGTCGTACGGGGCGGGCAGGGCGGACCCCATGACGGCGAGGACGTCGCGGGAGGGCCGGGGACTGTGGGGCGCTGTCGTGGTCATGTGACCACGACCTGGATGTCGACGAGGGAGCTGTCCACGGAGAAGCGGGCGATCTCGTCGGGAGCGAGGACGAGGTTCTCGCCCGCCGACAGTTCCTGGGCTCCGCCGTAGGTGGCGCCGCCGTAGTAGGTCTGTCCGAAGGCGGGGGCGAAGCGCCGCAGTCGGAGGTTCTGCACGTCGACGACCCCGGCGGCGGTGCGCGCGCTGAGGACGATGTCGGAGTAGAGGACGCCGTGGCCCAGCCGGAGGCGGTTGACCGAGCCGCGCACGGCGTCGAGGATCGCGCCCTCGGCGGCCTGTGCGTTGTGTCCGGCCTCGACGACGAGGGTGGCCCGCATGCCGATGTCGACCTGGTTGGCCGCGAGGACGGTCGGGAAGACGGACACCGGCCGCCACTGGGCGACGGCCTCCAGGACCTGGTCGTACACGCCGGGCACGGCGTCGTTCTCGCTGGTCCAGGGCCAGCCCGGTTCGGTGGCGACGACGATGTCGAAGAAGTACGGGGAGCCGGTCTGGCGCGGTCGGGTGAAGGTCCGGGTGCCGTAGCGGAAGGTGCCGTAGGCGCGTCGGGTGGCTTCGACGCCGCCGAGGGGGTCGAAGACCGCCGCGTCCCGTACGCCGTCGACGTCGAGGACCTGGGCGAGCAGGGCCTCCTGGGTCCAGACGGTGCGGGGTACGCCGAGGAGCCGGGCCCGGTAGTCGCCGTCGGGCTCGCCGAGGTCTCCGCCTTCGAAGGCGTTCTGGACGAAGGGGGTGACCTCGGCGGTGCCGAGGTTGAGGTTGTGCCGCGTCCAGGCGGGTTCGAGGCGCAGCCTGCTCGTGGTGCCGATGTCGCCGGCGGGTCCCCGCACGACGGCCTCGGCCTCGACGGAGGCGGTGGTGCCGGTGGCGGTGAGGGTGACGGCGCGGGTGGTCCGGAAGGCCAGGGCGGTGGCGTCGGGCGCGGTCTCGTCGGGGACGGTCTCGACGACCGTGCCCTCGGGCAGCACGTAACGCCGGTCGGGCTCGGGCCGGGTGAGGGTCAGGCCGATCGTGCCGTGGGCGCGCAGTGCGCGGCGGGGCAGGCCGAGGTCCCTGCCCAGCAGGTCGAGGCTGGGGCCCTGGGCGGTGGTGACGAACCCGGCGTAGTACTGCGCTTCGAGGGCGCGCCAGAGCTCGTGGGTGTCGACGGCCGCCGCGTCCAGGACCTTGCGCAGCGCGCTGCCTGAGGTGAGGTCGACGTCGTCGCCGAACATGGCCCTGGCGCGGGCCTGCTGGTCGGCGACGATCCGGTCGATGCCCTTGACGACGAATCCGTCCTCGGTGACGCCGAACCGTTCCTCGGAGGTCATGGGGTGCCCCTTGCTCGCAGGGTGAGGGCCGCGCCGGCGACGGTGTCGACGACCGCGTAGACGGTGGAGCGGCGCTCGGCGCGTGCGGCGGCCGCGCTCCGCAGCCGGGTCTCCGCGTCGAGGTCGGTGCCCGTCTCCAGGAAGCGGGGGTCGTCGTCGAAGAACACCTCGCGCACGTCGGTGACGCGCCGGTCGGAGCTGAGGCAGCGGACGAGCTCCATCGTGAGGTGTTCCTTGCGGGTGGGCAGGTCGTGGGCGTAGGCGCCGATGGCGAGCCGGTCGAAGCCGAACCTGATGTTGAGCCGGTCGCTGCCCGCCTGGGTGGCGACGGCGAGCTCCAGGGCCTGGCCGAGGGCTTCGGCGCCGACGACGAGGGCGAGGTCGCGGGAGCCCGGGTCGAGGACGAGGTCGCCGTCGTCGAGGGCGAGGCTGCGACCGAGGCTGGGGGCGCCGTCCCGGGGGACGGCCCCGGCGAGGTAGGGGCGGAGGTCGGGCGGGGCGGGGGCGGCCCCGGGGGTGGCGGGGGCGGACGGGACGGGCGCGGCCTCGGGAGTGGCGGGCGGCGCCGGGCCGGCTCCGGAGGGGTCGGCGGGCCGGCCGCCGGGGAGTCCGTCGCCGGATGCCCGGGCGGGTGGGCCGGGCCGGGGTGCGGTCGGTTCGTTCGCGGGCATCAGAGCGTCTCCAGGAGGGACTGGCCGGGGTCGGTGACGTTCCAGACGCCGGGACCCAGGCCGCTCGCGGTGACCCCGTGGGCGGTGGCGAGCAGGACGGGAAGCCCGCCGACGGTGAGCCTCCGCGCACTCCCGTCGGGTGTCGCCGGGGCGACGACGCAGGGTTTCGGTCCGTCGGGGGTGCTGGCGGTGCAAGGCGTGATCATGCCGGGCACGGGGGTGACCGGTGAGCCGAAGACCAGGCCGTTCTCCTGGCCGGCCAGGACGACGCCGTGCTCCTTGACGGTGATCCGGGGGTCGCCCGTCAGGAGCGTGAGCCGGCCCTGGTGGAGGCATGCGATGACGGCTCCCTGGACGAGTACGAGGGGCATCAGGTGATCGCCACCTTTCCCTGGGCGACGGTGAGCGTCACTCCCCCGGAGGTGAGGGCCACGCCCTTCGCCCCGGCGGAGACGGTGACGCCGCCGTCGGCGGCGATCCTGACGGTGCTTCCGGACGGGTGGCGGAGGACGAGAGCGTCGTCGTCGATCCTCATGCCGCTGCCGGACGCGTGGCTGAGCTCGACCGCCCGGTCGTCGATCCGGAGGCTGGTGCCGGACTTGTGGGTGAGCAGGAAGACCTCGGCGTCGCCCTCGGTGGGGCGGTCGCCGACGGGCGTGCAGGCGTCCTCGCCGATGACGACCTTGAGGCCGACGGCCTCCACGACCCGGCGGCCGTCCGAGGCGATGAGGTCGTTGACCCCCTTGCCGGTGGGTTCGGGCAGCGGCCCGATGGTGAGGTCGGTGGGGAGGCAGAGCCACCAGTCGCCCTCCTTCGCCTTCGGGCGGTCCATCCTGCGCTGGTTGGACCAGACGAAGCCGGTGACGACGGAGTCGTCGGGGTTGTCCCTGACCTGGTTGAGCAGGGCGCGCATGCCCCGGTAGACCGGGACGGAGAGCCCCACCTTGTGCCAGGCGAACGGCGAGGCGATCGGCTTGTCGTGGCGGAACGCCTCGCCCTCGGTGATCTCCAGGTCGACGCTCGGGGAGGCGACGGCCTCGTTGGGACGCTGGCCGCTCTCCAGGTCGGCCACCCGCTCGTCGGGCTTGGCCTTGTCGACGCGGGCGACGTCGACGGAGGGGGTGAGGGTCGCGGCCTGCTGGATCTTGCCGGCGATCAGATCCGCGACGGAACGGGCGCTCGCCTTGCGGGCGAGGTCGCTGAGACGCCGGTTGCCGCCGTCGGTGCCGAAGGCGACGGCCCGTCCGGTGCAGGTGTATCCGTTGCGCGGCGAGAAGGTGTGGGTGAGCTGGAGGACGCGGAACCCGGTGAACGGGTTCTCGTACCCCTGGACACCGGCCGCGACGAGCTGGCCGGCCCGCAGGAGGGGCAGGCCGAGGACGGTGAAGTCGAAGGCCTTCACCTTGGCCGGGTTCGCCTCGTCGGTGAGGAGGTTCTGCTTGCCGACGGGTCCCAGGTCCACGGGCTTGAACTCGGCGAGCCGGACCGGGGTCATGCTCCCCAGCACCACCAGGGAGTCCTCGCCGCCGAGGGCGGAGGCCAGGGCCGCCAGGTCGGGAACGGCGGGCAGGGGACCCTTGGGCGGGTGCGTGACCGCCTTGCCGAACTGCACCGTCCCGTCCTGGACGAGGACTTCGGCACCGAACTGCGCGGCGAGCTCCGCCAGGAGGGCGAAGGCGTTGACCGCCTGCTTGGCGATCTCCCGCTCGCCGGTGTCGGGGTCGGGCCGGCCGACGACGTCCACGCCGGCGAGCCCGGCGACGCGCTTCACGGCTTCGGCGGGGTTGGCGCAGGTCATCGACAGCTTCGCCACCGGCGGCGTCGTTCCCGGGTCCACCCGGGCCAGGAGGCGGTGGGCGGCCTCCTCGTACCCGGCCAGGCGCATGCCGAGCGGCGGGTAGCGGGTCGCCGACCGGACGGCCTCGACCCGGCCGGAGAGGACGATCTGCCGGGAGGCGCTGTCGTCCAGATAGCCGAGGTGGATGTCGACGTCGATGCCGCCGTCGGCGCCGGTCCCGTCCCCGAGCGCGGAGGCCAGCCGCTGGTGCACGTCGAGGGGCAGGTCGGTGAACGTGACGTCGAAGCTCGCCGGCCGGCCGATCTCGTACGTGACCACGATCTCGGCGTCCGCGAGCACCTTGCCGCTGCGGACGTCGCTCGAGAGCGTCGTGCGCAGGACCGGGAAATCGATCTTGTACCAGAGGATCACGCCCATCGCAGCGCCACCCCGATCACGATCCGGGAGCCGTAGTGGCCGCTCCCGTTGAGGTTTCCGCGGGCCACCGTCGCCTCGACCAGGCGGATCGCCAGGGGGCCCGCCTCGTGGACGAGGTCCGGTTCGGCGACCAGTTTGCGGAGGAAGAGGACGCGGGGTCCCGCGGGACCGGGACCCGCCACGCGGAGCACCAGGTGGCCGGGGGGCTCGCCCCGCGGCGCCGGATCCAGGGGCTGGGGCGCGCGGCCCCACTCCGTCAGGTCGTAGAGCGTCTCGGGCGGGTCGTCCTCGCCGCCGTCGAAGTTGGCGTAGAGGGCGAAGTCGTACGCGGTGTCGCCCACCGGGCACCGGAACACCTGGGGAAGCCCCTGGTCGGGTTCGACCGGCAGGCGGAGGAAGCGCGGCGCGTCGTTCACAGCCCGCCTCCCAGCTGGCGGTCCGGCGGGAGCATCTCGCTCACGACCGGTATCGCGGTGGTCCCGGCGGCGAGCGCGAGGTCGAGCGCCTCCCCGAGGACGGCGGTCAGGCTGGAGCGGGGTACCTGTTCCAGGCTGATGCTGACGTCGAGCGCGTCCCGCTTCTGGTTGGACTGGGTGAAGCGGAGGCTGGTGATCTGCATGTCGAGGCTGACGGTCATCCCGCACACCACCGGCAGGCCGGCCAGGTTCATGAGGGGGGCGGTGGATCCCGCCAACGCGCGCGAGGTGAGCGCCATCGCCTCCAGCCCCTTCTTCGACAGGAGGCGGGTCCGGCCGACGAGCACGGCCTCGACGCCGATGCTCCTGGTGGTCGGCGAGACCAGCTGGGCCAGTCGGCTGCCGGCGATCCTGGCGACCTGGTACCCCTCGCTGAGGGTCAGGCTGGTGACCGTGAACAACGGCACCGCGCCGATCAGGACGGGGACGTTCACACCGGCGGGCATGTCAGCGCCTACCTTTCCTGGTCATCTTTCCGGTCCTCCTCCGACGGGTGTCCGGGCAGCCGCTTCCGCGCGTGCTTCGGGGCCTCCTTCGCGAATTCCCCGAGAGCGTCGCCGGGGCCCGGTCCGGGCGGCGCGCCCTGGTCGGGGGGGCGCGCCCGGCGTGCCTCCGTCGGGCTTCAGCGCGGACGGCGCGGGGGCGGCGGGGGCGGGGGCGGGCTTCGGTGCCCGCTTCCGTCGTCGGCCGGGCGGGCGGGTCGCCTTCTCGACGGCCTCCCGGCGCTCCTCCTCGGTGAGCCAGTCCAGGGTGGGGCTGTACTCCTCGAACCACTCGGCGAAGTTCTGCTTCTTCGCCTTCTTGCGCGAGGGGCGCGGGGCGGCGCTTTCGGGGGGCTTGGAGGCCT
Organism: Streptomyces sp. NPDC002232; assembly: GCF_042890295.1. Taxonomy (NCBI): domain Bacteria; kingdom Bacillati; phylum Actinomycetota; class Actinomycetes; order Kitasatosporales; family Streptomycetaceae; genus Streptomyces; species Streptomyces sp. NPDC002232. Next base: position 770,510 of record NZ_JBIARV010000004.1, on the reverse strand, counting down.
TGGCCGGCGCGGCGGGCTTCGCTGCCGCGGGAGGCTTGGGCGCCTTGGGTGCCTTGGGTGCCTTGGGCGCCTTGGGTGCCTTGGGCGCCTTCGCGGTCTTGGCAGCCTTGGGGGTCGTCGCCGGGACCTTCGGAGTTCCGACCGGGCCCGGGTCCTTCCATCCGTTGATGAGGTCCCTCTTGATCTCGACCATCTCGCGGATCACCCCTTCCTTCCCGCCCGTCCTGCGGGCCTCCACGAGCCGCCTCGTCACCTCCTTGTAGTAGTTGTCGGTGTGCAGCGTCTGGTGGCGCGTCAGGGCCTGGGGGACGATCCTCGGGTCCTCGGAGGTACGCGGGAGGTAGACGCCGTTCAGCGGATCGGCCCGGGGGTCGACACCGGCCCATTCGAGGATCTCCCGCGCGGGCCCGGCCCGCCGGTCGGTCCAGGCGACGATGTGGTGCGCGTCGTGCCCGTACGGCTGGTGCTGGCCGATCGCCTCCATGTTCGCCGCGAGGGCGCGGGAGGCCTCCTCGGCCTCGGTCAGCTTCGACCGGAGCTCGTCCCGGACGCCGAGCGCCTCCGGCGGCACCTCGTCGGGCTCGTGGTGGAGGGCCTTGCTCTCGCGGCCCGCCTTCCCCTCCGCCTCCGCGATGTCCGCGGCGAGCTGTCCCTCCTTCGACTTCCGCTTCCGGAGCTGCTCCTCCAGCCACTCCAGACGCTCCATCGCGTCCTCGGGGTCGGTCCGGTTGATGCGCTTGATCTGCTCCAGTGCCGCCTCCATGGCCCTGCGGTCCGGGCCTGGGGCCTTCGGGAAGCGCCTGCGCAGTTGCTTGATGCGCTCCAGGACCGGGGCCTTCGCGGCGGTCGACGCCTTGGCGCGGAGCGGGGGCGACACCCTGACGCGGGGCGGGCGGGGCGGGCGGGGCGGTGGGGCCACCCGCCGCCAGGAGGCCTTGTCACCGCGCCGGAGCCTGTCGAGGAACTCGCCGAACCCGACCGCCCGGTCGCCCGTGACCTCCTTCGTCCGGATCCGGTCCAGGCGTACGAGCATGGCGTCGAAGGCCTCCGCCTTTCCCCCGGCGCGGCCGTGCATCCCCTGGACGACGTCGATCCCGTACTGGGCGACGGCCTCCATGCGGCGGGGCTCGGCGGCGAGCAGCGCCAGCAGGTCCGCCTTCACCTCCGCGCGGGCGCCGATCCGGTCGAGGCCGATCTGCTCCAGCATGTGGGAGAACCGGCCGCCCTCACCCTCCTTCAGCTCCACGGCGATCCGGCCGACTTCGGCGGTCTCGAAGCCGTCCCTCCCGATCAGCCGGCCGTAGACCCGCGCCAGCTCGGGCGTGAGGCCGCCCGACTTCAGGCCGAGGACGTGCAGGACCTCGGCCTTCCGCTGGAAGTCGGCGACGACCGGACCGAGCCGGGGATGCTCCACCAGCGAGGTGAGCGTGCTGCCCGCGGGCACGTCGACCTCGCTGAGGACCGCGCCGAGGCGGGCGCCGTCCTCCTCGGGGAGCATGCGCAGCAGGTCCGCCACCTCGTGCTCGTCCTTGAGGGCCTTCAGCACCTCGCTGCCACCGTGCAGGACGGACGCCAGCCGGCTGAACCGCGCGGCGTACAGCTCGGCCTCGGTGGCCTTCAGCAGCTTGAGGAAGCGCAGGACGGCGGCGATCTTCTCGATCTTGACCGCGGCCTCGACGACGGCCTTGATCTCCGTCATCCAGGTGAGCGCCTCGATGATCACGCCCCATTTGATCCGGGTCGCGGCCCGCGGACCGACTCCGAGCAGGGCGGCGCCGCGCAGTCCGTCGACGAGGGCCGCGCCGATGTGGCGGACGAGTTCCCGCAGTTCCTCCTGCGCCTTCTTGTCGCCGAAGCGGGACCGGTGGCAGAGGTACTGGAGGCGGGCGAGCTGGTAGAGGCCGGAGAGGATCTTCTCGGGCTCGGTGAGCATCATCTTGAACGAATCGAGGGTCGAGAGAACGAATCCCGTGGCCGCCCGCGCCGCCTCCTCGAACTGGATCATGAGTTTGAGGTCGGGAACGTCCGTGACCTCGTCCTCGACGCCCGACTTCAGCGTCGCGTCCCGGTCCGTCCCCAGGTTGAACGCCTCGGTCACCAGCCCGAGGAACTCCCCCGCTCCGAAGGGCCGGTGGTCGCCGAACTTCCTGCCGATGTCGACCAGCAGCGTCCAGAGGTCGTTCCCCAGGTCGGCGAAGAGCTGCTCGTACAGACCGTGCTGGATCAGCCGGTCGCGGACGGCGAGCAGGTCGGCCATGCCCTCGATCGACCGCATGATCTCGATGACCGCGTGCCGCTGCTCCTCGAAGGTCCAGGCCTTGACGAGCACCCGCAGGTACTTCTCCCTGGTCTCCCCGTCGACCAGGGCGAAGGCCTTCGCGTCCATCTCGCCCAGTTGCTCCGCCGCCTTCGCGAGGCTGTCGCCGTCGCCGGCGAGTGCGGCCTCGACCAGCCGGTCGAGGTCCTGGAAGGCGAGGGTCCTCAACCGTTCGCGGGACAGCCAGTGCTCGGGGGACGACCTGCTGAGCCTGACCCAGCGCTTGCCCTCCTCCTTCGACCCGTACAGCCAGCCACGCTCCTTGGTCCAGAGCAGCTGGACGCCGTAGCGGTGTCCGTCGAGGGTGGTGACCACGGGCAGCACGGTGAAGCCCTTGAAGGTGCTGATCTTCTGGCCCTCGTACTCCCAGTGCGCGAGCTCCCGGCCCATGACCTCGTCGGTCACGGTCGGCGCGGTGGCGACGGCCCAGTGGACGCTCTCCCTGGTGCCGAGCGGGCCTTCGAGGACGGCGAACGAGCGGGCGCCGAAGAGGTGGTCGCCGAGCTGCACCGCGTGGACGAAGCTGCGCGAGCGGGCGTGGCGGGTGGCCTCGCCCAGCAGCACGAGCTGCGTGGCACCGATCACCATCACGGCCCGTCCGTCGACGGGGCTGGGCCCCGCGACGACCTCGTCGCGCGGGTCGGTGCCGGCGTCGTCGTCCGCCGGGGCGGCGGCCGCGTCCTGGGGGGCGGGGCCTTCGGCCGGTGCGTCGTGCGCCGCCGCCTCCTCCGGGGTCCCGCTGTCCGAGGTTCCCGTCCGCCTCTCCTGCACCACGGTGACGCCGGGTTCCGTCTCCGCGCCGTCCGTGGGGCCGGCTTCCGTGGCGGCCTCGTCTGTCCGCGCGGTGCCGTCCTCGGTCTCCTTCCCTGCCGCTCCCTCGTCCGGCTCCCCGGTGCCTTGTTCGTGGTCATGGTCGAGCTCGGGGGCCTGCTCGTCCGCGCCGGTGGACGCCGGGGTGGTGCCGGACGCACCGTCGCCCTCGTCGGGTGCGGCCACGGCGAAGGCCAGCAGGCCGTGACCGGACGCGCCGTTCGTCGGCGTGGCCCCCGTCTCCTCACGCGTGGCGGCCGCCGTGAGGGAGCGGCGCGTCCCCTCGGTGCGGGCCCCCGGGGTCTCGCGGTCCGCGAGCAGCCGTACGGGCCGGGCGAGTCCTCCGTCGCGGTCGTCCGTCGCCACCGCGTCGGCGACGGCGCGGAGCAACAGCCGCTCCAGCAGCGCCTCGTACGGGAACCGCTCACGGTCCCCTCCGAAGACGACCGACGCGGGGAGGTGGAGCCTGCGGTACGCCGTGCCGCGTCCGGCCGCCGTCCCGGCGGCGGGTGGCGCGGACCCGGCGGCGGTGTTCACGGTCGTGTCCTCGGGGGCGCCGCCGCGCTCGCCGCCGCCGTCCCGGCGGGGTCGGCGGGCGCCGGGACGATGTCGGGGTAACCGGCCGCCGCGAGGCGGGCCCTGGCGAGCCGCAGCCTGCGGGCGAGGGCCTCCTCGACCACCTCGCCGAGGCGTTCCAGGGCAGCGGGCGAGGGCGTGCCCGTGATCCTCACGGTGATCGGGAAGTGGCAGGTGATCGTGCGCATGGGACGCTCCGGGCCGGGGGTCAGCTGAGGGCCTCGTGCAGGGCCTCCCAGATTCCCGCCACGAGGTCCTGGCGGGTGTCCTCGGCGATGTCCCCGGCCAGGACGACCTCGATCGGGAAGTAGAAGTGGAGGTCCGCCCCCGGGCCGGAGACCACGACCGGCTCCGGTCCGACGGCTTCGGGCACGGCGTCCCGGGGTTCGCTCTCCTGGTGCGGCATCGGTTCCTCCGGAGTCCGCTCAGGCGCTGGTGGCGGTGACGGCCAGGCAGACGCAGTTGAAGGTGGTCGTCGGCACGCCGTCGATCACGATCGTGCTGGCGGCGGAGGTGATGTAGCAGTCGTTGAAGGCGATCTGCTGGAAGGTCCAGTCGGTGCCCGAGGCCTCCTGGACGCCGATGCTGAACGTCTCGTGGGCCAGGGCCATCTGGGTGAGCTTGGCCACCGCGGGACCGATCGCCTTCACGGCCATGGAGAAGGTGAAGGCCTTGGGCTGGACGATGTGGGCGACGTTGTCCGCCTCCAGCGAGTGGAGGGGCATCACGGGACTGTTGAACGTGGGGTTGAACGAGTCGATCGGGGTGATCACCGTCGTGCCGATCATCACCGTCAACCGGGTGTCCCACTTGACCTCGGTCATCACTCGGCTCCTTAACCCTTGAGGGACAGCTTGACGGTGATCTGGTGGATCACGCCCGCGTAGACCACGGAGACCTCCATGTCGACGGCGCGACTGCTCCGGGTGTCGGCGATGAGCTTCACCTCGTCGGGGGTCAGCGTGGCGCGGTCCCGCTCCAACAGCACGAGGAGGGGGATGTGGAGGGAGTAGCTCTCGATGACCCCCTGGTTCACCAGCGGGGAGAGCACGGTCTGGACGAGCGTGACGACGGTGCGCAGGCCGGGGCGGTCGATGCGGAGGTCCCCGATGGCCTCGATCAGCGACGCCTTGACGCGGAAGCCGACGTCGTCGAGCGTCCGCACGATGTCGATGTACTTCTTGTTGCCGCTCGGGCTCGCGGTGAGTCCCTCTCCCATGTACAGGCCGCCGCCGGGGAGCAGCGCGGGGCTGGTCACCCAGTTGACGGAGCCGGCGGCGAGGGTGTCGATGTCGGCGACGGTGAAGCGTTCGGTCATCTCGATCGAGAGGGGTTTGAGCAGCAGGGAGATGTGCGGCTCGTAGCCTGCGACGACTCCGGCCACCGCCGCCGCGACGTCGTCGTGGGCCGACTTGTGCGCGATGAGGACCATGCGCGCGTCGTGGATCGCGCCTTTGTTGAGGGCGACCTGTTCCTCGGCCGTCAGGGTCTGGTCGAGCATGGCGACGCCGATGCGTTCCTTGCCGTCTCCGCCGGTGTTGGAGACTTCGACGACGTGCTTCGCGAGGAGTTCGACGGGGTGGTCGGTGTCGGGGTCCTGGCCGAGTGGGGTGTTGGCGAGTACGACGATCTGTACGGCGAGTTCCTTCGCCACGTCGAGCCCGTCGCCCCAGTCCGGGCTGGAGTGGGCCACCTGGACGCCCCAGACGCGGGTGGGGGGCGGTGTCTGCCGGAAGGCCGTGGAGATGGCGGCGGCGAGGTCGCTGAGCCCCTGCGCGACGACCTGTTCGCCGGACTCGTGGTCGGCCGCGAGGGGCTTGTCGAGGGTCCAGGTGAAGTGGTCGTCCTTTCCCTCGGCGGTGCTCCTGACGGTGCGCTGCTCGGCGTTCGGGCCCTCTCCGATCGTCACGACCGTGTCGGCCGGGAAGTCGGCCGGCGTGCTGAGGGTGGTGTCGGACTCGGCCGCGTCGGCGGCCAGCTCCGTCGTGCCTCTCGGGTAGGCCGTCACGGCGTCGGACGGGTAGGCGAAGGACCGGGCCGTGGTGGACGCCTCGCTGCCGATCGCGCCCTTGCCGATGACGGCGATGTCCCCGAAGGCCCTGGTGGCGGGCGCGAAGAGATCGCTGCTCGCTTTGACGGTGACGTAGTTGTACGGCATCGACTGCTCCTCACCGTGTGGGCGGCCGGTCGTCGGGGGCCGGCCGCCGCCGGCGTGTGCCGGGGCTTCAGGGGGCCGCTTCGAAGGCGGCCACGAACCCCTGGGTGCCCAGCAGTTCGCCGACCTGTTGCTCGGTCGCGCGTGACGCGGGGTCGTCGGGCGGGCCGGCGGGGAACACCGCCAGCCACGCGCTGGAGGCGAGCAGGGCACCGCCGTCGTGGGCCTCGGGCCGTGGGCTCGCCGCGTCGACCGCCCGTCTGGCCTGGCCGAGCCGGCGCAGGGCGTCGACGGGGTCGAGGCGGTCGAAGAAGAGCGCCGACACCCGCAGGGGGAACCCGCGGGCCGGCGCGGTCGGGTCGTAGGGGGGTGTGTCCGTGTACTCCAGCCGGTGGGTCCCTTCGAAGGAGTCCGGTGTGCCGCCGTCGGCCCAGGCCGCCGCGTCGACGGCGGCGAGGACGCCGCCGTCGGGCGCGGTCCGGGCCGTGACCAGGGTCTCCAGCGACATGTCGATCCACTGGACGGCCGGGGTGGCCGGGATCCGCACGGTGGCCCGGGCCTGCTCCGTCGTGGGGATCGTCTTGTCCCACGCCCCGTGCACGGCGATCGTGGCGTGGACGGCGGTCTGGAACTCCTGGTGGAGGACCTGGACCGCGTCCACCGTCCTGATGTCGAGGCGGGTGGGGTCGTAGACGGAGACGAGGAGCGCGCGGGCGCGGAGGTGCTCCGGGTCGGTCCCGGGCGCGAGGAGCGCCCGCACGTTCTCGGGCTTCAGGTACCGGAGGGTGAGCGCCTCCGTGAAGGTGCCGGTCGCCGTCATCTGTCTCCGCCTCCTTCCCGTGGGTGGTCCCGGGGTGTCCGGGCGCGTCAGCCGGTGTCGGCGTCGGGGAGGCAGAACGCGCATCCGTCGTAGCCGCGGGCGAGCGCGTCGTCGCGGGTGAAGAACGGGACTTTGCTCGCGGGGCCGAGCTGCCCCCAGAAGGGGCAGGTGGAGATGTGCATCTCCATGGTGTGGGGGTTGCCGAAGAACACGCCCTCGAACTCCGTCACCGCGGTGATCTCGATCGTGATGCGTCCGGCGACCTCGCCGTCCTGGATCTGGGTGGCGACGAAGTCGTAGTCCTTCAGGTTCTCGGCCTGGTGGGAGAAGTCGATGAGGATCTCGGCGACGACCTCGGCTCCGGCGCCGAGGGTGAAGCCGTCGACGACGGCGGTGGTGCCGCCCGCCATCCCGAGGGTGGAGCGGACGTCTCCGGTCCCGGTCACCGTGATGCCGGTGAGGGAGGACGCGTTCACGAGGCTGCTCAGGGTCTTCACGGAGATGCGCGTGTCGTCGGGCATCGCGGTCGCGTCGAGCCGCCACTGGCCGACCGTGGTCCTCGGGCCGCCCCGGAGCCTGATGACCATCTTGTTCTGGCCGCCGAGTACGGACTTGCGGGGGTACACGTTCCGCTGCCCCACGTTGTTGTCGTACTTGACGACGAGGTGGTGGGGCACCGACTTCCGGAGCGACGCGAGGGTGTCGGTGACGGCGGGGTCGTCCGCTCCGCTCACGATCGCGATCAGGCATTCGTGGTCGGCGACGGTGGGGGTCCAGGGGAAGGGTCCGACGCGGACCGATCCGCCGGGCGGGATCGCCTCGTGGATCGTCTCCTTGCTGATGGACTTGAAGTGGTCGGGCCAGATCATCCCGGTCCCGGGGTCGCACCGCCAGGTCTCGACCTTGAACCGGTCGGGCGCGGCGGTCTCGGTGCCCCGGTTGTGCACGCGGACGTAGAGGTAGTTCAGCCGCTTCGCGATGGGTTCCTGGTGGCCCGCCTCGGGGTCGTCGCCGGTGGTGAGGTCCTTGTTGCGCACCCAGATGTCGGGGGACACCCAGAAGGGATCGGTGCTCGGGAGGATGCCGTTGTCCTGGGCGCTGTCGGCGATGAAGAGGTCGACGGGCCGCCGGGCCCACAGTCCCTGGCGTACGAAGGCCTCGTCCATCACCTTGCCGTACACGCCGCCGGTGAGGGCGGCGTCCGCGGCGATACAGGTCCTGGCCAGCTGGACGGCGTTGCTCCCGCTGTCCGCGGTGTCCGGCGGGACGAGCGGCAGCGTCTCCAGGAGCGTCCTGATCATCTGGTCGGCGGCCTCCTCCCGGGAGGCGGCGTCGGGCTTCGACCCGCCGATCCCGAGGTAGCACTGCCACAGGGCCGTGGCCAGCATGGAGGTCCTGAGGTCGGCGGCGTAGCCGTCGAACCCGGCGTCGTCGAAGCGCTGGGACAGGTCGAGCCGGCGCACGGAGCCCGGGACGTCCTTCGCGTTGTGGTCGAAGGGGAACGTCTCGGCGCGGCGGTGGCCCGAGGGGTTGAAGCGGTCGCGGTAGAGGCCGGCCATGGCGTCGCAGACACCGTGCTCGTACTCGAAGTCGCCGGTGAGGCCCTGCCGGAGCCACTGCACGACTCCGTGCGTGTACTCGTGCACGATGACGCCCAGGTCGGCGGCTCCCGGCACGTGGTCGGTGTCGAAGCGGATCCGCGGGGGTGTCGTCGTACCGATCCATTCGCTGCGCCCGGTGTCCGCGGCCCCCTGGGGGTCGACGTCCACCTTGGTCATCCTGCTGTTGAGGGCGGTGTGGCCCAGGTCGCGGAGGTGGCGGGCGAAGGAGTCGATCCAGAAGTAGGCGTTGGCGCTGAGGAACGTCCTGTCGTCGGGGTAGTTGGTGAAGACGAAGGCCGCGGACGAAGGTGCCGGCTGGGGGAAGGCGGGGGCGTCCCAGTCGAGGCACCGGCACCAGTCGCCGTCCAGGTGGAACCTGCCGTCGGGGCCGGCCGGAGCGACGTCCGCCTGGACGTCGTGCAGGCACGTGACCAGGTCCGCCTGGCCCGTGGTGCTGTCGAAGTCCTCGTCCTTTTCGGTCACGGGGTCGGGCCGGAAGACCTTGAGCGTCGCGGTGACGTACTTCCCGGCGATCTCGGTCCAGAGGAGTTCTCCGGCGACGGCGTCCACGACGACGCGGAAGTGTTCGAAGGGGCCGGTGGTCTCGACGACGAGGTCGTGCACGAGGTGCAGCCCGCCGTCGGGGCGCCGCCTGCCCTCCTTGAGGAGCGCGAACGTGGCCGTGGGCGGTTCGACGTCGGGCAGTGCGGGCCGGGACGTGTCCCTGAGGTGGACGAGTGCGTCGCGGACGATCACGGCGGAGTCGTAGCCCGTACGGAAGGGCCGCAGCGCGGCCTTCCGGACGACGTCGGGTCCCTGGTCCTCGCGCGGATCGGGTGCCTCGGAGACGTCGGGCTCCAGGGTGTTGACGACCTGGACGACGGCGGCGCGGCCGGTGTCGGCGGCCATCCGGACTCCGGCGCCGAGGACGGGAAGGTCCTGGTGGAACTGCTGGTAGTGGACGTGGAGCGTGGCCGCGCCCTCGGCCGTGTCGACCTCGCGGAGGTCGGCACGGTCGGTGCCGAGGTCCTTCGCGTGCTCGCGTACGAAGGTGTCGACGGCTCCGCGCGGAGTCGCGGCGCGGAAGAGCGTGGCTCCGGGATCGACGCAGGAGCGCAGCACGCCGGCGGCGTCCCGGTGCTCGCCGACTCCGGGGACCAGGCGCAGGGGCCGGTCGGGCCCGGGGTCCGGTCGGTCTGTCTCGCGTCCCTCGTTCCGGCCCATGATGTGCTCCTTGGCGGAAGTGCTCCTCGGCGGAGGTGCTTCTCCGCGCACGCGGATCGATGGCCCCTGGTGCCGCTCGTCCCTGGCGATGGGGGTCGGCTCGGGGCGGCTCCTGCCGATGGGGGTCGGCTCGGTTCGTGCCCTGCCGATCGGGGTCGGCTCGGTTCGTGCCCTGCCGATCGGGGCGGCTCGGGGCACGCGCGGCCGTCCCCTCCCTCGTGCTGTGCCGTCGCGCCGGCCGGATCTCACCCGGCCGCGGCGGCCCGGATGGTGGACGGGATCGTCAAGGTGCCTCCGCGGGGGTGCTGGTGGGAACGGCGGGGCGGACGAGGTGCGGGGGCCGTTCGTGGACGGCGCGGCCGGGGCGGGCGGTCGTGGGGCCGCCTGGCGGTGCGTAGGGCTCCGCCGCGTGCGGACCGACGGGCGTCTGGGGGTCCTTCGGACCGGGACCGGTCGGGAGGCGCTTCCCGTGCGTGCTCGACGACATCGTTCCGGGGACGCTCTTTCTGGCTCTTCGTCAGGCCTCGGACGGGACGGGCGGCGGTCCGGGAGGGGGAGGCGTATCCGCCGGTCCGTACGGCCCGGCCGCCGACGGCGGCCGTCGCACACGTTCCGGTGATGGTGTCGTGCTGCCTGCCGCCCATGGCTCCCGCTCTCCTCGCCTGCGGCTGCGTCCTCCCCTCTCTCAGCTTAGACACGTCCTCGCCGGTCGACCACGCGACGGGGACGCCGAAGTGCGATGCGGCCGTCCGCCTTGACGGATCATCAATCATCCCGCGTCACCCTGCGTGGACGTGACGGACGGTAGTGAGTGGTGCCCTGTCGGACCTCGCGTACGGCACCGCGGCCCAGGCGCTCGTGACACCGCGTGGCGGGGCCGCCGCCCCGAGGTTGGGGGCCGCCACTCCGAGTACCGGGGTGGTCAACGTCCCCCATGAGCGGGGCGGCTTCGGCCTCGGCCCCGCCCGCGCGCTTGGGCGCCACCCGCGTGATGCCCCAACTGGGTTTCCCACGGCGCCGGGTGGCGTGGCCGGACGGCGCCGGGTGGCGGCGCGGGGTTCGGCCCGGACGGGTGGACGGCGGACGGCCCCGGTCCCCGCACGCCGACCGGAGTGATCACGGGACCCGCGAACGGCCGGGCCTCCGGGTGACTCTGTGCGAACCCCGCCGCCCGGTCGACCGGATCCTCTGGAAGCGGTGGGTAGCGGAGGGCCGCTCCATCGAGACCGGTTTTTGGTCTGGACCTGACAATCAAAGCCCGTTAGCGTGACGCACGGCGTTCGTTGAGAGCGCTCTCAAGCGTTCGACTCCCCACCCCAGGAGGACTCGTGAAACGCACCACCCCCCTGCGCGCCGCCCTCGCCGCGCTGCTCATGACGGTCGGCCTCGGCGCGGCCGCCGGCGCGGCGGACGCGGCCCCGCCCCCGGAGCCTTCCGCGGCCGCGCCGGCCGCCACGGCCGGACTGCTCGACGCCATGCGGCGGGACCTTGGACTCACCGCCACCCAGGCCGAGGAGCGGCTGCGTGCCGAGAAGACGGCCGCGGCCGTGGAGCGGGCGGCCCGGCGGACGGCAGGCAGCGCCTTCGGCGGCGCGTGGTTCGACCCGGCCACGAGCCGCCTCGTCGTCGCCCTGACCGACTCCGCCGAGGCCCCCGCGGTCCGGGCCCTGGGCGCGGACACCCGTCTGGTCCGGTACGGCGCGGCCGCGCTCGACCGCGCCGCGGCGCGCCTGGACGCGCTCGGTGCACCCGCCGGGATCGCCGGCTGGCACGTCGATCCCCGGTCCGACAGCGTCGTCGTGACGGTCGTCCGGACGGAGCGCGAGACGCCCGCCGTGCGGGCCTTCGTGGACCGGGCGCGGGCGGCCGGCCCCGTCACCGTCGTCGAGTCCGCCGGGGCGCCGCGCACGTACGCCGCGGGCACCGTCGGCGGCGACCCGTACTACACCGGCAACGTCCGCTGTTCGATCGGCTTCTCCGTGTACGGAGGCTTCGTCACGGCGGGGCACTGCGGAGGCGCGGGGGCCGCGGTGCGCGGCTGGGACGGGTCGGCGATGGGCACCTTCCAGGGCTCCTCGTTCCCCGGGGACGACTACGCGTACGTCGGCATCCACAGCGGCTGGTGGACCGTCCCGGTGGTGCTCGGCTGGGGCACCGTCCCCGACCAGCTGGTGCGGGGCTCCGCCGAGGCGCCGGTGGGGGCCTCCGTCTGCCGGTCGGGGTCGACGACGCACTGGCACTGCGGGACCGTCCTCGCCAAGAACGAGACCGTCAACTACAGCCAGGGCGCGGTGCGCCAGATGACGAAGACCAGCGTCTGCGCCGAGGGCGGCGACTCGGGCGGCTCGTTCCTCAGCGGCGACCAGGCGCAGGGCGTGACGTCCGGCGGCTGGGGGAACTGCTCGTCGGGCGGAGAGACGTGGTTCCAGCCGGTCAACGAGATCCTGGGCCGCTACGGCCTGACCCTGCACACCACCTGACGCGCACCACGTGACGCGCACGCCCTGACACGGCCGGCCTCGGGTGTGCCGTGTCAGGCCGTGCGCCGGGACATCCGGCGGCCTCGGGGGCGCGTGCGGTGCCGGAACGTCCGGCGCCGCACGCGCCTCCCGTCCGGCTCGTCCGGCCCGTCCGGGACCACTGCCGGGTCACGGTCCGACGGCTCGGCCCGCGCGCGACCGCCGTCCGGACGACTGCCGGGCGACGGTCCGACCCGCGCACTCCACCCGCCCGCTCACCCACCCACCCGCTCACCCGCCCGCCGTCACGGAGCACGGCGCTCCCAGGATTGCGCGGGCGTTTCGATCATGCGAACTACGCGCGTCAACCAGGGCGTACGGCGTTGACGCCCCCTCCCGGCCGGACCAGACTCCTGCCTCATGCAGCTCACGCGTGACCGCTCGGTCACCCTCGTCCGGCGCCGCCACGTGGACCTCGTCCGCGTCGCCGGCGCGACCTGTCGCTGCCCCTGACGGCCGGGACCGCTCGCCCCGCCCCACCGCCACGCTCCTCCGCCCGCCCCGCCCGCGGCGCCGTCCCCCGCCCGCCGGGCCCCCGGAGGCATGCCCGCACGTCCGCACGCCCTTCTGGAGACCCGTATGTCCACGCCCCTGTCCCGCCGCGCCCTCGGCGGGGTCGCCGCCGGCGCCGCCGCCGCGGCCGCCCTCGGCACCGCCGCGCCCACCGCGCAGGCGGCCCCCGCGACCGACGCGCAGGAGCGTCCGTTCCGGGCGGCGCGGCCGCGCCGCCACTCCCGGCGGCCCAACATCCTCTTCATCCTGGGCGACGACCTCGGCTGGGCCGATCTCTCCTCCTACGGCTCTCCGCACATCCGCACGCCCCACCTGGACCGGCTGGCCCGCGAGGGCGTCCGCTTCACCGACGCGTACTCCGGCTCCGCGACCTGCTCCCCCACCCGCTTCAGCCTCTACACGGGCCGCTACCCGGGCCGTACGAAGGGCGGGCTCGCCGAGCCGATCGCCGACCGGTCCGTCGGCCTGGAGCCCACCCACCCCACGCTCGCCTCGCTGCTCCGAGACTCGGGCTACGCCACCGCCCTCATCGGCAAGTGGCACTGCGGCTACCTGCCCGACTACTCCCCCACCCGCTCCGGCTGGGACGAGTTCTTCGGCAACTTCGGCGGGGCCCTGGAGTACTACTCCAAGCTGGGCCTCGGCGGCGAGTACGACCTCTACGAGGGCGACGCCGAGTACAAGGACCTGCGCTACTACACGCGGATCCTCACGGAGCGGGCGAGCGAGTACGTGGCCCGCGACCACGAGAAGCCGTGGCTGCTCAACCTCAACTTCACGACCCCGCACTGGCCCTGGATCGCCGACGGCGACAAGGAGGCGAGCGACGAGATCGTCCGCCGCATCAAGGCGGGCGACGGCTCGGCCCTCTGGCACCAGGACGGCGGCTCCGTGGAGAAGTACAAGGAGATGGTGGAGGACCTTGACCGCTCGATCGGCCAGGTCCTGAAGGCGCTGAAGCGGTCCGGCCAGGAGCAGGACACCCTCGTCTTCTTCGGCAGCGACAACGGCGGTGAGAGGTTCTCCTACAACTGGCCGCTGGCCGGGAACAAGGGCTCGCTCCAGGAGGGTGGCATCCGGGTCCCCTCGATCCTGCGCTGGCCCGCCCGGATCGACGGCGGCCAGGTCAGCGACCTGCCGGTGTTCTCGCCCGACTGGACGGCCACGCTGCTCGACCTGGCCGGGGCCCGCCCCCACCCCGCGTACCCCCTCGACGGCACGAGCCTCGCCGGGCACCTGCTGCGCGACGCCGAGGTGCCCGAGCGGGACCTCTTCTGGCGGGTGCGCGGCGAGCGGGCGCTGCGCCGCGGCGACTGGAAGTACTACCGGGGCAAGTCCGGCCGCGACCAGCTGTTCCACCTCTCCGAGGACTCCCGCGAGCAGGCGGACCGGGCCCGCTCCGAGCAGAACCGCCTCGCCGAACTCCGCTCCGCCTGGGAACGCATCGACGCGGGGCTGCTCCGCTACTGAAGGGGGTGGCAGGCGGTCCGCTCCGAGCAGGCCGAAATGGCGTGTGAGCTGCCGTTGCGCCGATTCATGGCGAGGTTGTGCGGGGCAGCGACGGACTGGCCGGCCTGCGTCACGTGGTTGGGATCCACGTTCCATGCCGCACGTCTCCGCCCGCACAGGCCACGTGCTCGCTCCGGCGTGGCGCCAGCCGAAGCGCACCGTCTGCGCCGACCACAAAGGTGAACGGCTCGGCCAGCTCCACCGCCGATTGCTCCACGATCCAGCCGTCGAAGTCACCCGCCGAGCCGATACGACGTCCGCCGTCACCAGGTCGCACCGCGGCCTTCAGCTCTGCCGGTCCGACAAATCGATAACTCCGCCCCCACCCAGTCACGTCAGCCAACCTAGAGCACTTCCGACACACGACCTGACCGCGTTCCCGCCCGGTCACGAGGATGGTCGGGCGGGCGCCGTGCCGCCCCGGAGCGGCATGGACGACGAGGTTCCCCCGGTGGCGCGGAGGAAGGCGGACCGGCCCGTTCCGGACCGGTGGGGTGCGAAGGGTCGGGGGCGTTGTCAGTGCCGGATGACAGCATCCGGAGCATGAACGACGAGCCCTTCAACTGGCACGACTTCCTGCGGCGTTGGCAGGACGAGTGGGTCCCCGAGGCCGACGCGGACGACGACGAGGCCGAGGTCCCCCTCGGTGAGCCCGGTGCGGGCGAGGCGGCGATCGCCGCGGCCGAGAAGCGCCTCGGCGTGCGGCTGCCGCCGTCGTACCGGGCGTTCCTGGCCGTCAGCGACGGCTGGGTCGTCGAGCAGACGGCGGCGATCCACCGGCTCGGCGGCGTCGCGTCCATCGACTGGTTCGGCGATCCGTACGGCATGGCCGAGACGTACGAGGAGTGTCTGGACGAGGACCCGACGGCGCAGGAGGTCCTGCTGGCCGGGATGTGGCGGCGGGCGCTGCGGCTGGAGACGGAGTCCGACATGTCGCACGCCCTGCTCGACCCGGGCGACGTCGACGAGGACGGGGAGTGGGCGCTGTACGTGTTCAAGGGGTGGGGCGGCGAGCTGCCCGACCGTTTCCCGTCGTTCCGCGCGTACATGGAGGCCATGTACCGGGGGTTCCACGGCGACAGGGCGGGCAGCCCCGACTTCGTGAACGCGACCACGCGCGCCCAGGACGCCCACGTCGTAGCGGCCCGTCTCCTCGCCCTGCGCGGACGGTACGAGGAGGCGGTGCCGCTGCTCGAGGAGGCGCGCGCCTTCGGGCGGCCGGGAGCCCGCGTCCTCCTCACCCAGATACAGCACCTGCTTGCTCCGCGGACCTCACCGGACCTCGGGTTCCTGGCGGTCGACCCGCGATACCTGACGGAGCTCCTCCCCGTGCAGGCCATGGCCACGGCACACGGAAGCAGTCGGTCCGGCGGGGACGACCACTGGCTCGGGATGATGACGGCCCGAGGAGTCTCCCGGGAGGCCCTGGAGACGCTCCTGGGCGCGCTGCGGGACGGCACCCACCGATACGAGCCGGCCGGGGCGTGGGGCCGGGCCGTGGCCGAGGCCCGGGAGTCGGCCCGCTGGGGTCCGACCGATGCCGCCTGGCGGATCCTGCGCGCGTCGCTGCCGCTGTGGGAGGCACCGGGGCCCGCGCTCATCGCCCCGCTCGGGCTGCTCGCCGATCCGCTCCTCGGTGCGCTGGTCACCCCCGAGCGCGGGCGGGAGATCCTCGCGACGCCTCGGTCCGGGGAGTCGGGCGCCTCCCCCGAGCCCGTGCCGGACCTCGACCCACCGGGCCTCGTCTGGCTGACGGAGGACACCGTCCACCAGCCGGCGTTCGACGGCTTCCGCTGTGTCTGGGCCGAGGGCGCCGACCCGGCCCGGCTGCCCGCCCTGATCGGCGAGGAGGGAGCGGAGCTGAGCGCACCGGTCGACGCGCTGACCACTTCCTGGCGGGCGCCCAGGTCGCACCAGCGGGAGGGCGTGGAGCTGTGGGAGGACCGCGCGGTGGTGGCCGTCGGGCGGACCGAGGAAGCGTGGGCCTTCGCCTTCGACGGCTACTCCCACGCCACCCTCTCCCCGTCGCTCCGGTCCCCCGCCGTGGCCGCCTCGGCGTCCGGCCGGGCGGTCGTCGTGTGGTGCGACCCCTGGCGCCGGGCGCCCGGGGAGCGCCCGGCCGCCTTCCACGTCTCGGTGGCCGAGCACGGCCGGGAGGTCGGCTCCCTGACGGTGCGGGGCTCGGAGACCGAGTGCTCCGGCAGCCTTCCCGAGGCACTGGACCCGGCGCGGCTCTTCCGCCCGGAGGACCGCGACGGGGAGGGCGTGCGCCGGGCCCTCCGCGCCCTGCACCAGTCGCTGGGCCTCTCCCTGCCCCGGCTCGCCCTGACCGGGAGCAGGCTCCGCACCTTCACCACCCGCTCCTGGACGCGGGCGCCTCGGGAGGGCGAGAGCTACGTGTACCTCCGCTTCGAGCGGCACCAGCCCTGAGCCCGACGGTCCGGGGGTACGGCCCTGGTCCCTGACGCCCAGGGCCAACGGCCCTGAGCCCGGCCTCCCGGGGGTCACCGGCCTAAGCCCGGCGGCCCTCCGGCGGCCGGGGGGGCCGGGGGTCAGCGCTCCTCGCGGAGCCCCCACGGGGAGCCGTAGGCGCCGAGCAGGTCGAGGAACGGCCGGGGCGGGAGCGCCTCCGGGCCGAGGACCCCGCTCGCCTTCCAGGTCCCGGCGGCGATGAGCTCCAGGGCGATCACGGGGTTGATGGCGGTCTGCCAGACCACGGCCTGGGAACCGTACTCGCGCATCGTCCACTCGTTGTCGACGACGTGGTAGAGGTACACCTCGCGGGCCGCGCCGTCCTTGGTCCCCTTGACCCAGGTGCCGGCGCAGGTCTTGCCCTTCATGCGGTCACCGAGCGTGGCCGGGTCGGGGAGGCACGCGGCGACCACGTCGCGCGGGGAGACCTGGACGGGGCCGTCCGCGCCCGGGACGGTGACCTTCTCCGTGGAGTCGAGGCCCAGTTCGTGGAGGGTCTTCAGCTTGGCGATGAAGTCGTCGCCGAGTCCGTACTTGAACGTCACCCGGCGCGCGTCGACCCAGCGGGGCACGAGGAGGACCTCCTCGTGCTCGACGTTGACGCACTCCACCGGGCCGATGCCGTCGGGGAAGTCGAAGACCTCCGGCTCGCTGAAGGGTGCCGTGGTGAACCAGCCCCGGTCCTTCTCGTAGACGACGGGCGGGTTGAGACACTCCTCGATGGTGGTCCAGATGCTGAAGGAGGGGGCGAAGTCGTAGCCCTCGACGGTGAGGTTCGCTCCGTCGCGGACGCCGATCTCCTCGATCTCGTCGAAGAGCTCGTCGGCCGCGTAGCGGGCGAACACGTCGGAGAGGCCCGGTTCGACGCCCATGCCGACCAGGGCGAGGCGGTCGGCGGACTCCCAGGCCCCGGCCCTGGCGAACTGCTCGTCGCCGAGCTTGACCCCGCACTCCTCGTAGGGGGCGCTCGGGTGGGGCACGGACAGCGACATCGCCATGTCGACGTAGTGCGTGCCCGCGGCGAGCGCCGCGTCGAACAGGGGCATCACGAAGCGGGGGTCGGTCGCGTTCAGCAGGACGTCGCAGCGCTCCTCCAGGAGGAGGGCGCGGACCGCGGCCTCGTCCGAGGCGTCCACGCGCCGGGCGGTGAAACGGCCGTCCGGGTCGTCGAGCGCCGCCACGGCCGCCTCCGCGCGGGACGGGTCGTAGTCGGCGACGACCATGTGGGTCAGGAAGTCACGGCGGGCCGCGATACGGGTGACGGCGGTTCCGACGCCGCCCGCACCCACGAGAAGTACACGCATGTCACACACCCATTCGTCGAGTCCGTCCCGGCGAACGCCCGGGGACGCCTCGATGGAACACGACCCCGGCGGTTAAAGTCTACGACGTTGGCATAAGGACACGCGGGTGGCGACGGGGTGGTGGCGCGGTGCCGAAGAAGGTGGTCCCCGAGGCGGAGCGGCGCAGGCGGCGGCCGACCCGGCAGGGCACGGTGCTGTCGGAGCGGCTGATCGTGGAGACGGCCCTGCGGATGCTGCGCGAGCACGGGAGCGCGGGGCTCACCGCCCGCCGGCTCGGCGCGGCGCTCGGCGCCGACCCGAGCACCGTCTACCGGTACTTCGCCGGCCTGGACGGCCTGACCCGGGCGATCGGCGAGGAGCTGATGGGACGGGCCCTGGACAGCTGGACGGCCACCGGGGCGTGGCGCGGGGATCTGCGGTCCCTGGGCCTGGCCATCCACGCCTCCTACCTGGCCCATCCCCAGGCGGCGCTGCTGACCGCGAGCCGGGTGACGGGCCGGCCCCGCGAGATCGAGGTGGACGAGACGATCCTCGGCATCCTGCGCGGCGCGGGCTTCGGGGACGCGGACGCGGTCGGTGTCTACCACGCCTTCATCGACCTGGCGCTGGCCTTCGCCGCCCTGGACGCGGGCGCGTTGGCGATCCAGGACGAGGTCCGGGAGGCGGACGAGGAGATGTGGACCTCGACCTACGCCCGGCTGCCCGCCGCGACGCATCCGCACATCGCCGCCACCGCGCACCTCCTCGCCGGCCGGATGAACGACAGTGCCTATCCCGTCGTGCTGGACACGCTCCTGGACGGGGCGGAGGCGCGGCTGGCCGCGACGGCATGAGCCGGTGGCCGCCCGGGAGCACACCGCGCGGGTCCAGGTGGCCGGCTGGTCCGTCGGGGAGGTCCCCATCCGGATCCGCGGCAGCCCGGGGCGGATCCGCACCGTCCCCGGAACCACTCCCTGAACGGGGGCCGCTCCGGCCGGGAGTCAGCGCGCCGGATCCCAGATCTCGCTGAACAGGGCGAGTTCGAGCAGGTCCGGGCTGTCCTCCGGCCATCCGATCCCGGCGGAGGCGAGCTGCCGGGACGCGTGGGCGACCCAGCGCAGGTACACGGCGTAGCGGTGCTCCGTCCAGCCGCCGTCGGACCAGATCCAGGCCGCGGTACCGGCCGCCGCCGGCAGGTCGGCCTCGCGTCCGACGCGAGCGGCGTGCGCCCGCAGGACGCGGGCGACCTTCCGGTCCAGGACGAGCGCGCGAGGGGCGGCGGGCGCACGAGGGGTGGCGGGCGCGTCCGCGGCCTGGTCGACGAAGTACAGGAACTTGGTGAAGAACGCCGGTCCCAGCCCCTTCACCGCGCCGCGCAGCACGCGATAGGCCTCGACCGGGCCGTCCTCACTCAGGACCGAGGCCGCTTCCGCGAGCGCCCGCGGGGCATGCGGCGCGGCCAGGATCTTCCGCAGCCGGTGGGGGCCGTAGCCGGTGCCGCCGTGCCCCCAGGCGTACGGGACGGCGAGGGCTTCGGCCCACCGGCCCTCCCGTACCGCCTCGCGCACGGCGTCCGTCACCCGGGCGCGGCTGAGGGGGCCCGCCGCCGGGACCGCCGTCGCGGGCCAGGACGGGACGCTCGACCAGCGCTCGGGCGCGAACGACACGGCGTGCGCCCCCGTGCCCCGCGCGTACGGCGCCCCCGTGCCCGCCAGCCACCCGCCCAGGACGGACACGGCCGTCGGCGGCAGCGGTCGGGTCGTCAACTCGGCGTCCAAGGCGTCCGCGCGATCCTGTCGGCTCATCTGTGCCCCCTCCGGAAAGACCGCTGCCATCATGCACGGCACCGCGCTCCGGCGGGCGCGCCTCCCGGGGCTTCCTTGGCCTAGAGTGCCGGTGTGCCGTCGTACAGCATTGGGCAGGCCGCGCAGCTGCTCGGAGTCAGTTCGGAGACCGTTCGCCGGTGGGCGGACGGCGGCAAGCTGGGCATGGAGCGCGACCGGGCCGGCAAGCGCGTCATCGACGGGGTGGCGCTGGCCCGCTTCGCGGCGGAGCGCGGGGCCGGACTGCACGCCGTACCGGAGCAGGACGTGCCGACGTCCGTGCGGAACTCGTTCGTCGGAATCGTCACCGCCGTACGGCTCGACGAGGTCGCGGCGCAGGTCGAGGTCCAGGCCGGGCCGCACCGCCTGGTGTCGCTGGTGACGCGCGAGGCCGTCGACGAGCTGGCCCTGGACGTCGGGGTCACCGTGACCGCCCGCGTGAAGTCGACCAGCGTGCACGTCGACCTGCCCTGACCCGCGTCCCGCTCAGCGGCAGAGCAGCGCCGCCCGCAGGTCGAGCTTGTGGTCGAGACGGGAGAGGTCGCGGCCGGTGAGGGCCTGGATGCGGTCGATGCGGTAGTGGACCGTGTTCACGTGCAGGTGCAGGGCCTCCGCGGTCCTGGCCCAGGAGCAGTTGTGCGCCAGGAAGACCTCCAGGGTCTCCAGGAGGGTCGCGTGCGAGCCCTTGCCCTCACGCAGCAGCGGCCCGAGGACGGTGTCCAGGTACACCGCCCGGACGTCGGCCGGGACGCCGGCGAGCAGTGTCCTGAGGTCCCCGAGGTCGGCGAGGCGCGCCACGCGGGCGGCCCCCGGCGCGGTGGAGCGGGCGCCCTCCAGGGCGTAGCGGGCCTGGGCGAGGGCCCCCCGGAGGTCGGCCGGCCTGCGGACGGGGTCGCTGAGTCCGGCGTGCAGGGCGGCGCCGGGCCGGCAGGCGTGGAGCAGCGGCCACACCTCGCGGAGCCGGGCCGGGACCTCCTCGCCGGGGCCCGGCTCGTGGGCCAGTACCGCCACGGCCTCGCCCTCGCCGAGTCCGGCGGCGGCGAACGCCACGGACGTCTGGTGCCGCAGCGCCTCGGTGAGCGCCGCCGCGGCGTCGTCCCGGTCCCCCGAACCGCCCGAGGCGGCGACGACCACGGTGTACGCGGGGGCGGCGTCGAGCCCGCAGGAACGGAGCGCCTCCTCCAGGCCGTTCACCTCCCCGTACGCCGCGCAGACCCGGGCCACCAGTGCCTCCTGGGCGCGCCTGCGGGGTGCCGTGCGCCGGTCGTGGCGGCGGCGGTGGCGGCCGACGAGCTCGCCGATCTCGTGCAGGATCCGGGGCGGCGCCTGGCCGTCCTCCGGAAGGTGCAGGTACCAGGCGTCGAAGACGCTGTCGTCGGCCTCGATCCGTACGGTCGCGCCGTGCCGCCCGCGCAGCGTCTCCACCGCGCGCCGGGGCGGGAGTTCCGGTGCGGTGGTGGTCCGGGCGACCGTACGTCCGCTGCCGCTGAGCAGGTGGCAGGCGGGGGTGCCGAGGTGGGCGAAGGCGAGGTCGAGCAGTTCGCTCGGCGGCGCGCCCCGCTCCAGGGCCCGGTCGAGGTCGACCCGCACGTTCTCCGGCAGCGCGTAGTGGTCCGTGGGGCGGCGGCTCAGTTCGCCCCACTGCCGCAGGTACACGGCCTCGGTGATGGCGCGGAAGCTGGTGTGCGCCGGGACGCCGAGCAGCGCGATGCGGTGGTTCCGGCAGGCTTCCATGAGCTCCTCCGGCACCTCCCCGTGCGTCTCCTCCCCGGCGAGCAGGGCCACCGCGCCCGCCTCGCTGAGGGCGGAGACGAAGCGGTCGGTCTTGGCCGGATCGCCGTCCCGCGCCCACCACACGAGACCGCTGAGGACGACCTCGCCCGGCTGGAGGAACCGCGCCGGGTCCTCGAGATCGGTCGAGGTCACTCCGCCGATCTCCTGGCCGAGGAGCGCCTCGTCCCCCCAGACCAGAGAGAGGTCGAGACGGTCGAGACGGAGAAGGTGATCGACCTGCATGCGGAACTCCTTGGGTGCTCACGGGCCGGGCCCGCCCCTCACATTCACCAGGCGAATACGAGTCGCTTCATCGTAGGTGCCAAGAGAAGGGGGCGAAATACCTCTCGGATGTTCCCCCAGGATCGGGCGGACCGGGATGGAGGATCTCCACGTGCCTCCCGAGCCCGCCGCCGGCCACCCCGTACGTTTCTCCAAGGCATCTCGCATTCGCGATGGAGAGTCCTACGGCGTTGTTGCAGATGAGAGGAAGCGCGCCCTACGGTGTGGCACATGCAGTCCTACACGATCGGGCAGGCCGCGCGGTTGCTGGGCGTCAGTCCCGACACCGCGCGGCGCTGGGCGGACGCCGGCCGGGTCGCGACGCACCGCGACGAGAGCGGGCGGCGCGTCATCGACGGCAGGTCGCTCGCCATGTTCTCCAAGGAGATCGGCCAGAGCGACGAAGACGACGCGTCCTACACCTCGGCGCGCAACGCCTTCCCGGGCATCGTGACCGGAATCAAGCTCGGTGACATCGCGGCCCAGGTGACCATCCAGGCCGGACCGCACCGCCTGGTCTCCCTCCTCACCCGTGAGGCCGTGGAGGAACTGGGACTCGAAGTCGGCATGCAGGCCACCGCCCGCGTGAAATCGACCAGCGTGCACATCGACCGCACCTGACCACCCGTCACGCAGCACCCCAGGACATCGGCCGTCGGCGCGGCCGGCCTTCCACCCGTTTCCCGTACGTCCCCAAGGAGATTCAGATCCTCATGTCCCTCACCTTCACGCCCGCCAGACGCCGTACGGCCGCCGCCGTCCTCACCGCCGCGCTCCTCGTCCCGCTCGCCGCCTGTTCGAGCGACGACACCAAGAAGGACAACGCCGGTTCGACGGCCTCCGGCTCCCCGAGCGCCGCGCCGAAGGCGAACCTCACGGTCCTCGCCGCGGCCTCCCTCACCGACGTCTTCAAGACGGCCGGCGCCGCCTACGAGAAGTCCCACCCGGGCACGAAGCTCACCTTCTCCTTCGCCGGCTCGCAGGAGCTCGTCGCCCAGGTCGCGCAGGGCTCCCCCGCCGACGTCCTGGTCACCGCCGACACCAAGAGCATGGACAAGGTGAAGGCCGACACGGGCACCCCGGCCGTCATCGCGAAGAACCGGCTCGTCATCGCCACCGGCGAGGGCAACCCGCAGAAGGTCGACAGCCTCAAGGACCTGGCCGACACCAAGCTCAAGGTCGTCCTCGCCGCGCCCGAGGTCCCGGCCGGCAAGTACAGCAAGAAGGTCCTCGACGCCCAGAAGATCACCGTGAAGCCGGTCTCCCAGGAGCCGAACGTGCGCGCGGTGCTCAGCAAGGTCGAGCTCGGCGAGGCCGACGCCGGTCTCGTCTACAAGACGGACGCCGAGAGCGCCAAGGACAAGGTCGACGCCGTCGAGATCCCGGACGCGCAGAACGCCATCGCCGAGTACCCGGCCGCCACGCTGAAGGACTCGAAGAACGCCGACGCCGCCGCCGCGTTCGTCGCCTGGCTGTCCTCGCCCGAGGGCCAGAAGATCCTCCAGGACGCCGGCTTCCAGAAGCCGTAGCGGATCGCGGCTCGTTCGGATCACGAGGGTCTGTCCGTCCCGGGGGAACGGACAGACCCTCGTCCTCATGTCGTCTCTCTGCGGGGTCTCTCGATGAAACACACCGCCGCGCGCAGGCCCGGTGCGCGTCCGCCGCTCACCCTGGCCGTGCCCGCGCTGCTGGCCGTGGCGTTCCTGACGCTGCCCCTGGTCGGGATCCTCGTACGGACCGAGTGGAGCGAGCTCGCCGGACACCTGACGTCCCCGGGCACGGTCGAGGCGCTGAAGCTCTCGCTGCTCGTCTCGTTCTGGGCGCTCGGGCTCTCGCTGCTGCTCGGGGTGCCGCTGGCGTGGCTCCTCGCCCGCGTGCGGTTCCCCGGCAAGGCGCTCGTCCGCTCCCTGGTGCTGCTGCCGATGGTCCTGCCGCCCACGGTCGGCGGTGTCGCCCTGCTGCTCGCCTTCGGGCGGCGCGGGCTCCTCGGCCCGTGGCTGGAGTCGACGTTCGGGATCACGCTCCCGTTCCACACCTCGGGTGCCGTCCTCGCGGCGACCTTCGTCGCCATGCCGTTCCTGGTCATCAGCCTGGAGGGCGCGCTGGGCGGGCTCCGGCCCCGGTACGAGGAGACGGCCGCCTCCCTCGGCGCCTCGCCCGTCCGCGTCTTCTTCACCGTCACGCTCCCCATGGTGGCGCCCGGCGTCGTCGCCGGCGCGGCCCTCACCTGGGCCCGCGCCCTGGGCGAGTTCGGCGCGACCATCACCTTCGCCGGCAATCTGCCCGGCACCACCCAGACCCTGCCGCTGCACGTCTACCTGCTCCTCCAGGACGAGCCCGAGGCGGCCACCTCCGTCTCCCTGCTCCTGCTCGCCATCGCCATGGCCGTCCTCGTCGCCCTGCGCGGACGGTGGACCGGCACCCCGGCGGGCCGCGCCTCCCGGCCCGCCCCCGAAACCGGCACCGACGCCCCGGGGGAACCGCCCGCCGAGGCCGCCGACGTCCCCACCGATTCCGGGGAGTCCGGGGAGCGCTGGGCCCTGCACGCCGAGGTCACCGGCTTCACCCGGCTCACGCTCGACGCCGAGCCGGGCACCACCATCGCCGTCGTCGGCCCCAACGGCGCGGGCAAGACCACCCTGCTCCGCGCCCTCCTGGGGCTCACCCCCCGGGCGCACGCGGAGCTCACCCTCGGCGGCACCGACGTCACCGCCCTGCCCCCGCACCGGCGGCGGGTCGCGTGGGTGCCGCAGGACGGCGCCCTCTTCC
This sequence comes from Streptomyces sp. NPDC002232, assembly GCF_042890295.1. NCBI lineage: Bacteria > Bacillati > Actinomycetota > Actinomycetes > Kitasatosporales > Streptomycetaceae > Streptomyces > Streptomyces sp. NPDC002232. The sequence continues at coordinate 746,064 of NZ_JBIARV010000004.1, read as the reverse complement.
CGCACATGTCGGCGCTCGCCAACACGGCCTACGGACTGCGTGCCCAGGGCGTCGCCCGCGCCTCGGCGCGGCGCGAGGCGCAGCGCTGGCTCGACCGGCTGGGCGTCGGCCACCTTTCGCACCGCCGCCCCGGACAGCTCTCCGGAGGGCAGGCGCAGCGGGTCGCCCTGGCCAGGGCCCTGGCCGCCCGCCCCCGGCTCCTCGTCCTCGACGAGCCGCTCGCCGCCCTCGACCAGACCACCCGCGGCCACGTCCGCCACACCCTGCGCACCCACCTCGCGCGCTTCGGCGGCGTCTGCCTCATCGTCACCCACGACCCCGTCGAGGCCGTCTCCCTCGCCGACCGGGTGCTCGTCCTCGAAGAGGGCCGCGCGCTCCAGGACGCCGGCCCCGCCGAGGTGTCCCGCCACCCCCGCTCCCCCTGGGTCGCCCGCATGCTCGGCCGCAACGCGTGGCCGGGCACCGCGACGGCCGAGGGCCTCGCGCTGAAGGGCGGCGGCACCCTGGTCGCGGCCGATCCGCCGCCGGCCGGCACCCCGGCGCTCGCGATCGTGGCGCCCGAGGCGGTGTCCGTCCACCGCGAGAAGCCCGTCGGCAGCCCCCGTAACGTCTGGCCCGGCACCGTACGCGAGATGACGGCCAGCGGGAGCCGGCTGCGGGTGCTCATCACCTCCGACGCCGCCCCCGACCTCGTCGCCGAGATCACCCCGCAGGCCGCCGCAGAACTCGGCCTCGCCGACGGGGTGTCCGTCTGGACGAGCGTCAAGGCGACCGAGGCGACCGTCGTCGCCCTCTGACCACCACCCGCCAGGAGATGGGGAGAAGCACATGCCCGAGAAGGGCTCCGCGTCCGTGCGCGACTGGCTGCGCGGCATCGAGGTCTTCGACCGCCCGTTGCCCGATTTCGCTCCCGCGTCGGCTCCGGCCGAACCCTCCGAGCTGTTCCTCGCGTGGCTGACCACCGCCGTGGACGCGGGGCTCCCGGACCCGCACGCCATGACGCTGTCCACGGTGGACGAGACGGGGGACCCCGACGCCCGTGTCCTGATCCTCAAGGACGTGGGTCCTTCGGGCTTCCAGTTCGCGGTCCACGCCGCCAGCCCGAAGGGAGTCCAGCTCGCCGGGGGTCCCCGCGCCGCGCTCACCTTCTACTGGGCGGAGTTCGGCCGCCAGGTCCGCGTCCGGGGAGCGGTACGGGCCGAGCCGGCGGACCGCGCCGCGGCGGACTTGCTCGCCCGCTCCGACACCGCGCGCGCCGAGGCGCTGCTCGGCCGGCAGAGCCGCTACCTCACCGACCCGGACGCCCGCGACCGCGCGCTCCGGGAGAGCCTCGCCCGGATCGAGGAGCGGCCGGACCTCGTCGACCCCGCCTGGACCCTGTACAGCCTGGTCCCCGATGTCGTCGAGTTCTGGCAGGCCGCCCGGAGCCGCGATCACGTACGGCTCCGGTACGAGCGGGAGCCGTCCGGCTGGGAGCGCCGACGGCTGTGGCCCTGACGCCCGTCCTCCTGTTCGCACCTCCAAAGCTCCACACCCCGGAAACGCCCCGATCTGGGTGATGCACCAAGCATCCATGAGGTGATTGCGCAAGCACTCCCCGCAAATACAGGATGGTGGCGCGCCCGCCGAAGCGGCGGCGCCGAGCAGGTCCGGTCCCCCCGGGGGAGGCCGGCGTCCGCTCGCGCTGTTCCTGCTCACGAGGCGAGGTAAGGCAGATGACGACCCGTACGCACGACGGCAGCGTCGATCACCGGGCGGGCGGTTCCGTTTCCGTGGCGCCGCGTCGGCCCGACGAGCGCATCGCCCGCTTCATCGCCCGGTCCCTCGGCGGGGCGCGGTCCGTGCTGAACGTGGGCGCGGGCTCCGGTTCGTACGAGGGGGTCGGCGGCACGGTGACCGCCGTCGAACCGTCGGCCGCCATGCGCGCGCGGCGGCCGCCCGGCCGGTCCGTCGCCGTCGACGCCGTGGCCGAGGACCTGCCCTTCGCCGACGGCGAGTTCGAGGCTGCGATGACCCTCTTCAGCGTGCACCAGTGGAGCGACGTCACCGCGGGACTGCGGGAGATGCGCCGCGTGACGCGCGGCCCGGTCACCGTCCTGACCTGCGACCCGGCACGCGTACGGGACTTCTGGCTGGACGCGTACGCCCCGGACGTCCTCGACACCGAGGCCCGCAGGCACCCGCCCGTCGCCGAGATCGCCGAGGCCCTGGGCGGCACGATCTCCGTCGAGGCCGTGCCGATCCCGCTCGACTGCACGGACGCCTTCAACGAGGCGTACTACGGCCGCCCCGAGCTGCTGCTCGATCCCGCGGCCCGACAGCCCTGCTCGGCCTGGAGCTTCGTCGGCGACGACGCCCGTGAGCGTTTCGACCGCACCCTGCGCGACGACCTGGAGTCCGGCGCCTGGGACGAGCGTCTCGGCCACCTGCGGACGCGGCCCTCCTACCAGGGCTCCCTCGTCGTCGTCCGCGCGGTGCCGTGACCCGGAGCCGGGACCGCGGATCGGGCCCGTCCGGCGGGCCCCGGGGCCGCCTGACCGCGCCCGCCCCGGCCCGGTCTTCCCGCGGTGCCTCCTTCGGGGGCGGCCGTCAGCGGCCGAAGGTGTCGATGCTCTCCACGAGCCAGCGGCCGTCGCGGCGCACCATGTCCAGGGCGAACATCGCCCCCGCGTAGACCCCCTGGTCGGCGCTCTTCGCCTTGCCGGTCCCGGCCGTGCTGACGCTGCTCTGGTCGGCGTAGACCAGGACCCTGGCCCGGTCGCCGTCGATCCGCTCGACGGCGCTGTCGGTGACCGTCGTGGTGATCACCGTCTTCTGCCGGGCCGCCTGCGCCAGCACCCCGCCGAACAGCGCCTTGTGCTGGGCCACCGCCTTGCCCGTGAGGAGCGTCCTGCCCGCGCGCTCGAAGGGCGCCGTGTCGGCGTGGTCGTACGAGAAGAGCGCCGCGACGGCCGCGGCGGTCTGCCCCTTGATCTCACTGGTGCGGGCGAGGTCGGTGAGGGCCGTGTTGCCGCGTGCCGGATCGTCCCGCAGCCCGCTCGCCCGGTGGTGCGCCCACCCGGCGAACGCTCCCAGGAGGAGCGTCAGGAGGCAGAGCACCACCAGCGGGGAGAACCGGCGGCGGCGCGCGGTGGCCCGGGCCGGGGCCGGGGTGTCCGCGTCGAGCTCCTCCTCGGGCTCCCGCTCGGACACGGGCTCGGGCTCCGGCAGGAGGGCGACGGGCGCGTGGGCCCTCGCCGCGTGGGCCCTCGGCCCGGGGGCCGGAGGGTCGGAGAGGGCCTGGCGGCGGCGCTGGCGGTTGAGGTGGTGACGGGGCGTCGGCATCGTGGGTGTCCTTTCGGGTGCTGGTGGCTCGCGCGGACGGGACGGTCCGGTCAACCGGTCGCCGTGCCGCCCACGGGGGCCTGCCCCAGAGCACTGAGCTTCCACTGGCCGTCGGTGCGGGTGAGTTCGCCCAGCATGCGGCTGTCCTTCTCCGAGCTCTTGCTGTCAGGGGTGGTGACGGTGATGCGCAGCGCGACCAGCAGCCGGGCCCGGCCGGCGCGGTCGTCGAGCTCGGTGACGGCCCCGGACAGCACCCGGGCGGTGGTCACCGTCTTCGCGGTCCTCACCTGGCTGGTGAACTCCTTGCGCCCGTCGACCAGCTGCTGATGGAGCTCGCCGGTCGTCGAGGTCTCCCAGAGGTCGAGTCCCTGGTCCACGCGCTGGTGGTCGAGCGTGTTGAGGTTCTGCACGGCCTGCTCCCCCGCCGCGAGCGCCCGGTCGCGCTGCGCGGCGTACGCCGCGGAGTCGTCGTGGGCCGCGGCGTACCAGCTCCGGCCCTCCCAGGCCGCGAAACCGCCCGCGACGAGCGTGAGCACGAGGGCCGCGGCCAGGGCAGGCCGCTTCCCCGCCGAGGCACGGACCTGGCGTTGCATGGGGTTCTCCTGTCTCCCGCCCATGGTCAGCGGGCCTTGATGTCGACGATCCGCCACCGGTCTCCCTGGTACTCGGCGGTGACGGTGAGCTGGGCCGCGGCGGACGTGGCGGCGGCCTTGTCGCGGCGCGAGGTCTGGTCGAGGAAGACCAGGAGGCGCGCGCTGTTCCCGTCGAGCTCGATCACGCCGGTGCGGACGGTCTGGGTGGACAGGGTGATGCGCTGGTCCACCAGGTTCGCGCGGACCTGGGCGAGCAGTTCGGCGTACTGGCGGGCTGCGCGCCCCGCGAGCACGGTGCGGGAGGAGCGTTCGGCGGCGTCCGTGTCGGCCGGGGTGTACGAGAACACCCGGGCCAGGCCGTCGGCGACGTCACCGCTGACGCGGTCGGTGGCGGCCGTGTCGGTGAGCGCGTGGTTGCGGGCCGAGGGCGTCGTGCGGAGCTGGTGGGCCTCGTGGAAGAACCAGCTCCCGCCGAGGACCAGCGCGACAAGGCCCGCGGCCAGGGCGATACGGCTCCGGAGGGCGGCGGAGCGGCGCGGGGCGGCCACGGTCGCCTGGGGCGCCTCGGCTTCCGGCCCCGCCTCGGCCTCCGGCGGCTCGGTGGATTCCGTCGACTTCGTGGGGTCTGTCGTCTCGGTGGACTCCGTCGCCTCCGCAGACGCCGTCGGCTCCGTGGACTCCGTCGCCTCCCGATCCGCCTCCCTGGCGGTCTCCGTCTTCGTCCTGCGCAGCAGACGCGTCACTCGTTCCCGCCCTTCTCGGTCCCGCTCTTGTCCGCCCCGGCGACCGGCACCGCGCTCAGGGCCGCGACCCGCCAGGTGTCGTCGTCCGTGCGGGTCAGGACGGCCTCCAGGCGTTTGCGGTCGGACGTCGCGGCGGAGCTTCCGCGCGGGGTGACGTCGACACGTACCGTCGCGATGAGTTTCGCCGTACCGGCCCGCGCGTCCAGCGCCGTGAGCGCCGCCTCGGTCACCGTGGCGCGCGCCGAGGCGCCCACCGCGGGTGTCGTGCGGCCGAGTTCGGTGCGGAGCGGTCCCGTGGAGGCCTCGCGCCAGGCCCTGATGCCGGCTTCGGCGCGGGCGAGGGTCGAGGCGTCGAGCGTGTTGAGGACGGTGAGGCGGCTGCGGCCCTCGGCGAGCGCCGTGTCGCGTTCCCTGCTGAAGCCGATCTCCTCGTCGGTGCGCGCCTGGGCGTAGGTCCAGGCGCCCGTCCCGCAGAAGCCGAGGGCGACGGCGAGGGCCGCGGCGGCCAGGATCTTGGCGCGGTTCATCGGGTGCTCCCGGAGGTGAGGCCGAGGAGGCCCGCGATGTCCGTCGGTCCGGCGGTTCCGCCGGCCAGGGCGAGCGCGCCGGGCAGGGCCTGCTGGGTGCCGGGCGTGGTGCGCGCCCCGCCGGAGGGCAGGGAGCCGGGCCGGGCGGGGGTGGGGACGCGGCCGCTGCCGGGGGCGTGGGCCGAGCCCCGGACGTTGACCCCGGTGGAGGCGGGGGCGGTGCAGGAGGCGCCGGTGTTGAGGGCGGGCGCGGTCCCCAGGTCGAGTCCGTTGCGGTAGCGCGTGCCTCCGTATCCGGCGGTGCACGGCAGCGGTTTGAAGAAGGTGACGGCCATGCCGAAGTTCACGTGCCCTCCGTCGACGGTGGTGGCTCCCGCCGAGACGGCCGCCGGGAACTTCACGAGGAGTTCCTCCGTGCCGCGCTGGCGGGTGACGGCGATCTCCGAAGTGGTGAGGAGGTTGGCGAGGACGACGCTCAGGCTGGGGTCGAGGTCGCGCAGCAGGCCGCTGACCTGTCCGGTCGCGTCGGGAGTGACGGCGAGGAGGCGGCGCAGGTCGGCGTCGGAGCCCTTCAGGGTGGCGGCGAGGTCGCGGGCTCCGGTGGCGAAGTCGCGGATGGCGCGGCTCTCGTCGGCCTGGGTGCGCAGCACGGTCTCGCCGTCGTCGATGAGGCGGGTGGTGGCCGGCAGGGAGCGGTCGGCGGCCTGGACGAACCGGCTGCCGCTGTCGAGGAGGACCTGGAGGTCGTCGCCGTGTCCCTCGAAGGCCTTGCCGAGTTCGTCGACGACGGTGCGCAGGGAGTCGAGGGGCACGGAGCGGGTGAGGTCGTCCATGCTCGCGAGGACGTCGGTGACGGGCGCCGGGACTTCGGTGTCGTCCTGTTCGATGCGGGCGCCGTCGGCGAGGTAGGGGGCGCCGTCGCTCTCGGGGCGCAGGTCGATGTACTGCTCGCCGACGGCGGAGAGTCCGGCGACGACGGCGCGGGCGTCCGCGGGGATGAGGGGCGCCGAGTTCTTGATGCGGAGTTCGGCGACGACTCCGTCGGCGGTGAGGTCGATGGCACCGACGCGGCCCACGGAGACGCCCCGGTAGGTGACGTCGGAGTGGGTGAACAGGCCTCCCGTACGGGCGAGGTGGACGCGGACGGTGTAGTGGTCGGCGACGCCGGCGTAGCGGCCGAGGTCGGCGTAGCGGATGCCGACGAAGCCGAGGACGAGTACGGCGATGACGAGGAACGCGAGGTTCTTCAGCCGTACGGTGCGGGTGATCACCGCTTCTCGCCTCCGTCCTGGGGTGTGGTGGCGGGTGCGGCCGGGGTGCCGGTGGTGACGGCGGAAAGCGGCAGGGCCGAGGGGGCGCTGTGCGCTCCGGCCCGCCCTCGGGCGGAGGAGCCCGGTGGGGTGGTGGGCGCGGGCGGGAAGGGGTCGGGCCGGGGGATCAGGGGCGGGATGACCTCGGTGCCGGGGGCGGCGGCGAGGTGCAGATAGGTGTTGAGGTAGTCGCCCTTGATGCCGCGCATCACCTCGTCGGTGAAGGGATACGTGAGGAGGACCTGGAGCGAGTCGGGCAGGTCGGCGCCGGCGTCCGCGAGGGCGGTCAGGGTGGGCGCGAGGGCCTTGAGGTCGGCGATCATGTCCTTCTTGCTCGCGTCGACGGTGGCGACGGCGACGTCGGAGAGGGTGTCCAGGGCCCGCAGCATGGTGAGCAGGGAGCCCCGCTGGTTCTCCAGGGTCTTCAGGCCGGGTGAGAGGCCGGTGAGGACGGTGTCGACGTCCTTCTTCCGGCCGGCGAGGGTGGCGGAGAGGCGGTTGACGCCGTCGAGGGCGCGGGTGATGTCGCCGCGGTGGGCGTCCAGGGTGGTGACGAGGGTGTTGACGCGGTTCAGCATGGAGCGGACCTCGGGCTCGCGGCCGCCGAGGGCGGCGTTGAGTTCCCGGGTGATGGTCTTGAGCTGGTTGACGCCGCCTCCGTTGAGCAGGAGGGACAGGGCGCCGAACACCTCTTCGACCTCCGTGTTGCGGCTGGTGCGCGCGAGCGGGATGACGCTGCCGTCGGTGAGGCGTGCGCCGGTGTCCTTCCGCGGGGCGACGAGCTGGATGTACTTCTCGCCGAGGAGGCTCGACTGTTCGAGGCGGGCGCCGGCGTCGGCGGGGAGCCGGACGTCGCCGTTGATCTCCAGGGTGACGCGGGCGGTCCAGGTGCCGGTGCCCAGGTCGATGGCGGTGACGCGGCCGACGGCGACGTCGTTGACCTTGACGGCGGACTGCGGGACGAGGCTGAGCACGTCGTCGAGTTCGGCGGTGACCGTGTAGGGGTGGGAGCCGAGGTCGGCTCCTCCGGGCAGCGGCAGGTCCTCGATGCCGTCGAACCGGACGGAGGGCACGGGGACCGCGCCGAGGACGACGGCGATGCCGAGGCCGAGGGCCACGGCTCCGACGGCGGCGGCTCCGGCTGCCTTCCGGGAGGGCAGGGCTTCTCGTCTCACCGCTCCCCCTCTCCGGTGCCGGCCGACGCGCCGCCGGTGACCGGCAGCGGCAGCAGCGGTCCGCCCATGCTGATCTCGTTGAGGTTGGCGCGGCCGTCGAGGGTGCGGGTGTCCTTGTTGTAGGCGTTGACGACGTTGCCCGCGGCGAGCGGGGCGACGTCGAGCGCCTCGGCGAGGGAGGCCCGCTGGTCGACGAGGGTCTGGGTGAGGGGCACGAGCCGGTCGATGTTCTTCTTGAGCTCGCCCCGGTTGTCCTTGATGAACGTCTTGACCTGGGCGAGGGCCTTGCCGAGTTCCTTGAGGGCGCCGGCGAGGTCGTCCTTGTTCTCGGCGAAGTACCCGACGACCTCGTCCAGGCGTTCCTGCGCGGTGCGGACGTCGCCGTCCTTCTTCTTGAGCATGGTGGTGAAGGTCTGGAGCTGGCCTAGGGTGGCGAACAGGTTCTCGCTGCTGCCGTCGAGGGTCTTGGCGGCCTTGCCGAACTGTTCGATGGAGGTGCCGATGGCCGTGCCGTTGCCCTTGAGGTTCTTCGCTCCGGTGTCGAGGAGTTCGGAGAGGGCTCCGGCGGAGTTGGCGCCGTCGGGGCCGAGCGCGTCGCTCAGCTCGGTGATCGAGGCGTAGAGCTGGTCGATCTCGACGGGGGTGCGGTTGCGGGCGGCTGGCAGCTGGGCGCCGTCGGCGAGGGCGGGGCCGGTGGTGTAGGCGGGGGTGAGCTGGACGTACCGGTCGGCGACGATGCTTGGGGCGACGACGAGGGCGCGCGCGTCGGCGGGGACGCGTACGCCTTCGTCGAGGCGGAGTTCGACGCGGACCCGGGTCCCTTGTGGTTCCACGGACTCCACCTCTCCGACGCGGACGCCGAGGACGCGCAGGTCGGATCCGGCGTAGATGCCGACCGCCCGGTCGAAGTAGGCGGTGACGCGGATGCCGTCGTCGTCGAGGACGCGGACGGCGACGAGGCCGCAGGCGGCGAGGACCGCGAGGGCGACTCCGGCGACGAGCGGTTTCCTGGGTCTGGTCATCGTTCACCGCTCCCCTTGGCCTGGGCCGCGGGCTTCGGCGGCAGGCATCCGGTCTTGGGCTGGGAGGCCTCGGGCAGATAGGTGCGGGGCACCACACCGCACAGGTAGCTGTCGAACCAGCGGCCGCTGCCGAGGGTGTTGCCGACGAGCCGGTAGTAGGGGCCGATGAGCGCGAGCGTCTTGTCGAGCTGGCCGCTGTTCTTCTCCAGGACGCCGGTGACGCGGCTGAGGGCCTTGAGGGTGGGGCCGAGCTGCTTGTCGTTGTCGCCGACGAGGCCGCTGAGCTCGGTGCCCAGCTCCCTGCTGCCCTTGAGCAGGGCGCGGATGGCCTCGCGGCGCTTCTTGAGCTCGCCGAGCAGCGATCCGCCGTCCTCCAGGAGGATCTCGAAGCTGGACTTCTTGCCCTCCAGGGTCTTGGTGAACTTCTTGCTGTTCTCCAGGAGCCGGGCGAGCTGCGTGTCGCGCTTGGAGACGGACTTCGACAGCTCGGAGAGGCCGTTGGCGGCGTTGCGGACGTGCGGGGGCGAGTTCTTGAAGGTGTCGGAGATGGTCCGGAAGCTCTCCTCCAGCTTCTCGGTGTCGATGGCGTCGACGGTGCCGCTGAGGTCCTGGAAGGCCTGCGTCACGTCGTACGGGGAGGTGGTGCGGGACCGCGGGATGCGGGTGCCGGGGTCCTGCGGCGCGGAGCCCAGCGGGTCGACCGCGAGGTACTTCTCGCCCAGCAGGGTCTTGATGGCGATGGCGGCGGTCGAGCGGTCGCCGATCCAGGCGTCGCCGACCTCGAAGGTGACCTTGACCTTCGGGCCGTCGAGGGCGACGCCGGTGACCTTGCCGACCTTGACCCCGGCGATGCGGACCTCGTCGCCGGTGTCGAGTCCGGCCGCCTCGGTGAAGTCGGCGCTGTAGGCGGTGTCCGCGCCGACGAGCGGGAGCCGTTCCACGTTGTACGCCAGGGCGGCCAGGAGGGCGAGGAGCAGCAGTCCGACGAGGGCCACGGCGACGGGGCTGCGTTCCTTGACCGGTTTGATCCGGGGGCGGGAGCTCATGCGCGGCACCTCGCCTCGGTCACGGCGATGCCGGTCGGCGGCTTGGAGCCGTCGGAGGTCCCCACGCCGCTCACGCGCGCCTCGCAGAGGTAGAGGTTGAACCACGATCCGTACGAGGACAGCCGTGCGAGGGCGGTCATCTTGCCGGGGGTGTTCGCGAGGAACCTCTCGATGCTGGGGGTGTGTTCGCCGAGGGTGCCGGAGAGCCGGCCGAGTTCGCGGATGTCCTTCTTCAGGGGGGCGCGCCCCTCCTGGAGGAGTCCGGCGGTCGTGGTGGTGAGGTCGCCGATGGCCTTGACGGCCTCGCCGAGGGGTTTGCGGTCGGTGTTGAAGCCGGTGACGAGCTTCTGGAGGGTGACGACGAGGTCTCCGAAGGCGGCCTCGCGGTGGTTGAGGGTGGTCAGGACGGTGTTGAGGTGGGTGACGACCTCGCCGATGACCTTGTCCTTGGCGGCGACGGTGGTGGTCAGGGAGCCGATGTGCCGCAGGAGGCTGTCGACGGTGCCGCTCTCGCCCTGGAGGACCTGCACGAGGGAGCCGGCGAGGTCGTTGACGTCGGCGGGCGACAGTCCTTCGAAGAGCGGCTTGAACCCGTTGAACAGGAGGGTCAGGTCGAGCGCGGGGGTGGTGCGGTCGAGCGGGATGGTGTCCCCCGGCTCCAGGGTGCCGGTGAGGTCGCCGGCGCCCCGGTCGAGGGAGACGTACCGCTGGCCGACCATGTTGAGGTACTTGACGGCGGCGGTCGCCGACCGGGGCAGGGTGCGGTCCTCGCGGACCGAGAAGGTGACCTGGGCGGTGCGGCGCTCGACGACGCGGACGTCCGTGACCTCGCCGACCTTCACTCCGGAGATGCGCACGGAGTCGCCCTCGACGAGGCCGGTGACGTCGGTGAACAGGGCCTTGTAGGTGCGGGTGGCGGAGCCGACACCGGTGTTGGCGATGCTGAAGCCGAGGACGGTGGTGGCGAGGGCGGTGACCAGGACGAACGCCAGGGACTTCAGGACGGTGCCGGTCAGGCCGCGCCGGCGTGTGTGGGTGGGCCGGGTCGTCATCGGAGGGTCACCTCCGCGCCGCGGAAGGCGGGGCCGGCGAGCAGGCTGCTCCAGTCCGGCAGGTCGCCGGGGGCCTTCTTGGCGGCGGGTGCGAGGAGTTCGTTGACGAGGGAGTTCTCCTGCGGGGAGTTGGCCGGGCCGAGTTGCTGGTCGGCCGCGGCGCTCGCCCGCGCGGCGGGTGCGGCCGGGACGCCGAGGTACGGGACGGGGTAGCAGTGCGGGCCGCCGCCGGAGCCGTACGAGGGGGCGTCGCGACCGGGGGTGTAGCCGCCTCGGGCGGGGACGGTGGTCACCTCGACGTGGAGTCCGGGCTGGTTCGTGCCCTTGCCGAGCGCCTTGTCCATGGCGGGCACGAACTGGGCGAGGGTGCGCAGGGTGCAGGGGAAGGACGGGGAGTACGCGGCGAGCAGTTGCAGGGTGGGCCGGCTGGTGGCGCTGAGCCGGATGATGTTGTCCTTGTTCTGCCGCAGGAAGGCGGTGAGGTCCTGGGCGGTGCGGGTGGTGGCGCCGAAGGTCCCGGCCAACTCGCCCTCCTTCTCGGCGAGGGTGCCGCTGGTGGTGGTGAAGTCGGTGAGCGCCGTGACGATGTCCGGGGCGGCGTCCGCGTAGAGGTGGCTGACCTTCACGAGTTCTTTCAGGTCGCGGGTGAGGGCGGGCAGGTGGGGGTTGAACTCGCGCAGGTTGGCGTCGAGTTCGGCGAGGGTGTCGCCGAGCTTGTCGCCCCGGCCCTCCAGGGCGCGGGAGACGGCGGACAACGTGGCCGACAGCTTCTGCGGCTGGACGGCGGTGAGCAGGGGCAGGACGTTGTCGAGGACCTGCTGGAGTTCCACGGCGTTGCTGGAGCGGTCCTCGGGGATGACGGCTCCGGGGCCGAGCGGCTCCGGGGAGGCGCCGGCCGGCGGGACGAGGGCCACGAACCGTTCGCCGAAGAGGGTCGTGGGCAGCATCTGGGCGCGTACGTCGGAGGGGACGTGGCGCAGGGTCCCGGGGCGCATGGCGAGGGTGAGCCGGGCGCCGCCGTCGATGGCGTCGATGGCGCGGACCTCGCCGATGACGACGCCGCGCAGTTTCACCTCGGCGCCGAGGTGCATCTCGTTGCCGACGCTGCCGGTCTCGACGGTGACCGGGTCGGAGTCGGTGAACTGCTTGTCGTAGACGGCGACCGCGAGCGAGGCGAGCAGGACGGGCACCAGCAGGAACACGACGCCGGCGAACCGGCGGCGGACGGTCTCGGCACGTGAGTCGCTCATCTCACCCCGCCACCTTCACGGTCGTGGTCGCGCCCCAGAGGGCCAGCGACAGGAAGAAGTCGGTGACGCTGATCAGCACGATGGCGTTGCGCACGGAGCGGCCGACGGCGATGCCGACGCCGGCGGGTCCGCCGGAGGCGCGGAAGCCGTAGTAGCAGTGGGCGATGATCACCATCACGCTGAAGATCAGCACTTTCAGCACCGAGAGGAGGACGTCCGTCGGGGAGAGGAAGAGGTTGAAGTAGTGGTCGTAGGTCCCCTGCGACTGGCCGTTGAAGAGGACCGTGACGTAGCGGGAGGCCAGGTAGGACGAGAGCAGTCCGACCGCGTAGAGCGGGACGATGGCGACGACGCCCGCGATGATGCGGGTGGTGACCAGGTACGGCATGGAGCGGATGCCCATGCCCTCCAGGGCGTCGACCTCCTCGTTGATGCGCATGGCGCCGAGCTGGGCGGTGAATCCGGCGCCGACGGTCGCGGAGAGGGCGAGTCCGGCGACGAGCGGGGCGATCTCGCGGGTGTTGAAGTACGCGGAGACGAATCCGGTGAAGGCGGCGGTGCCGATCTGTTCGAGGGCCGCGTAGCCCTGGAGGCCGACGACGGTGCCGGTGAACAGCGTCATCGCGATCATGACGCCGATGGTGCCGCCGATGACGCCGAGTCCGCCGGAGCCGAAGGCGACCTCGGCGAGGAGCCGTTGCACCTCCTTGAGGTAGCGGCGCAGGGTGCGCGGGATCCAGAGGAGGGCGCGGACGTAGAACAGGAGCTGGTCGCCGGACCGGTCGAGCCACACGAAGGGGGAGGCCATCGGTCAGCCTCCCTTCGGCGGGACGATCTGGAGGTAGATGCCCGTCAGCACCATGTTCACGAAGAACAGCAGCATGAAGGTGATGACGACGGACTGGTTCACGGCGTCGCCGACGCCCTTGGGGCCTCCGCGGGGGTTGAGCCCCCGGTAGGCGGCGACGATGCCGGCGATGAACCCGAAGATGAGCGCCTTGAGTTCGCTGATGTAGAGGTCCGGCAGCTGGGCGAGGGCGGAGAAGCTGGAGAGGTACGCGCCGGGGGTGCCGCCCTGGAGGACGATGTTGAAGAAGTAGCCGCCCAGGGTGCCGACGACGGAGACCATGCCGTTGAGGAGCACGGCGACCGCCATGGTGGCGAGGACGCGCGGGACGACGAGCCGCTGCACCGGCGAGACGCCCATGACCTCCATCGCGTCGAGTTCCTCCCGGATCTTGCGGGAGCCGAGGTCGGCGCAGATCGCGGAGCCGCCGGCGCCGGCGATCAGGAGGGCCACGATGAGGGGGCTGGCCTGCTGGATGACGGCGAGGACGCTGGCCCCGCCGGTGAAGGACTGGGCGCCGAGCTGCTGGGTGAGGGAGCCGACCTGGAGGGCGATGACGGCGCCGAAGGGGATGGAGACGAGCGCGGCGGGCAGGATGGTGACGCTCGCGACGAACCAGAACTGCTCGATGAACTCGCGGAACTGGAAGGGCCTGCGGAAGACGGCCCGGCTCACCTCGGCGGCGAGCGCGAAGAGGCGGCCGGTCTGCCGCAGCGCCCCCGTGATCACGAGCCGCTCCCGGCCGGCAGGGTCAGGGTGGGGGCCGTGTCGGTGCGCGCGTAGGTGTCGCGGATGGCGGTGCGGGCGGCCGGCGGCAGCTGGTCGAGCATGCCGAGGACCCGCTCCCTGCGGCGGGTGACGGCCGCGCGGGGAGGCAGTCCGGGGGACGGCTCCAGCTGCGGGACGATGACGCGGGGTGTCGTCGATCGGGCGGCGGAGTTCTCCGCCTCGGCGGCGAGGAGCGCGGCGTCCTTCTCCTCGGACATGCCGATGGGTCCTTCGCGGCGGCCGGCGAGGAACTGGGTCACGACCGGTTCCTCGCTGGTCAGGAGGACCTCGCGGGGGCCGAAGGTGATGAGCCTGCGCCGGAAGAACATCCCCATGTTGTCGGGGACGGTGGCGGCGATGTCGAGGTTGTGGGTGACGATCAGCATCGTCGCGTCGATCCGCGCGTTGAGGTCGATCAGCAGTTGCGAGAGGTACGCGGTGCGGACCGGGTCGAGTCCGGAGTCCGGCTCGTCGCACAGGACGATCTGCGGGTCGAGCACGAGCGCGCGGGCCAGTCCGGCGCGTTTGCGCATGCCGCCGCTGATCTCGCCGGGCAGTTTGCCCTCCGCGCCCAGGAGGCCGACGAGTTCGATCCGCTCCATGACGATGCGGCGGATCTCGGACTCGCGCTTGCGGGTGTGCTCGCGCAGCGGGAAGGCGATGTTGTCGAAGAGACTCATGGAGCCGAACAGGGCGCCGTCCTGGAACATGAGGCCGAAGAGTTTCCGGGTCTCGTAGATGTCGCGTTCCGGACTGCTGACCATGTCGACACCGTTGATGAGGACACGGCCCTGCTGCGGTTTCAGCAGTCCGATGAGCGATTTCAGGAAGACCGTCTTACCGGTTCCCGAAGGGCCGAGCATGACGCTGACCTCTCCGGCCGGCAGGGTCAGCGACACGTCCTGCCAGATGTTCTGCTTGCCAAAGGACATGGTCAGACCCTCAACGACTACTTCGATTCCCATCCCACCTCCAGCAAGCGTGCGTCGGGTGTGCGCCGCGGGCGCACGTTAAGTCGGTCCGGATCATCCGGACAATAGGCGGGTGCCACTTTTCTTGATCCGCTCCCGTTGTTTGTCACCGCGGAGACAAGGTCGGGGTCGGCACTTGTCTCCGCGGAGACACAGAGCTGCGCCGACCTGCGACGGTGCGCCGCCCCGGGAACGCTACGGCCGAGTAACCTCTCGCGGCAATACTGGAATCCCAGTTTTCCCGGTACGGGACCTGACGCCGGACGAGTTGTCACGCGGGAGACAATTCCGCTTCCGCTCTTGTCACCGAGAAGAGCAGGGGAAGGCCCCGGCGATCGATCAGAATTGTCGACATTGCGCACCACGGAACCAAGGGGATTCCCGTCATCGCTCACCCACTTGACAGGCAATGCGAGAACTCCAAAGAATCTTGGACTCCGCCATTGTTCAGCTAAGTTTCCCGCAAGTAACGTCTCGTTTCGCGGCCGAGAAATGACGAGCCGCCGGCCGCTCGACCCCCACCGCGGCCACCCCTCTGCCGGTCAATCCCCAAGGAGAGTCCCAGAGCCATGAACAAGCCCATCAGAAAGCTCGCCGTCGTCGCCGGAGCCGCCTCGGCCGCGTTCGCCCTCGCCGCGGCGCCCGCCTCGGCGGTGCCGTCGACGGTCTGGACCGTCAACCCCACGCCGGCCAGCTTCACCGCGGCCAACAGCGGGAACGTCGTCCTCAGCGTCAACGGCATCGCCATGACGTGTACGAAGTCGACCGCCGCGGGCACGATGGCGAGCGCCACCGGCAACCCCGCCACGGTGGCCTCCATCAGCTCCATCGCGTTCGGCGCCTCGGGCGCGCCCTGCACCAGCGTCCTCGGCAACGTGACCACGGTCGCGACCACGCCGTGGACCGTGGTGGCGCAGGACTACACCGCGGGGACCGGCGTCACCAAGGGCTACGTCGGCAACGTCGACGCCAAGGTGACCGTCGGCGCCTGTGTCTTCCGCGTGACGGGCAAGGCCTCCGGAACGTACACCAACTCGACGGGCGCGCTGGCCGTCAACAGCGTCGCGGGCGAGCTCACCGTCGTCTCGGCGACCAACTGCGGCTCCGCCGTGCCGGTCGGCGCCAAGCCCACCTTCAAGGGCACCTACCTCGTGAAGGCGGGCAACGTCATCCCGACGATCGTCGGTTCCAACCCGTAAGGACGCAGGACCCGCGTCCGCCCGGCCGGCGATCCCGGCCGGGCGGACGCGGCCCGTTCGGGTTCACGCCCGCCGCCCATCACCAAGGAGACCTCCCGGGCCATGCAGAAGCCGATCGGAAAACTCGCCACCGCCGCCGGCGCGGCCGCGGCCTCGGCCGTCCTCGCGGCGGTCCCGGCCGTGGCGGAGCCCTCGACGGTCTGGACGGTGAGCGGATCGCCTGTCGCCGTCTCCGCGACCGCCACCGGGCACGTGACGCTCGTCCTCAACGGCTTCATCATGACGTGCTCGAAGTCGACCGCTTCGGGCACCCTGCGGAGCGCCTCGGGAAACCCGGCGGCCGTCGGGTCCCTCACCTCGGTCACCTTCGGTGCGCCCGGGACGCCCTGCACCAGCGTGCTGGGGAGTCCCACCCTGCCCACCTCCACTCCGTGGAGCGTCGTGGCGCACGACTACGCCGCCGCTACCTCCACCACCACGGGCCACCTCACCGGCGTCGACTTCCGGACGACCCTCGGTGCCTGCGTCTTCCGGGTGAGGGGCGGGGCCTCCGTCACCTACGCCAACGCCACGGGCAAGCTGGCCGTCGCGTCCACCGACGGCGAGCTCACCGTCGTCGAGTCGCTCAACTGCGGCGACCTCGCCCCGCTCGGCGCCCGGCCCGTCCTCCGGGGCGACTACCTGGTCAGGGCTGCCGGTACCGGCGGCGTCCCGACCGTCGTCGGCTCCCACCCGTAGATCCCGCCCTGCCGGCGGGACACACCCTCACGCGTTCGCGAACGACCCGAGCGGAGCACCAGATGAGAGGCCCACGGCCCACCCCTCGACCCTCCCGCGTCCGCGCGCGCGGCGCGACGATCGCCGCGTTCGTGGCGCTCGCCCCGCTGCTTCCGGCCGCGGCCGTCGCCGTCGGGACGCTGAAGGTCGACGCCGCGCTCCCCTATGTCTGCACCCTGCCCTCGGGGCAGCAGTCCGCGACGGTACGGATCACGGCGAGCTTCCCCGAACGGGTCGCCGTGGGCGAGGAGATCCGGCCCACCGACGTCACCACGACGGTCGAGCTGCCCGCGGCGGCCGTGGCCGAACTCACCGCGCTCCAGGCCGCCACCGTCCGGGCCGAGACGCGGCTCGCGGTCGGGGTGGCCCAGAAGGAACAGCGCGCGGAGGTCACCTGGAGCGGTACGGCGGAGCCCGTCGCCGTCCCCGCCGAGGGGCCCCTCGTGCTCACCACCACCGGTGACGTGCCGTCCCTGACGACAGCCGAGGCGGGCGGTCTGACGCTCACCGCCCAGGCCCTGGGGATCGACCTGGCCCCGAGCACGTCCGACGGCGCGGCCACCACCCCCGCGGCCCTCTCCGTCAGCTGCGTACCCGGCCGGGACGCGGAGGGGCGTACGGTGCTCGCCACCGTTCCGGTCGGCGCCGACGGGCCCACCGGGGAACCCGGCACGCCTTCTCCGTCCCCGGCCTCCCCTTCGCCGTCCGGTTCCACGACGGTCGGTCCGCCGCCCCCGCTCCCGTCGAACCGTCCGGCACCGGCGAGTCCGGGGACCCCCGACGGGACCGGGAAGCAGGCTCCGAAGGACCCGCGGAGCCCCAGGCAGCCGGAGCGCGGACGGGCGGCGGACGAGACCCCACCCGGCACTCCGCCGCCCCGGCCGGCCGCGCCGCCCTGCATCACCGAGAACCCGACCCCGGTGTCGCTCTCGGCGTACATCACCGGCTACTCCAACGTGAGGAAGCTGAACGGAGCCTCGCTCATCCCGTTGTCCTGTCTCCTGATCGAGCAGGGCCTGCCGGAGCCGCCCTCCACCCCCGTGCCGGACGGCGAGTTCCAGTTCTTCACCCCGTCGACGGCCAATCTCTCCTACCAGGGGCGCAAACAGACCCCGCCCTTCACCTCCACCCTCCTGACCTTCGGCTTCGCGCCGGTCACGGCGACCATGGTCCTGGAGCAGACGGGCCCGATCACGATCGGCACGCTGTTCCGCGCCATCTTCGCCACCGGTGACAACTACCTGGACAACACCGTCCGGGCGCCCCTCGTCCTGCGCGTCCTCGACGTCGAGGTCAACGGCGTCACCCTGGACGTGGGCCCCTCCTGCCGCACGGAGACCTCGCTCAGCTCGCCCGAGCCCGAGCCCGCCCGGTACCCCGGGAAGCACCTGGTGATGCTCGGCAGGGGCTACATCCCCGTCGGAGGCAACGCCCAGGGCTACCAGCTGACCACCGGCGGACCCCTGAAGGGCGAGGTGACCATCCCGGCGTTCAAGGGCTGCGTCACCGAGGGGGGCGAGAACCTCGACCGTCTCC
Organism: Streptomyces sp. NPDC002232; assembly: GCF_042890295.1. Classification (NCBI taxonomy): domain Bacteria; kingdom Bacillati; phylum Actinomycetota; class Actinomycetes; order Kitasatosporales; family Streptomycetaceae; genus Streptomyces; species Streptomyces sp. NPDC002232. The sequence goes on along the minus strand of NZ_JBIARV010000004.1, from coordinate 727,924 downwards.
TCACCGCCTCCATCTCCGGATCCGGCAACTACCTCAAGCAGATGCAGGGTCAGACCTGCACCGTGCTCAACCAAGTGCCCACCGACGATCCGCAGTGCACCGAGGACCTCCAGCCGTACGTGGTCCCCAAGCCCGAGCGCTGATCCACCCCACCGCCCCCGCTCCCTCCCAGGAAGGCCACCGCCATGTCCCTCGCCTCCTCCCGCACGAGACTCGCCACCCTCTCCGCCCTGACCGCGCTCGGCGCGTTCGCCTCCGTCGGCACGGCGACCGCCGCCACCCCCCAGCTGAACGGCGGATGGGCCCCGTTCACCCGCTGTCCGGTCGACGCCCCGGCGATGCTCGCCGCCGACGGTCTCGACCTGTCGCCGCAGTGCGTCTCCTCCAGCTCGGTCTCCGGCTCCATCAAGCTCGGGAACACGACCGTCATCACCGGGAAGACGAACCTGCAGATCGGCGTCGTCCAGAACGCCGACGGCACCAGCTCGGTCGTCGCCCCGCCCGCGGGCTCGATCATCGCGGACTCCGCCACCGTCCCCGGCGGACTGCTCGGCCTGATGTGCCCGAGCGACATCCCGTTCATCACCGACATCTGCCGGCAGCTGTCCGACGCCAAGCTCAACAAGATCACCGCCACGATGGAGTCGGTCGGCACGCCCTCGGACTTCGACCAGATCGCGGGCGTCCTCACCGACATGCCGATCGTGACCCTCCCGGTCCGCATCCACCTGGAGAACCCGTTCCTCGGCAGCAACTGCTACATCGGCACGAAGGCCAACCCGATCATCCTGCGCCCGAGCAACAAGACCTCGCCCGACTTCTCCGTGGAGCGCTACAACGCCGACGGCTCCCCGAACGAGGAGGGCGACATGAGCCGCCTGAACATCCTCGGCTCCACCCAGGTCGACACCACCTTCGCCGTCCCCGGCGCCAGCGGCTGCGGCCTCGGACTCGGCCTGGTCAACGGCGCGGTCAACCTCAAGACCGGACTGCCGTCCGCGGCCGGCCGGAACAGCCTCACGCTCAACAACACCCAGACCTACCTGACCGGCCTGTACGCCCCCGGTCTCGTCGCCCCCGACGCCGGGAAGGTGCTCTCGCGGAACTGGCACTCGGCCGTCAAGTAACGGCCACCCAGGGTCGATTCCCGGCCTACTCGACGGCCCACGGGCCTCCGCGCCCATCAACTCTTGCGCAAGTTGTGTACAGCACACAGCAGTTGATTTAGCTTCAGCAGTCCCCGTTGGTACGCACCTGACGGCCATGGCGGCGCCCACCACCCAGGAGGGCGCCGCACTGCCGCTCCCCACCGGTCGCGCAGGAGAGCAAGGGATCGGTCCATGCCCGCAATCGCACAGTCACCGAACATCGGCGAGCCGCTCGACCCGCTTCCCCGAGAGTTCGCCGACCTGATGAGGCCGGAGATCCCGGGGCTCATCAAAGAGATCGGCATGGAGGTCCAGCGGGCCTACCCCGTGTACGCGCACCTCTTCAACGGACCGCACTCGGACGCCATCCGCCAGGGCGTGGAACAGGCCCTGGCGGCCTTCGTGGAACGGGTCGCCTCCCCCGGCACGACCTCGGCCCTGCGGGACGAGCTGCTGCGGAAGTTCGGCCGCGTGGAGGCCTACGAGGGCCGCGACCTGGGCTGCCTCCAGGGCGCCTACCGGCTCGGGGCGCGCATCGCGCTGCGCCGGGCCAAGGGCATCGGCCGCACCTACAACCTCTCCCCCACGCTCATCCTGGCCTTCGCCGACGCCCTCTTCGCCTACGTCGAGGAGCTCGAAGCCCTGTCGCGGGAGGGCTACGTCATGGCCCAGGCCCGTGCCGTGTCCGACGTGGCCGCGCGCAGACGGCAGTTACTCCACCTCGTCGTCGCGGGTCCGCCGCTGCCCCGGGCGACGATCGCCGAGCTGTGCGAGGAGGCCTCCTGGCAGCTTCCCGCCGAGTGCACCCTGGTGGCCCTGCGCCCGCCGGTCGCCGAGCTCGTCCAGGCGGGGCTCGACCGGGACGTGCTGGCCGATCTGACCCTCCCCCAGCCGCACCTGCTGATCCCCGGACCGCTCACCCCGCAGCGGCTCGTGATGCTCGAATCGGCCCTGGCCGGGACCCCCGCGGTCGTCGGCCTGACCGTGCCGCCGGCGCAGGCCGCGCACTCCGTGCGCTGGGCCCGGCGCGTCCTCCAGCTCGTCGACGAAGGCGTCGTACCGGACGCCCCCCTCGTGCACTGCGAGGAGCACCTGACAACGTTGTGGCTGCTGTCCGATCCGGCTCTCACGGCGCATCTCGCCGCGCGTGAACTGGCCCCGCTCGCCGAGCTGTCCGGCACCCGGCGCGAGCGGCTGATCGAGACCCTGCGCGTCCACATCTCGACGCGCGCCCCCGCCGAGCAGGTCGGCGAGATGCTGGGCGTGCACGCCCAGACGGTCCGCTACCGGCTGCGGAACCTGGACACCCACTTCGGCGACCGGCTCCTGGACCCGGACCACCGGTTCGCCCTCGAAGCGGCGCTGCGCTCGCTGCACCTCAACGGCGGGAAGCGGACGGACTGAGAACGGCGGGAAGCGGGCGGACCGACCCGCCCCCGCCTCCGCCGGCCGCCCCGCCCGCGTGTCAGTCGCGGTCCCGGCCGGGGTGCAGACGGATCTCGATGGCGTCGGACGACGGCTCCGGCGCCGGGTCGGCGGTGACGCGCACGCTCAGCGGACGGCCGCTGTCGGCCTCGACGAAGACGAGCGGCGGACGGCCGTCCTGGAGGTGCGCGTCCCCCCAGCGCACGAGCGCGAGGAAGACCGGCAGCAGGTCCTCGCCGGCCGGTGTCAGACGGTACTCGTCGCGCGCCCGCATCCCCGGCTCCCGGTAGGGCGTCCGGGCCACGATCCCGGCCGACTCCAGCTGCTTGAGGGCGCGGGAGACCGAGGGCGCCGAGGTGCCGATCCTCGTCACGAAGTCCTCGAACCGGGTCGTGCCGTAGAAGCACTCCCGCACGACCATGAAGACCGTCCGGGTGCTCAGCAGATCGAGCACCCGGCCGGCCGAGCACCCGTCCCCGATCGACCAGGCGTCCCGGTCGCTCAACCGCTTCTCGAAGCTCATCGTCACACACCCATTGTAACTAATGCTTGCGTTACCCAGCCAGTACGTGCTTCCATCTGACTAACGAAGTCGTTATCCAGATGGGGAGTGAACGTCATGGTCGCGGTGGCGGGCAGGGTGGTCGTGGTGACCGGAGGGCAGCGGGGTCTCGGCGCCGCCCTCGTGGAAGAAGTGCTGGCACGCGGGGCGGTCAAGGTGTACGCGACGTCCCGCTCGCCCGCCGCGGACGAGCGGCCGCGCGTGGTGGCGGCGCCGCTGGACGTGCGGTCGACCGCGTCGGTCGCCGCGCTCGCGGAACTCGCCGCCGACGCCGAGATCGTGTTCAACAACGCCGGGATCCTGCTGCCCGGACCGCTGCTCACGGGCGACGTCGAGCAGGCCGCCGAGACGTTCGACGTCAACGTCTTCGGACCGCTGCGGGTGGCACGGGCGTTCGCGCCGGTGCTCGCCGCGAACGGCGGCGGCGCGCTGGTGAACATGCACTCCGTGCTGTCCTGGCTCGCCGGCAGCGGAGCCTACGGGGCCTCCAAGGCGGCGGCGTGGTCCCTCACGAACTCGCTCCGGCTCGAACTCGCCCCGCAGCGCACGCAGGTCGTCGGTGTGCACGCCGGGTTCATCGACACCGGGATGGTCGCCGCCCTCGACCGGAGCAAGGCGAAGCCGGCCGACGTGGCCGCGCGGATCGTCGACGGGCTGGAGGCGGGGCACACGGAGGTGCTCGCCGACGACGTCAGCGCGGCCGTCAAGTCCGCCCTCTCGGGCCCCGTGGAAGACCTGACCTTCTCGGCCGCCGGCTGAGACCGTCGACCGAACCCTCACGAAGGAGACACGAACCGCCATGCCCCTGTGGACCGTTCACCACACCCCCGGAGTCTTCTCCGACGACGACAAGCGCGGGCTCGCCTCGTCCGTCGCCGACCACTACGAGAAGGCCGGGCTGCCCCGCTTCTACGTGGTCACCCTCTTCCAGGAGACCCGGCCCGAGGACTTCTACGTCGGCGGCGAGCCCGCCTCCGCCGGGGTCCGGATCACCATCGACCACATCGCCCGGCACCATCACGACGGGGACGGCAGGCGCAGGACCGCCCAGTGGATCAGGCGGATGGTGGAGCTGTACCTCGAAGGGCACGCCGGGCTCCACTGGGAGTTCCACGTCGACGAGACCAGCGAGGAGATGTGGATGATCAACGGACTGGTCCCGCCACCGGGCGGCTCCGACGCCGAGCGGCACTGGGCGGAGCGGAACGCGGCCACCCCGTACTGACCCGCCCGCCCGGAACCGGCGCGGCCACCCCGCACCGACCCCGCCGCCCCGGTCGTCCCGTACCGGCCCGGTCACCCCGCCGGTACGGTGATCTCCCGCTTGAGGATCTTTCCGCTCGGCCCCAGCGGCAGCCGGTCCACGAGCCACACCCGGCGCGGGTACTTGTAGGCCGCCACGCGGTCCTTGACGTACGCGCGCAGTTCGTCGGGGGTGGCCTCGGCCGAGGGCCGCAGGACGACCGCGGCCGCGATCTCCTCGCCCAGCTCGGGGTGCGGGAACCCCACCACGGCGGCGAGGGCGACGGCCGGGTGCTCGTGGAGGACCTCCTCGATCTCGCGCGGGTAGACGTTGTAGCCGCCGCGGATGACCATGTCCTTCTTCCGGTCGACGATGTACAGATAGCCCTCGTCGTCGGCCCGGGCGAGGTCGCCGGTGCGCAGCCAGCCGTCCGGGATCGCGGCCTCGGTCTCCTCCGGGCGGTTCCAGTAGCCCTTCATGACGTTCGGCCCCCGGACGGCCAGTTCGCCGATCTCGCCGGGGGCCACGTCCCGGCCCCCGGCGTCGAGCAGCCGCACCTCGACGTCCCGGATGGGGGTGCCGATCGAGCCGGCCTTGCGCGGCCGCTCGGGGTGGTTGAACGTGACGACCGGGCTGGTCTCGGACATGCCGAAGCCCTCCAGCACCGGGCAGCCGAAGCGGCGCTCGAAGCCGTGCAGGATCTCCACCGGCAGCGAGGCGCCGCCGGAGATGCACATCCGCAGCGTCGACACGTCGGCGTCCGAGGGCTGCTGGAGCAGCGCCGCGTACATGGTGGGGACGCCCTCGAAGACGGTGGCCCGCTCCCGCGCGACGGCCTCCAGGACGGTCTTCGGGTCGAAGCGCGGGACGAGCACGAGCGAGGCGCCGCTGCGGACGGCCGCGCTCATGGTGCAGATCTGTCCGAAGATGTGGAACAGCGGCAGGCAGCCGACCACCACGTCCTCCGGCGTCATCCGCTGGATCTCGACCGTGTTCACCTCGGTGTTGTGCCGCAGCCCCGCGTGGGTGAGGACGGCGCCCTTGGGGCGGCCGGTGGTGCCGGAGGTGTACAGCAGGACGGCCATGTCCTCGTCGGCCGTGTCCGCGACCTCGGACAGCGGCTCGTGCGCGGCCAGCGCGGCGGCGAACGCGGCGGGTTCGACGGCGGTGTGCCGGACGCCCGCGGCGGCCGCTCCCCCGGCGCCCTCACCCGGCGCCTGGTGCCACTCGAAGAGCCGCACCGCGCCGGAGTCGGTGAGGTGGAACTCGGTCTCCCGGGTCTTCAGGAGCGGGTTCATCGGGACGACGACCGCCCCCGCGCGCAGGGCGCCGTAGTACAGGACGACGAACTCCGGCACGTTCGGCAGCATCAGCGCGACCCGGTCGCCGGGGCGCACGCCCTCGGAGCGCAGCAGGGCGGCGGCGCGGGCACTGCGCTCGTCCAGCTCCGCGTACGTGATGACCTGCTCCCCCAGCCGCAGCGCGGCCCGCTCGGGCTGCCGCCCGGCCGTCTCCACGAGGAACCCTGCCAGATTGGCCATGACCGCCTCCGTCACACGGAATCACAAGGATGTTTACATCGCCGACATCTTCCAGGGGTGCGCGCCCCAGGCCTATGGCCGGGGCGACAACGCGGGGCGTCGGAGATTGTTCCCGGTCACAAGGCGGGGGCACTAAGCTGCGTCGATGATTCTTTCGGGTGTTGCGGCGGCGCTGCTGGCGGGGCTTCCGGAGCTGGGTGAGCGCATGGCGCTGCGGATCCGGGCGAACGTCGAGGCGTACGAGGACGAGGCGCTGATCCCGCTGGACTCGCTGCGCCGTTCCTGCACGGCCAACGCGGACCTCATCCTGACCCATCTGCGCGTCGGCGGCGCCCCCGACGCGAGCTCGGCCCGGGAGACCGGGCGGCTCCGCGCGCAGCAGGGCGTCCCGCTGGCGGACACGCTGCACGCGTACCGGATCGGCTCCCAGTTCCTGTGGACCGAGATCCTCGCCGAGGCCCGCGCGCGCCCCGAGGTGTCCGACGATCTCCTGCTGTCGGAGTCGACCGAGTTCTGGGCGCTGTCGGGTCTGTACGCCGAGTCGGTGGCGGTGGCCTACCGCGAGACGGCGGCCGAACTCACCTCGCAGGGGCAGGCGCGGCGCTCCGCCCTGGTGGAGGCGCTGTTCACCGGCATCGTCACCGACCGGACGCTGTGGGAGACCGCCCGCGAGCTGGAGCTTCCCGAGCACGGCCCGTACGCCGTCGCGGCGGCGAAGGCGGGCACGCCCGGTGAGGAGCCGCTCGGCGGGGCGGAGGCGGCGCTGCGCCGGGCGAACCTTCCGTCCGCCTGGAGGCTGCTGCCGGACCAGCAGCTCGCGCTGATCGCCCTGCCGACGGCGTCGGCGGAGACGGCCTGTCTGCGCATCCTCCGCGGGACCCGTGCCCGGGTGGGCTTCAGTCCGCGCTTCCAGTCGCTGCGGGACACACCCCGCGCCCTGCGCTTCGCGCGGCTCGCCCTGGCCGGCCTGGAGGGCGAGGGCCCCGGCGTGGCGCGCTTCGACGACAATCCGCTGGCCATGGTCGTCGCCGCGGCGCCCGCCGAGGCCGCGCACCTGCTGGAGGTGGTGCTGCGACCGGTGCTCGACCTTCCGGTCGCGGAGCGGTCGCGGCTCCTGCGGACCCTGGAGCACTGGTTCGCCGCCGCGGGCTCGGCCGGTGACGCGGCGCGGAGCCTGTTCGTCCACCCCAACACGGTCCGCTACCGGCTGCGGCGGGTGGAGGAGCTGACGGGCCGCTCGCTCTCCGATCCGCGCGCGGTGGCGGACGTCGGCGCGGCGCTGCTCGCGGTGCGGGGTCCGGGGCAGCCGGAACCGGGCTGAGGCGTCCTGCGCGGTGAGGCGCCCGCGCCGGGCGGCGCCTCACTCCGGCGGGCGCTCGTACCGGGCGGGCGACTCGCTCCGGCGTACGCCCACACCGGGCGGGCGACTCACTCCTCGTCGATGATGTGCATCGCCGCCTCCTCGGCGGAGGCCGCGCCCCCGTCGATCCCGAGGTCCCGGGCGTTCAGCTCCGAGGTGATGCCGCGCGTTCCCTCGTCCTCGGACATCAGGCGTCCCGCGCGCCGCGCGCCGACCTGGTCGTCCAGGAGCTCCCCGTCGGTGTCCGTGGTGTCGCCGAGACCGTCGCCGTCGGGGACGGCGGACTCGGGTTCCTCGTTCGCCAGGCGGTCGTCGAGGGTCTCGCCCCGTCGCCGCTCGGCGGCGGTCACGCCGACGCGCTCGGCACCCAGGGGGCGTTCCGGTGGCGAGTAGCCCGCGTCGAGCGGATCGCCGGGCGGTCCTTCGAGGGTGTCCTCGTAGTCGAGCACACCCGCGTCGTCCTGGACCTCGCTGCCGTCGGGCTGGTAGACGTCGTCCCCCCACGCTTCCGTGTCGGTCATGTGGAACTCCGTTCCTCACCAGGTCCACGACGGCTCGTGCCCCGGGCTCACTCCTCCCGTTCGAACTCGGCCTCGGTCCGCTCGGCGTCGAGGTCGGACTGGGCCTTCGCGTACAGCGCGTGCACGAACTTCCGGGCCTCCTCGGGCGAGATGCCGACGCCGAGCCGGAGCAGCCGACCGGTCCAGTATCCGAGCGGATCGTCGGGTACGGTCATGGCCCCTCCTGAGGGAGTGCGGTCGCTGCCCGCCGTATCGGCTGCGGGCGGGACGGGTCCGGCCGCGCGGGTCCATGGTGATCCGACCGCACGCGTGGCGCGTGCGGGGCGCCTCGGGGGGCGCCGGATCCCCGTTCTTGATTCCATGGTCCCCGCCTGCGGGGGGAGCGCAACCCGATGTGGACAGGTCGGCGGCCCCCTCACGGGGGCGGCGGCACCGCCGTCACCGCCCGGCGCCGTCCGGATCCCCGGACGGGGACGGGCCCGCCCACCGTCGCAGGAGTTCCTCGCGCTGCGTCACGCGCGGTGTCCCGCCCTCGCGGGCTCGGCCCCACTCCGACATGGCGGCCAGCGTGGTGGCCATCGTCGCGGCGCCGTCCGTGAGGCGGGACAGCAGGGCGCGGGAGAGCTCGACCTCGGCCGGTGAGTAGCCGACGGCGGCGGCCACGTAGACCTTCAGCTCGTACGTGCCGTCTTGCGTCTCCAGGTCCACCGCCATCTGCGGCGGGGCTTCGCCGGACAGGCCGGGGCCCAGGGTCATCCCCAGGTTCATCACCACGTCGAGGGCCATGTCCGTGACGACGCCGACCTGCCGCTTCAAGGTCTTCACGGGCACGTCCGCGACGGTCAGGGCGCGGACGTCCTCCCAGAGGTGGAGGCCGGACTGCCCGTCGCCCAGGGCCACCACGCCGTCCGGGGTCAGACGCATCCCGGGGGCCGAACCGGTCGGCTTGGCCCCCACGTACACGTCGCCCTCGGCGATCCAGAACAGGCCCACCATGGCCATCGGTTGCTCACTTCCCCCCACGGCGGCGCTCCGCCGCCGTGTCGTGCGTCAGAACGATCAGGTCGCCTCCGGAACGCGCGCGGGTGCCGGGAAGTTCCCCCCCTCGGCGGTCACCGGACAACCAGGCGCGGTAGCGGCGCAGGGCCGCGCGCTGCTTCCGCTGTTCCGAGAGCAGCGCGAGGGCCGGGTGGGTGCCGGGCCTGGGGGCGGCGCCGCGGGCGAGCCGGCGCATCTGGTGGCGGACCTGCGCCATGCCGGCCGCGGAGGCGAGGGTCTTGTCCGACCAGGTCACCGGCGCCATCCGCCGGTCGGCCTCGCGGTCGTCGCGCCAGCGGTCCGGCAGGTCGGGAGTGACGGCGAGTTCGGTGCCCATCCCGACGACCGCCACGCCGCTGTCGAGGACCCGCTCGGCCGTGGCGCGGCGGGTGATGCCGCCGGTGAGCATGAGCGGGAGGGCGCTCGTGCCCACCAGTTCTTCGGCCAGGTGGAGGAAGTACGCCTCGCGGGCCGTGGTGCGGTCGTCGGCGGGGCGGCCGGCGCGGACGGCGCGGACCACGTCGAGGAGCAGCCGGGCCCGGTTCTCCAGCGAGCCGCCCCACCGGTCGGTCCGCGTGTTGACCAGCGGCGAGAGGAACTGCGACAGGAGGTACCCGTGCGCGGCGTGCACCTCGACGCCGTCGAAGCCCGCCTCCTCGGCGCGGCGGGCCGTGACCGCGAAGCGTGCGACGGTGTCCTCGATCTGGCGGGGGGTCATGGCGGTCGGGCGGCCGAAGCGGCCGCTGTGGCGGCCCAGGTCGACGGCGATGTCGGACGGGCCCCAGACGACGCCGGGCATGCCGGACGGGACCTGCCGCCCGGGGTGGTTGATCTGCATCCAGATCGCGCCGCCCGCCGACTTCCCGGCCTCGGCCCACGCGGCGAACGGCTCCAGGGGCGCGTGCTCGTCGAGGACGACTCCGCCGGGGCCGGTCAGCGCCTCGGCGTGCACCATGACGTTGCCGGTGATCAGCAGCCCCGCGCCACCGGCGGCCCAGCGCCGGTACAGCGTCGGCAGCCGCCGGTCGGGGAGCTGGCCGTCACCGGCCATGTTCTCCTCCATGGCGGCCTTGGCGATCCGGTTGCGCAGCACCTGCCCGGTGCGCAGGGGCAGTGCCGTGAACAGTTCGCTGGTCATGCCGGTTCCCTCTCCCGATGTTCCTCGCCTACGATGTGTGCACCACAAACATAAGGGCCCATGTAAGCAGCGCAAACATCAAAGAGTGTGACCTATGTCGCAAACCGGCACGTATCATCACGGCGATCTGCGCGCCGCCTGCCTGCGCGCCGCGCGGGAGCTCCTGGAGGAGGACGGCAGCGCCGGACTCTCGCTGCGCGCGGTCGCCCGGCGGGCCGGCGTGTCCGCCACGGCCCCCTACCGCCACTTCGCGGACCGGGACGCCCTGGTCTCCGCCGTCGCCGCCGAGGGGTACCGCGAACTCGCCGGGCACCTGGCCGCCGCGCACCCCGCCCCCTCGTCCCCCGACGACCTGGCCGCGGTCGCCGTCGCGTACGTGCGCTTCGGGCTCGACCACCCCGCCCTGTTCCGCGCCATGTTCGCGGAGCCCTGCGACCCGACCAGCGAGGAGCGCGTCGCCGCGACCGCCGTCATCACGGAGTACGTCCACGGCATCGTCCGTGACGCGTTCCCCGGCGCCGACGCGTCGGGGGCCCTCCCCACCAGCGTGTGGGCCCTCGTCCACGGCCTGGCGTTCCTGCACCTCGACGGCAAGCTCGACGCCTCGTCGCCGGAGGCGGTCGCCGCGCAGGTGCGCGGGAGCGTGCACGCCCTCTTCACCGCCTCCCCCGCGCTGCGGGCGCGGGCCACGCCCACCGGGCCGAGCGCGCCCGCTCCGTCCCAGGAGGACACCCCCCGATGAACACGCCGCCCGCCCCGTCCGGTGCGCACCCGGACCGCTCGCCCGTGCGGCTGGGCGCCCTCGTCCCGCTGACGCGGCCCGGCTGGGTCGAGGCGGGCCGGCACCTCCTCGCGGGACTCGAACAGGCCGTGGAAGAGGTCCGCGACACCGGCGGGATCGGCGGCCGGCCGCTGGAGCTGGTCGTCCGGGACAGCGCGGCCGATCCGGAGCGGGCCGCGGCGGCCGTGGACGAACTGGCCGCCCTGGGCGTGGCCGCCGTGGTGGGCGAGTACCACAGCGTCGTCGCCCGCGCCGTCGCCGCGCGGGCCGACGCCCTGGGTGTGCCGTTCCTCTGCTCGTCCGCCGTCCTCGACGCGCTCGTCGAGGAGCCGACGGAGTGGGTCGCGCGCGTGGCTCCGGCCCAGTCGCGCGGCTGGCGGATCTACGCGGACTTCCTCCTCGCCACCGGCCGGAGCCGGATCGCCGTGGCGACCCAGCCGAGCGTCTACTGGGCGACCGGGACCCGCGTGCTGCGGGACCACCTCGCGCCCCGGGGCGGCTCCGTCGTCGCACTCGACGCGGCCGCCCTCACTCCCGGGGCCCTGTGCGACGCGCTCGTCGACCACGACGTGACGGCGCTGCTCCTCCTGGTCGGCAGTCCGGAGCCGGCGGTGCCGATCGTGCGCGCCGTCCGGGCCGACCGGCGGCTCGCGGGCCTGCTGATCGGTGCCCCGGCCGGGCAGCCGGAGTTCGCCGGGTGGAACGAGGCGCTGGGCGCGGACGGCGCCGGCGTCCCGTTCCTGCGCTACCTCCCGGAGCGCCTCGGCCCGCTCGGCGCGCGGGTGCGCGAGGAGCTCGCCGAACGGCTGGGCGAGGCGCCCTCCTTCGTCGCCCTGGAGGGCTGGGACACCGTCACGGTCCTCGCCTCCCTGCTGCGTACCCACGGTACGGACCGGGCGGCGATCGCCGAGGCCTGGCCGCACGTGGCGGTCGAGGGCACGCGCGGCCCGATCCGGTTCTCCCGCACGCCGGGCATCGGCCTCTGGCAGTGGACGTGGGCCCCGGTCCAGGTCGCCGACCGGGACCCGTCGGCCCCCGGGGGCTTCCGGGTCCTGCACACCGGCTGAGGAGAGCGCGGCCGGCCGGCCCGCCCGTCAGGAGGCCGCCGACGCCCGGTCGGACGCGCTGCGCAGCACGCAGAACTCGTTCCCCTCGGGGTCGGCGAGGACCGCCCAGCCGGAGCCGTCGGCGTTCCGGTGGTCGGCGACGAAGGCGGCGCCGAGGTCCAGCAGGCGCCGCACCTCCTGGTCGCGCGAGGTCTCGGGGCGCAGGCACAGGTGGAGCCGGTTCTTCGACGTCTTGGCCTCGGGCACCCGGTTGAAGTAGAGCACCGGCCCGTCCGCGAGGAGGACCTGCGTCTCGTGCGCGCCCGGCCGGTCCTCCGGATCCATCGGGCTGCCCGTCACGCCGCTCCAGAACCGCGCCAGTTCGTAGGGGTCCGCACAGTCGATCGCCACGTTCTGCACCACCGAAACCATGGGGCGATCATTCCCGATCCTCACCGCCCCGGCCACCACGTCATCCGATCCGGGCGGCCGGTGGTGGCCGTCGCTACGGCGTGGCGGTGCTCGTCCGCGGCCGAGCGGCGCTCTCCCGGGGCCTCGCGCTCCGGGGGAGCCACCGGAGGGCGACCAGGCCGAGGGCGACGTGCAGTGCGGCAGCCGTCGCCGCGGCCACGCGCAGGCCCGTGACGAAGGCGGACCTGGCGTCGGCCGCCGCCGCCCGGGCCAGGCCCGGGACGCGCAGGGTCTCGTCCAGGGTCGGCGCGAGGTCGGGCCCCTGGAGGCGGAAGAGCACGGCGGCGAGCGAGCCGAGCAGCGCGATGCCGAGGGCGTTGCCGATCTCGTTGCTGGTCTCGGCGAGGGCGCCGGCCGAGCCCGCCCGCTCCGGCGGCACCGCTCCGACGGCGGTGTCGGCGACGACAGCGAAGGAGATGCCGTAACCGACGCCGGCGATCACCGTCGAGGCGACGTACCAGCCCGCGCCTCCGGTGGCGGCGGCCGGCAGGAGCAGCAGGAGCCCCGCCGCGATCGAGAAGTGGCAGACGAGCAGCGCGGCGCGGGTGCCGACGCGGTCCACCAGGGCCGGTGTGACGACACAGGTCACCGTCAGGACGGCGGCCCCCGGCAGCGCCAGCAGCGCGGCGCGCAGCACGGGGAGGCCGAGCACCGACTGGAGGTAGACCCCGGCCAGGTAGGCGACGGCCGACCAGGCGGCCAGCGGCAGGAGTCCGGTGACCACGGCGATCGTGAAGACCCGTTCGCGGAAGAGCGAGAAGTCGATCAGGGGGTGTTCCAGGTGTCGTTGCCGGAGGCCGAACCAGGTCAGAAGGGCGGCACCGGCCAGTCCGGCGGCACTCGCCGGCACCGTCACCCCTTGGGCGGCGGTGTGCTTGAGGGCGTGGATCACGAGCAGCAGACCGCTCGCGGAGGTCACCACGCTGACCGCGTCGACGCGTCCGGCCCGGGGCGCCCGCACCTCGCGGAGCAGGCCGGGTGCGACGTACAGGAACACGGCGATGACGGGGAGGTTGACCAGGAACACCGATCCCCACCAGAAATGTGCGAGCAGGACGCCGCCGACGACCGGTCCGATCGCGAACCCGGCCGCGAAGGCGGCGGCGAAGACGCCGATGGCCCGGGCCCGCCGCTTCGGGTCGGTGAAGAGTTCGCTCAGGACCGCGAGCGCGGAGGGCAGGAGGGTGGCCCCCGCGATGCCCATCACGGCCCGCGCGGCGATGAGGAGCTCCGCCGTCGGGGCGAAGGCGGCGCACGCCGAACCGATGCCGAAGAGGACCGCGCCGGTCATGAGGAGCCTGAGCCGGCCGTAGCGGTCGCCGATGTTGCCGAACGCGATGAGCAGCGAGCCCACGGCGAAGCCGTAGACGTCGAGGATCCACAGGGCCTGGTCGGCGCCGGGAGCCAGCGCGCGGCTGATCCTCGGCATGGCGAGGAACAGGACGGAGCCGTCCATGGAGACCAGGAGCACGGGGCCGAGCACGGCCAGGAGCCCGAGCCGTGCGCGGGTGTCGGCGGGGCGTGAGGAGCGTTGCGTCATGACGGCCACGGTCGGGCCCGGCGGTGCGGGCAGCCAGCCACCCGCCGTGGGTACACCCGACGGGTACACCCACACGCGGCTTCCCCCTCCTGGACACCCCCTAGGCTCGAAGGCATGGAGAGCCTCGGAGCGTTCTTGAAGAGCCGTCGCGACCGGGTCACCCCCGACCGGATCGGGCTGCGCGTCTACGGGACCGGACGACGGGTCCCCGGACTGCGCCGCGAGGAACTCGCCCATCTGGCCGGGGTGAGTGCCGGGTACTACACCCGGCTCGAACAGGGCCTGGCCGAGACGGCGTCCGAGCAGGTCCTCGGGGCGCTGGCGCGCGTGCTCGAACTCGACGAGGTGGAGACCGCGCACCTGCGCAACCTGGCGCGGCAGCCCTCCCGGGCCGGGCTGGCCGAGCCCCCGCCGGAGCACGCGCACCCGCGCGTGCTCGCGCTGCTCGGATCGCTGGCCCCGGCGACCCCGGCGGTCGTGCTGGGCCGGCGCGGCGACGTGCTCGCCTGGAACCGCACCGGGCACGCCCTCCTCGCCGAGCACGTCGACTTCACCGCGCCCGGACACCCGGAGGGCCGCCCCTCGATCCCCCGGATGTTCTTCCTCGACCCGCTCACCCGGGACCTGCACCGCAACTGGGAGGAGCTCGCCCGGGTCCACGTCGGCTATCTGCGCCTCACGGCCGGACGCTTCCCGACGGACGCGCTCCTGGCCCGCCTGATCGGTGAACTCACCATGCGCAGCGACCGGTTCGCGGCGATGTGGGCGGGGACCGACGTCGCCGACTGCACCGTCGGCGACCTGCGCCTGCGGCACCCCACGGTCGGTCCCGTGGACGTCGCGTACCAGGTCTGGCTCCAGCCCGACAGCCCCGACCACCGCCTGGAGATCTACACTCCCGACGGCCCCGCCTCCGCCGACGCCCTCGGGCTCCTCGCCCAGCGCGCCACGGCCGGGCCGGAGACCGGCGCCGACGGGCGCCGCCCGGCCGTGCGTTAAGATCACGCATGGCGTGATGGAAGTCAACGCCTGTGCGACAACGCCGGATTCGGGTCTGTCGTGTCCTCCGCCGACCCGGCCCGCGCGTGTGAGCACGCCCCCGCCGGGCGCGCCCGCTCCGAGGCCTCAGGAGCGCCCTTCCAGCTGTGCGCCCCGGCCGGCACCGACCCGAAGCGCCCGTACGAGCCCCGCCGTTCCGCTGTCGGCCGGCGTGCGGCTCCTTGCTGGAGACGATGTTGAAAATCCTTCCCGAGATCTCCCGTACGCTCAGCGAATACCTCCTCATCCCTGGCCTGACCACCGAAGACTGCACACCCGAGAACGTGGATCTCGGAGCGCCGCTGGTGCGTCACCGGGTCGGCGAGGAGCCGGGGATCCGGGTCGCCACTCCCCTGGTGAGCGCGATCATGCAGGCGGTGTCGTCACCGGCGCTCGCGGTGGCGCTGGCGCAGGCCGGCGGCCTGTCGTTCCTCCACCAGAACCAGCTGGTCGAGGACCAGGCAGCGGACGTGCGGGCGGTGAAGCGGCACAGGGCCGGCTTCCGGACCAGCGAGGTCACCGTGGCGCCGACGACGCCGCTGGGCGAGGTCTCCCGGCGTCTGGAGGACACCGAGCAGGGCGTGGCCGTGGTCACGCGTGACGGGGAGGCGGAGGGTGAGTTCCTCGGGATCATCAGCCTCGACGACTTCCACCTGGAGCGCCACGGCACCCACGAGACGGCCGGCAGCCGGATGCGGGCCCGTGAGGGCTGGTCACGGCGCCGGCCGCGGTGTCCCTGTCCGAGGCGAACGAGCTGATCCGGCAGCACCACCTGGACGTCCTTCCCGTGCTCGGGGAGGACAGCCGGGTCGTCTCCCTCGTCCTGAAGCGGGACTACCAGGCGCACAAGACGTTCCACCGGGCGACCGTGGACGGCGAGAAGCGTCTGCGGGTCGGCGCGGGCGTCAACTCCCGTGACTTCAAGGACCGCGTTCCCGCTCTGGTCGAGGCGGGAGCGGACGTGCTGTGCCTGGACTCCTCCGACGGCTACTCCGTGTACCAGGCGAGGACCGTCGAGTTCGTCCGCGAGACGTACGGCGACGCCGTCCCCGTGGGCGCGGGGAACGTCGTCGACGGACGGGCGTTCCGCTATCTGGCCGACGCGGGCGCGGCGTTCGTGAAGGTCGGCATCGGCGGCGGGGCCATCTGCACCACACGGGCGCAGAAGGGCATCGGCCGGGGTCAGGCCTCCGCCCTGCTCGACGTGGTCGAGGCGCGCGACGCGTACGCCCGGGAGACCGGGGTGTACGTGCCGTTGTGCTGCGACGGAGGCCTGCTGAACGACTCGCACATGGCGATGGCGCTGGCCATGGGCGCGGACTTCGTCATGCTGGGCCGCTACTTCGCCCGCCTCGACGAGAGCCCGTCGCGGAAGCTGCGGATCGGCGGCCAGTGGTACAAGGAGTACTGGGGCGAGGGCTCGCGGCGCGCGCAGAACGAGGCCCGCTACGGGCAGCGCGGCCGGATGGTCTTCGAGGAGGGCGTCGACGGTTACGTGCCCTACGCGGGCAGCCTGTACGACAACGTCGAGCGGACCCGCGCGAAGCTCACCTTGACGATGATCAGCTGCGGTTCCGTGAACCTGCGGGACTTCCACCGCGACGCGGTCCTCGTCCCGGTGTCGGCGGAGTCCTTCAAGCAAACGGGCGCGGAGGTCCAGCTGCGGCGGCCGGGCGTCGACTCCGGCGAGTGATCCGGCCGGTCCGGTGCCCGACCCGGGACCGGACCGTTCCTCCCCGTGCCGCGCACGGCAGAATGGTGCCCATGTGCGCCTTCTTCGACCCGCCCGCGCCCCGCCCAGTCCCGGCGGGCGCGTACCCGCTCTGGGACGAGGCCCTCGGCCTCCTCAACCGGGACCTCGCCGCGACCCTGCCGGACGAGGAACCGCTGCTGCTGCTGGGAGTTACCGACGAGGACGAGAACGAGGACGAGAACGAGGGCGAGTTCGTGTACGTGGGCCGCGCCAACGGCGAGTGGCACGGCAACCGCCTGGAGCCGGACTCGGCCGGCGACCCTCTCGACGCCCTGGCCGCCGTGGCCGACGCCGCGCAGGACACGGTCACCGAACTCCTGTGGCGCGCCTGGCCGTTGTGCACGGAACACAACCTCGGCATGCACGTCTACGAGGCCGAGGGGCAGTTGTCCTGGTGGTGTTCGGGCGGCATGGATCCCCGCGACCCGGCGCACCTCCGCGCCGCCGTGGGCGGGCTCGACGCGCTGCTCCGCCCGAGTCGCCCCCACCGCCGGCGCCGGTCCCGTCCCTGATCGGCGCGGACCGTCGGCGGCTCGCCTGTCCGGGACACCGGGACCGGCCCGGTGTCCCGGATGGCTAGGCTGGCGATCATGACGCCGGAGAACTCCCGTGAGACCGCCCCTCGGCCCGTGCTGCACGACGCGGCGGAGCTGACCTCCGACCCGGAACGGTGGCACGGGTGCGCGGAGTCGGCCCATCGGATCCTGGCGGACCTGGTGCGCGGCGGGGCCGCGCTCGGCTGGGTCGAGCCGCCCGCGCAGGACGAGGTGGCGGCGCTCCTCGATCACGTCGTGTCCGCCGTACGGGCCGGGGACGGCGCCCTGCGCGTCGCGTACCTCGGCCGTCGGCTCGTCGGTCTGGGGTACTGGCTGAGGTACGCCCGCCCGACCCATCGGCCCCACGCCGACCTGGAGAAGGTCGCGGTGGACCCGGCGGCCCAGGGGCACGGTGTCGGCCGGGCGCTGACCGCCGCGCTGGTCGCGGACGCCCGTGCGGCGGGGATCGAGGTGCTCACCCTGGACGCCCGGGGCGACAACGCCCCCGCCCTGCGCCTCTACCGGTCGCTGGGCTTCACCGAGTACGGCCGCCTGCCCGATTTCGTGGCCGTCGGCGATCGCCGCTACGACAAGGTCTTCTGCATGGTGGACCTCCGCACGCGGGACTGACTGCGACGGGACGGACCCGCGACCCCCTACCCGGGTACGAGGCGGGCCCGGCACCGTGGTGTGACGCGGTCGACGGCGAACGCTTCCTAGTCTCCGGGGGCCGGCAGGGCGCCGGCGACCACGAGAACGGGGACAGGTCATGTCTTCTCCCACCGCACGCGGCGCTCTCCCCCGCACGGCCGCACGGTGCGCCGGCCGGATCGGCCACGCCGCCTCGCTGCTGCCCGCCGCACTGCTCACGCTCGGCGTGGTGGCGGCCGGACGCCCGGATCCGGCGCGCGCCTGGTGGGCGCGGGTCGACGGGCAGGACCCCGCCGCGCCCTCGCGGCGGCCCGGCGCGTGGCGGCTCGTGGGACACGCGCTGACGGATATACCGCTCGGGCTGCTCGCCCTCGTCCCCGTGGGCCTGGAGATCCTCTTCGTGCTGCGCGGCGTGCTCTACCCCGTCGTCGAGGACGGCCCGTACGACCACGCCTGGGGCGGTCCGGGCCTGGCCGGGGCGTGGGCCGCGCACTTCCTGATCGGTCTGGCGCTCGCCGTCGCGGGGCTGGGCGCCCTGTGGCTCCTCGACCGCCTGCACCACCGGCTCGCGGGCTGGACGTGGGGCCGCGAGGTGGGAGCGGGCGCCGTGTGCGCCCTGCCGGTCCTGTGCGCCGCGGGCGGGGTCCTGGTCGTCGCGTGGACGCACCAGCTGTGACGGCCCGCGGCGGGCGAGGCTCACGGCCGAAGAGCTCACCCCGCTCCGCGCCATCTCCGAGCACACCGGGAAACCGGTTTCGCCGAGGCCGTGATCCCGCGATCATGGGCAGGTCCTCGCTCCCGACCGCAAGGAATCAGCGTGCCCGTACCCGCCGACCCCACCGTCCTCCACCCGATGCCCGAGCAGCCGCGCGTGGTCCTGCTCCGCCCTCTCGTGACCTCGCCGCTGATCGAGGTCGGGGAGTTCTCGTACTACGACGATCCGGAGCACGCGACCGCGTTCGAGACGCGCAACGTGCTCTACCACTACGGTCCGGAGAAGCTGGTCATCGGCCGGTTCTGCGCGCTCGGCACCGGGGTGCGGTTCCTCATGAACGGGGCCAACCACCGTATGGACGGCCCCTCGACCTTCCCCTTCCCCACCATGGGCGGCTCATGGTCGGAGCACTTCGACCTGCTCACCGGGCTGCCGAACCGGGGCGACACCGTCGTCGGGAACGACGTCTGGTTCGGGCACGGGGCGACGGTGCTGCCCGGTGTGCGGATCGGGCACGGCGCGATCATCGGCTCCGGTTCCGTGGTGACCGCCGACGTCCCCGACTACGGCATCGTGGGCGGGAACCCGGCGCGCCTCATCCGTACCCGCTACGACGACGCGGACGTCGCCCGGCTGCTCGCGGTGGCCTGGTGGGACTGGCCCCTGGAGCACCTCACCGCGCACATGCGGACGATCATGTCGGGGAGCGTCGCCGAGCTGGAGGCCGTCGCACCGGGCACCGGCCGCCCGTGACCCCCGGGGGGGCCGGGCTCCGCGCGTCGCCCCCCGGCCGCACCGCGTGGGCGGCGGGAGGTCCGCCTCAGCCGACGCGGTCGGAGGGCAGGACCGGGTGGACCTCAAGACCGGGCGTGGCGAGCAGCTCGGCGACCAGGTCCCGGCTTCCGCAGACGTACGTGCTCACCAGGTCGACATCGCCGCCCACGCACCAGGCGCGGTCCTCGGGCCACCACAGGTCGGGGAGTTCGACGAAGGCGTCGAGCCCGGCGGGGGACACGGCGTCGGCCAGCGCGCCCGACAGCAGGACCTCGTCACGGCCCGGGCTGGGGAAGGTCGGGATCCCCCGCCAGTCCCAGCGGCCGTAGCCCTCCCACAGCCCGAACCGGCAGCGCTCCGGCGTCGCCGTGTGCCGCGCCAGGACGGGGAGCAGGGCGCGCGCGACGCCCTCGGGCGTGGGGCCCTCGGCGGGATGCTCGTCCCACACGCCGGGACGGCCGTACTCCTGGGCGTTCTGGTAGAAGCGGTCCGCGCCGATCACCTCGTACCAGTCCGTGAGCGCCCCGACCCGGCGCCCCGACGCGGCGGCGACGGTGTCCCAGCGGACGGGCCGCCCGTCGAGCTCCGCGGGATGCAGCACGCGCGCATACGCCGGGAAGCCGGGTGCGGCGACACCGGCGACCGTGCCGAAGTCACCGTGCCCGGGGAGTCGTTCGGTGAGCCAGTGCGCGGGTCCGAGGTCGTCGGTCTCGACGCGCAGGCGTCCGTACAGCGCGGGCCCGGGCTCACGGCCCGAGCGGGTCCATCCGTCCATGCGCCCAGTCTGCCCCGGCGCGAGGCCCACGGGCCGCTCGGGGCTGCTCCGTCTCGCCCGGGCTCGCTCGGGGTCCACTCCGGCTCGCCCCGGCTCGCTCGGGTCCACTCCGTCTCGCTCCGGTACGGTCGGGTCCACTCCCGCCGGCTCCGGCTCGCTCTGCGACCCGCTCGGGGCGTCGCGTTGCCGGGCGGGCCGGGACGGCGGGGTTACGGTCGGCTGCATGGTTGGTGATCGTCAAGGGTGGCTCCGGTGTCTGCTCGCCGGGGCCGTGTTCGTCGTGGGGATGACCGGCACCACGCTGCCGACGCCGCTCTACCCCCTGTACCAGGAGAAGTTCGGCTTCTCCGAGCTGACGGTGACCGTCGTGTACGCCGTGTACGCCTTCGGGGTCATCGGCGTCCTGCTGCTGGCGGGGAACGCCTCGGACACCATCGGGCGGCGGCCCACCCTGCTCTGGGGGCTCGGCTTCGCGGCGGTCAGCGCGGTCTGCTTCCTGTCCGCCGACTCGCTGGGCTGGCTGTACGCGGGGCGGCTCCTCTCCGGTCTGTCGGCCGGCCTGTTCACCGGCGCCGCGACCGCGTACGTCATGGACCTCGCGCCGCCCGGCGGCCAGTCCCGGGCCACGCTCGTGGCGACCGCGGCCAACATGGGCGGCCTCGGCTGCGGGCCGCTGCTCGCCGGACTGCTCGCGGAGTACGCCCCCGAGCCGCTGCTGCTCCCCTTCGCCGTGCACCTGGCCCTGGTGGCCGTGTCGGCCGTGGTCCTCCTGAGGCTGCCGGAGACCGTGCGGGACCCCCGCCCCCTCCGCGCCGTCCGTCCCCAGCGACCGGCGCTGCCCCCGGAGGTCCGCCCGGTGTTCGTGCCGGCGGCCATCGCCTCCTTCGCGGGATTCGCCCTGTTCGGGGTGTTCACCTCGGTCAGTCCCGCCTTCCTGGCCCGCTTCCTGCACGTCGACAACCATGCCGTGAGCGGGCTGATCGTCGCGCTCGCCTTCTTCTCCTCCACCGCCGGACAGCTCGCCGTCGGCCGCTTCGGGGTGTCCCGGTCCCTGCCGCTGGGCTGCGCGGTGCTCTTCGCGGGCCTGGCCTTCCTGGCGGGCGCGCTCTCCGTGGAGGTCCTCGCGCTCGTCGTCCTCGCCGCCGTCGTCGGCGGGGTCGGGCAGGGGCTCTCCTTCCGCGCGGCGATGTCCGCCGTCGCGGCGGCCGCCCCGGTGGAGCGGCGCGCGGCGGTGATCTCGGCGCTGTTCGTCGTCGCGTACACCGGCATCTCGATCCCGGTCATCGGCGTCGGGCTGCTCGCGGGGCCGCTCGGCCTGGAGCAGGCGGGCCTGGTCTTCACCGGCTGCATGCTGGTGCTGGTCACCTCGGCGGCGGTGTACCTGCTGCGCCGGCCGGTGCGGACGCCCGGCCCGTGATCCGGGACGGTGTCTCCGGCGCCCGGCCGCCCGGCGGCGGAACCGTACGCCGCCGTTGTGCGTCCGTCCACACGTTCGCACGATCATGAAGAGTGCCCGAGGAGCCGCGCATGACGGAGACCGCCGCCCGCTACCTGTACCTGGCCCGGCACGCCGAGGCGACCCCGGACGAGAGCGGGCTCACGGACCGGGGCCGCCGCCAGGCCGTCCTGCTCGGCGAGCGGCTCCGCGGGGCGCCGCTGACGGCGGTCCACCACGGCCCGCTGGCCCGCGCGGAGGAGACGGCCCGGCTGATCGGCGATCAGCTCGACCGCGTTCCCCTGCGGATGTCACCGCCGGCGGGCGACTACATCCCCTACGTGCCCCGGCACGATGAGCTGCCCCCGAGGTCGGCCGACGCGATGCTCGCCTTCCTGGCGCAGTTCCCGGCGGAGGAGCGCGAGCAGGGGCCCGGGCTCGCCGCCGAGGCCCTCGCCCGGTTCACCGGTCCCGTCGAGGGCGACCGGCCGGTCCACGAACTCGTCGTCACCCACAACTTCCTGCTCGCCTGGCTCGTACGGGAGGCGCTGGAGGCCCCGAGGGCGCGCTGGATGGGGATCAACCACGCCAACGCCGCGCTGACCGTGATCCGCTACACGCACGACCGGGCCCCGGCCGTCCTGTTCCTCAACGACACCGGGCACCTCCCCCAGGAGCTGCGGTGGACCGGCTTCCCCGCCGAGCTCCACGTCTGACGCCGGTCCGGACACCGCTTCCCGGAGGCGGTCGGTCCGCATCGTGGACGCCCGGTCCCCTTGATCGCGGCCTGTCCAGTGACCATGATCATCGGGACCGGATCCGTCCCAGAGAGGCACTGAGCCCATCATGCGAGTCAAAGCCTTCGACCACCTCGTGCTCAACGTCACCGACGTCGACAGGTCGCTGGAGTTCTACACCGGCGCCCTGGGCCTCGCCCCCGAGCGGGTCGAGGAGTGGCGGGCGGGCAAGGTGTCCTTCCCGTCCGTACGCATCGACGAGAGCACGGTCATCGACCTCTTCTCCCGGACCCGGGGCGAGTCCAACGTCGACCACATCTGTCTGGTCGTGGACCCCCTGGACTGGCAGGAGGTCGTCGACTCCGGCACGTTCGAGGTCCTGGAGGGCCCCGTCCCGCGCTGGGGCGCGCGCGGCTCGGCCGAGTCGGTCTACGTGAAGGACCCCGACGGCAACACGGTCGAACTGCGCTGGTACCCGCAGGACGTCGAGAGCTGACGCGCCCTGCCGGGAACGTCCCGGTCGTTCCCGGCCCCGGTCACCGGGGCTGCCCGGCGGTCCCCGGCGGGGCGATCCGGGGACAGACGTACCGTCGGCCCGCTAACGTACCGGCGAGTAGCAAGGTGGGGCGGTCCCACCGGGTGCGAGGGGAGCGGACCATGGACCGACAGTGGAGCCTCGAGGAGAGCACGGTCGTCGACGCGCCGCCGGAGCTCGTCTTCGGCCTGGTCTCGGACCTGCGGAACATGGGCCGCTGGAGCCCGGAGTGCCGGTACGTGTGGGTGCTGCGGCCACCGGCCCGCACCGGGACCCGGTTCGTCGGCCTCAACCGGCGGGGACCGTTCCTCTGGCCCACCCTCGGGCGGGTGAGCACGCTGCGTCCGGACCGCGAGTTCGCCTTCGACATCAGTGTGTTCGGGCTGCCGATCGCGCGCTGGGGCTACCGGTTCGAACCGGAGGGCACCGGGACGCGGCTCACCGAGTTCTGGCAGGACCTGCGGACCGAAGGGTTCCGGGCGCGGGCCGCCGACCTGCTGGGCACGGTGTTCGCGGGGACGAACCCGGCGCGCCGGATCGCCCTGAACCGGTCCGGGATGCGGACCACGCTCGAACGGATCGCCCGCACCGCGACGGCCTCCGCCGGGGCCTGAGCGGCGGAACGCAACCGGGACAGGCCCGCGTCGCGGCTCCGATGCCATGATGATCACCGTCCGCGGGTTCCGGCCGGGCCCGGCCGCGCTTCCCGGGGACCGTGATGTCCGTCGCAGCCCTAGGAGCGCACGTGCAGGACCCCACGCGGCAGGAGCCGGCCCGCCCGGACGGGGCGGCACGCCCACGGACGCGCCCGTCCCGAGCCCCGGCCCGAGGGCCGTCGGCACCCCCGTCGCTGCCGTCCTGGGCGTCCTGGTGGCAGCGGCCGTTCCCCGACGCCAACACGCTCCTGCTGCACGGGCGGAGTCCGGCCCTGGTCGACTCGGGATTCGTCGGCCACGCCCGGGAGACGGCCGACTGGGCCCGCGCCCGGGCCGGCGCGATCGAGCTGGTCGTGAACACGCACTGGCACTCCGACCACGTCGGCGGCAACGCCCTCCTCCAGGCCGGTGGCGCAGGCGTCGCCGCCGGGGCGCCGGAGGCCGAGGCGATCGCCCGCAGGGACCCCGGCTGCTGCTCCGCGGAGTACCTGGACCAGCCGGTCGCCCCGTACACCGTCGACGTCGCGCTCGACGACGGACAGGTCCTGCGGCTCGGCGACACCGACTGGGAGGTCGTCCGCACGCCCGGCCACACCCCCGGCCACCTGTCCCTCTGGGAGCCCGGGGAGCGGCTGCTCGTGGTCGGGGACGCGCTGTCGGACTACGACGTCGGCTGGGTGAACCTCGCCCTCGACGGACCCGACGCGGCGGCCACCGCGCTGGCCTCGCTCCAGCGGATGGCCGACCTCGGCCCCCGTGTGATCCTGCCCTCCCACGGCCCCGTGCCGACGGACACCGGGGCCGCCTTCGACGCGGCGCTGCGCCGGGGCCGGCGGCTCGTCGACGACCCCGACGGGGCCGTCTGGTACGGCGCCCGCCGGATCCTCGCCTTCGCGCTCATGATCCGCGACGGCATCCCGGCCGCCGAGGTCGAGCCGTACCTCCACGCGCGCGCGTGGCTGACCGACGCCGCGCGCCTGCTGCGGCGCACGCCCGAGGAGCTCGCCGAGGAGCTGGTGACGTCGATGCTCTCCGGCGGCGGGATCGTGCTGCGGGAGGGGCGGCTGCACGCGGCGGCCGGCCACACCCCCGTGGCGGCCGACTCGCTGCGTGTGCCGTACCCGAGCGCCTGGCCGGCCCAGGAAACGCCCTGACGCGCCGGGGGACGGGACCGCCCGCACCCGGCCGCCGCCCGTCCGCCGCTACCCCTGCCGTGCGGCCGAGGGCCGCCGCCGCCCGGAGGCCAGGGTCCGGCCCAGGTCCAGCACGCTGAGGCCGAACATCAGGACGCCCAGCGGGACGTGGAGGGCCGCCTCGTGGGCGATCCCCAGCACCACCTGGACCGAGGCGAGGACGAGGAAGCCGGTCGAGTGGAGGACGGGGCGCGGCGATCCGCCCCCCGGCTTCCAGGCGAGGACCGCCGCGAGCACGTACAGCATGGTCGCGCCGTACATGACGCGCGCGCCGACGCCGTGGAGCGTTTCGCCCAGCGACGAGGAGAGCAGCAGTCCCGCCGTGGAGGCCTGGAAGAAGAGGGCGAGGGTCTGCAAAGCCGTCGAGACCTGGACGAAGGTCCGGAATCCGCTGCCCTGAACTGCGTCGCTCTGCGTGATGGTGGCCATGACGTGGACCTCTTCTTCTGCCTCGCGGCGGTGGCTCGGTAGTGTCTCGTCCGTCCGACGAAGCAGGCCCGCGAAATGTGAGGCGGGCTGCCGAACTCCTCGTCCGGCACGGGTCGCGCGGGCGCGGGCGGGGTCGGGCGGGACGAACCAGGGAGCAGTCGCGATCATGAGCATCCCCACCGTGCCGGGGCACGACCGGTCCGCACCGGAGCCGAGCGCGGTCGCCGGTGAGCGGCGCCAGTTGCTCAACATCGCCTATCGGCTGCTCGGTTCGCTCGCCGAGGCCGAGGACGCCGTGCAGGAGACGTACGCCCGCTGGTACGCGCTGTCCCCGGAGCGGCGCGAGGCCGTCGTGTCCCCCGGGGCCTGGCTGACCAAGGTGGCCGGGCGCGTCTGCCTGGACGTGCTCGGCTCGGCGCGGGTCCGGCGCGAGCGCTACGTCGGGACGTGGATACCCGAGCCCCTGCCCGACCGCGCGGACCGGGAGGGCGTGCGGACGGAGGGCGAGGGGGCCGCGCCGACCGATCCCGCCGACCGGATCACCCTGGACGAGTCGGTGAGCATGGCGTTCCTCGTGGTGCTGGAGTCGATGACGCCGGCCGAACGGGTCGCGTTCATCCTGCACGACGTCTTCCGGTACCCCTTCGGCGAGATGGCCGACATCCTCGGCCGCTCCCCCGCCGCCTGCCGGCAGCTGGCCTCCTCGGGCCGCCGCCGCGTACGCGCCGCGCGGACCCCGGCCGTGCCCGCGGCCCGACAGGCCGCCCTGCTGCGGGAGTTCAAGGAGGCGTGGGAGGCGAGGAACATCAGGGCGCTGGTCGATCTGCTCGACCCCGACGCGACCCTGTCGGCCGACGGCGGCGGCCTGGTCGGGGCCGTGCTCCGTCCGGTGCGGGGCAGCGCGCTGATCGCCCAGTACCTGGTGCACATCGCGGACAAGGCCCCCGGTCTGACCCTCCTGGAGCGGACGGTCAACGGCGTGCCCGGACTCGTCGCGCAGCACGCCGGTGTCACCGTGACGGTGGCCGCGTTCGAACTCGTCGAGGGTCGTGTCGCCCGCATCTGGGCGGTGCGCAACCCGGAGAAGCTGGGCCCGTGGACGGAGGGCGACCGCCCCTGAGCGGCGGGGTTCGGGACCGTGCGGCCCGGGGACGGGCGGTCCCTGATCCGGCGATCGCCGACGGCGCCCCGGGACCGGCCGTCCGTCACGCGGTGGGCGAGAGCCGCTCCCTGACCCAGGCGGGATCGGGGTTCGTGTGGGGCCGGCCGCCCACGAAGACCGTCGGCACGGTCTCGTTGCCGTCGTTCACCGCGCGCACCGCGGCCGCTCCTTCCGGGTCGCGCCAGATGTTCACCCAGTGGGCCCGGCGAGCGCCCCGGCCCAGGCCGATCCGGAGCCGTATGCAGAACGGGCACCCCGGCCGCCAGTAGACGACGGGCCGCCCGTCGGCCGCGCCGCGGCGCACCGCCTCCTCGGCGCTGATCGACCGGGGGAAGATCAGGGGCGAGTTCAGGCTCGCGAGGAGCAGGAAGAGGACGAGGAGCACGGCGCCTTCGACGGGGCTCCCCCGGGCGATCATCCCCACGGCGACGAGTGCACCGGCGACGGCGAACAGCAGCGGCAAGATCCAGACACGCATCATGAGGCGCAGGCTACCGACGAACGACCGCCGCGCGAGGGGCGGGACCGCGATCCGCCGCCCCGCCGCGCCCCCGCCGGATGGCCTCGCCCGTTCCGGTGGAATGGCCGAACTCTGCGTAGACCAGATAGGTGCCTGAGGCATGTAGTGGAGACGGCACCACAGTCCCTGCCAGCGAATCGCCCCTTGCGAGGCCCCCATGACGAAAGCCGTGGCGTTCCCCCAGGACCGGACCTGCCCCTACCACCCGCCGACCGCCTATCCCCGGACCGAGGAGGAGCTCCCGCTGTCGCGGGTCACCCTCTGGGACGGGCGGCCGGTCTGGCTCGTCACCGGACACGCCGCCGCCCGCGCGCTCCTCGCGGACCAGCGCCTGTCCACCGACTCCACCCGACCCGACTTCCCGCTGCCCACCGAACGGGCCGCGACCCTGCGCAGGCGCCGACGCGCGGCGCTGCTCGGCTGGGACGACCCCGAGCACAACACCCAGCGCCGGATGCTGATTCCGAGCTTCACCCTCAAGCGGTCGGAGACCCTGCGGCCCCGCATCCAGGAGACCGTGGACCGGCTCCTGGACGCGATGGAGGCGCAGGGACCCCCGGCCGAGCTGGTGAGCGCCTTCGCGCTGCCGGTGCCGTCGATCGTCATCTGCGACCTGCTCGGCGTGCCGTACGCGGACCACGACTTCTTCGAGGAGCAGTCCCGGCGGCTGCTGCGCGGTCCGACGGGCGCGGACACCGAGGACGCCCTGGCCCAGCTGGAGGGCTACCTCGGCGATCTGATCGACCGGAAGCGCCTGAAGCCCGGCGACGGCGTCCTCGACGACCTGGTGGCGCGCGGGTCCGGGGAGGGCGGTCCGGACCGGCAGGAGCTGGTGCAGCTCGCGACGATCCTGCTGGTCGCGGGGCACGAGACCACGGCGAACATGATCTCCCTGGGGACGTACACGCTGCTGCGGCACCCGGAGCGGCTGGCCGAGCTGCGGGCGGATCCCGGGCTGGTCCCCACGGCGGTGGAGGAGCTGCTGCGGTTCCTGTCGATCGCGGACGGACTGCTCCGGGTCGCGAGCGAGGACATCGATGTCGAAGGGCAGGTGATCCGGGCGGGCGAGGGCGTGGTCTTCTCGACCTCGGTCATCAACCGGGACGCCTCGGCCTACAGCGATCCGGACCGGCTCGACTGGACGCGGTCCCCCCGTCACCACGTAGCGTTCGGGTTCGGCATCCACCAGTGCCTGGGGCAGAACCTCGCCCGTGCCGAGCTGGAGATCGCGCTCGGCACCCTCCTGCGGAGGCTGCCGGATCTGCGGCTCGCGGTGCCCGCCGAGGAGATCCCGTTCAAGCCGGGCGACACGATCCAGGGGATGCTCGAACTCCCCGTCACGTGGTGAGGGGAGCGGTACCGGACATGGCGAAGGAAGCGGTGCGGATGCGTGTCTCGATCGACGGGGACGTCTGTATCGGCGCGGGGCAGTGCGCCCTGACCTCCCCGGACGTCTTCACCCAGGACGACGACGGCTTCGGGACGGTCGTCCCGGGCCGGGAGGACGGTGCGGGAACGCTGGTCCGCGAGGCGGCCCGCGCCTGCCCCGTCCAGGCGATCAGCCTGCACGGCCCGGTCGGCGAGGACGGTGCGTGACGGCCGTGCGCGGGTGACGCGGGAGCCGGTGCCGTCGAGCGGGCGGCACCGGCTCCCGCGCGCGAAGGCCGGGTACGGGGGTACAGGTGGTACCGGCTCCCGCGCGCGAAGGCCGGGTGCGGGGTACGGGCGGGCCGCGGGTGGTGCGGTCAGATCCGGGTCGAGAGGGGTACCGTGATCTGCTTCAGCCAGCTGCCCGCGGCGAAGTCGCGGGCCTTGACGACGACGCGGTCGTGGAAGACCTCCACCTGGAGCCCCTGGTTGAAGGTGCCGGGGACGGAGACCTCGCCGCCCTGTCCGTCGTCGGTGTAACCGGTCTGCACGGCACCCGTGTTGATCACCGAGAAGCCGTCCAGGTTGGCGGTTCCGGGGACGACCCGGCGGACGTACCAGTCCGACAGTCCGAGGTCCCAGTGCGTGTGCCCGCAGAAGAGGAAGACGTCGCGGTGGCGGCCGAGGATCGCGAGGAGGCGGTCCGCCTGGAGGTAGTCGCGCGAGTAGAGCCGGTTGTGGCTGCCGGAGACGGTGTTGGGCAGCGGGTGGTGCGTGACGACCATGACGGGCCTGCGCCGCCG
Organism: Streptomyces sp. NPDC002232; assembly: GCF_042890295.1. Taxonomy (NCBI): domain Bacteria; kingdom Bacillati; phylum Actinomycetota; class Actinomycetes; order Kitasatosporales; family Streptomycetaceae; genus Streptomyces; species Streptomyces sp. NPDC002232. Next base: position 699,030 of record NZ_JBIARV010000004.1, on the reverse strand, counting down.
GGCCCAGTACGCGAGGCGGTCCTCCAGCCAGGTGAACTGGGCCTCGCTGAGCCACACCTCGTCCCAGAGCTTCGGGTCGTGGAAGTGCATGTACTTCTCGGTGCCGAGGCTCAGCACCGGGATGCCGCCGAACGAGTGCTCCGCGTAGACCGTGTTGCGGCCGGCGAAGTGGAAGAAGCTCCGGAACAGCGAGTCCTCGGTGGCGCCGTTGGGCCAGGTGTCCTGCGCGAGGGTGGCGGGATCGCGCCACTTGGGGACGTAGAACTCGTGGTTCCCGATGGCCCAGGCGGTCGTCCGCGTACGGGTGTGGCGCGCGAGTTCGGCCGTGACGGCCGCGTACTCCGCGTCGTATCCGCGCGGGGTGATGTCACCGGCGACGGCCAGACCGGAGCTCGCCGGGTTGGTCCGGCGCATGTCCTCCAGGGCCACGCCGAGGTCGCGCAGATCGCCCTGGATGTCACTGATGACGTTGAACGCGGCGACCGGCCGCCCGGGACCGGCGTGCGGGCCGGACCGGTCGAGGGGCGCCGCTCCCGCAGGTATCTGCGAGGCGGCGAGCGCGCCGGCCGCTCCGGTGGCGACGGTGAGCAGGGATCTGCGGTCCACGGGGACTTCCTCTCGGGGGCGGCGGTGGACGGTCGCGAGCGCGACCGGCCACCACACGTCGAACCAGACCCGTTATGGGTACGTGATCCGAGCGGTCCGTCACCCAGCCCTGGATGTCCGCCACATGAACGCGTTCCGACAGTTTGACCGGCGTTCGAACATCAGGCGCTCCAGCGGGTCCGGACGAAGCGGATTCCCTTCAGCGACAGGGCCACGCCCATCAGGCCGAGACCGACGAACCCGATGACAAGGCTGCCGAAGCCGAGACCCACGAGAAGCAGGAAGCCGCTCGACGAGTCGAGCAGGTCGAGCAGGTCGAGCCGGGCGTCGACGCTCCGGTCTGCCTCGGGAGCGCGCAAGCCGCGCACCACCCGGACGAGTACGAGGAACTGGAGGGCGGCCAGGGCGACGAACACCCAGCGAAGGCCATCAGGTATGTCCACGTCGGACAATCTAGACGCCTCGGGGCGCCCCTCACATCGACCCGCCGGAGCCCTCGCCGCCGGAGCCCTCCGACCCTCAACTACGGTGCCGCACGGCCTCGTCGGACCGAGCGTGCGCCCTTTCGGCTGTCGACTCGGACGTAGGGTCGACGAGTTGACCGATCGTCTCCCCTCATCGCCACGGAGGTACTGCTCATGGACACCGACCGCCCGGCCTTTCTGCTGGTCCACGGCGCCTGGCACGGGGCCTGGTGCTGGGACGCGTTGCGCACGGAGCTCGACGCCACGGGACGGCGGTCCCACACGGTCGACCTGCCCAGTGCCCGGCCCGCGGACGGGACGCCGTCCCGTCCGGTCGGCATGCGGACCGACGCGGAGGCGATCCGGGAGAGCCTCCGCCGCATCGAGGGGCCCGTGGTGGTGGTCGCCCACTCGTACGGCGGTGTCCCCGCCACGGAGGCCGTCACCGGCGCGGACAACGTGACCGGGGTCGTCTACGTCGCCGGTTTCGCGCTGGACGCGGGCGAGAGCATGTTCACCTTCCTCGGCACGCCCGTGCCCGAGGACGGCACGGGACACGCCCCGCCGTACGAGGACTCCCGGCGGATCCTCTTCGGCGACGTGCCGGAGGCCGAGGCCGCGCGCGCCGTGGCCCGGCTGCGCCCGCAGTCCGTCCTGTCGTTCACGGAGCCGGTGACCGAGGCCGGATGGCGTACCGTGCCCTCCGCGTACGTCGTCTGCGAGCACGACCAGGCGCTCCCGCCGTCCCGGCAGCACGAGCTCGCGCGGCGCGCGGACGCCGTCCACCGCCTGCCGAGCGGCCACTCGCCGTTCCTCTCCATGCCCCGCCGGCTCGCCGCGCTCCTGGACCGGATCGCCGACTCCGGCCTTCCCGCCCCACGGCGCTGACCCGTCGGACGCGCTCTCCCGGGCCGCCCGCATTCCCCGCCGAGACATCGGGATCCCTATGGCAGGCATCGGATTCCTCATTGGATGCCCGGGGGTCGTCACCCCTACGGTCGACCACGTCGCCGCACGGATGATCTCGCCGAGGAACGCCACCCGGAGCAGAGTGTCCTGTGTGCGCACCCCTGCCACCGGGCCCCGTGGGCCCGCCACTCCTTGGAGCTCCCCATGTCGAAGATCCTTTTCGTGTTGACCGGCGCCGACCACTGGACGCTGGCCGACGGCACGAAGCACCCGAGCGGTTTCTGGGCCGAGGAGGTCGTCGCGCCGTACGAGGCCTTCCGGGCCGCCGGTCACGAGGTCGTCGTGGCCACGCCGGGCGGCGTCGTCCCGACCGTGGACGCGGGCAGCCTCGCCCCGGAGGCCAACGGAGGCCAGGAGGGCGCGGACAGGGTCGCCGCGACGCTCGCCTCCATCGACGCCATCAGGAACCCCCTCAGGCTGGAGGACGCCCGTCCGGCCGACTACGACGCCGTCTTCTACCCCGGCGGTCACGGCCCCATGGAGGACCTCGCCGTGAACGCGGCCTCCGGGCGGCTGCTCGCCGACACCCTGCGGTCGGGGACGCCGCTGGGCGTGGTCTGCCACGGCCCGGCCGCACTGCTCGCCGCCACGGACGCCGACGGCTCGAACGTCTTCGCCGGTCGCGAGATCACCGCCTTCAGCAATGCCGAGGAGACCCAGGCCGGGCTGGCCGACCGGGCGAAGTGGCTGCTGGAGACCCGGCTGATCGAGGCCGGCGCGGACGTCCGGGTGGGCGAGCCGTGGGCCCCGCACGTGGTCGTCGACGGGAACCTCGTCACCGGCCAGAACCCGGCCTCCTCCGCCCCGCTCGCCGCGGAGCTGCTCAAGAAGCTCGGCTGACCCCGGCGCGATCGCGCGGGCGGGCCCTGGACGCGGCCCGCCCGCGTCACTACCCTCCTCCTCACCTACTCGCATAATTGACTAGTTGCGGAGATGTCCATGAAGTCCTTCCGCCAGGCCGTCGAGGCGAACGACCACGCGGCGATCGAGGCCCTGCTCGCCGACGACGTCGTCTTCACCAGCCCCGTCGCCTTCAAGCCGTACCCGGGCAAGCCCCTCACGGCGGCCATCCTGCGCGCGGTCACCCGTGTCTTCAGCGACTTCCGCTACGTCCGGGAGATCAGCGGGGAGGACGGCCGCGACCACGCGCTCGTCTTCGAGGCCCGGGTCGGCGAGCGCGCGATCACCGGGTGCGACTTCCTCCACCTGGACGAGCACGGACTGATCGACGACTTCATGGTGATGGTCCGGCCGCTCTCCGCCGCGCAGGCCTTGGCCGAGGCCATGGGGGCACAGTTCGACCGCATCGCCGCGGAGGCCGCCGCGGCCACGTCCACCGCCGTCACCACGGCCCCGGGCTCGGGCGGCGGTGACCAGCCGGGCGAGGAGCCGTCGGGCGTCTGAGCCGGGCGCGGCTCCCGCCGGTCGGCGATACTGCTGCGATGCAGCCGATCCAGCCCGCCACCGAGCCCGAACCCCTCTCGGCCGATCCGCCGCACCGCACGGACCTGACGCTGCTCACCCAGTCCTGGCTCGACCTCACGTTCCTGCACTGGCCCGTGGATCCCGCCGAGGTGGCCCCGCTGCTGCCGCCCGGCACCGTGCCCGACACCCTCGACGGGGTCACCTACGTCGGCCTCGTCGCCTTCCGCATGCACCGGGTGGGCTGGTTCCGCCTGCCCGGGATCCCCTACCTGGGGAGCTTCCCGGAGACCAACGTGCGGCTGTACTCCGTGGACGGGCACGGGCGGCGCGGTGTGGTGTTCCGCTCGCTCGACGCCTCCCGGCTCCTGCCCGTGGCCGTCGGGCGATGGGCGTTCCGCATCCCGTACGTCTGGTCGCGGATGACCGTCCGCGCCGACGGCTCCACGCTGACGTACACGGGCCGCAGGCGCTGGCCCGGGCCGCGCGGGGCGCACAGCACGATCAGCGTGGACATCGGGGAGCGCGTCGACGAGCCGACCGAGCTCGAACACTTCCTGACCGCGCGCTGGGGCATGCACAGCTCCTTCCGCGGGCGGCCCCTCTACCTCCCGAACACCCACCCGCGCTGGCCGCTGCACCGGGCGCGCCTCCTCTCCTGCGACGAGAGCCTCCTCACGGCGGCGGGTCTCCGTCGTCCCCCGGGCGAGCCGGTGAGCGTGCTGTACTCCCCGGGCGTGCCGGTGCGGTTCGGCCCGCCGCCCCGGCCTGCCCGCACCGTGACCGTCCCCCGCCCGAGGCGCCCCGGGGACTGACGCCGCCGGTCAGTCCAGGAACGCGGCCACCAGCGCGGCGAAGTCCTCCGGGGCGAGGACCTCGACGCCGAGCTCCTGCGCCTTGACGGCCTTCGAGCTCGGCTTGCCGCTCGCGGACGGCGCCGCGACCAGGTACGTCGTCCTGGAGTTCACCCCGCTGCCCACGCGCCCGCCCGCCTTCTCGATGAGCGCGCCCATCTCGGAGCGCCCCCAGCCGTCCAGCGGACCGGTCATCCTCCCCGTCACGACGACGGTCGCCCCGGTCAGCGGGCGGTCGGCGGCGTCCTCGGCCGGCTCCTGCCGGGGCTCGGTCATCGCGACGCCCGCCGCGACCAGCTTGTCGATCACCGGGGCGAGCGCCGACAGCTGCTCCACGATGACCGGCGCCTTCTCCGGGCCTATGCCCTCGACGTCCTGCAGGGCCTCGGCGTCGGCCGCCCGGATGGCGTCCATCGTGCCGAAGTGCGCGGCGATGCGGCGGGACATGCTGCGGCCGGTGCCCGGCACACCGAGCGCGCAGAAGACCCGGCTGAGCGGGCGGGACCGGGCGAGCCGGATCTGCTCGGCCAGCTTCGCGCCCCGCTTGGCGCTGCCGGAGGCCTCGGTGAGCTGCTCCTCGGTGAGGGTGAACAGGTCGGCGACGTCGCCGACGGCCCCGGCGGCGATCAGCGCGTCGACGTATCTCCTGCCGAGGCCGTCGATGTCGAGTACGTCGCGCCCGGCGACGTACTCGATCAGCGGCGCCAGGGCGCAGGCGGTGCCCTTCGCGCAGCGCCACCGCTCCTGGCCCCGGTCGATCTCGCCGCCGCAGTTCGGGCACGCCTCGGGCAGCGGCACGGGCACGGCGCCCGGCGGGCGGAGCTCCACGACGGCGGCCTGGACGCGCGGGATGATGTCACCGGCCTTGTGGACGGTCACGGTGTCGCCGAGGTGGAGGTCCCGGCGGAGGATGTCGGCCGGATTGTGCAGGGTGGCTCGGGTGACGGTGGAGCCGTCGAGCTCCACGGCCGTGAGTACCGCCGTCGGGGCGAGCACACCCGTACGGCCCACCTCCCAGAACACGTCCTCCAGGACGGTCTGGCGCTCGACGGCCGGGAGCTTGTAGGCGATCGCCCAGTACGGGAAACGGGTGCCGAAGCCCGCGGCGGCCTGTTCCCCGGCGCTGTCCGCCTTGACGACGACGCCGTCGATGCCGAACGGCAGGAGCGCGCGCATGGCGGCGATCGCGTCGACCCGCTCCTGCGCCTCGGCCAGCGTGGCGACGGTGTGCAGTCCGGCCGGGGTCGCCGCCGTGGTCCGCACTCCCGCCGCCGCCACCGCGGCGAGGGTCTCGGCGTGACCGGCACCGGCCGGCAGGAAGGCCGCGCCGTCCAGCTCGACCGCGCCGTACGCCCAGAAGGTCAGGGCCGGCCGGTAGGGGCGGTCCTTGGCGCGCAGCGTGCCGGCGGCGCCGTTGCGCGGATTGGCGAAGACTCCCGCTCCGTGCGCGATCCGCAGCTCGTTCGCCGCCTCGAACTGCTCCTGGGTGAAGAGGACTTCCCCGCGCGCCTCGAAGGTGGCGGGCACGGGCAGCCGCTCGGGGAGGCCCTCGATCGTCCCGATGACGTGGCTGACGTCCTCGCCCCGTGCGCCGTCGCCCCGCGTGATGACCTGCACCAGACGCCCGTCGCGGTAGCGGGCGGCGACGGCCGCGCCGTCCATCTTCGGCTCGACGGTGAAGCCGCCCGCCGGCTCGTGGCCGAGCCGCCGCCCCAGGGAGGCGCCCCAGGCGACGAGCCCCTCGGGCGCGAAGACGTTGTCGAGGCTCAGCAGCCGCGTGGTGTGCGCGACGTCGCCGACGGGGGCCGCGCCGTCGGCGACCTGACCGGCGGGCGAGTCCGGGGCGACGTCCTCGGGATGCTCCGCCTCCCAGGACGTCACGGCGAGCCGCAGCCGGTCGTACGCGGCGTCGTCCATGACGCTGTAGCCCGCGCCGTAGTACGTGCGGGACGCGTCGCGCAGTCGCTCGATCGCGGCCGCGTACGCGACGGGGCTGGGCAGGCTGAAGTGCGCCTCAACGGCGGGCGTTGTCGTCATGTGCACCATCCTGGCGCAGGGCACTGACAACGCCCTTCGGGCGCCTATTGGGTGCTCATGCGGTGCGGGTGCGCCGGATCGGCCGGACAGACGAAGGCCCGGTACTCGTCCCGTCCCGCCGCGACCCCCGTCGGTGCGCCGACGGACGGGAAGGGTCCCCGACTCGCCTGGTGCTCCGGCCCGCCGCGAAGTCGCCGTCCGGCGGGGCCGGGTGGGGCCGCGGGCCGGACGGGGAACGCCGCACGCCGACTCCCGTGCGGTCGGAGTCGGCGTGCGGCGCTGTCCGCTCCCGCCGTGCGGCGGGAGCCGGTCCTGCGTCTCGTCGTCAGTGGGCGGCGAGCAGCTGGAGGGTGTCGATGACGCGGTTCGAGAAGCCCCACTCGTTGTCGTACCAGGCGACGACCTTGACGTGGCGTCCCTCGACGCGGGTCAGGGCCGAGTCGAAGATGGACGAGTGCGGGTTGCCCACGATGTCGGCGGAGACCAGCGCGTCCTCCGAGTACTCCAGGACACCGGCCAGCGGGCCCTCGGCCGCGGTGCGGTAGGCCGCCAGGACGTCCTCGACGGTCACGTCGCGGGCGACGGTCGTGTTGAGCTCGACGATCGAGCCGACCGGGACGGGCACGCGGATCGAGTCGCCGGACAGCTTGCCGTCCAGGTTCGGCAGGACGAGGCCGATGGCCTTCGCGGCGCCCGTGGAGGTCGGGACGATGTTGACGCCGGCGGCGCGGGCGCGGCGCGGGTCGCGGTGCGGGCCGTCCTGCAGGTTCTGCTCCTGCGTGTAGGCGTGGACCGTCGTCATGAAGCCGTGCTCGATGCCGGCGAGGTCGTCGAGCACCTTCGCGAGGGGCGCGAGGGCGTTGGTGGTGCAGGAGGCGTTCGAGACGATCGTGTGCAGCTCGGCGTCGTACGCGTCGGTGTTCACGCCGTACGCGAGGGTGACGTCGGCGCCGTCCGCAGGCGCGCTGACGAGGACCTTGCGGGCGCCGGCGTCGAGGTGCGCGCGGGCGGCCTTGGCGGAGGTGAAGCGTCCGGTCGACTCGAGGACGATGTCGACGCCGAGCTCGGCCCAGGGCAGCTCGGCCGGCTCGCGCTCGGCGAGCACCTTGATGCGGCGGCCGTCGACGACGAGGGTGTCCCCGTCGACGGTGACCGGACGGCCGAGGCGGCCCGAGGTGGAGTCGAAGGCGAGGAGCCGCGCGAGGGCGGTGGGCTCGGTCAGGTCGTTGACGGCGACGACCTCGAGGTCGGTGTCGCGCTCCAGGAGCGCACGGAGCGTGTTGCGTCCGATGCGGCCGAACCCGTTGATGGCGATGCGAGTCATGTTGCGGTGTCCCTTCCGACCTGCTGATTCGTCACCAGGTTCGCGCGGATCACCCGCCCCGACCAGCGGCGTGATCGCCACGGTCCGCAAGTATCGCGCCAAGGTCACGCGAGGTGTCCGGTGCGGCGGACTATTCCCCCTGCGCGAAGGTGCGCCGGTAGTCGCTGGGGGTGGTGCCCAGGATGCGCTGGAAGTGGAGGCGCAGATTCGCCCCGGTGCCCAGGCCGACGTCGGCGGCGATCTGCTCGACGCCCCGCTCGGAGCGTTCGAGCAGCTCACGGGCCATGTCGATGCGGGCGCGCATGACCCACTGCATGGGCGTGTAGCCGGTGTCCTCGGCGAAGCGCCGCGAGAAGGTGCGCGGCGACACGGCGGCGTTGCGGGCGAGGATCTCCAGCGTGAGGGGCTCGCCGAGCCGGTGCAGGGCCCATTCGCGGGTGGCGGCGAACCGCTCGCCGAGCGGCTCCGGGACGCTGCGCGGCACGTACTGCGCCTGGCCGCCGCTGCGGTAGGGCGCGGCGACCAGGCGCCGGGCCGCGTGGTTCGAGGCGCCCACGCCGAGGTCGCCGCGGAGGATGTGGAGGCAGAGGTCGATGCCGGACGCCGCTCCGGCCGAGGTGAGCACGCTTCCCTCGTCGACGAAGAGGACGTTCTCGTCGACGCGGATCAGCGGGCGCTTGGCCGCGAGGGCCCGGGAGTAGTGCCAGTGCGTGGTGGCGCGCCGGCCGTCGAGGAGGCCTGTGGCGGCGAGCGCGAAGGCGCCCGTCGAGATGGCGGCGAGCCGCGCCCCCCGGTCGTGCGCGGCGATCAGGGCGTCGACGACGGCGGGTGGCGGGTCCTCGCGGTCGGGGTGGCGGTAGCCGGGGACGAAGACGATGTCGGCCCAGGCGAGCGCTTCGAGGCCGTGGGCGACCTGGTACGCCAGGCCGTCGCCGCCGGCCACGACACCGGGTTCCGCGCCGCAGACGCGTACCTCGTACGGCATGCTCGCGCGGGTCGTGAAGACCTGGGCGGGGATGCCGACGTCGAGGGGTTTCGCTCCTTCGAGGACGAGGACGGCGACGCGGTGGAGACGTGAGGAGGACACGTCCACGAGGGTACGCGGCCGGGTGTCCGCGCTGGTCAGCGGCGGTCCTGGTGGCTTCCCGGTCAGCTTCTCCAGAGGACGCGCGCGGTCCGGGCGAGGACGCGGGGTGCGGTGAGCGCCCTGGGGTGCGCGCGCATGTGGACGACGTCCAGGTACGTCTGGTTGACCCGCGAGTCCCTGACCGAGGCGGTGGTGATGCGGTCGCCCGCCCAGCGCAGGATCCGGTAGCCGCGCGGGTAGGGGCCGGTGACGTGCGGCTGGGCGAGGTCGGCGGTCGTCGAGAGCTGCCAGGCGGCGTCGACCACCACGGCGGCCCGGCGGAAGTAGCCCCAGGCCGGGTCGTGCGGCGAGGCGCCGCTCCGCAGGTGGACGTGGAGGGAGGAGGCCTGGAGCGCGGCGAGCGTCAGTCCCTGGCCGTAGACGGGGTTCACGGTGGCCATGGCGTCTCCCAGGACGACGAGTCCGCCGGGGAAGTCTGTCAGGTCCGTGAACCGGCGCCGGCGACTCTCCCTGAAGTGGAAGGGCTCCACCCCGCCGGTCATCTCGCAGCGCTCGGCGACCTCGCGGAGCGGGGCGACGCAGCGCCTCATCCGGGCGAGGAACTCCGCGGGGTCGCGCCCGGGGCGGTGCTCGGCGTATCCGGCGAGGACGACGGACCAGGTGCCGTCCTCGGTGGCGGTCAGGGCCCCGGGTTCGCACAGGACGGGCTGGTAGTCGTGGGCGGGGCCCGGGGTGGAGTGGGCGACGACCGTGTCCGGGAGCTCGCTCCCCCGGGTGAAGCGGGCGGTGGCGTAGCCGAGGTCGACGCGCATGCGGTCCACCGGGGCCTGGCCCCAGCCCTCGGCCGCGAGCCAGGAGGTGAGCCGGCTGGAGCGGCCCATGGCGTCGACGACGAGGTCGGCCGGCACGTCGTACTCGGTGTCCTCGGCGTCAGGGGTGTGCGCGGCGGCCAGCCGGACTCCGACGGCCCGTCCGCCCTTCAGGATCAGGCCCTTGGCGGTGGCCCGCTCGGTCCTGACGTTGCCCAGGGCCGTGACGCGGCGGCGGACGTGCGCCTCGATGAACGGGCGGCCGGCGCCGAGCATCGTCACGTCGGCGACGGGGGCCTTGAGGGCGCCGTCGACGTAGAACCGGACCTCGTCGCCCCGGCCGAGGCGGGCGCCGCCGTCGACCATCTCCCGGGTGATGCCCGGGAAGAGGTCCTCGATCCGGGTGTGCCCCATGGCGAGCAGGGCGTGCAGCTGCCGTCGGTGCGGCGCGCCCGGTCCCGTACCGTCCCCGCCCTCGCCGAGGAGGTCGGGTTCGACGACGAGCACCTCGTCGGCGAAGCCGCTCAGGACCCGGGCGGCGAGCAGCCCGGCGAAGCTTCCTCCCAGAACAACGGCGCGCTTCACGTGTCCCCTCCTTCTCGGGTGTGTTCCCGGCCGTCGCGAAGGTCGTCGCGACGGCCGGGACCCTACCGTGCGCCGGAGCCGCCGGGCGCTCCGTACTCGCTGCGGCAGGAAGCGTGGCACCGGAACTCCTCGGGACGGGAGCCACGCCGTGCGGCACGGGAACTCCTCGCGACGGGAACCACGCCGTGTGGCACCGGAACCCCTCGGGACGGGAACTACGCCGTGTGGCACCGGAACCCCTCGGGACGGGAACTACGCCGTCCGGATCTCGTTCCTCGTGTCCGGAACCGTTCAGGAGCCCGCGGCACTCATGATCGTTGGACATCGGGGGCCCCGCGCGACAGCGGCGCGGTCCCCGCTCCTGCGGCCCACCCCCGCCGAGTGCCGCGCCGAACGTTCGCAAGAAGCAGAGGAATCACCGTGTTCCAGTCGTCGCACCGCCGCCTGGCCGTGAGCGCCACCCTGATCGCCGCGCTGGCGGCGGGTCTCGCTCCGGCCACCAGCGCGTTCGCCACGCCTCCCGCTCCCGCCGCCGCGCGGGCCGTTCCCGCCCCGGACATGGCCGGAGTGGCCGCGGCGCTCGACTCGGCCATGGCCAACGGCGCCCCGGGCGCCATGGCCCGGTTCAGCGGTCCCGACGGGGTCCGGAGCCGGACCGCGGGCGTCCGGGACCGGGCGTCGGGGGCGCCCATGGACATCAACGCCCGGTTCCGCATCGGCAGCGTGAGCAAGACCTTCTCCTCGGTGGTGCTCCTCCAGCTGGTCGAGGAGGGCCGGCTGGAGCTCGACGCGCCGGTCGACCAGTACCTTCCGGGGCTGCTGCCCGACGACCGGATCACCGTCCGGCACCTGCTGACGCACCGGAGCGGGCTGGCCGACTACACGGACGCGATGTTCAACGACACCGTGCCGGGCTTCGAGGCCGTGCGGAACCGGGTGTTCAGCTACCGGGAGCTCGTCGACCTGTCCCTGCGCGAGCCCCGCACGACCGAGCCCGGCGTGTCGTACCAGTACTCCAACGCGAACTTCGTGGTCGTCGGGATGCTCATCGAGAAGCTCACCGGCCGGCCTGTGTCCGACGCGTACCAGCGCCGCATCTTCACTCCGCTGAAGCTCACGAGCACGTCGTACGTCCACCCGGACACCCGCATCGCGGGCCTGCGCGTGCGGGGCTACCTGCACCCGGACGCCGCCGGCGACCCGCTCGTCGACTCCACGGAGCAGACGGTGTCCTGGGCGCAGTCCGCCGGTGCGGTCATCTCCAGCCCGGCCGATCTGAACACCTTCACCAGTGCGCTGATGCGCGGCCGGCTGCTGTCCCCGGCGATGCTGGAGGCCATGACGACGGTCACGCCGACGGATGCCACGAACACCCGTTTCTACGGACTGGGCCTGCGCCGCTACGACCTGTCCTGCGGTACGCGGGTGTACGGGCACACGGGCACCGTGCAGGGCTTCTACACGTACGCGTTCTCGACCGGCGACGGCCGGCGCAGTCTGTCCGCCCTGGCGAACACGTCGAACCACGGCGAGGCGAACACGGCGCTCGGCGGAACGCTGGAGGCGGCCTTCTGCGGGAAGAAGCCGGCGGCGGCGTCCTCGCGCGCGGCAGCGTCGCCGACGGCCCGCGACCTCTCGTCGCTGCCGGCGGAGCGGGACCTGCCCGAGCGCCACTGACGGCGCGGCGGTGACGGGCCGGGGCGCCGCTGACGGCTCTCCGGCGCGTCCCGGCGCTCACGCCGGGCGCGCGCTCACGCCGCGTACTCGGTGAGGTCGATGGCATGGACGCGCAGGGGAAGGCCGAGGACCGGGTGGCTCGTCTCCCGCTCCGGCACCATGCCGAGTTTGCGCATGACGTTCTCGGAGGCGCGGTTGCCGGTGTGGGCGATGGCGATCACGCGGTCGAGGCCGCGGTCCTGGAGGGCGAACTCCAGGACGGCGTGGGCGGCCTCGGAGGCGTACCCCTGGCCCCAGTACGGACGGCCCAGGCGCCAGCCGATCTCCACGGCGGGGAGCACCTCGGGGAGGAAGTCCGGGACCGACAGCCCGGCGAAGCCGATCAGCTCTCCGGAGCCGAGGATCTCGACCGCGAAGAGCCCGAAGCCCTCCTCGTCCCATTCCTCCTCGTACCGCTCGATGGCCTCGGCGGTCTCTTCCAGGTCGCGGACCGAGCCGTCGCCGATCCACCGCATGACCTCGGGGTCGGCGTTGATCTCCGCCATCGGGACGAGGTCGTCGTCGTTCCAGCGGCGGAGGAGGAGGCGGGGGGTGAGGATCTCGGTCATGCCCCCATCCTGACGCACGGGACGCCCCGCCTCACGGTGGCGGGCGCGCCCGGGCGTCGGCGGATCAGCGGTAGTACGGCTCGACCGCGGCCCGCACCTCGTCGAGCAGCGCGGGGCCGTCCTGCGGCACGGGCGGCCGGTCGGCCGCGGGGCGGATGTCGAGGAGCTGCGCGCCGGAGAGCGCGTAGACGACGCGGCGGAGGCCCGCCTGACGGATGACCGCCGCGCACATGCCGCACGGCTCGCAGCTGGTGTACATCGTGGTCGCGGCGGCCGTCACGGGGTCCAGTTCCCTGGCCGCCCACCGGGCGAGCTTGAGTTCGGGGTGGGCGGTGATGTCCCGGTCGGTGAGGGTGGTGTTGCGCTCCTCCGCCAGGACGGTGCCGTCCGGCGCCGCGAGGAGCGAGCCGAAGGGCGGGTCGCCGCCGTCCCGTGCCTCAGCGGCGAGGGCGATGGCGCGGCGGAGGAGGGTGCGGTCGTCGGCTGTCGTCATGACGGCTCCGTTCGGGTGCGGTGCGGGGCGAGGCGCGCGGCCACGGTGGCGAGTGCCTGCCAGGCCTTCTGCGGGTGTGCGGTCTCCTGGGGGTCGCCGCCGTACGGGTCGAGGACGACGCACTCGGCGCCCATCCGGCGCAGCTGGTCGAGGTCGTCCATGACCTGGTCGACGGTCCCCTCCCCCGCGACGCGGTCGGGTCGGCCGACCGGTTCGGGGGTGAGCCTCAGGGCGATGCGCGGGGCCAGGGCGGGGCGCGGGACGCCCTGCTCGTCCGCGTGTTCCTGGAGTCTGGCGGCGCCGTCGCGGAGCTGCGCCAGGGTGCGGCGGAGGGGGTGCCAGGCGTCGCCGAACCGGACGGCGCGGCGCAGTCCGGCGTCGCTGTGGCCGCCGATCCAGACCGGGATGCGGCGGTCGCCGTAGGCGGCGGTGTCGGCCCAGGCCTCGCGCAGCGCGGCGAGGTGTTCGTCGGTGAGCCGTCCCCTGCGCTCGAACGGGATCCCCAGGGCGGCGAACTCCTGGCGGGCCCAGCCCACTCCCACTCCGAGGACGAGCCGCCCGTCGCTGAGGGCGTCGAGGTTGGCCGCCATGCGCGCGGTGAGCAGGGGGTGTCGGTAGGGGGCGATGAGGACGGTCGTGCCGAGCCGCACCCGGGTGGTGACGCCGGCCAGCCACGACAGGGTGGTGAACGGCTCGTAGAAGGGGGCCGGGTAGCGCTCGGCGACGTCGGGGGTGATGGCGATGTGGTCCGAGAGCATCAGCAGGTCGTATCCGAGGCCCTCCACGGTCCGGGCCCACTCGCGCAGTGTTCCGGGGTCGGCTCCGGGGCCGAAGTTGAGGATGTTGACTCCGATCTTCACGCGGCACAGGCTAGCCAGGCGCGCCGGGCGATCAGAAGTGATTCCCGCCTGTTCAGGGGCCGTTCGGCCGTGCATTCGCCGGTATTCTGCTCGGATGACCGAGAGCATCGACACGACGGACTGGGCGATCCTGTCGGAGGTCCAGCGGGACGGCCGGATCGCCTACACGGAGCTCGCGCGGCGGGTGAACCTGAGCGCGTCGGCGACGAAGGAGCGGGTGCGGCGCCTCGAGGAGTCCGGGGTCATCACGGGCTACCGGGCGGAGGTGGACCTGGAGCGGATCGGTTACGCGGTGCTCGCGGTCGTCCGGTTGAAGTACCCGGGGACCCGGCACGAGCCGCTGCGCCGGCTGCTCGGTGAGCGTGCGGAGATCCTGGAGTGTCTGCGTACGACCGGTGACGACTGCTACGTGCTCAAGGTGGCGACGACATCGATGGCGCATCTGGAGGAGATCGTCGACCTGCTGGCCGAGTTCGGGAGCACGACCACCCATCTCGTCCTCAGCCGTCCGCTGCCGGCGCGCGGCCCGGGCCGGCCGCCGGCCGGGCGGCCGTCGGAGACAGTGGCATCATGAACGGCATGACGATCCGTCGAGAGGTCCGTGCCGCGTAGACGGCCGGGGCGCGTCCGGGCCCAGATGCCGGACAGGGGAAGGCCACCGCACGCGGGGCCTGCCGTCGACCGTCTCTCCTCGCGGGCGCTGGGCGAGATCGTGCGCCTCGAACGCGCCTGGAACCAGCTCCGCCCCGGGGACGTCGGCCGTGCCCTGAGCCGGTGGAGGGAGTACGTCCACCGTCCGGCGCGGGAGCTCTGGCACGACGACGAGTTCGGGAACGTGCACGGGTACTGCTGCGGCGATCCTCGCGAGGGCCGTGCCCTGCTCGACGAGGTGGCCCGGGGGATGTCACGCCGGGGGCCCGCGAGCTCCGTGCGGTCGTCGAGGGGCTCGACGCCTTCATGGGCCCGCCCGTCCCCGCGTACGGTCGTGCGGCATGGCGGTCCGCCGGCCCGGCTCCGGACGGTGGGCGGGTCAGGGCTGGCGGGGCGGCGTGAGGTCCGCCGGATCGGTGTTCGCGCCGCAGAGGACGACGCAGACCCTCTCGCCCGGCGACGGACGGTAGGCGGTTCCGTCCGGGTCCGTCAGCGCCGCCAGGGCGGTGGCCGCGGCGTGTTCGACGGCGAGACGGCGGTCGTCCCAGAGGGCCCGGCGGGCCCGGACGACGGCGGCGTCCGTGACGAGGACGGTGCGCACGGCGTCGTCCTGGGCGGCGCTCACGGCGAGGGCGGTGGCGCGGCGGGCCCCGAGGGCGTCGCCCGCGACGGAGTCGACGCTCACGTCGACGGGGTGCCCGACCCTGAGCGCGGCGTCCAGCGCGCGGCAGTTCTCGGGTTCGACGGCGACGGTACGGATGCCGTGGTGCCGGGCGGCGGTGGCGACGCCGGCGAAGAGCCCGCCGCCGCCGACCGCGACGACGACGGTGTCGAGGCCGGGGACCTGCCGGTGGATCTCGTCGAGGAGGGTGCCCGCGCCGGCCGCGATCAGCGGGTGGTCGTAGGCGTGGGAGGCGAGGGCGCCGGTCTCGGCGGCGAACGCCTCGCAGGCGGCGAGCGCCTCGGCGTACTCCGACCCGACGAGCCGGACGTCGGCGTCCAGGTCGCGCAGCCTGTCGACCTTCACCCGGGGTGCCGTGGCGGGCAGGAAGACGGTCGCCGTGACCCCGGCGCGGCGCGCCGCCCAGGCACAGGCGAGGCCCGCGTTGCCGCCGGAGGCGATGGTGACGCCGGCGGCCGGCAGGGTCCCCCGCTCCCGGTGGGCGAGGAGGAAGTTCTGCGCGCCGCGGACCTTGAAGGAACCGGTGTGCTGCATGAGTTCCAGCGCGAGGTGGAGTTCGTACGTCCCGGCCCCTGGGTCGGCGGGGGTGACCGTGACGGGCCGGACATGGCCGGCGATCCGGTCGGCGGCGCTCGTGACGTCGGCGTACGCGAGGGTGTGCACCAGTTGCTCCTGAGGGGGCGGGGACCAGTCGGTCGTCCCGGCGATCCTCTCAGGGTCCGGTGGGGCGGGAGCGCCCGGAGCCCTCCGATACCTGTTTGACCAGGCATTCCGCGGCAGGCGATAGTGACGCGATCGGCCGGGGACGTCGGGCCGGAACATCAGGGTGGGGACTCTTGCACAGCGAAGAAGACGGCATGTCCGCGTCCGGGGCGGCGTGCGCTCGGGCGACCGCGCTGATCGCCGCGGGCCGGTACCCGGAGGCGCGTGAGGCCGCGAAGGCGGCCCTGGAGGCGGAAGGGCCCGACCCGGCGCTCTTCCTCGCCCTCGCCCGCGCGCACCTGGCCGAGGACGAGGACGACCACGACGACGAGGCCGAGCGGGTCTTCCGCCGGGCTCTCGACGCCTTCCCCGACGACCTCGATCTCCTCGCCGGGTACGCCGAACTCTGTCTGCGCTCCGACCCCCTGGACCGGCCCGGACGGCACCGTCGCGGCCCCGTCCTGCTGGAGCGGCTCCGGGAGCTGGCGCCGGACTCGCCGCAGCTGCGCCGGGCCGACGCGTCGACGTCGACCGACGTCCTGGCCGCCACGGCGGGCAGAGGGCCCTCGGCCGCCCGGGTGCAGCGTCACGACGTCGTCCACGCGCTGACCTCAGCCGCGTCGCCCGAGGCGGCCGGGGAAGAGGTGCGGCGGCAGGTGGCCCGCGCGCCGTACGACCGGCGGCTCGCGGTTCTCGACGCCTCGCTCGACGCCCTCGGCCGCCCGGGCCGCGCGCCCCTGCGGCGGCTCGTCCTGCGCCGGCCGGAGTACGTGTTCGTCGTCCAGCTCGTCGTGGCGGCGCTGGTGATCGCGCGGTTCGCGGTGGAGGGGTTCCCGGTCTGGATCCCGTTCACGGTCGCCGTGATCGCCGATCTGCCGCTCCTGGCGCTGGGACTGCTCCTGCGCGGTGCCCGCGCACGGGGCGGGGAGCGGATGTCGGGCGCAGTGGACGGGGAGCGGACCCCGGGCGAGGCGGACGGGGAGCAGGCTCCGGGCTCGGTG
The DNA here is from genome assembly GCF_042890295.1 of Streptomyces sp. NPDC002232. NCBI lineage: Bacteria > Bacillati > Actinomycetota > Actinomycetes > Kitasatosporales > Streptomycetaceae > Streptomyces > Streptomyces sp. NPDC002232. Next base: position 682,199 of record NZ_JBIARV010000004.1, on the reverse strand, counting down.
GACGGGGAGCCCGCCGCCGCGGAACCGTATCTCCCTGAGGTGCCGCGCCGTTCGCGGCGGGAGCTGGTCCTCGTCGGGGCCGGTGCGGCCGTGCTCCTCGGCGCCGGCGTCACGACGGGTACCCTCGCGTACGCCGAGTACACGGCGTACCCGCGGTACGAGGCGGTCGCACCGGACAGCTTCCGCGGCATGGCGCGGATGGACGTCGGCGGGGTCCCGGAGGGTGCCGGGTTCGGCTCCTCGTCCGGGCGGGTCGAGACCTCGTTCAACGCCGTCTACACGGGCGGCTCGGGCGACGGGTCGGGCCTCTCGGTGACCGCGTCGATCGGCGACTTCCACGACGCCACGGTCGCTCTGGTGGAGGAGAGCGGCGCGCTCCTGGCGAGCACGCCCGGGGTGACCCCGCTCGGCGACGGCTGGATGGCGGACGCGGGCGCCTACGGCGGCTGGATGCGCTGCGACCGGTATACCGAGGACCTCGCGGGGACGCCCAAGGCCGTCTGCTTCTGGACCGACCGGGGAAGCATGGGGGTCGTGACGTTCATGGCCTCCGAGGCCATGACCGACGCCGAGGTCGAGCAACTCGCGCGGATGACACGGCAGACGGAGCTGCGGCCGGTGTCCTGACCCGGGCGACGGGAACCGCCCCGGAGACCGTCAGGGTCTCCGGGGCGGTTCCGTGCGCGCCTTACGGGACGATCTTCAGGAGGCGGTTCGGGGAGCCGCTGCCGGGGCTGGTCACCTTGTTGGGCGTGGCGCCGTTGACCAGGGCCGTGGCGACCTGGGCCGGAGTGGCGGAGGGGTGCCCGGCCAGGTAGACGGCGGCCGCGCCCGCCACGTGCGGGGTGGCCATGGAGGTGCCCGAGATGGTGTTGGTGGCGGTGTCGCTGGTGTTCCAGCCGGCGGTGATGGAGACGCCGGGGGCGAAGAGGTCGAGGACCGAGCCGTAGTTGGACCAGCTGGCCTTGGCGTCGGTGTTGCTCGTGGCGCCGACGGTGAGGGCGGCCGCGACGCGGGCGGGCGACGTGGAGGACGCGTTGGTCCCGGAGTTGCCGGCGGCGACGGCGTAGGTGACGCCGTCCGCGATGGAGTTCTTCACGGCGTTGTCGAGGGCGGTGGAGGCGCCGCCGCCGAGCGAGAGGTTGGCCACGGCGGGGGCTCCCGCCGCGTGGTGGGCGGTGACCCAGTCGATGCCGGCGATGACACCGGCGGTGGTGCCGGAGCCGTTGTTGTCGAGGACGCGGACGGCGACGATCTTCGCCTTCTTGGCCACGCCGTAGGTGGTGCCGGCGATGGTGGTGGCGACGTGCGTGCCGTGCCCGTTGCCGTCCTGGGCCACCGCGTCGCCGTCGACCGCGTCGTAGCCGTTCACCGCGCGCCCGACGATCTCGGAGTGGGTGATCCGCACACCGGTGTCGATCACGTAGGCGGTGACGCCGTCGCCGGCGCTGTCGGGGTAGGTGTACGTGCCGGAGAGCGGCAGGTCCGCCTGGTCGATGCGGTCCAGGCCCCAGGGCGCGTTGGTCTGGGTCGCGTCGGCGCGGACGATCCGGTTCTGCTCGACGGACGCCACGGCCGGGTCGGCGGCGAGGCGGCGGGCCTCGGTGGCACCGAGGGTGGCCGTGTAGCCGTTGAGGGCGGAGCCGAAGGTCTTGCCGACCGTGCCGCCGTAACCGGCTATGAGGCTCCGTCCCTCGGCGGAGGCGGCCTTGAGGCCCGCGCCCTGCTTCAGGGTGACGATGTAGCTGCCGGGGACCGCGTCGGCGGAGCCCGCCGCGAGGACGGTGCCCTCGACCGGAGCGGCCTGGGCGGGGACGGCGGCGAAGGTACCGAGCAGGGCGGCGGCGGTCGCGGCCGAAGCCGTCACGGCGAGGCGGGTCTTGGTGCTCTTGGGGAGTGCCATGGCGCGGGAGTCCTCCTCGTGGGCGTCGCGCCCGAAGGGTGGGGGCGGCGCGACAGTGGGGGTGCACGTGGGATCACGTACGTGGTCGGGACCGGTGCGTCCGGTCCCGCTGCGCTCAGCAGCCTGGCCTCTCCACGGGCCGTGCTCAAGGAAGTTGAGGTCTTGTCATGGATCTGCCATATCTCTGCAATCGAAGCCCCCGAAAAGGCCTCCGACCTGGCCGGATCGCGCGCTCCGGTGGCCGGTATCAGGGCGGGCACCGACACCACGCGCACCCGCCTCGCGCGGTGCGGGTGGGGGCGGGGGGCGTCGGATAGCGTCGGGGGGATCGGGCCGGCTCCACCGGCCTCCCTCGGAAAGGACGCCCCTCATGCCCCTCGAAGGCGAGTACGAGCCCAGCACGACGAAGTGGGTGCGCGACCAGGTCGAGTTGTACGAATCGTCCGGCGGCACCGAGGGCACGACGATGCGGGGCATGCCCGTCGTCCTGGTCACGAACCGGGGCGCCCGCAGCGGCAAGCTCCGCAAGACCCCGCTGATGCGGGTCGAGCACGAGGGCGCGTACGCGCTCGTCGCGTCCAACGGCGGCGCGGTCAAGCACCCCGTCTGGTACCACAACCTGGTCGCCGCGCCCCTGGTCGAACTGCGCGACGGAACCCGCCGGTGGGACATGAGGACCCGTCTGGTCACGGGCGAGGAGCGCCGGGCCTGGTGGGAGCGGGCCGTCGCCGCGTTCCCGGACTACGCCGACTACCAGGTCAAGACCGACCGTGAGATCCCCCTGTTCGTGGCCGAGCCGGTCGACCAGGACGGCTAGGCGGCGCCAGGGCGGCCGGTCCGTCCGCCGCCGCGCCCCGGGCGGGGCCCGTCCGGCCCCGGGTCAGACCGACGCCGCACGCCGGGCGATGCTCGTCCGGGAACCGGGTCGGACCGACGCCGCGCGCCGGCGGGGCCCGTCCGCCCCCGGGTCAGGCGTCGCCGCGCGCCGGGGCCAGTCCAGCCCCGGGTCGGGCCGTCGCCGCGCGCCGGGCGGCGCTCGTCCGGAAGCGGGTCAGGCCGACGCCGATCAGCACGACCATCATGCCCGTCAGCACCCGGGCGGTCAGGGGCTCGTGCAGGACCAGGGCGCCCAGGGTGACGGAGACCACCGGGAGCAGGTAGCCGACGGTGGCGGCGCTGGTGGGGCCCTCCTCCGCGATCATCCGGTAGTTGAGGTGGAAGGTGAGCCCGGTCGCGAGGACACCGAGGACGAGGACGGCGAGCACGCCCGCCGCCGTCACCTCCGCCGGGCCGCCCGCCGTCAGGGCAGGGGCGCTGAGTGCGGTCGCCGCGAGGAGTTGCGCGGCGGAGAGGGCCAGGGGCGCGGTGCCCCGGTCGGTCAGCCGGCGGGCCATGTAGGCGAAGGCCACCGCGTAGCTCAGGGACGCGCCGAGCAGGGCGAGCGCTCCCCCGGTCATCAGGCCGGAGCCCGCGCTCCAGGGCGCGAAGATCAGCAGGACACCGGTGAAGCCGAGGGCGAGTCCGGCGAGCCGGGCCGGGCGCAGCGGGCGTTCCGTACCGATGACGAGGCCGATGAGGAGGGACCAGAGCGGCGTGGTGGCGTTCAGGACGCCCGCCACCCCGCTGTCGACGGTCTGCTCCCCCACTGAGAAGAGGAGGAACGGCAGGGCGTTGCAGAGGAGGGCGGCGATCAGGAGTCGGCCCCAGGTGGCGCGGTCGCGCGGCAGCCGCTGACCGGCCCCGTGGGCGAGCGCGAGGAGGACGGCCGCGCCCAGGAGGCAGCGGACGAAGGTGATCCACCCAGGGGTGAGGCCCTCGTCGAGGGAGATCTTGATCCAGAGGAAGCCGGAGCCCCAGAGCAGGGCCAGGACGCCCATGCGTATCGCCGAAGTCATGCCGTCCACGGTCCCGGGACCGAGCCGACAGGACAAGCGAAGGTTCGTGCACCCGGCGTTAAGCTCTGCTACATGCTCGATGTGAGACGCATGCAGGTGCTCCGGGCCGTCGTCGCCAGTGGCTCGGTCACGGCCGCCGCCGGGCACCTCGGGTACACCCCGTCCGCCGTGAGTCAGCAGATCGCCGCCCTGGAGAAGGAGGCCGGCATCGCGCTGCTCGAACGCTTCGGCCGGGGCGTGCGGCCGACCGCCGCCGGGCGGCTGCTGACCGAGCACGCCGCCGTCATCGGCCGTCAGGTGGCCGAGGCGGAGACGGCGCTCGCCGATCTCAGGGCGGGCCGGACCGGGCAGATCTCGGTGCGCTACTTCGCCACGGCGGGCGCCGACCTGGTCGCACCGGCCCTGGCCCGGTTCCGGGCGGAACACCCCGGCGTACGGGTCGATCTGAGGATCGCCGACGGCCCGCCCGACACGGAGACCGATCTGACCCTCGTCGTCCGGCCCCGGGGTGCTCCGGAGTCGCCCGGTGAGGGGCTCCGGCTGGTCCCGCTGGTCGACGACCCGTACCGCGCCGTCCTGCCCCGGGGCCACCGGCTCGCCGCTCGCCGGGGTGCCGTGGACCTGGCGGACCTGGCGGCGGAGCCGTGGGTCGGCAGCGAGCGCCCGGGGCCCTGTCTGGACGCGGTCCTGGACGCGTGCGCGGCGGCCGGGTTCACCCCGGACATCGCGGTGGAGTGCGAGGAGTACGCGACCGCGCAGGGTTTCGTCGCGGCCGGTCTCGGCATCAGCCTCGTCCCGCTGATGGGCCTCGGCGGCCGTCACCCGCACGTGGTGGTCCGGAAGGTCCGCGGTCCCGAGCCGGTCCGCTCCCTCCACGCGGCGGTACGGGAGTCCTCGCTGGCCCTGCCGGCCGTGCGGGACCTCCTGACGGCGCTTCAGGAGGTCCGGACGGGCGGGGTCACTCCGTCGGCGCCGTCACGGTGACAGGACGGACAGGAGGTGCGCGACCTCCTGGGCCACGGCCGCGCGGGCCGGGGTGAGGTAGTGGCGCGGGTCGACCGTGTCGGGGTGCTCGGCCAGGTGGGTGCGGACGGCCGCGGTGAAGGCCTTGTTGAGGTGGGTGGAGACGTTCACCTTGGTCATGCCCGCCGTGACCGCCTCGGCGAGGTGCGGGTCGGCGACCCCGGAGGAGCCGTGCAGGACGAGCGGGACGTCCACCGCCGCGCGGAGCCGGGCGATCAGGTCCAGGTCGAGGACGGCGTCGCGGGTCACCATCTGGTGGGAACTGCCGACCGCCACGGCGAGGGCGTCTACTCCGGTCGCGGAGACGAAGGCGCGGGCCTCATCGGGGTCCGTGCGCACGCCCGGGGTGTGGGCGCCGCCCTTGCCGCCGACCTCACCGAGCTCGGCCTCGACCCAGACGCCGTGGCGGTGGCAGTGCTCCACGACCTCGCGGGTCGCGGCGACGTTCTCCGCGTACGGCAGCTTCGAGGCGTCGAACATGACCGAGCCCAGGCCGAGGGCGACGGCCTCGCGGACGAGGTCGGGGTTCTCGGCGTGGTCGAGGTGCACGGCGACGGGGATCTTGGCGGCGCGTGCGACGGCCAGGGAGGCGAGCGCGACCGGTTCCAGGGCTCCGTGGTAGCGGACGGTGTTCTCGCTGATCTGGAGGACGACGGCACGGTCGGCGTTCTCGGCGCCCGTCACGATGGCCTGGGCGTGTTCGAGCTGGAGGACGTTGAAGGCCCCCACCCCGGTGCCCGCGGCGCGGGCGCGGCGGACGATCTCGTCGGTGGGCGTCAGCGGCATGGTGCTTCTCCGGGATGGTGGGCGGGCGCGGGTCGGCGGTCAGGCATGGACGTCGGAGAGGACGACGGAGCGCGTGAGGTTGCGGGGGGTGTCCGGGTTCAGCCCCTGGGCCTCGGCGACGGCGACGGCGAGGCGCTGCGCGCGGACGAGCTCGGCGAGCGGGTCGAGGTCGCTCTCGGCGAGGGTGCCGCCCACCTTGCGCACCTCGTCCGCGAGTCCGGCGGGCAGGACGCCGAAGCCCCAGGTCACGCGGCCGGGTCCGGTGATGCTGATGGGGCCGTGGCGGTACTCCATGGCGGGGTACGCCTCGGTCCAGGCGCCGGCCGCCTCCCGCATCTTCAGGCCGGCCTCCAGGGCGAGTCCGTAGGTCCAGCCGGTGCCGAGGAAGGTGAACTGCTCGGCCCCCCGCACGCTCTCGTCGAGCGGGGAGACGAGGGCCCGCTCGGCGTCGCGCGCGGCGTCCTCGACGGTCGCGAGCCCCTCCGGGAGGGCGTCCTCGGACTCCAGGTGCGCGCGGAAGAGGGCGAGCACGGTGGTCGCGAAGCGGGTCTGGACGACGGACTCCTCGTCGGCGAAGTCGAGGACGGCGACCTCGTCGGCGAGGTCCATCACCGGGGTCGTGGGATCGGCCGTGATCGCGCCGGTGGGGACGGTGCCGCGCAGGCGGGACAGGACGGCGAGGACCTCGCTGGTGGTGCCGGAACGGGTGATGGCCACGACCCGGTCGTAGCGGCGGCCGTGGGGGAACTCCGAGGCGGCGAAGGCGTCGGTCTCGCCGTGGCCGCCGGACTCGCGCAGCTCCGCGTAGGCGAGGGCCATGAACCAGGAGGTGCCGCAACCGATCACCGCGACCCGCTCGCCGCGCCGGGGCAGGGCCGCTACGTGCTGGGACAGGGTGCGGGCCGCCTGGCGCCAGGTCGCCGGCTGGGAAGCGATCTCCACGGCGGTGCGGGTGGTGGTCATGCCGATCTCCTTGCAAGAAGAATGCGCGATGATGATGGAAGATGCTTGAAGACACGCCCATTCAAGCAGAAACATGCATCCTCTTTCCAGATCTCGCACCCTTCGGCGGCTAGAATCGGACGCGCGCACGAGCGGGGTGGTCATGCGGGCGCGCCCCCGGTGGAGGGAGGGACCCATGTCCAAGCACGAGCGGTGGAACACGCTTCTGGAGCTGCTCGCGGCCTCGGGGAAGCTGGAGGTGGAGGAGGCGGCGACCGCGCTCGACGTCTCCGCGGCCACGATCCGCCGGGACCTCGACGAGCTCGCCGAGCAGCGGCTGCTCGTACGGACGCGGGGCGGGGCGGTGGCGCACGGCGTCTCCTACGAGCTTCCGCTGCGCTACAAGTCGGCCCGGCACGCGCCGGAGAAGCGCCGGATCGCGGAGGCGGTGGCGGATCTGGTGGCGCCCGGCGAGGTCGTCGGGCTCAACGGGGGCACGACGACCACGGAGGTCGCGCGGGCGCTCGCGCTGCGGTTCGCGAGCGGCCGGACCGAGGCTCCCGGAGCTCCGGCGGCCGGGCCCGCGCTGACCGTGGTCACCAACGCGCTGAACATCGCGGGCGAGCTCGCGGTGCGTCCGCAGATCAAGATCGTCACGACCGGGGGCGTCGCCCGTCCCCAGACCTATGAGCTGGTGGGGCCGCTGACGGTCGGCGTGCTCAACGAGGTCGTGCTCGACGTGGTGGTGCTCGGGGTGGACGGGGTCGACCCCGAGCTCGGCGTGATGGCCCACCAGGAGGACGAGGCGAGCATCAGCCGGCTCTTCGCGGAACGGGCGAGCCGGGTCGTCGTGGTGACCGACTCCTCGAAGATGGGCCGCCGGGCGTTCGCCCGGATCTGCGGGCTGGACCGGATCGACCTCCTGGTGACGGACACGGGCATCACCCCCGAGACCGTGGCCCAGCTCACGGAGGCCGGAGTGAAGGTCCTCGCCGTCTGACGCGCGTGGACCCTGCCGAAATCATCATTGGTCTGAAGTCGGACCAATCCGGGAGCCAGCGTCTCAGGGCCTTTGCGTGTTCACACAGTAATTACCGCACGGATGTATACCTTTAAGCTCCCCTCCCCCATCATGTCTCCGACGTGCCGCTGGGGCACACCGTGACAGGAGAGGCGGGGCATGATTCCCATCAGCCGCAGGGGTTTCGTCGGGATCGGTGCCGGGCTCATGGCGGGGGCCGCGCTGCCGCCGGCGCAGGCTTCGGCCGCCGCGAGCACCGCGACCGGCACGCTCACCGACGTCAAGCACGTGGTGATCCTCATGCAGGAGAACCGCAGCTTCGACCACTACTTCGGCACCCTGCGCGGCGTGCGGGGCTTCGGCGACCGGGCCGCGGGCAACCTGCCCGGCGGCTGGGGCATGTTCAACCAGCCCAACTGGGGCGGCCGTCAGTACCCCTGGAAGCTCAGCGACACCCCGGCCGCGGGCGGCGTCGACGGCGAGACCCTCGCGCAGTGCAACGGCGACCTGCCGCACAGCTGGACCTCGCAGCACGCCGCGTGGAACAAGGGGCGTCTCGACAACTGGGTCACGGGCGTGGGCAACACCCGCTCGCTCGGCCATCTCGACCGGGGCGACATCCCCTTCCACCACGCGCTCGCCGACCACTACACGATCTGCGACGCCTACTTCTGCTCGACGCTGAGCGCCACGGGCCCCAACCGCACGTTCCTGTGGAGCGGGAAGATCGACGGCTCCAGCAAGGACGGGGGCGACGAGTCGGGCCTCACCTGGGAGACCTACGCCGAGGCGCTCCAGCGCGCCGGGGTGAGCTGGAAGGTCTACCAGAACGCCCAGGACAACTACGGCGACAACGGCCTCGCGTACTTCAAGAAGTTCACCGACGCGCGGCCCGGCGACCCGCTGTACGACCGGGGCATGGGTTCGGTCCCGAAGGTGACCGGCTCGACGCCGGACGACATCGCCGCCGCGATCCGCGCCGACGTCGTCGCGGGCACCCTTCCGCAGGTGTCCTGGGTGGTCGCGAACGAGGCCTTCTCCGAGCACCCGTACGCCCCGCCCGGGGACGGCGCCCACTTCGTCGACCTCGTCTACCGCGCGCTGGCCGCGAACGCCGAGGTGTTCGACTCCACGGTGCTGTTCCTCAACTACGACGAGAACGACGGCTTCTTCGACCACGTGCCGCCGCCGGTGGCCCCGCCGGGCACCGCGGGCGAGTACCTGGACGGCACCCCGATCGGCCTGGGCTTCCGCGTCCCCATGCTTGTCATGTCCCCGTGGACCCGTGGCGGCTGGGTGAGCTCCGAGGTCTTCGACCACACGTCGGTGCTGCGCTTCATGGAGACCTGGACCGCGGCGCTCGGCACCCCGGCGACCTGCCCGAACATCAGCGCCTGGCGCCGGAGGGTCACCGGCGACCTGACCGGCGTCTTCGACTTCGCCCGCCCGGTGTACGGCGTGCCCGCGGGCCTGCCCTCCACGGCCAAGGTCATCGGACAGGCCACCTGCGGCCCGCTGCCGAACCCGGCCCCGCAGAACAACGCGCTGCCCGCGCAGGAGTCCGGCACCCGTCCGGCGCGCGCCCTGCCCTACCAGGTGAACGGCAACCTCGACCGCCTGGAGTTCGGCGCCTCGGGCAAGATCCTGGCCTGGTTCTCGATGACCAACCAGGGCGCGGAGGCCAGGCGGCCGGCGCACTTCTCGATCCATCCGCACCAGTACCGGGACACGGCCGCCTGGCAGTACACCGTCGACCCCGGTGACACGGCCACGGACTTCTTCAACATCGGCCTGGGGTCGGGCTCGGGCAAGTACGACATCTCGATGATGGGCCCCAACCGCTTCCTGCGCCGGTTCATCGGGGACGCATCCAAGGCCGGCAAGGCCGTCGAGGTGGCCGCGCGGTACGCACCCGATCCGGGAACGGGCAAGACGGCACTGTGGTTCCGGATGACCAACAGTTCCGCCGGCCCGGTCACCTTCACCATCCGCTCGAACGCGTACCGCTCGGACGGCCCGTGGACCTACACGGTGCCGGCGAACTCCAGCCGCGAGGACTACTTCAACGCCGTGGCGTACAACGGCGGCTGGTACGACTTCACGATCCTCGCCGACATCGACGGGACCTGGTCGCGCCGGTACACCGGCCACATCGAGAACGGCGCACCGAGCGTCAGCGGCTGACCTTCCCCCGCATGCCGGGCGACGGCCTTCGGGCCGCCGCCCGGCCCCGGCCGGGGGCGCGGCACCAGGCCATGGGGCCGGTGGCGCGCGGTCAGCGCCCGGCGAGCGCCGCCCGGCGGACCGTGGCGTCGAGGAGCGCCACCGCGTCGTCGGCCGTACGGCCGGGCGCCCGGTTCCACGGGCCGATCAGGCCGTGCCAGCCGCGGGACCGGAGCTCGGTCATGATCCAGGCGGCCGCCTCGTGCATGGTGTCCGCCCCTCCGTAGCCGAGGCGGTGGGCGGCGAGGAGGGCGCCGCAGACGCAGCGCGCGCCACGGGCGTCACGCAGCTTGTACGGGGCGTTCTGCCAGCCCCACTCCGTGAGCACCAGGCGCGCGTAGCCGAGGTGCACGGAGGGGCGCAGCTCGGCCTGCCCGACGCGGCGCCAGGCGTGGAGGCGGTCCGGCAGCACGGCTCCGAGCCGTCCGGGGAGGCGGCGCTCGCCGGGGAGCGCAGGCGGCAGGGCCGCGAGGGCGTCGGCCACGAGCCGGTCGACCGGGACGCTGAGCAGCTCCCGCCAGCCCTCCCCGGCCGGTGGTGACGCCTCGGGGGCGGTCCAGTCCGTGACGATCCGCTGCCAGGTGGCGCTCTCGAAGAGTGCGGCCGCCTCGCGGTCGAGGCCGTCGGGGCTGAGGACGGGGGCGGTGGGCGGCATGGGATGACTCCTGGGTCGACTTCCTCCATTTTTCAGGATGAATGTCTGTTTTGCGACTTTTAAGCCACCCCGGAGAGTCGCCCACGTCACCCCCCCGAGGCGGTGATTTCCGCTCGATTTACCCAGTGCGGAATGAAAAGACCTATTCGGACATTGCGCCCTGGGTGACGCGACTCACTGGACGGGCCCCGCCGGTTCGCGGCATCTCCGCCCACCCCTTGCCCGGCAAGGAAGTTCGACGCCCCGATGACTGCGTCGATCTTGAATTCTCCGAATTCCGTGATCCTTTTCCCCTTACCCGGCATCCACTCCTCTTGTTATCCGTCGCATTACTGGCCTACGGTCACCTCCATTCGAGCGGAACGCCCAATCCTGCCGCCGCTCGCTCAACGTCCCTTTTCACCCGACGGCAGGAGCGGGGGACCCACGAATACGCCGGTCCGGATTCCGGAACGGCTCGGGGTGCAGCCGCGTGCGCGCGGCCGGACATCTCCCGTCCGAACCCGACAGCTCACCCCGCAGGCGCCGGAGAGGAAACCGTCATGCCTGCTTTCGGTAAGCACCGCCGTCCCCGTCTCGGCCACGTCTCCCGCGGCTTCGCCCTGGTCGGAACCGGTGGCGTCGCCCTGACCCTGCCGCTCATCGCCCCGGCCGTCGCCGGCGCCGCACCCCTGTCCGGCGCCCCTCAGGCCGCCGTCCAGGCGCCCGCCTCTCCGGCCGCGACGATCACCGTCAAGGCCCCCGCGGCCCCGGCCGCCGCCCGCACCTACACCGTGGTGAGCGGCGACTCGCTTTCCCTGATCGCCCACAAGAAGGGAATTCAGGGCGGCTGGAAGAGCCTTTACCAGGCCAACAAGAGCGTCGTGGGTGACAATCCGTCACTCATTCGCCCGGGCCTTGAACTGACGATTCGTCGGGATGCCGCGAAGGCCACTCACGCCGAGGCGAAGAAGTCCGCCGCGACCGAGCGGGCGAGCCGCTCCGAGCGTCGCGCCACCCCGGCCGTCGCCACCGGAACGGGCTCCTCCGCCGCCGCGGCCGCTCCCGCCGTCGCCGCCCCCTCCGCCGTCAAGGCGGCCCCGATCGCCGCGACGAACTACGCCGACAACCTCGACGGCTGGATCCGCGAGTCGCTGGCCATCATGGGCCAGCGCGGCATCCCCGGGTCCTACGACGGGATCTACCGCAACGTCATGCGCGAGTCCTCCGGAAACCCCCAGGCCATCAACCTGTGGGACTCCAACGCGGTCGCCGGCACCCCCTCGAAGGGCCTCCTCCAGGTCATCCAGCCGACCTTCCTGGCCTACCACGTGCCCGGCACGTCCATGGACCTGTTCGACCCGGTCGCCAACATCACCGCCGCCTGCAACTACGCGGCCGACCGCTACGGCTCCATCGACAACGTCAACTCGGCGTACTGATCCCCCGCCGGAAGTGCCCGGCGAACCAGGAGGTGGCGAGGTCCGCCACCTCCTCCAGGGCGCCGGGCTCCTCGAAGAGATGCCCGGCGCCCCCCACCACGGCGAGCCGGTTCTCACAGCGCAGCAGCGCCAGCGCCCGCCGGTTGAGGTCCAGGACCAGCGCGTCCGCACCGCCCACCACCAGGAGCGTGGGGGCGCGCACCGCGGCCAGGTGCTCGGCCGCCAGGTCCGGCCGGCCGCCGCGCGAGACGACGGCGCTCACCGGGGACGCGGGGTCGCCCGCGGCCCACAGGGCCGCGGCGGCACCCGTGCTCGCGCCGAAGTACCCGAGCGGCAGCCCGGTGCTCTCGGGCCGCGCGGCCAGCCACTCCGTGGCCCCGGCGAGCCGCCCGGCGAGGAGCGGGGTGTCGAACACATGGGCCCGGTCGGTCGCCTCCGCCTCGGTCAGCAGGTCGAAGAGCAGCGTCCCGAGGCCCGCCCGGTTCAGCGCCGCGGCGACCGCCCGGTTCCGGGGACTGTGACAGCTGCTGCCGCTGCCGTGGGCGAACAGGACGACGCCGTCCGCGTCCTCGGGCACCGCGAGCCGCCCGCCGAGCGCGACCCCACCGACCGGGATCCTGACGTCCGTGTCCTGGACCACCGGGACACGCGCGGTCCTGTTCCGCTCCAGGCAGGCGACGACCTCGGCGTCCGGGGTCTGCGAGAAGTCACGGTAGAACTGCCCGATCGCGAAGAAGAGCTCCGGCGCGTGCACACCGACGGTCTCGTCGGCCTCCCCGCCGAGGCGGGTCGTCCACCCGCGCGGCCCGACCGGGACGGCGAGCACGATCCGGGCGGCGCCCCGGGCCCGGACCACCCGGCAGGCCGCCAGCGCCGTGGCTCCGGTGGCCAGACCGTCGTCGACCACGACGACCGTCCGCCCGTCCAGCGGCACCGGTGCCCGGCTGCCCCGGTACCGGCGGGTGCGCTGGTCGAGCTCGGCGAGCTCCCGCTCCTCCACCGCCGCGATGTCCCGGTCGGTGACGCCGGTCTCCCGTATCACCCGCTCGTTGAGGACCCGCACCCCTCCCTCCCCGAGCGCCCCCATCGCGAGTTCCGGCTGATCGGGCACCCCGAGCTTCCGCACGAGACAGATGTCGAGCGGCGCGTCGAGGGCCTCGGCGACCTCCACCGCCACCGGCACGCCACCCCGTGGAAGCCCCAGGACCACGACGTCATGGCCCCTGAGATGGTCGAGCCGGGCGGCGAGCTGCCGCCCCGCGTCCGTCCGATCGCCGAAGAACATGGTTCCGCCGCCCTTCCGCCCGCGCGGCCGGGACCCAGGGACGTCGCCCGCCCCCGGCCCGTCCCTCCAGGGTAGACGCGTCCACGCACGGGACGGCGGGCCGCGCCGCGCCGGAGGGGACCACGGGTCAGCGGGACTGAAGGGCGTCGAGGGCCACGGTCTGGGCTATCGCCAGGCGCCGGTCGAGCTCGGGGTCGGCGATGTCGAGGACGTACCGGTCCCGGATCCCGAACCGCTTGTCGACCGACATGACGCGCCGCTCCCCCTCGGCGAAGTCGAAGTGGTACGGCACGACGAAGGGCAGGAAGTCGGTGAAGGGCAGGAACTCCCAGGCTCTGCGCAGCAGCGCCACGGTCTCGTTCCGCTCCTGGCCGGTCACCTCCGCCGCGTCGCCCTCTCCGCTCATGTGCCAGGTGCTGCGCAGCAGGGAGGCGCCGAAGTTCTTGCGGAAGGAGCCCAGTCGGGTGCCGGAGGCTCCGAGCACGTCGTACGTCGCGCCGAGGTCGACGACCTGACGGGCCTTGAAGGTGAAGAGCACCTGGCGCCGGGACTCGTCGGTGTAGAAGGTGACGTGCTCCTTGAGCGCCATCCTCTTCTGGTGGGCGAAGGCGACGAGTTCTCCCTCGGAGCCGTCCGGACCGACGGTGTGGACCAGGTACCGGTTGGCCATGAGCGTGACCTTCTGCCGGACGAGAAAGCGGTGCTGCGACTGTGCGAGGCCCATCGGTGGTGCTCCTGCCGGTAGGGGACGGTCCCCGGAAGACCGCCCCCGAGGTCGAGAGCACGATGATCCGATGCCGGGGAGCCCCGGCGCTGTCCTCGAAAGTCGTCGGTTCCGTCGACCTTCGGATGAGGCACCGGGGCCCGGCGGTTCTCAGGCGGCGAGGAAGGCCTCGATCGCCTCCGCGAGGGCCCGCGGGGTCTCCTCGGGGGCGTAGTGGCCCGCGTCCTTGAGGACTTCGAGGCGCGCGTTGGGGTACCAGCGCAGCCAGGTCGCCTCCATCGCGTCGGTGCCGAGCGCGGGGTCGTGCGCGCCGACCACGAGCAGGACGGGGACCGGGTTGTCGCGGACGCGCTCGTGGAAGTCCGCGCGGGACCAGGAGTCCAGGTAGGCGCGGAAGGCCGTCGCGGAGGAGCGGGTGACGGAGCGTTCGACGAGCGCGCCCAGCCAGGCGTCGTCGTACCGTCCGCCGGTGGTGTTGTCGATGATCGCGCGGCGGTTGGCCGGTTCGTCGGCGGCTCCCGCGAAGAGCTCCCAGGTGTCCCCGTCGAGGGGGAAGCCGGCGGCGGAGACCGGTGAGACGCCGATGATCGAGCGGACGCGGTGCGGGGCGTCGAGGAGCACGAGCTGCGCGGCCTTGCCGCCCATCGAGTGGCCGATGACGGAGAACGACTCCCAGCCGAGGTCGTCCGCGACCGCGAGGGCGTCGGCCGCGACCTCCTCCATCGTGTACGCGCCCGCGTGGTCGAGGGCGTCCCCGTATCCCCGGCAGTCGACGAAGGCGTACGAGCCGACGGCGGCGTCCAGATGGGCGCGGAGGGGCGCGAAGCTGGTGCGGTCGCCGAACCAGTTGTGCAGCACGAGGGCCCTCCCGGGTCCCTCACCGTGTACGTCGTACGGAAGAACCCGGCCCGTCATCGTGCCCCCTGCTCGCGTGATCGTGCCGTCGCGCGGTCGGCGGCGGTCGACGACCGAGTGTGACGACGCGGACGCGTGGGGTCAACACCGTCGTCCGGGGCGTGCGGGAGCGCGTCGCGGGAGGGGCGTGCGGAGCCCGCGCGGGGTCGCGGGTCCGCCGCCGGGCGCGGACGCGGCGGCCCGGCGGGTCCGGGATGCGGGCCCTTTCGGGGCGGGGGCATGCTGGCTGTGTGACCTCGCACGGCGCGTCCGGCGCCGGCCCGGCGGGCGGCACCGGGCTCAGGTCCGGGATCGGAGCCGACGACGGGCCCGCTTCCGGTGCGCTGACCTGGGCGCTCGCGGAGACGGCCCTCTCGGCGGTGGAGGAGGTCGGCGGCTACGCGGGCGGGGTGTACCTGCGCTCCGGCACTCCGGGGCTGCTGCGGATGGCCGTTCTGGTCGGGCTGCCCGGACCCCTGTTCCGCCCGTGGACGCGGATGCACGCGAACCGGCCGTTCCCCGTCGCCGAGGTGCACCGCTCGGGGCAGGCCGTCCACCTCGCGGACGTCGAGGAGGCCATGCGGCGGTTCCCGCAGCTGGTGGCGAGCCTGCCGTTCCCCTTCGCCTCCCTGTACGCGCCGGTGGTCGCGGGCCGCGAGCGGTTCGGCGTGCTCGTGGCGCTGCGGCCGCCGACCCCGGGGGTGCCGGTGGACGGGCGGGACCGCAACCGGATGACCCGGGGCGCGCTCCGCCTGGGCGAGACCCTGGCCGGCCTGTCCCGGCAGGGCGTGGCGGTCGAGTGGCCCGGGGACCCGGTGTGCGTGCAGCTGCCCACCGGCTCGGGGCGCCCGGTCCGGTTCGGCTCCTTCGTCTGGGACCTGGCCTCGGGCACGGTCACGCTGGACGACGGGCTGCTCGCGATCCTGGGGGCGGGTGTCGTCTCGCCCTGCTCGATCGAGGTCCTGACGTCCCTGCTCGATCCCGAGGACGGCTACGCCCTGTGGGCGGCGGCCCGGCGGGCCACCGGCTCGGACGGGCGGCCGGAGGTCCGCAGGATCCGCCTCAAGGGTCCGGACGGCGGCCTGCACCTCCTGGAGGTGTCCGCGCGGGCCCGCCGGGCCGAGGGCAACGGCTCCGCCGGAGGCGCGCGGCTCGAAGGCACGCTGGTGGACCTCGGTACGGGTCTGATCGGTTCGGACGCCACGGACCGGCTGCCGCGCGCGATCCTGGCCGTCGACCGGCTGGGCCGGGTCACGTACGTCAACGAGCGCACGGAGCGGCTGCTGGGCCGGCCGCGCACGGCGCTGGCGGGGCGGACGCTGTGGGAGGCGCTGCCCTGGTTCGGCCACCCCTTCCACGAGGAGCAGCTGCGCGCCGCCCTGCTCTCCGGCGAGCCCGTGCACTTCCTGGCCCACCCCGAGCGGGGCCGCTGGCTGTCGGTCTCGCTGCACCCGGGCCGGGACGGCGTGACGATGGTGCTGGTCCCGGAGGAGGACCCGGCTCCGCTCGTACCGGCGTCGGCGGGCGCGCAGCGGACGGACCACGTCCTGTCCTCGCCCGGCGACCGTGCCGCGGCGCTGTACCGGCCGGTGGCGCTGGCGATCGCGCTCTCCGAGGCGGTGACGGCCCGGCAGGTCTCGGCGGTGGTGACGGAGGAGCTGCTGCCTGCGTTCGGCGGGCGCCAGCTGGCGATCTACCTGCTCAGCGACCGGCGGCTGTACCTGGCGTGGGAGACGGGGTTCCCCACGGGTTTCCTCGAACCCTTCGACGGGGTGGCCCTGGACGCCCATGTGCCGGGCGTGGAGACCCTGACGACGGGGAGGCCGCTCTTCTTCGAGTCCATGGAGCAGTTGGGGCGGGCGTATCCGGACCTGCCCCTGGACGCCCAGTCGGGCGCGCGGGCCTTCCTCCCGCTGATCGCCTCGGGCCGGCCGGTGGGCTCCTGCATCCTCGGCTTCGACGCGCCGCGCGGCTTCAGCCCGGAGGAGCGGACGGTGCTCACGGCGCTGGCGGGACTCATCGCGCAGGCGCTGGAGCGGGCGCAGCGGTACGACACGGAGTCGGCGGTCGCGCGCGGACTCCAGGACGCGCTGCTTCCCCACCGTCTGCCGGTGCGGGACGGCGTGGACACGGTGGGCCGCTACCTGCCGGGCACGCAGGGCATGGACGTGGGCGGCGACTGGTACGACGTGATCGAGACGGGCCACGGGCGCCTCGCGCTGGTGATCGGTGACGTGCAGGGACACGGTGTCGCGGCCGCGGCCACCATGGGGCAGCTGCGGAGCGCCGTCCGGGCGTTCGCGCTGGGCGGTCACCGGCCGCAGGACGTGATGCGGGGCACCAACCGGCTCCTGATCGACCTCGACCCCGGCCAGTTCGCGAGCTGCTGCTACGTCCTGCTCGACCCCGACACGGGCGAGGCGCGGGCGGTGCGGGCGGGGCATCCGCAGCCGCTGCTGCGGATGCCGGACGGGACGACGCGGCAGGTGGAGCTGGCGGGCGGGATGGTCCTGGGCGTGGACGCGCGGGCCTCGTATCCGGTGAACCGGCTGCGGCTGGCGCCGGGGGCCGTGCTCGCGCTGTTCACGGACGGCCTGGTGGAGCAGCCGGGCAAGGACATCGACGAGGGGATCGCGCGGCTGGGCGGCGCCCTCGCCGCGACGCACGCGCTGTCGCTCACGGAGGCCGCCGACCGGTTGATCCGGGAGGCACGGGCCGCGACGTCCCGGCCCGACGACATCGCGCTGCTGCTCGCGGCGCGGTGGGCGGACAGCCGCTGAGGCGCCCGTCGGGGCGGGGCGGATCCTTGAGGGCCCACCCGGTCGGGGCCCTCGGCTCCGGTCGCGGGCCCGAGCGGGGCCGGTCGCGGGCCCGAGCGGGAGCGGACGCGTGGCCGGTCGCGGGCCGTCACCAGGTCGGACCCGTGACCCGCCGCGCCGTCACCCGGTCGGACTCGTGGCGCTGGTCGGGGGCCGGGCGCGCGGGGAGGCTGGGGGTGCCGTGCCGATCAGGCCGGACGAGCCAGGGCGTCAGCCCGAGGAGGACACGTGCAGCAGGACAAGCAGCCCGAGTACGGCCCCGTGGTGTTCCGTGACCGCTCGGCGGGATACGCGTTCCTGACCCGCTCCACCGCGAGCAGCGACCGGACCATCGACTGGGACGACGGGAACACGTACCCCGTCATCGACGTCGAGATCTCCTCCGAGAGCCACCCGTTCTACACGGGCACGGCGCGGACGGTGGACTCCGAGGGGCGGATCGCCAAGTTCCAGCGCCGCTTCGGCGAGGAGGACTGAACTCTCCCGCGAAACTGGCCAGGAGATGGCCGGTTCGCCTTCCAGGATGAGGTCACGAGGACGGCGGGGCGCTCGCGCTCCGCCGCGGACTTCCCTGGAGGGGAACAGCTGTGATCGTGGTGACCGGAGCGACCGGAAACGTCGGGCGAACGCTGGTGGAGCTGCTGGCCGCGGCCGGCGAGGACGTCACGGCGGTGAGCCGCCGCCCCGCCGAGGGGCTGCCCGCGGGGGTGGCGCACCGGCGGGGGGACCTGGCCGATGTCGACGGTCTCAAGAGCGTGTTCGACGGTGCCGAGGCCGTGTATCTGCTGGTGGCGGGGCTCGGGGAGGAACTGCGTCCGCGCGAGATCGTGGCGGCGGCGGTGGCCTGCGGGGTGCGGCGGATCGTGCTCCAGTCCTCGCAGTTGGTGGGGACCCGGACCGGCTCGGCCTCGCACGAGATCCTGCGGGCGTTCGAGACCGCGGTACGGGAGTCGGGCGTCGCCTGGACGGTGCTGCGGCCGGGCGGCTTCGCGTCCAACGCCTTCCTGTGGGCCGATCCGGTGCGGTCGGCCCGGACGGTGGCGGCCCCGTTCGCCGATGTGGCGCTGCCCGTGGTGGATCCGGCGGACATCGCGGAGGTCGCGGCCGCCGCGCTGCGGGACCCGGCGCACGCCGGGCGGACGTACGTCCTGACCGGGCCGGTCGCGGTCTCGCCCCGCGATCAGGTGGGGGCGCTGGCCGACGCGCTGGGCGCCGCGGTGGAGTTCGTGCCGCAGAGCGCGGGCGAGGCCCGGGCGCAGCTGGTGCGGTTCCTGCCGGAGGCGGCCGTCGACGGGATGCTGTCGGTGCTGGGCGCGCCGAGCGACGAGGAACGGCGGGTGAGCCCCGACGTGGAACGGGTGCTGGGGCGGTCGCCCCGACCGTTCTCCGCGTGGGCGGAGCGGAACGTGTCCGCGTTCGTCTGAGGGGCGCAAGCGGAGGCGGGGGCGCGTGTCCATGGGACCGCGCTCCCCGCCTCGGCCGGGGGTGAGAGGGGGGCGGCGGGCCCTCCGCTCAGGTCGGGAAGGCGATCAGGCCTTCACGATGCCGGATTCGGCGACCTTGATGGTGGCCTTGGTGGCGCCGGAGGGGGAGCCGAGGGACTCGATCTTCTTGACCAGGTCCTGGCCCTCGAGGACCTCACCGAAGACGACGTGCTTGCCGTCGAGCCAGTCGGTGACGATCGTGGTGATGAAGAACTGCGAGCCGTTGGTGTTCTTGCCCGCGTTGGCCATCGAGAGCAGGTACGGGCGGTCGTGCTTCAGCTTGAAGTTCTCGTCCTCGAACTTCTCGCCGTAGATGCTCTTGCCGCCGGTGCCGTTGCCCCGGGTGAAGTCGCCGCCCTGGAGCATGAACTGCGGGATGACGCGGTGGAACGGGGAGCCGGCGTAGCCGAAGCCGTGGACGCCGGTCGCGAGCTCGCGGAAGTTGGTCGCCGTCTTCGGGACGACGTCGTCGTACAGCTTGAAGACGATGCGGCCCGCGGGCTCGTCGTTGATGGTGATGTCGAAGTAAACGTTGTCGCTCATGGGGACATCCTGTCATTAGTCACGTACGGCGCGCGCACGGGCCGCCTCCTCCCGGGTCACGGCGTGCCGGTGCCCCGCGTTCCCGTCGGAACGCGGGGCACCGGTCGCGACCTGGGACGCGGGCTCAGAGCAGCCCGCCGGCCTGCTGGTTCTGGAGGGCGCCCTGGGCGCCCTCGACGGTGTCGTGGAGGACGTCAGCGGCCTGGTCCTGCTGGAGGAGGCCCGTGGTGCCGGCCAGGGGGCTCTCGGTGGCGTTGGCCTGCGGCGGCGGGGTGACGAGGGCGGTGACGACACCGGCGGCGAGGGAGGCGATGGCGAGCATGCTGCGCTTCTTCATGCCCGGGTCAACTACCGAGGCGCCGTGGGGTTACGGTCGGCCGCGCTCGGATCCGTCCGGGGCGCCGATCGGCGCCTCCCCCTGACCCAGGCGAACAGCAGCAGGGAGGCGACCGCGGCGAGCGCGCACCAGGTGGAGACGAACGCGGTGCGCCACAGGAGGGCGCAGACGGCCGCGCCGAGGCCGGTGACGACGCCCAGGGCCCGCAGGAGCCGGTCGCGGGCGAGGAGCAGGGCGCCGACGGTGGCGAGCAGGTACCCGGTGAGGACGAGGGGCGCGTACGGCAGGTCGACGGCGTAGCCGAGGGTGTGCCCGCGGATCTCGGCCGAGACCGGGCGCGTGGCGAGGCGGTGGGCGAGCACGGCGGCGGTCGCGAGGCCCAGGACGAGCGGCGGGAGCGCGCGCGGCCGGTCCTCGGGCCGGGCGGCCGTCAGGACGCCGAGGGGCACCCAGACCGGCAACAGGGGCAGGGCGATCACGGCCCAGGCGAGGGTGGCGGGCCCGGCGCCGCCGCCGGTGTGCCAGACCGCGGCCTCCACGACCTGGTGGGCGCCGAGAAGCAGGGGCAGGGCGGCGAGCGGCGCGTCCCCGGCCCGGCGCACCGAGGCCAGGGAGGCCACGCCGACCGCGCCGATCCCGAGACCCGCCCAGAGGTCGGCGGTCGCACTCCAGCACATGACCTGACTTCTACCCGATATTCGAGCTTTGCGGCATATGGAGAAATTTGCGAGGAACCGTACGGCCGTCCCGTATGTCTCTGGCAGTGACACCTCTGTCCCCGGAACAGCGAAATGGGGGCCGTCATGCATCACCGCCACACCCTCGCGGCCGTCGCCGCCGGAATCCTCCTCACCGCCGGTACCGGCGCCACACTCCCGGCGGGCGCGGCCGCCGCACCGGCCCCGCGCTCCCCGGCCACGACCACGGCCCTGGTCGTCGGCGCCCGCTGGAGCGGGCACACCACCTACGACCGGCTCGTCATCGACGTCCGGGGCAAGCTGCCCCCGGTCACCGTCCATCAGGTCCGCTCGCTGCACTACGACGCGTCGGGGAAGAAGGTCCCGCTCCCGGGGAAGTACTTCCTGGAGATCCGGCTCTCCCCCGCCGCCGCGCACGACGGCGCCGGACGGTCCGTCCACCACGGTCCCCGGCTCGTGAGGATCGCCCTGCCCGCGCTCAGAGGGGTCGCCCTGACCGGTGACTTCGAGGGCGTGGTGACCGTGGGAGCCTCCTTCGACACCAAGCCCGCGTTCAAGACCCTCCGGCTGCACGCGCCGGAACGGTTCGTGGTCGACATCGCCCACCCCGTGGGCCGCCGGGGCTGACCTTCGGGTGGGGCCCGCCGTGCCGGACGGGCTCCACCCTCCGTACCGCCGCGGGTCCGCCGGCTCAGGCTCCGCCCGCTCCGGTCTCCACGTACACGGTCGACCCGGTCCTGCGCGCACGGTCGATCTCGGCGAGCCGGGCGAACTCGCGCGGGTGCATCTCCCGCTCCCACTCGTCCAGGGTCCGCAGGCGGTACTCGCTGTGCTCCTCGGGGTCGAGGACGACGGCGGCGATCTGCGCGTCCGTCAGTTCGCCGCCGTCGAAGATGAAACCGATGTGGTTGGCGGGCCAGTCCTCGCCCCGGTCCGTGGCGAAGTGGGTGGCGAGGAGGCGCGGCTCTCCGGTGAAGACGAGGCCGGTCTCCTCGTGGCACTCGCGCACGGCGGTCTCCCACGGGGTCTCCCCCGGGTCCATGTTGCCGCCGGGCCACTGCCACGGCTCCGTCTTGTAGGTGGCCCGCAGCTGGAGGGGGCGGCCGGCGGTGTCGGTGAAGTAGAGACAGGCGTACGCCGTCGCTCTCGGCAGGGTGTCGACGTACTCGGCGGCGGGCAGCCAGGTGTGCGCCATGGGCGGCTCTCTCTCGACGGACCGGATGGGTCGTCTCCATCCAAGCGGTCCGGGGCGGTCCGGCCGGCGGCTCGGCAGTGGATCACCGGATCGTGTGAGCGGCGTCCGCACCGGCCCCGCGCCGCGCCGCACCCCGTACGTCCTCGCGGGGCGCCGCGGAGAGGACCCGAGGGGTACGACCCCGGGTGACAGCGCCCGTCCCCGATTGTCGTCGCCGGTCCGATGTCCGGCCCGGCGTCCGGACGGCACGGTGGTGCGCATGATCGAAGTCAGCGAACTCACCAAGCGCTACGGCGCCACGACCGCCGTCGACGCGCTCACGTTCACCGTCCGCCCGGGCCGGGTCACCGGCTTCCTCGGCCCCAACGGCTCGGGCAAGAGCACCACCTTGCGCATGATCCTCGGCCTGCACGCGCCGACCGCCGGTGCGGTGACGGTCGGCGGCCGGCCGTTCGCCGACCGGGCGCGCGGTCTGCGGCACGTCGGGGCGCTCCTCGACGCCGGGGACGTGCACGGCGGCCGGACCGCCCGCGCGCATCTGGCGGCCCTGGCGCGCGGCAACCGCATCCCGCTCCCCCGCGTCGACGAGGTCCTGGAGGAGGTCGGCCTCGCGGGAGCGGCCCGGCGGCGGATCGGCGGCTACTCGCTGGGCATGCGCCAGCGGCTCGGCATCGCCGGGGCGCTGCTGGGCGATCCGCCGGTGCTGCTGTTCGACGAACCGCTGAACGGCCTGGACCCGGGGGGCGTCACCTGGGTGCGGGGACTGTTCCGGGGGCTCGCCGCCGAGGGCCGCACGGTGTTCGTGTCGAGTCATCTGATGACGGAGATGGAGCACACGGCGGACGAGCTGGTGGTGATCGGCCGGGGCGCGCTGATCGCGGCGGAGAGCCTGACGGAGTTCGCCGCGCGCGGCGGGCCGCCGAGCGTGACGGTCGGCACGCCGGAGCGGACGGGCCTGGCGGCGCTGCTCCGGGCGGAGGGAGCCGTGGTCGAGGAGGAGGCCGGGACGCTCAGGGTGACGGGTCTGACGGCCGGCCGCATCGGAGAACTGGCCCTGGAACACCGGGTGCCGCTCGACCGGCTGACCCCCCGTACCGCCTCGCTGGAGGAGGCCTTCATGGAACTGACCGGCGACAGCGTCGAGTACTCGGCGGGAGGTGCCCGATGACCGCCCTCGTGCCTCCTCACGCGCCCCCGGTCGAGCCCCGTGCCCGCTTCCGGGACCTGGTGGGAGCGGAGTGGCTGAAGCTGTGGTCGCTGCGCTCGACCGGCTGGTCGCTGCTGCTCGGCGCGCTCGCCGTGGTCGCCTTCAACCTCGGGACCGCCTGGGACCGCGCCCGCTACTGGCACCAGTACGACCCGAGGGGCCGGGCGGCCTTCGTGGCCGACGGCATGGCGCTGGGGGACGCCTTCACGTACAACGCGGCCCTGGTCCTGATCCTCGCCTCGGCGTCGATGGGCGCGGTGGCGGTGGTGGGCGAGTACGGCACCGGGCTGATCCGCACGACGTTCGCGGCGGTCCCGGCGCGGGGCGCGCTCATGGCGGCGAAGGTGCTGGTCGTGACGGTGACGCAGGTCCTGTTCGGGGCGGTCGTCGCGGGGGCCTCGTTCTGGTCGGCGCAGGCGGTGCTGTCGCTCCGGGACATCGGGCTCCCGATCACGCACCCGGGAGCGCCGCGCGTCGTGGTGGCCTCGGCGCTGCTCGCCCCGGTGTGCGCGGCGGTCGGGATGGCGCTCGGCGCGCTGCTGCGGCGGAGCGCGGTCTCGGTCGTCGGCGCGTTCGTCCTGCTCCTGCTGCTGCCCGCCGTCCTGACGGACCGGCGCCACACGACCGCGGTGCTCGCCCACGCGACCCCGCTGCACGCCTGGCAGCGGCTCGCGGACGCGAGGCCGCGCGCGCCGGAGCTGTTCCCGTGGACGGCGGGCGGGGCGTGGCTGGTGTTCGCGCTGTGGGCGCTGGGCGGGGCCGTGGTGACGGTGCTCGCGGTGCGGGGCCGGGACCAGTAGGGCTCAGGCGGGGCGCCGCAGGCGGCGGCGGACGAGGTGTTCGTGGACGAGGCGTCCGGCGAGGGCGCCTCCGTACACGACGAAGCCCACGCCGACGAGCCAGGACTGGAGGACGAGCACGGTGCCGAACTGTCCGTACGTCACGGCGTTCGAGGCGATCAGCGGGGAGAACACGAGCTGCGAGAAGATCCGCAGCCCGAGGAGGCCGAGTGCGGTGAGCACGGCCCCGGGGAGGAGGGCGCGCCAGCGGATGCGGCCGCAGAGCAGGAAGCGCTGCGACCACCAGAAGAAGACGAACGTCCCGAGGAGGTCGCCGAGGGCGACGACGGTGGTGACGCCCGCCGACGCGTTCTCGGGTGCCGGGAAGGCGACGAAGAGCAGCAGGGAGGCGACGAGCACGGCGAGCCAGACGACGTGCCGCCACATCGTGTGCCAGCGGGCGGTGGGCAGGTCCCAGACCCGCTCGTATCCGGTCTGGACGGCGGACCCGAAGGTCACGCCGAAGGCGGCGAGGGCGGCGAGGCCGAAGGCCGTGGTGCGCTGGAGGGCCTGTCCGGGCTGGCCGAAGAGCTGCTCGACCTCCTCCTCCGAGACGTCGGTGACCCCGAGGCCCTGGACCAGCCAGCGGGCGAAGCCCTGGCCGCTGGCGAGGTCGGCCGCGGCGACGACGATGAGCAGGGGGACGAGGGTGAGGAGGCTGAGCGCCGCGAAGCCCATGGCGCGGTGCATGAGCTCCATGGCCCGGCCGCGGCTCCAGGCGAGGCCGACGGAGGAGGCGAGGACGCGGTCGTGGAGCCGTGTGAACCAGTGGCCGTGTTCGGCGGGGGGACCGTCGCGCGGCGGACCGGGTGTGGAGGGCATGCCTGGTGAGGTACCCGGCCGGGCGGGGGGACATCGCAGCTGTGGGGCCGAACGGGTGGGGACGGTGCCGCCCCCGTGCCTCGCCGGCCGAGTGGGGCCGGTCCGCCGGAGCGTCAGACGGCTGTGCGCGGGCGGGCGGCCGGGCCCGTGCGGACGGTGACGTCGCGGGGCGTGAGCACGGCCCGTTCGTCGCCCTCGCACTGGACGACGACCCGGACGGGCGCGCCGCAGTCGGTGTGCCGGATGTCCAGGACGGGGCCCTCCGGCTCGGCGGCGTGGGTGTCGCCCCACTGTTTGAGGGCGAGGAGGACGGGCCAGAGGTCGACGCCCTTGCGGGTGAGGCGGTACTCGTGGCGGGTGCGGGCACCCGGTTCGCGGTAGGGCTCGCTGCGCAGCACACCGGCGGCGACGAGCTTGCGGAGGCGGTCGGCGAGGACGGCTTCCGAGAGGCCGAGGTGCCGGCGGAAGTCGTCGTACCGCCGGACGCCGTTGAAGGCCTCGCGCAGGATGAGCAGGCTCCACTTCTCGCCCACGACATCCAGGGCACGGCGCACCGGGCAGTTCTCGGTATCCGTCTCCAGCCAGTTCATCCGCCCACTGTAGCCATCTGGCTCTGTCGTTGACAGTCAGCTGACACGGAAGCTAGCTTCGCTGTGAAAAGTCAGCAGTGCGGCAGTCGGTGCCGTTCAGTGGCGCGACGGAGTGGAGTGGTGATGGGGCGGTCACGCACGGTCGAGTGGGAGGACGCCGGGATCACCGCGCGGGCCGCGGGGTCGATGGCGGGCATCGACCTCCTGCGCGAGATGGTGGCGGGCCGGCTGCCCGCGCCGCCGCTCGCCGCCCTGCTCGGTTTCGGCCTGGAGGAGGTCGAGCCGGGACGCGCCGTGTTCGCGCTCGAACCGGGCGAGGAGCACTACAACCCGATCGGCAGCGTGCACGGCGGGGTGTACGCGACGCTGCTGGACTCGGCGGCCGGCTGCGCGGTCCACAGCACGCTCCCGCAGGGCACGGCGTACACCTCGCTCGACCTGTCGACGCGCTTCCTCCGTCCGGTCACGAAGGACACGGGCAAGATCCGGGCGATCGGCACGGTGCTGTCGCGGGGGCGCCGCACGGCGCTCGCCGAGGCCGGCCTGTACGACGCGGAGGACCGGCTCCTGGCCCATGCGACCAGCACCTGCCTGCTGTTCCCGGCGCCCGCGTAAGCCCTCCTCACGGATCGGGGCCCGCGGCCCCGGCATGATCCGGGCCCCCAGGACCCGGCGCGGTCAGCGGGTGCCGGGGACCGGTCGGGTGCGGGTGCAGCCGTCCGGGGCGACGTCGGGCACGCCGTTGGCCTGGAGCGCGGCGCTCACCAGGGTGGCGAGCAGGTCGATGTCGGAGCCCATGTCCAGCAGCACCGTCACCCAGCCGGACCCCGCCCGCAGCCGGACCGCGCTCGACCCGAGCAGGGCCGGGCGCAGTTTGGCGACCATGGCGCGGGTGAGGTGGACGTCCGCCTCGTGTTCGCCGTGGAAGTGGACGATCTCCTGCGTCCCGGTGCCCAGTCCGAGCTCGGCGCCGCAATGGGCGCGGCCCGGGGTCAGCGAGGGCCAGCTCATCAGACGTTCACTGGCATGCCTGGCCGTGTTCATACGAGGAGCGTGCCGGGCGCCGGGGCCGTGCACAAGCGTCCTGCCGGAAGAATCCCGCCGCGGCCGGAAACAGGTGCTCGGCCGGGGTGGTGTGACCGTGCGTCACGGCGGCGCGTGGGGAGGATGTGACCCTGTGTCAGGGTTCCGGACGGGGGCGGATGCGGGCCGCGAGGACGGCGACGTCGTCCTCCGCGTGGTGGGCGTCGAGGCGGCGGAGCACCTCCTCGACGACCTGCTCGGGCCCGGAGTCCACGGGGAGCCGGAGAGCGGCGAGGCGGGCGAGCGAGACGTCGATGTCCTCGCCGCGCCGCTCCACGAGGCCGTCGGTGAAGAGCAGGAGGGTCTCGCCCGGGGCGAGCGGCCGGGTGATCGGTTCGTAGCCCCCGACGCCGGTGCCCAGCGGCGGACCCACCGGGAGGCGGACCAGCTCCGCGGAGCCGTCCGCGCCGAACACGGCGGGCGGCAGGTGCCCGGCGCCGGCGAAGGTGGCGGCGCCCCGGGCCGGGTCGACCCGGACGAGCAGACACGTGGCGGGCCGGCGGCCCTCGTCCTCGGCGACCACCGCGTCGAGGTGGCGCAGGACCCGGTGCGGTGGCAGGTCGGTGGCGGCGACCTCGCGGAGCGCCGTGCGGTACGCGTTCATGTCGACGGCCGCGTCGAGCCCATGGCCCATCACGTCGCCGACGACGAGGAGACTGCGCCCGAAGTGGAGCCGTACGGTCTCGAACCAGTCACCTCCCACGAGGGTGCGCGGGCCCGCCGGGAGGTAGGCGCCCGCGATCTCCAGATTGGGGTGCGGCCGGCCCGGCTCGGCGACGAGGGCGCGCTGGAGGTGGAGCGCGGTGTCCTCGGTGGCGGCGAGCAGGCGGGCGTGGCCGAGGTGGCGGGTGGCGAGCCGTGCCGCGTGCCGGACGACCTCGGTCTCGTCGGCGGAGAAGGCGGGGCCGTCGTGGCGCAGGACGGTCACGAAGCCGAGGGGGGCCTCGCCGTGGAGGGCCAGGGGCACGGTGAGCCCGGGGGCTCCTCCACCGCCGCGCGCGAGGTCGGGGGTGGGGGCGTCGGGCCGTGGCCGTGCGACGCCGGGAGGGAGGCCGTCCGACTGCGCGGCGCCGGGGAGCCTGTCCGACTGCGCGGCGCCGGGGACCCTGTCCGACTGCGCGGCGCCGGGGACCCTGTCCGGCTGCGCGGCGTCGCGAGGGAGGCCCTCCGGCCGGGCCACCCCGGGGGCGAGCCCGTCCGGCCCGGCCGCGCCAGGTGCCGCGCCCACGCCCGCAGGGTCCGCCAAGGCCGAAGCCCCGTCCGAAGCCCCGGCCGAAGCCGCACGCCGCGCCGGGGCGCCCGGTTCGGCGGCGAGGTCGACGGTGACGGAGCCGCGCACGTGGCGGGCGAGGAAGCCCGCGAGCTCGCGGCAGGTGGTCGTCTCGTCGAGCGTCGTGCCGATCTCGCCGATCGCCTCCTCCAGGGCGCGCACCCTGGCCAGGAGGGCCTCGTCCCGTTCCGCCACGACACCTCCACCGCCGTGCGGGCCTCCGGGTGGCGTACCCGGTCCCCCCATTGCACCAGTGGCCGGCGCCCCGCGCGCGGCGCGGAGCTCGTGCGGGACGGTTGTGCGGCGGTGCCCGATCTGATCAAGTACAGCTGAGGCTACTGGCCAGTACGAGTTTTCGCTCCCCAGGGGGACAGACATGACGACCGGATTCTTCACCTCCGTCGACGACGTCGCGGAACGGCTCGCCACGACCGGCTACCTGGCGTCGCCCGCCGTCGCCACCACCGTCTTCCTCGCCGACCGGCTGGGCAAACCGCTGCTCGTCGAGGGCCCCGCCGGTGTCGGCAAGACCGAGCTCGCCAAGGCCGTCACCGAGGTCACCGGGGCGCGCCTGGTCCGTCTCCAGTGCTACGAGGGCGTCGACGAGTCCCGCGCGCTCTACGAGTGGAACCACGCCAAGCAGCTGCTGCGGATCACGGCCGGGCGGGGCGAGTCCTGGGACGAGACCCGGACGGACATCTTCGGCGAGGAGTTCCTGCTCCCCCGGCCCCTGCTCACCGCCATCCGGTCCGAGGACCCGACGGTGCTGCTCATCGACGAGACGGACAAGGCCGACGTCGAGGTGGAGGGGCTGCTCCTGGAGGTCCTGAGCGACTTCCAGATCACCGTGCCCGAGCTCGGCACCATCACGGCGACCCGGCGGCCGTTCACCGTCCTCACCTCGAACGCCAGCCGCGAGCTGTCCGAGGCGCTGCGCCGGCGCTGCCTCTTCCTGCACATCGGCTTCCCCGAGGAGGAGCTGGAGCGGCGGATCGTCACCCTCAAGGTGCCCGGTCTCGACGCCGCGCTCGCCGCGTCGGTCGTCCGGGTCGTGGGCGCGCTGCGGGCCATGGACCTGCGCAAGGTGCCGTCCGTGTCGGAGACGATCGACTGGGCGCGCACCCTGCTCGCGCTCGGTGCGGACCGGCTGGACGAGCGGGTGGTGCGGGAGACCCTGGGCGTCCTCCTCAAGCACCAGGAGGACATCGTCAAGGCCGCTGCCAAGCTCGACCTGGACGCGGTGTGACGGGCGCGCCCTCCGGGACGCCGGCCCCGAGCGCCCCTGCCGACCCGGCCGGGACCGCCGCGCGGCTCACCGGTCTGGTGGCCGCGCTGCGCGCGCACGGGTTCGGGATCGGCACCGGAGAGACCGTCGACGCGGGACTCGCGCTCGAAGCGGTGGGCTTCACCGACCGGGAGCGGATCCGCGAGGCGCTGGCGGCGACCCTGCTGCACGGGGAGGGGCAGCGCACGGTGTTCGACCAGGTCTTCGACCTGTACTTCCCGCTCGGCGGGGCTCCCGGACGGGCCGAGGCGTACGACGACACCGCCACGGATCTGGCGGCGCTGCGGGAGCGGCTCGCGGAGGCCCTCGCCGCCGGGGACGGCGCCGCGCTGGACCGGCTGGCGGCCGAGGCGGTGGGCGGCTTCGGCGGATACGGCTCCGGCCCGGAGTCGGACGGCTGGTCCTCGTACCGGACGCTGTCCCGGGTGCGCCCCGAGACCCTGCTCGCCCGGGTGCGCGACCGGCTGCGCGCGGAGGCCGCGGCCGACGGGCCGGAGTTCGCCGAGCGGCTCCTCGACGACGAGATCCGGCGGCTCATCGAGGCGTTCCGCGAGCGCGTGCGGACCGAGGCCCGGCGCCGCGTGGCCGAGCGGCAGGGCCGTGACCGGGTCGCGCGGAGGGCGGTCGCGGGGACGGCGGACAGCGTGGACTTCCTGCTCGCGGGCCGGGCGCAGCTGGACGAACTGCGGCGTACGGTACGGCCGCTGGCGCGGAAGCTGGCCACCCGGCTCGCGGCGCGTCGGCGCCGGGCGGCGCGCGGGGAGATCGACCTGCGGCGGACGCTGCGCGGCTCGCTGTCGACCGGCGGGGTGCCGGTGCGTCCGGTCCTGCGGCGGCGCCGGCCGAGGCGTCCCGAGCTGGTCCTGCTGTGCGACGTGTCGGGGTCGGTGGCGGGCTTCGCACAGTTCACGATGCTGCTGGTGCAGGCGCTGCACGATCAGTTCAGCCGGGTCCGGGTGTTCGCCTTCGTCAACCGGGTCGACGAGGTGACCGGCCTGATCGCGCGGGGCGCCGCCGATCCCGCCGGCCTCGGCGACCGGATCCTCGCGGAGGCGGAGCTCACGGGCTGGCACGGGCAGAGCGACTACGGGACGGCGCTCGGGGAGTTCGCCGAGCGGTACGCGGAGGCGCTCGGCCCGCGCACCGTGGTGTTCGTCCTCGGCGACGCCCGCACCAACGGAGCCGACCCCAATCTGGCGGCGCTCCGCCTCGTCGCGGACCGCGCCCGCCGGGTCCACTGGCTCAACCCGGAACAGCCCTCGCTCTGGGGGACGGGCGACTCGGTGGCCCCCGCGTACGCGGAGCTCGTGGAGATGCGCCCGTGCCGCAACGCCCGCCAGCTGGGGGCGCTGATCGGCCGGCTGCTGCCGGTGTGAGGAGGGACCTGGCGGAGCGGCGGCTTCCGGTGCCGGGACCGGCTCCCGCCCGGTTGTACGCCGGAGGGGCCCTCGAACTAGCGTGGCCCCCATGGAACTCTTGGGACAGATCACGGCCGACCGTCCGCTGCTCGTGCTCGCCGTCAAGGAGGAGGCGCAGTTCCTCGACACGGAGCTGCCCGTCCTGCTCACCGGCATGGGGAAGGTGAACGCCGCGACCGCCCTCGCGACCGTGCTCGGGCGGGGGCCGCTGCCGTCCGGCATCGTGAACCTGGGGACGGCCGGGGCCCTGCGGCCGGGCTGGACCGGGACGCACGTCGTCGGCACGGTCGTTCAGCACGACCTGGACGGCGAGCTGCTCGCGACGCTGACCGGCGAGACGTACGGCGCGCCGCTGGGCCTGCCGGACGGTGGTGAGGTGGTCCTGGCCACCGGGGACGCCTTCATCTCGGACGAGGCGGCGCGCGCCCGGCTCGCCGAGCGCGCGCCGCTGGTCGACATGGAGGGGTACGCGCTCGCGGCGGCCGCGGAGCTCGCCGGAGTACCGCTGCGCATCGTGAAGCACGTCAGCGACGAGGCCGGTGACGGTGCCGCGCGCACCTGGCGCGAATCGGTCGCCGAGTGCGCGCGGGCGCTGGCCGACTGGGCGGCGGCGAACACCCCGTACCGTTCCTGACCCCGTCGCCGGACGGCCGTCAGCGGTGCTGGAAGTGGACCTCCGGGTTCTCGGGCGTCGGGCCGTCCAGGACCGGCCTCGGGAGGCCGCGCAGGTGCTGGTCGAAGAAGGCCGCGACATAGGTCCGGGTGACGGCGACCGCCCGTTCGGTGGGGAGCTCGGGCAGGGGCAGCCCGAAGTGACGTGAGATCACGGGCCCGTCGGAGAAGGTGAAGTGCTCGGATCCGGCGACCGTGATCCAGCGCTTCCAGCCGTCGAGCCGGGTCCACGTCCGGTCCCAGCTGTCGTCCTGGCCGCCGGGCAGGTGCACGCCGTCGTGCGTCCCGAGCATCAGGAACGGGCGGCCCCGCAGGCCTTCGGCCGGAAGGTCCTCCCAGAACCGTCCGTCCATGTTGACTCCCGCGTCGATCCGGGGATCGGCCGCCATCGCGGTGGCCGCGCTCGCCCCGCCGATGGAGTGGCCGGCCATGCCGACGTGGCGCGCGTCGATCGTGTCGGCGTACCGCCAGGCGGGACGCGGCCCGGTGAGCCGGTCCAGGACGTACCGCATGTCGGCGGCGCGGGTCGAGGTCACGACGCTGCCGTGCACCCCGCCCTCGTCGAGGGCCGTGCAGGCGACGCAGGTGAGGGTACGGCCGTCGGGGAGGCTGATCCCGTACGACTCGTAGGCGTGGTCGACGGAGGCGACGACGTAGCCCCGCGAGGCGAGGTCCTCGGCGAGATGGGTGAGCGTCCAGCGGGAGACGCTGAAGCCCGGTGAGAGCAGCACGAGCGGGTGGCGGCCGGGCGCGGGCCGGACGTCGGTCCTGCTGTGGGTGCGGGTGCGGGCGAGCACGTCGCCGGAGACGCCGGGCCCGAGCTGCTCGGCGAGCAGCCGCGCCTCCTCCCGGGTCGCGTACGGGGCCGGGCGGCCGCCGCCGGAGCGGGCGGCCGGGTAGTGGACCGTGACCATCAGCGCGCGGCCGTCGGCGGAGGGCACCCAGGGATCGGTGCGGGAGCGGTCGCGCAGCGGCAGGACGGAACTGCCCACGGCGTACGGGCCGGTGGGTGCCGGGAGCACGGGAGCCCGTGAGGCCGTGGCCGAGGCACCCGCGGCCGGGGTGTCGGGGACGGCCGCCGTGGCGACGCCGACCGGTAAGGCGAGGGAGCAGACGAGCGTGGCGGCGACGGCCGCCCTGGTGAATCGGATCATGTGGGGCACGCTAGGCCCGGCGGCCGGGGCGGCGCGTCCGCCTCTGGGCCGACGTCCGGTCAGACCGAGGTCTGACACGGCACCGTCCGGTCCGCCGCACGAGGAGCTCGGCCCGGACCCGCGCGGGGCGCCGCGCGGCGGGCAGCGGGCGGCGGGCGCCGCGTGGCAGGTGGCGGGTGACGGGTGACGGGCAGCCGGCCAACTGCCGCCCGTCGACGTGCCCCTGACGTCCCGGCGGCCGGAACGGCCTTGACAGCGCCGAAGGCGCCCTGCCTATGGTGAGCTGTCCCCGTCCCTTCTCCGGGCGGGACCGGACCAGGGGGGAGGCGCTCGTGCCGACGGTGTTCGCCACGTCGTACGCCACCGCCCCATCCGGTGCCAGGCTCGTCTGCCGTCGGCATGTCGACTTCTGCCGTACGTGCTCGGCCATCTGTCCTTCCCCTCGCGCCTGACCCCGCCCCGCGTGGGTCCGCGCGTCCCGTGACGTCCCGTCGCCCGGCCCCCGCGCCGCCGTGCTCCGCACCGCCGCGCCGTGCCGTCGCGCGTCCCTGCCGTTCGGAAGGACTCCCATGCCCCGCCCCGCCCTGCACCTGGCCGTCGAGATCGACGGCGACGGTGCCCATCCGGCCGCGTGGCGCCGTGCCGCGCACTCCCCCGGCGAGCTGCTGACTCCGCGTCGGCTCGCCCGGGTGGCGGCCGTCGCCGAGAACGCCGGATTCACCCTGGTCACTCTGGAGGACTCGATCCTGCCGCCCGGCAGCGCACCCGCCGGGGGTCCCGCGGGGCGGATCGGGGCGGTGGAGCGGGCCGCGTTCGTGGCCGCGTCGACGAGCGTGCTCGGCGTGGCGCCGGTCCTGGCGACCACGTACGCCGAGCCGTTCCACGTGTCCTCGCAGCTCGCCTCGCTCGACCACGTCTCGGCCGGCCGGGCCGGCTGGGTCGTCGGGGTCGAGGAGGACCCCGACGCCGCCCGCGCCTGGGGGCGGCCCGTCGTCGAGGGCGCCGACGCGCGCGCCCGGGAGGCCCGTGACGGCCTGCTCGTCGTACGGGACCTGTGGGACTCGTGGGAGGACGACGCGGTGATCCGGTCGGTGGCCACCAGCCGGTACCTGGACCGGTCCCGGCTCCACGCCATCGACTTCTCGGGCGAGACGTACTCCGTGCGGGGACCGTCGATCGTGCCGCGCCCGCCGCAGGGCCGGCCCGTGGTCCTCGCCCGCGCGGGCCTCGTCCCGGCCGGTCTCGCCGATGTGGCGCTGGTCGGCGGGGCCACCGCCGCCGAGGCGGGTGCGGCGGCCGCGGACTCCGGGGCGCCGCTCGCCTTCGCCGAGATCGAGGTCGCCCTCGACACCCCGGGCGAGCCGGCGCGGGAGCGGATCGCCGACCTGGAGCGGTACGCCCCGTGGGAGGGCGGCCCGGACCGGCTGCGCTACTCCGGTTCCGCCGCGGGTCTGGTGGAGCTGCTGACGGAGCTCGGCGGCCACGTCGACGGGGTGCGGCTGCACCCGCTGGTCCTGGACGAGGACCTGGCGGTGCTCTCCCGGCTCGTCCTGCCGGAGCTCTTCGTCCGGCGGATCGCCGCGCGCCCGCTGCCCGGCACCACGCTGCGCACCTCCCTGGGCCTCCCCCGGCCCGTCAGCCGCTTCACGACCGACGGCGCCGCCGCG
The DNA here is from genome assembly GCF_042890295.1 of Streptomyces sp. NPDC002232. NCBI lineage: Bacteria > Bacillati > Actinomycetota > Actinomycetes > Kitasatosporales > Streptomycetaceae > Streptomyces > Streptomyces sp. NPDC002232. The sequence continues at coordinate 648,344 of NZ_JBIARV010000004.1, read as the reverse complement.
CCCGTCCGGGAGGAGACCCGATGACCCGCGCCGATGTGAACGACGTCCCTCGCCCGGACGCCCAGCTGCACTTCGGGGTGTTCTTCCAGGGCGTGAACCACTGGACGATCTGGTCGGACCCGTCCAGCGGCTCCCAGATCGATCCGGCCTCCTTCCTGCGGGTGGCGAGGACCGCCGAGCGCGGCCTCTTCGACGCGTTCTTCCTCGGGGACGGCCTGCGGCTGCGCGAGTCCGAGGGCGGTGTGCACGAGCTGGACGTGGCCGGCCGGCCGGACTCGATCGTCCAGCTGTCGGCGATCGCCGCCGCGACCGAGCGGATCGGTCTCGTCTCCACGTCCAACACCACCTACAACGAGCCCGGCGACCTCGCCCGGCGGCTCGCGGGCCTGGACCTGCTCTCCGGCGGGCGGGCCGGATGGAACGTGGTGACCACGCACAACGCCTGGACCGGCGAGAACTTCCGGCGGGGCGGCTTCCTCGACCACGCCGACCGCTACCGGCGCGCCGAGGAGTTCCTCTCGCTCGCGCGCGCCGTGTGGAACGGCTGGGCGGAGGGCGCGGCGGCCGGCTCCGCCGAGGCCCGGTCCTGGTCGGTGCCGGGCTCGGTGGGGCGCGTGTCGTCGCGCAGCGACCACTTCGACATCGATCTGGCGCCGACGCTGCCGCGCAGCCGACAGGGGCATCCGGTGATCTTCCAGGCGGGCGACTCCGCCGAGGGCCGGGACTTCGCGGCGCGCAACGTGGACGTGATCTTCTCCGCGCACGGTACGGACTTCGACGACGCGCTGGCGTTCGCCGAGGACGTCCGGGCCCGGCTGCGGGCGGCCGGACGGGCGGAGGACGCCCTGCGGATCCTGCCCGGGACGGAGATCATCATCGGTGCCACCGAGAAGGAGGCGGAGGAGAAGGCCCGCTGGGTCCGCCTCGAACAGGTCACGCCCGCGGTCGCGCTGGGCATCGCGAGCCGGCTGTGGGGCTTCGACCTCGCCGGGCGGGACGCGGACGGGCCGCTGCCCGCCGAGGATCCGGTGGTCGCCGCGTACGACGGGAAGTTCGGCACCCGTCAGCTCGGCGAGACGCTGGCCACGGTGGCCGAGTGGCGGGCGAAGGCCGAGGCCAACGGCTGGTCGCTCCGCGAGACCGTGATCGAGCTCGGCCCGCAGCGCGGGCACGTGGGGACCCCCGCCGGGCTCGCCGAGAGGTTCGCCCGGTTCGCCCGGTACGGGGCGGTGGACGGCTTCAACATCTCGCCGTACCTCGTGCCGGACGGTCTCGACGACATCGTCGAACTGCTGGTGCCGGAGCTCCAGGAGCGGGGCGTGTACCGGACGGCGTACACGGGGACGACGCTCCGAGAGCACCTGGGGCTCGCGCCGGTGGCGTGACCGCCCGGCGTGGACGGGTGCCCGGCGCTCCCGGCCCCCGTCCGCGCCGTACGGTGCTCAGCCCAGCGGCAGTTCCAGGAAGGACGGCGCGTCCTGCGGTGAGGTGACCGTGGTCTGCGTCCAGGTGACGGAGGCGTCCCCGTACAGCGGGTCCTTGCTGTCGACGACCAGCATCAGCCGGTGTCCGGCGGCGACGTCGTACGCGGCGGCCTGGAGCCGCCAGGTGACGGTGCGGTCCTGCTCGGGCGTCAGCCCGTACACGTTGAGCGGCTCGTGGGTGACGATCCGGGCCGTGCCGCCCTCGGCGACGTCGAAGAGGTGGGCGACGAGGCAGGCGGAGGTGGCCGTGGAGCGGACGGTGAGGCGCAGCCTCGGGATGCCCCGGACCCGGCGTGCGGCCGCGCACCGCCCTCCGCGCTCGGTGAGGGGTGCCGTGGTCCACACGAGGGCGTGCCGCCGGTCGATCTTGCGGGTGTCGTAACTCTTGGGGTTGCCGGCCCGTTCCGCCCGGCCGGTGCTCAGGAGCGCGTCCATGGCGGTCGCCTCGGTGTCGACGCCGGCGAGGAAGGCGCGGCGCCAGCCGGTGACCTCGGAGGGTGCCGTCGTCTCGCCGGCGGGCAGGAGCCGGCCGTCGGCGCCGCCCGCGCCGTCGCCGGTGAGCCCGAGGACCTCGACGCCGGTGGTGACCCGGCCCCAGTCGGGGCGCTCCTCCCGGTAGGCGTCCTCGACGATCCGGTGCGCGCCGGACGGCCCGACGGCGCCGGGGTCCGGGACGGGTTCGGTGACCTGGGTGAACATGACCTGGCCGCAGACCTGCTGCCAGTGCTCGACTCCGTTGTGCTCGCCCTTGAGGTGGTGGTCGAGCCAGGCGTACGCCTCGGCCATGGGGAGGTTGGCCCCGTCGGGTTCCGTCCCGGTGAGACCCGGGCCCTCGGGGGCGGTGTGGTCGCCGATCCAGAGGTTGAGCCGCTTGGGGACGTCGAGCCCCTCGAAGGTCGGCAGGAGTTGGTTGACGGCGAAGAAGCCCTCGTGCCAGGCGTTCGAGAAGAGGGTGGCGGTCTCGTTGTCGTTGGTGAGGTGGAGGTACGACTCGGGGGCGCGCAGCCGGCCCCACTCGACGACCCGGTCCAGGTTCCGGTCGGCCAGGAAGTCGGCGAGGATCTCCCGGTTCGTCCGGTCGAACTTGGCCTCCACGGGGCCGCCGGTGAGGCCGAGGAGGGCTTTGACGGCGGCGAGCCGGCGGGTGCCGTGGTCGTAGAGGCTGGTGGCGAGGTTCCCCCAGGTGCTGAGCGCGACGACGGCGGAGACCCGGCCGTCGTGGGCGGCGACCAGCTGGCCGATGCCGGAGCCGTAGGACGCCCCGAGGAAGCCGATCACGCTCGGGGCGAGGTGGTCGGTGGCGAAGTCGATGACGGCGGATCCGTCGGCCCAGTCGTAGGGTCCGGCGACGTCGACGAAGCCCTCGGAGGTGGAGGGCAGCCCGGGGACGCCCAGGCCGCGGGGCGTGTAGGCGAGGACGTGGTAGCCCCGGCGGGCGAGGTCGAGGTAGCACCGGAGGAACAGGGGCCAGCCGAAGGGGTTCCAGCCGGCCGGGACGACGACGAGGGGGTGCGGGCCGGGGCCGCGCTGCCGGAGGCTGAAGGCGGAGAGCCGGATGCCGTCGGTCGCCTCGACGCGGTGGTACGCGGGATCGGCGAGGGCCCGTACCTCCCGGACGGCCGCGGCGAGTTCGGCCGGGAGCAGGGTCTCGGGGGCGCCGTTCCGGTCCAGGAGGGCGGTGGTGAGGGTCTGGGCGAGCCGGACGACGTCGGGGTCGACGGTTCCGTCGTCGGCCCAGAGGCCGCGTCCAGCGGTGCGGGAGGCCTCGGCGGCGGTGAGGCCGGCCGTGATGCCCGGGAAGCCGGGGAATGCTTCGGACGTTCCGTTGGTGAAGGGGTCGGTCACGTGCACCCGTTCCTCTCGACTGGGCGGTGGGCGGTCCGCACCGCGGACGGTCACAAGCCTCACGTACCGGGAACGGAGCGGCCAGAGCGCACGAACGGCGCACAGGACGCGCAACCGGGCGTCACCGACACAAGCCGCCCGGTTCGACGCCGGGCGCGAACGGGCGCGCCGGTCCCCCGACAATGCCCGGAAGTGTCGTCACTCTGCCGCCGTCGCGAGGCGGGCGGGAGCGTGACGACAGGCCCTACGGTGCCGCCAGACGGCATCCCGTCGCGGCGCGGGCGTAGGAGTGCAGGGCGGTGGTCACTTCCCCGGGAGAGCGGCGGCCGGCGAGCACGTCCATCTGGTAGCCGTCCTCCATCGCCACGAAGTTGGCGGCGACCAGGCGGGCCGGGTCGTCCAGGGTGAAGTGGCCCTGCGCCTCGCCGAGCACCAGGATCCCCTGGTAGACGCCGATCTGGCGCTCGGTCAGGACGCTGTCGAGGGCGGCGGCCTTGGGGTCCCTGAGGGTGCGGGGCCAGTACTCGAAGAGCAGCCGGGGCAGCCGGTCCTGGGGGCCCGAGGCCACACCGGCCGCGATGCAGCCGCGCAGCCTCCCGCGCGCGTCCGCGTCCCGCTCCGCCGCCGCCTCGCGCTCCCGGCAGAACCGCTCGATGGCCTGCTGGAACGTCTCGTACATCAGGGCGTCGAGATCCTCGTAGTAGTAGAGGACCGCCGCCGGGGTGACCCCGGCCTCGGCCGCGACGTCCTTCAGGCGGAGCCCTTCGAGCCCCCTGCTGAGCAGGGCCCGTGCCGCGGCCTCGCCCAGCTGGGCGCGCCGGGCCTCCTGGTCCTTGCTCCGCGCCACCGGGTCCCTCCGCACTCTCGTCCGCCACGCCGTGAACTGAACAGGGAGCAAAAGATACATCCCGAGGTCTTGACCTCGCCACGGCCATTTCCTTAAATCTGCGTTTAACGAATACGGGACGTGCCGTCCCGTCCGTACGCCCCTCATCGGGAGACCCCTCATGACCAGCGCGACCGACACCCCGCCCCCTCCGGAACCAGCTCCCGGGAAGGGCCTGCGGGGTGACTCCGTCGGCCTTCTCGCCACGATCGCCCTCGGGCTCGCCTCCGTGGCCCCCGCCTACAGCATCGCGATCACCCTCGGCCTGGTGACCCTCGTCGTCGGCGACCTGGCGCCCGCGGCGCTCGTCCTCGGCTTCGTCCCGATCCTCCTGACGGCGTTCGCCTTCCGGGAGCTCAACCGGCGGATGCCGGACTGCGGCACCACGTTCGTGTGGAACACCCGGGCGTTCGGCCCGGCCGTCGGCTGGCTGACGGGGGGCTGGACGGTCCTGGTCGCGACCGTCCTCGCGATGACCGCGCTCGCCCGGGTCGGGGCCGCCACGCTCCTGGCCTTCCTCGGTCTCGGAGCCGCGGCCCGCCACACCCCCACGGTGACCGCCGTCGCCGTCCTGCTGATCGCCCTGGTCGTCACCGTCGCCTACCGGGGCATCCAGCTCGCCGCCCAGGCGCAGTACGCGATGCTCGGCCTCCAGCTGCTCGCGCTGCTCGCCTTCGGTATCGCCGCCTTCACCCGGGACGGGGCCGCCACCCCCTCCGCGAGCTGGGTCGACCCCTCCTCCTTCGACGACTTCGGCTCCTTCGCCGAGGCCGTGCTCCTCTGTCTCTTCGTCTACTGGGGCTGGGACGCCCTGATCACCTTCAACGAGGAGACCGTCGACAGCGGCCGCACGCCCGGCAGGGCCGCGGTCGCCTCCACCCTGATCCTGCTCGTCACCTACCTCTTCACCGCCTTCGCCGCGATCTCCTTCGCCGGGACCGGCTCCGCAGGGCTGGGGCTCGGCTCGCCGGAGAACGCCTCCGACGTGCTGACCCACCTCGCACCGGCCCTCCTCGGCGACACCGCGAGCCGGGTCGTCACGCTCGCGATCGCCGTCTCGGCCGTGGGCGCGCTGCTGACCTGCGCCGGCTCCTCCCCCCGGGCCACCCTGTCGATGAGCGCGCACGGCGCGCTGCCCACCGCCTTCGGCCGCGTGCACCCGCGCTTCCGGACCCCCGCGTTCGGAACGGTGTTCTGCGGAGCCGCGGCGGCCGTGGCGCTGGTCCTGCTCACGCTGGTGTCGGCCGACTTCCTCGGCGACGCCATCCTGTCGATCGGCCTCCTCATCGCCTTCTACTACGGCGTCACCGGGTTCGCGTGCGCCTGGTACTTCCGCCGTCAGCTGCGGGACTCCCCGCACGCACTCCTCGTCAAGGGCGTCCTGCCGGTGGCCGGTGGCCGGTGGCCTGATGATGCTGGCGGCGTTCGTCCGCAGTGCCTGGGACATGGCCGATCCGGACTACGGCTCCACCTCGCTCGGCGGAGTGGGCGGGGTGTTCCTCCTCGGAGTCGGCTCGATCGTCCTCGGGGGCATCGTGATGCTGCTCGTGCGCGCCCGCCACCCCCGCTTCTTCCAGGACGGCCGCACGGCCGTCACCGCCCTCGTCGTCACGGAGAACTGAGCCCCATGCGCACCCTCGCCCTCGCGGCCGTCCAGACCGCCCCCGTCGCCCACGACACGAAGGCCAGTTGGGAGCGGTTCGCGGACCAGGTCCGCTCGGTCCGCGACACCTTCCCGCACGTCCAGCTCGTCGTCGTTCCCGAACTGCTGCTGTCCGCCGAGGCACCGCTGCTCCAGGCCCGCGCGGACTGGATGCGGGAGGCGGCCGTGCCGGTCCCCGGGCCGCTGACCGACCGGCTCGGCGCCCTGGCCCGCGAGACGGGCCTGTGGCTGGTACCGGGCAGCGTCTACGAGTCGGCCGACGACGGCCACGTCTACAACACGGCCCTCGCCGTCTCCCCCTCGGGCGAGATCGCCGCCCGCTACCGCAAGGTCTTCCCCTGGCAGCCGTACGAGCAGACCCGCCCGGGTCACGAGTTCGTCGTCTTCGACCTGCCCGGAATCGGCCGCGCCGGCCTCGCCGTCTGCTACGACGGCTCGTTCCCGGAGACGGCGCGGCAGCTGGCCTGGCTGGGGGCCGAGGTCATCATCCAGCCGACGCTGACCACCACCCGCGACCGCGAGATGGAGCTGGTCTGCGCACGGGCCAACGCGTGGACCAACCAGGTGTACGTGGTCAACGTCAACGCCGCCGACCCCGCCGGTGTCGGCGCCAGCGTCGTCGTCGACCCCGAGGGGATCGTCCGCCAGCAGGCCGGCTCCGGCGAGGAGGTCCTCGTCGACGTCCTCGACCTCGACACCGTGACCCGTGTCCGCCGGTACGGCTCCGCGGGCATCAACCGGCCCTGGGACCAGCTGGCCCGCTACGGCGACCGGATCCAGCTGCCCATGTACGGGGGATCGTTCCGGCCGGTCCCGCCGCGCGACTGAGCCGGCGACGCCGGCTCAGCGGACCTCGGGCGGGCGGACCACGACGACGGCGGCGACGTCGTCGTCGAGGCCGCCCACCCCGTAGGCGGACAGGTCGCGGTGGAGCAGGTCCGGCAGCGCCGCGCCCGGTTCCCGGGCCCAGCCGCGCAGGCGCGGTTCGAGCGGATAGAACGTGCCCGTGCGGTCGCGGGTCTCGCTGACGCCGTCCGTGTAGAGGAGCAGCCGGTCCCCCGGCCCGAAGGGCACCTCCTCGATCCGGTGGTGGTTCTCGGCGAGCCCCGCGAGGTTGACCGGCAGCGAGGGGTCGGCGAAGTGCACCGCCTCGACACCGTTCGCGCCCTGGAGCAGCGGCGCGGGGTGCCCGCAGCTGAGGAGCCGCGCCACGTCCTGGCCGTCGGGGAGCTCCACCAGGACGACGGTGGCGAAGCGTTCGGCGGCGTCGGAGTCCGGGTCCCACGCGCCGTAGCGGGCGAGTCCCTCGTCGAGCCGGTCCGCGAGGACCCCGAGGTCGGGCGCGTCGTTGACGGTCGCGCGGAAGGAGCCGAGCAGGACGGACGCGGTCTCCACGGCGCCGAGTCCCTTGCCCTGGACGTCGCCGAGCATCACGCGCACCGCGCCGGGGATCCTGACGGCCTCGTAGAAGTCGCCGCCGATCCGCGCCTTGGCCGCGGCCGCGACGTACAGCAGGTGCAGTTCGAAGCGGCCGAGGCGCTCGGGCAGCGGGCGCAGGACGACCCGTTGGACGACCTCGGCGACGGCCGTGACCTCGCGCAGGTCCCGCTCGTAGCGGGTCCTGACCCGGCTGACCCAGGCCGCGGCGACGGTCACCGCCGCGAGGATGGCCTCACTGGCGAGGAGGTCGGAGGCGAACGCCTCGCCGCGGCTGAGGTCGAGCAGGGCGCGGATGCCCATGGCGGCCGCCCCGATGGCGACGGTGGTGCGCACCGGCCACGTGACGGCCGCGAGGGCGGGCGCGGCGGCGAGGAGCCGGTCGAAGCGTTCCCGGTCGGGCGTGAAGAGGTCCGTGAGGACCGTCAGCACCAGGACCAGGAAGGGCAGCGCGCGACCGAGGTTGAACTGGGTGCGGGCCGTCGTGCCGGGAGGGCGGTGGGAACCGGCGTCGGGCATCTCATGATCGTACGCAGCGCCGTCGTCACGCCCCGGGTGCGACCGGCTCCGGGCGTGTCCTCCGCCGGACCGCCCGGCCGGGCAGGGCCAGGGCGGCGGGGACGGCGAGCGCGGCGACGAGCGTCAGGGCCGGAAGGGCGGCGCCCCTGGCCGGGACGAAACCGCCGTCCGGGACCAGGCCGAGGAGCAGGGTCGCGATGGCGACGCCGAGCGCCGGTCCGACGTTCATCGCGGTCTGCTGGAGGCCGCCGGCGACCCCGGCGTGCTCGGCGGGGGCCCGGTGGACGACGACGGAGGTCGCGGTGACCATGAGCGTGACGAACCCGGCGCCGAGCAGGGCGGCGGCGGCTCCGACGGGGGCCGTGCCGGACGCCGCGTCGAGCCGGGCCAGCAGCAGGACCCCGAGCGTGAGCAGCGCGGCGCCCGTGGTGGCGGTGGCCTTGGGGCCGAAGCGGCGCTGGAGGGGCGGGCAGAGCGGAGCGCCGAGGATCATCAGGACGGCGAGGGGCAGCATCCGCAGGGCGCAGCCGAGGGGGTCGAGGCCCTGGACGTCCTGGAGGAAGTACGTCAGCACGAAGAGAGCGCCGAAGAGGGCGGCCGAGGCCGCGAGGAGCACGGCGAGCCCCGCGACGACCGGCGCGCTCCGGAGCAGCGCCGGGGGCAGCAGGGGGTGCGCGACCCGGCGCTCCTGCCGCGCGAAGGCCGCCCCGGCGACCACGGCCCCGCCGCAGGCGAGCAGGGCGCCTTCGGCACCGCCGCCGCGTGAGGCCGCGTCGAGGCCCTGGACCAGGAGCCCGAGCGTGAGGGCGAGCAGGACCGCGCCCCCCGGGTCGAGCGCGGCGAGCGCGGACCCGGGGCGCGGCGAGGGCGGGAGGGACTGATGCTGCGAGGCGGGGGCGTTGTCCGGAGCGGCCAGGCGGTCCGGCGCCACCGATCGGTGCCGGGGTGCCGGGGCCGGAGCTCGAGCGCCGTCCGGAGCCGCCATGCCCTCCCCCACCGCCGATCGGCGCCAAGGCACGAGGGCCAGCGCGCCGATGGCGAGGGTCGGGGGGACGCCGAGGAGGAAGACCGAGCGCCAGCCGTACGAGGAGACCAGCGCCCCGCCGACCACGGGACCGGCCGCCGCTGCCAGGCCGATGGCCGCGGTGCGGATCGCGATCGGGGTCGCGAGCCGGTCCGGCGGGTAGGCCGTGCGCAGCATGCCGAGGGTCGCGGGCTGGAGGAGCGCCCCGCAGACGCCCTGCGCCACGCGCAGCGCGATCACGGCGCCGATGCCGGGGGCGAGGGCGATCCCGGTGGAGGCGGCGGCGAAGCCGAAGGCGCCGACGGCGAAGACCCGCCGGTGACCGTACCGGTCGCCGAGGCGGCCCGCGAGGACCAGGAGGCTCGCGACGGCGACGAGGTAGCCGGTGCTGGTCCACTGCACCTGGCCGACCCGGGCGTCCAGGTCGTGCTGGAGGGCCGGCTGGGCGACGGTCAGGACCGTGCCGTCGAGGGCGACGACGGCCGCGCCGACGACGCTGCAGGCGAGGGTGCGGTTCACCGGGCCGGCTCCGCGGGCCCGAGGTGGGCGTCGAGGGCGGCGGTCAGCAGGGGGCCGAGGCCGTCGCCGCCGGTGGCGAGGCGGAGGCTGCCCCAGTGCCAGAGCTGGGCGAGCCCGTGCAGGTTGGCCCAGAGGGCGCCGGCGAGAACGGCGGGTTCGGCCCCGGGGCGGACCCGGGCGACGAGTGCGGCGAGGTGCGCGAAGAGCGGCAGGCTGGTCTCGCGGAGCCCGAGCCGGCCGCTCTCCAGGAGGTCGTGCCGGAACATCAGCTCGTACATGCCGCGCCGCGTCCCGGCGTAGTCGAGGTAGACGCGGGCGAGGGCCTCGATCCGCTCGCGAGCCGGGGCTTCCTCGGGATCCTCCTCGGCGAGGCGGGCGGCCAGTTCGGCGAAGCCCTGCCGGGCGATCGCGGACAGCAGGTCCAGGTGGGCGGGGAAGTGACGGCGGGGCGCTCCGTGGGAGACCCCGGCGCGGCGGGCGATCTCGCGGAGCGAGAGCGCGTGGACGCCCTCGGCGTCGAGCAGCTCGACGCCGACCCGGACCAGCCGGGCGCGCAGCCCGTCGCCCTCGTCATGATCGGTGGAATGCATAGACACTGTCTACCAAGATCGAGTAGACAGTGTCTACCCTCTCTCGCGCCCCGATCGGTTACACTCGATGACAGCGAAGGGGAGTAGCCCTGCGAACCGGTCGTCGACACACTGGAGCCCTCGGGTTCCCGGTGACCGGGTCCGCGCGTCATGCGGACGGGCGAGACCTTCGGCCAGGCATCAGCCACGTCCGCGTTCCCGTGGGCGTGGTCCGTCATGCCGGGCCGAGTGGTCCTCCCGTCGCCCACCGAGGCGGCGCCCGGAATCACGGAGCCCGGACCGAGCAGAGAGCCCCGGTATGCACCTCGACCCCTTGGCGATCCTCACCGCCTTCGGGCTGATCTTCCTCGCCGAGCTTCCCGACAAGACGATGTTCGCGTCCCTCGCCATGGGCACGCGCATGCGTCCGCTGTACGTGTGGATCGGCACCTCCACCGCCTTCGCCGCCCATGTCGCCATCGCGGTGGGAGCCGGCAGCCTCCTCGGGCTGCTCCCCGGCTGGAGCGTCAAGCTGGTCTCGGCCCTGTTGTTCGGCTTCGGCGCGTTCATGCTCCTGCGCGGCGGGGGCGACGACGACGAGGCCGACGAGGGCGGCCGGACGGTCAGCGGCTTCTGGCCCGTCTTCTCGACCGCCTTCACGGCCGTGTTCATCAGCGAGTGGGGCGACCTGACCCAGATCACCACCGCCAACCTGGCCGCCACCAACGGCACCTGGTCCACGGCGATCGGCTCCTTCGCCGCCCTGACGACGGTCTCCGCCCTGGCCCTGGTCGCGGGCCGCTTCATCGCGAAGCGCGTCCCCCTCAAGACCGTGCAGCGCATCGGCGGCATCTGCATGGCGGGGCTCGCGATCTGGTCGCTGACCGAGGTCTTCACCGGCTGAGCGCCGTCCCCGCCCCACCGCGCGCCCCTTCCCGCCCCGGGAAGGGGCGCGCGGCGTTCCGGGACGGCGCGCCGGCATGCGGCATCCCGGGAAGGGGCGTCCCCCGTCCCGGGCCGGCCGGTCATCCCGGACTCTTGTTGAAGCACTGAATCACTGCTTCACTCCTTCCATGCCCTACCGACGCACCCCCGCCGTCCAGGCCCGGCTCGACGCCCAGCGCGTCGCGGTCGTCGACGCGGCCCTCGGCCTCCTCGCCGAGCAGGGCTACGCGGGCTGCACGATGGCCGCCGTCGCCACGCGCGCCGGAATCGCCACGGGCAGCGTGTACCGCCACTTCCCGAGCAAGGCCGAACTGGCCGTCGAGCTGTTCAGGACCGTGGTGACCCGGGAGGTCGCGGCCGTGTCGGAGGCGGCCGGGCACCCCGCGCACGGTTCGGCGGCCGAGCGGGTCGTCGCCGTCATCGAGACCTTCGCCCAGCGGGCGCTGAAGTCGCCGCGCCTCGCCTACGCGCTGCTGGCCGAACCGGTCGACCCGGCCGTGGACGCCGAGCGGCTCGTCTTCCGGCGGGCGTTCCGGGACGTGTTCGCGGCGCGCGTCGAGGAGGGCGTGCGCGCGGGCGAACTGCCCCCGCAGGACCCGGTCCTCACGGCGTCGGCGCTGGTCGGGGCGGGCGCGGAAGCGCTCGTCGGGCCGCTGGCGGAGGGGTCCGTCGGGCCCGGCACCGTACCCGCACTCGTCACCTTCACCCTGAGAGCACTGGGAGTTCCCGATGCCGACCACGCATGAGGTCACCAACCAGGCACCACCGCTGACCGGTTACGACGTCTCCGCCGACCCCGCGCTCCTGGAGGCGCTGCGCCGGGAGGGCGCGGGCTGGGCCGAGGCCGAGGTCCGCGAGCTCGGGGCGAAAGCGGGGGGCGAGGAGGCCCAGGAGTGGGGGCGGCTCGCCGAGCGCCACTCCCCCGTCCTGCACACCCACGACCGGTACGGGCACCGGATCGACGAGGTCGAGTTCCACCCCCACTGGCACGATCTGATGGACACCGCCGTGCGGCACGGACTGCACGCGGCGCCCTGGCGCGACGCGCGGCCGGGCGCGCACGTCGCTCGCGCGGCCAAGCTGTTCGTGTGGGGGCAGGCCGACGCGGGGCACCTGTGTCCGGTCTCCATGACGTACGCGGCGGTGCCCGCGCTCCGCGTCCAGCCGGAGCTCGCGGAGGTGTACGAGCCGCTGCTCACCTCCTCCTCGTACGACTTCGGGCTGCGGGTGCCGACGGAGAAGCGCGGCATCATCGCGGGGATGTCGATGACCGAGAAGCAGGGCGGTTCCGACGTCCGGGCGAACACCACCCGTGCCGTGCCCACGGGCGAACCCGGGCAGTACGCGCTGACCGGCCACAAGTGGTTCACCTCGGCGCCGATGTCGGACGTCTTCCTCACCCTGGCCCAGGCGCCCGGCGGCCTGTCCTGCTTCCTGGTGCCCCGCGTGCTCCCCGACGGCACCCGCAACGCGATCCGGCTCCAGCGCCTCAAGGACAAGCTGGGCAACCGGTCCAACGCCTCCTCCGAGATCGAGTACGAGGGGGCCGTCGGCCTGCTCGTCGGTGAGGAGGGACGCGGGGTGGCCACCATCATCCGTATGGTCAACATGACGCGGCTGGACTGCGCCGTCAGCTCCGCGTCCGGGATGCGGCTCGGGCTCGTCCAGGCGGTGCACCACGCCACGCACCGGGAGGCGTTCGGGGCGCGGCTCGTGGACCAGCCGTTGATGCGGAACGTCCTCGCCGACCTGGCCGTGGAGGCGGAGGCCGCCACCGTCGCGGCGCTGCGCCTGGCGGGCGCGGTGGACCGGGCGGCGCGCGGGGACGCCGAGGAGGAGCAGCTGCGGCGGCTCGGGCTCGCGGTCACCAAGTACTGGGTCTGCAAGCGGGCGCCCGCGCACGCGGCCGAGGCGCTCGAATGCCTCGGCGGCAACGGCTACGTCGAGGACTCGGGCCTGCCGAGGCTCTACCGGGAGTCGCCCCTGCCGTCCATCTGGGAGGGCTCGGGGAACGTCGCCGCGCTGGACGTGCTGCGGGCGATGGCCCGTCAGCCGCAGGCGGTGGAGGCGTACTTCGCGGAGGTCGACCGGGCCGCGGGGTCGGACCGCCGGCTCGACGCGGCCGTCGCGAGCCTCCGCAAGGACCTCGCCGGGCTGGCCGACCCCGACGCGGCCGCGTACGGCGCGCGGCGTCTCGTGGAGCGCCTCGCGCTGGTGCTCCAGGGCTCGCTGCTCGTCCGGCACGGACACCCGGCGGTCGCCGACGCCTTCTGCGCCTCCCGCCTCGACGGCGACCGGGGCCTGGCGTTCGGCACCCTCCCGGCGGGCGTGGACACGGCGGCGATCATCGCGCGGAGCGGTCCGGACGCGGTGGGCCCGGCGGCCTGAGCGGCCATGTCGGACAGGTGCTGACCTACTTCCCTCCTAGCGTGACTCCCGTACGGCACGGAGAGGCACACCGGCGAAGGGATCAGTGGGATGTCCGAGCACGACGGCAGCGTTCCGCGGGGGTACACGACCGTGGCCCCCTGGGTCGTCACCGACGACACGGGGGCCTTCCTCGACTTCGTCGCCCAGGTCTTCGGGGGTGAGGAGCTGGCCCGGGTGGTCACCGAGGACGGGGCCGTGGGGCACGGGGAGATCCGGGTCGGCGACACCGTCGTGCTGGCCTTCGACCGGCGCGCGGACTGGCCCGCCCTGCCGAGCCTGCTGCGGGTGTTCGTCGCCGACGCGGACGAGGCCTTCGCCCGGGCGGCCGCCGCCGGCGCCCGGGTCGTGACTCCGCTCGCCGACGACGCCTTCGGGCAGCGCGGCGGACGGGTCCGCGACCCCTTCGGCAACATCTGGTGGGTGACCTGCCTCGTCGAGGAGGTCCCGGAGGACGAGATGTGGCGGCGGCTCGAGGATCCGGCGTACGCGGAGGTCATGCGGGTCGCGCAGGAGACGCTCGACGCCGAACTCGGCGGCCGGGACGAGGGACGCAGCAGCGCGCCGGTGGGCCCGATCGACTGACCGGGGTGGCGGATCGGCGGATCGGCGGATCGGCGGGTCGCCGGGTCGCCGGGTCGCCGGGTCGCCGGGTCGCCGGGTCGCCGGGTCGCCGGGTCGCCGGGTCGCCGGGTCGCCGGGTCGCCGGGTCAATCCTCCTGCCCCGACGAGCCGTCGTGCGTGTCGCGTCCCGCGCCGACCTCCGTCACGAAGGCCCTGAGCAGGGCCGAGTCGGAGGCCGTGGGCCACACCAGGCCGTACTCCAGGGGCGGGACGTCGCGCAGGGGGACGTAGGAGATGCCGGGGCGGGGGTGGTAGCGCGCGCCGCGCGCCGCGCCCGGGGAGGCGCCCCGGCCGGCCGTCACATGGGAGAGGACCTCCTGCCAGGTGGCGGCGGCCGGTCCCCGGCCGACGGGGGCGCCGGACGGCGTGCGGCGGGGGTAGTGGTGGTCGGCCCAGTGGTCGGGGACGGTGCCACCGGGGGCGATCAGATCGAGGCCGGCGAGATCCTCCGGGCCGAGGGAGGCGCGGCCGGCCAGCGGGTGCCCGGCCGGGAGGAGGAGGACCCGCTCGTCGGTGACGAGGACGGGACCGGTGGTGAGGTCCGGTTCCAGGACCGGGAGGGTGGCGCACTGGGCGTCGAGCGTTCCGTCCCGGAGGGACCGGAAACCGCCGTCGAGGGGCACCTCGTGGACGGTGATCTCGCAGCCCGGATGGACGGCGAGCAGGCGGTCGGCGGCGGCCGTGAGCAGTTCTCCGCCCCAGGGGGTGCCGAAGCCGACGCGCAGGCGGCCGTGGACGCCGCGTCCGGCGGCGGTGGCGCGTTCCAGGGCCGCCTTGATCCGCCGGTACGCGGGCAGGAGGTCCTCGTACAGGGCGTGGCCGACGGGGGTGAGCCGGACGCTGCGGCTGGTGCGGGCGAAGAGGGGGGTGCCGACGCGCCGCTCCAGCTTCTTCACGGTCTGGCTGATCCGGCCGGTGGAGACGCCCAGTCGCTCGGCGGTGCGTCCGAAGTGGAGTTCTTCGGCGAGCGTGAGGAACGCCTCCAGTTCGTACCGTTCGAGCACCGGTCCCCGCCCCTCCCGTGTCCACCGATCGTTGAGTCCCGCTCAACGCCGGTTTCATGATGACATCTTGATCCACCGGGCTCCCGGCGAGGAGCCTTGAGGCGTCCCCTCCCCCGTACGGAAGAGCCTCCGTGGCCCCACGCCCCCTCGCCCCCGCGCGCCCCCCGAGCGTCCCGCTCCTCGCCCTCGCGGGGGCGGTCACCGTCGCCAACCTCTACTTCCCGCAGCCGCTGCTCGCCGCCGTGGCGCACGGCCTGGACGTGTCGGAGCGGACGGGGGGACTGCTCGCCTCGCTCGCGCAGATCGGCTACGCGCTCGGCATCCTGCTGCTCGTGCCGCTCGCCGACTCCGCGCGGCTGCGCCGCCTCACCTCGGTGCTGCTCGCGCTGACCAGCGCCGCCCTGATCGTCGCCGCGGCGGCGCCCGACGTCCTCACCCTGGCGCTCGCGACGCTCGCGCTCTCCACCACCACGGTGCTGCCGCAGATCCTCACCCCGGTGGCTGCGGTGCTCGCCGGACCGGACAGGCGGGGCCGGGTCGTGGGCCTGGTGGGCCTCGGCCTGACCCTCGGCTCGACCCTGTCCCGCACGGTGTCGGGCGCCGTGACCGACGCGAGCGGGAGCTGGCGGGTCGCCTACGGGGTCGCCGCCGTGGCCACGGCCGCGCTGCTCCTCGTCCTGCCCCGTCGGCTGCCCGAGCGTCTCGGGCCGCCGGGGCACGGCTCGTACGCGGGACTCCTGGCCGGGCTCCCCCGGCTCCTCGCGGTCCACCGCGAGTTGCGGACCTCCGCGCTGGTCGGCGCGTGCGCGTTCGCCGCCTTCAGCGTCTTCTGGTCCGTCCTCGCCTTCCACCTGGCGGCGCCGCCGCTCGGGTACGGGCCGGGGGCCGCGGGTCTCTTCGGGGTGCTGACCCTGCCGGCCGCGCTGCTGTCGGCGGCTTCGGGGCGGCTGACCGACCGGTACGGCGCCTCGGCGGTGAACGCGGGCAGTCTGGTCTGCGCGGGCCTCGGTCTCGCACTGGCGGGGCTCGCCCCTTCCTCGCCCGGGGCCCTGGTGGCGGGGGCGAACCTCCTGGTGGCCGGGGTCAGCTCGTGCCAGGTCGCGAACCAGGCCCGGATCTTCGGGATCGGCCCGGCGGTGGCGGCCCGCGTCAACACGGTCTTCACGCTCGCCACGTTCTCCGGCGGGGCGCTCGGCTCCCTCGCCGGGTCCTGGCTGTACGGGGCGCACGGCTGGCCGGCCGCGCTGCTCGCGGCGGGGGCGTGCGTGGCCGTCGCCGGGCTCGTGGTGGTGGCCGGGGCGCGACCGGGGGTCCCGACTTGCGGCGGGGGCGTCACACGGGAGGCTGGGGGTATCCGTCCGCGCATCCCGCAGGGAGAGTCATGATGCTGGACCTCACCGCCCTCGCCGACGAGCACCTGGCCGTGGCCCGCACGGCACCGCACGGGCGCAGCGCCCACCGGATCATGCACGACGGCGTGCTGCGGCAGACCGTCATCGCGCTGACCTCGGGCACCTCCCTGGACGAGCACAACGCGCCCCCGGCCGCCAGCCTCCAGGTGCTGCGGGGCCGGGTGAGCCTGACGGCGGCGGGATGGGCGGAGGAGCTGCCGGCGGGCACGCTGCGGATGATCCCGAAGGAACGGCACGGTCTGACGGCCCTTGAGGACGCGGTGGTGCTGCTGACCGCGGTGAACGACTAGGGCGTGTCCGGCCGACCCCGGGTCGCGGCTGCCACGGAAGCGGTCCGACCCGAGGAGGATCCTCGGCGGGCCGAGCCTGGTGGATCATGGACCGGTGGGCATCGAGGAACGCGAACGCAAGGTGTACCGGCCGCTGCGGCGGGCCGGTCTCGAGGTGATACCGGACGCGGTGCCGGACGGCACGATGCCGTTCGTGGCGGGGTATCGCCCCGAGGACGTCGTCGGCGGCTTCTCGCTCGGGTACGAGACCCCGCGGCTCGTGGAGCGTCTCAACGAGGACTGGTACGACCTGGCGGTCTCGTCGGGCCTCCTCGACGCCCGGCGCGAGTTCCTCGTCCTCCTCCCCCGGGGCGCCCACACCCACCAGGCCGTCCTGCGGCAGCGGAGCCGCCCCTACGGACGCCGTGCCGCACCGGCGGTCTGGACCCGGGTCCGGCTCCTCGACCGCTGGGACATCATGGGACGGGGCGCGGCGTCGGCGTTCCTCGGTCTGCGCGCGGGCCATCCCGGCTTCGGGATGATGGCGCTCGACGGCAGCGTGTACCTCAGCTGCTCGACGGGCGAGAGCGGTGTCGACGTGCGTGCCGTGGCGCACCCGGCCCGCTCCGACCACGTCCTGCGGTATCTGGAGTGGTACGCGCGCCGGGACGCGCGCCTCGCCGAGAGGGAGCTGCGGAAGCGGGTCGCCGACTGGCTCGCGGACCGCGCGCCGTCCCGGGCGGAGCCGGCGTAGACCCGAATATGCGATGCCGTGGCGGGCCGTGGCCGGGCAGACTCGCCCCATGGCAGACACGAGGGCGTTCCAGGACGAGATGAGCCGCTGGGCGGCGGGCGGTTCCGACGGGGAGACGGCCAGGGCCCTGGCCGTGGAGCTCGGTCTGCGGACGGCGGTGCTCCTTGAAGGTCCGAGTGACGTCGCGGCCGTCGACACGCTGGCCGCGGCGCGCGGCCGTGACCTCGCGGCGGAGGGCGTGTGCGTGGTGTCCATGGGCGGGGCGATGAGCGTCGCGCGGTACGCCGAACTGCTCGGGCCGCCCGGTCTCGACCTGCGCCTGACCGGTCTGTGCGACGAACACGAGCGGGGCTACTACGAGCGCGGACTGCGCCGGGCCGGCGCGCCCGACCGGGACTTCTTCGTCTGTGTGGCGGACCTGGAGGACGAGCTCGTCCGGACCCTGGGCTCCGCGCGGGTCGAGGAGATCATCCGTACGGAGGGCGATCTGCGCCCCTGGCAGACCTTCGTGAGCCAGCCCGCCCAGCACGGCCGTCCCCGGCACCAGCAGCTGCGGCGCTTCCTCGGCACGAAGAAGGGCCGCAAGATCCGCTACGGCACGCTCCTGGTGCGGGCCCTCGGCACCGCGCCGGCCCCGTCACCGCTTGAGTGCCTGCTGGCGGGGCTGTGATCCGCCGTGGTGCCGGCGGGCCCCCTGCCGGTGTCTCGCGTGCTCCCGTCCGTGGGAGCTCAGCCGTCCGTCGTGACCAGCACCAGCGGGGTGCCTCCGCAGGGCCGGAGCCGGAGGCCGTCGGCGCGGTGCTCGGCGGGTGGTCCGGCGAGGACGGCGGCGAAGTCGGGGCCCCGGGTGAGCGATCCGGCGAGATGGGCCGGGTCGGTGGAGGCGGCGACGCGGCCCCGCGCGTTGACGAGGCGGGCCGGGACGGGGAGCCGCTGGAGCACGGGCAGCACGGCCGCCTCGAAGTGCCGCAGGTACACGTCGGCGGCGGCGACGCCCGCGAAGCGGCCGCCGACGTCCACCGGCGCGGAGAGCGTGAGGCTGTACTCGTCGGAGCACAGGTAGTCCACGTAGGGCCCGGCGACGGCCCGGCGCCCGGTCTCGCGGGGCAGGGTGTACCAGTCCCAGTGCGTGTAGTCGGAGTAGGCGGAGTGCCGCGGGTCGAGGTCGAGCAGGAGCGGCCGGACGGCTCCGCCGGGCCCCCGCTGCCACCACTCCAGCCGGCCGGGTACGTCGGTCAGCAGACCCGGCGCGGCGACGAAGCCGACCCCGGAGACGAGCGGGTGCGCGCCCAGCCGGGCGCGCAGGCCGGGGCGGAGCGGCGCGAGGTCCGCGGCGACGGGCCCGCGCCCTGAGGTGCATACGCCGGTGAGCAGCGCGGCGGTGTCGGCAGCGGTCCCGGCGACGGCGGCGAAGACCTCTTCGAGGGAGCCCCGGACGCGGCGCACCACGTCACCGACCGGGTCCTCGGCCCGCCCCCGGTCGGCGGCCTCGCGCGCATCCCCAGCCTCGCGCCGGTTCACGGCCTCACGCGCCGCGCCCCCGTCCTGCCTCCGGACCTCACGCGCCGCGTCCCCAGCCCGGTCCGGTTCGACGGTCCCGACCGCGCGGTCCGAGTCAGTGACGGCCCCCGCGGGGCCCGCGAGCCCGGTGCTCCTGACCATGCGTGTCCTCCTCGGGACGAGGCTCGGCGCGGGCGGGGGTGCCGAGGCGCAGCGCGATCAGCCGCCCCACTGACTCCCGTACGCACGTCTCGGCGAGCGTTCTGGCCCGCTCGTCGGCCTCATCCTGCACGGCGGAGATCACGGCGCGGTGACGATCCGACACATTGGCCAGATGCGCGGGGTCGTCGAGGACGAGGCAGAGGAGTGCGCCCAGGTCCGTCTGCAACGCGATCTCCTCGCGGGTGAGGCGCGCGGACTGGGCCGCGGCGGCCAGCTCGACGTGGAAGCGGCCGTAGAGCCTGCTGCGGGCCGCCGGGTCCGCGGCGGCGGCGAGCTCCTCGACCGTGCGGGTGAGGGGGCGGAGGTCCCCGGGCTGGGTGCGGCGGGCGGCGAGCAGGGCGGCGGCGCCGGAGACGGCGGCCCAGTGGTCGCCGAGGTCGCGGAGTTCCTCGGTGGACCAGTCGGCGAGGCGGGCGAGCAGCCGCTCCTCGGGCGGGTCGTCGGGCAGGGTGACGAAGCTGCCGCCGCCCCGGCCCCGGCGGGTGGTGACGAGCCCCTGGTGCCGCAGGGCCATGAGCGCCTCGCGCAGGGTGACGGTGGAAACGCCGAGCTGCCCGGCGAGTTCGGTCTCGCCGGGCAACTGCTCCCCGTCGGCGAGGAGTCCGAGCTCGATGGCGTCGCCGATGCGGCGGACGACGGTGTCGACGCGCGCGCGGGTGTCGACGGGGGTGAAGACGGCCCTGCGGGCGGGGCCCGGGCCGGCGTCGCCTCCGGCGTCGTCCGGCCTGCCGTTCGGTCTCACGGTTAACCACCTCGCGCGTCGGGCGTTGACTCAGGCTTTACCTTAAAGGGGTCTTGAGATTTGAACTATGACTTCATATGTTTACGCCCACGCCCGAGCAACGCTCCACCGCACCAGAAAGGCTCCCGCCCATGGAGGCAATGGCGATCCGGCTGACGGGACTGCGCAGGACCTACGGGCGGACCGAGGCCGTGGCCGGGGTGGACCTGGACATCGCCGACGGGGAGTTCTTCTCGATGCTCGGCCCCTCGGGCTCCGGGAAGACGACCGTGCTGCGGATGATCGCGGGCTTCGAGACACCGACCGCCGGCACCGTGGAACTGGCCGGCCGCGACGTCACCCGGCTCGCTCCCTTCGAGCGGGACGTGCACACCGTCTTCCAGGACTACGCGCTCTTCCCGCACATGACGGTCGAACAGAACGTCGCCTACGGCCTGAAGGTCCGCGGCGTGCCCCGCGCCGAGCGCCTGGTGCGCGCCCGGGCCGCGCTGGCGCAGGTCGGCCTCGACGGCCTCGGCCGCCGCCGCCCGGCCGAGCTCTCCGGCGGCCAGCGGCAGCGCGTCGCCCTCGCCCGCGCGCTCGTCGGCCGTCCCCGCGTGCTCCTCCTCGACGAGCCCCTCGGCGCGCTCGACCTCAAGCTCCGCGAACGGATGCAGGTCGAACTCAAGGCGATCCAGCGCGAGGTCGGCATCACCTTCGTGTTCGTCACCCACGACCAGGAGGAGGCCCTCACGATGAGCGACCGCATCGCCGTCTTCCACCAGGGCCGGATCGAGCAGGTCGCCGCCCCCGCCGAGATCTACGAACACCCCGCGACCCCGTTCGTCGCCGGATTCGTCGGGTCCTCCAACCTGCTGAGCGGGGACGCCGCACGGCGGGTGGTGGGGGCGCCCGGCACGTACAGCATCCGGCCGGAGAAGATCCGGATCCTCTCCGACCACACGGCACCCGGCGAACCCGGGCACTCCACCGCCTCCGGCACCGTCGCGGAGGTCGTCTACCTGGGCGACTCCACCCGCTTCCTGGTCGACCTCGACGGCGGCGGCCGGCTCACCGCGCTCCAGCAGAACCTCCGGACCTCCTCCGCCGACCTCGCCGCCTTCCGGGGCGCCCGGATCGGCCTCCAGTGGCACCCGAGCCACGCCGTGTCCGTCCCGGAGCACCCGTAGGCCCCCAGCCCGCTCCCCCGTCCCCGCCCCCTCACGCAACGGAGATCCACGTGCGCCCGCACCGCTCCCTCCTGACCGCAGCCGCCCTCTCCGGGCTGCTCCTCGTCACCGCCTGCGGATCGGCCGACCCGGCGGGTTCCGGACGCTCCGGCGGGCTCAACCCGCCCGACCTGAAGGCGCCGACCTCGCTCGGCAAGGCCGAGGGCGAGGTCAACCTGATCGCCTGGGCGGGATACGTCGAGGACGGCTCCAACGACCCGAAGGCGGACTGGGTCAGCGCCTTCGAGAAGCGGACCGGCTGTCAGGTCAACACCAGGACCGCCGCGACCTCGGACGAGATGGTCTCGCTGATGAAGACCGGCGCGTACGACGCCGTCTCGGCCTCCGGCGACGCCTCCCTCCGCCTGATCGCCTCCGGCGACGCCGCACCCGTGAACACCTCGCTCGTCCCGAACTACGCCGATGTCTTCGCCGGGCTCAAGAACAAGGAGTGGAACTCCGTCAGGGGCGTCGCCTACGGCATTCCGCACGGCCGGGGCGCCAACCTCCTCATGTACGACACCGACCGGGTGAAGCCCGCCCCCGACTCCTGGTCCGCCGTCTTCGACCAGGCCTCGGCGCACAGCGGGAAGGTCACCGCCTACGACTCCCCGATCTACCTCGCGGACGCGGCCCTCTACCTCAAGGCCACCCGGCCCGAGCTCGGCATCGAGAACCCCTACGCCCTCGACCAGAAGCAGTTCGACGCCTCCGTGGCCCTGCTCAAGGCGCAGAACGCGCACATCGGCGAGTACTGGAGCGACTACCTCAAGGAGATCTCCGCCTTCAAGAGCGGCGACTCGGTCGTCGGCACCAGCTGGCAGGTGATCGCCAACCTCACCAAGGCCGAGGGCGGGAAGGTCGACGCGGTCCTGCCGAAGGAGGGCTCCACCGGCTGGTCCGACACCTGGATGGTCTCGGCGAGGGCCAAGCACCCCGCCTGCGCCTACAAGTGGCTCGACTGGATCGTCTCCCCGAAGACCAACGCGCAGGTCGCCGAGTACTTCGGCGAGGCCCCGGCCAACGCGAAGTCGTGCGCCGAGACCGCCGACAAGAACCACTGCGCCGTCTTCCACGCCGCCGACGAGGCGTACTGGAAGCGGGTCCACTTCTG
This sequence comes from Streptomyces sp. NPDC002232, assembly GCF_042890295.1. NCBI lineage: Bacteria > Bacillati > Actinomycetota > Actinomycetes > Kitasatosporales > Streptomycetaceae > Streptomyces > Streptomyces sp. NPDC002232. Next base: position 626,177 of record NZ_JBIARV010000004.1, on the reverse strand, counting down.
GACCACGCCCATCGAGCAGTGCCTGGACGGCCGCACGGACACCCGCTGTGTCCCGTACGCCAAGTGGGTCCAGGCCTGGACCGAGATCAAGGGCTGACACCGGCGCCATGACCGCACTCTCCCCCAGGCTCTCCCCCGAGCCCGCGACGCGAGCGGCCGGCTCCGGCCGGAGCGCCGTCCGGCGGTTCGCCGGGGCCCTGCACCGGCGGCCCCGGCTGCGCCTCGCGGCCCTGCTCACCGCCCCGCTGCTGTGGCTGGTCCTCGCCTACCTCGGCTCGCTCGCGGCGCTGTTCCTCTCCGCCTTCTGGTCGACCGACACCTTCACCTCCGAGGTCGTCCGGATCTGGACCTCGCGGAACTTCGAGGAGCTCCTCACCTCCCCCGTCTACCGGACCGTCGCCCTGCGCACGATCGGCGTCGCGCTCGCCGTGACCGCGCTCTGCGCCGTCACGGCCTTCCCGATCGCCTTCTACACGGCCCGGGTCGCCCACCCGCGCCGCCGTCCGCTCTTCGTGGTGGCGATGCTGATGCCGCTGTGGGCCGGCTACCTCGTGAAGGTGTACGCGTGGCGGCTGATCCTCTCCGAAGGGGGGCCGCTGGACTGGGCGCTGAAGCCGTTCGGCCTGAGCGGACCGGGGTACGGTCTCACGGCCACGGTGCTCGTCCTCACGTACCTCTGGCTCCCGTACATGGTGCTGCCGATCCACACCGCGCTCGTCCAGCTCCCCGACAGCCTGCTGCACGCCTCGGCGGACCTGGGGGCGAGGTCCTGGCGGACCTTCGTCTCGGTGGTGCTGCCGCTGGTGCGGCCGGCGGTGGCCGCCGGGTCCGTCTTCACCTTCTCCCTCAGCCTCGGCGACTACATCACCGTGCAGATCGTCGGCGGCAAGACCCAGCTGATCGGCAACCTCGTCTCCTCCAACGTCACCCTGAACCTGCCGCTGGCGGCCGCGCTCGGCACCGTGCCGGTCGCCGTCATCGTGGTGTACCTGCTGGCGGTGCGGCGCTCCGGTGCGCTGCGCGGCCTGTGACCGGCCGGAAGGACCGCGACCGATGAACCTCTCCCGACCCGCGCGGATCGCGCTGCGCACCGCCGCCGGTCTCGGCTTCACGGCGATCTACCTGCCGCTGCTGCTCGTCCTGCTCGGCTCGCTCAACCCGGACCGCTCGGCGAGCTGGCCGCCGCCCGGTCTCACGCTCGACTGGTGGGCGGCGGCCTGGGACAACGAGGGTGCCCGCGCCGCCCTGTGGACCTCGGTCCGGGCCGGAGTCGCGGCGACGGCGGTCGCGCTCGTGCTGGGCACGCTCATCGCCTTCGCGGTGCAGCGGCACTCCTTCTTCGGACGCGAGGCCGTCTCGTTCGCGGTCGTGCTGCCGATCGCCCTGCCCGGCATCGTCACGGGCATCGCGCTCAACTCGGCGTTCGGCACGGTCCTGGAACCCCTCGGCGTGGGCCTCGGGATGTTCACGGTGGTCGTCGGACACGCCACCTTCTGTATCGTGGTCGTCTTCAACAACGTCGTGGCCCGGCTGCGGCGACTGCCCGGCTCGTACGAGGAGGCGGCCATGGACCTCGGCGCGCACACCTTCCGCGTCTTCTGGGACATCACCTTCCCGCTGATGCGCTCGGCCCTGCTCGCGGGCGGGCTGCTCGCCTTCGCCCTGTCCTTCGACGAGATCGTGGTGACCACCTTCACGGCGGGACCCGGCGTCCAGACCCTGCCGGTGTGGATCTTCAACAACATGACCCGTCCTCAGCAGGCGCCCGTGGTCAACGTGGTGGCGGCGGCCCTGGTGCTGCTCTCGGTGGTCCCCGTCTACGCGGCGCAGCGGCTGTCCTCGGACCCGCAGGGCGGCGGACGCGTGTGAGGGGCGCCAGGGCGGCGGTCACGTATCCGCCCTGCTAGTTTTCCCGAATGCGCCTTTTGCCCCGTCTTGATGTGCGCGCCCTCGCCCGGCGGGCCGGCGCTCTGCGGCTCCGTCGGCGCCGTGGGGACGACGTGACCCTGCCCGAGGCGGAGGGCGCGGGCCGCGAACGGCTGCGGGACCTGGCCGCGTTGCTGTGCGAGCTCGGCGCCGAACTGCTGCGCGCCGGGGAACGGACCGCCGAGGTGGAGGCGGTGCTGCACGACGTGGCCGCCCGCTACGGGATGCGCGTGCGCTCCTTCGTGGTCCCCACGGGCCTCTTCGTACGGGTCGGCGGCGGCCCCGACGGGCGGGGCGGCGAGCTGGACTTCGCCCCGGTCGACGGGCCCGCCCTCCGGCTCGACCAGGTGGAGGCGTTGCAGTCGCTGGTCGAGCGGATGCGGACGGAGGAAGTCTCCTTCGAGGACGCGCGGGACGCGCTGCGCCAGGTCAGGGAACGGCCCGAGCGCTTCAGCCCGGCCGCCACCGTCCTCGGGTACGTGCTCCTCACCGTCGGCCTCGGCGCGATGCGCCACGCGACCGTCCCGGCCGTCCTCGGGTACGCGGTGCTCGGCGCGGGCGTCGGACTGCTCCGGCTCGTCGGCGACCGGCTCCCGGCGGCCCGCACGGCCCTTCCGGTGATCGCCGCGATCCTGGTCACGGCGGTCTCGCTGCGCTGGGCCGGACCGCTCCTGCACGAGAACCCCACCGTCCTGTACATCCCGCCGCTGATCGCCTTCCTGCCGGGTGCCGCGCTGACCCTCGGCGCCATCGAACTCGCCACCGGGGCCGCCCTGTCGGGCATCGCACGGCTCGCCGGGGCCGTGAACGTCCTGCTGCTCCTGGCCCTGGGCATCCTGGTCGGCACCGAGCTCCTGCGGACCCGTCCGCCGGGCGGCCCCGCGGGCGCTCCGCTCGGCGCCTGGGCGGCGTGGGCCGGGGTACTGCTGCTGGGCTTCGGGTTCCTGCTGTACTTCTCCGCCCCGCCACGCGTCACCGGCTGGCTCCTGGGCGCGCTGCTCCTCGAACGCCTGGTGCAGTCGGTGGCCTCCGAGTTCGCCGGGGCGACCTTCGGCGCCTTCGCCGCGGGCATGCTCCTCCCGCCCATGGCGACCTGGATCGAGCGGCGGTCGCACACCCCGGACCAGGTGGTGTTCCTGCCGTGCTTCTGGCTCCTCGTGCCCGGCGCGGTGGGCCTCACCAGCGTCTCGGAGATCATCGTGCAGGGCGACACCACGGGCGGTCTCGACAGTCTGGTGACGATGGTCGTCACGGTGGCGTCGATCGCCCTGGGCGTGCTGGTGGGCGCCGGTCTCCAGCGGCGTCCCCGGCTGAGCCTCGGCGAACCCGCGCCCACGACACCGGCGCCCGCACCGGAGGACCGCGCGACGGAGGTCAGAACGTCGGACTGAGGGCGCCCGCGGCTCGGACGGCGACGGGTGGGGTGGTGGGGGCAGCGGGGGTGGTGGGGGTGCCCGCGGCGGCTGCGGTCTCGGCTCCGACCTCGCTGTGTGGGCCGGTCTCGGTGGGTGCGACCGCTTCGGCGCGTGCGCCCGCTTCGCTGGCCGTGCCGGCCAGGGCGCTGCCCCGGAGCCACTCGCGCCAGCCGAGGTTCCAGTCCCCGAAGCCGTTGTCGAAGGGCGTCATCGGCTGTCCGTACCCGTTGACGACCCGGACCAGGTCGCCCTCGCGCACGGTGCGGAAGAGCCAGGCGGCGTCCTCGGTGCTCATGCCCGTACAGCCGTGGCTGACGTCCTCGCTGCCCTGCGCGTCGAGCGACCAGGGCGCGGCGTGCAGGTACTCGCCGCTCCAGGTCACCCGGGTGGCCCAGCGGACCTTGAGGTCGTAGAAGTCCTCGGTGCCCCGGATGAGGCCGATGGAGTCGCCGCGCATGCGGACGAGGGGCTCCTTGCCGAGGACGACCTTGATGCCGCTCCTCGTGCGGTACCCGGCCTTGCCGGTGGTGACGGGCAGCACCCGCAGCGGTTCCCCGTCGCGGAACACGGTCATCTCGTGGGCGGAGACGTCGGTGACGGCCTCGATCCTGTGCCCGGTGGTGAAGGTCAGGGGACGTGAGGGGCCGCCGTAGAGTCCGTCGCCGATGCGGGCACCGTCGAGGCCGCTGCGCACGCGGACCGTGGCGCGCGCGGGCCAGTAGGTGCGCGGCCGGTAGTGGAGGGTGCTGTCGTCGACCCAGTGCCAGGCGCCCTCGACGTGGGGCTCGGCCCGGACGTCGAGCGCCCGCTCCACGGCGCGGCGGGCGTCCGGGGCGTCCTCCGGCACGGGCAGGCTGAGCTCGGCGGTGACCGGTCGGCCCACCCCGTACGTACCGCCGTCCTCCGGCCCGAAGGTGACGGTGAGGCGCTCCCCCTCCGGCGCCGGGCCGGTCCTGAAGTCGAGGCGGGCGCGACGCGGGCTGCCGGGGCGCACCCCGTCGACGACGAGCCGGGCCGCGTAGCGGGCGCCCGCGGGCAGGGGGGCGGCGCTGGTCCACCGGGTGCGGTCCGCGCTCTGCGCTCCGGCGATCCGCCGGCCCCGCTGGTCGGTGACGTTGACGTCGGCGAGCACCCCCGGGGTGCGCAGCGCGAGCACCACGGGCCTCGAGGCCTTCGGGTCCAGGGTGAACGGGCGGCCCGTCAGGACACGGCCCCCGCCGAGCGCGACCGCGTGGGGCGGGGCGGAGCACAGGCCGTCGGCGGCGGCGCAGCCGTCGACCGAGACGACGGCGCCGACGTCCTGCGAAGGGGCGCCCCACCACGCGTGCCGGCCGCCAGGGTCCGGGGACTGGGCGGCGGTGCTGACGAGGACGGCACCGACGGCCAGGGAGAGCGCACCCCACGCTCGCGCGGATCGGCGTGACGTCATGCCGGACACCCTCCCCTTCGACGGCGTCGGCGGATCGTGCCGACCTCAGCATCAAATCGGACGAGAGGAGAAAAAGATGATCAAGCCGCCGGGCGTGGCGGCGGAGTCGGGGGGCGGGACGACTCGAACGGGTCAACGGCGGCCCGAGGGGGTGGTCGGGGGGGCGGCTCAGCGCGGCGGGTCCGGGAGCTCCTCGCCGGTCTCCAGAAGGGACTTGAGGCTGGAGATCAACGCGGGCCAGCCCTCGCCGATCAGGGCCTTGATGATGCCGTCGGGCGCCAGGCCGCCGTGCGTGACGGTGAGCTTCACGGTGTCGCCGGACGGCTCGATCACGAAGGTCACCCGGGAGCGCGGTTCGCGGGCGAGGCGCTCGTACGCCTCCTTTTCGAGCCGGACGGCGTCCGCCCAGTCCTTCGTGAAGGTGTGCCAGGTGTACGAGAGCAGGCGGCCGGGCCTCGCCTCCAGGACCACCTGGTCCGGGTCCACGGTCCTGCGGCCGGCCTCGTCCCAGACCATGGAGGCGCCCGGGGTCCACGTCGTCTCGAAGGACACGCCCCAGTACCGGCGGGTGAGCTCCGGCTCGGTGAGGGCCTGCCACAGCTCGTCGGGCGTGGTCCGGATGTAGGTGGTGTAGACGAACGTGTCGCTGTCCATCGCGCTGCCCCTCGGATCTGCTCCCCCGCGGCCTGCCCCCTCCAGCCTAGGCAGCCGCCGGACGGACGTGCCAGCGAAGGGCCGCCGTCCGGCACCGCGGTCGGGGGCGCTCCCCGACGGGCGGGCCGACCGGCCTGCCACACCGGTTGAATAGGTGCGGAGGAAACTATTCAACGTGCTGCTAGCGTGGCCTGATGTCCCTCAAGCACGCCGTCCTCGCAGCTCTCCTGGAGGGCGAGGCCTCCGGATACGATCTGGCCAAGATCTTCGACGTGTCCGTCGCCAACTTCTGGGCGGCCACCCCGCAGCAGCTCTACCGCGAGCTGGAGCGGCTCGCCGAGGCCGGTCTGATCACGGCCCGCGTGGTGGAGCAGGAACGGCGCCCGAACAAGAGGATGTTCAGCCTCACGGAGCCGGGTCTGCGGGATCTGGCCGCCTACACGTCGGAGCCGCCGCGTCCGAGCGCCGTCCGTGACGAGCTGCTGGTCCAGGTGCAGGCCTGCGACGGGGGCGACACCGAGGCGGTCCGGGAGTTCGTCGCCCGTCGGATGGAGACGGCCCGGGCGAAGCTGGCCCGTTACGACCGGCTGCGGGAGCGGATGCTCGACGGACGCGACGAGGCCACGTACCTGGACGAGGCGGAGCGTGTCGGCCCCTACCTCACGCTCATGCGCGGCCGGTTCTTCGAGGAGGAGAACCTGCGCTGGGGCGAGCGGGCGCTCGCGGTGCTCGACCGGCGCGCCGCCGTGCGCGGGACGGCCGCGGCGGCGGTACGCCGGGGGTGACGGCGCTCGTACCGTGCGGTAACGTCACCGGCCGGCCGCCGGAGCACCGGCGGCACCGCGGGAACGGATCGGGGCGGGCCTGAAATGAACGTCGGTGACCTCGTCGAGGACTTCACCCTTCCGGACGAGACGGGCGCCCCGCGCTCGCTGACCGGCCTGCTGGCCGAAGGTCCGGTCGTGCTCTTCTTCTACCCGGCGGCCCTCACCCCGGGCTGCACCGCCGAGGCGTGCCACTTCCGGGACCTCGCGGCCGAGTTCCGCGCGGTCGGGGCCCGGCCGGTCGGCATCAGCTCCGACGTGGTGGAGCGCCAGCAGGAGTTCGCCGAGCGGCACTCGCTCGGCTACCCCCTGCTGTCCGACCCGGACGGCGCCGTACGGGAGCGGTTCGGCGTGAAGCGCGGGTTCTCGCTGGCCCCGACGAAGCGGGTCACCTTCGTGATCGGCCGGGACCAGCGGGTCCGGGAGGTCGTCCGCAGCGAGCTGCGGATGAGCGCCCACGCGGACCGTGCCCTGGCCGCCCTGCGCGACGCCTGAGCCGGCCGGGCCGTACAGAGGCCGCCGGGCGGGCGGCCCGTCGAGCGGGCGGGCGGCCCGTCGAGGCGGTCGCGGTCGGGCGGCGCGGAGAGGCCGGTCGGACGGGACTGCCGCGGGCGCCGCTCAGGCCCGCGACGGGCCCCGGATCCCGTCGGAACACGTCCGCGCGGGGTCCGCACGCCCAGCCGTCACGACGTGCGGGGGCGCGGAGGCTGGGTGAGACTCGCTCCAACGCAGGGCCCTCCCCGGCCCGCGCGCGAACGGAGTGTGCGGATATGGACGACTACCCCCTCCTCAACGTGTTCTGGACCATGATGTGGTTCTTCCTCTGGATCATGTGGCTCTTCCTGCTGTTCAAGGTCATCACGGACATCTTCCGGGACCACGACCTCCACGGCTGGGCCAAGGCGGGCTGGCTGATCTTCTGCATCGTGCTCCCCTACCTCGGAGTGCTCGTCTACGTGATCGCCCGCGGCAAGGGCATGAGCCGGCGGGACGTCAAGCAGGCCAAGCAGAGCGAGGCCGCCTTCCAGGACTACATCCGCAAGGCCGCGGGACCGCAGGGCGGCGGCAGCGCCACCGACGAACTGGCCCGGCTCGCCGACCTCAAGGCGAACGGCGCCATCACACCCGAGGAGTTCGAGAAGGCCAAGGCCAAGGTCCTGTCCTGAGACCACGGAGGTGGCGGGCGGGCCCGGAGAGGGGCGAGCGCGCCGACGGGCTCACGGGCTCCCTGCTGCGGGAAGTGGTGGCCGAACCCGCGCGGCTCCCCGAGGCCCTCGCCTCCTTCGCGCTGCGTCACCTGGGGCCCGGGGCCGGGCCCGCCGTCGATCGCCTCCGCGCCGCCCGTCCCGACGCCGATCCGGCGACGCTCCGGGCCCTCGTCGTCAGCCGAGGACGCCGCCGGGTCGTCACGGAAGGCGCGTTCGTGGGCGGCCCGTTCCTCGTCCTGATTCCCCTCGCCTTCTGCGGGGCCCTCCTCTCCCAGGCGCGGACGGTGCTCGAACTCGCCGCCACCGAGGGGCGGGACCCGGCCGATCCGGAGCGGGCCGCCGAACTGCTCGTCCTGCAAGGGGTGTACGGGGACACCGCGAGCGCCCGGGCCGCCCTGGAGACCCGCCCCGCCGCGCCCCGCGCCCGGCCGGCACGGGGCAGGACCGCCGGGCTCAGGGACCTGGTCCTGCGGATGGCGCGGCTCCTCGGACTCCTGACGCCGTCCGGCGAGCAGAAGTCGGGCCGGCTCGCGCGCATCGGGCAGTGGGCGCTCGTGGCCTGCGTGTTCCTGGTGGGGCTGGTGGCACCCCTCGTCTGGCTGCCCTACATGGCCCTCGCGTACAACCGCGCCACGACGCGCATGACGGACCGGGCCATCGTCTTCTACGTCGGCTCGCGCGACCTGCGCGCTCCCCGTCGCGTACGCGTCGACCCGTCCATGGTCGCCGCGGGGCTCCGCGCGACGGGGTCGCTGCTGCTCCCCCTGGGCGGCCTGCTCGTGGTCGCCGCGACGGACACCCGGATCGCGGGCGGCCAGTGGCCGGTGGCCACAATCGTCCTCGTGAGCAGCTGCCTGCTCACGGGCGGCTGGTGGCTGTGGCGCCGCCACCGGCGCTCCGAGGAGCCACCCCCTTAATACGCACCTCGGATACCTCTTTGATACGGTCGGCCCGTGAGGCTGACGAAGTTCACCGACCTGGCGCTCCGTGCCGTGATGCGCCTGGCGGTCACCGCACCCGAGGAGTCCGTCACCACCCGCGAGGTGGCGGAGTCGATGGACGTGCCCTACGCGCACATGGCGAAGGTGGTCACACGGCTCCAGCACCTCGGCGTGATCGAGGCGCGTCGCGGCCGCGCCGGCGGACTGACCCTGACGGAGGTCGGCCGGCGCTCTTCGGTCGGATGGCTGGCCAGGACCCTGGAGGGCGAGGAGGAGGTCGTCGCCTGCGAGGGTGATCCCCCGTGCCCGCTGCGCACCGCGTGCCGGCTGCGCGGTGCGCTGCGCGAGGCCCAGGAGGCCTTCTACCGCGCACTCGACCCGCTGACGGTGGCGGACATGGTGTCCTCGCCCACCGGCCCGCTGCTCCTGACCCTGAGCTCCCGCCCCACCCCTTAGGCCTGCCCCGCCCCCTTGCCGGATCCCCACCGCTTCCCCCGTCGGCGCCCACTCGCCCCGCCGGGGGCCAACCCACACTTTTAAATACGAAGATCATGTACCAGATTAGGAGACCCCATGCTGTCCGAGCAGGCCGTACCGGTCGTCCGCGCCACCCTGCCCGCCGTCGGCGGCGCCCTCGACGACATCACCGAGCGCTTCTACGGGCGGCTCTTCGCCGCCCGTCCGGAACTCCTGCGCGACCTGTTCAACCGGGGCAACCAGGCCAACGGCGAGCAGCGGAAGGCGCTCGCCGGCTCGATAGCCGCCTTCGCCGGCGCGCTGCTCGACAGGCCGGACAGCCGTCCGGACGCGATGCTGGCGCGGATCGCCCACAAGCACGCGTCGCTCGGCGTCACCTCCGAGCAGTACAAGACCGTGCACGAGCACCTCTTCGCCGCGATCGTGGAGGTGCTCGGCGACGCCGTGACGCCCGAGGTCGCGCGGGCCTGGGACGAGGTCTACTGGCTGATGGCGAACGCGCTCGTCGCCGTGGAGACCCGCCTCTACCAGGAGGCCGGCGTGCCCGAAGGGCAGGTCTGGCGGGCCATGGAGATCGTCGAGCGGCGCGAGGAGACGCCCGACACCGCGTCCTTCGTCCTGCGTCCCGCCGACGGCTCCCCCACGGCACCGTTCCGGCCGGGCCAGTACGCGAGTGTCCGGGTCGCGCTGCCCGACGGCGCCCGGCAGATCCGGCAGTACAGCCTGTCCGCCGCACCCGGCCGCCCGTGGTGGCGGATCACGGTGAAGCGCGTCGACGGCGACCCGGCCGGCGAGGTCTCCTCGTGGCTGCACGCGCACGCCCGCGCGGGCGACACCCTGGAGGTCTCGGCCGCCTTCGGCGACCTGGTCCTGCCCGAGGGACCGAGCCCCCTGCTGCTCGCCTCGGCCGGCATCGGCAGCACGCCGATGCTGGCGATGCTCGACCACCTGGCCACCACCGGATCGCCCCGGCCGGTCGTCGTGGTCCACGCCGACCGCTCCCCCGCCTCCCACGCCCACGCCGAGGAGCTGCGCCGCCTCGTGGACGCGCTGCCGCAGGGGGAACTGCACCTCTGGTACGAGGAGCCGGGGGACTCCGGCGCCCGGCCGGGGCACGCGGACGTCACGCTCATCGACCTGCCGACGGGAACCACCGCCTACCTGTGCGGGCCGCTCCCGTTCCTGCGCGCGGTGCGAGGGGACCTGCTCGGCCGAGGCACCCCCGCGGCCGACATCCACTACGAGGTGTTCGGCCCCGACCTGTGGCTCGGCGCCGAGAACTGACCCGCCCTCGCCGCTCCCCCTCACCGACGTGCCGAGCGGTCCGGTGCGGCTCGGCCGGGTGACGGACCCCGACTCCCGGCCGCGTCATCGCCGCGACAGCCGCCGACACGGATGAGCGACCTGGGAGGGGCCGCGGGCCGGCCGGACCGGGGGACGACGAAGCCCCGGTTGGACGGGGGATTCCAACCGGGGCCGATCGCCGTGACGGGCGAAGAGCGGTCACCTCTGGGGGGGGACCTTGGGGACCGGACCTCTTCGCGGTCACATACGTATGAACGGTAGACCTTTCCCGAATGTTCCGAGAAACGCCGAGTGGGCGATGTGAGGCACCTCACCCGATTTCGGCAGTTCCTCTCCGTCCCCCTCAGTCTCCCTCGGCCCCTCTCAGTCCCGCTCGGGGCGGTAGACCTCACCGGGCTCGGCCCTGCCGGGGGCGAGGAGCTCGGGCACCGTCACGAACGTGAAGCCGCGACGCTTCAGCTCGTCGATGATCGAGGGCACGGCGGGCACGGTCCCGTCGTAGATGTCGTGGAGCAGAATGATCCCGTCGCGGTGGGCGTTCTCCAGGACGCGCTGCCGTATGAGCGCCGAGTCGGTGGTCGAGTAGTCCTTGGCCGTGATGCTCCACAGGACCTGGGCGAGCCCGAGGTCACGACTGACGTCGGACACCGTGCCGTCCGTGCGCCCCTGCGGCGGGCGCATGAGAGTGGGCCTGCGGCCGGTGATCTTCCCTATCGCGTCCTGGGTGCGGGACAGCTCCTCGCGGACCTCGGACTCGTCGAGGTCGGTCAGGATCCGGTGCGACCAGGTGTGGTTGGCGACCTCGTGCCCTTCGGCCGCGATGCGCCGGACGACGTCCGGGTAGCGGTCGACGTGCTTGCTGCCGAGCAGGAAGAAGGTGGCGGGCACCTGCTTCTCCTTGAGCACGTCGAGGAGGTGGGGAGTGTCCTCGCCCGGCCCCGCGTCGAAGGTCAGGGCTATGCACTTCGCCTCGGCGCAGTCCACGCGGCGGGCGCCGTCGCCGCCCTTGTCGTCCGATCCGGCGTCCGCCCGGGCGTCCTGCGGGGTGAGGGACTGGACGCCACAGGCGCCCAGCGTCAGCATCAACGACGCCGCGGCGAGGAGAGCGGTGGTCACCGTCCGCTTTCGACCGGACCTGGATCGGAACATGGTGAACCCGCTTTCCCCGTGATGTCTTCGAATCGGCCGCCATCACCGCTGGTCAGGGCGGTGCGCGCAACAGGAAGGCACTCTACACACGGTGTATACGGGGGGTGTCGGCGGGGTCCACCGAACGTTCGCGGGCACAGCAGAAGTCCGGGCGGCGCCCGTCCGCGCCACCCGGAGCCGCTGTGCGTCCTCAGCGGGACGCGAGCAACAGTCGGGCCTCGGTCTCCTGGTCACCGGAGACGGCCTGGAGGGACTGGATGTCGAAGCCGACGGCGAGCACCTTCTCGACCTCGTCGACGGCGTGGTAGCCGCCGGTGAGGGTGGCGCCGACCGGGGCGGTCAGATGCGTGGGACCCGCCTCCTCGTGCCGTCCTCCGGCCGTGTCGAACGTGGCGGTCCAGACGGTGGGGGCCGGTCCGGCGGCCGGTCCGGTTCCCGACGTCGTCATGTCCTCCCGCTGGTAGAACCGGCTGAGGACGTCGAACACCGCCTGGGCGTCCTCCTTGCAGCAGTCGCTGAGATGCACGTTGACGTCGGTGTCGATGTTCAGGTCGTACACGTCGCTCATCTCCTCGCGGCCCCGGGCCGCTCGTGTGCCACGCGCTCCCCCTGCCGGGCGCTCGTCGTGCCACGTCTCCAGCATCCCTCGCGGGAGCCGGACCCGCGAGGGCCGTCGACGACGGCCGGCGCCCCTCGCCGACCCGCTGGACGAAGGCCGGCGAACCTCGGCGGTCGGCCCGACTGCGGTCGGTGTCCCCGGTGATCGGCTCGTCTGCGATCGGTGTCCCCGATGATCGGCTGGACCACGGTCAGCGCTCCTCAGCGATCCGCGGGACGGCGGTCAGGAGCCCTCGGCGATCCGCGGGACGCCGGTCAGTGGCCCTCGGTGATCCGCTGCACGGTGTCGGCCTCCGCCGCGCTCCTGTCGGGTCGGTACCGCACGACCCGTGCGAAGCGGAGCGTGACGCCCGCCGGGTAGCGCGTCGACACTTGCAGCCCGTCGTACGCGATCTCCACGACGAGCTCGGGCCGCACCCGCACGGTGAACCCGTCGTCCGACACCGCGAGTTCACCGAGCCGCTCCGTCTGCCAGCGCAGCATCTCGTCCGTGAGTCCCTTGAACGTCTTGCCCAGCATGACGAAGTCTCCGTCGTCGCCCCGCGCTCCGAGATGGAGGTTGGAGAGCAGCCCGGTCCTGCGACCGTGGCCGCGTTCCACGGCGAGCACCACCAGGTCGACCGTGTGGACGGGCTTCACCTTCAGCCAGCTGCGCCCCCGGCGCCCTGCCGCGTAGGGCGCGTCCAGCGCCTTGACGAGCACACCCTCGTGGCCCCGGGCCAGGGTGTCCGCGTAGAACTGCTCGGCGGCCTCGGTCTGCGCGGGGTCGGCCGGATCGGTGACGACGGTCCTGCGCACCCGCTGGGACTCCGGCAACAGACGGGCCAGGACGGCGTGCCGCTCGGGGCCCGGCCGGTCGATCAGCGACTCACCCTCGACCGCGAGGACGTCGAAGAAGACCGCCGTCAGGGGAAGCGCGGCCCGCGCTCCGGCCACGTCGGCGCGGGAGCCGACGCGCCCCGCGATCGACTGGAAGGACACGGGCCGCCCCGTCCCCGGGTCGACCGCGATCATCTCCCCGTCCAGGATGAACGCGTCGGCCGCGACGGCTCGCGCCATCGCCACCACCTCGGGGAGGCGGTCGGTGATGTCGTCCAGAGAGCGCGTGTACGCCCGGACGTCGTCGCCGCGCCGGTGCACCTGGACGCGGATCCCGTCGAGCTTCTCCTCGACGGCACAGGCCCCCAGAGCGGCGACGGCCTCGGCGACGGAGGCCGCGGTGTGCGCGAGCATCGGCTGCACGGGGCTTCCGACCCGCAGGGTGAAGCGCTCCAGAGCGCCCGCTCCCTCGGCCAGCACCGCCTGGGCCACCGGGGGCAGCGAGCCCTCCAGCATCACGGCCCGCCGCAGTTCACCGGCCGCCACCCCCGCCGCCTGCGCGACGCCCTCCAGGGCGACGGCGTCGAGAGCTCCCTGGCGCACCTCCCCCGACAGCAGCCGCAACAACAGCTCCTGCTCGTCGAGAGTGGCGGCGGCCAGCAGCGCGCGGACCAGCCGGGTCCGCTCCGCACGGGCACCCGCGCCGGACACCGCGGCCAGCTCCCCCATGGCCTCGTCGACCCGCCCGAGCGTCAGCCCGGGTCGCTCCGCGGGCGGAACCGCCGGCGGGACGACCTCCTTGAGAACGCTCCAGCCGACCCCGATCCGTCCCTGCGGCAGGCGACCGGAGAGGTAGGCGATGACGAGCGGGCTCTCGTCGGGCCCGGCCTCGGCGAACAACCCGGCCAGCAGAGCGATCTTCCGCGAGCGCGCGGAGACGGCGGCGACCTCTCCGGACACTTCGGCCACACGCGCCAGCAGCATGGGGCCATCCTCCCCACACCCGGCTCCGACCGCACGTCAGACCCGCGCATCAGGGCCAGCCCGCGGGCCGCTTCGGCCGCCGGGGCCGCGACGCATCCCGCGCCCGCCCACGCCGCAGACGCTCCAAGAGCCTCGCCCGCACCGCCCGGCCGCCCGAACGGCCACCACCCACGACCCACCGGTCCGCGAGCGACACCGGCGCGGCGGGCTCGCCAGGTGCGGCGAGCGCCACAGGCTCGGCGAGCGCAATCGGTTCAGCCCGTGTCACCGCCTCCGCAGCAGCCCCAGGCCCGGCATCAGCCACCCGCTCGGTCGAGGTCACCGATTCGAGAGCGGGCACAGGTTCGACTGAGGCCACAGATCCGACCGAGGTCTCCGATCCGACCGAGGCCACCGATCCGACCGAAGTCACCGATCCGGCAACAGGAACAGCCGCGGCCTCGGCGCGACCGGCCACCCGTCCCGCGGGCACCCCCGCCCAGGCAGCAGAGGCCGCCTCCCGACCTGCGGACACCGGCCCTCCAGCGGGCCGACCGCACCCCGTTTCTCCCAGCTCCCCGGGATGAGGTGCCTGACGTTCCGCGCGTGCCTCGTCCAGGGCCAGCGCCAGGCTCAGGCGGTGCCAGAGGAGCTCGTCCGGGTCGTCGGCCAGCGCCAGGCGCTCGGCAATCTCGCGCGAGATCGGCGACACCGGCATCCCGGGCGGCGGTGGCGGCCTCAGCCGGTCCAGGTAGGCGCGCTCGTAGGGATCGTCGACGACCTCGGCGAGCTGGACCGGGTCGAGGAGCGAGGCGATCGCGGCGGCCTGTGTCCACGGGTCCCCGGTGTCCCTGAGCAGCAGGCCGAGCCGCCGCGTCCGCCAGTTTCTGGGCCGCCGGTCCACGTGCGCGGCGAGACGCTCGCGGAGCTCCTGCGGCAGCCGCCCCCGGAGGAGATCCGGACGGGTGAGGCCGAACTCGACGACCTCCTGCGCCAGATACCTCCACACCACCATCCGGTAGCGGTTCAGCGAGAACCGCACCGGACTCAGGTGCCCCGTCCTGGCCAGCCGGGTGAAGCGCTCCGCGGTGATGCCGAGGAGGGCGGCCGCCTCCCCCGTACCGACCGTGCGCACCCGCTCGCGCAGTCCGGCCGGGAAGTCCGGGGCGGCCCTGAGGCGGTCGAGCTCGGCGCGCTCGATCCGCCTCCGGTCCCCTTCACCGGCCGACACCGTCCTCACCAGGCCGAGCAGCACCGCGAGCCGGAACTCGTCCTGCCTCAGCTCCAGTTCCCGCGCGGCCCGCCCCGGTGTCACCGTGTGCGTCCTCTCGTCCACGACCATGTCGCGGCCCTCCCCCTGCGTCCGTCGTCCTCCCGGCCCGTGGGCCTCTCGGACCCACGAGAAAGAACGTAACGCAGAGTGACGATGCTCGCACGGCCTGTGGACAACCGTCTGTGGACAACCGGCCTGACGGCTGGAGCGTCAGACCACGCCGCCGCCCGGGATCCCGGGCTGCCGCGCCGCGACCCCCAGGTGCTCGCCGACCCGATTGACCAGCAGCGTCATCTCGTACGCCACCTGGCCGACGTCCGCCTCCGCCGCGCTCAGGACGCACAGGCAGCTGCCCTCGCCCGCCGCCGTCACGAAGAGCAGTGCCTCGTCGAACTCCACCATCGTCTGCCGTGCCCTGCCTGCCCGGAAATGCCGGCCGGAGCCGCGTGCGAGGCTGTGCAGTCCCGAGGAGACCGCCGCGAGGTGCTCGGCGTCCTCGCGGACGAGCCCGCTGCTCGCGCCCGTCACCAGCCCGTCGTTCGACAGCACCAGCGCGTGCCGTATGTGCCCGACCCGCTGGGTCAGGTCGTCCAGGAGCCAGTCAAGTCCCTTGTCCAATGCCATCAGTGGTCCTCCCCCTAGCCGGTGGCCGCTCGGCCCGGACCACGGTGGTCCGCAGGCCGTCGTGGTCCGTACCGTCGTGGTCCGCGTATCGCCGCAAGCCTTACGCACTGTCGTGGGCAGGGCAAGCACTGCACCACGCCCGCGCGTGACGCAGGATGGGTGCATGACGAGGATGACCGAGGATCAGTGGCGGGCCTTCGTGTCCGAGGGCACCCGTACGGGGAAGCTGGCGACCGTGCGGGACGACGGCAGTCCGCACGTCGTACCGGTCTGGTTCCTGCTCGACGGCGACGACCTGGTCTTCAACACGGGCAAGCACACGGTGAAGGGCCGCAACCTCGCGCGCGACGGCCGGGTCTCCCTGTGCGTCGACGACGACACCCCGCCCTTCGCCTACGTGTCGCTGCGCGGCCGCGCCGAAATCAGCGAGGACCCGGCCGAGCTGCGGCTCTGGGCCGCCCGGATCGGCGGCCGCTACATGGGCGAGGACCGGGCGGAGGAGTTCGGGGAGCGCAACGCCGTCCCCGGCGAACTCCTCGTCCGGGTGCGGATCGAGAAGGTGGTCGCCGAGGCCGGCGTCGCCGACTGACACCCGCCGGGGAGCGGCTCCGGACCCGGCGGCCGCTCAGCCGACCGAGTCCAGAAGCCGCGCGGTGTGCATCCGCCCGGCGTACTCGACCAGGCGGATCAGCACCTCCTTCCCCGAATCCCGGTCCCGCGCGTCGCAGAGGACGACGGGCGTTCCGCGGTCCAGGTCCAGCGCCCGTGACACGTCGTGGGCCCCGTACGTACGCGCGCCCGTGAAGCAGTTGACCGCGACGACGAACGGGATCTTCCGGTGCTCGAAGTAGTCGACCGCCGGGAAGCAGTCCTCCAGGCGGCGGGTGTCGGCGAGGACGACGGCTCCCAGGGCGCCCTGTGCCAGCTCGTCCCAGAGGAACCAGAAGCGGTCCTGGCCGGGCGTCCCGAAGAGGTAGAGGGAGAGCCCGGAGCGGATCGTGATCCGTCCGAAGTCCATGGCGACGGTCGTGGTGGTCTTCTGGTCGACGCCCCCGGTGTCGTCGACCAGTTCGCCCGCCCTGCTGAGCCGTTCCTCGGTCCGCAGGGGCCGGATCTCGCTGACGGCGCCGACGAGGGTGGTCTTGCCGACCCCGAACCCGCCGGCGACCAGGATCTTCAGGGCGAGGGCGGAGGTGTCCGCGTCCTCGCCGGCGCCGCTGTTCTCAGAGCGCTCGTAGGCCATCGATTACTTCCCTCAGGATTCTTTCGTCAGGGAGCTGGGCGGGCGGAACGGGTCGGCTGACGCGCACGAAGCCCGATTCGAGGAGGTCGCCGAGGAGGACCCGGACGACACCGACGGGCAGGTCGGCGTCGGCGGCGAGTTCGGCCACGGACTGCGTCTCCGCCCGGCACAGCGTCAGCAGGGACCGGTGCTCGGGGCCGAGGAGCGACTCCTCGGCCGGTCCCGGCGGATCGTCGTCCACGACGACGAGGGCGATGAGGTCGAACCGTACGTTGCTGGGCCCGGGCTTGGTCCGGCCACCGGTCATCGCGTACGGACGCACGAGCGGCCCGGCCTCCGCGTCGTACCACTGGCTGCCCGGTACGGACCGGCCGTCGTCGCTGCTGTCCTCGTCCATGGTTCGCTCCGGGTCAGCCGCCGGCCGGCGGGGTCACCGTGAGCCGGGGCGGGGTGTGCAGGTGCTCGCCGACGCGCTTGACGAGCCGGGCCATCTCGTAGGCGATGAGCCCGATGTCCGCCCCGGCGGAGCTGAGCACGGCGAGACAGGAGCCGTCGCCCGCCGCGGCGACGAAGAGGAAGCCGTCGTCCATCTCCACCATCGTCTGCCGGACCCCGCCGGTGTGGAACTGGCGTCCGGCGCCCTTGGCGAGGCTGTGGAAGCCCGAGGCGATGGCCGCCAGGTGCTCGGCGTCCTCACGGCTGAGCCCGCTGGAGGCGCCCACGGCGAGCCCGTCGTTCGACAGGACCACGGTGTGGCGGACCTCGCGGACGCGCGTGACGAGGTCGTCGAGGAGCCAGTCCAGCTCGCCGGAGCGGTGGTGCGAGGGCCGTTCGTGGTCGATCATGCGTCGTCTCCTTCGGAGCGAGGGTCGAGAGGGGCGGCGCCGTGGCCGGTGCCGTGGCCGGTGCGCGAGCCCGTACCCGTGCCGGTGCTGGAGCCCGTGCCGGTGCCAGAGCTGGAGCTGGAGCTGAAGCCGGTGCCGGAGCTGGAACCGGTGCCGGAGCCCGTGCCGAGAGGGCGCCTGGTGCCCGGGGCGCTGCCGCCGCCCCGCTGCCAGCCGTCCCGGTACGCCGTCATGCGCTCCCGGACCTGCTCCGGAGTCCGTGTGTCCGGGCTGCCGGACGCGGCCGGAACGGTCAGCGGCGCGGGAGCCGGTGTCTGACGCAGCTGCGGGACGAGGCTCGCCTGCCGTACGCGGCGGGGCAGTTCGACCTCTGCCTCCGCCTCTGCTCCGGCTCCGGATTCGCCGTGGCCGGGGGATACATCGGGTCCCGAGGGACCTCCCCGGCGAGCCGCGTCCCGGGGGCCCGGCCCGGCCGTCCGGGTGGGCGGCTGCGCCTGCCCGGACGGCGTCGGTACGGAGGGCCCGCGGCGGCGCAGCTCGGTGACCCCCGCGGGCATGGGTCCGTTCCCGGTGCCCGGCCCGCTTCCGCCGCGCTGCCCCTCGCCAGGCTC
The DNA here is from genome assembly GCF_042890295.1 of Streptomyces sp. NPDC002232. NCBI lineage: Bacteria > Bacillati > Actinomycetota > Actinomycetes > Kitasatosporales > Streptomycetaceae > Streptomyces > Streptomyces sp. NPDC002232. The sequence goes on along the minus strand of NZ_JBIARV010000004.1, from coordinate 607,853 downwards.
CGGCGTGGCGGCCAGGGCGGGCACGACGGTCGGGCGTGCGAGCGGCTGCGGGCGCACGACGGGCGGGGACGGGGGCGGGACGGGCGGATGCGGAGGCCGCGCTCCGCCCGTCTGGCGGGGGAGGTTCCCGGGCCGCGCCCCCGCCGGTAGCTGTGGAGCGGCCGCTTCTCCCGGTGCGCCGGCCTGAACCGGCAGACCCGTCGTGCCCGAACCCACGGGTGAAGCACCGCGCGTACCCGAGGCACCGCCCGTACCCGACGCACCGCCCATGACGGACGCGTCCGAGGCAGCGTCGAGCGCATCGGACCGAGGCGGGATTCCGGAGCTCGCGGGGCCGCCCGTCGCGTCAGCCGAACCGGCCTGCGGCGGCAGCGGGGCCTGAGGCCGGCCGAAGCGGCGGGCTTCGGCGCGGTGTGCCTCCTCCCGCTCCCGCGCCGCCCGCTCCTCCGCCGTGCGCGGTGTCGTGCCGGTCCCGATGCCGAGGCCCGGTCCGGCCTCCACACGCGGGCGGGGGTTCCCCGCGCGCGGGGCTCCCGTCCGCGGGGTGTCGCCCCGCTCCGATCCGCGGCCGGGCGGCAGCGCACCTTGGAGGACGTCCGTCGGGAGCAGGACGACGGCGGTCGTGCCGCCGTACGGGGAGGTCCGCAGGTGCACCTTGATGTCGTGGCGCGACGAGAGGCGGCTGACCACGAAGAGGCCGAGCCGGTCGCTGTCGAACAGGTCGAGCGCCTCGGACTGCGCGATGCGGGCGTTCGCCTCGGCGAGGGTCTCCTTGCCCATGCCGAGCCCGCGGTCCTCGATCTCCAGGGCGTAGCCGTTGCCGACGGGTTCGCCGCTGACGCGCACCTTCGTGTGCGGCGGGGAGAACTGGGCGGCGTTCTCGATGAGCTCGGCCAGGAGGTGGGTGAGGTCCGCGACGGCTCCGCCCACGACGGCCGTCTCGGGAAGCCTGCGCACCTCCACGCGCGCGTAGTCCTCGATCTCGGAGACTGCGGCGCGGACGACGTTGGTGAGAGGAACGGGCATCCGCCAGGCGCGGCCCGGCGCGGCCCCGGAGAGGATGATCAGGCTCTCGGCGTGGCGCCGCATGCGGGTGGTGAGGTGGTCGAGCCGGAACAGGTCGCCGAGTTCGTTGGGGTCGTCGGCGCGACGCTCCATGCTGTCCAGGAGGTTGAGCTGCCGGTGGACGAGGACCTGGCTGCGGCGGGCGAGGTTGACGAAGACCCCGGAGATGCCGCTGGCGAGTTCGGCGCGCTCCACGGCGGCGGAGAGCGCCGCGCGGTGGACGGTGGTGAGGGCCTCGCCGACCTGACCGATCTCGTCCTGGGCGGCGGGCCCGGGCGGCGCCTCGGTCCTGACGTCGATCTCCTCGCCCGCGCGGAGCCTGCGCATGGCCGCGGGGAGTTTGCGGCGTGCGATGCCGAGGGCGGTGTTGCGGAGGCTGACGAGCTCGACGACGAGGCCGCGGCCGATGCGTACCGAGATGACGAGCGAGGCGGCGACGGCCGCGAGGCCGAGGACGACCGCCGCGCCACCCGCCGTGAGGGCCCCGCCGGTGAAGGGGTCGGTGCGGTCGGCGGCCGTGTCGCGCGCGTCGGTCTCGATCGCGGTCAGTCCGGCGCGTACGGCGGCGAGGGTGTCGTCCCACTCGGCGGAGGTGACCGCCTGGGCGGCGGGACGGCCCGGGGGCGCGGCGCTGACGCGGTCCTCGTTCCGGGTGAGGCGGGCGTGGTCGGCACCGGTGGAGAGCCGGGCCCAGGCGGCGCGTTCGGCGGCGGGCAGGTCGGCGGTGGCCGAGGAGAGGAGGACACGGCGGGTCTCTACGGCGCCGGAGAAGTCCCGGAGGCGGTCCGGTGCGAGGCGGCCGGTGAGGTGGGCGGAGGTGAGGAGGGCGTCCTCGCGGGACAGCATCTCGCCGGCCCTGCCGAATTCGAGGAGTACGCGCGCGTCGGAGCCCTGCCCGGCGGCCTGGACTCCGCTGAGGGCGCCGCCGACGGCGAAGGCCGCCGCGATGGTGTCCGTGTACTCCTCGTAGATCTGGTCCCAGTCGGCGCGCCCGTCGACGGCGGCGGTACGGAGTCGGGCGAGGCCCTCGACCTTGCCGACGAACACGCTCACCCGGCCGCCCACGTCGCCGGGCAGGTCTCCGGTGTCGCCGACGGTGTGCGAACCGTCCAGGCGGAGCAGGTCGACAGCGCCGTCCGTCCGGCGGATCCGGTCACGGAGTTCGGCGGCCCGGGTGGCGCCGGGTGCCGCGACCTGCCGAACGGCGGCACGCCGTTCGGCCTGGAGCGCGGTGAGGGCCGCCGCCACGGGCTCGCGGATCTCGGCGTCGACGCGCTGGAGGCCGCGGAGCCCGGCGATGTCCTGCGCGGTGGTGACGGTGGCGAAGCCCCAGAGGGCCAGCAGCGAGACGACCGGGACCATCAGGAGCGAGACGATCTTGGCCCGGACCGTGCGCGGGCGCAGTCCGTGGAAGGTGGGCCGGACACCGTGCGCCTGGGGCGGGTGCGGGCGCCTGACGGCCCCGGGCTTCCCGTGGCCGCCGCCGCGACCGGCGCCGCCGGCGTGACGGGGGACGTCGGTGTGACCCGGGAGATGCGTACGACCGGAGAGATCGGTGCGACCCGAGAGATCAGTACGACCGGAGAGATCCATGCGACCGGAGTGGTCGGTGTGGCCCGAGCGGTGGCCTGCACGGCCGCCGGAATCGTCGCCGCCGGGGGCAGAGAGGCCGCCGGGGACGGCGGGGCCGCCGGGCGCCTCGGGATCCGGGGTCGGGAGGGGCTCGGGGGTGCGCTCCCCCGGCTCGTCGGCGGGCGGGCCCGCGTGTGCGCGCCGCCCGCGCGCGGCCGCCGGTCGCGGCGTGGCCGCCTCGGCGTCCTTGGTCCTGCGGGGAGTTCGCATGGCCTCCTCGTTCCGGCTGTGCCTGTTCTCTGGTGCGGTGGGTCGTCCGTCGGGGTCGGGTCAGGGGCGTACGGGAGCCTCCGCCGCGCGGAAGCCGGGAGGTGCGACATCGACGGCGCGCTCGTCCGGTTCGGTGAGGCGTCCCGCCGAGGCGTACGCGGCGCGTTCCCCGGCCGTCGGGGAGAGGGCGACGAAGGCGGAGGTGATGAAGAGGTAGGAGCCGAGTCCGACGGCGAGCGGGAAGATGAACTGCATGAGCGACGCGCCCGACAGAGCGGCGGCGGAGGGGACCACGTCGACCCGTACGGCGAGCATGCCCGTGTAGTGCATGCTGCTGACGGCCGCGCCCATCACCAGCGAGGCGAGGGCCACGGCCGCGGGCCGGTGGATGTGGAGCGCCGCCCAGAGCGCGGCCGTCGCGGCGACGACGGCGATCAGCACCGACAGGGCGACGAGCAGCGGGTCGTACCGCACCTGGCCGTGGAGCCGGAGCGCGGCCATGCCCAGGTAGTGCATGCACGCCACGCCGACGCCCGTGGTCAGTCCCCCGACGAGGAGCGAGCGCACCGGGTCCCGTCCGTAACCGACGGCGAAGACCCCGACGCCGACGACGGCCATCGCGCCGACGAGGCTGAGGAGGGTGAGCGGCACGTCGTACCGGATGTCCGTGCCCGTCACGCCGAAGCCGAGCATCGCGACGAAGTGCATCGTCCAGATGCCGGTTCCGATCGCGGAGGCCGCGGTGAGCAGCCAGTTGCGCCGTGACCGGCCGGTGGCGTCGAGCGCTCGTACGGTGCAGCGCAATCCGAGGGCGGCGCCGATGCAGGCCATCGCGTACGACAGCACGGGTGTCAGCCAGCCGAAGGTGGCGTGGTCCAGGTGTCCCATGGCTCAGGGACGCTAGTGCGCATCGGGGGGCGCACCGGGGGCGCATTTCGAAAGCTGTTGGAATATGACAGAGAGACGATCCCGAACGATCAGGCCGGACTCGAACGTGGACACAGAAGGTTCACCCCTCCGTGTGAGGAATCGCGCGGATGCGTGGGCGATCATGGGTTCATGAGCGATGACCCCACACGCGTACGAGAGTTCTTCGGCGCCCGCGCCGCCGACTGGGACCGCCGCTTCCCGGACGACGGCCCGGCGTACGCCGCCGCCGTGGGCGAGCTCGGCCTGCGCCCCGGCGACGCCGTGCTCGACGCCGGCTGCGGGACCGGTCGCGCGCTCCCGCCGCTGCGCGCCGCCGTCGGCCCGTCCGGCACGGTGATCGGGGCCGACCTCACGCCCGAGATGCTCGACGCGGCCGTCGGCGCGGGACGCGCGGGCGAGAGCGGCGGGGCGCTGCTGCTCACCGACATCGGTCGGCTGCCGCTGCGCGACGGCGCGCTCGACGCGGTGTTCGGGGCCGGCCTCGTCTCGCACCTCGCGGAGCCCGTCGAAGGCCTGCGGGAACTCGCCCGGGTGGTACGGCCCGGGGGCCGCCTGGCGCTGTTCCACCCGATCGGGCGGGCCGCCCTCGCGGCCCGTCACGGCCGGCAGATCACCCCGGACGACCTGCGCGCCGAGCCCCGGCTGCGCCCCCTCCTCGCCGAGGCGGGCTGGCGGCTCGTCAGCTATGCCGACGAGGACACCCGCTATCTGGCCCTCGCCGTCCGCGAGGGGTGAACTCGACCCCTCTCCGACCCACGAGCCCCCTCACCGGTCCGACACTCCCGCCCAATGCGCCCCCCGTCCGAAGCCCCTCCCCCGGAATGATCTCGACCGCGGCTATCACCGATACCAACGCACCCTTCTTTACCGGCACTTCACTGTCTACCGTGGACTTGCCGGGCAGTCGTGCCCGGGAGAGGCGGCGGGCCGTGGCAACAGTTCCGGAAAGACTGCGCAGACTCCTCCCCTCCGGCCGGAAGGCCCCGGAGACCGCCGCGCCGGCGCCTCCGCGCCCCCGGCAGGGCCACAACCTCTTCGAGGCGGCGGCCGAGTACGTGGCCGCCTGCGCCGAGGACGATCCCGTGCGGGCGGAGGAGGCGGCGAGCCGGGTCTCCCCCGGCATGCTCTCCTTCGGCGTCAACGAACTGGCCTGCCGTGCGCTGATCACCCTCGCGCGGGAGCGGAACCAGTCGCCCCGCGCCGTGGCCCGCTCCCTGCTCGGCCTCCGCGATCCGTCCGCGGCGCCACGGGCGGCCGACACCTGACCGACCCGCGAGAGGCGGCGAGGTTCCCGGGCGAAGACCCTCGACGGACGGGTTACCCACTGGTACGGTGCGCCGACGACCGGATGGGGAGGATGCCGTGACCGGGACGGACCCGATCGCCGAGGCCGACGCCGACGCGCTGTTTGTGCTGACCGCGGCGCTGCTGACGCCCGGGCGCTTCCCGAGCGTGCTCGGCGACGACTACCCGGCGGCCTGTGCCGCACTCGGTCTGCAACCGTACGCCGAGGGGTACGGGCTCGTGTTCGGCCAGGACGGGAACGGGGCGCGGTGGACGGTCGTCGTCGACGACGTGTCGCTCGTCGCCGTGGCCATCTCGTCCTGGGACTGCGGCATGGCCTACGACCTCTCCCCGGACGAGCGCTCGGTGGTCGCCGGGCTGCCGGGCTGGCCGCTGCCTGTGGCGACCGCCGCCCCCGGCGTCCCCGCCCCGCACGACCCGGAGCCGGAGGAGGGGGACCCCGAGCCCCTCGCACCGCCCTCCGGCGCCGAGTGGGGCCCGGCCCAGCGCCGGCTCGGCGCTGACGAGGTGGCACTCCACTGGGACACCTGGCGGGCCCAGGTGGGAGGCACGACCGACGACAGCGGCCCAGCCGCGCCGGCCGGGAGCAGCCAAGCCGCTCCAGCCCCCGCCGCTCCCCCCGAAGACGCCGCTCCCCCCGCCGCCAGCACCGGCGCCCGTAAAGTCCTGGAGGAGCTGCGCGGATACCTGGAGGACCCCCCGCCGGTGGGCCGGGTGCGCGAGAACGCCGGGATGCTGCGCGCGGACGGTCCCGGCTGGTCGCTCGTGGCCAGGACCGACGACATGGCGTTCGTCCTCCTCGACGACCTGCCGCGCGAGGTGCTGCCCGTGACGCGGGGCCCCCGGCTGCCCGCCCTCCTCGAAGCGCTCGACGCGATGGCGGTACGCGCCTCCTGAAGGCCGCCTCCGGCCGCGCCCCTCCTCCCGGGGCGACAGGGGACTCCATAGGACGACGGCTCGTGGTGTGGTTCGACACCATGGCCCGGCGGTACGGGCGCGTCGCACGATGTGGCGCCGCACCCCCGTCCCGTCGTCCCACCGGAGGCTCATCATGCGCCTGATCCCAGGCGTGCCCCTGCTCGCCGCGCTCCTCACCGGAGTCACCGTCCTCGCTCCCGCGAGCCCCGCCGGGGCCCAGACACCGGCCGCCGCGCACTGCGCGCGCCAGGACCGGCTCCACGTGCCCGGCGCCGAACGGCACGCGTCCGCCTGTCTGGACGACCTCACGACCGCCGGGCTCGCCGGCACGCCGTACACCGACATGGCGGACCAGGCGGGGCTCGCCGCGAAGGGGACCCGCAATCCCTCGGGGGTGCCCGGCGTCCAGGTCGACGGCTACTTCCCCGACGACTCGCGTCTGAACACCACCCACGGCTGGGCCCATGACGCGCAGTTCGTCATCCGGCTGCCCGACCACTGGAACGGCGGGCTCGTCGTCACCGGGTCCCCCGGCAGCCGCCGCCAGTACTCCACGGACGCGCTGATCTCCGACCAGGTACTCGCCCGGGGCTTCGCCTACGCCGCCACCGACAAGGGCAACACCGGCCCGGACTTCTTCACCGACGGACGCGAGCCGGGCGACGCGGTCGCCGAGTGGAACCGCCGGGTGACCGAGCTGACGCGGGCCGCGAAGAAGGTCGTGCGGCAGCGCTACGGCCGGGCCCCGGAGCACACGTACATGACGGGCATCTCCAACGCCGGCTACCTCACGCGCTGGCAGCTGGAGAACCGGCCGGAGCTGTACGACGGCGGGGTCGACTGGGAGGGCGTGCTGTGGACGGCCCGGGGACCGAACCTCCTGACGAGCCTGCCCGTGACGGTGGCCAGGACCCAGGGCCGCGCGACCGACGAGGACCTGATCGCGGCGGGCTTCGCGCCCGGTTCGCGGTTCCTCTGGCCCTACCACGAGAAGGCCTACTGGGGTCTGACGCAGAAGCTCTTCCGGGCCGAGTTCGACCCTGCGTACGACCCGGCCTGCCCCGGCTCCACGGCCGGCGGGACGGTGGAGGAGATCTTCGCGCCCTGCGCCTCGGACGCCTCGTACGACTACGCGTCCCGGCCGCCGTCGGTGCACCGCGCGGTCGCGAGGGTGGCGCTCACCGGGCGGATCGGCAAGCCGCTCATCACGCTCCACGGCGACCTCGACACCCTGCTGCCCATCAGCACGGACTCCGACGTGTACGCGGGGATGATCGACGGGCGGGGCCGCGGTGCCCTGCACCGGTACTACAGGGTGCAGGACGGGACGCACACGGACGGTCTGTACGACACGTACCCGGACCGGCTGCGGCCGATCCTGCCCTGCTACCGCTCCGCGTTCGACGCCCTGACGCGCTGGGTCGAGGAGGGCACGGCGCCGCCCGCGGACCGGACGCTCGCGCGACCCGCGAGCGGTGACCTCGTCAACTCCTGCGCCCTGGAAAGTTGAGGGCGCCTCGCGGGAGGCTACGCCGCACCCTCGGCCCGGAGCGGGGCGCCCACCTCGTGCAGGTGGCCGAGGGCCTGGCGGTACGAGTCCACGAAGCCGGTCTCGGTGTACGGGACGCCCAGCGCCGCGCAGTGGGCCCGGACCGCGGGCTGCGCCAGGCGGAGGTTCGGGCGCGGCATGCTCGGGAAGAGGTGGTGCTCGACCTGGTAGTTGAGGCCGCCGAGGAACCAGTCGGTCAGGGCGCCGCCCCGGATGTTCCGTGAGGTGAGCACCTGGCGGCGCAGGTGGCCCCAGCTGTCGCCGTCCTCGTGCTCGTCCGGCCGGTCCATGCCCTTGTGGTTGGGGGCGAAGGCCATGCCGAGGTGAACCCCCAGGAGCATCTGGTGGACGAGGACGAAGACGAGGGCCTGGGCGGGCGTCAGGAGCGTGAGGAGCAGGGTCGCGTAGCCAGCGAAGTGGGCGAGGAGCAGCGCGCCTTCGACGATCCGCTCGCGCCGGGTGCGGCAGGGGCCGTCCTTCGCGAGCAGGGCCTGGACCCCGTACACCTTGAGCGCGATGCCCTCCAGGGTGGTCAGCGGGAAGAACAGCCAGGCCTGGTGGCGGGTGAGGAAGCCGCGCAGCCCGGCGCGGCCGGCCGTCTGGTGCTCGGCGAAGACGAGGATGTCGGCGGCGACGTCCGGGTCCTTGTCCAGGTGGTTGGGGTTCGCGTGGTGGCGGTTGTGCTTGTCGTTCCACCACTCCCGGCTCATGCCGAGGAGGAGGTTCGCGTGGACGAGCTGGAGGATCCGGCTCGTCCTGCGGTCGGCGGTGATCTGGGCGTGGCCGGCGTCGTGGCCGACGAAGGCGGCACGGGCGGACAACAGGGCGAGGGGGACCGCGAGCGGGAGCGCCCACCACGAGGGTCCGATCAGGGCGAGTCCCGCCGCGACGGCGGCGATGCCGAGGAGGTTGACGACGATGCCCCGGGCGTACCAGCCGGGCCGGTGTTCGAGGAGGCCCTGTTCCCTGACCGTACGGAGGAGCGGGCTGAACTCGCTGCCGCCCCGGGCGCGGACGGGCGCCGCGAGGGGTGCGGCGGCCGGGGGCAGGACGGTGGCCTGGGACATGGCGGGCTCCGGTTTCTGTCGGTCGGTGGGGTCGGTGGGCGCCTACCGAGAACCTACGGATCCGTGATCGTCCGGGGCCATGGCGTCACCACCCGTCCACCGCCGGGGGCGCGCCGGGGGGCGGGGGTGGGGCGAGCCCCACCCCCGCGCCGGGACCCCGGCCGGTATGGCGCGGATCACTCCGGGAAGGTGCGCGTCCCTCGATCCGGCGAGGTATCCTCGGCGACTCGGTCACCAGGTAGTCAAATTTGAGGAATGCGTTGTCGCTCTCGCACGGATCCGACGAACCGGCCCGCGAACCCGCCCGGGAACCCTCCCCCGGGCGCGAACTCTTCCGTCACTCCGCCGTCTTCCTGCCCGCCGATCCTCCGCGCGCCGGACGGATCGCCTTCTGGTCCCCGGACGGCGAACCGCTGCCGGCCGCCACCGGTGCCGCGCGCGGCACCACCCTCACGGTCGTCGAGGGCGACGGCCTCCGGGCCGTGACCGTCCCGGCCCTCACCCTGCCCGTGCGGGACGCCCTGCCGTCGCTCGGCCGGGCCCGCTTCTCCGACGACGCCTCCCCCGCCGCCGCCTTCTGGGGCGCGGCCTCGCTCCTCGCCCTGGACCTCGTGGCGCGCGGCCTGCTCCTGCCCGGCCTCAGCCCCGCCGACCACGACGCCTGGCGTGTGGGACCGCTCGGCACCGGGGAGCTGGCCGAACTCCGTACGCTCGCCGCGTCGATGCCGCCCGCCGCCCACGCCGTACCCCTGCCGCTCCCCACGTCCGAGTCCGAGTCCGAGCCCGACTCCGACTCCGACATCGTCACCCCGCCCGTCGACGAACCGCTGCTGCTGCCCGAACCCGATGCGCTGCTCCGTGCCTTCGCCGACGCGGTGGCCGACACGCTGCCCCGTTCCCCGGCGGCTCCGCTCGCGGCCGGCGGGGACGCCTTCGCCGCCGACGCACCGCAGACGGTGCCGGAGCAGCGGGCGTGGGCCGCCGACGTGGCGGCGGTGTACGACGCGGGCGTGAGGCTCTCGCTCCGCCTCGAACTGCCCGGCTTCACCGCGGAGTCGCCGGAGGCACCCGCCTTCCGGGCGGTGCTCCAACTGCACGACGTCGCCGACCCGACCCTGGTCGCGGACGCGGCGGACGTGTGGGCGGGATCGGGCCGGGTGGGCTCCTCCTTCGGTCCCCGGGCCCGGATGGACGCCCTGCTCGCCCTGCGGCGCGCCGCCCGTGCCTGGCCCCCGCTGTCCCCGCTCCTGTCCTCGGCCGTGCCCGACACGGTCGACCTCGCCGACGAGGAGCTCGTGGAACTCCTCGGGCCCGCCGCCGAGTCCCTCGCCGCGTCGGGCGTACGAGTCCACTGGCCGCGTGAACTGGCCGACCGGCTCTCCGCGCGCGCGGAGATCGGCCCGGCGGGAGCGGCCTCCGGTCCCATTCATGACGGCAAGTCCGTCGGAGGCGCGGGCGAAGGAGATTCCGTCGCCGGCCCGGGCGACGGCGTACGCGCCTCCGCGCTGCCCTCCTACCTGGCCACGGACTCGCTCCTCGCCTTCAACTGGCGCTTCGCCGTGGGCGACCACGAGCTGTCCCGGGCCGAGCTCGACCGGCTCGCGGAGGCCGGTCGGCCGCTGGTGCGGCTGCGCGACCGCTGGGTCCTCGTCGACCCGGCCGAGGTCCGCCGCGCCCGGGCCCAGCAGGACCGCAAGGTCACGCCCGTGGACGCCCTCTCGGCCGTCCTCACGGGCACGACCGAGATCGACGGCCGTCCCGTCGACGTGGCCGCCACGGGCTGGCTGGAGCGGCTCCGGGAGAGGCTGGCCCGGCCCGAGGGCGAGCGGCCCGAGATCGCGCAGCCCCCGGCGCTCGCCGCCACCCTGCGGGACTACCAGCTGCGCGGGCTCGCCTGGCTCGACCGGATGACCTCGCTCGGGCTCGGCGGCTGTCTGGCCGACGACATGGGCCTCGGCAAGACGATCACCGTCATCGCCCTGCACCTGCACCGCCAGGCGGACCCGGCCGCGACGGGGCCCACCCTCGTCGTGTGCCCGACCTCGCTGATGGGCAACTGGCAGCGGGAGATCGAGAAGTTCGCGCCAGGCACCCCCGTGCGCCGCTTCCACGGCGCGGCACGGGACCTGGAGGAGGTCTCCGGCGGCGGCTTCGTGCTCACCACCTACGGCACCATGCGGCGGGACGCCGAGCGGCTCGCCGCGCGGACCTGGGGACTCGTCGTCGCGGACGAGGCGCAGCACGTCAAGAACCCGTACTCCGCCACGGCCCGGCAGCTGCGCACCATCGGCGCACGCGCGCGCGTGGCGCTGTCCGGCACGCCCGTGGAGAACAACCTCTCCGAGCTGTGGGCGATCCTCGACTGGACCACGCCGGGGCTGCTGGGCAGTCTCGGCGCCTTCCGCACCCGGTTCGCCTCGGCCGTCGAGGGCGGCCGGGATCCGGCCGCCGCCGCGCGGCTCGCCGCCCTCGTGCGGCCCTTCCTGCTCCGCAGGCGCAAGTCCGACCCCGGCATCGCCCCCGAGCTGCCGCCGAAGACCGAGACCGACCGGACCGTCTCCCTGACGCCGGAACAGACCGGTCTGTACGAGGCGGTGGTGCGCGAGACCCTGGCGGCGATCTCCGAGGCGGACGGCATGGCGCGCCGGGGGCTCGTCGTGAAGCTCCTGACGGGCCTCAAGCAGATCTGCAACCATCCCGCCCAGTTCCTCAAGGAGGAGCGGCCGAGGATCGAGGGCCGCTCGGGCAAGCTGGAACTGCTCGACGAGCTCCTCGACACGATCCTCGCCGAAGGGGCCGCCACCCTGGTCTTCACCCAGTACGTGGGGATGGCCCGGCTCCTGGAGACGCACCTCGCGGCCCGGGGGGTGCGGACGCAGTTCCTGCACGGCGGCACGCCCGTCGCCGAGCGCGAGGCGATGGTCGCGCGCTTCCAGGCCGGTGAGGTCCCCGTCTTCCTGCTGTCGCTGAAGGCGGCCGGCACGGGGCTCAACCTGACCCGCGCCGAGCACGTCGTGCACTACGACCGCTGGTGGAATCCCGCCGTGGAGGCGCAGGCCACCGACCGCGCGTACCGGATCGGGCAGGACCGGCCGGTCCAGGTCCACCGCCTGATCGCCGAGGGCACGATCGAGGACCGGATCGCCGCCATGCTCGACCGCAAACGCGAGCTGGCGGACAGCGTGCTGGGGACCGGCGGGGACACCCCGCCGGAGCTGACCGAACTGACCGACGCCGAACTGGCGGAGCTGGTGCGACTGCGAGGGGACGGACGATGAGCGGATACGGGCAGGAGCACGGCCGGCGGCACGGTCAGGGGCAGGGGGACGAGGAGCGGACGTTCGCGGCGCTGCCTCCGGCGCTCGGCGGCGCCTTCACCCGGACCTGGTGGGGCCGGGCGTGGCTGAAGGCCCTGGAGGACTCGGCGCTCGACCTCCAGCAGCTCAAGGCGGGACGGCGGCAGGCGCGCGCGGGAGCGGTGGGAGCCGTCTCGGTGCGGCCGGGCCGGATCACCGCCATGGTCAAGGACCGTGACGGCACGTCGTACCGCGGCGACGTACTCGTACGGGAGTTCACCGAGGAGCAGTGGGAGCGGCTCGTCGACCTCGCCGTCGACAGCGCGGGGCACATCGCGGCGCTCCTCGACCGCGAGATGCCGCCGCATCTGGTGGAGGACGCGGCGGAGGCCGGGCTCGACCTGCTGCCGGGCGTCGGCGACCTCGAAGCGGAGTGCGGCTGCGAGGCGTGGGACCACTGCCCGCACACCACGGCGCTCTGCTACCAGGTGGCCCGGCTCCTCGACGAGGACCCGTTCGTCCTCCTCCTGATGCGGGGGCGCGGCGAGCGCGCGCTCCTGGAGGAGTTGCAGGCGCGCAGTGCCGCGCGGGCCGCCGCGCCCTCCGCGCGCGGGGACGGCGAGCCGGCCGGCCGCCCGGTGGGACCGGGCGGCATGCCGGGCGTGTCGGCGGAGGAGGTGTTCGCGGCGGGGTTCCTGGTGCCTCCGTTGCCCGGCCCTCCGGTCGTGCCGGCGGCTCCGGGCCGGTCACCGTCCCTGGACACCGACACCCCGCCGGAGCCGGGGGTCGATCCGGCGGCCCTCGAACTCCTCGCCACGGAGGCGGCGGCGCGCGCGCATCGGCTGCTCCGCACCCTGACGGTGGCCGACGGCGTGGGCGACGCGGCAGAGGAGGGCGTAGAGGCCCGGCTGACGGTCGCTCAGGACGCGGTCCGGCTCGCGGCGGGCGCTCCGGTGCCCTGGGTCGCGGCGCGGCTCGCCTCCGGTTCGGGCAGGTCGCGCGCGGAGCTGGAGCTGGCGGCACGCGCGTGGCGGTTCGGCGGGCCCGCCGCCCTCTCCGTACTGGACGAGGAGTGGGCGCCGGAGGCCGAGGCGGTCGACCGGGCGGCGGTGCGGCTCGCCGAGGCCTGGGACGACGGCGACCGGCCGGCACTGCGCCGCTCCGGGGCGCGGTGGACGGTCGTGGGCGCGGAGGCGCAGCTGCGGCTCGGCGAGGACGGACGCTGGTGGCCGTACGTGAAGGCCGGGGCGCGCTGGTCCCCGGCGGGTCCGGCGGAGCGTGACCCGGCGGCCGCCCTGGCGACGGCCTTCGCCGCCGGGGCTACCGGAGCCGGCGGCTGAGCGTGCCGGTGGTGGTCGCCAGGCTGCACGCGACGGTGTGCGCGCCGAGGAGGTGGCTCGACCGGTACGGGTACTGGACGAAGGTCGTCCAGCGCGTGCCCAGCGGCTGCCGGGTGGCCTTGCGGCGGAGCGGTTCGCGGCAGAGGACGGTGGCCGCCTCGCGTACGGCCTGATCGGTGGCGAAGGTGCCGGTCAGGCGGAGCCGCGCCACCAGTTCCGCGCGGTGGGGCGTGTCGCAGCGCCGCCGGAGGGCGGTGCCCGGCGCGTCGCGGTCGATGTCGAAGCACTCGCCCACGCGCAGCGCCTCGAAGGAGACCGGCAACACGCGACGCCGTTCGCCCGCCGGGCGTCCGGAGGGGCTGGTGGTGGCCGAGGGTGTGGTCTTCGACCGGCGCGGCGTCGGTGACGTGCTCTCCCTCGGCCGGCCCGAGCGGTGCCCGGACGCCGTGCGGGTCGGCGTGGCGCCCGTGGTGGCGGCGTGCGGGGGCGTGCTCGCGATCGGCGTGTCGGCGGGTCCGGCGGTCGGGGTGGCGGATCCCGTGGAACGGGTGACGACGGGGGACGGCACGCCGACCGGGTCGCCGCCCGGCCGTCCGTCGGCGAGACCGGCGCCTTCGTGTCCGCCCCGGGCCGTCAGGAACGCCCCGGCCACCAGGGCGGCCGTGAGCAGCGGCACGAGCGGCACACCCCACCAGCGTGCGCGCCGGGCCGCGGGCCCGGGCCTGGGTGCACCGGCGCGTACGAAGCGGGCCGGCCACGCCGCCTCGGCACCGGGCGCGTCCGGTACGGGGCCCACGCGGTCGGGTCCTGCCGCCGTGGGCGTGTCGGACCCGACCGGGCGGCCGGGCTCGGGGGTGTCGGTCGGGAAGATGTCGGTCGGAGGAGGCACGGGGTCAAGGTTCGCCGTTCGACGGCGGCGGTACCAGGGTTCACCGGTCACCGGACGCGGCAGGTACGGAATCGTGACCATCGCCGCCCGCCCGCGCCTCCGCCGCTCGCCCGTCACCGCCGCCGCCCGTCCATCGATGCCTACAGGCCGAGCCGGCGCTCCGCGCCCTCGACCGTCTGGGCGAGGAGCACGGCGATGGTCATGGGGCCGACGCCGCCGGGGACCGGGGTGATGAGGGAGGCCCGCTGGGCGGCCGAGGCGAAGTCGACGTCGCCGACGTTGCCCGGGTTGTAGCCGGCGTCGATGACGACGGCGCCCGGCTTGATGTCCTCGCCCTTGATGAAGTTCGGCTTGCCGACGGCGGCGACGAGGACGTCCGCCTCGCGCACAACCGAGGAGAGGTCCTTGGTGCGGGAGTGGCAGTAGGTGACGGTGGCGTCGCGGCCGAGGAGCAGCAGACCGGCCGGCTTGCCCAGGATGGCGCTGCGGCCGACGACGACCGCGCGCTTGCCGCTCAGCTCGACGTCGTAGGCGTCGAGGAGCCGCATGATGCCGCCGGGCGTGCAGGAGACGAAGCCCGGCAGGCCGAAGCCCATGGCGGCGAACGAGGCCATCGTGACGCCGTCGACGTCCTTCTCGGGGGCGATGGCCTCGAAGGCGGCCCGCTCGTCGATGTGCGGGCCGACCGGGTGCTGGAGCAGGATGCCGTGGACCTCGGGGTCCTCGGACAGGGCCGTGATCGCGGCGACGAGCTCCTCGGTCGTCGTCTCGGCGGGCAGCTCGACGTGCTTCGAGCGGATTCCGGCCTTCGCGCAGCGGTTCTGCTTCATCTTCACGTACGTGACGGAAGCCGGGTCCGCGCCGACCAGCACGGTCGCGAGGCAGGGGGTGACGCCGGTGCGGCGGGTGATCTCGGCGGCGCGGGCCGCGGTCTCCTCGACCGTGCGGCGGGCGAGGGCGGTGCCGTCCATGAGGGTGGCGGTGCTGGTGGACATGGGGACTCCTGGGCGTCGTGTCTGACCGGTCTGTCGCCCAGGCGCACGGCATCGGCACGGTCGCGCCGCCGGGGCGCGCTCCGCCGGGCCGCTCCCCGGTGGTGATCCACCTCAAGCGCCAGTCACGGCCCGGGCCCCACTCTACGTGAGGGGTCGGAGGCCGGTCCCGGACAGGGTGCGCATGCCGGGGTGCGGGGAAGCTTGTCGGCGGCACCCGGGCGCACCACGATGAGCGCGACGGGCCGGAACGACCTCGACGAGGAGGCCGAGTTGAGCGATGCGTGGGTGGCCGGGGAGCCACGGACGGGACGGACACCGAGGGCGGACGGCGAGGCGGGGCGGTCGGCTCCGGCCCGGGTCCGGGGCGGGGAACCGGTCCGTGAAGAATCGGTTCGTGACGAGGAGCCCCGTGCGCACCGGCCCCGTCCGCTGGTGGCCGAGTCCTGGCGCCGTTCCGTACGCGCGCGCGTGAGCCCCGACGGGGCGGCGCGGGTGGAGCTGGACGAGGACGAGCTGGCGGCTTCCCGGGAGGCCCACCCCCTGGCCGGGGCGATGCCGGTGATCCGGGAGCTGATGGGCGCGTACGCGACGGACGGGGAGCACCTCCTCGCGGTGTGCGACGCCGCCGGGCGGATGCTGTGGGTCGAGGGGCACCCGGGCACCCTGCGCGAGGCCGGGAGGATGAACTTCGTGGCCGGGGCCCGCTGGTCCGAGGCGGCGGCCGGGACGAACGCGCCCGGGACCGCCCTGGCCGTCGACCGCCCCGTCCAGGTGGTCGCGGCGGAGCACTTCCGGCGCCCGGTGCGGGCCTGGACGTGCGCGGCGGCGCCCGTGCACGACCCGAGGAGTGGAAGGGTGCTCGGCGCGGTCGACATCACCGGAGGGAAGGGGCTCGCGCACCCGCACAGCCTCGGTTTCGTCCAGGCGGTGGCGCGCGCGGCCGAGTCGCAGCTGGCGCTGCTCGGTCCGGCCCCCGAGCCGGGACGGCTGAGGCTGTCGGCGCTGGGCCGGGACGAGGCGGTGCTCTCGGTGGGCGGGCGCGGGCTGCGGCTGAGCCGCCGTCACAGCGAGATCCTGGTGGTCCTCGCGCACCGGCCGGAGGGGGTGGGCGGCGACGAACTTTTGACGCTGCTGTACGAGGACGAATCGGTGACCCCGGTGACCCTGCGGGCGGAGCTGTCGCGGCTGCGCGCGCTGCTCGGGCCCGACGTGCTGGGGTCGCGGCCGTACCGGCTGGCCGGGGTGGTGGACGCGGACTTCGCGACGGTCGACCGCCGGCTCGCCTCGGGGGCCGTCGCGGCGGCGGCCGGGGAGTACGCGGGTCCGTTGCTCCCGGCTTCGGCCGCGCCCGGGGTCGTACGGCTGCGGGAGCGGCTCGCCGACCGGCTGCGGGCGGCCCTCGTGGACCGCGGCGATCCCGGGCTGCTGGCGGACTGGGCGTACAGCGCGTGGGGCGAGGACGACGTGGTGGTCTGGCGGGCGCTGTGCGAGGCCGTGCCCGCGACCCGGCTCCCTCCCGTACGGGCGAGGCTGGACGCCCTGGAGGCGGAACTGTCCGCCGGTGCAACGGGCTTGCAACGTCCCGGCCCGCACACTCGGGCGTGAGCGCCGGCCAGGGACGGCCGGCGCGCCCAGGGAGGCGAAGCCCATGACCCGTTACGCCGCACCCGGCAGCGACGGCGCGCTCATGTCGTACCAGGCCCGCTACGACCACTGGATCGGCGGCGCGTACGTCGCCCCGGCGGCCGGCCGCTACTTCGAGAACCCGAGTCCGGTCGACGGGCGCCCCTTCACGGAGGTCGCGCGCGGGACCGCCGAAGACGTGGAGCGCGCCCTGGACGCGGCGCACGCGTCGGCCCCGGCCTGGGGGCGGACGGCGCCGGCGGAGCGGGCCGCCGTCCTGCTGCGGATCGCGGACCGCATGGAGAGCAACCTGGAGGCGCTCGCGGTCGCCGAGACCTGGGACAACGGGAAGCCGGTGCGGGAGACGCTGGCCGCGGACATCCCGCTCGCGATCGACCACTTCCGCTACTTCGCGGGGGCGCTGCGGGCCCAGGAGGGCGCGCTGAGCGAGATCGACGACGACACCGTGGCGTACCACTTCCACGAGCCGCTCGGGGTGGTCGCGCAGATCATCCCCTGGAACTTCCCGATCCTGATGGCCGTCTGGAAACTGGCCCCGGCGCTGGCCGCGGGGAACGCGGTGGTGCTCAAGCCGGCCGAACAGACCCCGGCCTCGGTGCACTTCTGGCTGAGCCTGGTCGGGGACCTGCTGCCGCCGGGCGTCCTGAACGTGGTGAACGGCTTCGGCGAGGAGGCCGGCAAGCCGCTGGCGTCGAGCCCGCGGGTGGCGAAGATCGCGTTCACGGGCGAGACGTCGACGGGCCGGCTGATCATGGGGTACGCCTCGGAGAACCTCAAGCCGGTCACGCTGGAACTCGGCGGCAAGTCCCCCAACATCTTCTTCGACGACGTGTGGGCGGCGGACGACGACTTCCGCGACAAGGCGCTCGAAGGCTTCACGATGTTCGCCCTGAACCAGGGCGAGGTGTGCACCTGCCCCTCGCGGGCCCTGGTCCAGCGCGGCCACTACGCGGACTTCCTGGAGGCGGCGGTCGCCCGCACGGAGAAGATCGTCCCGGGCCACCCGCTGGACACGGACACCATGATCGGCGCCCAGGCCTCGGCCGACCAGCTCGCCAAGATCGTCTCGTACCTGGAGATCGGCCAGAAGGAGGGCGCGAGGATCCTGACGGGCGGCCAGATCGTCGAACACGGGGGCGAGCTGGCAGGCGGCTACTACGTCCAGCCGACGATCTTCGAGGGCGACAACCGCATGCGGGTGTTCCAGGAGGAGATCTTCGGCCCGGTGGTGGCGGTGACCTCCTTCACCGACTTCGACGACGCGATCCGCACGGCGAACGACACGCTCTACGGCCTCGGCGCGGGCGTCTGGACCCGCGACACGAACACCGCCTACCGCGCGGGCCGCGCGATCCAGGCGGGCCGCGTCTGGACGAACTGCTACCACGCCTACCCGGCCCACGCGGCCTTCGGCGGCTACAAGCAGTCGGGCATCGGCCGCGAGACCCACCGCATGATGCTGGACCACTACCAGCAGACGAAGAACATTCTTCAGAGCTACAGCCCCAAGAAGCTTGGGTTCTTCTAGGAACACAGAGACGCCTGCCCCGGGTTCAGGCGCGGCAGGCGCCTCCCACCGGTGGTGCGGCGGGGCCCGTCCCGTCGGCGAGAACCTCGTGTCCGAACGTTCTGGACACGTCTCGTGAAGAAGATTCACGTGACAGCGAGTTCAGCGCTGATCGCGGGCGTAGGCAGGAGTCAGCCGTCGGCCTGCGCCGATCACGTGTCCTTCGAGAAGAGGATTCCCGCCGCCGGTCTATCGACGTCGATCCCGTACCCGAACTCGAGGCGGCCCCCGTCCTCACTCTGAAAGGGTGCTTCAGCTGAACTGAACAGACGGACGGGCTATATGGCGTCGAGGCTGCTCGCGTGTGAATGCCCAGCTTCGCGAGCTGCTGGGTGTCCACCAGGGTGTACGCGGCGTTGGCGTCGGCTCGGAAGGGCGCGACTCGCCGGTCCTGATGCGTCCCCCGGCGACGAGTACGTCGGCCGGATTCTGCCTACCTCCTGCCACGCCCGCCCCTGGCATCGGTGACGCCGTCTCCGCCGCAAGGCCACGGGCCATTGGCGTCGGCCGCTGCCGGTCAGCCGACGGAGCCGGCCGCCGCGAGGTCCAGGGCGATGTCCGTGATCATGTCCTCCTGGCCGCCGACCATCTCGCGGCGGCCGACCTCGACGAGGATCGCGCGGGTGTCGAGGCCGTACCTACGGGCGGCGGTCTCGGCATGGCGCAGGAAGCTGGAGTACACGCCCGCGTAGCCGAGGGTGAGGGTCTCGCGGTCGACGCGGACCTCGCGGTCCTGCAGGGGGCGTACGACGTCGTCGGCGGCGTCCATCAGGGGGAACAGGTCGCAGCCGTGTTCCCAGCCCATCAGGTCGGCGACCGCGACGAACGCCTCCAGCGGGCAGTTTCCGGCTCCGGCGCCTTGGCCGGCGAGGGAGGCGTCGACGCGGGTGACACCGTTCTCGACGGCGACGACGGAGTTGGCGACGCCCAGGCCGAGGTTGTGGTGGGCGTGGATGCCGATCTCGGTGTCGGGTGCGAGGGCGTCGCGGTAGGCGCGGACGCGATCGCGGACGCCGTCCATGGTCAGGCGGCCGCCGGAGTCGGTGACGTAGACGCACCCCGCTCCATAGGACTCCATCAGCTCGGCCTGGCGGGCCAGTTCGGCGGGTTCGGCCATGTGGGACATCATCAGGAACCCGGCCACGTCCATGCCGAGGTCGCGGGCGGCCGCGATGTGCTGGGCTGAGATGTCGGCCTCGGTGCAGTGGGTGGCGACGCGGACCGAGCGGATGCCGAGGGCGTGGGCCTGGCGCAGGTCGTGCAGGGTGCCGATGCCGGGCAGGAGCAGCGTGGTGGGCACCGCGTGGCGAACGCCGTCGCAGACGGCTTCTATCCACTCCCAGTCGGTGTGCGCACCCACGCCGTAGGTGATGCTGGAGCCGGACAGGCCGTCGCCGTGGGCGATCTCGATCGCGCCGACCCCGGCGGCGTCCAGCGCGGCGGCGATGTTGCGGGCCTGGTCGACGGTGTAGCGGTGGCGTACGGCGTGCATGCCGTCCCGCAGGGTCACGTCCTGTACGTACAGGGCGGGGGGCTGGTTCGCGGTCATCGGGAGACCACCTCCGTGAGGGGCTGCGCGGCGGCCATGCGCTCGGCGGTGCGCAGGGCGGCCGAGGTCATGATGTCGAGGTTCCCGGCGTAGGCGGGCAGGTAGTGGGCGGCGCCCTCGACCTCCAGGAAGACCGAGACCTTCGCGGCGCCGGTGGTCCGCGTACCGGCGGGCAGCAGCGAGCGCAGGGGGTCGTCCTCGGCGACGCGCTCGAACTGGACCTTCTGCTTGAGGCGGTAACCGGGCACGTACGCCTGGACCCGGGCGACCATGTCCTCCACCGAAGCGGTCACCGCGGCGTCGTCGCACTCGCCGACGAGGCAGTACACGGTGTCGCGCATGATCAGCGGGGGTTCGGCCGGGTTCAGGACGATGATCGCCTTGCCCCGGGCGGCGCCGCCCACCTTCTCGATGGCCGACGAGGTCGTCTCGGTGAACTCGTCGATGTTGGCCCGGGTGCCGGGACCGGCCGAACGGGAGGAGATCGAGGCGACGATCTCGCCGTAGTGGACGGGTGTCACAGCTGCGACGGCGGCCACGATCGGAATAGTGGCCTGGCCGCCGCAGGTGACCATGTTGACGTTCGGTGCGTCGAGGTGGTCGTCGCCGTTGACCGGCGGGACGACGTACGGGCCGAGCGCGGCGGGCGTCAGGTCCACGACCCTGCGCCCCAGCGCGCGCAGTACCTCGTCGTGGCGGCGGTGCGCGCCGGCCGAGGTGGCGTCGAAGACGATCTCGACGTCCGCGAACTCGTCGAGCCGCACCAGGCCGTCGACGCCCTCGTGGGTGGTGGCGACCTTGAGGCGGCGGGCGCGGGCGAGGCCGTCGGAGCCGGGATCGATCCCGACCATGGCGGCGATCTCCAGGGAGTCGGAGAGCCGCAGGATCTTGATCATCAGGTCGGTGCCGATGTTGCCCGACCCGATGACGGCGACCTTCGTGCTCATGCCGCTGCTCCTTCCGTGGCGGCGGACGCGAACGCGGCCGTGACCGTGCCGAGTCCTTCGATGTGCGCGGCGAACTCGTCGCCCTCGGCGGCGACGGCCATCGGGCCGAGCGCGCCGGTCAGGACGATGTCGCCGGCCCGCAGCGGGTCGCCGAGCCCGGCGAGGGTGGAGGCGAGCCAGAGGGCGGCGGTGAGGGGGCTGCCCAGGCAGTCGGCTCCGGTGCCCTCGGAGACCGTCTCGCCGTTCTTGGTGAGGGTCATCGTCACGGCCCGCAGGTCGACGCGGTCCAGGGGAACGGGGGTGCCGCCCAGGACGTACAGGCCGCAGGAGGCGTTGTCGGCGACGGTGTCGACGATGGTGATGTCCCAGTCGGCGATCCGGCTGTCGACGATCTCCAGCGCGGGCAGCGCGAACGCCGTGGCGCGCAGCAGGTCGGCGACGGTCGGGTCGCGATGCGGCAGGTCCGTGCCGAGGATCAGGGCGACCTCGGCCTCGACCTTCGGCTGGAGGAGTCGGCCGGGGGCGATCGACCGTCCCTCGGGCACCGCCATGTCGGCGAACAGCGCGCCGAAGTCCGGCCGGTCCACGCCGAGCTGGCGCTGCACGGCGGGCGAGGTCAGGCCGATCTTGCGGCCCACCAGCCGTCGCCCGGCGGCGATCCCGCGTTCCACGTGCAGGCGCTGCACGGCGTACGCGGCGTCGATGTCCGCTTCGGGCAGGAGCGAGCGCACCGGGGCACAGGGGGCTCCGGTGCGGGCGGCCTCCTCCAGGACGGCAGCCGCCTCGGTCACGGCGTCCGCGGACTCGTGGGTGCTCATGGTCGCCCCCGGCGGGCACTGGCGGGTCGGTGGGGAGCGAACA
This sequence comes from Streptomyces sp. NPDC002232, assembly GCF_042890295.1. Lineage (NCBI taxonomy): Bacteria > Bacillati > Actinomycetota > Actinomycetes > Kitasatosporales > Streptomycetaceae > Streptomyces > Streptomyces sp. NPDC002232. The sequence goes on along the minus strand of NZ_JBIARV010000004.1, from coordinate 586,089 downwards.
TGCGGGTACCTCCGGGCGGAGAGTGGCGAGGGTGTCGGAGAGGCGGCGGTGGCCGTCCGTCGATCCACGACAGGTATAGGCGTACGGTTCGAGCGGCGGCAAAATATGTTCCATGACACGGAACAGTGCTCAGGGGAACATGCTCGACAAGGCGGCCGCCGTCCTCGACTGCTTCCGTCCGGACGGCGGCACGTTCCGTCTCACGGAAATCACCGCCCGTACGGGACTGACCAAGACGACCGCGTTCCGTCTCTGCGCCGACCTGGTGCGCCTCGGTCTGCTCGAACGTGCCGGCGGGGCGTACCGGCTCGGCGGCAAGCTCTTCGAGCTGGGCTCGCTGGTGCCACGCCGCCTCGACCTGCGGGAGGCTGCACTGCCGTTCCTCCAGGACCTCTTCGAGGCGACCCACGAGACCGTGCACCTCGGCATCCGGGAGGGGCACGATGTGGTCTACGTCGAGCGGATCCACGGCCACCAGACCCTGACGCTGCCTTCACGCATCGGGGGGCGCCTTCCCCTGACCTGCACGGGCGTCGGCAAGGCGCTGCTGGCCTTCTCCGGATCCGAGCTGGCGGACGAGCTGCTGGCCGGGCCCCTGCCCCGTCTCACCCCGCACTCGGTCACCGATCCGGCACGGCTGCGTACCGCCCTGGAGCAGATCCAGGTCTCCGGCCTCGCATACGAGGAGCAGGAGGCCGCCCTCGGCGTGAACTGCATCGCTTCGCCCGTCTTCGACGGGGCGACGGCGGTGGCCGCCCTGTCCGTCGCCGTGCCGCGTGGCCGGTTCCACCCGGCCCAGCTCGCGCCCGCCGTACGGACAGCCGCTCTGGGCCTGTCCCGCGTGCTGCGCTCGGGCCGCGGATCGGTGGACAGCACCTCTTCCTGAGCCGGCAGCGGGCGCCCGGCCCGTGGGCAGCGGGCGCACCCGGCAGGCTCTCACCCCAGCAGTTCACCCCTGCCGCGATCCTTGACGCCCACTCCCGCCGCTCTTACCGTAGCGATCATTCCAGCCACTGTAGTGAACGCTACAAGAAGCCGGTGCGGTCGTCGCCGCCGCACCGGCCACCTGTGGCTGCCCGGTGTCCGCGTCGATCCTCCAGCGGACGCGCCTTCCCCCATCCCCCTTCGGTGAGGTGTTTTCCATGGCTGTTCCAGGACAAGCCGAGTCACACGGCATGAGACGGCGCGGACTGCTCAAGGCGGCGTTGCCGCTGGGAGCCTCCGCGACAGCCCTCGGCGCTTGGCCGGCGACCGCGACCGGCAGCGCCCCCTCCGGCGCGCCGGTACGCCGCGGCAGAGACCGCATCGACGTGCACTGTCATCTGATTCCGGACTTCTACCGCCGGGACCTGGCGGCGCACGGCGTCACCGAGATCGGAGGCGTGCCGGTCCCCCTGTGGAGCCCGGACCTCGCGGTGAACTTCATGAACCGCTACGGCATCCAGACCCAGGTGGTCTCCGTCTCCGAGCCGGGCGTCACCTACCTGTCGTCCGCGACGGACCGGGTGGCGATGGCACAGCGTCTGAACACCTACACGAGTCGTGACCTGGTCCACACGACGTCCGCGCGTCTGAAGGGCCGCTTCGGCGGATTCGCCGTCCTGCCCCTTGGCAGCACCGTCGACGCGCAGGACGTCTCCCACGCCGTCACCGAGGCACGTCGGGCGGTGCGGGACCTGAAGTTGGACGGCGTGGGCATCTTCAGCAGCTACGGCGCAACGTACCTGGACGATCCCGTGTTCGCCCCGCTGATGACGGCGCTCGACGACCTGGGCACCATGGTGTTCATCCACCCCTCGACCCCGCAAAGCTACCCGGACCTCGGGTTGCCGCCGTTCTTGTACGAGTTCACGTTCGACACCACCCGCGCACTGGTCAACATGCTCTACAAGGGCGTCTACCGGCGGTACCCGCGCATCCGGTGGCTGGCCGCGCACGCCGGCGGCACCCTGCCGTACATCTCCTACCGCACCAGCCTGCTGACTCTGACCCCGGCGCTAGCGCAACAGGTGGGGGCCGCCGGCCTGGACGACAGCAGCCCGCATTTCCGCAAGATCTTCTACGACACCGCCCTGTCCCCTGCACCCCAGGCGATGAAATCCGTGCGCGAGCTGGCCGGAACCGAGCACGTCCTCTTCGCCACCGACTGGCCGTTCACCAGCGCCCTGTTCCCCACGGCAGGAGACCCCGCCCCACAGCTGGACGAGACCTTCTTGCCCGCTGAGCGACTGGCCGTCGAGCGGTCCAACGCACTGACCCAGTTCCCCGCACTGGCCGCCAGGATCGGAGCCAAGCCGGCCTGAGCAGCGCCTGGCAGCGGTGAGCCCGTCCTGTTGCCGTGAGTGAGTGCGCGGCGTGTGCCGCGGCCCGGCATGGTTGCCGGGCCGCGGCACACGTCATTGCTCTCCTCCGCCGACGAGAACGCGTTCGCGCCAGCGGAGGTCCGCCCCGGGTTCTTCCACCGGCCGTCCACGCCGTCCTACGACGCTGCCCACCCACCCGAGCAGGAATCCCGTGGGAATGGCCATCACGGCGGTCGACTGCAGCCCGATGAGGTGGAAGTCGTATCCCGACAGCAGCGAGGTGGACGCGCCCGAGAAGGAGAGGGAGCACACATACAGGGCGGTCGTGCAGAGGATTCCGCCGTACACGGTCCACAGGAGCCCGGTCCGGTTGTACCGGCTCCAGAACAGTCCGTACAGACACGCGGGCAGGACCGTGGAGGCGGCGAGAGCGAGTGCCAGATAGGTCAGGGACTGAAGGTCCCGCCCCTGGGCCATCGCCGCCAGGAAGATGCCGATCCCACCCACGGCTCCTACGGCCCATCTGGCCGATCGGAATTCCCGACGCTCGGACATGCGCGCCCCACGTGCCACGTGCGCGTGCAGGTCGTGCGCCAGGGCGGCCGCGGCGCTCAGGGCAATGCCGGCGACCACCGCCAGTACGGTGACGAAGACGGAGCACGCGACAGCGGTGTACAGCACCCTGCCAGCAAGTCCCGAGGTACCGCCTCCCAGCTCCCCGGCCAGGAGGAAGAGGGCCGCCTGGCCGCTGCTGTCGACGGCACGGATCTTCTGGCCTCCCACGATACCGGCGGCACCGAGTCCCGCGATGACGACGCAGAGGAAGAAGACGGCCATGATGGCGATGGCGTAGCGGGTAGCTCGGCGGGCGGTGGCGCCGTCGGCGGCCGAGTTGATCCTCATCAGGACGTGCGGCATGCACGCGCCGCCCAGGACCACGGACAGTTGCAGGCTCAGGAAGTCGAGGCGGCCGACCGCGCTGCTCCCCAGGGCGTGACCGGGTTCGAAGTAGCGGTCGTGAAGCCCGCTCCCCCGCTCGGCCGCGGTCAGCAGGGCGCCCGGGTCGAAGTCGTGGTGCCGCAGGACCAGAAGGGCGAGGAGGACCATGGTGGTGAACACCACGGCCACCTTGACGATCTGGACGAGGCTCGTCCCTCTCATGCCGCCGAGCACCGCGTAGCAGATCATCAGCGCTCCGACGAAGACGGTGCAGACTTGTTCGGCGCCCAGGCTGGTCAGTCCGAGCAGGAGGGCCGTGGCGCTGCCGGCTCCGGCCAGTTGAAGGACGAGAAAGGGCAGGCAGACGGCCAAGGTGGCCGTGGCGGCGGCGATACGGGACGACGAACCCGGAGAACGCAGCGCGAAGACGTCGCCCAGGGTGTAGCGGCCGGCATTGCGCAGCGGACCGGCGAGGAGCAGGAACACCCCGACGGCCAGGCAGCTGCTGACCGCAAGGGAGATGCCGTCGTATCCGACCACGGCCACCAGGCCGGACACGCCCAGGAGTGTGGCGGCCGATATGTAGTCCCCGGTGAGCGCCAGCGCGTTCTGCACCGGCGTCAGTGACCGGTTGCCGGTGTAGAAGTCGGCCGCGGTGTCGTCCTCGGGGCCGGCCAGAACACACAGCAGCAGGGACACAACGATGAACGCCAGGAAGCCGATCAGCACCATTGTCCGGTCGTCGGAACCGCCCGAGACCGATGTGAGCCCCGCGGCGAGCGACAGCTCGGTCATCTCCGCCTCCCCTGCGACGGTTGCGGCCGTCGGGACGTGGTCCCTGCCGGCCCCGGCTGGGGCGGTGACGGGTGCACGAGCTGGGCACGGTGGCGCAGCCGGTCGACGAGCGGATCGGCTTGGCGGCTGAGCGTGCGGTCGTACCACCATGAGGACAGCAGCAGAACGGCCAGCTGCAGAGTGCCGAGCACGATGCCCAGAGGCATCCTGCCGGCCAGGCGGGTGGCGAACAGCTCGCCGAGTGTGCCGGACAGCGCTGCGGAGACCAGAAAGGCGGCGCCATTGACCGCCAGGAACCGCCGACGCGCTTCGGAATGTGCGCGAGGCGCTTCCTGCAGAGCGCTCGCGGCAGCCTCATGGGGCCGCTCGTACGGTGGGGGCCCGCTGTCGGGCCTGGGAGGCGGAACGGACATGGGGCGGGGTCCTCTCGCGAAGTGGATGGTCACTCACCGGGGGCCCGGCATCACGGTTCCCGGCGTCCCCTGACGGGAGCACGACGGGCGGTGGGCCGAACGGACCGAGCAGTGCGGGACGGCGACGGGCAGGCATGAGGAACCGCAGACGTCCGGGATCGCCGGACCCGCAGGAGTTCGCCCGTGATCGAGCCGTGAGGCCAGGTGCCTGTGGAAACCCCAGTGCGAGGGATGTGCGACCGGGCGAGAGGGCCGGCGGCGGTGTTCCGCCGCGCTGCCGGGGATCGAGCGAGTGCGGTCGCCCCGCCGGGCGGCGGAGTGACCGTGCCGGTTCAGTCGTCGGGGATGCCGGCGCCGCTGAGGGCGGGGACGGTCCTCTCCGGCCGGACGAGGGAACGGGCGCCGAGCCGGAACTGGTCGAGCTTGTCGACGATCGTCTGGCCGACGGGCTTGTGGCCCCAGATGCTGATGCCCTGGTGGGTGGAGGGCTCCCAGGTCCTCTCGTCGATGACGACGGGGTTCCAGCCGACCTCCCACTCGAAGCCCGAGGGAGTGCGGGCGTAGTAGGAGAGTTCCTTGTCGTTGGTGTGCTGGCCCACCGACAGGGCCATGTCGAAGCCGAGTTCGTGTACGCGTTCGTAGCTCTGGGCCAGGTCGTCCAGGCTGTCGGCCTGGATGTTGAGGTGCTGGACGCGGGTGCGGATCGGGTCGATCGGCAGGCCTCGGAGGGCGGCGATCGCGATGGAGTGGTGGCGTTCGTTGACGCGCAGGAAGCGGATCTTGAGCTTGACGCCGCTGATCGTCTCGTCGATGTAGTCGGTCAGGCGGGCGTCGAAGACCGTGTTGTAGTAGCCGCGCATCAGGGTGGGCTTGGCGGAGGTGATCGCGACGTGCCCCATGCCCGCGTCGCCGGTGACCCAGCCGGAGGCGACCATCCGCAGCGGCTCGGACGAGATGAGCGGGGTGGTGTAGATCTCCTGCACGATGCCCTTGGGACCGGGGAAACGCAGCAGGCGTTCCACGCCGCGCAAGGCCGCCTCCTCGTCGGAGCCCCGCACGACAGGAACGCCGTGGGCTCGGATGCGGGCTTCGATCTGCTCGAAGGAGGCGTGGTCGTCGATGTGCCAGCCGATCGCCACCACGTCCTCGGCGGGACCACGCCGGATCAGGAACCGGCACTCGTGGTCGTCGAGGCGGAAACGCATCACGTCACGGGAGATGTCGTCGTGGTGCATGCCGATGGCGTCGGTGCCGAACCGGCGCCAGTCGGCGAAGCGGTTGGACTCGACGACGACGTAGCCGAGGTGGACGGAGCCGAAGACGGAGGGCGCGGTGTTCATCGGCGGCCCGCCAGGAAGTCGGCGCAGAGCCGGTTGAACAGCTCTGCGCGCTCCCACTGCACCCAGTGCCCCGTGTTGGCGACCTCGTACAGGTCGCAGTTGGGCATGCGCTCGGCCAGCATCCGGCCACCCGAGGGCCGGTTGACCTTGTCCGCGGCGCCCCACAGCACCAGGGTGGGCACGGCCAGCCGGTTCAGGCGCTTGTCGCGGGTGAAGTCCATCTTCCACAGCGCGCCGAGCGACTTCGGGCGCCTGAGCGGCGGGGCGGCGACGACCTCGGGGTCGATGCTGTCCCGGTAGCGCGCGTCGATGACCGAGTCGGGCACCTGGGCGGCGTTGAAGACCAGGTAGTCGCGGATGAACTTCTCCAGCTTCGGCCGCGAGGGCCCGTCCCCCGTGTAGTAGTTCAACAGGCTGTTCAGGCCAGGCGTGGGCAGCACACGGGTGGTGCCGATGCCGCCGGGGCCCATGAGCACCATGCGGTCGACCCGCTGGGGGGTGTCGAGGGCGAGACGCAGGGCGCAGGCACCGCCGTAGGAATTGCCGACGAAGTGGGCCTTCTTCAGGCCGAGCTGGTCGAGCACACCGCGGATGCCGGTGGCCAGGGCGCCGAAGGGGTCGGCGAGGTCGATGCCCTTGCTGCTGCGACCGTAGCCGGGGAGGTCGGGCACGATGACCCGGAACTCCTGGGACAGTTCCACGATGTTGCGGCTGTAGTTGGAGACCCCGGAAGCTCCGGGGCCGCCACCATGCAGCAGCAGGACGGGGGCGCCCCGCCCCGTCTCGGCGACGAAGATCTTCCTGCCGTCGACGTCGAGCAGGTGCTCCTGCATCGCGGGGACTTCGGTGGGTGTGGTCATGGTGGTCCTCACTGGGCGATGGTCGTGGCCGGGCGTGACGCGGGGGCGAGTCCAGCCGGGGGCGGCGGGAGCGGGGCACCGACGGGGGCGGCGGCGTAGACGTAGGCGTCGGGGCGCAGGGCCACAGTGGTGACACCGTGCTCGATCAGCCAGGGGAGCAGGACGCCGTCGCTGTCGACGACCGCGCCGCCGGCCGGGCGCGAGCCCACCGGCAGAACGGCCAGCGACTCGACGCCGAGGCGCTCCCACGCGGGCTGCGGGGTGGGCCGGCCGAGAGACAGCAGGAGCCAGCGGCCGCCGAGCGCGTCGTCCAGCCGTACGCGTTCGCCGTCGGCACCAGTCACCCAGGGCTGCGGAATCTGGTGCCCGGTCGCCTTGGTGCGCGGGCCGGCCTGCAGACCGGCGTCGTAGCGGGCCACGGGGATCCAGTTCGAGTCCTGCAGCCAGTCGCCGAAGCCGGGTATGCGGTCCAAGGCCCGCAGGGCGCCATTGCGGACACGGGCGACCGGGCGCCGTCGTTCGGTGATCATGCGGCCGACGAACACCGCTCGCTTGGTGACCTCCCTGACGTGCGGTTTGCGTTCGGTCTCGTAGCTGTCGAGGACGCTTTCGGGCAGTTCACCGTGGAGGACGGAGTTCAGCTTCCAGCAGAGGTTGGCCACGTCCCGGACGCCGGCGGCCATGCCCTGGCCGATCCACGGCGGCATGGCGTGCGCGGCGTCGCCGGCGAGGAAGACCCGGCCGACGCGGAAGCGCGAGGCGAACCGGACGTGGTGGCTGTAGACGGTGGCGCGCAGAACCTTGATGCTGTCGCGGCCGATCCCGTACCGGGAGATCAACCGGTACACGGCGTCTTCGGTGACCAGCTGCTTCTCATCGTCTCCGGGCAGGAGGGGGAACTCGTAGCGGTGGTGGTCCAGCGGGGTCGGGCAGTCGACGGCCGGGCGGGCCGGGTCGCAGTGGAACCGCAGCTTGTCGTGGTCGGGCCAGGGCTTGAGCATCTTGGTGTCGATGACGATCCAGCGGTCCTCGTACGTGCGGCCCTCGTACCCGATGTTGAGCTGCGCGCGGGTGAGGCTGGAGCCGCCGTCGGCCGCGATCACGTAGGAGGCGCGCAGCCGGTGGACCGAGTCGTCGGCCGTGCCGACCACGGTCAACTCCACCCCGTCGGCGTCCTGGCGCAGGCGCAGGCACTCGTGGCGCAGCAGGATCTCCACGTTCGGGTAGCGGTCGACACCGTCACGCAGGACCTGCTCGAGGGCCGGCTGGTAGATGAACATCTGCGGCGGGTGCCCGTGGCCGCGTGATGTGGGGGAGGCGCTGAGGAACGTACGGCCGTCGGCGTCGACGAAGTCCACCGGCCGCTCCGTCAGCATGTCCTGCTTGAGGCGCTCGGCCAGGCCGATCCGCTGCCAGATGCGGACGACCTCCTCGTCGGTGGAGATGGCCCGGGCGCGCGTGAAGATCTCGGCGTCCCGTTCCAGGACGACGACGCGCAGCCCCATCGCACCCAGCAGGTTGGCGGCTGTCACGCCCGTGGGCCCGTACCCGATCACCGCCACGTCGTAGGCGCTGTCCTCGGTCTCTGCGCCGGCCGCGGTCTCGCTCATCAGGCCACCTCACTGTCGATCATGCTGCACGATTCTTACCGTAGTGTTCACTCCAATTGGAACGAGTGCTACGGTAGGCTTATCGCTGGATAGGGTCAAGCAGCCGGCGAGAAGCGCACACCAGAGGGGCACCTGCCATGACAAAGCCGCAGACGACCCGCAAGAAGCGCGCGAACGGAGTGGAGTCGCGGCAACGCATCCTCGACGCCGCCGTCGAGATCGCGGGCGAGCGGGGATACGAAGGCACGTCGATCGCGGCCGTCAGCACCAAGTGCGGACTGCCCGCCAGCTCGATCTACTGGCATTTCAAGGACAAGGACGACTTGATCGCCGCGGTCATCGAGCGCAGCTTCGAGACGTGGCTCGCCGCCGTGGAGCTTCCGAGCGAAGAGACGGGGACCCCGCTGGAACGGGTCACCGCCATGGCGGGAATCGTGGGCAAGTCGCTGATCGACGCCCCCGACTTCCTCCGCCTCGGTCTGATGCTCGCGCTCGAACGGCGTCCTGCCGAACCCCGCGGCCGGACGGTCTTCCTCCAGGTCCGCGACATCGCGCGCGCGAAGATCGCCGACATGGCCCGGGAACTCGTCCCGGACCTCGACGAGGAGTCCGTGCACGCCCTGACGACCTACGCCGTCGCGGGCGCCGACGGGCTCTTCGTCCAGCGGGAGATCAACGGTGACGCCGTAGACCTCGTGGCGATGTTCGAACTGCACGCCCAGCTGGTCTACGAGGCGGCGACGCGCCTGGCGGCGAGGAGCGGGACATGAGGCCGGCGGCCACCTGGCGACGGATGGAGGCCGCCCGGCTTCTCCGCGAGGCGGAGCGCCGCACGGCCCCGGTCGAACCGCTCACCACGAGGTGGCCCGCTCTCGATCTCGCCGACGCCTACGCCGTCCAGCAGGACAACGTCGCCCACCGCCTGGCCACCGGCTCGACGGTGATCGGGCACAAGGTCGGTCTCACCTCGGCCTCGATGCGGAATCTGCTCGGCGTGCACGAGCCGGATTTCGGGCATCTGCTGGACGACATGCTCCACCGCGACGGCGGGGCGGTCCGCGCCGCCCGATACTGCGCCCCACGCGTCGAACCCGAGATCTGCTTCCGCCTCGCCCGGCCGCTGCACGGCCCCGGCGTAACCCTCAGTGACGTACTGGCCGCGACCGATGCGGTCGCGCCGGCACTGGAGATCGTCGACAGCCGCATCCGCGACTGGCGGATCGCCCTCGCCGACACCGTCGCGGACAACGCCAGCTGCGCGGGACTCGTCTGCGGCTCCTGGACGCCGATGGCGTACGCACCCGACCTCGCTGCGGTGAACGTGGACCTGCTCGTCGACGGAAGCCGCGTGGCGACCGGCAGCAGCAATGAGGTCATGGGACACCCGGCCGCCGCAGTCGCCTGGCTGGCCAACGCTCTCACCGCCTACGGCAAAAGGCTGGACCCCGGGCACGTGATCCTGCCCGGCGCCATAACCGCAGCCCCCTGCATCGGCGCCGGCCAGAAGGCAGAGGCACGTTTCGGAGCCCTCGGCTCCGTGTCGGTGTCCTTCATCTGACGACGGCCGGCCTCCTCTGAGACATCGCGGCCACACCGGCGACTCTCTGAGCATCCGCTCTACCCCCGATCTCTCCCTCCGGTCACCCAAAGGCCCTGGCGCCACCGCCGAACCGGGCTCGTTCGCCTCCCCGGGCACCGATGCCAAGAGCGCCGTCCGGGTCGGCAGCGCACGGTCGCCGGGCGGAAGAACTCCCCCGCCATAACCCGTAGAACGCATGAAAGGCCCCTTCATGTCCCCTTCGGCACAGCGCATCGACGTCCACCAGCATGTGGTGCCCGACTTCTACCGCGACGAGCTCGCCAAGGCCGGCATCGCCGACGCCGGCGGCCGCGCCCTGCCCGCCTGGAACCCCCAGTCCGCCCTGCACCTGATGGACCTGCTGGGCACCACCACGTCGATCCTCTCCGTCTCCACTCCCGGCACCGGATTCCTCACCGAACCCGCCGAGGCCGCCGACCTGGCGCGGCGCCTCAACGACCACTGCGCGAGCCTGGTCTCCGACCACCACGGCCGCTTCGGATTCTTCGCCACCCTGCCCATGCCCGACACCGACGCCTCGGCCACCGAGGCCGCGCGCGCACTGGACGAGCTGCGCGCCGACGGCGTGACCCTGCTCGCCAACAGCCGGGGCACCTACCTCGGCGTGGACGGCCAGGACGCACTGTGGCGGACGCTGGACGACCGCGGCGCGGTGGTCTTCATACACCCGGCCGAGCTGCCCGCTCCCCCGGTCGACGGCATTCCCGCCTTCGCCGCCGACTTCCTCCTGGACACCACCCGCGCCACCTACCTTCTGGTCCGCAACGGCATCCCACGCCGCTACCCGAACATCCGCTTCATCCTCAGCCACGCCGGCGGCTTCGTGCCGTACTCCTCACACCGCATGGCCCTCACCATCGCCAACGACACCGCGCGCAGCCCGCTCGACGTACTGGACGACTTCCGCTCCTTCTACTTCGACACCGCACTGTCCTCCAGCCCCGCCGCCCTGCCCACCCTGCTCGCCTTCGCCCGCCCCGGACACGTCCTCTTCGGCAGCGACTGGCCCTTCGCCCCCACTCCCGCAGGGCAGTACTTCGCGGGCGGACTCGACGGCAACGTCGACGCGACCACGCTCACGGCCGTCAACCGCACCAACGCCGAAGCGCTCTTCCCCCGCCTGGCCGCCACTCCCCCGACGCCGCCCCCGGCCCTGCCGGCCCCGGTACGCCTGCGCCACGCGGTGCAGCGCTCCGCCGCGCGCCTGGTCTTCAAACTGCTCCAGCCGGGCAACGACTGAGACGAGTTCCTCATGTCCACCACCCCCCACCGCCCCTCCGACGACCAGCCCGAAGACCGGCAGGTCAACGTCGCGACCGGCCGGGCCGGCCACCACGGCGTCCTCTTCGCCATGTGCCTGTCCCTGGTCCTCGTCGTCGCCTCCGTCTCCGCGCTCAACCTCGCCCTGCCCGACCTCGCCATCGACCTGTCGGCCACCAACGCCTCACTGACCTGGATCGCCGACGGCTACACCGTCGCCCTGGCCGCTCTCGTCCTGCCCCTCGGCGCCATCGGTGACCGCATCGGGCGCCGCAACGTCCTCGTCGCGGGCACCGTCGTCTTCGGCATCGCCTCCCTGGCCGCCTCCTTCGCCGACTCCACCACCACGCTCATCATCTGGCGAGTCGTCATGGGCCTGGGCGCCGCGATGATCATGCCGGGCACCCTGTCCACGATCACCGCCGCCTTCCCTCCCGAACAGCGCGTCAAGGGCGTGGCCACCTGGTCCGGATTCGCCGCCGCCGGAGCCATCATCGGCATGCTCGCCGCAGGGGCCCTGCTGGAGTGGTTCTCCTGGCGGTCGATCTTCATCACCAGCGCCGCGACCGCCCTGCTAGCCGCCGTCGCCGCCCTCCTCCTGTCGCCCGACACCAAGGACGAGCACCCGTCCCCGCCCGACGTGCCCGGGGCCGTCTGCACCGCCGTCGGGATCGGCACCCTCGTCTTCGCCATCATCGAAGGCAACGAGCAGGGCTGGACGGAGCCCGTCGTGATCGCCGCCCTCGTGGTCACGGTCCTGGCCTTCACCGCGTACGCCTGGCTCGGCCTGCGGCGTGAGCACCCCCTGCTCGATCCCGCCCTGTTCGGCATCCGCGGCTTCCGGGCCGGCGCGATCGTCGTCCTCGTACAGTTCATGGCCGTCTTCGGGTTCTTCTTCGTCGGCCTGCAGTACCTGCAGCTCATCCTCGGCTACAGCCCGCTCAAGGCCGCCGCGGCCCTCGTACCCGTCGCGGTCGTCGTCCTGCCCACCTCCCAGGCCACCCCTCACCTGGTGCGACGGGTCGGGATGAAGGCCACCATGACCGTCGGGCTGCTCCTGCTGAGCGCCGGCCTGTTCGTCATCTCCCGGCTCGACGTCGGCTCCGGCTACCTGCCGTTCCTCGGCGGACTCGTCCTGGCCGGCTTCGGCATCGGCCTGTCCGGGGCCGTGGGCACGTCTGCCATCACCGGCTCGCTCGGCCGCGGCCAGCAGGGAGTCGCCTCCGCGATGAACGACACCACCCGTGAGGTCGGCTCGGCCGTCGGCATCGCCCTCATGGGCTCGATCTACGGCAGCCACTACCGCGCGAACCTGCCCGACTCACTCGACCAACTCCCCTCCGAAGCCGCCGAGGCCGCACGCGACTCCGCCGCGGCGGGCCTGCACGTCGCCGACCAGCTCGGCGCCCGGGGCGCGGCCCTGGCGGACGGCGTCAAGTCCGCCTTCATGGACGGCCTGTCCGCCTCGCTCGTCGCCGTCGGCGTCATCGTTCTCGCCGCAGCCGTCGGGTGCCTGCTCCGCGCGCCGAAGACACCACCGACGTCGGACTGAACGGCTGGCGATCGGATGCCCTGCGGACCTCTGGTGGCGCAGGGCCCTCGGCTCCGAACGGCGCCGCCGACTGCGGCAACGACGCACCTCGGCCGCTCTCATTCACCCCGATGGCGCCGCACGAGAGTCGGTGGACCCGTACACCCTCTTCCCGTTGCCGAGCGGAAGACAGCCCCACGCGGTTTCCGACAACCCGAGTCGCAAACCCCACCGCACCCCTCCCCGTCAGCCTGACCACTGAAGGACCGCAGGTATCCGTCATGCAGTACCCCCTCCACGACCCGTGGGCCGGCCTGATCGGCGACCGGTACGCGCTGCGTGAGCTGATCGGCCGCGGCGGCATGGGCGAGGTCTGGTCGGCCGACGACCTGGTCCTGCACCGCGCGGTCGCCGTGAAGCTGATGCACACACAGCTCGCCCTCGACGACGTCGCCCAGAGCCGCTTCCAGCGCGAGGTCCGCGCGGCCGCCTCCCTCAACCATCCGTGCGTCGCAGCCGTCCATGACGCGGGCTGGCTTCCGACAGCGCCCCCACGTCCCTTCCTGGTCATGGAGCACATCACCGGACACACGGCCGCCGAACGGCTGAGGTCGGCCCCACCCTCGACGCAGGAAGCGGTCGACTGGGTCGCGGGAACACTGGAAGCACTCGGCTGCGCCCACGCGGCCGGTCTGGTCCACCGGGACATCAAGCCGGCCAATGTCATGATCACCGCCGACGGGCTGGTCAAGGTCATGGACTTCGGAATCGCCCACATATCCGACGGGCACGACACGAGCGTGACCGGCACGGGCATCTCCGTCGGCACCACCGCGTACATGTCCCCCGAGCAGGCCCAGGGACGGCCCGTCGACGCCCGCTCCGACCTCTACTCGACCGGCTGCATGCTCTACGAACTCCTCACAGGCCGCCGGCCCTTCACCGGGGACAGCCCGTTCGCCATCGCCTACCAGCACATGTACGCGGAGCCGCCCGCCCCGAGGGACCTCGGAGTGGAACTGCCCGGGCACGTCCAGGCGGCTCTTGCCCGAGCCATGGCCAAGAGTCCCGACGACCGGTTCGCCGACGCGGCGGCCATGCGTGACGCATTGCTCACCCCCGGACGTCACGACCTCGCGCCTCCTCAGGACATCACGCTCGCGAAAGCGCCGACCTTCCCGGAGGAACAGACGACAACCGCGCCGAGGCCCTCCAGGAGGTCCCGCGGTCCCCAACGGGCGGCACTCGCGGCGTTGGCCCTCCTCGGCGCAGGCGCAGTCGTCACCGCTGTCCTCGCTGCGGCTCCGGATGCGACGCACGCCACCGGCCCCCGCACGCAGACCTCGCCCTCCTCCTTCTCCTCCTCCGCAAGCCCTTCGCCCGAACCAGAGCCCACCGCCAGTGGTCTGGAAGGCGCCACCGATCCCAGCAGCGGCGCCAGCCCGATGAGCCCTCATGCATCGACGGAGCCCACGACCCCCACCATCGTCGTCCCCGGAGACCTGGTCGGGAAGTCCCTCGCACAAGCCAGAGCAGACCTGGCCGAGCTGGGCCTGAACATCGCACTCACTCCCCGCTCCAGTGCCGCCGGCGCCAGCACCGTGATCGGAACCATCCCGACCGCCGGTACGCGACTGAAGCGCGGCGACACCGTCCTCCTCGCCACCCGGACCGAAACGGAGGAGCCCGCCAGTGCCAGGCCGACGAGCGAATCGCCAAGCCCCAGCCCGAGTGCCTCAAGCAACAGCCCCGGCATCCCCTCAACGTCACCCACGGCCACCGGCAACGGCCCGATGATCCGCCGACCGCCGATCCACCGCTGACAGGCCGACGCCGCGGCGAGCAGACGTCACCCCGCGGAACTCGCCTGATGGGCAATCAGAAGCTCTTGATGGCTCACGTCGACACGCGGCGCAAGGCTGCGGGGTCTCTAGAAGGAGAGAACATGAACGGACCAGAGTACGGCCGGGCAACGCGGCGCAGGCGTCGCCGGAACGTATGGGCCGCAGCGGCCCTGGCGCTGCTCACCGCCGCCGGCAGCGAGGTGCTGGCCACACAGTACGCGCAGGACCGCATCGCCGACTCGATTCGACGGGACATCGGCCTGAACTCCGCTCCCCAGGTGCGTGTGAACGGCTTTCCCGTGTCACTTCAACTGGCTCGAAAGGTGATCACCGAGGCGGACATCGACGCCGCACAGGTTCCAGCCACCCTGAACGGTCGCGTCCTGACCATTCAGGATCTCGCCATCCATCTGCACGGCGTACGCCGAGAGCAGGGCGGGCGGGAGCAGGCCGACAAGGCCGAGGTCACGGCGACCATCGCGTACGAAGACCTCTCGGCCTTCTACGGGGTCGACATCAACCGAGGCAACGGCGACGATCAAGTGGTGGCGACCACCCAGATCCCGCTGCTTGGACAGGTCTCGGCCTCCGCGCACGTCGGTGTCGCCGGCTCGAGAGCTATCGGGGTCGACGACGTCCGGCTCTCCGAGAACGTGCCTCCTGCCGCACGCACCCTGCTGGAGAAGTCCCTGGAGCGTCAGGCCCCGCTCGACAACCTGCCCGAAGGGCTCGCACTCCGGTCCGTGGCCGTCACCGACCACGGAATCGTTGCCCTCATGGCCGGGAGTGATGTCGACCTGCAGCCGCGCACCGCATAGAAGTCGAGCCGGTCAAGGCGGCACGTCGAGCAGGTCGAAATCGGCGGTGAGGGGCTGCTCGGTCCAGATGGTCTTCCCGCTCCGGGTGTAGCGGCTGCCCCAGCGAGTGGTGAGTTGGGCGATGAGGAACAAGCCTCGGCCTCCTTCGTCGGACCACCGGGCCCGGCGCAGCCGCGGCTGGGTGTTGCTGGGATCGTTGACCTCGCAGACCAATACGTCTCCCCGGATGAGCCGCATGCCGATGGGACCGCCCGCGTACCGGACGGCGTTGGTGACGAGTTCACTCACGACCAGTTCGGTGATGAAGGACACCTCGTCCAGTCCCCACGCGGCCAGCCGCCCGGCCGCCGCCCTACGCGCGGCGGCGACGACGGAGGCGTCTGCGGGGAATTCCCAGGTCGCGGTGTTCCCCGGGTCGATGGCACGCGTGCGTGCCAGGAGCAGGGCCATGTCGTCGCGGGCCGGAGCGTCGCCCAGGCTGCGGAGAAGCTCGCGTCCCGCGCCGTCCAGACCACGGCCGGGGCCGGCGAACCGCGCGAGACGGTCGGTCAGTCGTCGCAGACCGGCGTCGGGATCGTGGTCGTCGCGGTAGATGACGCCCTTGGTGTACACCGCGACGATGCTGCCGGGTTCGAGGTCGAACGTGGTCGCCTCGAACGGCAACCCGCCCACACCGAGCAGCGGTCCGGGAGAGATCTCGACGGAATCGACGGTGCCGTCGGGCCGGATCACGAGGGGTGGCGGGTGTCCGGCGCTGGCCAGGGTGCACTGGCAGGTGACGGGGTCGTAGACGGCGTACAGGCAACTGGCGCCGATGGTGTCCCCTTGGTGGGGCGCCTCGGTCTGGAGTTGGTGGACGAGGTCGTCGAGGTGGGTGAGGAGTTCGTCCGGGTCCAGTTCCAGGTCGGCCAGTGTGTCGACGGCCGTGCGCAGTCGCCCCATGGTGGCGGTGGCGGGCAGGCCGTGTCCCGTGACGTCACCCGCGACGAGGGCGACGCGGAAGGACGGGAGAGCGATGACGTCGTACCAGTCGCCGCCGATCTCCGCCCCGCCTCCCGCCGGCACGTAGAACCCCACGGTCTCCGCCGCGGGGGTGTCGGTGGTGGCGGCGGGGAGCAGCCGCTGCTGCAGGGCGACGGCCGCCCGGTGCTCTCGCGTGTAACGGCGGGCGTTGTCCACACCGAGTGCGGCCCGAGAGGCTATCTCCGTCAGCAGGTCGGCGTCCTCCTGGCCGAAGGAGCCGGGTCGGAGGGTGCGCCAGACGACCACGGTGCCGAGGACGAGGCCACGGGCGAACAACGGAGCCGCGATCGCCGAGTGGCCGTGCTCGGGGACGAACAGAGGGGCCAGCTCCGAGTGCCCCTCCGCTGCGGCGATCACGCTGTCCCGGTCAGGAAGCAGGACCGTCTCACCCTGCCCGATTCTCCGCAGAAGCGGGTGGTCCGGCAGCGCTGACGGAGCCACGCCCACGGCAGGCAGACCGGCGGGCCAGTCGTCACCCGGCGGAGCCACGCCGATCCGGCGCAGATGCCACTGCCCCGGACCGAGCATCTTCGGGGGTTCGTCCCCCTCGAGCACTGCCTCGGACAGGGCCACCCAGGCCACGTCACCGAGGGCCGGCACGAGGACGTCCGCCAGCTCCTGCGCGGTACGCGCCACGTCCAGCGTGGCACCGATGCCGGCTCCGGCCTTGGTCAGCAGTTCCAGGTGCCGCTCGGCCCGGTACCCGTCGGTGATGTCGACGTACGTCTGGCACGTGCCGAGGGGACGGTCGGTCGGGTCGGTCAGTCGGAACGCGGACAGCGACCACATCCGATCGCGGTCCGACCCGGACTGAGGGCTTCCGTGGACCGGAAGGCCGAGGACCGGCTCACCGGTCTCCCGCACCTGCCGCAGAACCCGGTCGATCGCTCCGGAGTCGACGTGGGAGGTGTCCGCGCCGACGTGCCGGCCGATGAACTCGCTTCCGGGGTGGCTGACAGCTCGCTCTGCCGCCCCGTTCAGCAACCGGTACCGCGATTCGTCGTCCGTGATGGCGATGGGGGCGGGATACTGCTGAAACACGGCACGCATCATCGCCCGGTCGACGTCCGCCCGCTCGATCCGCCCAGCGTCTCCTGCGGAGACCGACCATCCCGCCCGGCCCTCCCGGTCCGTGACCGGACGCACGCGCAGCGCGACCCTCCCCTCGTGCCCGTCGCGGTGCCGCAGGCCGAGAACGCCGTCCCACCTCTGCCCGGCCTCAGACCGGGCGAGCCCGGCCAGCGCCGCTTCACGGTCCCCGCGTGTGGCCAGCAGCTCCACCGCCGGTGTGCCGCAGACTTCCTTCGCCGTGTATCCGAGGAGGGCTTCCGCCTCCACGCTCCACAGCTGGACGGTGCCCACCCGGTCCACCCAGGCAGTGGCGGGATAGAGCTCCGACGGCGACCCTTCCTCTCCCGCGCGGGTCCCCTCGGCGTTCACGGGTCCGCTCATCGGCATCAGTCCGTTTCTGGCCTCGCCCTCTGGCCATCATAGGAGAATCGGACATTCGATACGTCTTGAACGCCTATCAGGCGAGACCTCCGACGGGGCTGCGGCGCTCACCCCAGCTGTACGGTCGGCCGCTGCGCTCGAGGCGGAGAACTACGGCTTCGATGGCCCCTCCCCCAGGCGCGCCGTCACGGCAAGGGCGAGCTCGAGCCACTACGGCGTCGCGTGCGCTCCGGCCGCCTCACGCGCCTCGCGAACGGCCACAGCGCTTCCCGGGGGATCTGGGGAGTATCGATAGCCCTGGGGAGCACGTGGGGCGAACCAAAACACGTGGGCCGGCGGTCAGGGGTCCGTGTCCTGCCGAC
This sequence comes from Streptomyces sp. NPDC002232, assembly GCF_042890295.1. Taxonomy (NCBI): domain Bacteria; kingdom Bacillati; phylum Actinomycetota; class Actinomycetes; order Kitasatosporales; family Streptomycetaceae; genus Streptomyces; species Streptomyces sp. NPDC002232. Next base: position 567,939 of record NZ_JBIARV010000004.1, on the reverse strand, counting down.
CAAGATCCGGGCCATACGCGGACCAGCCGCCTGCCCCTTGGCCGCATCGTTGCCGTTTCCACTGGTCAGCGGCCACGCGAGGCGTGTACCACCAGCACACGAAGAACGTTCTCGTGTCGTACTCGCCGAAGAAGCCCGGCTTCTTCTAGGGGTAGAGGAAAGGGCGCCTGAACTGGTCTTTTACCCAGGCAGGCGCCCACCGTTCGCGTCGGCCAGCGCGAGATGAGCTAAGCGGCGTAACTCCCAGCTTCTCCCACTGCCAATCCGCTCCTGACCAGCCCTTCCGGTCTGTTTCCGGTCCAAGTCCGGTCCGACTGAGGGCGGCTCCCCGGCTGACACGGTCCCATCCCTCCATGGACTGCTCGATGAGGCGGTTGGCCCGCTCTCGAACGCCGTCCAGGAACTTGGCGCGGAAGCGGAAGAGGAGAACTGCGGCGGGATCGGGAGTTCGTCCACGGGTGGCTCGGCCGCGCGGCGGGCGGCGGGCGCCGTGGAGAACGTCGGGGGCGGTGACGTTCGCGTGCTCGTCCGTCAATTCGCCGGCGCCTGGTTCGACGCGGCGGGGGCCGGATCCACGTCCGGGCACAACCCTTTGGGTCGTTCGAGGGTCCGAGAGGCGACCTGCATGTGAAGGGGAGTGCGTTCGCTCCTCCTCGCGTCCACAAGGCTTCTGGGGAGATCCGTGACAGGCAAGCGTGTGACTCTGGCGATCGCGACGGCGCTTGCCATCGGATCGGCACCCGTGGTGCTGGGCGGGACGGCGGCCGTCGCCGCACCAGCGCCGGCTGTGGCGGCGACGGGGACCGGGACGATCGTCCAGGAGGGCGGCCCGCTGGCCGTACCCTCCGGCGAGGAAGGCGCGGTGACGACCCGGATCAGGGTCACGCTCCCGGCCGGCCTCACCGGCCCCGTCAAGGCGCGGCTGCTCTTCCCGCAGCCGACATGGGAGCTTCCCGACGTCGACACACCGGCCTACGAACCCGTCACCCCGACCTGCGCAGTCAACGGAGGCACCTTCTGGCCCTGTCCCTGGGACAGCCCTGGCAACGAGGTCATGTTCCCGGCCACCGAGGCCGCCACGACGCTCACCTACGACATCCGTGTCGACGCCGACAGCCGTGCCGCCGTGATGGGAAACCTGACAGCCACCCTCGAAGTGACCGACGGGGCCGGGGCCGTCATCGGCAGCGGACCCGTCGCCTTCCGCTTCGCCAAGGGCACCCCCGAGGACTACCGGCGGACCACGGTCCTCGCCCGTGACAAGGCCGGTGTGCTCTGGCAGCACGAAAGCACGGGCCTCCCCGACAAGCCGCTCAAGGCTCGCCAGCGCATCGGCGGTGGCTGGAACACCTACACCGCGAGTACCGGGGCCGCAAGGACGAGCCGAAGGGCTTCGGCTGGCGCGACGTCCGCGACCTGGTCGTCCGCGCCCGGATCCAGCTCGGGGGTCCGATCGTGCTGGTCTGGGACAACGTCCGCCTCCACCTGACTGCCTGGATGAAGCCGTTCATTGCGGCGAACCCCGAATGGCTGACCGTGTTCCAACTCCCGGCCTACGCTCCTGACCTCAATCCGACCGAGGGCATCTGGGCACTGGTGAAGTGCGACCTGGGCAACCTGGCCGCCGCGGACCTCGGCGAGATCACCAGGGCTGTGAAACGTCGACTCAAGAAGATCCAGTACCCCCCTGACCTCGTCGATGGGTGCATCGCTACCACTGGCCTGAGCCTGGACGGCTGACCGAATACGGGGATAGGTCCCGCATCACTCGTCCCAGTCCGCGTAGTCCCCCATCTGAACGTCATCACAGAACGTCTCCCAGAACCCGTTCGTCACCAGAGCGGTCTCGTCGATGCCGGAGACGAGATCGCGCAACTCTTCCGCCACCCCATCGCACCTCTCCTCGTCGTCCACCGCGTAGAACGGCCAGCGTGCGATCACGGCCTCAACGCATCGGCTGAAGGAGTCGAGGTCTCTGTTTACGTGACTGGCCGTCGCTGACTCGATCGTGGGAACCTCCACCACGCGACCACTGGCCACTTCGACGCCGATGCGACCGAACAGGCCACTCGTCGCGATGACGACCAGCCCCCGCTTGCTGATTCCCCCGAGGTACACCGGCTCGCTCAGCAGCCGGTACTCGTATCCGATCAACCCGACTGGGATGCCGGTGTCCCGGAGGTTGACAGCGATCCGGCTGGGCACCTCGGGTGGCACCTCGACGCGGGTCAAGACGAACTCGGGCTTCGGCAACTGCGGCAGGGGCTGGCTCACAGGACGATCCTCTCCCGACGGGCTGCCCGGCAACACCCATGGACCCGCTAGACGGACCAGTCCAGCCCCGACATCACGCATTCAAGTTCAGTACCCTCGCTCAGGGCCTGGCTGTACGTAGTGAGTAAGGGACGAAAGCCCAAGCCGAGTTCCGGGTATGGCTTCAGCGACTCGGCATCGGCCCCGTCACCTGAAGCGCCTACGGCGCCCCAGCACCCGTCCTGCTCAGCAGGTTCGTAGCTGACGATTGCCGTGGGGCTGTCCTCGGCGAGCCCGAGGACAGCCTGGCGTTCGGAATCATCGAGATTTTCGTCATCGCTTCGGCGCCCCCGGTCGACGGACCACGCCACCGTGACATCGGAGTGAGCGATGCGCGAGATGTGCGATGAGTCAGAGACCGCAGACCGGCTGCGGGTGCCGGTCGCGGCAGGGCACGGGCCACAGCCTCAAGCGTGGCCCCGCCCGCCGATACCGGGGCCCGGCAGTAGTCCCTGGCAGGCTCAGAACATCAGATCGTAGACGTTCCAGCCGCCGCCGATGAGGCTGCGCTTGGAGCCGGGAACGGTACGGCCCCACAAGGAGCCGGGCTGGTAGACGTGCACGCCCTGGTAGAGCCAGAGCTTGCCGGCGGCGTCGCGGGCGACCAGGTCGGGAAATTCGTCCCGTCCGAGTTCCGCCGTACCGGCGAGGACGGTGTAGATGTTCCAGCCGCCGCCGATACGCTGCCTCGGCTCGAACGGCGCGCAGGGGATGCAGCCCTGGGGGTTGTACTTCCACAGCACGCCGTCCTTGTCGCGGCTCAGAACCCCATCCCACCCGCCCGACTTGACGAGCGCGTTGTATGTGTTCCAGCCGCCACCCACACGCGCGCGTGGCTTGAACCGGCTGTAGCTGTCGTAGGTCTTCTCGTAGGTCCACAACACGCCGTCCCTGTCACGGGCGACCAGGCTCCCGTCGCCCGTGCCGACGAGGGCGGTGTAGATGTTCCAGCCGCCGCCGACGCGTTCACGGGGAGCGAACGGGGCGGCGGGTTTTCCGGTGCCCTCGTAGTACCACAGCACTCCGGCCCGGTCACGGGCCACGAGACTGCCGGTCCCTCCGGCGGTGGCACTGAACAACGGGGTGACGACGGTGTATCCATTCCAGCCGCCGCCCACCCGCTTGCGCGTTGCGAACGGCCGGGTCACGTCACCGGTGCCCTCGTATCGCCACAGCACTCCCTGCTTGTCCCGGGCGTGCAGCGCACCACGCTGACTCGCAGGAGGTGTCGCGAGGACGAAATCGAGGCGGACCGTCCCCTCGGCCACCACCGTGCCCTCGCTGTCCTTCAGCTCGACCCGGGCGTCGGGGCGGCCCAGCGCCACCGCGGTCCGGTCCGCGTCCATGGTCACGGCATAGGCCAGGGTTCCCGCGGCCGGCACCGTCGGGAGATCGAGTGACGGCGGATCCACCTCCTCGCCCGCGCGCACGTAGGGCATGTGCCACGGGCACGCCCCATACGCCACGCCGTTGACCGTGCAGGTCGAACGGATCACGTCCTCGCTCACCGGCGAACCGCCCGCACTCGCCGCCAGCCTGCCGGGCATGCGGAGCACCGCAGTCACGGGCCCCCGTGTCCCCGCCGGCAGCGTGGCCGTGAAGCGCAGCGTCACCGCCCCTTCCTCACCGGCCGGCACCGTCAGCCGGCCGCCCTCCTGGACGACCGTCCCGACCGATCCCGCCTCCGCCGAGGTCCCGGCGGCCGCCGTCGGCACAGGTGCGGCGACGGCCGCCGCACCCCCGAACGTCAGCGGCGCCAGGGCCGAGACCAACACCGCCGCGGCCACGGCCGTACGTATTCGTGCCACAAAGCCCTCCAAGCCATCCGATGCTGTACACCTGTTCGACTTCCTGACGTCGCGAAAGGTTGTACTGAAGCCCTGTCGAGGCCGGCCGTGAACTGCCGTCCTGTCGGGGCCACGACGACCGCGCGACACACCACTGCGGTTCCTCTCGATGTACTCGTCGGCTTGCTCGGCGGCCGCCCCCTGCTGACACCTCAGGCCGGCGCGACCCAGACCGTGTCACCCACACCGCGCACAGGGACGACGCGATCAGACGCGCTTGAAGCAGCAAATCTTTCTTCATGACGGGAACCGATCCGGTCTGTGCCTCCGGAGCCCGGGTGATCTTCCTGCTTGGCTGTGGCATCGGCCGGGGGAGCCCCAGGGCGCGCCCGGTTCCACCACTCCGACTCAGCCCTCGGCCTCCCGGTCGATGGTGGTCGAGATCGTCGGCTACGACCGGGACAACGCCTAAGGGTTGTCCCGTAATGATCTTCGAGTCTCCTCGGACACGATGGGCCGCCGCGCGGCGCGTTGATCTAGCCGGCGAGGGTGAGGTCGTACATCCGGGCGATGCCGAGCATGGCGTGGTGGACGCCGTCGTCTTCGAGGTGGCAGTCGCTGAGGATCTTCCGGGTCTTGATACGGGCGAAGACGTGCTCGACGCGGGCCCGGCCCTGCTTGTGGGACTCCGTCGGTCCACTGGCCGAGGATGTCGCGGATGAATCCGTCCTCGTCGCGGCCTCCGCCAGCAGGGACGTTGAAGCTGAGCCGTGGTCGCATTCTTCTGCAGGAAAATCCCGCCCGAGTTCACCGAGGTACACCTCGACAAGTCGTGCAGGTTGGTGCCGATGGACTCCCCCACAGGCTGAGGCAGCTCACCCGGCCGGCTTCGATCCGGTAGCGGGGGGCTGGGCGGTGTACCGGTGGAGGACCTCGCGCCGGATGTAGACCCGAGTCAGGTGGTGCGGGGTGACGCGGTCGGCGAAGTAGTTGCTCAGTTTCTTGGGGTCGCACGTTGAGGTGATGGGCTGGCCCGTCGAGCCGTCCATGGCGATGGTGTACTCCGGGAGGAGTCGCACGGAGGTGTGCGGGCGGGCCAGGTCGGCCGATTCTCGTCGAGGGGCAGCACGATCTGCTTGCCGACCGGGGGTACGACCACGACACATACTTCGCCGGGCCTGGCCTCAGGGCGTCAAACCGGTGATAGCCCGCCGTGGCCTCCCGCACGGCTACGGACTCGGCGTCCACCACTGGGTCGTCGAGCGCACGATCGCCTGGCTGCACGGCTCCGACGCCTCCGCGTCCGCGTCGGCGTCCGCTGGGAACGACGCGACGACATCCACGAGGCGTTCCTCCGCCTCGCCACCTGTCTCATCACCCACCGACACGTCCCACGTCTTTGTCAGGACGTTCAGGGCTGCGGCTGCCCCGTGCCACCAGGCCATTCGGGGACGCGGAGCTCCCGGGTCCAGCGCCGCCGACGGCCGACCACCTACGCCGCCGGGCTCTCCTCACCGCCGAATGGCCGCTCGCCTCGCCCCTCGGCGGACCTGGTGTCAGGGTCGAGTGGTCGGCGTCCCCTCCTGGGGGCAGCGGCAGGTCGGGAGGCGGCGGTGTGCGCGCCCGCGTACGCGTCGAGTGCCAGGGCGCGGCAATCGGAAGGAGTCGTCATGCCTCGCGGATCGAGCCCCGTGCGGGAACGGCAGCACATCGAGGAGCGCGCGGAGGACCGCGAGGAGGGCCCGAAGCGTGCCGAGGGGATCGCCGTGCGTACGGTCAGCAAGGAGCGGGCGCGTTCCGGTGGGTCGAGGACCGCGAGTGGGACCTCCGCCCGGGGCACGTCGTCGCCGAAGCGGGGTGGGCAGCGCTCGTCGGGCGGTGCGAGGGGCCCCAGGTGAGCTGGACGAGGAGGCGGAGCGCCGGGGGATCCACGGGCGTTCCTCGGTGAACGAGTCCGAGCTCAGGCAGTCACTGGGCCACTGGCCTGCCACGGCCCTGGGCGGCGCCCGGCGGGCGCCGATCCTCTGGGCGTGTCGTGAAGTTCGTGGAGGCGAGCGATGACCTTCCCCCTGCCCGACAGCGTCGACGCGCTCAAGGACATGATCGGCCGAGAGATCACCGCTCTGCGTACGGCGGTGCGCCGGCACGCGGAGCGTCCGCGCGGTGTGTCGGCGGCGAACAAGCTCGCCTCGCCGGTGCAGTCCCTCTCCGTTCTTCCGGCCTCGCCGGAGACGGGTGGGGCGGTCCCGTGTCTGTGTGGGGTGCACGAGCCGGGCGGCAGCGGATTCTGCTCGGTCCTGGCCGCCGTTCCGGCGTCGGCCATGCTCCTCGAGCCGATCCAGGACGATACGGGGGCCGTGCTGGACTTCCGCATCGTGGCCGGCAACCGCGTCCGGTCGGCGGACTGGCTGGAGGCGCCGGACCAGCAGGTCGGGCAGCGGTTCCTGGAGGCGCGTCCCGGCGCGGCGTCCTCGGGGCTGCTGGCGGCACTCGTGAACGTCGTGGACACCGGAAAGCCGCTCGACGGGCTGGTCGTGGACTACACGGAGCAGCGGCTGGGCCGGATCCACCGGGCGCCCCTGCTGTACTCGGCGGCGCGCTGCGGAGTACAGGTGCTGGCGACGTGGCAGCCCGTGCAGACCCGGGCGGAGCTGCTCACCATCGACGCGCAGTTCCTGGCCTCGATGGGATGGGGGCACTGGGACTTGCTGTCCGGGAAGGTCACGTGGTCGGAGGGGCTGAGTCGCATCTTCCACGCCGACGTGCGCATGCCCTGGGCGCTGGAGCAGTTGTGCGACGCGCTGCTGCCCGACGACCTGCCGGCGCTCGCGGAGTTCCTGAGTTCGGTCCTGGCGGGCGAGGAGCCCGCCTGGACCCGGATCCGGTTCCTGGTGCTCGGCGAGGTCCGTACGCTCGACCTGCTGGGGCGTCCGGTCACCGGGACGGACGGCAGGACGTGGGCGGTCAACCTGGTGGCCCGCGACCTGACACCGCAGATCCGCAGCAGGCGGCGGCTCGCGGAGACGGAGCGGGAGTCCGATCGGCTGCGCCGGCAGTCGGAGGCCGAGCGGAGGGTCGCGGACGCGCTGCGCGAGGCGCTCCTGCCCACCCACTCCGAGGCTCTGGCCGCCGTCGGGCTGACGGTCGCGGCCTCCTACCGGCCGGCCGAACCCGACGCCGCGGTGGGCGGTGACTGGTACAAGTGCCGGCTGTTGCCGGGCGGGCGGGTCCTGGTCGCCATCGGCGACGCGTCGGGCCACGGTCTGGACGCCGTGGCCCGGATGGCGCAGCAGCGGCACGCGATGGCGGGGCTCGCGCAGACGGGGGCGTCCGCGGGCGAGATCACGACCTGGCTGAACGAGCTGGTGTGCAGTGATCCGGCCGGCCAGACGGCGACGGTCGTCGTCGGCCATCTCGACGAGGAGAAGGTCCTGCACTGGGCCGACGCCGGTCATCCGGCGCCCCTGCTGCTCCGTGAAGGAGGCATCGAGCCGCTGACGACCGACCGACGCGGTCCCCTCCTGGGCGCCCTGCCGGGGTACGCGTACGAGACCGCGTCGACGCGGCTGCGCCCGGGCGATCTGCTGGTGCTCTACACGGACGGCATGGTGGAGCGCCGGGGCGAGGACGTGACGCAGGGGATCGAACGGTTGGCCTGGGCGGTGGCCGCGGCCCCACGGGATCCGCAGGGGCTGATCGACTCGTTGCTGGCCGACCCCGAGTTCGCCGGCCACGAGGACGACGCGTGCGTCCTGGCCATCAGGGTGGACTGAAGGGGGGTACGGGCCCCGTGCGAAGCTGCGGAGCGCGCCTGGCGAAGCGGCTGGAGCGGACGGCGATGCAGGTGCCGGAGCCGGACGAGGACGAGGAGAGTCCGGGGCGGGACGCGTCGTTCGCCGCTGTGATCGCGGCGTCCTTTGCGCCCGCCGCGCAGCTGCACGCCGAGCATGGCGACGTGCCGGGCGCCCGGAAGACTCTGGGCGGGGCGGAGGAGGCCATGGTCGATGTCCTGCGGGGCATGCACGCCCTGCGCGTCGCCATCGGCGACGCGCGGGGGAACATCGAGGAGTGGCCTGCCCCGCGATGAGCGGTGAGCGAGCCAGGTCCGGATGCGGTCCAGCTCGTCCCACAGGCTGCGGGGGCCGCCCTGGTGGACGGTGGGCAGCTCGCGTGCGCCCGGCGCCTGTGGCGCGGGACCAGGAGCCGCCGGCGTGCGGCACGTAGGCAGTTCGGGAGCCGTCCTTGGTCTTCTCCGTGCGGTGCTGAATGCCCGGGGCGATGAGTTCGAGGGTGGAGCGGACATCCCGTGTCGATGCCCGAGGCCCCGCGGGACGACTCTCCGCGGGGCCTCGGCGGTCACCGGCTCAGATCACGAGCGGTGCCTCCGACCAGCGGCGCACCCGGTACGGCGCCCACCACAGGTGGTCGCCGAAGCGCAGGACGAGGGTCTCCGCCATGAGGTCGTCCAGGATCGGGCGCCCGATCGCGTCGACGGTCGCGCCGTCGGTGAGGGCCGCGACGGCCTCGTGGTACTCCGGTTCGTCGATGGTGAAGCGGCGCAGCTCGCCGTAGCGCCGGTCGCGGACCTGGATGAACCCGGGGCCGTAACGGTAGACGCACTTGCAGATGTAGTACGTGGTGCGCCAGGCGAGCGCCGTCGCCACCGGGTCCGTGGTGCCGAGGACGGCGGTCGGGGGGTGGAGGTGCCCGAAGTGGCGCCAGGCGTCCGGGTCGGAGCCGGTGTGGATCTGCCAGTCGACCGAGACGGCCAGGCTGGAGAGGTCGCCCACGAAGCTCAGCGCCCTGACCGTCCAGGCCGCGTCGGCGGTGTCCGTCAGGTCCACGGGGCGGGGCAGGGTGACGTGCCGGGCCCCGGCGGCGAAGAGCCGTCGGGCGGCCTCGCCGCCGGACATGTCGATCTCGAAGCGGCCCAGGGACATGGCGGGCAGCGTGCCCACCTCGGGGTCGTAGTCCCGTGAGGCGGTCACGGTGAAGGGGGCGGTGCCGGTGAGAACAGGAGTCATCGTCGTCCCTCGGTCGGGCGGTCGCGCGGTCGTCAGACGGTCGTCGGGGCGAGTTCCGCCTCGCGGGCGGCGGTGTGCCGCATGAAGTCGATCCGCAGGAACTCCTCGTTCAGGGCAGGCGGCGCGATCTGCACGAACTGCCCGCTGTCCTCGAACACGATGCCGAGCTCCCGCCACCGCTTGAGGACCCCCAGCAGGGCGGCCTCGCCGAAGTGGTGGTCCGCCTCCAGCTTGCGCGCGGCCGCCTTCACCGTGTGCGGCTGGTCGAGCAGCCGGAACAGGGCCAGTTCGCCCGGGTCGGTCAGTTCCAGGTGCGTCCAGTCGAAGGCCCGTCGCCTGCTGACCAGGACGATGAGGTCCTCCAGGTCGAAGTGGGTGAGGCGGCTGCCGGCGTAGTTCCGCCTCCAGTGCCCGATGCCCTCGTCGAGCCGGGCGACGACGTCCTCGCCGATTCCCCGGGGCGGTACGTCGAAGACGTACGCGAGGTCGAACATCTCGGCGTCGGGGAGGTCGTAGGTGAGCCGGTACGGCTCGGCGGGGCGCAGCTCGGAGAAGCCGAGGCCGGGGTCGTTGAAGTACGGGCTGAACCGCTCGATCGCGATCCGGGAGGAGGGGCCCACGGGCGGGTTCAGATGCTCCAGCGCGGCGAGCTGGTCCACCACGTCGTCGTAGTCCTCGGCGTCCTCGCCCGGGAAGCCGTGCAGGTAGTTCCAAGCGACCGAGAGGCCGACGGTGGCCGCGTCGCGGAGCATCCGCACGTTCTGGCCGCCGGTCACACCCTTGTCCATCAGGGTCAGCACCCGGCTGTTGAGACTCTCGATGCCCGGCTGGACGAAGATCAGCCCCGCGTCCGCCAGGGTCTGGAGCTGTCCCCGCCGCATGTTGGACTTGATCTCGATGTGCATCCGCAGGTCGTACCCGCTGTCGATGATGCGGGGCAGCACCGACTTCACGTACCCCATGTCCAGGATGTTGTCCACGACGTACATGTCCAGGACCCGGTGCCTGCGCGCCAGTTCCATGATCTCGTCGTAGAACACGTCGGGGCTCTTGCTGCGGAACTCCATGAACGAGCCGTTCAGCCCGCAGAAGGTGCAGTGGTGCTTCTCGCCCCACCAGCAGCCCCGCGCGCCCTCGACGACCAGCTTCGGCTCGACCCAGTTCCGGGCGTGGGAGGAGGCGAGCCGTTCGAAGTACCCGGCGTAGTCCGGCGGCAGGATGGCGGCGGGCGGCAGCGGCTTGGTGTTCATGGCGTTCACCACGGAGGTGCCGTCCGTGTCGCGCCAGCACAGCCCGGGGATCTCCGACAGCGGCTCACCGGCGTCCAGGGCTCTGACCAGCGCGGGGAACGACACCTCGCCCTCGCCGCGCAGCACATGGTCGACGAAGGGGAAGTTGCGGTGGACGGCCTCGCCCTGCTTGCCGTCGCAGTTGGCGCCGCCCATGGCCGTCACGATGTGCGGGGCGAGCCGCTTGACGTACTTGGCGGCCGCCAGGGCCGCGGTGTTCTGCTGGAACGTCGAGGTGAACCCGACGACGTCCGGGGCGAGTTCCACGATGCGTTCCGCGATGTGCCGGACGAAGTCGGGCGCGGTGACGTGCAGTGCCTGCGTCATCTCCATGCGGGCCCCGCGCACCCGGTTGGCCATCGCCGCGGTGAACTCGGGTACACGCCATTCGGGATCGTCGTAGAGCGCGGAGGAGAAGACCCAGTCGCCGCATCCCAGGAAATAGGAGCCGAGCGCGTAGTAGGAGTAGTCCTCCAAAGTGAATTCCGTGTTCTTGGTGATCCAGTCCACGTATTCGATATTCGCGTGCAGAACGTCCGCCGTGGCGTTCGGCACGCGCTCGTCGACACTGCGCTTGAGAATTCCGAGAGCCAGCGACGGGAGATCGATCGGGGCCCAGGGCATGTTCACCAGGAGTACGCGCACGGCTCGCCTCTTCTCATGTGATCAGTGCACGGAATGACGTATCGGTCGGGCATCGGCAGGGAGGTCGTCGGGCGCCGGGCTGGGCGCCCGACGACCTCCGTGACCGGACGCCGGTCGGGATTCCGGCCGGGCTTCCGTCCGGACGGGGGCCGGCCGCGTACGGACGCGGACCGGCCCCTGGGGCCTCGCGTGCGGATCCTGGCGGGCTCGCGTGCCCTGATCCGGACGAGTGTCCCCGGCCGCTACTTGTCCTCGTCCTCCATCTCCTCCGCGGAGCGGAGGTAGACGACGACGCCGACGCCGGGCTTGCGGCTCTCCTCGTCACCGTCGAGCGGGTCTCCGTGGATGATGTCCTTCTGCATGATGTTCACCTCCTCTCCGGGGGCGGGGGCGGCTCGGCCTGATCGGGCGCGGAAGGCAGCCCGCCGCCGAGAAACTGGAGGGACCGTCGTATGACGGCCAGGTGCTCGGCTCCGTCGTAGCCGTCGTGGCCCGAGTCCAGCCACATCACCTCGTGGGGGACACCGCCCGCGCGCAGCACGGCCAGGTACGCCTCGATCTGCTCCGGCGGGCACTTGGCGTCCCGCCGCGCGGCGACGACCAGCAGCGGGGAACGGATCGCGGCGGCGTACGAGGACGGGGAGGCGTGCGCGTAGGCGTCGGGCACCTCGTCCGGAGTGCCGCCGAACAGCGAGGTGTCCAGCGCCTGGAGGGCGGGCGTGGAGTGCCGGAAGGCGGTGGCGCAGTCGGCGAGCGGCTTGACGGCCACCCCGACGTCCCACAGGTCGGGGTGGGTGCCCATGGCCAGCAGCGTCAGATAGCCGCCCCAGGAGGTGCCGCACAGGCCCACGGCGCCGGCTCGGCCGATGCCCCGGTCCAGCAGGTCGGCGCGGGCCCGCACCAGGTCGGCGACCTGCGTGTGGCCGACGCCCTCGGACCAGGCGGAGCGCCAGCGCGGCCCGTAGCCGGTCGAGCCCCGGTAGTTGACGCGGGCCACGGCGTACCCCGAGCCGACGAGGGCCTGCACCATCGGGTCGTAGGCGTCGCGGTCGTGGTCGGCCGGGCCGCCGTGCACGAGCAGCACCAGCGGGTGCGGCGCGGGGCGGTCCGAGGGCACGGTGACGAAGGTGTGCACGGGCCCGTCGGGTCCCGGGGTCCACAGGTCCCGGCGGTGGCCGAACCGGGGAAGGCGCCACTCGCTCTGCCCCGGCAGCGACGCACCCGACAGGGACAGCGCGCGGGGCACGTTCACCGCGTCGGTCCAGATGAGGTGCACGTCGCCGCCGGCGGCGGGCGACGCGGCCAGGATGCTGCCCTCGGGGGTGGGCACCCGGGTCAGCTCGCCGCGGTCCAAGTCGGCGGTGAACAGCCTGCTGCGGCCGTGCCGGTCCTGTCGCAGCAGGACCCGCGCACTCCCCGGGCCGGGGTACCAGCGGGCGGTCGTCTCGGTGTCGAAGGAGCACCAGGGCAGCAGCTCCAGTCCGCCGCCCGGGGTCCAGACTCCCAGGTGGTAGCGGCCGGCCCGTTCGCGCATGACCAGCAGCAGCGTGCGGCCTGACGTACCGCCGAGGCCGGAAGCCGACGCGGCAGCGGGCGCGAACCCGAGCGCCCAGGTGCGTTCCGCGGTGCCGGAGAGCACCGCGGCGGTGGCACCGTCCGGGGTCAGCAGCGTCACGGCCCGTGCGGAGTGCGCGGGCCCGGACACCGCCAGCAGTCCGCCGTCCGGCGCCAGATCGCACAGGGTGGCGGAGTCCGTCGTGCGCAGGACGGAGGTGCCCCTGCCGCCGCGCCGCCCCAGGTGCACGCTGAATCCCTCGGCGCCGCGGATCCCGACGGCCACCGTGCCGCGTTCCGTCAGCGCCAGCCCGGCGGGCCGCCCGGCCGGCACCCCGGCCAGCGCCGTACGGTCCGGGCCGCCGTCGAAGTCCTGGGTGCGCCAGGCGCCGCTGCCGCCGCGGTCCTCGTCGAACCACCACACGGCCTCGTCGCCGTCGATGTCGCACAGCAGCGTGCCGTGCGGACGGTCCGTCAACTGCCGTCCGCTGCCGCTGGACCGGTCCCAGGTGAAGATCTCGCACCGGCCGTCGGCATCCCCCGTGTACACCATCCGGTCCGGGTTGCGAGGGCTGGTCACCGGCAGCACCGGGCGGTAGACGCCGTAGGTGCGGGTCGCCGTTCCCGGCGCGGGCGGTGTCACGGCGCCTCCCGGACGACGAGTGCGGACCTGGCCGTCGCGTACAGCGCCAGCCCTGCGAACGCGCCGGCGCAGCCCAGCGCGACCGAGCGGCCCCCGTACGCGGCCACCAGCACCCCGGCCAGCACCGGGGCGAGCACGGCGACGCCCTGTCCTGCCGTGCCCAGCACCGTGCCCATCCGGGCCAGCAGACGGTCGGGGGTCACCAGCACCGCCCGGGTCTGGAGCACGATCGCCACCGACGGCACGATCAGCGACACCCCGCTCAGCAGCAGCCCGTAGGCCCAGGTCTGGGAGGCGAAGGCGAGCCCGGCCGCCGTCGGCACCATGGCCCACGAGGCGCCCGTGACGATCCGGGTGGCCGGCACCCGCCGCACCAGCCACGGCGCGGCGAGCGCGCCCAGCAGCCCGCCGACGCCCGCGAGGGTGAGGATGAGGCCGATCGAGGAAGGACTCGCGCCCTCGGCGTGCGAGGCGAAGACCGCGTGGAAGTACAGCGCTCCCAGCAGGGCATTGATCCCGGCCGTCCACACGACCACGAAGCGCAGGAACGGCTCCGCCCACACGAAGCGCAGGCCCTCGGCGAGCTCACGGGTGAAGGACGCCGCGGGCCCCTCCCGTTCGGGCGTCAGGTCCGCGCGGATCGCCCGGCTCAGCACGGCCACCAGCAGGAACGACACCGCGTCCGCGAGCAGCGGCACCCACCGCGCCATCTGGTAGAGCACACCGCCCAGCGTCGGCCCGACGATCTGCACCGCCTGGTCCCGCGCCTGGAGGTACCCGATCGCCCGGGGGTACTCCTCGGGAGGCACGAGCCGCCGGATCGTCCCGGAGGCGGCCGCCCCGTAGGTGGCGCTCGCCGCCTGCTCGACGACGGCCGCGACGAGGACGAGGACGAGGACGACATGGCCGAGTGCCACCGTCACGAACACCGTGCCCGTGGCGCCCGCGGCGACCAGGGCCGCCGTGTACATCATCGGCTTGCGCGGCAACCGGTCGGCGAACACGCCCGCGATCGGCGAGACGACGAGCCCGCTGACCAGGGCCACCGAGGCGACGAGGCCGGCGAGCCCGGACGAGTATCCGGCGCCCAGGAGGATCAGCGGAAGGAACAGCGACGACGCACAGGTCCCGAGACCGTCGATGGCGCCCGCCGCCCAGAAGAGCGAGAAATCCCGTCTTCGGAAAGGAGAAGAAGGCGAGCCTTTCGATAATCGCTCGTCTTCTGCTAATTCAGGGACGGAAGACGCGGATTTCCCCTCGACCTCGCCCATCAAGAATCCCGCTCGGGGAGTAATTCTGACGCTGACGCACCCACATCGCCCCCTGCAATGAGCGGACTTACGGCCGGTGAGGGTTGCGATCGTAGCGAAGGGATTGTCGTGGCACAATACCGTCCCTGGAATGGAGTTTTCGATCAAGAAAGGACCCGGAAATGCCCGGTGACAGGTGCTTTGGTGCTGCCGTGCCGCATCGCCCGGCCGGAAATTCCGGAACGGGCGCGAGGGCGTGAGCGCGGGCCGCGCTGCCGTCGCCCGCCGGCACGTCCCGGCGTGCACTGGCCGCTGCTCCGGCGGGTGATCGTGCCTGGCCGGATGGCCCTGGCCGCCGCCACGCGGAGCCCGTACCCGCCCGCGGCGTCCACCGCGGGCGGGGGCGCCCGCGCCTCACGGAGTAACGGAGTCCCCTTCCGTTTGCGCGGCGGGACCCCGGTCGGCTGGTGGGCATCGGGGATACGGGCTCTCCGCCGAGGCAGACCAGCAGCCCCTGCCGTCACGGGGTGGCCCGATCGCCGCGGTGGTCACCCTCGGCCGCGGCAGCGGCAGGGCTTCCGTCAGCCCGTCAGCCCGACCCCCGCGCCCATCGGGCCCGTGCCGCCCGGGATCGGCGGCCTCCACCACCGCCCGCGACTACCGTCACGTACCGGTGTCCGGCGGCACCGGACCCCGCCCCCCGCTGGAACGTACGTCCCGGCGGCCGCCCATGAACTCGGCCGATCGCGCCGCTTCTTCAGCCGTCGCTTCGGCCGTCCTCCGGCGTACGGGAACGCTCGCGCGAGGCCGTCGAGCGGCTGGGGACCGGGGCACTGCTGCCGGTGTAGGAGGGGAGGTCGGCGACCAGTTTCGTGAGGTCGGGGTCGCCCGCGTAACGTCGCGCGTGAAGGTCTGCGATCTTCTCGGCGATGGCGGGGTCGTCCGTGTCCGTGGTGTCGTAGGAGACGAAGGACTCCAGCAGCGGAAGACCGATCCGGTCCGTCCGGGCATGCGAGGGCGCCATGAGGTACTCCCAGTACCCGTCGAGATCCTCGATGACGAAGACGGCGCCGTACTCGAACTCACCGCCCACGTCTCGGCCCACGACGTACTGCGTGACCGCGTCGATCGCCTCGCCCTGCTCGCGGAGACTCGCGAGGGCCTCCTCTCGCTGTGAGGCAGTGGCCGTCTCCTTGAAGGTGAAACGGTTGTGGTGGTAGATCATGTCTCTCCCCTGACGGTGTGTGAGTGCGCTTCGGCATTCGCGGGTCGGGCCGACCAGTGGGCAAGGAGCGCCGTCACCGCCTGGTCGGCCAGGTGCGAGGCGCGGTCGAAGCCGATGTCCTCGATCGTTCCGATGCCTGCCAGGCCGTGCAGCGTGGCCCACAGCAGGTCGCAGGCGTCCTCCGCGCAGGGAGGCTCGCAGGCGGTTGCGGCCGCCCACTCGCCGATCAGCTGCCTGGTGAAGGTGATGACGTCGGCGGCCGCGGCGCGGCGAGTGGAGGCGTCGATGCCCGTGCCGGGTGCGCCCGAGATCAGCTGGTACAGGCTGGGGCGCGACCGGGCGAACTCCAGGTAGGCGGCCGCCGCGAGGTGCGGGGTGCGGGAAGCCGGTCCGCGGGCCACCGCGGCCCGCATGCGGTGCGCCAGCTCGCCGTTTCCCCGCACGAGCAGCGTGTGCAGAACCGCCTCCTTGCTCGGGAAGTGCTGGTAGATCACCGGCGCGCTGTAGCCGATCTCCGTGGCGATGCGCCGGATCGTCACGGCTCCCCATCCCTCCCGCTCAGCCAAGCGGTCCGCCGTCTCCAGGATTTCGGCGTACGTCCGGCGGCGTACCTCGTCCCGCTTCCCCACCCGCAACCCCTAACGCTGTTAGGACATCTAACGTAGTTAGTGTTTGACTTCATCCCCTGCCTGTCAAGCATCGAGTGCCTGCGGGCGTTGGTGGAGGAGCACCGCGACCGCCTGGAGGAGTCGCTGCGCGCGTACGGCGCCTCGCGCGGCCGGTCCTCGCTGAGCCCCGACAAGGAGAGTTCATGGCTCGGCCGGGGCCCCGGCCGCCGTCGCATCTGCTACGCCCTCATCCCTGGGGGACTCCGCGCGGCAGCCCACGAGGTCCGGCACCACAGAGCGTGGACTGCCTCGAAAAGGATCACGGGCGTTTGACTCGGCTCATCCACCATGGCGCATCCGGCGGCGCAAACGGATCATTCACGGTTCGCCTCAGGAACCGCTCATCGAGTGGTTCGATGAGCGCCCGCAGGTCCCGTGCCGCTCTCGGAGAAAGGGCGTGCAGGAGCGTTTCCAGGACACCGCGGCACCGCTCCGGACCCGTGTCCTCGCCTGTTTCGTGGTGGTACCAGTTGTCGTACTGCGTCGTCGCCCTCGTGTACATCACGCCACGTCCAGAGCGTCGACAGATCTTCTGCCACTGCTCCAGAGCTTCGTGGGTAGCGCCGATCCACAAGCGCCGCCGCTCGAAGCGAGCGATCTCCGCCAGTGCACGGGACGACAAGCCAGGCACCGTGGCTCTGCGTTCCCATGGCCGCAGGGGTCGTGGCAGATCACGCCGGACCTGCAAAGGGCGCCTACGAGGCATGAGCCTTTCGTGTGTTGAACATGGCGACCATCATGCCCGCCGTCACGACACCCGTCATCCCTCTGCGGCGGTGACCTGCGCTCTGTGGCCGAGACGCTCAAGGAATCGAGCATCTGGACCAAACGCCGAGAAAGCGGCCAATCTGCCCAGGTCAGCGACGACCCATCAGACAAGAAGGACGAGAACCCAGGACGTCTCCCGCCGACGTCCCCGGGGAACGTCGGGCCCGCGAGGTCTGACACCCTGCACGCGGGTGGGCGTCCGTGGGCCGGCGCCCGCTTCCTGTGAGGCAGGTCACCGGAACCGGACGCGCCCGGTGGACAAGGCAGTGCGTGAACTACTCATTGCAGAACCGGATACGCGCCGGGGATCCCGAAGCGTTCAGGGAACTCTTCCGTGACCACGCCCCGCTCGTCCACCGGCACACCGTCCGCGTGACCGGTGACCGCGCCCTCGCCGAGGAGGTCGTCTCGCTGACCTTCCTGGAGGCCTGGCGGCTGCGCGAGCGGCTCCTCGACCACGAGGCAGGCCCGCGCCCGTGGCTGATGGGCATCGCCGTCAACGTGCTGCGCAACACCCGTCGCGCCGCGCGCCGCCACCAGGCGGCCCTCGGGCGCCTGCCGGTCCGTGACACCGTTCCCGACTTCGCCGACGAGCTCGTCGGACGCCTGGCCGACGCCGACCAGCTCGCCGCCGCCCAGCGGGCGTTGCGGCGGCTGCGGCGCACCGAGCGCGAGGTGTTCACCCTGTGCGTGTGGTCCGGGCTGGCGTACGCGGAGGCCGCCGCCGCCCTCGGCGTCCCCGTCGGCACCGTACGCTCGCGCCTCTCCCGCGCCCGCAGCCGCCTGCGCAAGCTCGCCGAACAGGAACTCACGAAGAACCGGGAACCGCTTCCGCGCCCCGGACAAGCACAGGGTGGCCGCACTTCCGCGGCCCGGTCGTACGAGTCGCACGAGGAGACGTACGGATGACCCGCACGTTCTGGAATCGGGCCGAGCCCATGGCCCACACGGAGCCGGACCACGCCGGGCCGGATCACGCGGAGCTCGCCCGGCTGCTGCCGGCCCCGTCGGCCCCCGAGATGTCGCCCGACCGCCAGTTGCTGTTCGAGGAGCACCTGTTGAACGAGATCCAGACGACCATCCCCCGGCCCGCGGCCGGGAAGAGGCCGCTCCGGCGTGCCCTGTTCATCGGCGTTCCGGTCACCGCCCTCGCGCTCACCGCCGCCGTCTTCACCGCCGGCACGCTGACCGGCACGGACGACGGCGCACCGGCATCGGTGGAGGCGCCCGTCGTGGCGATCGAGGCCGGCAGCACGGTTCAGCTCGCCTCGACCGCCCAGCGGATCGCCGGCGCCGCGAGCACGCGGCAGGTCCCGGAGCCCGGCCCCGGCCAGTTCATCTACGTCAGGAGTACCGTCTCCTGGCAGGCCTCCTCGTTCAACGGCGAGACCGACGAGTCCAAGACCTGGGTGCAGCCGCTGCACCAGCGCGAGATCTGGAGGTCACCCGACGCGAGCAGGGGCTGGCTCGACGAGCCCGGCTACCAGGCGAAGGGCGGCGTAGGCCTCGGCAGCGACGGCCCCCGCTCCAAGCCGGTGAACGGCAAGGACATCGAGGGCGACGCCACCCTCCGGTCCTACAACTGGCTCAAGGCCCAGCCGACCGATCCGCAGGCACTGCTGAAGACGATCTACTCGAGGCTGAGCGGCCCGCGCGACCGCGACCAGCAGGCGTTCGAGGAGATCAAGCAGCTCATCAACGAGCAGCTCGTCCCGGCCCCGACCGCGGCCGCGCTCTACCGCGCGACCGCACAGATCCCGGGCGTGGTCCTCGTCCAGAACTCCCAGGACGCCGCCGGCCGCAGCGGCCTGGCCCTGGCCCGCCTGGACGAGAAGACCGGCGAGCGCACCGAGCTGGTCTTCGACCGCACGACCTTCGCCTACCTCGGCAGCCGCGGCGTCCAGGTCAAGGAGTTCGGCGGTATCAAGCCCGGCACCGTCGTCGAGCGCACCGCCGTCCTGGAACGGGCCGTCGTGAACGCCGAAAAGGAGCGCCCCGCGAAGGGCGGCACGGCCTGAGCCCACGCCCCGGCACGGAACACCGCGGCGCCCGGGAGCCGGCTCGGTACGGAGGGCCGTCCCGGGCAGTCGCGTCGACGAAGCGGACGTCTTCTTCCTTCCACACCTTCTCCTGGCCGGGGCCGCTCGTCGTGCACGGCCCCGACCGGGGCTCAGAGGGTGAGGTGCTGCTTGGCGCCGGAGTCGTCGGCAGTCGTCTCGGGGGTGATGCCGTGCTGCTCTTCTTCGGGGCGGCCCTTCCGGGGCAGCAGGAAGGTGATCGCGAAGAAGAGCACGAGCAGACACGCCTGGACGATCAGCGCGCGGTGGAAGCCGCCGGTGAAGTCACCGGTCTCGGCCTGGCCGAAGAACACCGAGCCGAAGACCGCGACGCCGATGGAGCCGCCGACCGCCTGGACCGCCGACAGGACACCGGACGCGGATCCGATCTCGTCGTCGTCGACCGCGGCCAGGATGAAGCTGAACAGGGCGGCGATCACCATGCCGGCGCCGACGCCCGCCACCGCCACGCCGGGGACGATGTCCCAGACCGAGAACGAGGCAGTGTCGAGGCCGTCGAGCTCGAACCACAGCACGGCGGCGCCTGCCAGCTGGACCAGCGGTCCGATCTGGAGCACCTTGCGGCCGATCCTGTCGGCGAGGAACGCGCCGCTGATGGCGCCGCCGATCGCGGTTCCCACGGCGAGGGGCAGGTTGCCGAGTCCCGCTTCGCCGGCGGTGAAGTGGTGGCCGATCTGGAGAAACAGGGTCAGGACGAGCTGGGTGCCGACGAGTCCGCCGAAGAACAGGGCGATGCCGCCGAGGCCGACGGTGAAGGCGGGTTTACGAAGCAGGCCCGGGGTCACCAGCGGATCGCGGCCCGCGGCGGCCGTGCGGCGCTGTTGGAGGGCGAAGAGGGCGAACCCGATGGCCGAGGCGGCCATGGACAGCCACGTCCACAGCGGCCAGCCGTTCTCCTGCCCCTGGTTGAGCGGCAGCACGAGCAGGGCGCAGGAGGCCACGATCAGCGCGGCGCCGGTCATGTCGACCCGCACGGTGCGGTCGCCCGCCTTCTTGGGCACGAACGTCGCGGCGACGATCAAGGCCGCGATTCCGATGGGCAGGTTGATCAGGAACACCGACCGCCAGCCCAGGCCGAAGAAGTCGCCCTCGACGAGGAAGCCGCCCAGGACCGGGCCGATGATGCCGCCCAGGCCGAGGACGGGTCCGAAGATCGCGAAGACCTTGGTGAGTTCGGGGCCAGAGAAGTTCTCCCGCAGCAGGCCCAGGCCCTGGGGCAGCAGCATCGCTCCGGCGATGCCCTGCAACAGGCGGAAGGCGATCAGCGACTCGATGTTCGGCGCGATGGCGCACAGCAGCGAGGCCGTGGTGAAGGACGCGAGGCCGATCAGGAACATCCGGCGCCGCCCGTAGCGGTCGCCGAGCCGGCCGCCGAGTACGAGCCCGGCACCCAGGGTGAGGGCATAGCCGCCGATCACCCACTGTAGTCCGACGGATCCGGCGCCGAGGGATCTCTCGAGGTCCGGTCCTGCGACGTTGACGATCGAGGCGTCCAGGAGATCCATGATCTCCGCGACGATCATCACCGCCAGGATCAGCCATCGCCACCGGTAGGGCTCGGTCGTCTCCACGGGGGTGGGGGACGGGTCACGCATTCCTGATACCTCCATGGTGAAGTAATTCCACCATGAAGGTAAAATGATGGCGGTAGGTTGTCAAAGCGGAGTAGCCGTGCGGACCGCGTGACGCGGAGGGACAGGGAAGGGCTGAGCCGTGGAGGAAGCAATGCGCGACGGCGTCGCGGAGCAGCGTGAGCGGCTGATGGAGTCGCTGAGGATCTACGGCGGTCACTACGCCGAGCTCAGCCGGCGCTTCGCCGCCTGGCTGGGCCTGCACTCCACGGACGCGACCGCGGTCCTGGAGATCGCCGCCGCCGAGGAGCGCGGCGCCCCCCTGTCGCCGGCGCGGCTGAGCGAGCGGATCTCGCTGTCCACGGGCGCCACCACCGCCCTGCTGAACCGCCTCGAAGCGGCCGGACACATCTCGCGGGCCCGCGAGCACTCCGACCGGCGCATCGTCACCCTGCGCAGTGGCGGGCACGTCCAGGAGAGGGCGGACGAGTTCTTCGGCCCGCTCGCCCACCGCCTCGACGCCGCGATGTCGCCCTACCCGCCCCAGTTCCTGGAACAGGTCGAAGCGTTCATCGCCGACCTGAACACCACCATGGACAGCCACCTCGCGGAACAGGACGCAGTGGCACCGCGCTCCCCCACCCTCCCTGATGGACGAACTCCCTGACCGGCTCGCTCCCAGCCGGCTCATCCTCACCCGCTGCTCCTCTTCGCCCGCGCACCGCCCTGCGCACCCGAGGGGCGGCCGCCTTCGCGACGGCGGAAGACTCGTACGCGACCGGGGATCGCGAAACACGCCCTCGCGCAGTCGCGACGACAGCCACGGCGAAGCCAAGTAGCCCTCGACCCAGGATCGACGCAGGAGAGACCCAGGTCAGCCAACCCGCCCCCGGGCCTTCAGCGGAGTTGTCGAAGGGCACGGGATGTCGCCAACTTCCTCCAGCGCGGACGTCTCCGGTGCCACTATGTGTTCTCAACCGGCGTGGGCCGCTCCGCCGGTCGTGCGCGAGGGGGAGAGACGATGGCGGATGAGCCGTCCGCGCCGTTGGACGTCGGAAAGCTCCTCGTCGGCCCGCGGCTCCCGATGGGGGAACGGTCGGCGCCCCGCCAGGCCCTGTTGTCGACCGCACAGCCCGCACTCGCGTACCTGCGCGGGAGGATCGCCGCTGAGGACGTGGCCGCGCTCCGTCTCGTGCGGGACGGGACGACCCAGGTCCACACGCTCATGACGCCCCGCGCGGCAGCGCGGACCACCGTCGCCGACCTGGCGGACCATCCGCCCTTCCGCCCGGCGAGGGACGCGGAGCCGGGGGTCGTGCAGGCGCTTCGCGCGTCCGCCGCGCTCGGGCTCGCCCTCGTCGACGACCTGGACGGTGCCGCGGCACAACTGACCGCAGGCATCCTCTGGCTCGACAAGTCCTGGGCTCGGCTACCGTCCCCCGACGGGCCGGTGGAGGGCCTCCTCCGCTCCTTACCGTCCGGTGGTGCCGGTCACCCCGCGCGGATCCGGCGCCTGCTCGACGGCCTCGGGCCACCGGACCGGGACGCGTCGCTGCCCCTGCTGCTGTGGTTGCTGACACTCGACGGCGCACTGCCCGAGCCCAGGCCCGTGGCATCGGCGAGCGTGCTGTTCGACGGCGGGAACACCGGAGTGCGCGGCGCACTGAGCGTGGCGGTGCTTCCGGAGGGGCCGCCCGCGCTCGTGCCCGATCCTCGCACCATGTCGGGCTTCCGGGCCGACGAGAAGTTCCACGCCTCGCTGCGTCATGCCTGGATCGCGGCGGGCGGCGATGTGCGGGGAACCGTCCTCTGGTCGCTCACCGACGACGAGGGGGTCACGGCGATGGCCACCGACCCCTCACTGGGCTGCGCCTTCGCCGTACTCCTGCACGCGGTGAGGCGAGCTCAGAGCGGACGCGTGCGTCGCCTCACGACCGGCTGGCGGCGGCTCAACCCCCGGATCGCCCTGATCGGCGCGCTCGACGGGAGCACGGAGGGCCGGCTGACCTCGGTGGGCGGCTACGAGGCGAAGCTCAGCGTCGTCGACAACGGACAGACCGTCGTCCTCCCCCACGAGGACCGGCTGCGGGCTCTGGAGGCCTGGGAGGGCGACCGCTCGGCCCGGTTGAGACCCGTCCACACCATCGCAGAGGCGGCCAAGGCCGCCCACACCGTGGACATGCCGGCCGTCCTGCGGTCTCTCCGGCCGGTCATCGCGGTCCTGCTCGCGCTGGCAGTCATCGGCCTCGGAGCGACGTACGCGCAGTACCTGCGCGGCGAGACGAAGGACCGTCAGAAGCGCGCAGCCGACCTCGTGGCCAAGGCGATGACCCGGCGCGGCAGCGAGCCGAGGCTGGCCGGGCTGCTCGCGCTGGCCGCGCAGCGGATCGCAGCCGACACCCCTAACGCCGAGCAGGCCATGCGGGACGTCCTGGAGGCCAACTCGGGGCTCCGGATCTCCTGGAAGGCCAGCCCCGGCAGCGTGGACAGCGTCGCCGTCGACGACGCGCGGGACCGGGTGTACACGACCGGGAGCGATCCCTACCTCAAGTCCTGGGACCTGCGGACCGGCAAGCCACTGGGATTCGTGAAGGGGGAGTTCGGCGGGCTGGTGTTCGGCCCCAAGAGCGGCATGCTCGCCGCTCGCGGGAAGGACGGCACCCTCCTGTTCTCGGCCCAGGGCGCCGTTCCCAAGCTGCTCGGAGCCCTCCCCGGCCCCACCTGCGCGGGCCCGGACACGTACCCGGTGGCGACCGCGTTCACCGAGAGCGGGAGCCGGCTGGTCGAGGTGCGCAACGACGGGACGATCGTCCAGTACGACCTGCTCACGCGCGAGCAGTCCGCCTGCCACAGGGCCGGTCCGGGCGGTGACACGCGGAACCGGTGGAGCGTCGTCGACGCCGCGCTGGCGACGAGCCCCTGGGTCTCGGGGCAGCTTCCGGCCGAGGAGCGGGCCGTACTGCTCCTCGACGACAACACGGTGGTCTCGGTCGGCCTGGACAGCCACAAGGTCCAGGCCGAGATCGAGAACCAGGACATCCCGGGCCGGGCCACCGCCATCGGGGCCGACGACGGTCTCGTGATGCTGGCCACCCCGGGCGGAGTGCTGGCCTGGGACCGGGTGAGGAAGCGTCCACTCGACTATCCCGTCGGCGGACTGGCCGACTCGCCGAAGGTCCTGATCGGGCACGGCGGGAGCGTCGTCATCGCGGGTGACGAGGGCGCCGCGCTGATCCCCCTGGGCACCGGCGGCGACGCGGCCGCCAGCCGGGGCCTGGAAAGGCCGCGCGGAGGGGCGACCGGGGCGGCCGCGATCGGCGAGAGCTTCACCGTGGTCACGGCCGGACGAGACGGCTGGGTCGGCGTCCTGGACCGGCGTCCCGGACCACTCGGGCTCCTCCCTGGAGAGGCGTCGAGCACCGCCACGTTCGACTCGGACGGATCCCTGCTGCTCACGGACGTCAGCGGCAACCTCTCCTACGGTCTTCAGCGCATCCGGCCGGGCCCGCTCGCCTACCAGCAGGACCCGGCGATGGCCGAGTACCCGATCCTGACGGAGTATCCGGCATCCGGCCACTTCATCAACGACGCGGCCTCCTCCCCCGCGTTCGTGGCCGCCGCGGGTCAGTTCCGGGGCGCCTCGCACATCGTCGTGTGGAAGCGGGACGGAACCTGGCTGAAGGATCTCCGCCCCCCGAACGCCGACCAGGGCACCAGCTCCCATCGCATCGCCGTCGGCGTGGGGTTCGTACCGGACAAGGAACTCCTCGTGGCCCGGCACGTCGACGGTCCCCTGTACCTGTGGTCCACCCGCACCTGGAAGCCGCTGGGCACCGTGGCGCTCGGCGCGAGCGAAGGGCTCGGTTTCACCCTGCACGAGAGCCGGCCGCTCGCCCTCGCCCTGGAGCGGCCCGGTGCCGCGGACGCCCGTCTCGTCCTCGTCGACCTCGTCACCCGCACCACCCGGGCCGTGGACACCCCACGGGTCCACCGATTCGCCTGGAGCCGGGACGGGAAGCGGGTGGCCCTCCTCGGTCTCGACAACACCGTGCGGTTCCTCGACGCCGACCTGCACGGGACAGGAGCTCCGCTGCGCCTCACGGGCGCGGTGACCGAACCGTCCTCGATCGCCCTGTCGCCCGACGGTGCGCGGGTCGCGGTCGGGTACGGCGACCGCGTCACCGTGCGGGACACCGGCACCGGCGACCCGCTCCTGCCGGAACTCCAGGTCTCCGGGACCGACCGCATCATTCATCTGCGCTGGTCCCCCGACGGCCAGGTGCTGGCCGGGATCACCCGTTCGTCCGTGGGCCGGGAGGGCGACCGGCCCGCCGGTCCGGTGGAGCTCTGGCGGGTGGGCTCCGTCGACTGGGGCGAGGTGCTGTGCCGTTGGACCGGTTCCGGACTCACCGAAGAGGAATGGAAAGAGTTCGTCGCCCCTGAGCCGTACGTCGATCTGTGCGCCGAGAAGAAGTGAGACCGTCATGGCACCCGTACGTCCTTCCGGTCCCGGCCCTGCCTCCCCGCACGACCCGTCGCTCCCGCTCCGGGAACCGGCCGGACCATCGGGCCACCCCGCCTCCGCCCGTACTCCGGTCGGCCCGGCCGTCCGGCGGAGCGCCTCAGGTGAGGCCAGGCCGCGCCCGGAGCACCGGGGCGGACGACGTTTCCGGCGGCTGGTGGCCCTCGTCCTCGCGGGGACGATCGCCGCGGTCGGCTGCACGGCGGACGACGACGCTCCCCCGGCCGGGCCCCGCCCCGCCACCGGCGCGCCCGGTGCGGAACCGGAACACGCCCACCCGGTGCTGGCCTTCGTCCAGCCGCGGAAACGGACCGTGATGCTGGCGGACGCGGCGGGCCGCACATGGCTCGCCGCCCGGACCGGGGCCGCGCCGCCCACCAAGGTCGTCTGGTCGCCCGACGCCCGCCGCCTGGCCTGGCTGGACGAGGAGAGCTCGGGAGGCACGGGTGAGATCCACATCTACGACGTGGCCACGGGCAAGCCCTACTCCCAGGCCTGCCCCTGCCACGGCCTCGGCTTCCTCGGCGAGGACCTGGCGACCCTGGCGGCCGACGGCTCCTCCCTCGCCCTGTTCCCTCCGGGCTTCCCGGCGGAGCCCGCGCGCCGCGTGCCGCTCAGCGCGGGCCGCGGCGCGTACGCCCGGCTCGCGGCGGGCGGACCCGCTGACGTCGTCGTCTTCGCCCCGCTGCCCGAGGGCCCGGGCGTCACCCGGGGGCAGGGAACCCTGGCCGCCATCGACCGGCGCGGCACCGTTCGCGAGCTGCTGCCGGCGAAGCGCCCCTCGACGTTCACCGACGCTCTGCGCTCCCCCGACGGCAAGGCCCTCGCGTGGGGCACCGCCGACAGCGGCGGCGCCTGCTGGACCCGGTCGACCCTGCTCACCCACTCCGGTCGTACCGCCACGGACCCGGTCCGGAACCTGCCGGACGACCTCCCCTTCCGCCGGGCCCTGATCGGCGACCGACAGCGCACGGTGTCCTCCTTCGCCTGGGCCGGCGACGGGGTCACCGTGACCTACGGCCCCCTCCAGAGCTGCCAAGTCCTGGGTCCCGACAGGTTCGTGTCGTACTACGTGCGGGACGGCGCCCGGACGTTCCTCGGCACCGGCATGCTCGGGATCGCGCTCGGCGCCGACGGGCGGGTGGCCAGGCTCGCCGGGGACGCGTCCTCCCTGGGTCTGACCCGGGCGCCGTCCGGAGTCGCCGACTACACCGGGACCCTGACCCTGACCTCGTCGGACCGGAACCACACCCTGGCCCAGGGAGTGTCCGCGTTCACGTTCACCCCTGCCGAGAGCGCGGCCGCCCGGCGACCGGCCGCCGCCCCGCAGCCACCGGCCCCCGCGGTGACCTCCGTGGACGACCACGGCAAGCACCTGCCGGACGCCGTGATCCGACTGGCGCGCCGGATCGAGGAGGCGGCCGTACGCGGCGACACCGCCGGGTTGGTCGCCCTCTGCGGCACCTGCGGTGCGGGGGTGCACGAGTGGATCCGCGGCGAGGACGGTCCCGCAGCCGTCCTGCGCGCCATCCGCACACACCCCGGACGCAACGGCGCCGAGGGTCTGATGTATCCGGGGCTGAGCAGCTGCGTGGACGAGCCCGGACAGGACATCACCTGCACACCACAACAGCTCCGGGACGTCGCCCTGCTCGGCGCGCGCCCCGACGAGAGCAACGTGGACTACGGCGGGGTCGTCTACAACACGTGGGGCGGCGGCCTTGTCAAGGTACCGCTCCTCTTCCGGACGGACGCGAAGGGAGAAGCCCTGTGGACCGGACTGGCGGCGGGCTGAACGACCGGCTGACCGGGGACTCGGGAGTGCCGGCCCCCAGAGCGCCGGAGCGGGAAGCGGGGACAGCGGAGGCCGGTGAGCGGGCGGCCGAGGCCCGGAGCACCGGGGAGCAGGTGACCGGGGAGGTGTCGCCGCGCCCCGGGCCGGGGCCGATCATGACCGGCGATGTCGTGGACGACCGTCGGGTCCTCGGCTTCGGCCACCGCGTCGGCCCCCTGCCCCGCACCCAGGGCGCCGGACACGCGGCGGACCGGCTCGGGGACCGCCTGCTGCTCGACGGCGACGAGGACGCGAGCGGACCGCCCGAGCGGAGCGCCGACCCGACCGACCATCCCACGCTGGTACGCGCGGGCCGGGCGCCGAACCACCAGCTGGACGACCGGCACGTGCTCGGGGCGAGCGACATCGGTCCCGGACTCGTCGCGTCCCTCGACGGACTGCTGTACGGTCCGGAGGCCCCCGGCTACCTCGGCAACCTCGTGGACCGGCTCGCCTCGGACGGTCACGGCGTCTGGCTGGCGGGAGGAGCACCCCGCGACCTCGTCGCGGGCGGTGTCCCCGAGGCGGTACGCGACCTGGACGCCACCGGCACCGCTCCGGCGGGCGTCTTCCTGCGCGCGGTCGACGCGGTGCTCGCCCTGGACGGCGACAGTGCCGAACTCCCGCCCCGCTTCAGCCCTCGGTCCCTGGTCTGCTCCGTCCTCACCGTCCACCGCGACCGGCGGACCCTGGAGTACCGGGGCCTCGGACTCACCGGCCTGCCCTATCCGGCGACGGGAACCGACCTGAAGGAGGACGCCCGCCAGCGTGACCTCACCGTCAACACCCTGCTGTACGACCCCGTGCGACAGCGCGTACTGGACCCGCTCGGACACGCCCTCGCCGACCTCGGACACGGCACGGAGCGGCCACGGCGTCACCTACGGCTGGTCCCGCCCGGACGCCCCGGGGATCCCGTCACCTGCGCCGAACTCCTGCTGCGCGCGGCGAAGTTCCTGATCCGCTGGGAGACGAGGCCCGGCCTCGACACCGACGGGCTGCTCGCCTGGGTGCGCGAACTCCCCGCGGACCTTCCGGCGCGCATCGACGCACGCGACACCGGCCCGGACGAATGGCTCCGGCTCGCGACGCTCTGGGAGGCGTGGGTTCCGGGCGGTCCGACAACCGCCCAGGTCGAGTCGCTGCGCGCGTTCGGGCCGGCCGCGTCCGGGCTGCTCGACAGGCTCTCCACGCCCGACCGGCGGATCGACGCCGCCCCACCCGGCGGATCGGACGGACCGGAGACGCGTGACACGCCTGAGGGCCACCACGACCACGGCCCTGGGGTCCAGCCGGCCCCGACCGCCCGGCCGGACCGGAGCGGAGCCGTCTGATGCCGCGAACCGGCGGCGCATCCCACCCCGTGCACCGCCCGCTCAGTGGCTGGGTCGCGCGGCTGAACCCGGGGACCACCCCTGGCGCACCAGGACACCTCGGCCCCATCAACGACGGTGACGAACGAGCAGACGCCCGGACCTCCGCGCGCTTCCTCACCCCCGGTTGGACCCGCGCGGCCGCAGCCGTGCGGCAGCCGGCGGGCGACCCCGTACGCGCCCTGGCCCTGCGGGCCCCGGACGACTCGCTGGTGGTCGAACTCGACGACCGGGGCGCACCGGTGGAGGTCTCGGCGAACGGCGCCGAACTCGTCGCGCGGTTCGAGGAACGGTGGTCCGCCCCTCCCGCCGACACCACGACCGTGGAGCGGCTGACCGGCGAAAGCCTGGAGTTGCGGTACTTCCTGCTGCACCGGCTCGACCGGGAGACCACCGCCCCCGCGACCGTCTTCCACTGCCTGCCGTGGCACCGGGTCGAGACCGCCGCCCGCGCGACCGCGGCACTCCTCGACGAGGCCGGCCCACCGTCCGCCGCGTTCCCCGCCCCGGACGGTCCCCTGCGCCACTGGTTCACCCCCGCCGCCACCTCGCTCGCCGGACCGCTGTCCGTCCTCGAATCCGGACTGCGTACGCAACGCCCCGGACCGTGGTTCGGCCGGGAGGCGTCCGCCCTGATCGCCGGGCTGCTGGCGGCCGATCCGCACCGGCTCCCCACACCGACCCGCGCCGCACTGGCCGGGCTCGCCCTCCGCATGGGCGCGGACCCGGTCCTCCATCACAGCGCACGGCTCGCCGCCGCCCGGCTGAGCGCCCCGGAGCCCCGTGCGGCCGACCACCTCGCCCTCCTGGCGCGACTCGACTCCACCTTCGTCCTCCGCGCCGCCGACGACGACGAGGACGGGCCGACATCCGTCTCTCTGGGGCAGGGGCCGGTCGAAGCGGAGGTGACCGTCACACGAGGGGGCCGGGTGACCGTCGAGCTGGAGATCGATCCCGCCGCGACGGAGGTGTCTGGGGCCCTCGCCGGCCGCCGAGCGGACGCGGCCGAGGGGCCCGCGTGCTACCCGGTGCGGCTCGCCCCGGCGGGCGTCGCCGCCGGAGCACCCGGCGGCGATCGCTACTGGATGCTGCTGGACCGCGTCGGCCCCGTCCTGCACGGCCGGATCGCCGCGCCCGCGCCCACCGGCGGGTTCGACGTGGATCTGGACGGGCCCCCGCTCCCCCTGTTGTTCCTCGACCGGGTACCGGCGGCGGAGCTGCTCGCCTCGCTGCGGGCCAACGAAGCGATCGGTGCGGAGCGTTGGCACGAGCTGGTCGACGGACTGCCGGCCCGTCATCCCGCCCACGCCGCGCTGGCCACCTACGAGGAGGAACTGCCCCCGTAGTATCGGTCGTTCCGCCTCCTGACCCAGCATGGCCGGATACCGTGAGCGGGTGGAGACCACACCAGGCGACACAGAGACGGCCCCGACCACCCACGGCCTGGAGGACCCTCCGGGCGGGACAGCGGCGTCCGGCGCCGACGGGGGCGAGAGGCGTCTGCGTTCCGTCGACGCCGAGTTCCGCCGGCTGGAGGAGAGCGCCATGTGGAGCGCGCAGTGCCAGTTCGAGGAGGGCAAGCGCTGGCGGGCGACCCACTGGCTCCTCGGCCTGCCCGCGACACTGCTCGCCGCCATCGCCGGGACGACCGCCCTCGTCGAGTCCACGGGCGCGACGGCGGCCGGCATCCTGGCCCTTCTGTCGGCGGGCCTCGGGGCGGTCCTCACCACCGTGAACGCACCTCAGAGAGCGACGCAGGCCATCACCGCGGCCAATGCCTATCTGGCGATCCAGACGGCCGCACGGCAGCACCGCGAGATCGATCTCCCCGACTGGAGTCCCGTCGAGGCCCGCGCGGCGCTGGCCGCCCTGACCACCCGCCGCGACGAGCAGAACGCCACCGCCGAGCCGCCCAGCCGCCGCGCGTACCGCAAGGCCCGGGCCAACATGGGGGCGGGCGGACAGACCTATTCCGTCGACCGGACGCCTTCCCCGTGACCAGAGCGGCCGCTCGCTGCCGCCGACGACGCCCCCGCCGGTGGGCCCTGGACGCCCCCGCCGCGTCATCCACGAGGACGAGGACGAGTACCAGGTCGTGGTCATGCCAGAAGCAGGGCTGTCGATGTGACGTCAGCCCTGGGAACGGGCAGGAGCCGCGGTCGTGCGGGCGTCACCGGTCCCGCGGTGCCACACTGAAGGCATGACGCAGTCGGATCGGCAGCTCGCCCGGCGACTGGAGACGGCCACCAGGAACCTACTCGAGCGGCGCGCGGAGACGGCCTCGATCTGTCCGTCCGACGTGGCACGCGAGGTCTACGACGGAGACGACGACGGATGGCGGGACCTGATGGAGCCGACCCGCCAGGCAGCCTGGCGCCTGGCGGCGGCCGGTGAGGTCGAGGTGACCCAGGGCGGACGACCTGTCACGGAGAACGAGGCACGGGGACCACTGCGCATCCGCCGCGCACGCCACTCGGGCTGACGCCGGTGGTGCTGGTTCACACGTCCCGCCGTCCTGGGCCTCCTGCCGCACTTGGCGCTCGCTCACGGTGCGTCCATGCTGACCACAGTGCACACCGGTACACGAGACGAACCGGACGGATACAGCCGATCGGTTGACCACGGCTGGGGCCAGCAGCGCTCAAGCCCGGTCCCACTCTCGTGGTCCGGAGAAGCCGGGCTTGAAGGCGCGCTTTGGCATCGCCAGACGTCCGAGAATGCAGCAGCAGCCATCAGCGGTGCGGCAGTTCCGGGAAGCGACCGCAGCCCATCGATAGGCGGCCAGGACCTGCCCTGGCGATCATCCGACAAAGCGCCTCGGTGATACTTCCACCGTAATCGTGGGAAGGGACGGGCGAATCCATGGACAGAGACCTGCGGCGTGCCGTGGTCGTGACGCTCGGCGAACTCGCGCGAAGCGACCACTGGCGTGACCGAGCGGATGCCGGTCATAGCCTGGCAGGGTTCGCCGAGATGCCGGAGGCTGTCGGGCTACTGCTGGGCCTTGTGCTCGACCGTGGTGACACTTTCGTCACCCGGTGGACCACAGAGGCCTTGCTTCGGCGAAAGGACAGGGCCGGACTGTCGATCGTGGCGTCCGCACTGGCAGTCGCCCAGGACAATCACGCCGATTACCTCAACACCGCGATCTTCGACGTCTTCAGCATCTTCGCGCACGATCTGGACGAGGCTCTGCGGATCTGTGACGAGATGTCGGGCGACATCGACGACCGTGTTGCCCTGGGGGCCCGTCGGCTCCACGAGAGCCTGGCCGAGATCGATCCCGTTCTCCGCCCCGCATAGCGGCGTTCACCGGCCAGCCCGCCGCGCTTCTCCACCGCGCGTCGATCGGCACCGGCACGGGCTCCAGGGGCGAGGCGGTCCCGGGGTGGCCGAGGGGAGAGCCACTCGCTGATGCCGAGAAGCGGGCCCCACGAGAGGCCCCGGCCACCGCGTCACCCTTTCGAAGCGGGGGCCGCCGCGCGCCACGATCACGGAGAGAAGCTGTTACGGGATCCAGGACTCCGGCCCCAGCTCGGTGGACCTGCTGGTGGGCGCCGGCAAGCCGAGGAACGGCAGAACGGTTACGTACGGAACTGGCCCGCCCAGCGGGGCGGACGCCGTCGGCCGCGGGGCGAAGGAAGCCCACCGGGCCGACGCGCCCGAGCCGTTCTCCGACCCAGCCGCCGAAGGGGTCGCCGAGTCGGAGATCCCGATCGTCGCCGTGGTGGTGGGCCGGGTGGTCCTGATGGGCCTCCCGGCCCTCGTGGTGTCGTCTGTTGCCCCCGTGGGCGGGCGTCAGGCCCAGGGCTCGGCGCCCCCAGGGCTCGGCGCCCCCCCTGACCGGTGGGTCAGCCGCGCACGGCCTTGAGCAGTACCTTCACGTCGTGGCCCTTGTGCCAACCCGTGTTCACGAGCGGGCTGTGGTGGCTCTCGTTGCCCCAGGCGTAGTACTTCTCCCACGACTGGTACCACCGGCCGTTCAGGTTGGAGCCCGTGGCCGTGTAGACCTGGGCCACCTTGCCGTCGTGACGGTTGTCCCAGATGTAGAACTCGGCCCTCGTCTGGGTGTTCAGCCCGCTGTACCGGTCGCACTCGCGGTACTTGACCCCTGCGGCGTTGTTGTCGACCTGGATGACCCGCCACCCCGTGCACGCCTCCGTCGCGACCGCGGGTGCGGCGGCGGCCGAGGGGACCAGCGTGGCGGCGGCCGCCGCGGCGAGTGCCACCGCCGCCAGCGCCATGCGGCCGCCCGAACGTATCGTGCGTGCGCTCGCGTGGTGCTCCGTGGTCCCGCGTCCGTTCTGCTTGAGCATGTTCACCCCGTGCCTTCCGTTTCGATGCCCATGAGCTGAACGGCCCCGCCCGGCACTGCGGATTCCTCCCAGCGCCTCGGCCGCGGTGGTCGTCGACCGGGCCCGGCCGGGGCCTCTTGCAGAAACGTACGGGGGTACGGACGTCACGTCGTCCAGCACTGGTCTGACATCGCGGTCCACCCGCAGCGGTACGTACGCGTCACCTACAACTCCTGCGGTACGGGCGCCCGTCAGCGGCTTCGCTGCTGGTCGTAGTCGTCCCGGTCGCAGTCGACCTGGCCCGGCCCGACCAGCCCGCACTCGTACGCGAAGATCACCGCCTGCACCCGGTCGCGCAGCCCCAGCTTGGCCATGACCCGGCCCAGATGCTTCTTCACCGTGGGTTCCGCGAGACCGAGGTCGGCGGCGAGTTCCGTGTTGGTCAGGCCCCGGGCGGCCCCCAGCAGGACCTCCCGCTCGCGCGCGGTCAGCACACGCAGCCGCTCCGCGCCGCTCCCGCCACCGTCGTCCCCGGCGGCGGGGAGCCGGTGCGCGAAGCGGTCCAGCAGCCGCCGGGTCACCCGGGGCGAGACCACCGCGTCCCCCCGGGCCACGTCGCGGATCGCCCCCAGCAGCTCCTCCGGCCGGCTGTTCTTCAGCAGGAAGCCGGAGGCCCCGGCACGCAGCGCCTCGAAGGCGTACGCGTCCAGGTCGAAGGTCGTGAGCACCAGCACCCGCGTCCCGGGCACCTCGCGCCGCAGCCGCCGGGTCGCCTCGATGCCGTCGGTGCCCGGCATCCGTACGTCCATCAGCACCACGTCCGGCCGCAGCCGCCGCGCCAGCTCCACCGCCGCCGCCCCGTCGGCCGCCTCCCCGACCGGCTCCATGTCCGGCTCGGCGCGAAGGATCATGCCGAACGCCAGCCGCAGCAGCTCCTCGTCGTCCACCAGCAGCACCCGGACGCTCACGGCGAGCTCCAGGGATCCAGCCGTACGAAGACCCGCCAGCCGCCGTCCGGCCGCGGGCCCGCCTCCAGCGCCCCGCCGAAGGCCGCGGCGCGCTCCCGCATCCCCGCGAGCCCCCGCCCCGACCCGGCGGTTCCCGGCCGCCTGGTCCCGCCGGCCCGCCCGTCGTCGGTCACCTCGACCGTCACGGCCCCCGGCACGCAGACCACCCGTACCTCGGCGCGCGACGCCTCTGGCGCGTGGCGCAGCGCGTTGGTCAGCGACTCCTGGACGAGCCGGTGCACCGTCAGCTGCGCCGCGGCCGGCATCCCGGCGGCCTCACCGTCCACTCTCAGTCGGGTCGCGAGGCCCGCTGCCTCCATCCGCTCGCACAGCGCCCCGAGCTGCCCGATCCCCGGCGGCGACCGCCGGTCGTCCCCGGGCCCCGCGTCCGGACCGGCGTCCTGGAGCAGGCCCAGCGCCCGCCGCATGTCGGTCAGCGCCTGCCGCCCGGTCTCCGCGATCCGGGCCGTCACGTCGGAGGCGTCGGCCGGGCGGGCGTGCCCGAGCGCGTCCGCGAGTGCCACCACCACCGACAGGCCGTGCGTCACGCTGTCGTGCAACTCCCGGGCGATCCTGGCGCGTTCCTCCTCCACCGCCCGGCGCTCCCGCTCGTCGCGGTCCCGTTCCAGCCGCGCCAGCCGCTCCGCCCGCGCGGCCCGCCGGATCCGGGCGTTCGCCCCGAGCAGCGCGCTGGCGGCGACCGCCGCCGTCATCGCGGCGGCCGAGGCGAGGAACCGGCCCTCGGGCGCCCAGCGCGCCGCCGCCAGCACCGCCCCGGCCTCCGTCAGCAGAGCCGCCGCCCACACCGACCGGTACGGCGCCCGCGCGGTCACCGTCCCGAGGGCGATCAGCAACGCCGCGTCGGCGGGCAGCTGGACACCCAGCAGCCACTGCGCGAACGCCGTTGCGGCGATCACCGCGAACGTTGCCCGGGGCGCCTGCCGCCGCCACACCAAGGGCAGCACCAGAGCGGTCTGTAGCGCGAAACCCTTGCTGTCCGCCACCCGCCCCGGCCCGAGCGTGACCAGGAACAGGGCGGCCGCGAGCGCCGCGTCCGCCGCCAGGGGCGGCACCCGCCCCGGCAGCCAGGTGAGGGCGCCCGGCGGGCCCATTCGTACCGCGCCGGTGTCGGTCATCGTGTCCGTCCTCGCGTCGTCGCGTACCCACGTATCCACGTCGTCGCGCACCCGCGTACCCGCGTTCACACGGCTCGCGTACTCGTGTACTCGTCGTCCGGCGTCCTCGCCGGAGCCACAGGGTAGGGCCCCGGGACCCGCCGAGGCGTCCGTCCGTGGGCGGACACCGGTGGAGACTCCGGGACACCGGGGGCTCCTCCGTGCGGAGGAGCGGACGCTCCCCGGGGCGCCCCGCGGCCATCCTCGGGATCGTCCCCCGGCAGGGCGCCACGCACCCCCCGGCGGCGGAACCCTGGTGGCGACCCCGCAGCCGTACCGCCTGAGGAGCCCACCCATGCCCCCGACCCGCCGCGCCCTGCTCGGCACGCTCGGCGCCGCCGCGCTCACCACCGTGGCCGCCGCCCCCGCACACCGCACGGCGGCATCCGACCCGGGAGGCCGCCCCGCCGCCCCGGCCGGGGTACGCGGTCCCGCGCCCGCCCCCGGCACTCCCGTCCCGCTGCGCCTGCCCCCGCCCACCGGGCCCTGGCCCGTCGGCACCGTCGCGCTGCACCTCGTCGACGACAGCCGCCCCGACCCCCTCCTCCCCGCCAAGCCTTACCGGGAACTCATGGCCGGCCTCTGGTACCCGGCGGAACCCGGCGCCGGGCACCCGACGGCGCCTTGGCTGCCCGAGGCCGCGGCGGCCGACTGGGACGCCCACTCCGCACCGGCCCTCGGTGTCCCCGCCGGCGCCGCCGACTGGCGGGGGATCAGGACCCACGCCCGCACCGGGGCGCCCGTCGCCCGCCGCGCCGGCCGGCTGCCGGTGGTGCTGTTCTCCTCCGGCGACGGCGGCTCGCGCGCCCTCGGCACCACCCTGGTCGAGGAGCTGGCAAGCCACGGTCACCTCGTCGTCGCCCTCGACTCCACGTACGAGGCCGAGCAGGTCGAGTTCCCCGGCGGGCGGGTCGAACGCGCCCTCCCGCTCCCCGACGACCTCACCCCGGAGGTCATCGCCGCCCTCCTCGCGGGGCACTCCCGGGCCCGCCTCGCCGATGCCCGATTCGTTCTCGGCGCACTCGACCGGCTCGCGCGCGGGCACCGCCCCGACACGGGCACCGACCCGCTTCCGGAGGGGCTCGCCGAGGCCGCCGACCCGGCCAGGACCGGCGTGCTCGGGCAGTCCCTCGGCGGCTCCGTCGCCGCCCAACTCGCCCACGACGAACCCCGCGTCCGCGCGGCGGCCGACCTCGACGGCGCCCTCCTCGGACCCGTCGCCGACAGCGGCCTCGCCAAGCCCTTCCTGCTGATGGCGTCCGGCACGAAGACCCTGCGCGGCGAACCGAGCTGGGCCTCCTGCTGGGCGGCGTCCACCGGCCCCCGGCACGCCCTGCGGCTGCGGAACGCCGCCCACGGCTCGTACACGGACCTCCAGGTCCTCCTGCCCCAGCTCGTCCGCTGCCTCCCGGTCCCCGACGCGGCCGGACTGATCGGCACCGTCGACCCCCGGCGCTCCCTGGCCGCCCAGCGGACCGCCGTCGCCGCCTTCTTCGGGCGGTACCTGAAGGGCCGGCCCACCGGCTTCCTCGACCGGCCCGGAGACGACTGGCAGGAACTGGAGGTGCTGCGCTGAACCGGCTCGCCCGATACGTACGGTCCGGAAGCCGCGCAGGCAGAGGTACTTCCAGCGCGATCACCGCGGCCGCTGTCGGCCCGAGCCGGCTGATGCAGCGCTCGACGAGGTTGAGCTGCCGGTGGGCGGCCCGGTCGAGGCGGCAGACCGTCGCGCCGCGGCGCATGCGTTCGTGGATCTCCCCCACCGAGTACGGCCTCGGCGTAGGAGGTGGGTCGTGGGCCTTCGGGCCGCGCGCCGGCGATGCCGAGACCGGGAGTCCAGGCGCAGGCAGGTGAGGCGCGGAGCCCGCACACGTGCCGGGGCAGTACCGCCCGATCGCCGCGCCTCCCGGTCACCTGCGTCGACGGTGCATGTCGCACTGCGGATGTCCGCCCCGGCGGGACGACGACCCGGACGGCGCGGCTTCGGCCTCCGCCACGTTCTAGCCCTGTTTGATCGCGGAGATGTCGAACTCGAGGACGACCTTGTCACCGACCAGAACGCCGCCTCCCTCCAGGGCCGCGTTCCAGGTGATGCCCCACTCCTTGCGGGAGATCGTCACCGAGCCTTCGAGGCCGACCCGCAGGTTGCCGTACGGGTCGGTGGCGTTGCCGGTGTACTCGAAGTCGATGGTGAGCGGCTTGGTGGTCTCCTTGATCGTGAGATCGCCGGTGACCTGGTAGTCCGTGTCGGACTTCTGCTCGATCTTGGTGGTACGGAAGGTGATGTCGGGAAAGTTCGGCGCGTCCAGGAAGTCGTTGGTGCGCAGGTGCTCGTCACGCTGCTCGACGCCGGTGTCAATGCTCCCGGTCTTGATCACCAGCTGCCCGGTGGACCTGGACGGGTCACCGCCATCCAGGTGCGCGGTGCCTTCGAACTGGTGGAACGCGCCGCGCACCTTGGTCACCATGGCGTGGCGCGCGACGAACCCGATGCGGGTGTGGGCCGGGTCGAGGACGTAGTCCCCCGTGAGTTCCGCGAGCGTGACGGTCATGAGCAGATGCCTCCATGGGATCATGACCCCGACGGCAGCCCGCCCGGATCGATGCGGTTCACGGTAAGGGGCCGACAGCTCCACGGCCCGGCCGAACGCGCCTGGTCACAGGGGATTCCACTCCGATTGGTCATCCCGATGCGCAGCCCTGGCGCACCGCCCGCGCCCGGTCGGCCGGTCGTGGCCTTCTGGAGAGAGACCGCCGGATACGCCCGGTCGGACGGAGGTGAGGCCACCGGCGCCCCGCCGAGCAGCACCCCGGCCGAATTCGAGGCGGACGGCGTCGACGCCTTCCGCGCAGGAGGCCCGCACCCGAGCCCCCGGTGACACACCGCTACGCACCACCGACCTTGGTCACTCACCGGCCCGGCCCTTCGTCGCCCCCCTGCGAAGTAGCAGATCCACACCTCCATGGCGCCTTGGACTCGCGCGGCACCCGGTCCGGACCGCCGCCTCAGACGTACGCTGGGAGACAACGGGCATCGACCCAGCAGGGGGTCGGCCTCTGTAGCCGATGCCTTGGGATCCACGCCCAGGGGAAGGCCACGGGAGACCACCCAGCCGTCCTCGCACGCGCCTCATGCCACTCCGGCGGCGTCGGGCACGCCGTTCGATCGGCACACAGCGGGGCCGAGGCTCCGAGCAGCCCCGTCGGCCCAGCGGCTCTGCGTCGATCGGCAGCGAGCGAGGAGAACGATCATGGCCACGAAACGCACCGTCTACCACGTCGCCCCGTCAGCCGATCGCGCGGCAGCCGCGGGATTGAAATGGCAGGTCGAGGGCAGGGAGGGGCGCCGTCTCCTGCACGAGCCCCACCACACGCAGAGAGAAGCGATCGACTCCGCACGCCGGCACGCGAAGGCGCACGTCCCCGCACAGGTAGTGGTCCACGCCCGCGACGGGCACATCCGCACCGCGTACGCCTACGGTGAAGCTTCCGAAGCACCCCGCGGCGAGCGTGGGCGCAGGGCTGGTGCACGCGGCGGCATGTTCTAGCCCAGGCCCCTCGTAGGGCTGGTTCCCGGTCGCCCGGGTGGCGCAGCCTTGAGGAGCCCCCGCCAGGGGTGCCGTATTCCGGCCACGAGCAGCGCCCCTGGTGGAACCGTGCGCTGCGAGCGGGGGCTTGCTGAGGTAAGAAGGTAGGTGCCCCCGCCGGGCCGCCCTCCGAGGTCCCCCACCCTCGGCTCGCCCGCCTTCCCGCTCGCCGGTCCGTACCTCGGAACGAGTGCCGCGATCACCTCGAAGAGAGTCGGTCGCGGCACTCGGCCTGGGTACGGGCCGTCCGTAGCGCCGATGGGCAGGGACCGGCATTCGAGGAAAGGATCAGCCATGACCGATCTTCCAGCCCCCACCACGCCGTACCTGGAGCCTGAGGCGAGGGAGCTCGCCGACGCCACCGATCCACACCCGCGGATCTACGAGGTGCCGCCCGAGGAGGGGCGCAAGATCCTCAGCGATCTACAGAGCGGCGCGGGCGTCGCACGCCCGGAGGTCGACGAGCAGTGGGTCGACATCGACGCCGGCGAGTGGGGCACCGTCCGCACCCGCATCATCAAGCCCAAGGGCGCCACGGACCCGCTGCCCGTGGTCTTCTTCATCCACGGCGCCGGGTGGGTCTTCGGCGACGACAAGACCCACGACCGTCTCTTCCGCGAGCTGGCCGTCGGGGCCGGTGCCGCCGGCGTCTTCCCCGTCTACGACTGGGCACCCGAGAAGGGTTATCCCACCCAGGTCGAGCAGAACTATGCCGTCGGCCAGTGGCTCCAGGCCAACGGCGCCGACTACGGCCTCGACACCTCCCGCGTCGCCGTCGCCGGCGAGTCGGTCGGCGGGTGCATGTCCGCGGTCTTCGCGCAGATGAACAAGGACCGCGGCGGGCTCGCGCTCAAGGCGCAGATCCTGCTCTACCCCGTGACCGGGCCGGACTTCGACACGCAGTCCTACCACCAGTTCGCGGAGCACTACTACCTCACCCGCGACGGGATGAAGTGGTTCTGGGACGCGTACACGACCGACGAGTCCCAGCGCGAGGAGAAGTACGCCTCTCCGCTGCGGGCGACCCTCGGGGACCTCGCGGGCCTGCCGCCCGCCCTGGTCATCACGGCGGAGGCGGACGTTCTGCGGGACGGGGGCGAGCTCTACGCCGCCAAGCTCCGTGAGGCCGGCGTCGAGGTGACCGCCGTCCGTATCGGCGGGACCGTCCACGACTTCATGCTGCTGGACAGCCTGCGGGACACCCCGGCCACCAACGTCGCGCGCCAGCTGTCCGTCGACGCGCTGCGAAAGGCGCTCCACCAGGGGTGAGTGCAGCCAGGCACACGGGCGGCAGACCGAAAGGGGTCTGCCGCCCGTCGCCGCGCCGGCCGACCCCGGGCGTCGAGGGGGACACGACGAGCGCCACCGCGACAGGTCCACGCGTCGACGCGACCGGAGGAGTTCACGCTCCCGCCTCCAGCACGGCGACAACGCCATCCGCGCGGTGCGGACCCAGCCGTACGCCTGTCTCCAGGAGCCCCGCTCCGCCGAGCGCGCCGCGCAGACCTACGAGCGCGGCGGCATCGTCTCTTCGGTCTGCCACGGCTACTGCGGCCTGCTCGGCTGCTCGGCTGCTCGGCTGCTCGGCTGCTCGGCTGCTCGGCTGCTGCGACATCTTGCGGGAGTGGAGCAGAGACGTCTCTCCGCCGCCGGCCCGGTCCCCCGTGCGGGGGAGGCGGATCATCATGCAGTGTGACGTGCCGGGCCGGGCGGTACGAGAGATTCAGATCATGACGACGACGGATCCCTCCCCGCCCGCATCCCGCGTGCTGCCGGTCCCGCCGCCCCCGCGCTGGGCGGTGCGTGCCGCCCGCATCGTGGTCTGGTCAACCGTTCCCTCCGGGGTGTGGCGCATCGCGCTCGTACTTGGGGTGCCGGTCGGGGTGATGGAGCGAGAAGAGTTCCTCGCCGCCTTTCCGGACAACTCCGTTTTCATTGCACTGACTTACGTACTGCTCATAGGCGCACTCACGGAAGCCGCGTCATACCTCACACTGGGCCTGGTACGGCCTTGGGGGGAGGTGATGCCGCGTTGGATTCCGATGCTCGGAGGCCGCCCGGTCGACCACAGGATCGCGGTCGTCGTCGCTTCCCTGGGCGCCTTCGTGGTCACCTTCCTGTGGTGGGTGCTCTTCCTCGGAGGATTACTGACGTCCCCCAGTCCGGATCCCGGCATCTCGGCCGGCGAAGCGCTCTTCGTCGCCGCGTACGCCCCACTCCTGTTGTGGGGTCCACTGCTGGCGGCGGTGACCTGGTCCTACCACCGACGACACAAGGCTCGTCCGTGCACGCGACGGGATCCGGGACCCGTCGCTGATGGTGGAGGGATCGACACGACTACGGTCGTGGACGGAAGGGGCGGCGCATGGCCAGGGTGACGGATCTGATCTGCTATCCCGTCAAGGGGTGCGCGGGCACGTCGATGACCGCTGCGCTCCTGATGCCGGCGGGGCTCGCGCACGACCGCAGTTTCATGGTCATCAGCGAGGACGGAATCTTCCGCACCCAGCGACGGCACCCTCGCCTCGCGCTGATCCGGCCCACCATCAGCGCCGACGGCACCCGCCTCACACTGGACTCGGCCGTCAGCACGGACCATCACGGCACGGTCCACCTCGACGTGACGACGTCCACGGCACGCCGTGACGTCGATCTGTTCGGCACCTCCTTCCAGGGGATCGACCAGGGTGACGACGTAGCCGCCTGGCTCTCGGACGCCCTCGGCACCGCCAGCCGTCTCGTCCGCGTGCCGCCGGAACACGACCGGATCGCCGACGGCCTGACCGCCGGCCCGTCCGGCTACGCCGACAGCAGTGCCGTGCACCTGCTGTCCCGCGCCTCCCTCGCCCACCTCAACCGACGGATGACCGACCGAGGCGCCCCGCCCCTGGCGATGGACCGCTTCCGCCCGAACATCGTCGTCGACAGCCACGACCACAAAGGGGACGCCGACTGGGCAGCCCTACCGCACGCCGAGGACCGCGCGCGCCGCATCACCATCGGCAGTGCCGAACTGGGCTACGCCAAACTCGCGGTGCGCTGCGCCGTCACGATGGTCGCGCAGGACGTCGGAGCGCGGCAGGGGCCGGAGCCCTTGCGCACACTCGCCGGCTATCGACGAGCGGCGAGCGGCGGCGTCGTCTTCGGCGCGAAGTTCTCTGTGCTGACGCCGGGGAAACTGTCGGTCGGAGACGAGGTCGCCGTCACGGAGTGGGGCGACGCCGAGCTGTGAGGACACCGGGGGTGAGGACGTCAGGCGCCCTCTGCCCGCCCTTGGTCGCCGCGGACCGCACAGGACCTCTCAGCGCTCCGGTCGGTAGGTCGCGATGATGACTCCGCTGCTCGTGGGCCGGGCACTCACCAGCTCCATCTTCTTCAGGGCGGCATCGTCGGCGAACAGCTTCTTGCGCCCCTCACCGGCCACCACCGGGTGGATCAGCAGGACCAGTTCGTCCAGGAGGTCCAGCTCCAGCAGCGAGCGCACCAGTGTCGGGCTTCCCGCGACGGTGATGTTCTTCCCCTCGCTCGCCTTCAGCTCCTCGATCGCGGTCGCGAGCTCGCCACGGACGAGTGTGCTGTTCGCCCAGCCGTCGACGCCGTCCAGGGTCGACGAGACCACGTACTTGGGCGAGTCGTTGATCCACTTGGCGAAGGCCGCGTCGTCCCCGCTGGTCACCGTCGGCCAGTAGCCGGCCCATTCGGTGAAGGTCACACGGCCCAGCAGGATCGCGTCGGCCGTCTCCAGAGTCTCCGCGAGCGCGGCGCCCATCTCCTCGTCGAAGGCGAACTGCCATTCGTTCGGCGACTGGGCGACACCGTCGAGCGAGACGAACAGACCGGAAACGACCTTGCGCATGATTCCTCCACGATGCGTACGGGTTTGTCGCTGCGTCAGGAGGCTACGCGTGTGCCGTGGGCGAGGGCTTGTACAGAAGCGACAGCGGCTCGGCCGTGTCCGGTGCGCTCAGCCGAGTGGCGGTGCGGCCGATGTATCGGGTCAGGGACCGCGCCAG
This sequence comes from Streptomyces sp. NPDC002232, assembly GCF_042890295.1. Taxonomy (NCBI): domain Bacteria; kingdom Bacillati; phylum Actinomycetota; class Actinomycetes; order Kitasatosporales; family Streptomycetaceae; genus Streptomyces; species Streptomyces sp. NPDC002232. Next base: position 525,318 of record NZ_JBIARV010000004.1, on the reverse strand, counting down.
GTGCGGCTGGTCGAAGTACCCCAGCTGGTGGACGACGTCCTGTGCCGCGACGCCCTCCTGGATCAGTACCGCCGCATGGCGGGCCCGGCGGATCTGTCGTAGGGCGCCCTGGGTGAGGCCCGTCGCGGCGGCGAAACGCCGCTGGAGGGTGCGTTCGGAGACGTCGGGAACCTCCCCGGCGAGGACGGCGGGCACGATCGGGTCGCGGTCCACGATGCCCTCGCGCACCAGCCGCCGTACGAACGCCTCCGCATTGTCGTAGTCGGGCACGTGCCACGCTGAGCCCTTCAGCCACACGGACCGCCGCGTCACGTCGGGAATCTCCGCGCCGCCGCCGACCAGCCGATCGATCGGCGCGTGCGGCATCGACGTACCGACGGCGAAGCTGATGCCGAAGAACGTGGCGTCCTTCGGGACGGGCGCCAGGCCGGCCTCGGGCTCCGGGCCGAGCACCGCGGCCCGCACCCGGCCCTCGTGCTCCCAGAAGACGAGCTCCCCGTGCGCGTTCGCGATCGACATCATCCGCCCCACGTCATCGCTTCGGCTGCGCCAGACCCGCTCGATGTGCGGCAGCTCCGAAGCACGGCTCTCGATCTCCAGCCCCAACCGGATCCACCCCCCGCTCACCGCTGCCGCCTGAGCCGCCAGTCTCCCACCCCGTCCGGAGGTGCGGCCGCCTCCCCGGCAGGCAGGGGAGGCGGCCCTGGTGATCTCGGTGCGTACGACGGGACGCGGTCAGCTCGGTGACAGGTCCCGGCGGTGATGCGTCAGTGGGTGACCGCGGTGGGCTTCATCCACGTGGTCCTGCTCTTGCTGTCGCCGTAGCCGTTGTCGTCTCCGTAGCCGTTGGCGTCGCCGTAGCCGCCGTGGCCGGGCTTGTCGCACTTCTTCTCGACCTTGACCGTGGTGGTGCAGCCGCGGGAGGTGGCGCAGGTGCCGCCCGGGGCCGTCGGTACGGCGACGTTGGTCAGCCGGCGGTTGCCGTTGTCCGGGGTGTCGACCTTCACCTTGTAGGTGACCGTCGCGGTGGCGCCGGGGGCGAGGGTGCCGGTCCAGGTCAGGGTGCTGTCGGTGACGGTGGCGGTGCCGGAGGTGGAGGTCACCGAGCCCGCGACGAGCGTGGCGTCGTCCAGGACGTCGCTGAGGTCGTCGGAGAAGTTGCCGCTGGCGGCCGTGGTGCCGGTGTTCCTGACGGTGACGGTGTAGGTGAGGGTGTCACCCTCCTGCGCCTTGCCCGCCGGGGTCGCCTTCTTGGCGATCGTGTAGGCCGGGGCGACGCAGGTGCCGGCGTCCTGGGTGGAGGTGGCGCCGTAGAAGCCGCTGCCGGTCGCCTTCACGGTCGTGACCGGCAGGGGCGCGGTGGACGCGGTGGTGGGGGAGCTGTTGATCTGGTTGATGTCGCCGTTGGAGGCGAAGGCGTACACCTGGCCGGCGGACTTGGCGGCACCGAAGGTCTGCGGGACCATGCCGATCTGGATGACGGTGTTGTCGGGGCGGATCCGGAAGACGGGAGAGGGGCTGGTGGTGTCCGGGGCGCCGAAGGCGAGGATGTCGCCGTCGTCCAGGGTGATGAAGTCGCCGGCCGAGACGATGCCCGCCGGGAAGGAGGCGGGGAACAGCGTGGAGACGCCGGTGGCGGGGTCGAGCAGGAAGATCTGGCTGGTGGCGAAGGAGCCGACGATCAGCATGCCGTCCGCGCGGGAGGTCAGGCCGTTGATGGCGGTCACGGCGGCGAGCGGCCCCGTGATCGGCGTGCTCGCCGTCTCCGCCCCGTCGACCGGGTTGATCGTGTAGAGCGTGGCCGCGTCGGGGAAGTTGATGCCGTAGAGGGTGGATCCGTTCGGGCTGAACGCGATGTCGCCGTAGTCGCGGACCAGGGGGGCGGTGCTGATCGTGTTGCCCGCGTTGTCGTACTGGATGAGGCTCGCGGTGGCTCCGCCGGTGTTGGCCCACAACGGTGTGGGCGGGCATACCGCGCGCGGCTGGGGGGCGGCCGGGGCCACGCTCCCGCTGGCCTGTGCGAGTCCCGCACTCGTGGTGGCCAGGACGAGGCCGATCGCCGCGCTGGTCAGCACCCGTCCGAGGACGGGGCGGCGGTGGTTCACCATGGAGTCTCCTTGCTTCTCCCGGCTCCCGCAGGAGCACAGACCGCGTCTCTTGCCGCCGGCCGTCTGAAGCCGGCCTCGGCCGACCGGGCCGCTCGACCCGGTCCAAGACCCGAGTCACGATGCCCGCGCCCCCTCCGAGCTGCTATCGCGGTGATCCTTCCGGATGAGGGACGCCACCCGTACGGCCCGCGAGCGCTCCTCGGCGGGGTGACGGATCCTCTCGGCCGAGCGAGGTCGATTGCGCAGCGTGGGCAGGGGGCTGGGCGCGGGGCTGTCCCATGCCGTGACCATGGACACGACGGACCTGCCCCTGGGACGAGGGTCTGCTCGCCCTCCGCGTCAGGGCGTTGTACGCCGACGGACGTCAGGCGGAGGCTCTCGACGCGTTTCACGCGCTGCGCGGGCGGCTGCGGGAGGAACACGGCACCGAGCCGGGCGATGAGCCGCGCCACCTCTACGAAGCCGTACTCCGACACGACGACACCGTTCTGCTGCCGCCCGTCGCCGCCTCCCCGGATCGGCCTCCGGGCCCGACGCCCACGACCCGTCCCACGCCGAGACCTGATCCGGCTCCGGATCGCGCCGCGGCACTCGGCCCCACCCCGACTCCGAATCCGACGCCGACCTCGGTGAACGAACTCCCGGGTGATGGAGAACCGTTGGTGGGCCGACAGCGCGAGCCGGCCCGGCTCACCGAGCGGAGCTCTTCGGGGGGCGTCACCGTAGTCGCGGTGGACGGAACACCCGGCATGGGCAAGTCGAGGCTCATCTTCCAGGCAGTCCGGGAACTTGTTCCAGAGCACCCCGCCGGCTGCCTCTTCCTCGATCTGCGCGCTCACGCGACGAGCCGGCCTCTCTCGCCACGACGGGCCCTGGCCCGCATGCTGCGCGCGATGGGCGGCGACGGCGCCCGAATTGGCGACAGTGAGGACGAGTTGACCGCTGCTCGGCGCTCCGCGACCAGCGACCTGCGTCTGCTGGTGCTCGAGGACGCGGTGGACGCCCGGCAGGTGCGGCCCCAGTTGCCGTCCGGACCCGGGAGCACGGTCATCATGAGCAGCCGAAGGCGGATGGCCGGCCTGGACGCGACGCGCCGGATCTCCCTGGACCCCCTTCTCCCGACGGCGACAGCCTGCGCCTCTTCGGGAGCCTCGTCGGAGCAGACCGCGCGGAGCGCGAACCGGACGCGGCCCGCGCACTCGTGCGGCTCTGCGACGGGCCGCCGCTCGCCCTGCGGATCCTGGGCGCCCGGCTCCAGACCCGGCCCGATTGCCGCCGGCGCACATGTTGGGCTCGCCGAAGCCCTGACGTGCATGGCCGACGCCCACCTCCTTCTGGACGCGCCGCACGAAGCGAGACCTCTGCTCAGAGAAGCGGCGGCCCTGGCGGCCGACGCGAAAGACCTCCTGCTCGGAGCGCTGACGCCGACCCGTCTGGGCACAGCCGTCCACCAGGAGGCGTGCTAGTCATGGCCGCTGTCGCTCTGTGGCTGTAGGCCGGAGCCCCCTCGCGGCTCTCGGCGTGCAACGCGGGGAGTCCGCCGTCGACGGGGCCAGCCCACGGCCTTCACGTACGACTGGACGCGGTGCCTGTCTCGTCTTCGAGGAGGGGGCTGGGCCGTCCGCCATGAGATGCGGACTCCGTCTCCTCCGGGCAGAGTGGGGAGGACCTGTTCGTAACGAGGTGGTCCCCTGTGGTCCCGTGGGCTGGAGACGGGACGGAGTGATGCGAGGATGGTCGACGTCGGAGTGATCGATGTTCCGCAGACGCCCGGCCGACAACAGCGAGGACCTGCTGGTCCGGCTCGGGTCGCTGACCGCCAAGGCTCGGGAGTTGGCCGAGACGCAGCGTTCCCGCGTCGAGCTCGCCGTGGCCCTGCAACGCGGCATGCTGCCCTCGGAGCTGCCCCGTTTCCCGGGCGCCCGCCTGGCGGTCCGCTATGAGCCCGCCAACCACGGGCTGAACGTCGGTGGCGACTGGTACGACGCCTTCCCCCTGCCCGGCGGGATGATCGGCATGTCCATCGGTGACGTGCAGGGACACAACATCGAGGCCGCCGCATACATGGGGCAGGTCCGCGTGGCGCTGCGCGCCCTGGCCTCGGTCTCCGGAGACCCGGGAGAGCTGCTCGGCCGCACCAACGACCTGCTCATCTCGCTGGGCGCCGACCTCTTCGCCACCTGCACCTTCCTGCGGCTCGACCCCGCCGCCGGCACCCTGGAGTGCGCCCGGGCGGGTCACATCCCCTACATCTGGGCCACCGCCGACGGCCGCTCCGGCATCGACGACAGCGAGGGCGGGCCTCCGCTCGGTGTGCTGCGGGGCGTCGACTACCCGGCCACGCGCCACCGGCTCACCGCCGACGGTGTCTTCGTCCTCCTGACCGACGGGGTGGTGGAGGGGCCCTCGCTCCACATCGACGAGGGTCTGGACCGGGTGACGCGGCTCGCCGGGATCACCGCCGTCGCCGGGCTGGACGTCGACGCGCTCGCCACCGCCGTCATGAAGCTGGCGGCCACCGTGGGGCACGAGGACGACGCGGCCGTCCTGGTCGTCGGCCATGACGGTACTCCGGCCCTACCGGCAGCAGAGGGGTGAGGAGACGCGCGCGCCTCGGGCCCGCCCGGGGCCGGGCCTACCGGCAGCCGAGGGGTGACGAGAGGGCCCCGCCCGGGCCCCTGCCGGACGGCGTCGCCCGACACGCAGGGGCCTTGCCCGGTCGGGGCGGCCCGGCCGGTGTCTGATGGCTGACGTGTTGGATACTCGGCAGTTCCGGTTCTCCACGGAGGCGGCTCTGATGTCGCTGGCCGTGGCGGTGTGCTACTACGCGGCCGGACGACTCGGCCTGCTGGGCCGCCTCGTCGTCGAAGGCGTGGTGGTCACCCCCATCTGGCCTCCCACCGGTGTCGCGGTCGCCGCCCTGCTGCTGCTCGGCGTGCGGGTCTGGCCCGGGATCGCCCTCGGTTCCTTCCTCGTCATCGCCTCCCTCACCACTCCCGGTCCCACGACGGTGGTCACCGTGGTCAGCAACACCGTCGCGCCGCTCTGTGCCTTCCTGCTCCTGAGACGGGCCGGTTTCCGGCACGACATGACGCGGCTGCGGGACGGACTCTCCCTGGTCTTCCTCGGCGGGTTCGGCGCCATGACGATCAGCGCGACGGCCGGGGTCGGACTCCAGGTGGCGAAGAGCTCCCTGGACACGAGCGAGTTCTGGCCGGTCTGGCTGGCCTGGTGGGTGGGCGACACGATGGGGGTGCTGCTCGTCGCCCCGCTCCTGCTCGTCCTCGTGGGCCCGGCCGGACGGTTCCGGGTACGGCGCTGGAAAGAGGTGACCTTTCTGGGGCTGGCGACCCTGGTCCTCATCCCCATGGCCGTGCTCAGCCCGATGAGCATGCTGTTCCTCGTCTTCCCCCTGGTGATCTGGGCGGCGCTCCGCTTCCAGCTCGCCGGAAGCATGCTGTGCGCGCTCTTCGCCTCCGTGCTGGCCACCTTCGAGGCGACCTCCGGGCGGGGCGCGTTCCTCCACCTCACGGACGTCGAGATCATGGCCAAGCTCCAGGCGTTCAACGGTTCCGCCGCCCTGACCGCCCTGCTCCTCGCCTCCGTCATCACCGAGCAGCGTGCGACCCGCCGGTCGGTGCGCCGCGCCTGCCAGGAACTGGCGGAGGTCCTGGAGCACCTCGCGGCGGGCGAGCCCTCACCCGGTCCACCCGGCACCGCCCAGAGCCGGGCAGCCCCGCACGGCGTGCAGGGGAGCCCGTGATCCCCGCGCCGAAGCCCGAACCGGAGCAGCGCGGCCGGGAGGGCCCGCCGCCTGGCCACCATCCCTGGCCGCGGAAGGTCGGCCGCCGGTGCCCGGCACCCCACCCCTATGCGAGCAGACGTCCGATCGCCGCGCGGCCCGCTTCCAGGGCCGCGCGGAGGCTCTTGCCGTCCCTCGTGAGCCGTCCGACCTGAGGGGCGTCGAGCGCGGGTCGTACGGAGAGTACGGAGGCGTCCTGGCGCTCGAGAAAGGCGTCGTCCTCCAGCAGACGGCTGGGCCGGGCGAAGTAGGTCTCGTGCAGGGCCTTGGGGTAGCCGCGCAGGGCGGTCGCCGCCACGAGGCGGGCACCGTAGGACGGGCGTACCGCGCCGTCGCCCGCTGGTGCCCCGGCCGTCAGCGCCGTACGGGAGCGCAGGACCAGGACGTGGGTCGCGCCCTGGGCGAGCGCCGTGCGGTAGGGAATGGACTCGGCGAGCCCCGCGTCGTAGAAGTGCCTCCCGCCCAGTTCGACCGGCGGCCCCGCGAGGAACGGCAGCGCCGCGCTCGCACGGAGGGCGAGGCGCAGTTCGACCGGGCCCGTCAGCAGGGGGCGCAGGTCGGTGGAGGCGCCGGTGTGGGCGTCGGTGGCGAGCGGGTGGTACTCGACGGGGTGGGCCAGGACGGCGTCGAAGTCCATGGGGGCCACCTCGCAGTAGAGGTATTCGACCAGGTTGCGGACGTCCACGACGGGGCGTCCGCGCCAGAAGTTGACGGGTCGGATCATCGCCTTCGCATAGGCGGGTTCGGCCCAGCCGGTCAGCTTTTCCGGGGTGCCGCTGAGCAACCACGCTCCGGTGATCGCTCCCGCCGAGGCACCGTACACGGCGTCGAACGCGTCGGCGACGCCCGCCTCGTGCAGGGCGAGGGCCATCCCGGCGGAGATGGTCCCGCGCATGCCGCCGCCCTCGATGACCAGAGCCACCCGCAGGGCGTCGCCGCGTTCGCCGGGGCGGCTGCCGTCGCGCGTGCGCTCGGTGATGACGCGCAGCACCTCGTGCCGGTCGTCGGTGTCGGGGATCTCTCGGCGCATGCGCCCTCCTCTGTCTGTCTCTTCCACCCGGCCCGGGGCGGCCCGGGACCGTCACGCCTCGGGCCCGGTACCGAAGCACGCTCGACTTCGTCGGCCCGAGCACCCGCCCACTGCGACGAGTCAGCGGACACCGATCCGGCCCGCCGCCGTCGGGCGCTTCAGGACGCCGCTGCCGCTTTCTGGATCCGGGGGACGAACTGCTGCGCCAGGGAGTGGGCGGTGTCGGGATCCAGGGAGCTGTTGGGTCCTGCCAGCGTCACCTCGGCGACGACCGTACCGAGGCACATGGTCACGTAGAGACCGTTCTCGCCTCCGACGTTCCGGTAGTACGCGTGGCTCTCGACATCGGAGACAGCGGCTCCGGGCGCCTTGGTGTACTTGGCGGACCAGGTCGCCTCCTTGCGGCAGGCTTCCCCGGCGCCGGCCTTGTCGACGAAAGCCGTGATGTCGAAGTCTGCTTCCTCACCGAACGCCTCGAAGTTCGCTTCGCCGTGCGCGATCTTGGCGCATTCCCAGTCGCGGCTCGAAGCACACTGCGCCGCCGGCTCGGGGTCGTCCTCGATGAGCGCGCTCGCGTTCTGCGGAGTCCATCCGGCCATCGAGGCCGGGTCGGGCAACGCCTGCTGAAACCTCTCTTCGGTCTTGAAGACGGTGTCGAAGCCGACTGTTCCGGCAGACGAGCCGTCCGGTCCCGATCCCGATCCTGATCCGGCGCTGTGGCCGGCGGAGGGCTTCGTCGGCGCCGTGTCGGAGGCAGACCCTCCACAGCCCGTGACGAGGGCCGCCAGCGCCACCAGCACAACCGTCTTCGAACCAGGACGTGTCTTCAAAACCGTTCTCCCCGTTGCCTGTTACCCGACGGACCGCGCACGCAACTCCCCCGTCGCCATCGCAGTAGATCTTGGCAGCCGTCCGCCCCAGCGACCAAACGCACCCCTCTCGGGCCCCGCACGCGGCAGGCACGTCGCCCTGCGCTCGGCGTAAGGTGCGATCGGATCGAGTTCGTCATGTGTGCGTGGACGACGGCGGTTTCGGCACGGGGCGCATGGCCTTGAGGGTCGGCGGTTCGAGATCGTCCACAGAGCCGGTCCGACGCGCCGTCTCAGCGGACGATGCCGTGGGTCTGCGGAGCCGGGGTGGGGCGGGCGCGGGAGAGTCTCGCGGCGGTCCCGCGGGCGTTCTCGAAGGCCACGACCGCGTTGCCGTTCTTCCGCCAGGGCGGGGCGCCGCACCAGGGCCCGATCCGGCGGAACTGCTCCAGGGCTCCCGCGTACAGCATCGACCTCAGCATGTGATGGGCCAGGAGATGCCGCAGCACCGGCAGACGCTCGTCGTCGGGTGCGACCTGGTCGAACGAGACGGCGATCCGCTTGAGCATGCTCCTGGTGAGCGGCGTGACGGTCCCGGAGTCAGCGGCGGACTGTGCGGCGAGCTCGTCGAGCGCATGCAGGTAGATCCCGGCGAGCGGGCTGCCCGCGGGGGCCTTGCGCACGGCCTGGCGGGCGAATCGCAGCATGCGCCGGTCGCTGCCGAACCACTTGGCGCACCAGTACTGGAGCCCCTGCCAGTGGCCCTCGTAGTGGTACGGCGCACGCGCGACGAGCCCGTTCCAGAGCGGCCTGAAGGCCGCGCGGCGGTACTGCGCGCCGCGTGCCGCCGTGACCATGACGACCCACGGGCCCGGGTTCGCCGGATCGAGCAGAGCCGCCTTCCGCGCCTCCTCGATCGCTGCCGCGAGCATCGCCTTGAAGCGCTCCATGTCCGAGGTCAGGATCTCGTGGGCGTACCCGTCGCCCCGGATCGCCCACGCGCGGTGGACCATCAGGCTCGCCCGGAGGGTCGCCGCGTCGCAGTCGTCCGGTGCGGCGGTGCTCCAGGCCTCCAGCCAGGCGTCGTCCTCCTCCGCGACCTGCTGGAGGAGTGCGAGCCGGGTCCAGCGCTCGTCCCAGTCCTCGCCCGCCTCGGCGACGTAGCGCGCGGTGGTCTTCCACTCCCCCGCCCGGGCGGCGTCGACGACGGCCTGCCGCTCCTCCCGCAGGTGCGCCGCAGGGGGTGGCCCGGCGCGCCGGGAGTCGAGTGTCTCGCGGGGCGGGAGCCCGTGGTGGGCGGCGACGAAGTTGCCCGCGACCCAGGTGGTGGCGTTGGAAGGGCTGAACAGGGCGCGGTAGAGCATGCCGAGGAGCATCACGAGCACGGCGCCGAGGAAGAGTGTCACGGCGCGAGATCATTCCCGACCCGGTGACGCTCCGCAATAGTTCAGGCCAACGGAAAGCGCGAGGTCAGAGCTTCGCGGGGGCAGGTGTTTCCGCTCCTTCGCCGGACGCGTGGTGACGGTTCGCGCACCGCGCGACGCGTCGCGCTCCTGCCGTGAGGTTGCCGCCGGGCGACTCCGGGCGCCCCCGTGTCCGGGCAGGGCCGAGACGCCTGGACCGGGCAGCCTCGACCCCGAGTCGACGCTGGACGTCCTGCTCATGGCCGGGTCACGAGGGGCCTCTCGCCCCACCCGTCACCCCATCAATACTGGTGTGCGATTGTCAGCCCCGCGTGATAGTCACTACCCCCGGGTGGGACGATCATCAACCACCCGTGTGCGACAGCAAGGGGTGGGGACATGGCGTTGCTCAGGAACCTGGGGAACACCCTGGGACGGTGGACGGGCAGACCCGTCGCGCACGTCGACAAGGGCTCCGGCGATCCGGACGCCCGGCGCGTCCGGGAGGCCGCCGAGGCGGCTGACTGGGCGACCGTGCGGGACGTGCTCGAAGCCCGGCCCGAGAGCGAGGACCGTACGGGTCTTCTGTGGGCCGTCGGCGACGTCGCCGGCACGGAACGGTGGATCGCCGACGTCGTGGCGGCGAACCCCCAGGCCCCCCTGCCGCGACTCGTGGCCGCCGTCCGCCACATCAGCTGGGCGTGGGAGGCCAGGACCAGCGCCCCTGCCTCGCACATGTCCCGGGAGCAGTTCGAGCTCTTCCACGACCGGCTGGCCACGGCCGAGACCTGGCTGTACGAGGTCGCCGAGCGCGAACCCGGATGGACCTCGCCCTGGTACGCCCTCCAGGCCACCGGCCGGGGACTCCGGGTCGGACCGGACGTGGCCCGGCGGCGCTTCGAGGCGACCGTGCGGCGCGACCCCCATCACCTGGGCGCGCACCAGCAGCGGTTGCAGCAGGTCTGCGAGAAGTGGGGCGGCTCGCACGAGGAGATGCACGCGTTCGCGCGCTCGTCGGCCTTCGCGGCACCCGGCGGGACGCTCCTCGGCCAGCTCGTCGCGGTCGCGCACCTGGAGCACTGGCTGGCCCTCGACTCCGGCTCGGACTCCCGCTACATCCGGCGCCCCGAGGTGGTCGCCTCGCTCGGCGAGGCCGCGGACCACTCGATCCGCCACCCGGACTTCGTCCGGGGACGCGGCTGGCTCCAGGTCTACAACACCTTCGCGATGGCCTTCGCGCTGGCCGGCGACGTCGCCTCCGCGCGGGAGTGCTTCCGGGCCACGGAAGGCAAGGTCACCGAGTTCCCCTGGTACTACGTCGACGGCTCCGATCCGGCCAAGGCGTACAAGGAGTACCGCGGGTACACCGGCGGCTGACCGCGGCCGTACCGCACCAGCGCCCCCCGTCCGCCCACGGGCTCACCACGCCCCCGGCGCACGACACACCCGTTCACGCCGCGCCGCGCCCTCGCGCACGCCGGCACGCACCGAAGGACCGCCCCAGGTGTCCCACTCGCAGAGCTCCGAGACGTCCCCGACCGCCCACACCTTCCAGGTGGACCTGCGCGGTCTGGTCGATCTGCTCTCCCACCACCTCTACTCCAGTCCCCGCGTCTACCTGCGCGAGTTGATGCAGAACGCCGTCGACGCCCTCACCGCCCGCCAGGCCCTCACGCCCGGCGCCCCCGCCACGATCACCGTGCGCACCGGTGAGACGCTGACCATCACGGACACCGGCATCGGCCTGTCCGAGGCGGATGTGCACCGGTTCCTCGCCACGATCGGACGCAGCTCCAAGCGGACCGTCGACGGCGCGCTCGACGGCGCGGGACTCGACGCGGCGCGCGGCGATTTCATCGGCCAGTTCGGCATCGGCCTGCTCGCGTGCTTCGTGGTCGCCGACGAGATCACCGTGCTGAGCCGCTCCGCCGCCGACCCGGCCGCGCCCACCGTCGAGTGGCGCGGTCACTCCGACGGCCGCTACACCATCCGCACCCTGCCGTCCGCGGCGCTCCCCGAGCCCGGCACCACCGTGAAGCTCGTCCCGCGCGCCGACAACGCCGAATGGACGACCCCCCAGCAGGTCATCTCCCTCGCCCGGCACTACGGCGGCCTCCTGCGCCACGACGTCACCGTCGTCGACGCGCGGGGCGAGAGCCACCGGATCAACGCGGCGCCGCCGTGGGAGCAGACGCACCGCTCCCCGCTCGCCAAGCGGGAGGCGTACGCCGCGTACTGCCGGGAGCTCTTCGACTTCGCTCCGCTCGACACCATCGAGCTGGACCTCCCCGCCGCGGGACTGCGGGGCGTCGCCTACGTCCAGCCGACGGCGGTCAGCCCGGCCCAGCGCGCCGGGCACCGGGTCCACCTCAAGGGCATGCTCCTCACCGACCAGGCGCCCGAACTGCTGCCCGAATGGGCGTTCTTCGTCCGCTGCGTCGTCGACACCACCAGTCTGCGGCCGACGGCCTCCCGCGAGTCCCTGTACGAGGACGGCACGCTGTCCGCCGTACGGGACGCCCTCGGCGACCGGATCCGCGACTGGCTCACCGGGCTCGCCGCCAGCGACCCCGCCCTCCTGCACCGCTTCATCGACACCCACCACCTCGCGGTGAAGGCGCTCGCCCGCCACGACGACGAACTCCTCCGCATCGTGCTGCCCTGGCTGCCGTTCGAGACCACCGACGGCAACGTGACCCTGGAGGAGTTCGCCCGGACCCACCGCACGCTCCTCGTGACCCGGAGCGTCGAGGAGTTCCGCCAGGTCGCGCCGATCGCCTCCGCCGCCGGTCTCGGTGTCGTCAACGGCGGCTACACCTACGACCGCGACCTCGTCCACCGGCTGCCGGAGATCAGGCCCGGCACGACGGTCACCGACCTGGACCCGACGACCGTCACCGCCCACCTCGACGCCGTCGACCCCCGCGCCGAACTGCGGGCCGCCGCCTTCCTCGCGATCGCCCGCGAGACGATCGGCGTCCACGACTGCGACGTCGTCCTGCGCGACTTCCAGCCCGTCACCGCCCCCGCCCTGCTGCTGGACAACCGCGACGCCCGGCACGAACGCACCCGGTCGAGCCTCGCCGCCGACAGCGACGGCCTGTGGGCCGACATCCTCGGCTCGCTCCGCGCCGAGACCCCGCGCGCCCAGCTCGTCCTGAACCACCTCAACCCGCTGGTACGCCAGGCCCTGACCATCGGCGAGCGCGGTCTCGCGGTCACGACCGCCGAAGCCCTCTACGGCCAGGCTCTGCTGCTCAGCCGGCGTCCACTGCGCGCCAGTGAGAGCGCCCTGCTCAACCGCGCCTTCATCGGCCTGCTCACCCACGCCATGCACCAGCCCGGCGAAGCGGCCCCCGGCTCCGAGCCCCGGAAGGAACTGTAAATGCTGGACACACCCGAGGCCGTCGTCGAAGCGCTCCGCGAGAACCACGAGCGCCCCCACGGGCCGGTACGCACCGTCACCGCCGAGGAGCTCGTCGAGACCGCCGAGGTCTTCGAGAAGGCCGACGTGCTCGTCACCGCGCTCCTGGAACTCATGACCGCGTACGAGTTCACCGGCGAGCAGCGCAAGTCGCCCGTCGTCTTCGCCCGCATCCTCAAGCTCTGGGACACCACCCCCGAGTCCTTCAGCCCCTACGAGGCGCACCAGGTCTTCTGGCGCTTCAAGTGGGTGACCACCTCGCTCCTCCAGGTGCCCGAGATGCCCCTCGCGTCGATCGACGGCTGGATCGACCAGATGCGCAGCCGGTACGAGGCCGCGGACCACGGCGTCCAGCCCGTGGCGGCCATGCGCTACCACCTCGCCCACCACACGGGTGCCGGAGCCGCCGACGCGTACGACCTCTGGGCCACCCGCCCGCGCACCGACCTCAGCGACTGCGAGGCCTGCGAGACCCGCCACCACGCCTGGCACCACGTCGTCGAGGGCGACGACACCGCCGCCCTCGACATCTGGCGGCCGGTCCTCGACCGCGAGCAGGAGTGCAGCGAGGAACCCCAGATGAGCCAGGCACGGGCGCTGCTCCCGCTGCTGCGCGCGGGACGCGTCGACGAGGCGCGCTCCCACCACCTCACCGGATACCGCAGGGTGCGCGGAGCCACCGGCATGCAGGCCGAGGTCGGCCACCACCTGGAGTTCTGCGCCCACTCCCGCAACGAGGGCCGCGGCCTGGAGATCCTCGCGGAGAACCGGCCCCTCTTCGAGGCGAAGGGCGCCCCTCTGGACCACCTGCATTTCCTCACCGGCGCGGAGGTGCTCCTCGCCCGGCTCGTCGAGGCCGGCCACGACGACACCGCCGTCGCCGGCCCGCCCGGCCCCGCGTGGACCGCCGCCGAGCTCCTCGCGCACGTACGGGGCGAGGCCGAAGCACTCGCCGGCGCGTTCGACGCGCGCAACGGCACGACAGCTGTCGGCGACGGTCGGCGCGCCCGACTCGCCCTCGCCCCGCTGCTCGACGAGCCCCTCCCGCTCGGCCTGCGCGTCACCGCCGCCCGTACCGACTCGGCCGATGCCGCGCCCGTCGCCCCGGCCTCCGCGGGGATCGCGATCCCCGACGACTTCGCCGACCTGGTGCGGGAGGCCCGCCGTCTGGCACGCGACGGACACCCCGGCGACACCAGGCTCTGGACGCGCGTCGCCGAGCGACTCGCCGACGCCACAGAGCCGTACGACGACGCCCTCGGCCCCGAGGACCTCCTCGCCGCGGAGCTCGCCGAGGACAGGGCACAGCAGCTCTGGTTCAAGGACCGGCACACGAGCGGCGCCGTCGAACTCGACACGGCCGCAGGGCACTTCGAGAAGCTGGACATGCCCTGGCACGCGCTCGCCGCCCGGGCCCGCGCCCGTGCGTGGGTGACCTCCCCGGGCTCCCGCGACGGGGACGCCCCGGCCCACGCCCCGGACCGGACCGCCCTCGACGAGCTGCTCCGCGAGGCGGAAAGGCTGCTCACCTCGGCCCCCTTCGACGGAGAGCCCCTCGGCGCGGCCGAGGCCTTCTACGGTGCCGACCTGCGCGCGGAGCGCATCCTCGCGTACCTCGCGGTCCGGTACTCGGTGGCCTTCTCCGCCTTCCAGGAGCTTCACATCGCCCTGACCGACACGGAAGAGGACCAGGAGGCCCCGGACCGGAAGGGCCAGGTGGCCGCCCTCACCGAGCGGTTCGAGACGAGCACCGACACCCTGTGCTCCGAGGCCAGCCGCCTCGGCTATCCCCACCAGGCCGCCAACGCCCGCCAGTTCCGGGCCGACCTCCTGGCCCGCCGAGGCGCCCTGGCCGAGGCCGAGGAGGAACTGCGCGCCGCACTGCGGGACATCGAGTCCGCCGGGCGTCCCTGGCGGCGACCGCGCCCGTCCCTGCACCTCGCCCAGATCCTCCTCGCCCAGCAGCGGCCGCAGGAGGCCACGGACCTGCTCCACTCGGTGATCGCCGACGCCCTCGCGCACGACGACCCCACTCTCCCGCTCGGCCCGACGTACCTGCTGCTCGGCCATGCCTCCACGCACCTCGACGACGTCGGCGGAGCCGTCCGTCACCTCTCCGAGGCCGCCGCCCGGTTCGACCAGGCGGACGCCCCCGGAAGCGCCGTCGAGGCACGCCTCCAGCTCGCCGACGTCCTGGCCCGGTCCGGCCGGCAGGCAGACGCCGTCGCCGTGCTGGAGTCCGCCCTCACCGACGTGCCGCCCACCGTGGACGCCCGCATGACCGCCCAGGGCCGACTGACCCTCGGCCGTGGGCTGCGCGACCTGGAGGAGTACCTTCCGGCGGCGGAGGAGCTGCTCCGGCTCGCCGACACCGTCGCGGGCTGGTCGGAGGAGGACCGTGGCGACGTCCTCACCCTGGTGGCGGCGGAAGCGGCGACGACCCTCGCGCTCGCCGAACGCTGGGAGGCGGCGGACGCCGCGTACGAACGCGCCCTCGCCGCTCACGCCGAGGCCCCCCACCCTCCGCTCATCACGCTGATGATGCGGGAGTTCGCCCGCCTCACCCTCCAGACTCGCGACAGCGAGGGCATCGACACCGCTCTGGAGCACCTCGCCCGCGCCGACGCCGTCCTGGCCGCCGTGCCGTCGGACCAGGAGGACTTCGCCGTCTGGTACGAGCGCGGGGAGAACCACTACCGCCGCGCCCGCGTCCTCGCCGAGGCGGGCCGCTTCGACGAGGCCCTGCCGGAGGCCGAGTCCGCGATCGCCGCGCACGAGGAGGGCGGCGAACGGGGCGAACTCCCGCGAGCCGAGGCGGTCCGCGTCGCCGCCCTGATCGAGGGCAACGGCCTCGACCGTGCCGCCGCCGCCCTCACCCGTCTGACAGCGGCCTCGGCCCGCTGCCGGCAGGCGGGCCACCCCCAGGCGGCCGACGTCCTGGACGCCCTCCGTCAGGAGCTCCGCTCGCGCTGAGCGGCAGAGGCTCCGAAGGGGGCGGGGCCCCGGTCCCGAAGACCGGGGCCCCGCCCCCTGCTCGCTCGATGTCTGCGGCATCCGTGCCTCACGGCAGCACTCCGGTGCTCGCCCCTCGGTCCGCCTCCGCCGGTAGCGGGCTTCTACCGGAAGAACGCCAGGTAGTAGTCGACGAACCGCATCTTGTGCTGTCCTGTCGCGTCGTCCTCCTGTCCGGGGACGAACTCGGGGGCGTTCTTGATCTGTTCCTTGGTACAGCTGACGAAGACGGTCTCCGTCGCGACGTCCACGGCGGTGACCACTCCGCCCGGGATGACGACCTGGCGGCCGATGATCCACGGACCCGTGTCCACCACGAGATGGCTGCTGCCGACCTCGGCCGAGTGCTTGTCGACCTTGCCGATGCCGCCGTCGGAGCACTCGACCTTGTAGCCCGTGATATCCAGTTCCCTCGCGTGGGTCGCCGTCTCGGTGTACGTCCAGACATCACGAATCACGTGTGCTTCCTCTCCGGTGCGGCCGGTGGCCGTGGTGTTCTCCTGCCGTTCCGTGTTCTCGGAAAACGCCGCTTCACACGGGGCAGGTCAGTTGTCCGTCCTCGCCCGCGCCGCGTCCGGTGTCTCCTGAGTGGTCACGCGGTGGGACAGCGGGTCGGCGACACCCCGGCTCCTGGCGGGGGCGGCGCCGAGGGAGCCCGTCAGCGTGACGCCGAGGGCGGCCAGGGCGGCGGTCTTGGCGAGCAGCCGCCCCGCTCGGCGGCGCGGCCGGGACGGCTGCTCCGCTGTCGTGGCAGTGATCGGCGTGCTCGGGTGCGTACCGGGCGCGGCCTGCCGGGCGTCGCGCGCGTCGGGGATCGGCAGCGCGGCCAACACCTTCTGGCAGGTGCGGGCGTCGGGGCGGCCGGAGGGCTCGCGCGCCGTCATGGCCCTCAACAACTCGCCGAGCTCCGGGGGCAGTCCGTCGGGCAGCTCCGGCGGGCGGTGCAGCCGCGCGACCGCCGCCTCCAGCGGCTGACCGTCGTACTCCCGTTCGCCTTTGAGGGCCTCCAGGAGCACGAGTCCGAGGCTGTAGACGTCGGCGCGCGGCCCCGTGGTCCTGCCGAGCGCCTGTTCCGGTGCCATGTAGCAAGCCGTCCCGACGAGGGTGTCCTCGGCTTCGGCGGCCTGGGTGGGCGCGCTGCCCGCGGTGTCGTCGGGCGCGGCCGTGGGGTCTGAGGCGGCGGTGAAGCGGCGGGAGATCCCGAAGTCCGTCAGGCGCGGGGCGTCGGCAGGGTCCAGGAGGATGTTCGACGGCTTGACGTCCCGGTGCACTATTCCCGTTCCGTGGACATGGGCGAGTGCGCAGGACAGCGCGGCCCCGATGCGGCAGGTCTCGGCCATCGAGAGCGCCGAGCGGGCGAGGCGCCGGCGCAGGGTCGTCCCTCGGACGAGTTCCATCACCAGGAAGGGACGGCCTTCGTCGCGACCGGAGTCGAAGAGGGTCACAAGACCGGGATGCCGTAGCTGGGCCAGGAGACGCCCCTCGTTGTCGGAGTGCTCCTCCGCCCGGGCGTCGCCTCGGTGGAAGACCTTCACCGCGACGGGCCTGCGAAGCCTGAGGTCCAGGGCTTCGTAGACGTCGGCCGCTCCCCCGCTTCCCAGCAGGCCGTCGAGCCGGTACCGGCCCGCGACCGCGTGCGCCGTCAGCCGGGGGTCGGTCGGGACGCGCCACGGACTGACCTGCATCTCGGTTCTCCCTGTGTTCCGTTGCCGCCTTCTGCCGTCCGCCCTTCCGTCGGGGAGCGGCGCGCCGCCCGTGCGGACCGTACGGCCCGTCGCGGTGGTCGCCTCCGGACGTCACGGCCGTGCGGCCGCCGCGTGCGGACCCGGGAGTACGGCTGCCCCGGATCCCCCGGGACATCCCCGCGATGTCGGAGGGGGTCGGGAAGCGGGCGTCGATGCGCCTGTCCGTGCGTCCGCGCGCCCCCGCGTGAGGGATGGCCGTGGCCGGATCTCGCCCCCACGATGAGGCACGTCCCGCCCGGCGCGGACGGGACGGTGCGCGTCCTGCGGCGCGCGTGGGCCTGCATGTTCGCGCGTCACCACTTCGGCGATCCGTACGGGGGGATCCATGGGAAGACGTTGGCTGATCACGGGGTGTTCTTCGGGCCTGGGCAGGGCCTTGGCCACGGCGGCGGCACGGGCGGGGCACGAACTCGTGGTCACCGCCCGCAAGACCGCGGACCTGGAGGAGCTGAGCGCCGCCTGGCCCGGACGGATCGTCCCGGTGCCGCTGGAGCTGCGGGACCCGGTCTCCTGCCAGGAGGCCGTACGGACGGCCGTGGACCGCCTCGGAGGCATCGACGTCCTCGTCAACAACGCCGGGGTCGGCCTGTTCGGCGCGGTCGAGGAGGTCTCCGACGCCGAACTCCGGGAACAGTTCGAGATCCTGGTCGTCGGGCCCTGGAGACTGGCGCGCCTCGCCCTGCCCCTGATGCGGGCCCAGGGGCACGGCCACATCGTCAACGTCTCGTCGATCGTCGGCCGGATGGCCTTTCCGGGGCTCGGCGCCTACGTGGCGGCGAAGCACGCCCTGGAGGGCATGAGCGAGACGCTCGCGGTGGAGGGGGCCCCGCACGGCATCCGGGTCACGGTCGTCGAACCCGGCATGTTCGCCACCCGCTACGGCACGTCCCTGACGGAGGCGGCGCACCGGGTCCCCGCCTACGACGTGACCAACCGCGAGATGCTCGAAGGCGCGCGCGGTCTCGCCGACAGCCCCGAGACCGGCCGTCCCGAGGACTTCGCCGCACGGGTCCTCGCCCTGGTCCACACCGAGGGCACCCTGCCCCTGCGCATCCCGGTCGGCGCCGACGCGTACGGCTATCTGGACGCCGCGGAACAGGCCGCCCGCGAGGAGTACGCCGCGGCGCGAGCTCTGGTCGACGGGCCACCACCGGCCGAGTGACGGCTCACCGCGCGCCGTTCGGCGGGCCCGCCGCCCCTTGTGCGTCGGGCCACCACCGGCCGAGTGACGGCTCACCGCGCGCCGTTCGGTGGGCCCGCCGTCGGGCCGTGCGACGGTCCACCGCCGACCGTTTGACGGCTCGTCGAGCGCGGCTCGGCGGGCCCGCCGCCCGTTGTGCGACGGAGCACCGCCGGCCGTGAGACGGCTCACCTCGCGCCGTCGCACGGGCCGGCGGCACCTGTGCGTTCCGCATGGGTGGAAGGTGACAGCGGTGACTTACGGGGCCCTCGGGGGACGTGACAGCGTCGTGTCCGTCACCGACCGAGGGAGTGCGCAGTGAACAAGGGGTACGCGGTGTTCTGCGACGCCGACCGTCACTTCTACGACGCGCCGCACCGTCTGGTCTTCGCCGAGGGCGCGGGTGACTCCCTCTACGGGGCGGCCACCCTCCCCGTACCCGAGGGCTGGACGTCGCACCGCACGGGCGACTGGCTCGCCCTGCGCCCCCTGGAGCACACCCTCCCGTCGCAGGGCTGGAAGATCCACGTCTCGGCCTGCCTGGACAACGCGGAGGCGATCCTCGCCACGGTCCGCGCGTACTGTCTGGAACAGGACCTGGCCTTCAAGTTCGTCCCCAGCCGCTACCTGCTGCACCAGCGCAACGCCAAGTACGCGGACCGCTCGGCGAGCGGCAAGTTCATCACCGTGTATCCGGCCGACGACGAGCGGTGCGGCCGCGTGGCGGCCGACCTGGCGCGGCTGCTGGAGGGCCGGCCGGGTCCGTACATCCTCAGCGACCTGCGCTGGGGCGAGGGGCCCGTGCACCTGCGGTACGGCAGCTTCACCCTGCGCCACTGCTACGACGAGCACGGGGAGCTGCGGCCCGCCGTCGAGGACGGGTCCGGCACGCTCGTGCCCGACCGGCGCGATCCCGTCTTCCACGTGCCGTCCTGGGTGACTCCCCCGGCCTTTCTGCGTCCGCACCTGGAGGCCAGGGCCTCGGTGACCGTGCAGGACATGCCGTACGACGTCGAGAAGGCCCTGCACTTCTCCAACGGCGGTGGGGTGTACGAGGCCCGGGACCGGCGGACCGGTCGGCGGGTCGTCCTGAAGGAGGGCCGGCCGTTCGCCGGCCTCGCCGCCGACGGCGCGGACGCCGTGACGCGGCTGCACCGCGAACGCGAGGCGCTGGAGCGGCTCTCGGGGCTCGCCTGCACACCGGAGGTCCTCGGCAGCTTCACGGTGGGCGACCACCACTTCCTGGCTATGGAGTTCGTGGAGGGCAAGCCGCTCAACACCTTCTTCGCGCGGCGGCATCCGCTGATGGAGGCCGATCCGTCGACGGAGCGGCTCGCCGAGTACACGGAGTGGGCGCTGCGGATCCACGGGCTCGTCGAGCGGGCCGTGGCCGCGGTGCACGCCCGCGGGATCGTCTTCAACGACCTGCACCTGTTCAACATCATGGTGTCCGAGGACGAGTCGTCGGTGACGCTGCTGGACTTCGAGGCGGCCCAGCCCGCCTCGCAGGGCGGTCGCCAGACCGTCGCCAACCCGGCGTTCGTGGCGCCCGCCGACCGGCGGGGCTTCGATGTGGACCGGTACGCGCTCGCGTGCCTGCGGATCGCCCTCTTCGTCCCGCTCACCAGTCTGCTCGCGGTGGACCGGGGCAAGGCCGCGCACCTCGCGGAGATCGCCGCGGCGCGGTTCCCGCTGCCCCCCGGTTTTCTGGACGAGGCGGTACGGGAGATCACGCGCGACCCGGCCGACGGACGGTCCGGCGGGAGCTCGCGGGCGCCCGACCGCTCCCGGTTCCTGCCCGTGGAGCCGGGCGACTGGCCGAGCAGCCGTGACTCCATGGTGGGCGCGATCCTGGCGTCGGCGACGCCCGACAGGGAGGATCGGTTCTTCCCCGGGGACATCGCGCAGTTCGCCACGGCCGGCGGCGGCATGACCGTCGGACACGGCACCGCCGGAGTGCTCCACGCCCTGCACGAGAGCGGGGCACCCCGATGTCCGGAGGCCGAGGACCGGCTCCTGCGGCACGCCAAACAGCCCGACTCCGGCACACCGCTCGGTTTCTACGACGGGCTCGCCGGTGTCGCGTGGACCCTCGAACGGCTCGGACACACGGCCGCAGCGCTCGAACTGGCCTCGCTCGTGGCCGAGGAGGACCACGAGGGCCTCGCCCCCGACCTGTACGGAGGGACGGCCGGTGTCGGCCTCGCCCTGGACGCCCTGGCCACCGCCACCGGTGAGAGCGGCTTCCACGCGGCGGCCCTGCGGTGCGCCGAGCTGACCGCCCGCCCGCTCCGGGCCCCCGCCCGTCCGACGGGAGCGGCGGGCACGGTGCGTACGGGACTCCTGTACGGCTCCGCCGGACGGGCCCTGCTGTTCGTACGGCTCTACGAACGCACCCGGGACACCGCCCTCCTCGACCTCGCCGCCGAGGCCCTCCACGACGACCTGAGCCGCTGCGTGCGCGGCGCCTCGGGGACCCTTCAGGTCGACGAGGGCTGGCGCACGATGCCGTACCTCGGCGCGGGCAGCGTGGGCATCGGCATGGTCATCGACGACTACCTGCTCCACCGGCGCGACGACGTTCTGGACCAGGCACGCCGCGAGATCGTACGGGCGGCGCAGGCCACCTTCTACGCCCAGCCCGGTCTCTTCCGGGGCGTCGCCGGGATGGTGCTCCACCTCGCCCGGACGAACGCCGGCGGGCCCGGCACCACACCGGAGGACGTACGCCGGCAGGTCGGTTGCCTGAGCTGGCACGCCATGTCCTACCAGGGCCGGCTCGCCTTCCCCGGCGAGCAGATGATGCGCCTCTCCATGGACCTGTCCACCGGAACGGCGGGGGTCCTGCTCGCCCTCTCCGCGGCCCTGGGCGACCGCACGGCCCACCTGCCCTTCCTCCCGCCGCTTCCGCGGCCCCACGAACCGGCCCCGTGACGGGGTCGTACCGCACCACCCGTCCCCAATGAAAGGAAACGATCATGAACCTCTTCGACCTTCAGTCGCTGGAGACCCCCAAGGACGAGGCCATCGGCGACGTCGAGACCGGCAGCCGCGCGAGCCTGCTGCTCTGCGGTGACAGCAGCCTCAGCGTCACCACCTGTAACTGACCCGATCCGGCTTCCCGCACGGCGCCCCGAGCGCCGGTGAGGAGTCACGGGGCCCCGGGAGCGACGCTCCCGGGGCTCCGGCCGTCCGGGCCGGAGTCCGGCGACCCGGAAGGCCGGAGTCCCGCGGACCGGCGGGAGCGTCGCTCCCGGAGGAGAAGAGGAGGGGCCGGATGGCCTGGTCGACCGGTTCCGACCGGCTGCTCCGCGGCGCCGTACGGCACACGGCGGGCACCACGGCGGCGCTGCTGCTCTGCTCCGTCGCCGGCGCGGCCTGCTCGCTCGCCGTGCCCGCGCTCGCCGGCCGGACCCTGGACCTGCTGCTCCGTCACCAGGCGCACGCGGACGCGTGGTTGCTGTGGACCGCCGTCCTGCTCGTGGCCGAAGTGCTCCTGGAGACCGGCTCGGTGCTTCTGACGCAGCTCGCCAACGCCCGCGCCACCGCCTGGATCCGGCTGCGCGCCCTGGACGGTCTCCTGGGCACCGCGCCGCACCGGGCGGCACCCCACTCGGGCGGCGACGTCGCCGCCCGGCTGTGCGTCAACGCCACCGACAGCGGCACGGCCCCGGCGGCCCTCGCGACCGCGGTGTCGTCCGCGCTCGTACCGATCGGCGCCCTCGTGGCCCTGGCGCTCATCCACCTCTGGACCGCCGCCGTCTTCGTGGCCGGTCTGCCCCTGCTCCTGCTGCTGCTCCGCGCGTTCGCCACCCAGTCCTCCGACTCGGTCGTCCCCTACCAGCGGGCCCAGGGCGCCGTCGCCGCCCGGCTGGCCGAAGCCCTGAGCGGCGCCCGCACCATCGCCGCCGCCGGCACGGCACGGCACGAGGAGGAGCGCGTCCTCGCCCCGCTGCCGGAGATGACACGGCACGGCACCCGCATGTGGCGCGTCCACGGCCGGGCCGTGGCCCGCAGCGGCGTCCTCCTGCCACTGCTCACGACGGCCGTCGTCGCGGTCGCGGGGGTCGCTCTCGCCGCGGGCGAGGTCAGCGTGGGCGGTCTGCTCGCCGCCTCGCGGTACGCGGCGCTCGCGGCCGGCATCGGAGGCATCGCGGCACCGCTCGGCACCCTGGTCCGCGCCCGCGGCGCGGCACGCCGCACCGCCGAACTCGCCGATCTGGCCCCGATGTCGCACGGTTCCGCGGTCCTGCCCCCCGACGCGCCGGGGACGCTGGAGCTCCGGGGAGTGCGGGTCACGCGCGACGGTGTCCCCCTGATCACGGACGTGACGCTCTCGATCGACGGCGGATCGACGGTCGCCGTCGTGGGCCGCTCCGGGTCGGGCAAGTCGACGCTGGCCGCCGTCGCGGGCCGGCTGACCGACCCCGACGCCGGGAGCGTCTCCCTGGACGGAGTCGACCTGGCGGAACTGTCCCGGTCGGAGCTGCGCGGGGCGACCGCGTACGCCTTCGCGCGCCCCGTCTTCGACGGCGGGGCCACCCCCACGGTCGGCGCCGCGCTGGCCGCCGGGACCGGGGCCGCCGGAAGCCCCGCCACGCCGGCGAGCGTCCGGGACGCCGCGAAGGCCGCCTGCGCCGACACCTTCGTCCGGCTGCTGCCGCTGGGCTACGACACCCCGGTGGACGACGCCCCGCTCTCCGGCGGCGAAGCCCAACGCCTGGGTCTGGCGCGCGCGTTCATCGGCCGGGGTCGTCTGATGATCCTCGACGACGCGACGTCGAGCCTCGACACGGCCACCGAACGTCAGGTGGAGAGGGCCCTCGCCACGCCGTCACGGGCGTGCACGAGGCTCATCGTCGCCCACCGGGTGTCCACGGCCGCACGGGCGGATCAGGTCGTCTGGATGGAGGCGGGCCGCGTGCGGAGGTCCGGACCGCACGGCGTGCTCTGGGAGGAACCGGAGTACCGGGCGGTGTTCGCGGCGGAGGCCCGGACCGCGGAGTCCCCGTCGGTGGACGCCCCGCGCACGTCGACCGCGCCGGACGCTCTTCCCGAACCGGCCGTCCCGGCGACAGGAGCGGGCCAGTGACGCCCGCTCCGCGCCCGGGGCGGGCGAAGGAACCGACCACGCCGACGACGACGGGCCGACCGACGCCGACCGACACCCCGAAGCCGGCCTACCGACCGAAGCCGACCGGCCGTCCGAAGCCGACCGACCGACCCGCGCCGGTGTCCGGCACCGGCGGGACGGGCTCCGCCCGGCGCGTCACGACGTGGCTCGGGTCCCTCCTCGTGCGCCGCCGAGGCGCCCTGGCGAAGCTGGCGGCCTGGTCGGCCGCCGAATCCGCGCAGACGTTCCTCGGCGGCTACTGCGTGGCCCGCTCCCTCGACGACGGATTCCTGAGGGGCGCGCCCACGACCGGTCTTCTCTGGCTGGCGGGGGCCGCCGTGGCCATTCTCCTCGGGGCTCCCGTCGTCCGGGGCGTCTTCGCCCAGCTCCCCCACCTCACGGAGCCCCTGCGCGACGAGCTCGTCCGGGGGGCAGTGGTCCGCGCCCTGCGCACGGCCACGCGTACGGGCGGGGGCGGGGGTGTGGACGCCACGGCGGTGTCCCGGCTGACGAGTCAGACCGAGATCGCCCGGGACAGCTTCGCCGGGCTGGTGCTCGCCACCCGCTCCTTCGTCTTCGTCGCCGCGGGCGCCCTCGCCGGTCTGCTGTCGCTCGCGCCGCAGTTCCTTCTCGTCGTGCTGCCTCCCCTGGTCCTGGGCCTCGCCCTGTTCGTCGCCTCCCTGCGGCCCATGGCACGGGCCCAGCACCGGTACCTCGACGCGGACGAGGCCGTCGGCCGGCGCGCCGAGATCACCCGCACCGCCCTGCGGGACACCGTGGCCTGCGGCACCCAGGAGGCGACCGCCGAGCAGAACCGCCGTGCCGTCGACGAAGCGGCCGCCGCCCAGCGCGCCCTGGCCCGCTGGGCGTCCCTGCGCACGTTCTCGGTGGCGACGGCCGGACAGCTCCCGGTCCTCCTGCTGCTCGCCGCGACCCCGTGGCTGCTCCGTCGGGGCGTCACGGCCGGGGCCGTGGTGGGCGCACTCACGTACGTCCTCCAGTCGCTGCTCCCGGCGCTGCACACGCTGATGACCGTCCTGGGCGCCGCGGGCGCGAGGCTCTTCGTCGTCCTCGACCGGCTCACCGAACCGCTGCCCCCGGCCCCTCCCCCCGCCGCCGGACCGCCCGGCCCGCCCGGTCCACGCAGGGCAGGCGGGACGGCACCGGCGGTGGAGCTGCACCGCGTGCGCGCCGCGTACGGCCCCGGGGCGCCCCCCGTGCTGGACGCGCTGGAACTGACCGTCGAGCAGGGCGAACACATCGCCGTGGTCGGCCCGAGCGGCATCGGCAAGTCGACCCTGCTGCACGTCGCGGCGGGCCTGCTCGGCCCCGATCAGGGCGCCGTACGGCTCTTCGGCCACGCCGTCGCGGCCTGCCCGCCCTCGGAGCTCACCGCCCTGCGCGTGCTGATCCCCCAGGAGGCGTACGTCTTCACGGGCACCCTGCGGGAGAACCTGCGGTACCTGCGGCCCGACGCCGATCCGTCCGCCGTCGACCGGGCCGTCGACGTGCTCGCCCTGGGACCGCTCGTCGACCGGGCGGGCGGGCTCGACCGTACGCTGACGCCGGACGCCCTGTCGCTCGGCGAACGCCAGCTGATCGCGCTGGGGCGCGCCCATCTGGCCCCCGCGCCCCTGCTCCTGCTCGACGAGGCGACCTGTCACCTGGACCCCGTCGCGGAGGCCACGGCGGAGAGGGCGCTGAGCGCGCGGCCGGGGACCCTGGTCGTGGTCGCCCACCGGCTGTCGTCGGCGCTCCGAGCCGACAGGATCCTCGTCCTCGACGGCACCCGGGCGGCGTACGGAACCCACGACGAGCTGCTCGCGCGTTCCGCCCTCTACCGCGATCTGGTGGGGCACTGGAGTCAGGGACCAGGGTGAGCGGGGCGGGCCGGCCAGGACTCGGCGGGGGGGGCCGGCCAGGACTCGGCGGGGGGGGCCGGCCAGGACTCGGCGGGCCGGTTCTCGGGTCCACCCGGCCCCCTGGGCGCCACGGCGCGGCGCTCAGATCCACCCGGCGCCCGGGCGCCACGGCGCCGTGCTCAGGTCCACCCGGCTCCCTGGGCGATCCGGATGGCGTCCACGCGGTTCCGTGCGCCGACCTTGCGGATGACGCTCGCCATGTAGTTGCGGACCGTGCCCTTGGTCAGGAACAGCGTCGCGGCGATCTCGGCGACCGGCGCTCCGCCGGCGGCCAGCGAGAGGACGCTCAGCTCACGCCGGGTCAGGGGCATCTCCGCGGCCTGGAGGAACCCGATCGCGAGCGTGTCGTCGATGAACCGCTCCCCCTTGGCCAGACGGTGCACGGCCTCCAGTAATCGGCCCTTCGGGGCGTCCTGGTCGACGAAACCGGCCGCCCCCGCGGCGTGGGCCCGGCGCAGCACCCCCGGCCGCTGCCCGGGGACGAGGGCCAGCAGGGCCGGACGGACACCCGGGCCCTCGACCGCGAACGGTCCCACCGCCGCCACGGGCCGCGCCGCCGAGGACGGCAGACACTCGGCGTCCGCCACGTACACGTCGGGTTCGGACGTCCCCGTCGCCGGGCCGTGCGGCCACCGAGGCAGCGAGGAGACCACCGTGACCCCGCCCGATCTCAGCAGTTCGACCAGCGCGGTCCGCAGCAGCTGCGCCTCGTAGACCACCGTCACTCGTATCATTCCCACCCCTTCGTTCCTCCGTCGTGCCAGGGACGCACGACGTGAGCGGCCACCCCCACCCCTCTGCCCTTGCCTCAGCGGCCGGAACACAGCGCAGGGTGCACAGGGGGCGCACTCCGGAGCGCCCCGGCCGGATCCGGTACGTCGCTTCCACGGCGAAGCAGGCCGACGGCGTGCGAGGCCGACCGCGCCGCACCAGGAATGTCCTGATTCGCATCCGTACGGCGCGCGGAATCGGGAGTGCGCCCCTCAGGGGCGGGGAGGCCGGAGGGCAGAACTCCCTTGCACACGGCCCCGCCTGGCCCTCCGACGCAGGGCCGGGGGCGCGTGCCGATCTCGACCCGGGGTAGCCGCGGAGCATGACAGCACTCCTCACCACCGCCGCGCTGCTGGCCCAGGGCAACCGCCCCGACGGGCCACCGTGGTTGAAGTGGGTCTTCCTGGCCGTGTGCGCGGCCCTCCTGCCCTGGGTCCTCTACAAGCTGCACCAGAACGGCCACTTCAGAAGACGAGGCTGACGTCTCCCACGGGTCGGCGGTCCGTTCCGCCCGTGGTGCCGGGGAGGGCGTCCAGCGGTTCCGAGCCGGACGCCCTCCTCCGGGAGGGTCGCTCAGACCTGGTAGCGCCCCGGGGCGAAGAGGTGCAGGTGGTCCGCCACCCACGCCGAGGTCCGTTGCAGGCCCTCCTCCAGGCCGACCTCCGGTTCCCAGCCCGCCCAGGTGCGGGCCCGCGTGTTGTCCGAGAGCAGTCGGTGCACCTCGCTGCCGGAAGGCCGGAGCCGGGCCGGGTCCACGACGATCTCGGCGTCCCGGCCGGAGGCGGTGATGAGGGCCTGCGCAAGGTCTCCGATCGAGATCTCGCGGCCGGTGCCGAGGTTGACGCTCTCGCCCAGGGCCCGGTCGCAGCCCGCCAGTGCCAGGAATCCGGCCGCGGTGTCGGTGACGTAGGTGAAGTCGCGGGTCGGGGTGAGGGAGCCGAGGCGGATCTCCCGTGCTCCGGCGTGCAGTTGCGCGAGGATCGTGGGGATGACGGCGCGGGCCGACTGGCGGGGTCCGTAGGTGTTGAAGGGCCGTACGACGGTCACGGGCAACTCGTGGGCGTGCCAGTGGGAGAGGGCCATCATGTCCGCGCCGATCTTCGACGCGGAGTAGGGCGACTGCGGCTGGAGGGGATGGTCCTCGCCGATCGGGGCCGTGAGCGCCGTCCCGTACACCTCGCTGGTGGAGGTGTGCAGGAGGCGGCGGACCGCGTGGCGGCGGCAGGCCTCGGCGATGTTCTCGGTCCCGACGACGTTCGTGCGGACGTAGGCGCCCGGGGAGTCGTAGCTGTAGGGGATGCCGATGAGCGCGGCGAGGTGGAAGACGGTGTCGCAGCCCTCGACCGCGTCCATGACCCGGCCCGCGTCGCCGACGTCCCCGGCCATGAACTCGACCGGTCCGTGCGGGTCGTCGAGGTAGCGGGCGAGGTGCCCCTTGTCGGCGTACGGCTTGTAGTGGACGAACGCCTTGACGCGCGCGCCCCGTCGGACGAGCAGGTCGACGAGTGTGGAACCGATGAAGCCCTCGGCTCCGGTGACGAGCACGGTGCGGCCGGTCCAGTCGATGGTCGTGGGGGTCACGGGGTGAGCTCCTTCGTGGTGGTGGGATGTCCGGCGAGGCGGATGACCGTCTCTGCCAGCAGGTCGGCGGCGCGGGCGTGGTTTCCGGGGTCTGCGGCGCGTCCCATGACGGCGAGCCGGGACGGGTGGGCGAGGAGGGGGTCGATGAGTGCGGCGAGCCGGCCGGGAGTGGTCTCGGCGTCGGGGAGGAGGTGGGCGGCGCCCGCGTCGGACAGGACCCGGGCGTTGTGGGTCTGGTGGTCGCCGGGAGCGTGCGGGTACGGCACGAGGACGGCGGGCACGCCGGTCGTGGCGAGCTCGGCGATCGTGGCCGAGCCGGCGCGGCAGACCACGAGGTCGGCGACCGCGTAGGAGAGGTCCATCCGGTCGAGGTAGGGCACCGCCTGCGCGACGGCCCCGACCCCCGCTTCGACGAGGTCACGGCGGGCCTGTGCGAGAGCGGCCGGGCCGGTCTTGATCAGGAGGTGGACGTCCTCCCGTTCCCTCCAGCGGGCGGCGAGGCCCACGGCGGCGGCGGTGAGGCGGGCCGCGCCGAGGCTGCCCCCGTTGAAGAGGACGACCCGGGCGCCCGGGGGTATCGAGAAGGCCCGCCGTGCCTCCTCGCGCAGGGCCGGCCGGTCCAGGGCCGCCAGGGACGCGGCGATCGGCATGCCGACGGTCTGCGCCCGCTCGCCGCCGGACAGGTGGGCGCGGCTGCCGTCGAAGGCGACGGTGAGGTGCGGGGTGAGCCGGGCGGCGAACTGGTTGGCCCGGCCCGGGACCGCGTTGGACTCGTGGATCACGCTGGGCAGCCCGGCCATCTTCGCCCCGACGATCGCCGGGGCGCTGGGGTAGCCGCCCATGCCGACGACGATGTGCGCCTTCTGGGTGCGCAGGACCTGGCGGGCCTGAGCGCCGGAGCGCAGGAGCGCGGCCGGGAGGAGGAAGCGTTTCGCGCCGAGCGCGGGGTCGAAGGGGATCATGTCGACGGTGTGCAGCCGGTGTCCGGCCGCCGGGATCAGCGTCGTCTCCAGACCGCGTTCGGTGCCGATGAAGGAGATGACCGTCGCCGGGTCGGCGCGGCGCAGGGCCTCGGCCAGGGCCAGACCGGGGTAGATGTGGCCGCCGGTGCCGCCCGCACCGATCACGACGGAGAGTGGTGTGCGCATGGCCGCCACTCTCACGAAGCGGGTTAAGAGGGTTCTAAGAGTCCGGTTTGGCAGGCTTCACGCCATGAACGGCGTGAGCGGCACGAACGGGATGAGCGGGATGAGCGGCATGAGTCCGGGCGACGGGAGCCGGGGCAGCGGGACCCCGGATGGCGGGGGCGGCACGGACGGCTGGAGCGGCAGGGGCGACGGGCGCCCGGGCGGCAGGGGCTACGGGAGCGGTGCCGGCGGCATCGGCGGCGCGGGCGGTGCCGGCGGCTTCGGCGGCGCGGGCGCTCCGCGCGGTACGGGCAGGATCCTGGTCGCCGAGGACGAGCCGGACGTCCGGGCCGCCGTCGAGGACGGGCTGAGCATGGAGGGGTACGAGGTCCGGGGTGTCGGCGACGGCCTGGCGGCGCTGTCGGCGGTGGCCGCCTGGCAGCCGGACGCGGTGGTCCTGGACGTGATGATGCCGGTCCTCGACGGGCTCGCGGTCTGCCGGAGGCTGCGGGCGGTGGAGGACCGCACGCCGGTGCTGGTGCTGACGGCCCTGTCGTCGGTGAGCGAGCGGGTGGAAGGGCTGGAGGCCGGCGCCGACGACTACCTGGTGAAACCGTTCGCCCTGGACGAGCTGGTGGCGCGGGTGCGGGCGTTGCTGCGGCGGGCCGCGCCGCCCGCTCCCGGCGGGGACCTGTCCTTCGCGGACCTGACGCTGGACCCCGTGACACGTACCGGGCGGCGGGGCAGCCGGGCGCTGGAGTTCTCCCGCACCGAAGCCGCCCTTCTGGAGCTCCTGCTGCGCCACCCGGGCCAGGTCCTGCCGCGCGAGGTGATCCTGCGGCGGGTCTGGGGGCAGGATTTCGGGCCCGACTCCAACTCGCTCGCGGTCTACGTGGGATATCTGCGGCGAAAACTGGAAGCCGGGGGCGAGCCGCGTCTCGTCCACACCGTGCACGGAGTCGGCTACCGGCTGGACGTGGCATGAGCGGGGCACGCGGACTGGGCGCGCGCTGGCGGCGCAGACGACCGCTCCGCACCCGCCTGGCGCTCGCGGCCTCGGCTGCGGTGGCGCTGGTCGCGGTCGGGGTGTGCACGGCGGCGTTCCTCGTCATCCGCTACGAACTGGTCCACCAGCTCGACCTGTCCCTCACCCAGTCCGCGACCCGGATCGTCCAGGCCAACCGGGACGAGGGCCCGCAGGTCCTGGCGGGCGAGTGCCGCTACCTCTCCGCGCCGCCCTGCGCCCAGATCGTCCCCGCCGACCCGGCGGCGGATCCCGACGCCCCCTATCTGCTGCCCGTCTCCCCCGCCGTACGCGAGGTCGCGGCGGGCGGACGGGCCGCGTACTACAGCAACGTCGAACGCTTCGGGCAGCCGCTCCGGATGCTGACCACTCCCTTCGGCGACGGGCGGGCGCTCCAGGTGGCACTGCGGGCGGACCCGGTGGACCGGGGCGTGCGGCAGGCGGCCGTGCTGCTCGCGGCGGTCGGCGCGGTGGGGGTGCTGCTGGCCGGGCTGCTCGGACACGCCGTCTCCCGCACCGGCCTGGCCCCGGTGGCCCGGCTGACGGCGACCGCCGAACGGATCGCGGCGACCCGTGACCCGCGCCACCGCATCGAGCTCCCGCCCGGCCCGCCGGGACGGCAGGACGAGGTGACCCGGCTGGCGGCCACCTTCAACACCATGCTCGGCGAACTGGAGCAGTCGGTGGCCTCCCAGCGGCGGCTGGTCGCCGACGCCTCCCACGAACTGCGGACCCCGCTGACCGCGCTCCGCGCCAACGCGGAGCTCCTGGCCCGCGGCGACCGGCTGACCCCCGCCCAGCGCGATCGGGCGGCCGGGGCGCTGGAGCGGGGCATCCGGGAGGTGACCGGCCTCGTGAACGACCTGATCGAGCTCGCCCGGGACGAGGAGCCGCTCCCGCTCCTGGAGGACGTGCGCATCGCCGAGATGACCGAGCAGGTGGTGGGCACGGCCCGGACGCACTGGCCTCGGACCCCGTTCGTCCTGGAGGTGGAGGCGGGCGCGGCGCGGGCCGTGCGGCCGGGAGTCCCGGCACGGCTCGCCCGGCTGCTGACGAACCTGCTGGACAACGCGGCCAAGTTCAGCCCGCCCGGCACCCCGGTCGAGGTGTCGCTGAGCACCTACGGGAGCGGGAGCGGCACGGGCGGAAACGGAGCCGACTCGGACGGGAGCGGCCCGCGCGGGGTGACGCTGACGGTGCGGGACCACGGCCCGGGAATCCCCGCCGCCGACCTCCCCCATGTCTTCGACCGCTTCTACCGTGCCGAGACCGCGCGCGCCCTGCCCGGTTCCGGCCTCGGCCTGGCCATGGCCCGGCAGATCGCCCACGCGCACGGAGCGGAGCTGACGGCCGGGGCGGCGGCGGGCGGCGGGGCGCTGTTCACCCTGACGTTCGCCCCGGAGGACCCGCCCGCGGACGCCCGGGGCCGCCGGCCTGGCCGGTCGCGCCCTTGACGGTCACGAAGCCGGTGATCTCCGCGCGACGCCATCCGACTCAGGGAAGCAGGCAGGGACCCTGTCGCCGCGAGCCGACTCCGCACGCCGTCCGGCGTGTCGGGCTCGGCCGCGGCGACCTTTCGGTGCGTCAGTGCCGGCAGGACGGCCGGAGGTGGAGCAGCTCGGTCCGCAGGACGGGAGTGCCGTCGACCGGTGCCGGGTCCTCCGTGGTCGGCTCGATGCCTCCGGCGGCGATCTTGTCGAGGGTCTTCAGACCGGCGGGGCCGACCGTGCCGAACACCGTGTAGTTCGGTCGCAGCGCGGAGTCTCCGTAGACGACGAAGAACTGTGAACCGTTCGTGTTCGGACCGGCGTTGGCCATCGCCAGCAGGCCGCGTCCGTAGACCCGGCGCGCGCCCGTGGGATCGGTGGGCGCGGGCGGGAGGTCCACCGGGAGTTCGTCCTTGTACCGGTACCCGGGCCCGCCCTCACCGGTGCCGGTCGGGTCGCCGCACTGGAGGACCTTCAGCGTCGGGTAGGCCGTCAGACGGTGGCACACCGTGCGGTCGTAGAAACCGTGCCGGGTCAGGTGCAGGAAGCTCTGGACCGTGCACGGCGCCTTGGCCCGGTCCAGGCGCAGCGGGAGCGCGCCCTGGCTGGTCGGGACCGCCAGGTCGACCGTGCCGCGAGCGGGGGTGCGCCGTGGGTCGGGCGGCAGCGGCACCGGGCGGGCCGGCGGCTCGTCCGGAGTCTGCGTGTACTGGCAAGGCCCGTGCGTGGTGCGCGGCGGAGCGCCCTCCGAGGCGGTGGCGACACTCCCGCCGGACACCAGTAACGCCGCGGCCGCGCATGCGCTGATCAGTGTTCGTCTCATCCTGCACGCCCTCCCGATGATCTCCAGGTCTTGGAGCGGTCGCAGTCTAGGACGCGGTGCGGCCCTCGGGAGCGGGAATTCCGGCCGATCGGCGTGAGCGCAGCCTCGTCGCCGGGCGACATGGCCCGGGGCCTTCCCCTCCGTCGGCCGGACCCGGCGCGATGCTGCGGCGGGCTCGCGTCGCCGACGAGAAGCCCCGAGGCGCGGCCGATAGCCTGATCGGCATGAGTGACGGCATCGCATGGATAGGCACGCATCACCACACCCCTCCGTCGGCCGGACCCGGCATGCTCGGCGGCATCTCCCTGACGCTGGCGCGTGGCATGGAGTCGGACGACTTCCTCATCAACCTGGGTGCCGACCTCGACGAGTTGGCCGCGCGCACCCCGGGCGGGGAGCTGCGGGTACCGGCCGGGCGGCCGGGCCACCCCTCCCCCCTCGTGAACCGCGCGATGTACGGCACGTGCGGTGAGTGGACGTACGTGCTGGAGGACGGGGGCTCGGCGACCTGGGCGACCGGCTACCGGGGCAAGGTCGAGTCGATGCTTCCCTGCGAGGGTGAGGAGATCATCTGCCTGAGCGCCAACCGCTTCAGCCCTCCGGCGCTGCTCGTCCACGCACCCGACGCGTGGGCGTACCGGGCGGACTTCGGCACCGACACGGGACAGGGTTCGGCTCTGGACGCCGCTCTCGGTGCCGCGGGGGCGGTGTTCCCGTCGATGCCCGAGGCCGATGAGGCCGAGGTGGTCGCGTACTTCGAGGAGCACGGTGAGCGTCTGCCCGAGCTGGTGTTCACGGCCGTGGGCGCGTACACGGGTGTGAGCGTCGACCGGGATGCCGTGGAGGCCGGTGAGCTGCCCGGGGTGCTCCTGTCCCCGGCCTGATCGTCCGCGACCGGGGTGACGCCGGCCCCCACCCCGGTAGCGGGGTGGGGGCCGGTGTGTTCGTCGGGCGCTGCTTGGGCGTGGCCTTCTGGACCAGCCACGCGTGTGCGGCGGCCTGGGGGGGAAGGCCTTGGCGTTCATGAGGTAGGTGGGGGCGTGGTGAGGTGCCCACACAGAAGGGCTTCGCCGCCTCCGATGGAGCGCACACCGGGGCGCTCGGCGGGGTGTACCGCTCGTCCGGACCGGCTGACACTTCGTGCGCGGGGTCCGGCGGGCCGGCGGCCCCGGCCTCGACGCAGGGCATCCGCGCAGGCGTCTCACCTGGGTGATCGGATCAGGACCGGGGCGGATCCACAGGCGCGAGGTGGGGCGCCGGGCGGGTCATAACGCGGGTCTTATGCCCGCAGGGATGCCTTCGGCTTGCCATGTACACACCCATACTCGGCGGCGACGTAACCCGAACCCCACGATCGGAGGGGACGTTGAAGCCCACCAGATGGACGGCGGCCGTCGCAGCGATGGCGCTGTCCGCGAGCCTCGTCGGCGCCGTCGCCGGAACGGCGTCGGCGCGACCGGAGACGGTCGCGAAGGACAGCCCCGTGACCCGCGCGGTCGCGGCCGCGGACCTGGCCGTCGACAGCGGTCTCGACACGCTCGTCAACTCGGCCCAGGAACAGTACGAGAGGCGCCTCGTCACCCCCTGGGTGAAGGATCTCTACTCGGTGTCGTACGAGCGCAGCTACCGCGGCCTGCCGGTCGTCGGCGGTGACGCCGTGATCCTCGCCGACGGTTCCGGCAGGATCCGCGCCCTCCAGTCCGCCTCCTCCGTACGCATCGACCTGGCGACCCGGCCCTCGGTCACCGCGCAGCGGGCCGAGACCACCTCGCGGAAGAAGCTGGCCTCGGTCGACCGGGTCGAGACCAGCCGGCTGGTCGTCCGCCTCAAGGACGACCGGCCGGTGCTGGCCTGGGAGACCGTGCTGCGCGGCCGGACCGAGAGCGCGCCCAGCCGCCTGCACGTCTTCGTCGACGCCCGCACCGGTGCCGTCGTCGACAGCTACGACGACGTGGTCGCGGGCTCCGGCAACAGCAAGTGGAACGGTCCCGGCCCGCTCACCATCGACACCACCGCCTCGGGCTCCACCTACTCCCTGCGCGACCCGAACCGGACCGGCCTGAGCTGCGCCGACTACTCCACCGGCACGGTCTTCTCCAAGTCCTCCGACTCCTGGGGCACCGGCAACCCCACGAGCAAGGAGACCGGCTGCGTCGACCTGATGTTCGCCGCGCAGAAGCAGTGGGACATGCTCGGCCAGTGGCTGGGCCGCAACGGCGTCAACGGCAACGGCCGCAGCTTCCCCGGCAAGGTCGGGCTCAGCGACCTCAACGCCTACTGGGACGGCAGCTCGGTGACCATCGGGCGCAACAGCGCCAACGAGTGGATCGCCGGCGTGGACGTGGTGGCCCACGAGTACGGGCACGCCATCGACACCAACACCCCGGGCGGCACCAGCGGCCAGGAGGCTGGGCTCGGCGAGGGCACCGGAGACATCTTCGGTGCGCTGACCGAGGCGTACATCAACGAGCCGGCCCCCTACGACGTCCCCGACTACACGGTGGGCGAGGTCATCAACCTCCAGGGGCGCGGACCGATCCGCAACATGTACAACCCGCCGGCCGTCAACAACGACCCGGCCTGCTACAGCTCGGCGATCCCCAACACCGAGGTGCACGCCGCCGCGGGCCCGCTCAACCACTGGTTCTACCTGCTGGCCGAGGGCACCAACCCCGGCGGCGGCAAGCCCAGCAGCACCACCTGCAACCAGAGCACCCTGACCGGCGTCGGGATCCAGACGGCCGGCAAGATCTTCTACGGCGGCATGCTGCTCAAGACCAGCAGCATGAGCTACAAGAAGTACCGTACGGCGACGCTCAGTTCCGCCAAGTCGCTCGACGCGACCTGCGGTCTCTTCACCAGGACGAAGGCGGCCTGGGACGCGATCAGCGTGCCCGCCCAGTCGGCCGACCCGACCTGCACCCCGAGCGGCCAGAACGACGACTTCTCCATGTCGCTCGCCCCCTCGTCCGGCACCGTCCAGCAGGGCGGCTCGGTGACCACCACCGTCGGCACCGCCGTCACGACCGGCGCAGCCCAGTCGGTGACCCTGACCGCCACCGGTCTGCCCGCCGGGGTGACCGCCTCCTTCAACCCCGCGACGGTTCAGTCCGGCCAGTCCTCGGTGCTGACCCTGACCGCCACCGCCAACGCGGCACCCGGCGCGTCCACGGTCGTCGTCAAGGGCCAGGGCACCACGCTGTCCCACACCGCCGACTTCACGCTCAACGTCGGCGGGACCCAGCCCGGCAACGACCCGCCGGACGTCGACGTCGCCAAGGTGCAGGCGCACCTCTCCCAGCTCCAGACGATCGCGAGCCAGAACGGCGGCAACCGCCGCGCGGGCAGCGCCGGTCACAGCCAGTCGCTGGCGTACGTGAAGGGCAAGCTTCAGGCCGCCGGATACACGGTGACCGAGCAGAACTGCACCACCTGCACCTACCCGTCGAACAACCTGATCGCCGACTGGCCGGGCGGCCCCGACGACCAGGTCGTCATGTTCGGGGCGCACCTGGACAGCGTCTCGGCCGGTCCCGGCATCAACGACAACGGCTCGGGCTCCGCGACCCTGCTGGAGAACGCCCTCGTGCTCGCCGAGAAGAACCCCACGATGACCAAGCACGTGCGGTTCGCCTGGTGGACCGACGAGGAGCAGGGGCTCAACGGCTCGGCCTACTACGTCAACCGGCTCACCACCGCGCAGCGCACGGCCGTCAAGGCGTACTACAACTTCGACATGGTCGGCTCCACCAACGGCGGCTACTTCATCAACAACCTCAACTCCACCGCCGCCGCGCCCCTCAAGGCGTACTGGACCTCCCTGAACCTCGCGCCGGAGGAGAACACCGAGGGCCAGGGCCGCAGCGACGACTACTCGTTCCAGCAGGGCGGCGTCCCGACCTCCGGGTACGCGGCCGGAGCGAGCGCCCGCAAGACCGCGGCGCAGGCGCAGAAGTGGGGCGGTTCCGCCAACGCCGCCTACGACTCCTGCTACCACAGCGCCTGTGACACCACGAGCAACATCAGCGCGACGGTGCTGAACCGCAGCTCCGACGGGGTGGCCTACGCCCTGTGGAAGCAGGCCGTCGGCGGGACCGCCCCGGCGCAGGACTTCTCCGTCGGCGTGAGCCCGGCCGCGGGCAGCACGGCCCCCGGCGGGTCCGTCTCGGCGACGGTGAACACCGGCACCGTGAGCGGCGCCGCCCAGACCGTGGGGCTCTCCGTCTCCGGCGCTCCGGCCGGCGTGACCGCCACGCTCACCCCGACGTCGGTCCAGTCCGGCAGCTCCTCGTCCCTGTCCGTCCAGGTCGGCGCGAGCACCGCGCCCGGCACCTACACCCTCACGGTCACCGGCACGGGCACCGTCAGCCACACCACCACCTACACCCTGACGGTCACGGGCGGCGGCTCCTGCACGCCGCGCCAGCTCGTGGTGAACGGCGGCTTCGAGAACGGCAGCAGCCCGTGGACCGCGAGCGCGGGTGTCATCACCAACGACGCGCGGCAGGCCGCCCACGCGGGCAGCTACAAGGCGTGGCTGGGCGGAAGGGGCACCAGCTACACCGAGAAGGCCACGCAGTCCGTGGCCGTCCCCTCGGGCTGCGCCTCGTACCGCCTCTCGTTCTTCGTCCACATCGACACGGACGAGACCGAGAGCGTGGCGTACGACGTGGCCACGGTCCGCGTGGGGGGCCGGCAGCTGGCGTCCTACTCGAACCTGGACGCGGCCGCGGGCTACGTCGAGAAGTCGTACGACCTCTCCTCCTTCGCGGGTCAGACCGTCACCCTCGACTTCACGTCGGTGGAGGACCAGTCCCTGCAGACGTCGTTCGTCCTGGACGACGTCTCGCTCCAGGTGAGTTGAGACCCGACGCCCCTGTGAGCCGATGAAGCGGCCCGGCCCCGGCATCCCGGGGCCGGGCCTCCGGCGTTCCTCCCGCGGGTCCTCCCGCCGAGGCGCGGCCGCCGGGGGTCAGCGATGGGTGAAGTCGGGGGCCCGCTTCTCCGCGAAGGCAGACATGCCCTCCTTCTGGTCGGCCGTCGCGAACACCGCGTGGAACAGGCGGCGTTCGAAGCGGACGCCCTCCGCGAGGGTGGTCTCGAAGGCGCGGTTCACGGCCTCCTTGGCCATCATCGCGACCGGCTTCGACATCCCCGCCACGGTCCCGGCGACCGCGAGGGCCTCGGAGAGCAGGTCGTCGGCCGGGACGACACGGGAGACCAGGCCCGCCCGTTCGGCCTCGGCGGCGTCCATCGTCCGGCCCGTCAGGCACAGTTCCATGGCCTTGGCCTTGCCGACGGCCCGGGTGAGCCGCTGGGAGCCGCCGATGCCCGGGATGACTCCCAGCTTGATCTCCGGCTGCCCGAAGACCGCCGTGTCGGAGGCGAGCAGGATGTCGCAGAGCATGGCGAGTTCGCAGCCGCCGCCCAGGGCGTAGCCGGAGACGGCGGCGACGGTGGGAGTGCGGAGGCTCCCGAGCCTGTCCCAGGCGGTGAACCAGTCGGTGAGGTACATGTCCATGTACCCCTGGGGCTGCATCTCCTTGATGTCCGCGCCGGCCGCGAAGGCCTTCGCGGAGCCGGTGATGACGACGCAGCCGACGTCCGGGTCCCGGTCGAGCGCCTCGGTGGCGGCCACGACCTCCTCCATGACCTGGAGGTTCAGGGCGTTGAGCGCCTGGGGCCGGTTGAGGGTGAGCAGTGCGGTGCGGTCGCCCGTACGCTCGACGCTGATCGTCTCGTAGTCGGTCGCGGTCATGTGGTGAACGTTCCCTTCGGTGTTTCGGTGGCCGTGTCGCGCAGGACGTGGACGATCCCGGAGAAGTCCTGGGCCGCTCCGGCGCCCTCGGCGAACGCCGCGTACATCTCGGCCGCGCGCGGACCGAGCCCCGCGTCGATGCCGCCCGCGCGCAGGGCGTCGGCGGCGAGTCCCAGGTCCTTGGCCATGAGCGGTGCGGCGAACCCGGGGCGGTAGTCGCGGTTGGCGGGGCTGGCCGGGACGGGCCCGGGGACGGGGCAGTTGGTGGTGAGCGCCCAGCACTGCCCGGAGGCCGTCGAGGCGACGTCGTACAGCGCCTGGTGGGAGAGGCCGAGGCTCTCGCCGAGGACGAAGGCCTCGCTGACGGCGATCATCGAGATGCCGAGGATCATGTTGTTGCAGATCTTCGCGGCCTGCCCGGCTCCCGGGCCGCCGCAGTGCACCACCCGCTTCCCCATGATCGCGAGCAGTGGTTCGGCCTCGGTGAACTCGGGGTCGCCGCCGCCCGCCATGAACGTGAGCGTGGCGGCCTCCGCACCGACGACGCCGCCCGACACGGGGGCGTCCAGGGCGCGGTGACCGGTGGCCGTTGCGGCTTCGTGGGCGGCGCGGGCGTCGGCGACGTCGATGGTGGAGCAGTCGATGAACAGGGTGCCGGGGCGGGCGGCCGCGAGGAGGCCCTCGTCCTGGTAGAGGGCGAGGACATGGCGGCCCTCCGGCAGCATGGTGAGGACGACGTCCGCCCCGGCGGCGGCCGCCCGGGCCGAGTCGGCCGTCTCCACCCCGTGGGCGGCGGCGGCCGTCCGGGCCTCGGGGACGAGGTCGAAGCCGAGCACGCGGTGGCCGGCGGCGGCGAGGTGGGCGGCCATGGGGCCGCCCATGCGGCCGAGGCCGATGAACGCGACGACGGTGGTCACCAGGGCACCTCCTGAAAGGTGTCGGGGGCGGAGAGCCGCAGCTCGCGGTCGGCGCCGAGCGGGGCGAAGTAGCGGGCGACGTCCTCGTCGGTGACGCCCGACAGATGGGCCGGGGACCAGCGGGGGGCGCGGTCCTTGTCGATGACCTGGGCCCGGATCCCCTCGACGAGGTCCGGGGAGGCCAGTGCGGCGCACGAGACGCGGTACTCCTGTGCGAGGACCCGCTCCAGGGGCCCGAGCTCACGGGCGCGGCGCACCGACGTCAGGGCGACCTTGAGCGCGGTGGGCGACCGGGTGGCCAGGGTGGCGGCGGCCTCCTCGGCGGCCGGCACGCCGCTCGCGCGGAGCCGGTCGAGGATCTCCTCCACCGTGTCGGCGGCGTAGCAGTCGTCGATCCACGCGCGCTGGGCCGCCAGTCGTCCGGGCGGCGCCTGGCCGACGTGAGCCGCCAGGGCGTCGTGCACGGGCGCGTGCGCGAGGTCCGTGACGAGGCGCTCCAGGCGGTCGGACGGTACGAAGTGGTCGGCGAGGCCGCAGAGCAGGGCGTCGGCAGCTCCGACGGACGCCCCGGTCAGGGCCAGGTGGACGCCGAGCTGTCCCGGGGCCAGGGCCAGGAGGTAGGTCCCGCCGACGTCGGGCACGAAGCCGATGCCGGTCTCCGGCATGGCGACGCGGGAGCGCTCGGTGACGATCCGTACGGTGCCGTGGGCAGAGACGCCGACTCCGCCGCCCATGACGATGCCGTCCATGAGGGCGACGTACGGCTTCGGGTAGCGGGCGATGAGGGCGTTGAGCCGGTACTCGTCCCGCCAGAAGTCCGCCGAGGCCGTGCCGCCCGTGCGGGCGTCCGCGTGGATGGCGCGGATGTCGCCGCCCGCGCACAGTCCCCGCTCCCCCGCGCCGGAGATCACCACCGTCTCGACGCGGGAATCCTCGCGCCAGGCGGTGAGGGCCTCCTCGATGCGGAGCACCATCGGGTGGCTGAGCGCGTTCAGGGCCCGGGGGCGGTTGAGGACCAGACGGCCCGTCCGTCCCTCGGTCCGGACGACGACCTCCTCGTCCCCGGTCATCGCAGGTGCTCCGTCAGGCCGCGGGCGACGATGACGTTCATGATCTCGTTGGTCCCTTCCAGGATCCGGTGGACCCGCAGGTCCCGGACGATCTTCTCGATGCCGTACTCGCTCAGGTAGCCGTAGCCGCCGTGCAGCTGGAGCGCCCGGTCGGCGACCGAGAAGCCGGTGTCGGTGGCGAACCGCTTGGCCATGGCGCAGAGGCGGGACGCCTCCGGGTCGCCCCGGTCGAGGGCGTCGGCGGCCTGTCGTACCAGCGCGCGGGCGGCGGTCAGCTCGGTGGCCATGTCGGCCAGCCGGAACTGCAGGGCCTGGGCGTCGAGCAGCCGGGCGCCGAAGGCCTCCCGGTCGGCGAGGTGCGTGAGGCTGCGGTCCAAGGCGCTCCGGGCTCCGCCGAGGGAGCAGGCGGCGATGCCGAGGCGGCCGCCGTCGAGGCCCTGCATGGCGATGCGGAAGCCTTCGCCCTCGGCGCCGAGGCGCCGGTCGGCGGGGATCCGCACACCGTCCAGAACGACCTGGCGGGTGGGCTGCGCGTTCCAGCCCATCTTGCGTTCGTTCGCGCCGAAGGAGACGCCCGGGTCGGCGCGTTCGACGACGAAGGCGGAGATGCCGCCGGGGCCGTCTCCTCCGGTGCGGGCCAGGACGACGTACAGGTCGGAGGTGCCCGCGCCGGAGATGAACTGCTTCACGCCGGTCAGGACGTAGTGGTCGCCGTCGCGCTCGGCCCGGGTGCGCAGGGCGGCGGCGTCCGATCCGGCGCCCGGTTCGGTGAGGCAGTAGCTGCCCAGGGCCTCGGCGGAGCACAGACCGGGCAGCCAGCGGGCGCGCTGGGCGGGGGCTCCGTACCGGTCGATCATCCAGGCGACCATGTTGTGGATGGAGAGGTAACCGGCGATCGAGGGGCAGCCGGTGGCCAGGGTCTCGAAGACGAGGACACCGTCGGCGCGGCTCAGTCCGGAGCCGCCGTGCTCCTCGCGCACGTACACGCCGCCGAGGCCGAGCGCGGCGGCCCTGCGGATGACGTCGACGGGGAAGTGCTTGTCCTGGTCCCAGGCGACGGCGTGCGGGGCGAGCTGTTGCTGGGCGAAGTCCAGGGTGACTTCGGCGAGGGCCAGTTGGTCCTCGGTGAGGGTGGTCACGGCGCTCATCCCATCGTCGGCATGGTGAAGCTCGCGGCTTCCTTGACCCCGGAGGGCCAGCGGGAGGTCACGGTCTTGGTGCGGGTGCAGAAGCGGACGGCGTCGGGGCCGTGCTGGTTCAGGTCCCCGAATCCGGAGCGCTTCCAGCCGCCGAAGGTGTGGTAGGCCACCGGGACCGGGATCGGGACGTTCACGCCGACCATGCCGACCTGGACGCGCCGGGTGAAGTCGCGGGCGGTGTCTCCGTCGCGGGTGAAGATGGCCACGCCGTTGCCGTACGGGTGCTCGCTCGGCAGCCGGAGCGCCTCCTCGTAGTCGGCGGCGCGTGCCACGCACAGCACCGGGCCGAAGATCTCCTCCCGGTGGATCCGCATGGACGGCGTGACGCGGTCGAAGAGGGTCGCCCCCGCGAAGAAGCCGTTCTCGTGGCCGGGCAGGGTGAATCCCCGTCCGTCGACGACGAGTTCCGCACCCTCCTCGACCCCGATCCCGACGTAGCGGTCGACCCGGTCCAGGGCGTCCCGGCTGACGAGCGGGCCGAAGTCGGCGTCCGGGTCGTCGGAGGTGCCGATGCGCAGGGCGGCGATGCGCTCCTTCAGCTTCGCCACCAGCGCGTCGGCGGTCTCCTCCCCCACCGGGACGGCGACGGAGATCGCCATGCAGCGCTCGCCGGCCGAGCCGTACCCGGCGCCGATCAGTGCCTCGGCGGCCTGGTCCAGGTCGGCGTCGGGCATCACGATCATGTGGTTCTTGGCCCCGCCGAAGCACTGGGCGCGCTTTCCGTGGGCGGCGGCGGTGGCGTAGATGTGCGCGGCGACCGGGGTGGAGCCGACGAAGCCGAGGGCCTGGACCCTGGGGTCCTCCAGGAGGGTGTCGACGGCCTCCTTGCCGCCGTTGACGACGTTGAGCACGCCGGGCGGGAGACCGGCCTCCAGGAAGAGCTCGGCGAGCCGCAGGGGTACGGAGGGGTCGCGCTCGGAGGGCTTGAGGACGAACGCGTTCCCGCAGGCGAGGGCCGGTGCGGCCTGCCACAGCGGGATCATCGCGGGGAAGTTGAACGGGGTGATGCCCGCGATGACGCCCAGCGGGGAGCGGAGCGAGTGGACGTCGATGCCCGTGCCGGCGCTGTCGGTGAACTCGCCCTTCAGCAGGTGCGGGATCCCGGCGGCGAACTCCACGACCTCCAGGCCGCGTTGCAGGTCGCCGTGGGCGTCGGCGACGGTCTTGCCGTGCTCGGAGGAGAGCAGCCGGGCCAGGGATTCCCTCTCCTCCTCGACGAGTTGGAGGAAGCGCAGCAGGACGCGGGCGCGCCGCTGCGGGTTCCACCGGCCCCACTCCCGCTGGGCCGTCTCGGCGTCGGCGATCGCCGCCTCGGTGTCGGCGCGCCCGGCCAGGGGGACCCTGGCCTGGACGGCGCCGGTGTTGGGGTCGTACACGTCGGCGAAGCGACCGGACGTGCCGGCGGTGTGTTTGCCGCCGATGAAATGGGTGAGCTCGCGGACCATCGAAGCCTGCTCTCGTCAGGTACGGATCCGAGGAAGGCGCGGCGAGGGCGCGGCGCGGCACCGATCGGGGGTGCGCACCGCGGTACGGGCCGCGGGACAGGGAAGGCGGTGACGCCCTCGTCGAGTCACGAACGCGAGGTCAGGGCCTCGGGGTTCGGGTACTCCGCCGGATCACCAGGGTCGTGGTCACGTACCGGTGCCATGCGTGTCTGCTCCATCCTCGTGGACAACACGGAACACCCCACGGCCGGTATCCTGACTCCCGGATCAGCGCATGCTCTCCGGCCTTCCCGACGGATGGTTTCCGTCAGTGGCCTGACCTGCTGGAAGAGCACACTCCCCGGTCACAGTGGCGGGACCGCGCCGGAATCACACCGGCTTCCCTGCACCGCGGGCTCGTCACGAACATATAGTTGGACGTCCTAGTAAGTCCACCCCCCACTCCGGGCGGGCGCCGACGGCGTGCCCTGGCTCCGGTGGAGCCCGGCGGAATCCGCTTGAACCGCGGCCGGAGGGGCGGGCAGGCTTGCGCGGTGATCGTCGAGCTGGCACCGCGTTTTCTGACCTGGGACGATGTGGATCCCACCCGTCACCCCTTCGACAGCGCCTCGGCACCGGAGGTGGTGCGGTCGCTCGGTCCCGCCCAGCGGGTGCCCAGCCGCCCCGAACTCCCCCTCGGCGAAACCGCGATGGACGCGTGGAGCTGGGACGCGGGCAAGCCCTGGGCCGAAGCCATGGCGCACGCCCTCGTCGAGCACTACGGCCGCTGGACCGTGGGCTGGCGCTGGGCGCACGACGAAGGCGACTTCGACGGTGGGCCCGTCGGGAACTGGTGCTGCCCCCGGGACTCGATCACGACGCCGCGGGAGACGGTCGCCCGCGTCGTCGCGGCGTTGTGCGAGTGGCGCGCGTGGCTGGAGAGTCTCGCCGGGTGGTTCGACGCCTATCCGCTGGACCTGGCCGGGATCGAGGACCAGCGGATCCTGTGGGAGCGCGCCGCCCGCAACCTGATCCTTCAGGTGGTCGACCGGACCGGGTGCGGGAGCGGCTGGCACGGTCACTGCCGTCAGGTGCTCACCTGGTTCCTGAGCCGCTGGGGCGTCGCTCCCGATCTCGCGCGGGAGTGGGTCGAGGAGGCGATCGGCGGACGGTTCGCGAGCTGGACGGGCCCCGACCCGGAGCTGGTCGAGGATGTCGCGGAGCGGCTGGCGCTGTCGGTGCGCCCGGACGACACCCCGCGGCCCGCCGGACCGGTGCCGGACCACTTGGAGCGCTGGCTCGACGTGCGCGAGGGCGTGCCGTGGCACGAGGCCACGAAGGACGACCGGGACGACCCGGTGACGCCGTCGCGCGACGGGGTGGTGGAGGACGTACGCGCCTTCGACGGCGCCTTGGAT
The DNA here is from genome assembly GCF_042890295.1 of Streptomyces sp. NPDC002232. Classification (NCBI taxonomy): domain Bacteria; kingdom Bacillati; phylum Actinomycetota; class Actinomycetes; order Kitasatosporales; family Streptomycetaceae; genus Streptomyces; species Streptomyces sp. NPDC002232. The sequence goes on along the minus strand of NZ_JBIARV010000004.1, from coordinate 481,171 downwards.
CCCGCCCGCGCCGACGGGCTGCTCGCCGCTCTGGAACGGCTGAGGGCCGATGCGGCGCGGGGCTCCGCCCTCGACTTCGCGCTGCTCCAGCGCTGGCAGCGGCACGTCCTGGGCACGCCGCGTCCGCCGGCCTTCCGCGAGCTGCCGGCCTTCGCCAAGGGGGGCAAGGAGCGGTACGGGATCGGCCCGGACACCCGTGCCCGCCTGGACGCCTGCCTGGCCGAGAGCGCGCGCGCCGCCGACCGGCCCCTTCCGCTCACCGCTCGGGCCGCACGGGCCTATCTCGACGTGTGCTTCTTCCATCCCTTCGACGACGGCAACGCCCGTGCCGCCTTGCTCGCCCTCGTGTTCGTCCTCGCCCGCGAGGGCGTGGCGCTCGACGGGGTCGGTCTGCTGCGTCGCGTCACCTTTCAGGCCGACGAGCCGGGGGACGCGCTGGCCCTCACGCGGTACGTGGGCATCCACCTCGCGGAGACACGCCGCACCGCCGGAGGCCCCGGCTCCTAGGCTCGGGCCACGCCCCGGTGCCCCTGGCGGCCTGGGCCTCAGGCCGGCGGGTCCGCGACCGGGTACGGCACGAAGGTGCTGGCGTTCTGGTCGATCAGGAGGGGGCGGCCGAGGGGTGGGGCCGCGCGTTGGGGGCAGTCGAGGCGTTCGCAGACGCGGCAGCCCATGCCGATCGGGGTCGCCGCCGACGCGTTGTCCAGGTCCAGGCCGTCCGAGTACACCAGGCGGTGGGCGTGCCGGAGTTCGCAGCCGAGCCCGATGGCGAAGGTCTTGCCGGGTTCGCCCCAGCCGCCCCGGTGGCGGGTGAGGGCGCGGGCGGTCCACAGGTAGCGCTGCCCGTCGGGCATGGCGGCGATCTGCACGTGGATGCGGCCCGGCGCGGCGAACGCCTCGTACACGTTCCACAGCGGGCAGGTGCCGCCGGCCCGGGAGAAGTGGAATCCGGTGGCGGACTGCCGCTTGGACATGTTGCCCGCCCGGTCGACGCGGACGAAGGAGAAGGGGACACCGCGCAGCTTGGGGCGTTGCAGGGTGCTGAGGCGGTGGCAGACCGTCTCGTAGCCGAGCCCGAAGCGGTCGGTGAGCCGTTCGATGTCGTACCGGAACTCCTCGGCCGCCGTGTGGAACGCCTCGTACGGGAGGATCAGCGCGGCGGCGAAGTAGTTCGCGATGCCGATGCGCGCCAGCCGGTGGGCCGGGCCGTCCGGGGCGAAGTCCTCGGCCGCCTGCCGGTCCAGACCGTCCCCGTACTCCAGCAGGGCCAGCTGCGTGGCGAGCCGGAAGGCGCGCTGGCCGGGGCGGAGACGGACGGACAGCCGCAGGATGCGGGTCTTCTCGTCGTAGGAGTGCAGCCGGTCCCCCGTCCCGGTGGAGAAACGGACGCCGTGCCGGTCGGAGAGCCGTGTGCTCAGAGCACTGATGATCTCGCCGGGCCGGATGCCGATCTCCGCCGCGAGCGCCTCCGCCGCGAGATCGGTCTCGTGCAGGTAGTTCTGCCTGCGGTAGAAGAAGTCGCGGATCTCCTCGTGCGGGGAGCGCGGCAGCTCCGGATCCGATCCCCTCGGGTCCGCCGCGTCGGCGATGCGCTCGGCGAGGCGCTGGTTGCGCCGCCCCAGGTCGACCAGGACGTGGGCGACCGCCGGAATCCGTGAGGCCAGCTCGGCGAGGTCGGACGAGGAGACCCGGGCCGCGGCGAGCTCCCCCGACAGCGCTTCACGGAGGTCCGCGACCAGGCGGCCGGTGTCCCGCTCCGAGAAGAAGCCGGGATCGACGCCGAAGGCCTCGGTGAGACGCAGCAGCACGGGCACGGTGAGCGGTCGGGCGTCGTGCTCCATCTGGTTGAGGTAGCTGGGCGAGATGGCCAGGGTGCGCGCCAGCTCGGCCTGGCTCATCCCCCGGTCCTCGCGCAGTCGCCGCAGTCTCGCGCCGGCGTACGTCTTGCTCACCCTCGGCCTCCCGGTCGTTCGCCACCTCGGCGTCAGCCTAGGCCGTCCGAGCGCGTCCGTGCCCTTGGCAATCGTGGCAAAAGGCGGCGGAAGGATGCGCAGAACTTGGCATGCGTCCACCGTTGATGGCACTGGGTGCCAGTGCCAGAGTCTGAGTGCGGCCCACCGGACCCAACAGATCCAGGGCGCGAACGGGACCCGATTCATGCCCTGACTTCGGCAGTTCCGGCTCAAGCGCTTTCCGGATCGGCACAGATTGCTCATCTCCGCCCGTCCGGGCCCGGCGGGCCGCACCCCTCGACAAGACACCTGGTGCCACGAGCGCGGAGACCTTCGCGGCCTTGGCACGGCACGACCGAAGGAGACGGTGACGGTCATGGCAGACACGAAGACGACGGCGGCGGAGCTGGCCGAGCGCTGGGCGACGGACCCGCGCTGGGCCGGGATCGAGCGCACGTACACCGCCGAGGACGTGGTCCGGCTCTCCGGCAGCGTCCGCGAGGAGCACACGCTCGCCCGGCGCGGCGCCGAGCGGCTGTGGCGGCAGCTGCACGACCTGGACTACGTGCACGCGCTCGGCGCGCTGACCGGGGGGCAGGCGGTGCAGCAGGTGCGGGCCGGGCTCCAGGCGATCTACCTGTCCGGCTGGCAGGTGGCCGCCGACGCGAACCAGGCCGGGCACACGTATCCCGACCAGAGCCTCTACCCGGTCAACTCCGTTCCGCAGGTCGTGCGTCGGATCAACAACGCGCTGTTGCGCGCCGACCAGATCGCCACCGCCGAGGGCGGCACGGACACCACGGACTGGCTGGCCCCGATCGTCGCCGACGCCGAGGCCGGGTTCGGCGGCCCGCTGAACGCCTTCGAGCTGACGAAGGCGATGATCGCGGCCGGCGCGGCGGGCATCCACTACGAGGACCAGCTGGCCTCCGAGAAGAAGTGCGGCCACCTCGGCGGCAAGGTCCTCGTCCCCACCTCGCAGCACGTCCGCACCCTGAACGCGGCCCGGCTCGCCGCGGACATCGCGGACACCCCGACCCTGGTCATCGCCCGCACCGACGCCCTCGCCGCCACCCTGCTCACCAGCGACATCGACGAGCGCGACGCCCCGTTCGTCACCGGCGAGCGCACCTCGGAGGGCTTCCACCATGTCCGGAACGGCATGGACCCCGTGATCGCCCGTGGCCTCGCCTACGCGCCGTACGCCGACCTCATCTGGGTCGAGACCGGCACCCCGGACCTGGCGCAGGCCCGCGCGTTCGCCGAGGCGATCCACGCGCGGTACCCGGACCAGATGCTCGCGTACAACTGCTCGCCGTCCTTCAACTGGAAGGCGGCGCTCGACGACGACCAGATCGCCAAGTTCCAGCGCGAACTCGGCGCCATGGGCTACAAGTTCCAGTTCATCACGCTGGCCGGCTTCCACTCCCTCAACCACGGCATGTTCGACCTCGCCCGGGGCTACGCGGAGCACGGCATGACCGCCTACGTCGACCTCCAGGAGCGGGAGTTCGCCGCGCAGGCGCAGGGCTTCACCGCCGTCAAGCACCAGCGCGAGGTCGGCACCGGCTACTTCGACCTGGTCTCCACCGCCGTCAACCCGGCCTCCTCCACCACCGCGCTGAGCGGGTCCACCGAGGAGGAGCAGTTCCACTAGGGCGTGTCGTCACACTCCCTAGGAGACCCCCTTGACCGGCCGGGCCGGACACAGCCCGGCCGCACGGGGCGGCGGGCGAAAGCCTCCGCCCCTCACGGGGGGGGCGGGCGACCGTCTCCGCCCGCCCCCCTTCCCGTCTCGACGTCCGGGCCCACCCCCTTCCCCCTCTGCATCAAAGCCCCCTCGAAGCCCAGGAGAGCGCGATGACCACCAGCGTCCCGACCCGACACATCCGCGTCCTGGCCGCCCCCGGCGACCGCCACGACGAGATCCTCACCCCCGACGCCCTCGACTTCGTGGGCCGACTGGCCTCCGCCTTCGGCGAGCGCCGGCAGTGGCTCCTGAAGGAGCGCCGCCGCCAGGCCATCCGGCTGGCCACCGGAACACCGCTCGGCTTCCCCGTCGCGACCTCGGCCGTCCGCGCCGATCCCACCTGGAGGGTCGCGCCTCCGGCCCCCGGCCTCACCGACCGCAGGGTCGAGATCACCGGCCCGCCCGCCGACCGCCGTACGGCCGTCGACGCGCTGAACTCCGGAGCGCGTGTCTGGGTGGCGGACTTCGAGGACGCCACCGCGCCGACCTGGGACAACATCATCGGCGGGCAGCTGGTCCTGCTCGACGCGGTCGAGCGGCGGATCGACTTCACCACGCCGGAGGGCAAGGAGTACCGCCTCGGGCAGGACCCCGCCACCGTCATGGTCCGGCCGCGCGGCTGGCACCTCGACGAGGCGCACCTGGAGGTCGACGGCCGCCCGGTCCCCGCCCCGCTCGTCGACTTCGGCCTGTACTTCTTCCACTGCGCCCAGCGGCAGATCGACGCCGGCCGCGGCCCGTACTTCTCCCTCCCCAAGCTGGAGAACCACTACGAGGCCCGGCTGTGGAACGACGTGTTCCTGCTCGCCCAGGAACTCCTCGGCATCCCCCGGGGCACCGTCCGCGCCGGCGTCCTCATCGAGACGATCACCGCCGCCTTCCAGATGGAGGAGATCCTCCACGAGCTCCGTGAGCACAGCGCGGGCCTCAACGCCGGACGCCGGGACTACCTGTTCAGCCTGATCAAGACCTTCGGCCACCGCACCGACTTCCTGCTCCCCGACCGGGCGAAGGTCACCATGACCGCCCCGTTCCTGCGCGCGTACACCGACCTCCTCGTCCGCACCTGCCACCGGCGCGGCGCCCATGCCCTCGGCGGCATGGCCGCCCAGGTGCCCGGCAGGGATCCGGCGGCGCACGAGGCGGCCCTCGCCACCGTGCGGCTCGACAAGGAGCGGGAGGCCGAGGAGGGCTTCGACGGCTCCTGGGTGGCCCATCCGGGGCTCGTCCCGGTCTGCCGGGAGGCCTTCGACCGTGTCCTGGGCCGGCAGCCGGAGCAGATCCACCGGACCCGGGACGACGTGGAGACCACGGCGGCGGACCTGCTCTCCGTACGACGGATCAGCGGCCCGCCCGCCGCCGCAGGGGTGCGCGCCGACGTCGCCGTGGCCCTGCGCTACTTCGACGCCTGGCTGCGCGGCGAGGGAGCCGTCGCGATCGGGGGCCTGCGGGAGGACGCCGCCACCGCCGAGATCGCCCGCGTCCAGATCTGGCAGTGGCTGCGGCACCGGGTGATCGACCGGGAGACGGTGCTCGACGTGCTCGACGAGGAGCTGGCACGGCTCGGCGCGGAGTACCCCTGGGCCTCGCTCGACGAGGTCCGCGACCTGTTCGAGCGGACCGCGCTCCGGGCCGAACTGCCCTTGTTCTTCACCCCCGAGGCCTACGCGCACCACCTCGTCCGGGCCTCCACCGCGGAGGCCACGGGATGAGTTCGTTCGACCGGGAGGAGAGACCCGGTGGCCCGGGACGGTGACCCGGGCGGCGCGGGGGCACCGGGGGAGGGCCCGGTGGCACGCGTGCGGGGAGGGCGGGCGGCGTGGAGGCCGCCCGCCCTCCTTCGGTCGTGGGGAGGTCGGCTCAGTCGGCGTCGGGACCGGGGCGCAGGAGGTACGTGTCCATGATCCAGCCGTGGGCGGCCCTGGCCGCTCCGCGTACCCGCCGGATCTCCTCGGCGACCTCCCCGAGCGGTCCCGAGATCAGGATCTCGTCGGGTGTGCCGAGGTAGGCGCCCCAGTAGATCCAGGTCCCGTCACCGGCGAACCGCTGGAAGGACTCGTGGGCGTCGAGCATGACGACGATGTCGCCGTCGTCGTTGCCCACGGTCTCCGCGAGCCGCCGCCCCGGCGTGATGTGGATCTGCCGGCCGACGCGGTTGAGGCCGACTCGGTGGCGGGCCGCCAGGGCGGACACGCTGCTGATCCCGGGGATCACCTCGTACGAGAAGGTCACGTCGCCGCGCGCCGTGATCTCCTCCAGGACGGCCAGGGTGCTGTCGTACAGCGACGGGTCGCCCCACACGAGGAAGGCTCCGCGCCGCCCGGGCGCGAGTTCGTCGCGGATCAGGCGTTCGCAGACGTCGGCGCGCCGCAGGCGCCAGTCGTGGACGGCGTCGGTGTAGCCGCCGGGTTCCTCCTGGGAGCGGTCGCGCCACGGGTCCTCGGCCTCGACGACACGGTGGGAGCCCGACGCGTGCGCGGCGAGCATGTCCCGTCGGAGTCGGGTGAGGGAGGACTTCTCCGGTCCCTTCTCCAGGATGAAGAAGACCTCCGTCCGCGCGATCGCCTTGACCGCCCCGAGCGTCAGATGGTCGGGGTCACCGGATCCGATGCCGATCACCGTGATGTGTCTGATCTCCTCGGCCGGAGTCATGCCTCTCCCTCTGTTCGAAGTTGCTCGTCCCGGGCCGCGGCCCCCTCCGGTGCCGTCCCTTGGGGACACCGGAGGGGGCCGCGGCGCTCGGGGTCAGGCGCCCCAGCGCAGGGCGATGGTGTCGCCGACGTTGATCGTCTTCTCGCGGAGGGCCCGGGCGAAGGCGGAGCCGTCGACGCTGACCTTCCAGGTGTTCGAGCCGCTGTCGGCCTTGCCGTTGACCGCGGTGATCGTGCCGGTTCCGGAGGCCGGGGTCACGGAGGTGACGCATCCGGACGGGGTCGCGGCGCTCGTGGCGGCGGCGAGGACGTCGCCGAGGGTCGTGGTCGTCCCCGTGGGGGTGAGCGAGACCGAGCACACCTTGAGGTTCCCCGCGCCGTCGTCGACGGTCAGGGCCAGCTTGGTGGCGGTGCCGGCCGTGAAGGCGGACTGGGCGACCCACTGGGGGGCGCCCGGGGTGACCGGGACGGGCGGGGCCGTGGTGAAGCCGCCTCCGGCGACCGCGCGCAGCGCGTCGATGGAGGAGTACGCGGACGGGGAGGTGTCCGCGGGCTTGTACTTGAAGCCGCCCGCCGGGTTGTACTGGTTGGCGAGGAGGAAGTCGACCGGCGTCTTGCCGGGGACCGTGGTGAAGTCGGCCGACTGCGGGTTGATGCCGCAGGCGTTGAGTCCGGCGATGCCCCAGCCGTTGGAGCTGGTGTTGACCCCGTACAGGGAGTTGAACGCGCCGGAGGAGGCGACCAGCTTGCCCTTGAGGAAGTTCTTGGCCTGCACGACGTCGGTGTCCGTGTGGGGGACGCCGGAGACGCAGAGGGCGGCCATCGCGGCACCGGTCATGTCGACGTCGCCGGCCGAGGCGAGGCCCGTGGCGTTGCCCTCGACCTTCTGGTAGGTCCAGCCGCCGTCGTTGTGCTGGTTGGCCCGGAGGCGGGCGACGATCGCGTCCGTGAGGGCCTGCGGGATGCGGGCGGTCCCCGCCTGGGTCTTCGCGCCCCCCAGGGAAAGGGCCGCGAAGACCGTGCCGTTGAAGTTCGCGGACGGGCCGAAGTAGCCGGGCTCGGCCGTCTGCCAGTACGCGTAGGTGTCGGCGACGAGGTTACGGGAGGCCGAGACGCGGGCCGGGTCGATGCCCGCGGCGTACGCGTTGAGCGTGCCGCGCTCGTAGTCCGTGACCACCGGGGTGGCCGAGGGCCAGGCGGCCGTCGACAGCAGGTTTCGGTAGACGGTTCTCGCGTTCTTCGTGGTGTCGCCGCCCGGCGCGACGTCGACGACGGCCGTACCGGCCGCCGCGAAGGCGCTGAACGCCCACTCGTTGGAGAGACCGGAGCCGGCGTACGAACCGTCGGCGGCCTGGAGGGACTTGAGGTAGGCGACGCCGTTGGTCCTGGAGGTGGCGATCTGCGCCGGGGTGGAGGTGGCGAAGGCGGGGAGCGTGGTGAGCGCGAGGGCGCCGAGCGCTGCCGGTGCGGCGAGCGCGAGGCTGCGGGAGGTACGGAATCGAGGCATGGGCTGCTCCTGGAGTCGGCGGACGCCGGCTCCGGGCGCACACCGCACCACGCCGTGCGCGCGCACGGCCGGGCAGGGCCGGGGAGCCGCCGTCCGGAACGCGTGGCACGGCTTCAGTACTGCGTCGCCGCCATGGGCATTCGGGCTCGGAAACGGCCCCCGCCGTCCCATACCGCTGCGCGTCAGCTCCGGCTTCGCACCGGATTCCCCCACGTGGCAGCCCAGGACGCTACCCGAGCGACGGAGGGTCCGCCACCCGGTCGGACGCGGCGTGCCCGGCACGGACGCCGCGTACCCCTACGCGGGATCCACACCCTCTTGACGGTTCCCGCACATCCGTGTTGCACTCCCGCTGATAAGCAATCAGCACCAGGGGAAGCCGGTCGAAATCCGGCGCTGACCCGCAACCGTAGGCCCGGCTCCGTCCCGGGCGAGTCGGAATGCCTGGGGCTGGATCCAGCACACGAGGAACGCCGTCGCGGACTACGGCGTGGTCGTCCCCGCCCTCCCCTGCCTCGGCTGCGTGGGGGGGCGCGTCGCCACGCACGCGCCGCCCGGCAGAGACGAGGGCCGCGGTGGGCACCGAACAGCAGGCGAGACGGCCGGGCAGAGCGGGGCAGCGAGGGCTGTCGCTCATGACCGCCGCCCTTCTGGCCATCGGCGCGGCAGTGGCGTTCCTCACGGTAGCCCCGGCGGCACAGGCCGACCCGATCCAGCGGTGCACCCGCACCAAGGGCGCCGTCGTCGCGGTGGACTTCGGGAAGTGGGGCGGTCCGGTGGTCCGCGGCTGCGACACCACCCCCACCACCGGCTACGAACTCCTGAAGGCGGGCGGTTTCACCACCGAGGGCACGGGCCACGACGGTCCCGCGTTCATCTGCCGCATCGGCAACCGGGCCTTCAACTCCGGTAAGCAGTACCCCACTCCGGCCCAGGAGGACTGCGTCCTCACCCCGCAGGCCACCGCCTACTGGTCCTACTGGATCGCCTCCCCCGGGCAGCGCAAGTGGACCTACAGTCCGCTGGGCGCCATGTCACGCACGCTGAAGCCGGGCGACGTCGACGCCTGGGTCTTCGGCGGCACGGACATCGGCGGCACCAAGGGCAGGCCCACCTTCACGCCCGACGACGTCCGCGCCGACGGCGGCGACCCGCCGAACCCGAGCGACCCGCCCGCCCCGAACGTGCCCCCGGGCACGGTCGATCTGCCCGCCGCGACCCGATGGCTCACCGGCCGGCTGACCAACGGGCAGCGCGTCGTCAACGACGGCGACACGACGCCCAACTACCTCGCCACCACCGAGGTCGCCTACGCCCTGGCCTCGCTGGACGACGGGAGTCCCACGCCCCGGCGGATCGCCGACTTCCTCGCCCGCCCGGCACAGACCGCCGCCTACGCCTACCCCGCCGGACCGGACGAGGCGCCGGACGCGACCGCCGCCGCGCGCCTCGCGCTCGTCGCCGAGGCCACCGGCAAGGACCCGCGCGCCTTCGGCGGCCACGACCTCCTCGGCGACCTGATGGCGAACGTCTGCCCCAGCGGCTCGGACGCCCCGCAGCCCGTTCCCGGCTGCGCGACCCAGGGCGACTTCCGTACGACCGGGCAGACGGAGGGCCAGGCCCTCGCCGTCATCGCCCTGCTGAACGGTGGCCTCACCCCGCCGTCCGAGTCGGTGGCCCGGCTGGCCCGACTCCAGTGCGACGACGGCGGATTCCCCAGCTTCCTGATCCTGGACGGCCAGGTCTGCGAGAGCGAGGCCCCGACCACCGCGCTCGTCGCCCTCGCCCTCCAGCGCGCCGGCGGCCACACCCCGGTGGTCACCAAGGCCCGCTCCTCCCTCAAGAAGGGCCAGTTCAAGACCGGAGCCTGGCCGGCCGCCTCGTACAGCGTCCCGGGCAGCGCGTACGCGACCGGCTGGGTGGCCCAGACCCTGCGGGCCCTGGGCGACCGTGCCCACGCGAACGCGGGCGTCTCCTGGCTCTCCCGGCAGCAACTGCCGGGCGGCGGCTTCGCCTTCGAGGAAGGCACCACCGACCCGCTGTTGTACGCCACCACCGCGGCCGTCATCGCCGGAGCGAAGAGCGACCTGGTGACGCTCACCACGAAGGAGCCCGCCCCGCCGACCACGCCCCCGACCACACCCCCGACGACGCCTCCGACCACCACGCCGCCGACGACCGGACCCACCCCTCCCCCGGCCGGTGAAGGGCCGGATCTGAAGAAGGGGTCGGCCTACCTCGCCGATCACAAGCGGCTGGTCCAGGGCCGGTACTACGAGGGCAGCCCCCGCTTCGCGGACTACGGCATGACCATCGACGGCGCCTACGCGCTCGCCGCCACCGGCCAGGACGACGCCACCCTGCGCCACATCGTCGACTTCCTCGACAAGGGCGGCAAGGACGCCTCGGGCCGCGGCGTCCACGACTGGACGAAGATCGGCACGAAGTACGCGGGCGGCGGGTTCATCGGCAAGACCGCGGTGCTGGCCGAGTCCGTGGGCCGCGACCCGCGGAGCTTCGGAGGGAAGGACCTGATCGGCGCGCTCGCCCAGGGCACCTGCGCCGCCGCGACTCCGAACGAGCCCCGCAAGTGCGCGGGCAGGGGCAACTACACCTACGCCACCTCGGTCTTCTCCCAGTCCCTCGGCATCATGGCCCAGGTCCGCGCGGGCGAGACGGCCGCCGCGGCCGAACCGATCACGTACCTCAAGAGTCTCCGCGACCCGTCGACGGGTGCCTGGCCCAGCCTCATCGGCGAGCCGAGCGACATCGAGGTCGACTCGACCGCGATGGCCGCCATGACCCTTGACCTGCTCCCCGACGCCGACGCGCAGGCGGCCGTGGACCGGGCCCTGGTCTGGCTGGCCGGCCGGCAGCTCCCCGACGGCGGCTTCCCCGGCGCCTCCGGGAACTCCGTGAACTCGGCGGCGCTCGCCGTCCAGGGCCTGTCGCTGGATGCCGGGAAGTACGCGGACAAGATCGCGAAGGCCCGGACGTTCCTGGCCTCGCAGCAGAACAAGGACGGCGGATTCAACGTCGTCAAGGGCGGCCAGCCGGGGTCGGACGTCCGGGCCTCCACCCAGGCGGTCGGCGGCGCGACCGGCATCTCCTTCGGCGTGCTCACCCGGGACATGAGCGGCACCACCCCGGAACCCGTACCGAGCATCTCCGGGCCGTCCGGCGCCCCCGCCCCCGTGATCATCACTCCCGGCGAGGACACCGGCGGCGCCGGCACCGCCGAGGGCCAGGGTGGCGGCGGAAGCCTCGCCGCCACCGGATCCCAGGTCACCGGCCTCGCCGTCGCCGCCGTCCTCCTCGTCCTCGCCGGCTGGGGCACGACCCGGGCCGCCCGCGGGCGCCGCGCGTCCGACGGCGGCCGCCCGTGATCACTCACCTCGCCCGCGCGACGACCGCCCTGGGGCTGACCGTCGCGGCCCTCGCCGCCACCGCCACCCCCGCCGGAGCCGCCCCGCAGCCGATGGGGCAGTGCACCACCTCGTCCGGTGCCGTCCTCGCCGTCGACTTCAGCCACTGGGGCGGGCCGATCTACCGCTCCTGCGGCACCACGCCCACCACCGGGTACGAGCTCCTGAACCAGGGCGGCTGGCGGACCACCGGCACGGGCCACGACGGCCCCGCCTTCATCTGCCGCATCGGCTACAGCGGCCACCAGGGCGGCAAGCAGTACCCGACGCCCCAGCAGGACGACTGCGTCCTGACCCCGCCCGCCTCCGCGTACTGGTCGTACTGGCACGCCGACGCGGGCCAGAACACCTGGCAGTACAGCCAGCTCGGCGCCATGCTCTACAAGCCCAGGCCAGGCAGCGTCGACCTGTGGATCTTCGGCGGGACGAACATCGAGGGGACCGAGGGACGCCCGACCGTCACCCCCGACCAACTGCGCGCGAAGAACACGCGCCCGACCGGCGGCGGACCGGTGCCCCGCGACACCCGGTCGGCGGCTCCGCTGCCCCCGGGCGTCGACACCGGGCCGGCGCCGGAGAACCCGCCCCCGGCCGATCCGACCACGCCTCCCCCACCGTCCCCCTCAAGCTCGGTGACCGCGAGCCCGGCCCCGTCGAAGAGCCCTTCGCCGACACCGTCGACTCCGCCGAGGAGCGCCTCCCCGACGCCGTCGGCGACGACCGGCTCCCCGGCGGTCGCCGCGCCCGGCCCCAAGGTGGTCGACGCGGCACCGGCGGCGGACGCGGCCCACGACGTGGGTTCGTGGGTTCCCGCCGTCGTCACCGGTGCCCTGGGCCTGCTGATCGGTGCCGCCGCCGTCTTCGCCGCCAAGCGCCGCCGCCGTGCGGAGTAGCGGCGTGCCCCGTGCGACCACGGCCGCCGTCGAGCCGTCCGTGTCCGGCCCCGCGCCGGACACGGGCGGCCGCCGCCTGCCCCGCACCCTGCACCCCGTGGCGTGGTGGATCTGGGCGCTGGCCCTCGCCACCGCCGTCAGCCGCACCAACAACCCCCTGCTGCTGTTCCTGGTCCTCGCCGTCCTCGGCCACGTCATCACCATGCGCCGCACCGAGGCCCCCTGGGCGCGCGGATTCACGTACTACCTCTATCTGGCGCTCACGGTCGTCGCGATCCGGGTGGTGTTCCGCGCCGTCTTCGCCACCGGGATCACCCCCCACGACCACTTCCTCTTCTCGCTCCCGCATCTGCCCACGCCGGACTGGTACGCGGGCATCCAGATCGGCGGGCCGGTCTCCCTGGAAGCCCTGCTGTCCGCCGCCACCGACGGACTCCGGCTGGCGTGCATGCTCTGCTGCATCGGCGCGGCCAACACCCTTGCCAACCCGAAGCGGGCCCTGCGCGTCCTGCCCGGCGCGCTGTACGAACTCGGCGTCGCCGTCACGGTGTCCATCAGCGTGGCACCCCAGCTGGTCCAGAGCGTCCAGCGCGTGCACCGGGCGCGGCGGCTGCGCGCCGGACGGTCCAAGGGGCTGCGCGCCCTGCGCGGGATCGTCGTCCCGGTGCTCGAAGACGCCCTGGAACGCTCGCTCCGGCTCGCCGCGGCGATGGACTCCCGAGGCTACGGCCGGGCCGGCACGGCCACCCGCCGCTCCCGCCGGGCCACCGGCGCCCTGATGCTGCTCGGCATGTGCGGCCTGTGCGCCGGGGCGTACGGGCTGCTCGACGCCACCGCCCCCGTGCTGCTCGGCTTCCCGGCGCTGGCGGCCGGCGGGGCGCTCTGCGTGGCGGGGCTGCGTCTCGGCGGGCGCAGGATCACCCGCACCACCTACCGCCCCGACCCCTGGCGGGCGGCCGAGTGGGCCGTCGCCGGCTGCGGGGTGCTGTCCGCCGTCCTCCTCTTCAGCAACGCGGGCTTCGACGCCGCAGAACTCAATCCTTCGATCTACCCGCTGAGTTGGCCGACGCTCCCGTGGGTTCCGGCCGCCGCGATCCTCCTCGCGGGGACCGCCGGATTCCTGGCCCCGCCTCCCAGCCCGCCGGTCCGTCCGGCCGTTCCCGCGCAGCGCACCGAGGAAGTCACGTGATCACCTTCGACCAGGTCACCGTCCACTACGAGGACGCGGCCGAGCCCGTGCTGCGGGATGTCGACCTGACGGTGGAGGAGGGCGAACTCTGCCTCGTCGTCGGCCACACCGGCGTCGGCAAGTCGACCCTCCTCGGCGCCGTCAACGGCCTCGTGCCGCACTTCACCGGTGGCACCCTCTACGGCCGGGTCACCGTGGACGGCCGGGACACGGCGGACCATCCGCCGCGCGAACTCGCCGACGTGGTGGGCGTCGTGGGCCAGGACCCCCTGGACGGCTTCGTCACGGACACCGTCGAGGAAGAACTCGCCTACACCATGGAGCAGTTGTCGGTACCGCCCGCCACCATGCGCAAGCGGGTGGAGGAGACCCTCGACCTGCTGGGTCTCGCCGACCTCCGCCACCGGGCCCTCCACGAGCTCTCCGGGGGCCAGCAGCAGCGCGTCGCCATCGGATCCGTCCTCACCGCGCACCCCCGGATCCTGGTCCTCGACGAGCCGACCTCCGCGCTGGACCCGACCGCCGCCGAAGAGGTCCTGGCCGCCGTCACCCGTCTCGTCCACGACCTCGGCGTCACCGTCCTGCTCGCCGAACACCGGCTGGAGCGGGTCGTCCAGTACGCGGACCGGGTCATCCACCTGCCCGGTGACGGGCGGGTGGTCTCCGGTCCGCCCGCCGACGTCTTCCGTACGTCGTCGATCGCGCCGCCCATCGTCGAACTGGGCCGCGCCGCCGGCTGGTCCCCGCTCCCCCTCTCGATCCGCGACGCCCGCCGGGCGGCGGCGCCCCTGCGGACCCGGCTGCGGGACGCCGTGCCCCCGCCGGTACGCCCGGCGCCCGGCGCCGACCGGCCCGGGCTGCTGACCGCGCGCGGCGTCACCGTGACGTACCAGGGCGTGCCCGCCGTCCGCGAGGTCGACCTCGACCTCCGCGCGGGCGAGGTCACCGCGCTGATGGGACGCAACGGCTCCGGCAAGTCCTCCCTGCTCTGGGCCCTCCAGGGCTCAGGACCCCGCAAGGCCGGGTCCGTCACGGTCGGGGAGCCCGGCGATCCGAAGGCACCGGATCCCCGGAAGGTCTCGGCGAGCGAGGCGCGCCGCCTCGTCGGCCTGGTGCCGCAGACCCCCACCGACCTCCTCTACCTGGAGAGCGTCAGGCAGGAACTCGACCAGGCCGACGCGGAGTCGGGGGTCGCGGCCGACGGGACCCCCGCCCGCACCATCCTGGACCGGCTCGCTCCCGGCATCCCCGACACCACCCATCCCCGCGATCTGTCCGAGGGCCAGAAGCTCGCCCTCGTCCTGGCGATCCAACTGGCCGCCGCCCCGCGGGTCGTGCTGCTCGACGAGCCCACGCGCGGGCTCGACTACCGGGCCAAGGGCGAGCTGATCACCCTCGTCGACGGGCTCGCGGCGGAAGGCCGCACGGTCGTCATCTCCACCCACGACGTCGAGTTCGTCGCCCGAGCCGCCGACCGGGTGGTCGTCATGGCCGAGGGGGACATCGTCGCCGACGGGCCCACCACGGAGGTCATCGTCGCCTCCCCCGTCTTCGCCCCGCAGACCGCGAAGATCCTCGCCCCGCTCCCCTACCTCGCCGTGGACCAACTGGCCTCGGTCCTCGCCGCCGACGGAACGGACCCGCGCGCGTGAGCACCTCCCCCGCCGCCATCCGCATCCGCCCCCGGGCGGCGCTCGTCATCGCGATGGCGGCCTTCCTCGGCGTGGTCGCGTTCTTCTGGCCGTTCCTCGTGGCGCCGGGCAAGTTCGGCTCGAACTACGCCCCGCCCCTGATCTTCGGCGTCCTGCTCGTGATCGTGCTCTCCGTGGTGATCTCGGAGATCGCCGAGGGCGGCATCAACTCCAAGGCCCTGGCCATGCTGGGGGTGCTGTCGGCCGTGAACGCCGCGATCCGCCCCCTCGGGGCGGGGACCGCCGGCATCGAGACGGTCTTCTTCCTCCTCGTGCTCGCGGGCCGGGTGTACGGACCGGGCTTCGGTTTCACCCTGGGCTGCACCTCGCTCTTCGCCTCGGCGCTCATCACCGGCGGCGTCGGCCCCTGGATGCCGTACCAGATGTTCGGCTGCGCCTTCGTGGGCATGCTCGCCGGGTTCCTGCCGAAGGCCACGGGACGGCGGGAGGTCGCCCTCCTCGCGGTGTACGGCTCGGTCTCCGGCTATCTGTTCGGCTTCCTGCTCAACCTGTCCTTCTGGCCCTTCTCCCTGGACCCGAACAGCTCGATCGCCTACCTTCCGGGGCTGCCGTTCACCGAGCAGTTCCAGCGGTACGTCGCCTTCGACCTGGCGACCTCGCTCGGCTGGGACACCGGCCGCGCCGTCACCAACCTCGTCGTCATCACCCTGGCGGGACCCGCCGTCCTCACCGTCTTCCGCCGTGCCGCCCGCAAGGCCCGCTTCCAGGCTCCGATCCGGTTCGCCGGTCGGGACAGGGGCCCGGACGCCACGGCCGGATGAACCACCGACCACATCCCTCGTCGAGAGGAACACCATGCGCACCACCCTGCTCCGCCGCGCCGCCGTGACCACCGCCGCGCTCGGTCTCGCCCTGACCACCGCACCCGCCGTCGCGCAGGCCGAGACCGCGGCCACGTTCACGAACGCGCCGGTGAGAGTCACCGTCAGCGTCCAGGGCCCCGACGGCCTGCTCTTCAAGAAGAAGATCTTCACCTGGGGCCACGACGTGACGACCGCCGCCGGCGGCGCGCACCAGTGCGACGGCACCAACGGTGGCGCGCACGCCACGAAGGTCCCCACCCCGACGGCCGCCCTCGACCACGCGGCCAAGCGCAACGGCTTCACGTGGGACGGCACCTGGTACGCGTCCTTCGACGACTACGCGGTGGAGACCGTGAAGGGCGTGAGCGGGGGCGGCTCGGCCTACTGGAGCATCTCCGTGAACGGCACCCCGACCCCGGTCGGCGGCTGCCAGTTCGAGATAGAGAACGGCGACCAGGTCGCCTTCACCTGGACTTCCTTCTGACCGACGGCCCGACGGGTCCAAGATCGGCCTGTGGTAGTTTGCCCGGGCCAGTCGCACCTCTGTACGTATCCATACGGTATGTGCACGGGTCAGGGAATCCGGTGGGAATCCGGAGCTGACGCGCAGCGGTGAGGGTGACGGGCGGAGCATCGGCCACTGGGCCCCGAGGGGTCCGGGAAGGCGCTCCGTCCGGACGACCCCGAGTCCGAAGACCTGCTGGCGGCCCGGACGGCGCGTGCCGCCGTCCGGGAAGCACCGTACGACAGGCTCCGCGCATGAGCCGTGACGCAGAGGACCCCTCACCGTGCACCTCGCACCTTCCGTCCGTTCCGCCGTGCTGCTCGTGGCCGGTTCCGTGCTCGTCGCCGGCTGTGGCGCCGGCGGCACGGCCGCCTCGCCCGGGGCGAAGGCGGCCGGGCCCGGCGCTCCGGTCGCTCTCGACAACTGCGGGCAGCGCGTCCAGGTCGATCACGCGCCCCGCCGGGCCGTCGCCCTCGACCAGGGCTCGGCCGAGATCCTGCTCTCCCTCGGGCTGGCGGACCGGATGGTGGGGACCGCGACCTGGACGGACCCGGTCCTCAAGGGCCTGGAGAAGGCGAACGCGAAGGTCCCCCGGCTCGCGGACCGCTACCCCTCCTTCGAGAAGGTCCTCGACACCGAGCCCGACTTCGTCAGCGCCTCCTTCCTCTACACCCTGGGCAAGGGCGGCGTGGCCCCCAGGGAGCGGTTCACGAAGCTCGGCGTACCGACCTATCTGTCCCCCACCGACTGCGTCGGCAAGGACAACAGCGGCGACGGCGACGGCCTGCGCACCCGGCCGCTGACCATGGACACCGTGTACGGCGAGATCCGCGACCTGGCCAGGATCTTCGAGGTCCCGGAGCGGGGCGAGAAGCTCGTCGGAGAGCTCCGCGCCCGCGTGGCGAAGGCCAGGGCCGGTGCCGACTTCGGCGACGCGTCCGTCCTCTACTGGTTCTCCGACTCCCAGGGGCCGTACATGGCCGGCTGCTGCGGTGCGCCGGGCATCGTCAGCGGGACGCTCGGCGTGAAGAACGTCTTCGACGACACCAAGGAGGAGTGGCCGCAGATCAACTGGGAGACCGTCGCCGACCGCGACCCCGACGTGCTGGTGATCGCCGACCTGACCCGCAAGGCCCAGTCGGCCGAGAGCGCCGCGAAGAAGATCGAGTTCCTGGAGTCCCACCCGGTCACCCGGAACATGACGGCCGTGCGGAAGAAGCGGTACGTGATCCTCAGCGGCCAGGCCATGAACCCGACGATCCGCACCGTCGAGGGCATCGAGAAGGTGGCCGCCGCGCTGCGGACGTACGGGCTCGCGAAGTGACGCCGTCGGGCACGGGCACGGCGGAACGGACGCTCTCCGGGAGGGGGATGCCCTCGCGGGCCCTCCCGCCGGTCGCCGGAGCGGCCGGGCTCCTCCTGCTGTGCGCCTCCGTCGCCCTCGCCGTCACCATCGGCCCGGCCGACATCCGCGTCGCGGACGCCTGGTCGGTGGTCGTCTCCCACCTCGGGGGAAGCCCGTCGGACCTGAGCGCGATCCGCGACGGCATCGTGTGGGAGCTGCGGCTGCCCCGTACCCTCCTCGCGGCCGTGTGCGGAGCCGGACTCGCCGTCTGCGGGGCGGTGATGCAGTCCCTGCTGCGCAATCCGCTGGCCGATCCGTTCGTACTGGGCGTCTCCTCCGGCGCCTCCACGGGCGCCGTCGCGGTCGTCGTCCTCGGCGTGGGCGGGGGTCTCGTGTCCGTCGCCGGGGGCGCCTTCCTGGGCGCGCTGTGCTCCTTCGCCCTGGTGCTGCTGCTGAGCCACACGCTGGGCGGGTCGACCGACAAGGTGGTCCTGGCCGGAGTGGCGGCGATGCAACTGTTCTCGGCGCTGACCTCGTTCGTCGTGATGACGGCCGCCGACGCCGAGACCACCCGGGGCGTCCTCTTCTGGCTGCTGGGCTCGCTCACCGGCGCGGGCTGGACGGACGTCGGCGTGTGCGCCGCCGTCCTCGCCGTCGCTCTGCTGGTTTGCGGTGGTCACGCCCGCACCCTGGACGCCTTCGCGTTCGGGGAGGACGCGGCGGCGGCGCTCGGCGTGGCCGTGGGCCGGACCCGTCTGGTCCTCCTCACCGTCACCGCGCTGCTCACGGCCGTCCTGGTCTCCTCGGCGGGTGCGATCGGCTTCGTCGGTCTGGTCCTGCCGCACGCGGTCCGCGCCCTGGCCGGCCCGGGCCACGCCCGGTTGCTTCCCCTGGCGGCGCCGGCCGGGGCGATCTTCCTGGTGTGGGCCGACACCCTGGCCCGTACCGTCCTCGACCCTCAGGAGGTGCCGGTCGGGGTGGTGACGTCGCTGGTCGGCGTCCCCGCGTTCGTCCTCGTCCTGTACCGCACCAGGAGCACCCGGTGACCGGCGTCCCGGCCGGCCGCACGGGACTGCGGGCCTACGGCGTCTCCCGCACGGCCGGCGGGGCGCTCGTCCTGGACGACGTGACCCTCGCACCGCGCTCCGGGGCGCTCACCGGGCTGCTCGGCCCGAACGGTTCGGGCAAGTCCACCCTGCTGCGCGTCCTGGCGGGAGTCCTCGCGCCGGACACCGGGGTGGTGACGCTGGACGGCGACCGGCTGGGCGCGGTGACCCGCCGCGCGGTGGCCCGCAGGGTCGCCGTGGTCGAGCAGCACGCGGACACCCAGGTGGACCTGACGGTGGCCGAGGCGGTGCGGCTCGGCCGTGTCCCGCACCGCAGGGCCTGGTCGGCGTCGACGGCCGCGGACGAGGAAGCCGTACGGTCCGCACTCGCCCGCACCGGGCTGACCGCCCTCGCCGCGCGCTCCTGGCGCACCCTGTCCGGCGGCGAGCGGCAGCGCGTCCAGATCGCCCGCGCCCTCGCCCAGGAACCGCGCGAGCTGCTGCTCGACGAGCCCACGAACCACCTCGACGTCCGGCACCAGCTGGACCTCATGGCTCTGGTGGCGGGACTGCGGCTCACCTGCGTGATGGCCCTGCACGACCTCAACCTGGCGGCCCTGTACTGCGACCACGTGGTGGTCCTGCACGAGGGCGGGGTGGTGGCCGCCGGTCCGGTGGAGGAGGTCCTCACCGAACGGCTGATCGCGGACGTGTACGGGGTCCGCGCGGCGGTGACCCGCCCGGGCCCGGACGGCCGGCCCCACATCCGCTTCCTCGGCCCGGCGCCGGGCGACGGGTGAGCGGCCGGGCGGGCCGACCGGTCTCGGGCGACGGGTGAGCGGCCCCGAGCGGGCCACCGGCCCTCGGTCGGCGTCCGGTCAGCGCCCGGGGTCGCGCCGGGCGGACGCCTCTCCGTCTCCCGGCGCGTGCGCCAGTCCTGCGGTCCACTTCTCCTCGATCCGGCCGAACCGCCAGACGGCGAGGGCGACGATCCAGGTGAGGACGAAGAGGCCGACGATCAGGTAGCCGATGACGTTCAGGTCGAGTCCGCCGACCCAGTCCCAGAACGGGCCGTGCAGATCGAGCTTCTCGCCGACCAGCCCCAGGAGTTCCACGGTGCCGATGATGAGCGCCACGGCGACGGACAGACCGGTGATGGTGAGGTTGTAGTAGACCTTGCGGACGGGCTTGGAGAAGGCCCAGCCGTAGGCGAAGTTCATGAACGAGCCGTCGATGGTGTCCAGCAGCGACATGGCCGCCGCGAAGAGGACCGGGAGGCACAGGATGGCGTACCAGGGCAGCCCGGACGCGGCACCCGTACCGGCCAGGCCGAGCAGGGCGATCTCGGTCGCGGTGTCGAAGCCGAGGCCGAAGAGCAGCCCGAGCGGGTACATCTGCCAGGGCTTGGTGATCGACTTCATGAGCCGGCCCAGGATCCGGTTCATGAAGCCCCGGTTGTCGAGCCGCTCCTCCAGTGCCGCCTCGTCGAAGTGTCCGGAGCGCATCTCGCGGAACACCTTCCAGATCCCGGCGAGGATCACCAGGTTGATGATCGCGATGGCGTAGAGGAACACGCCGGAGACGGTGGTGCCGATCCAGCCGGTGATGTCGTGCAGCCGGGAGTCGTCGTTCTCCACCGGCCCGGCGAGGGCCTTGATGCCGAGGGAGAGGAGGACGGCGAGCGCGAAGACGATGCTGGAGTGCCCGAGCGAGAACCAGAATCCGACCGAGAGCGGGCGCTGTCCCTCGTGCATGAGCTTGCGCGTGGTGTTGTCGATCGCCGCGATGTGGTCGGCGTCGAAGGCGTGCCGCATGCCGAGCGTGTAGGCGGTGACGCCGATGCCGATCCCGAAGGTCTTCTCACCCAGGCTGTAGTGCTCGGGCGCGACGACGGCCACGAGGGTGAACCAGCCGATCACGTGCAGGGCCGCGATGAACGCGGCCATCCCCGCCACCCGCCTCCACTCCGTCCGGGTCATCGAGGCGGCCAGGCGACGCCGACGGGAGGGAGGAGCGGAGGAGGGGGCAGCCATGAAGGTCTTCTCTCGGTTCGTACGCGACTTTTGACGCACTGAGAGTGCACTTGCAACCTGTGTGCAAGAAGGGTTCCGGACGGAACTGACCGAAGACTGGCCGACAGCCGGTCGAAGCTTTGCCCGACCATGGGGAGGGTGTGGCATCCGGCCACACTCTCCCCCGGCCGGTTCAGCGGGCGCCGACCGCGCGGGGCAGTTCCGCAAGGGTCGCGGCGACGCGGTCGGCGGGCAGTCCGCCGCCCTGGGCCAGCTCCGGCGAGCCGCCGCCCCGTCCGCCGAGAAGCCGCTTGACCAGCGAGGCCGCGTTCAGACCCGTGTCGCGGGCCGCCTGGTTCAGCGCGACGACGACCACGCCCGCCGCCGTACCGATGCCGACGGCACCGGGCCGACCGGCGGGGAGGCGGTCGCGGACGGCGGTGGCCAGGGCCCGGGCCTCGCCCGCGCCGCCCTCGGCGCTGGCGGTGACGACCTGGACGCCGTCCACGTCGGCCGCTCCTCCGGCGAGTTCGGCGGCGCGTGCGGTGACGGCCCGCTGCTTGAGGCGGGCGTTCTCCCGGTCGGCGGCCTTGAGCCGGTCGAGGAGTCCCGCGATCCTCTCGGGCAGTTCGGCGCGGGGGGCGTTCAGCTGCTCGGCGATCCGGGCGACCAGGTCGCGCTCGCGGGCGAGGTAGCCGAAGCCCTCGACGCCGACGGCGGCCTCCAGGCGCCGCATGCCCGCGCCGACGGAGGACTCCGCGGTCAGGGCGACGGTGCCGATCTGGGAGGCGTGCTCGACGTGCGTGCCACCGCACAGTTCACGGGACCAGGCCCCGCCGATCTCGACGACCCGGACCTTCTCGCCGTAGGTCTCGTCGAAGAGGGCGAGCGCGCCCTGTTCCTTGGCCTCGGGGAGGGTCATCCACCGGACGCCGACCGGCAGGTCCCGGCGCAGGGCCCGGTTGGCGGCCTCCTCCACCTCGGAGCGGACGGCCGGGGAGAGGGCACCGCGCCAGGGGAAGTCCAGGCGGAGGTATCCGGGCCGGTTGTAGGAGCCTGCCTGGAGGGCGGTCGGGCCGAGGACCTCCCGGAGGGCGGCGTGCAGGACGTGGGTGCCGGAGTGGGCCTGGCGCGCGCCGAGCCGCCACTCGGGGTCGACGGCGGCGTGCACCGTGTCCTCGACGGCGAGTTCGCCGGCCGTGATCCGCACCTGATGGACGACGAGGCCGGGCAGGGGCCGCTGGACGTCGACGACCTCGGCCTCCACGGAGGCGCCGGACAGCAGGCCGGCGTCGCTGTCCTGGCCGCCGGACTCGGCGTAGAAGGGCGTGCGGTCCAGGACCACGGTGACGAGGTCGCCCGTGCGGGCCACCGGCACCGGGCCCTCGGCGCCGAGGAGCACGAGGACGCGGGACTCGGTGGTGAGCGCGGACCAGGCCCGCCAGTCCGTCGGTCCGTGGGCGTCGAGGACGGTGCGGAGGGCGGAGGTGTCGGCCGCGCCGCCGGACTTGCGGGCCCGCGCGTCGGCGCGGGCCCGCTCGCGCTGGGCGTTCATGAGGGAGGCGAAGCCGTCGCGGTCGACCTCGACGCCCTGTTCGGCGGCCATCTCCAAGGTGAGGTCGATGGGGAAGCCGTAGGTGTCGTGGAGCAGGAAGGCCTGCGCGCCGGGCAGCGAGCGACCGCCCTCGTCCTTGACCTTGGCGACGGCGGTGTCCAGGACGGTGGTGCCCTGCCGGAGGGTGGACCGGAAGGCATCCTCCTCGCCGTACGCCTGGTCGGAGATCCGCGCGTACGCCTCCACGACCTCCGGGTACGAGGGGGCCATGCAGTCGCGGGCGACGGGCAGCAGCTCGGGGAGCGCCGGGTCGTGGAAGCCGAGCTGGCGCATGAAGCGGACGGAGCGGCGCAGGATCCGGCGCAGGACGTAGCCGCGGCCCTCGTTCCCGGGGGCGGTGCCGTCGGCGAGGAGCATGAGGGCGGTGCGGACGTGGTCGGCGACGACCCGGAGCCGTACGTCGGACTCGGCGTCGGCCCCGTACCGGACGCCCGCGAGCTCCGCGGCCCGGTCCAGGACCGGACGCGTCTCGTCGATCTCGTAGAGGTTGTCCTTGCCCTGGAGGAGGGTCGCCATGCGCTCCAGGCCCATGCCGGTGTCGATGTTGCGGCGGGGCAGTTCGCCGAGGATCGGGTAGCCGGACTTGCCGGGGCCGTCGCCGCGTTCGTACTGCATGAAGACGAGGTTCCAGAACTCCATGTACCGGTCCTCGTCGACGGCCGGACCGCCCTCGCGGCCGAGGGCCGGGCCCCGGTCGTAGTACAGCTCCGAGCACGGCCCGCAGGGCCCCGGGACGCCCATGGACCAGAAGTTGTCCTCGTCGCCCCGGGCCACGATCCGCTCGTCGGGCAGACCGGCGACCGTGCGCCAGATGCCGCGGGACTCGGTGTCGGAGTGGTGGACGGTGACCCAGATCTTCTCCGGGTCCAGGCCGTAGCCACCGTCCGCCCGGGCCTTCGTGGACAGGTCCCAGGCGAAGGCGATGGCCTCCTCCTTGAAGTAGTCCCCGAAGGAGAAGTTGCCGTTCATCTGGAAGAAGGAGCCGTGCCGGGTGGTCCTGCCGACCTCCTCGATGTCCAGGGTCCGCACGCACTTCTGCACGCTGGTGGCCCGCTGCCACGGCGGCGCGGCCTCGCCGGTGAAGTACGGCTTGAAGGGGACCATGCCCGCGTTGACGAAGAGCAGCGTCGGGTCGGGCGTGGGCAGGGGCGCGCTCGGGACGACGGTGTGGCCGAGGGCGGCGAAGTGGTCGAGGAAGCGCTGGCGGATGTCGGCGGTACGCAAGGGTCTCACTGCTCCGGTCGAAGGGTCGGGGGCGAGGGGGGACCTGCCGGACGAGCGCGGTCCTCAGGCGGCTCTCGCCGGGGGCGCGGCCGGCGGGGTCAGGGAGGCGTACTCCAGGGGCGCCGACGGGTCGATCGACACGTCCAGCGGGGCGGGCTCGGCGCCGGACCGTACGAGGAGGTCGCCGACGGCCGCGATCATGGCGCCGTTGTCCGTGCACAGCGTCATCGGCGGCACGCGCAGCTCCACGCCGGCGGCGGCGCACCGCTGCTCGGCCAGGCCCCGGACCCGGGAGTTCGCGGCGACGCCGCCGACCACGATGAGGGTCTTCACGTCGTAGGCCGCGCAGGCGGCGAGCGCCTTGCGGGTGAGGACGTCGGCGACGGCCTCCTGGAGGGCCGCGGCACCGTCCGCGACGGGCAGGTCGAGGCCCTGGGCGCGGTGCTTCTCGACCCAGCGGGCGGCGGCCGTCTTGAGGCCGGAGAAGGAGAACGCGTACGGGTCGTCCCCGGGCCGGGTGAGGGGCCGCGGGAAGTCGACGGCGCGCGGATTCCCCTCGCGGGCGGCCCGGTCGATGGCCGGTCCGCCGGGGTAGGAGAGGCCCATGATGCGGGCGACCTTGTCGAAGCACTCGCCCGCCGCGTCGTCGAGGGTGTCGCCCAGGTGCAGGATCGGCTCGCGGACCAGGTCCCGCACGAGGAGGAGCGAGGTGTGGCCGCCGGAGACGATGAGGACGACGCACGGGGTGGGCAGCGGGCCGTGGTCCAGGGTGTCGGCGGCGACGTGCCCGGCGAGGTGGTGCACCCCGTAGAGCGGCACCCCCGCCGCGTACGCGAGGGTCTTCGCCCCGGCGAGGCCGACCTGGAGGGCTCCCGAGAGGCCGGGTCCGGTGGTGACGGCGACCGCGTCGATCTGCCCCAGCCGCAGTCCCGCCTGGTCGAGCGCCTCCTTGACGACCGGGTTGAACGCCTGGAGATGCGCCCGGGCGGCGATCTCCGGCACCACGCCGCCGAAGAGGGCGTGCTCGTCCATGCTCGACGCCACGACGTGCGCGAGGAGCTTCCCGTCGCGCACGATCCCCGCGCCGGTCTCGTCGCACGACGACTCGATTCCCAGAACGATCGGTCCGGTCACAGCACTCCTTCTGCATATGGCTACTAGTTGCAATATATGTGCAAGAAGGGGTGTCGGGTGGACGGCACCGGATCAGGCGGTGCCACCCGCCGGTGACCGCGCGTGCCCGTCCGGCGCTCCGCCCGCGGCCGACAGCAGCTCCCTGGTGACGGCGTGCCGCGGCCTCGCGAGGAGTTCGGCGGTCGGAGCGGTCTCGACGACGCGCCCGGCGTCGAGGACGGCGATCCGGTCCGCGAGCGCCGTGGCGGCCGCCAGGTCGTGGGTGATGAACACCAGGCCGAGCGCCTCACGCTCCCTGAGCCGCGCGAGGGCGTCGAGCACGGTGGTCCGGGTGTCCGGGTCGAGGCCCGAGGTGATCTCGTCGCAGACCAGGACCAGCGGCCCGGCCAGCAGGGCCCGGGCCAGGGCCGCGCGCTGGAGTTCGCCGCCGGACAGCGCTCCGGGGCGGCGCCCGGCGAGGCGCTCGCCGAGGCCGAACGAGCCGAGGGTGCTCAGCGCCGCGCCCCGAGCCTCCGCCGGGGTCGCCCCCCGCAGCCGTACGGCGCTGCGGGCGACCTGGTCGAGGACCGGCCGGTGCTCGTCGAAGGCCGCCTTCGGGTCCTGGAACACGTACTGCACCGCGGCCAGCTCGGCCCGGCGGCGGGAGCGCAGGCTGCGGGGCAGCGGGGCCCCGTCGAGCAGGACCGTGCCGTCGTACGCCCGGTGGAGCCCGGCCAGGCAGCGCCCGAGGGTCGTCTTGCCGCTGCCGGAGCGGCCGACGAGGGCCAGGCACTCCCCCGCCGCGACCGACACGGCGATGTCGGTCAGCACCGTGGACGGCCCCCGTGGGGTGCGGTGCCGCGCGGTCAGGTTCCGCGTCTCCAGGCGCAGCGGCCCGCGCGGGCGCGGCGCCGGCCCGGCGGACGGCCGGTCCGGTGCGCGGCCCGCCAGGACCGACGCGACGGGCCCCCGGTCCACGACCCGCCCGTCCCGCATCACCACGACCTCGTCGGCCAGCTCCCGTACGACGTCCAGGTCGTGGCTGAGCAGGACGACGGCGATGCCCCGCGCGGCCACGGCGGCCAGCTCGGCCACGACCCCCCTGCGGGTGAGGGCGTCCTGACCGGTGGTGGGTTCGTCGGCCACCACGACCCGGGCGCCGAGGAGGAGGGCCTGGGCCAGGACGACCCGCTGCTGCTGGCCCCCGGAGAGCTGGTGGGGGAAGCGGCGCAGTACGCGCTCCGGCTCCGGGAGCCGGGCGAGCCGCAGGGCGTCCTCCACGCGGCGCCGGCGGACGCGTCGGTCTCCGCCCCGGCGGGCGGCGATGTCGGTGAGGAGCGCGCCCACCCGGCGGGCGGGGTTGAGGACCTCGGCCGGGTGCTGGGGGATGTGTCCGACCGGCCCCGCGGGGGTGCGGACCTCGCCCTCGACGACGGCGCCGGGCGGGTACGCGCCGAGCAGGGCGAGCCCGGTGGTGGTCTTGCCGCTGCCGGAGGGGCCGATCAGGGCGGTGATCCTGCCCGGGTGCGCGGCGAGGCTCACGCCGTCGACGATCGTCCGGCCGCCGATCGTCACGCGCAGGTCCCGTACCTCGGCGACGGGGGTCATCGGAGGGCTCCCTTCCGGGGGATGTGCCGTTGGAGGGCGGCGTCGAACAGGAGGTTGGTGCCCATGGACAGGGCCGCGACGAGCAGGGCGGGCACGACCACGGCCCAGGGCTGGAGGAGGAGGCCGGTCCGGTTGCTGTCGACCATCACGGCCCAGTCGGACGCGTCCGGCTGGACGCCCACACCCAGGAAGGCGGCGGTCGCGACCAGGTAGAGGGCTCCGGTGAGCCGGATCCCGGCGTCGGCGGCGAGGGTACGGCGCAGCGAGCGGGCGACATGGCCGATGGCCGTGCGCCACCAGGACTCGCCCTGCATGAGCAGTGCCTCGAAGGCCGGCCGGGACGCGACCCCGACCGCCGCCGCGTGCACGACGCGTGCCGCGTCGGGGACGGCGGCCAGCCCGACCAGGACGGTGAGTCCGGCGGGGCCCGGCGTGAGGGTGGCCGCGACGAGCAGCACCAGCAGGAGCGAGGGGACCGCGATGACCACGTCCAGGGGCCGCATCAGCGCCTCCTCCAGCCAGGTGCGGCGGGTGAGGGCGGCGGTGAGGCCGACGGGGAGGGCGACGAGGTAGGCGAGGGCGGTCGCGGCGATCGCCACGAGGACGACGGAGCGGCCGCCGAGGAGGACCTGCCGCCAGACGTCCCGCCCGCTGAAGTCGGTGCCGAGCCAGTGCCCGTCGCCGGAGGAGAAGGAGACCGATCGGGGGCCCGGCGGGCCCGCCAGGAAGGGCCCGACCAGGGCGAGGAGGAGGGGCACGGCGATCAGTGCGAGTGCGAGGAGGTAGCGCGCCGGACGGTGCGTCATGCCGCCGCCTCGGACCGGGGCGCGAAGCGGCGGGCGGCCAGGTCGGCCGCGAGGTTGACCAGGACGGTGACGGTTCCGAAGACCACGGCCGCGCCCTGGACGACCGGGATGTCCCGGGCCGCGACGGCGTCCAGGAGCACCGTGCCGAGGCCCGGGATCACGAACAGGGCCTCCACGACGATCACCCCGCCGAGGAGCCAGTCGCAGGTGCGGGCCAGTTGCTGGGTGGCGGGGGCGAGTGCGTTGGGCAGGGCGTGGGTCCAGGTGATCCGGGTGGATGAGATCCCGTAGCGCCGGGCCTGAGCCACGTACGGCGAGGCCAGCGCGTCGATCATCCCGGCCCGTACGAGGCGGCTGATGGTGCACACGGGCCGCGACAGCAGGACGACGACGGGCAGGACCAGGACGGCGGGCTCGGTGGAGGCGTCGGTGCCCACGGCCGTGGGCGGCAGCCAGCCCAGCCACAGTCCGAAGAGCGTCGCGAGCAGGACCCCGACGGCGAACTCCGGTACGGCGTGCACGGCGAGGGTGAGGGCGCTGACGGTCCGGTCGAGCGGGCCGCCCTCCCGGCGGGCCGCCAGGACGCCGAGCCCCAGGGAGAGCGGGACGAGCAGGGCCACGGTGGTGATGGTGAGGAGGAGGGTGGAGCCGAGCCCTCCGGTCAGGTAGCCGGTGACGGGCCGCCCGCTGACCAGGGAGGTCCCGAGGTCGCCGTGCGCGAGGCCGGAGGCCCAGTCCGCGAGGCGTTCGACGGCGGGACGGTCCAGGCCCATCGTCGCGCGGATCCGGGCGATGCGGTCGGGATCGGGCTGGTCGCCGGCGAGCGCGACGGCCGCGTCACCGGGGAGCGCCTCGGTGAGGGCGAAGACGAACAGGACGACGGCCGCCGTCTGCCCCACTCCGAGGAGCAGCCGGCGCCCGATCCAGGCGAGGTGCGGTGTCACGCGAGCCAGGTCCGGTCGAAGCGGGCCCAGTCGAGGGTGTTGGCGGGGGCGGTCGCGGACACCCCACGGACCCGGGGCGCGGTGCCGATGATCCAGTCGGCGAAGCCCCAGATGAGGAAGCCGCCCTCGTCGTGCAGGCGGCGCTGCATGCGCGCGTAGAGGGCGCCGCGCCGCGTGGCGTCGCGGGTGGACTGGGCCTGCTGGTAGAGGTCGTCGAAGTCCTTGCGCCGCCAGTGGGTCGCGTTGGTGGTGGAGCCGGTGAGCAGCCGCTGGGAGATGTGGGACTCGATGGGCATGGCGCCCGACCGGTAGGAGGCGAAGGTGCCGTGGTCCAGGATGTCCTTCCAGTACGTGTCCTTGTCGCCGACCTTGATCTCGACGGTGACTCCGACCTTCGCGGCCTGCTCCTTGAAGATGCCGGCCGCCTCGACGAAGCCGGTGGCGGCGGGGGCGGTGTCGAGGGTGACCGTGAGGCCCTCGGCTCCGGCTTCCTCGAGCAGCGCCCGGGCCCGGTCGAGGTCCTGGGTGCGCTGCGGGAGGCCGGAGAGGTAGTACTGGTAGCCCTTGCCGAAGAGGTCGTTGCCGATCTCCCCCGCGCCGGAGAGGGCGCCGTCGACGAGTTCCCGGCGGTCGGCGATGAGGAAGAAGGCCTGACGGACCCGGGGGTCGTCGAAGGGCGGGCGGTCGGTCTTCATGACGAAGCCCTGCATCGCGCTGCCCGGGAGGCGGACGATCTCGATCCTGCCCCCGCCCTCGTGGGCGCGGGCGGTGGCCGGGTTCAGCTCGTGGGCGTACTCGACCTGGCCGCCGAGCAGGGCGCCGACCCGCGCCGACTCCTCGCCGGCGACGACGAATTCGAGTGCGTCCAGGTGGGGGGCACCGTCCCAGTAGGCGTCGTTGCGCCGGACGAGGAGGGATCTGCCGGGCTCGAAGGAGACGAAGCGGAAGGGTCCGGAACCGACGGGCCTGGCGAAGGAGACGGAGTCCTTCGGCACGATGTACGCGCCGAACGCGGCGAGGACGTGGGGGAATTCGGCGTAGGGGCGCTTGAGCCGGAACTCGACGGTGGAGGCGTCCACCGCCCGGCTCGCGTCGAGGTCGATCGGCTCCAGCGACGCCTTGGCCCGGAAGGTGCCCCGGGGGTCCGCGATCCGGCGGTAGCTGTGGAGGACGTCCGCGGCGGTGACCGGCCTGCCGTCGTGGAAGGCGGCCTCGCGCAGGGTGACGCGCCACGTGTCGAGGGCGCCGTTCGGCTCCCAGCGCTCGGCGAGCCGGGGGACGGCGGAGAGGTCGGCGCCGAAGTCGGCCAGCTTGTCGAAGAGTGCCTTCGCGCGGGCGGCGTCGACGAACAGGTTTGCGGCGTGCGGGTCGAGAGTCTCGTCGGCGCCGCCGCCGGCGAAGGCCGCGCGGAGCCGGCCGCCCCGGCGGGGAGCGCCCTCGGCGGGGTTCTCGGCGTCCGGGGCGGTGGCGCCGGGGCCGCAGGCGGCGGTGAGGGAGAGGGCGGTGGCGCCGGTGGCGATGAGGAAGCCTCGGCGGGCGAGGCGGGAGCGGTCGGTGTTCATGCGGGGGTGTCTCCGTCACTGGGGTGGGGCGTGAGCCGGGCGACGAGGTGGAGGCGGTCGGCACGCGTGGTGCCGTGCGGGGCCTCGCCCTCGGTCCACGGCGGTGCGGTGCGGGGGCCGGGTCCGTCGTGCAGCGCGAGGACCTCGAATCCGGCGGTGGTGAGGAAGTACCGGATCTCCTGCGGGAAGAGGAGCCGCCAGGCCGAGTGCTGCTCCTGCGGGAGGGAGCCGTCGTCGGCGGTCCAGGTCCTTCGGCGGCGCAGGAGTTGTGCGCCGTGGTCGATCCACAGGGTGGTATGGGACGTGTACGTGGTGCCGCGCCGGGTGAAGGTCGCCGTGCGCGGGGCGTCGAGGAGTTCGGTGGTGCCGAGGAAGAAGGCCCCGTTGCGCATCTCCGCGACGAGCAGCCCACCGGGGGTGAGGTGGGCGCGGCAGCGGGAGAGGAAGGCGCCGAGGTCTTCGTTGGTGTGGCAGTAGAGCAGGGCGCTGTCCAGGCAGAGGATCGCGTCGAAGGGGGCGCCGAGGTCGAAGTCGCGCATGTCGGCCAGGTGGTAGCGGGGCCCGGGGTGGTGGGTGGCCGCGTGGGTCAGCATGGCCCGGGAGGTGTCGATGCCGGTGACGTCGTGCCCGGCCCGGTGCTGGAGCCAGGCGGCGTCGCGGCCGGTGCCGCAGCCGACGTCGAGCACGCGGGGACCGGAGTGATGGCGGGCCAGCACCTCCCCGGCCCAGCGGGCGGCGAGGCGTTCGGGGTCGGGGAAGCGTTCCTCGTAGAGCTCGGGGTGGTCGGTGAGCAGGTTGCCGCCGGGGGTGGCTGTCATCGGGTCTCCCTTCCCAGCCGGTCGGGGCGGGAGGGGACCGTCGGGTCGGGTGGCGCGGAGGTCCGCTCCACGGGCAGGAGGCGTCGCCTCCGGAGATGGGCGACGGCTCCGGCCGAGGCCAGGCCGAGGGCGAGACAGCAGGCGTGGGGCAGCCAGCTGAGGCCGGTGCGGCCCGCGGTGTCCATGGACCAGCCCACGGCCGCGCTGCCGACCGCCGCGGCGGCCCCTGAGACCGCGTAGAAGAGGCCGTAGGAGGTGCCGGTCAGGCTCGCCCGGCCGAAGGCCGGTATCAGCTCCAGCACGAAGGGCTGGGCCACCATCACGCCGAGGTGCAGGAGCAGCGCTCCGGCGAGCACGGGCAGGAGGTGCAGGGGGTGGGCGGTGGAGACGTCCGCCACGAGCATCGGGGGCAGGAACCCGATGCCCATGAGGCCCAGGCCGGTGGCGATCCAGCGGGGCCCGGTCCCCCGGGACTTCAGCGCGCGGGTGACGCGCAGCTGGAACGCCAGGTTGACGACGGTCCCGGCCAGGAAGAGCAGGCCGACCGAGCCGCTCCAGCCGGAGGCGTCGGCGGCCGTGCGGGGCAGCAGCAGGTAGAGCTGGGTCTCCAGGACGTACAGGCCGATCAGGGCGAAGGAGAAGGCCAGGAAGCGGCGGTCGCCCGCGACTTCGCGCCAGTCGCCGAGGACGCGGGTCTCGGGTTTCGGGACCTTCCGGGCGGGCAGAACCACCGACTGGGCGACGGTCAGGACGGCGAACACGCCGGCCGCGGTGACGGCGGCGGCCCGGAAGTCCACGAGCAGCAACAGGGTGCCGAGCAGGGGCCCGAGGAGTGCGCCGGTGGTGGCATAGACGTTGAAGAGGGCGAAGGCCTCGGCCTTGCGGTCGCCGGCCTCCTGGGCGACGTAGGTCCGCACGGCGGGGTTGAAGAGGGCCCCCGCGAGCCCGCTGAGTATCGACGCGGCGATCAGCAGGGGCAGGCTGTCGCCGAGGGCGAAGAGCCCGAATCCCAGCGTGCGCAGGGCGCAGCCCGTGATGATCACTCCGCGTGCGCCCAGCCGGTCGGCGGCCGAGCCGCCCAGCAGGAAGAGGCCCTGCTGGCTGAGGTTGCGCAGGCCGAGGACCGTGCCGGCGACGGCGGCCGAGAGGCCCAGGTCGTCGGTGAGGTGGGTGGCCAGGTACGGGATGAGCAGGTAGAAGCCGGTGTTGACACCGAGCTGGTTGACCAGCAGCAGGCGTACGGCGAGGGGAAAGTCTCGCGTCGCGCGGAGGAGCTTCACGTCCCGACCGCCCTGGGGGTGCGCCGGACTCCCAGCCCGTCCCGGGCCGGGGCGCGGACGGTGCCGTCCGTGCCGCCGATGCCGGTCCACGGGTCGTCGGCGAGCAGCAGGTGTCCGTCGAGGTCGACCCAGCGGGCGCGGTCGGCGAGGTGCACGGCGGGTGCGATGCCGAGGGAGCTGGCGGTGAGGCAGCCGAGCATGAGGTCGGTGCCGCTGCCGCGGAGCGCGTCGTGGATGCGCAGGGCGGCCCGCACTCCGCCGCACTTGGCGAGCTTGACGTTCACTCCGTGGACGAGTCCGGCGAGGGCGACGGCGTCGTCGTGGGAGACGGCGTCCTCGTCGGCGATGACCGGCACCGGGGACTCCTTCGCCACGCGGGCGAGCGCCTCGGGGTGTCCGGGGGCGATGGGCTGTTCCACGGCGGTGACGCCGAGGTCGGCGAAGCGCGGGAGGAGGTCGAGGGCCTGGCGTTCGGTCCAGGCTCCGTTGGGGTCGAGGAGCAGGCTCGCGCGGGGGGCTGCCGTGCGTACGGCTTCCACGCGGGCGAGGTCGTCGGCCGGGTCCGGTGATCCCGCCTTGACCTTGAGGGCGGTGAAGCCGCTCAGGGCGAGCCGGGCCGCCTGGGCGGCGGCCGGTGCGGGGGCGGTGATCCCGATCGTACGGGTGGTCGGTGCGGCCGGTGCGGTGTGCGTGCCCAGCAGCTGGTGGGCGGGCCGGCCGGCGCGCTTGCCGACCAGGTCGAGCAGGGCGGCCTCGACGCCCGCGAGCACACCGGCCGGCAGTGCGGGCAGGCCGGTCGGCGCGCCGGACATGTGCGCGTCCCAGGTGGTCTCGGGGTCGGGAAGGCGTGCGACGGCGGGGCGTGCCTCGGTGAGGTGCCGGATGACGCGAGGGGTGGGGAGGCCGAGGTGGTCGCTGCTGACCACCTCACCGTGGCCGGTCAGCCCGCCGTGTTGGATCGCGATCCGGACGGCGTCGCGGCGGGACATCACCGAGCGGGAGATCCGCAGCGGCTCGGCCAGGACGAGTTCGGTGGTCTGCCAGGTGAGCCTCATGCGGAACCTCCCCGCGTCGGTGCGGGCAGGTGCGGCCGGGGGGCGGCGAGCGGGTCGACGACGGTGCGGCAGCGGGTCCAGCCGACGGCCTCGGCGGCGTGCGGGTGGGCGATCTCCAGCGGGCGCGCGGACGGTTCGGCCCGGTCGAGGCCGTGCGCGTGGCAGAAGTCGTCGTCGTAGACGGTGCCGAGGTAGCGGTGCGGGCCGTCGGGGAAGACCGTCGCGACCACCGCGCCGGCCTCGACCCGGGCGGCCCAGGCGGAGACCAGGGCGACGGCTCCCGTGCTCCAGCCGCCGCTGACGAAGCCGGTGCGGGCGAGCCTGCGGCAGGCGTCGACGGCTTCGGCAGGGCCCACCCAGTGGACCTCGTCGAAGGCCCGGTGAGCGACGTTGCGCGGGTGGATGCTGCTGCCGAGTCCGCGCATGAGGCGGGGGCGAGCGGGCTGTCCGAAGATGGCCGAGCCGACGGAGTCGACGCCGATCACCCTCAGACGGGGCCAGCGACGGCGCAGCGGACCGACCAGACCGGCGCTGTGGCCGCCGGTGCCGACGCTGCACACCAGGACGTCCAGGTGGTCGAGCTGAGCGCAGAGTTCGGTGGCCATGGCGTGGTATCCGGCCGCGTTGTCGGGGTTGTTGTACTGGTCGGGCCAGTAGGCCTCGGGGGTCCGCACCAGGACTTCCCTGAGCCGGGCGATCCTGGCGGCCTGCCAGCCGCCCTCGGCGGCGGGCCGTTCCACCAGTTCCAGCCGCGCGCCGTACGCGCGGAGCAACTGCCGCATGGACGGTTCGAGTTCGCGGTCGGCGACGAGGACGACGGGATGACCGAGGGCCTGTCCGGCGAAGGCCAGGCCGAGGCCCAGGGTTCCGGAGGTGGATTCGACGACGGTGGCGCCCGGGCGGAGCTCGCCGCGCCGCCGGGCGCCGCGCAGCATGGAGACGGCGGACCGCGCCTTCATCCCGCCGGCGCCCAGGCCTTCGAGCTTGGCCCAGAATCCCGGGTGGGCGCAGGGCAGTTCGGTGCGGATCCGGGTGAGGGGGGTACGGCCGACGAGCGCCAGAAGGTCCGGGTTCGCGGCATGGGTCGGCGGACGGTGCGGCAGGGTCGCGAGGGTCACCGGGCGCCTCCGTAGCGGTGGATGACGCCCGGCCCGCCGTCGAGCCAGAAGAAGGGGTACGGCTCGGCCGAGACGGCGGTCACCCCCGCGCCGAGGAAGCGGGGCAGCACGGCGCTACCCGTCTGGGCGAACATGACCAGGGGCTTGCCGGTGGCCGCCGCGTGGTCCAGCAGGGGCTGGAAGGTGCCGTTCCCGAGGGTCATTCCGGAGGCGAGGACAGCATCGCAGTCCGCCAGCTCGGCGAGCGCGTCGGTCCGTACGGGCTCGCCCCATTCGGTGGTGCCGCCCTTGAGGTCGCAGGGCACGTATCCGGTGCCGCGCTCGCGCAGCCGTTCCAGCAGGGAGTTGACCACTCCGACGACCAGGACCCGGCGGATCCCGGTCGCCGGCAGCAGCTCGACCACGGCGCGGGCGCGGGCGCGGGACCGGTGCAGCGAGCTGCCGGCCGGCAGGGCGTGGGGGCGGGCGCCGTGCTCGGGGGTGTGGGGGCGCACCCGGCTCAGGTAGGCGTCGAGCGCGGCGATCCGCACGGCCGCCGTCGGGTGGGCGAGGAGCTCGGCCACCGAGGCTCCGACGCAGTCGTCGAGACCCGAGGCGGGCAGCGTTCCCGGCTCCACGGCGCAGGATCCGACGGCCGCGTCCAGGCGCAGGCTGAGCACCTCGTTGCGGTATCCGCCGTTCCGGCCGGTGTGCCGGACCGCCTGGGCGGTGGTGAAGGCGAGCGCGACGCGTTCCTCGGCCGGGTCGGTTCCGTAACTCCCCGTGCGTACCGCGCGGACGAGCTGGTCGAGGGTGCGCACGGCGGGCTCGCGCAGGGTGGGCGCGGTCATGCGCACACCGCCGCGGAGGGCTCGGCGCCCTGCTCCTCGTAGGCGGGGCGCAGGTGCGCGAGGAGCCGCTCGGCGGCCTCGCGGGCGCCATGGCCCAGGGTGTCGGCCGTCATGACGTGACCGAGGTACTCGTTGTTGCTGGTCGCGGCGCGTACGGCGCGGCCCGGTTCGGCGAGGTGGAGTTCCAGCACCTCGGGCCGGGCCCGGACCTCGTCCGCGCCCTGGATGCCGGTGAGGGTGCCGGTGGTGTCGGGGAGCAGGAAGGCGATGGCGGCGCTGCGCACGCCGGTGGGGCGCGGCGTGAGGTCGGGCACGCGGCCCAGCGCGACGTCGACGCACGCGGCGGCCAGGTCGACGCCCGTGACGTGCCGGACGAGTTCGGTGATGCGGTTGCCGGCCGGACGGGGGTTGACCTCGACCACCTTGGGGCCGTCGGCGGTGAGTTTGATCTCGGTGTGGCAGACCGCCTGGTCCAGGCCGAGGGCCTTCAGCGCGGCCACGGCCGTCTCGACCGCTTCGCGCTCCGCCCACGGCGCGATGCCCGCCGGGAACATGTGGCCGGTCTCGACGAAGGCGGGCGCCCCGCCGATGCTCTTGTCCGTGACGCCGACCACGCCGACGGCGCCGCCGGAGGAGACGGTCTCGACGCTGACCTCGGGGCCGGTGAGCAGTTCTTCGAGGAGGACGGAGGGTGCGCGGTCCTGCCCGCGCGCGTTGACCGGGAACTCGGCCAGCGCCCGGCAGGCGATGCGCAGCTCCCCCTCGTCGCGGACCTCGCGGACCAGCATCCCGGCGCACAGGTCCACGGGCTTGACCACCAGGGGGTAGCCGATCGTCCGGGCGGCGGCCTCGGCCCCGGCCGCGTCCGTACAGAGCGCGAAGCGGGGGCCCGGCACACCGGCCTCGGCCAGGACCCGGCGGGTCAGGTCCTTGCGGCAGGCCCCCTCGACGGCTTCGACGGCCGGCCCGGGCAGTCCCAGCCGGTCGGCGATCCTGGCCACGGCCGGCAGGTAGTAGTCGCAGGAGGAGACGACCCCGTCGAAGGCGAGCAGGGCGTGCAGACGTTCCAGGTGGGGCAGCAGCGCGTCCATGTCGTTGGTGTCCGCGGTGATGACGTTCCGCGCGGCCAGCAGCGGGTGCGGTCCTTCGGACCCGGCGCCGCGCAGGTAGTGGTGCAGGTCCCGGGTGACGAAGGTGAACTCGTGTCCGCCCTCCCCGATGGCCCGGGGCAGCAGCCTGCTCATCGACCCCACCCAGCTCTCGACAACCAGCAGATGCGCCAAGGGACTTCCTTTCACCATGCCGTCACGACGTGGGGCAGATCTGGGAAGCGGGCCGCCCGCCAGGGGCGCCCGCACCGAACAGGGAGGACGTTATCCGAAATCGTTTTCATTTCCAATAGTGGTTCTCACGTACCGAGGGGAGACAGAGAGACGCCGCCCGCAGCCAGGGGCTACCGTCAGAGCGATCCTGGATTTCGCATCACGGTGTGGTGATGCGTCTCGCAGGTCCGCAACCGCGACCGACCAGCCGACCTCGCGGCCGCCCCGCGTGTCGACCACCAAGTCCAGGAGCATCGCAATCTCGCGGATCAACGCTGCAAGCCTCTTGAGCAGGGGCAAGACAGGGCACCCCCTCCCCCGACATGCAACCGCCGGTTGGCGGGGCGGCCGTCGCGTGGTACGAACGGCTCCCCGAACTGACCGCGCGGGCCTGGCAAGAGGGCTGAGACTTCGAGGACAGGATTCAGCGCTGCCGCTGACGGGAAGCGTCATTCCGACCAGTGGCGTTGAAGGATCGGGGGCGTTCGGATGGTCGAGATTCGTGTGAGGTTCGACGGAGAGGCCGTGGACAGCGAGTCACTGGAGGAGTGGCTGCGTGCCGAGCCGCTGCTACAGGGGCGTGTCAGGCGGCCTGCCGTTACCCCTGAGCCGGGAAAAATGGGCTCGCCACTCGGGGAGCTCGTGGTCGGGGCTTTGATCTCGGGAACCGCCGGCTCCGTCATGACCGCGGTGGTGGACAGCATCGCGCGCTGGTTCCGCCGGCCGGGACGACGCAACTCCTCCGCGACCTCCGTCACGGTGGTGCTGGACGATCGGATCGTGACGTTGACCGTCGACGACGCGGGTGACGTGCAGAGGTCGCTCCAGCCGTCCGATCAGAGCGATGACAGTGCGCCGACGTCGACGTCGGACGCCGCCGGTGCTTAGCAGGCTTCCCGACCCGAAGCGATCCACCGCACTGCTGGTCGGTTCCGGCACCTACCGCCTGGGACGGCTGGCGACACGTCAAATACCAGCGACCACCAGAAATCTGGCCGACCTGGCCACAGCGCTGACCGACCCCGTGAACGGCGGCTTCGCTCGCGAGCGATGTGTCATCATCCAGGATCCGAGCGAACACACGGTCCTGACCACACTGGTCAGGCTGTTGGAAGACGCCACTGACACTTTTCTCTTCTATTACTGCGGCCACGGACTGCCCGGAAGACGCGCCACCGAGCTCTTCCTGGGACTTCCGGACACCGACATGGACGCCCCACTCTGGTGGAAGACCGCCCTGAACTATAATGACGTCCGTCGAGTACTGCTGGACCATTGCGTCGCCGCTAATCGGATTTCCATCATCGACTCCTGTTTTTCTGGACGCAGCCTGCGGGAAACCGCCTCGGCAGATATATCGGCCGCGCTCGAGATCAAGGGAACTTACACGCTGTCAGCGGTCGGAGACAACGAGCTCGCCTATGCGCCGGAAAACGGTAGATACACGGCATTCACTGGAGAACTGCTCACGCTGCTCAACGACGGCCTGCCCGGCGGCCCCGAGCTGCTCTCCATGGAGAACCTGCACCGGACCTTGGCGGCACGACTCACATCCGTCGACGTCAACGGACCGCAACAGGGAAACACCGGAACGACCGGTGCCCTGGCGCTGGCGCGGAACCCGACACCCCGGGAGGGCACGCCCGAGGAAACACTCCGCTCACCAGACCCTCCCCCCACGCCGCAGACGCAAGACACCACGCCCCGGCGTCGGGGTGGTTACACGAAGCAGCGGATCGCAACGACCATTCAAGCACTGGACCCCTCGAAGATCCGCGCCGAAATGGCGAGCCAGCTCACACCGAAAGTCATCGCCCGCGCCGTCGACGTCTTTGGGACCGACGAGGACGAGGAGATCATCGCGGTGGGTGTTCAGTGGCCTGAGCGGGGTCTGACGGACCGGCTCCTGGGATGGAACCGCAAAGAGAACGCCATGCCGGGCCTCAATTTCGCATTCACGACTCTGGGCCTTCGCTGTCACGGAAAGCTGTACCCGTATCATCACGTCTCACGCTTCACCGTGCACTTCGAGCCCGGCAACCAGCGAACCGTACCCGTATTCACGACCGGGCGAGTGTATTCCAGGACAGAAGGGACTCCGCCCGCCTGCTACCTCAAAGACCAGGACGGCAATACGCTCTTTCATGTCCAATTCTGGGAGAGATGGTCAGAGTTGATAGCCGCCATCGAATCAATGTGATTCCGACACATGTCGCGTCGCATGTCTGTCCGTCGTGTCTCGCTCACCCGCGGGGACCTGGGCCAGGCTCTACCTGGATGCGGCCCTGGATCCAGGCCTTGAACGCACGCCCGCTCTTCGAGCACTCTTCTCTCTGCTCGCGAGACCGCGGGCGGCGTCGGCGTGCCGGGCGGCAGGTGTCCGGCAGTTGGGAGAGGTCCGCATGACCACGCGCACTCCGCAGGAACTCGCCGTCCCCGTACGAGGGGGCGACCTGGCGGTGGCCCACTGGCCCGGGGAAGGTCCCGCGGTCATCGCCCTGCACGGCATCACGGGCAACAGCCTGTCCTTCGGCGCCGTCGCCGAACGGCT
Organism: Streptomyces sp. NPDC002232; assembly: GCF_042890295.1. Taxonomy (NCBI): domain Bacteria; kingdom Bacillati; phylum Actinomycetota; class Actinomycetes; order Kitasatosporales; family Streptomycetaceae; genus Streptomyces; species Streptomyces sp. NPDC002232. The sequence continues at coordinate 442,535 of NZ_JBIARV010000004.1, read as the reverse complement.
CGACGACGTCGACCTGTACGCCCCGGACCTGCGCGGACGGGCCGGCAGCGCCGACCTCCCGGCTCCGTACGGCATCCCCGCACACGTCGAGGACGTCCTCGCGCTCCTCGATCACCTGGGTCCGCGTCAAGCGCTGCTCCTCGGCCACTCTCTGGGGGCCTTCACCACCGCGGTCGCCGCCGCGCGGCACCCCGACCGCTTCCCGCGCGTGGTCCTCGTCGACGGCGGCCTCGGGTTCCCGATCCCGGGGGGCGCCGACATCGACGAGGTGATCGAGTCGGTCATCGGCCCGGCGATGCGCCGGCTCAGGGCGACTTTCCCGGACCGCGACGCGTACCGCGCGCTCTTCCGTGAGCACCCCGCCTTCGCGGCGCACTGGGGTCCGCACGTCGAGGCCTACGTGGACCGCGACCTGGTCGGCGAGGCCCCCGCGATGCGGAGCAGCTGCGCCCTGGACGCGGTCCGCGCCGACGGCGCGGGCCCCATCGGCGATCCCGAGACGCTGGGCGCCATCCACCGGCCGGAGGTGCGCGGCACCCTGCTGTGGGCGGAGCGGGGCGTGATGGACGAGCCGCAGGGGCTCTACGACGAGGAGCGCCTGGCGGCGGGCGGCCTGCCCCCGGACCGGATCGTCACCCGGCGGGTCGACGGCACCAACCACTACACGATCCTGTTCGCGGAGCACGCGACGGCGGCCGTCGCGGACGCGGTGCGCGCGGAACTGAAGCTGATGTAGCGGAGGAGGGGACGGCACCGCACCGGGGACGGCGCCGCTTTAAGGCCAGGCCGCGCCGAGGCCGGGCCGATTTAGGGCCGGGCCGATTTAGGGCCGGCCCGCGTCAAGGCCGGCCCGCGCCGAGGTCGGGCCGCCGGGGCAGGGGCCGCGTCGGCACCGCGCCGCCGTGGCTGAGTCCGCGCCGGGGCCGGGCCCCGACGCGGCCCCTCAGTCGACCAGCACCCCCGGATTCAGGATGCCCCGCGGGTCGAGCGCGCGCTTGGCGGCGGTCAGTGCGAGGGCGAAGGGCTCCGGGCGCTGGAGGTCGTAGCCCGGCCGGTGGTCACGGCCCACGGCGTGGTGGTGGGTGATGGTGGCCCGGTGACGGTGGAGCACCTCCCCCGCCACCGCCTTCAGCTCGTCCCAGAAGGCGACCTCGTCCCCGGGGCGGCCCGCGGCGAGCACGGTGAAGTAGGGCGCCGCACCGTCCGGATAGACGTGCGTGAGACGGCAGTTGACCGTGGCGGGATGGCCGGAGATCTTGCGCGCGGCCTCGCCGACCGTCCTGCGGACGTCCTCGATCAGGGCGGGGACGCGGTCCCAGGTGGCCGCCGTCTCGAAGGTCTCGGCCACCGCGCCCATCCGCGCCAGGCCGTCCCGCAGATAGGGCATCCGCAGGAACGCCGACCGCCACGCGCGCACCGCCCCGTCACCGGGAGCACCGCTCTCGGACGGTGCGCCCCGGCCTCCGTGGGAGCGTGCCAGGTCGACGGCGTGTGCGAGCCGGGCGTCGACCGGGGCCTCGGCGGACTCGAAGCCCAGGACGAGGACGACCGAGCCGTCCCGCGAGGCACCGGACAGCGCGGCCTCGCCGGAGTCGAGCAACCGGCAGTTGGCCGGGGCGAGGTCGGTCTGCGCGAGGGCGCGGACCGCCCCGAGCGCGGCGCCGAAGTCCTCGAAGGCCAGGGCGGCGGACGCCTTGTGGACCGGGCGGGCCTGGAGCCGCACCCAGGCCTCGGTGATGATCCCGAGCGCGCCCTCCGAGCCGAGGAACATCCGGTCGGGCGAGGGCCCGGCGCCCGAGGCGGGCAGTCGCCAGGACTCCGAGGTCCCGGCCGGGGTGACCACGCGCAGCGACTGGACGAAGTCGTCGATGTGCGTGCGCCCGGTGGCGTAGTGGCCGCCGGCCCGAGTGGCCAGCCAGCCGCCGAGGGTGGAGAACTCGAAGCTCTGCGGGAAGTGCCGGAGCGTCAGTCCGTGCGGACGCAGCTGGTCCTCCAGGCTCGGGCCGAGCGTCCCCGCCTGGATGCGGGCGGCCCTGCCCTCGGAGTCGACCTCCAGCACCCGGTTCATCCTGGTCAGGTCGAGGGAGAGCACCGCCCGGTGGCGGTCGCCCCGGTACTCGACCCCGCCCACGACCGAGGAACCGCCGCCGAACGGCACGACGGCGACGCGGTGCGCGCCCGCCCAGTCCAGGAGGTCGGCCACCTCCCGCTCGTCGGTCGGGTACGCGACCAGGTCCGGGATCCGGCCCGGACGGCCGCGCAGGGCGCGCGCGACGTCCCGGTACGCCTTGCCCATCGCGTGGGCCGCGCGGTCCGCGGGATCGGCGCTGATCAGCGGCGCCAGGCTCGCGGGCGGCCGGACGGCGGGCGCCCCGACGTCCAGATCAGCGACACGGGGTACGGGGAGCGGACGGGCCAGGGTGCCGGGCAGGAGGGCGCCCATCGCCTCGCACTCGGCGTCGTCGGGGTGGGCGTGCTCCCACCCCCAGCCCCACCAGGACCGGAGGGGGACGGTCGGGACCGACTGCGTCGTCGTGCCGGACATGGGCGCTCCAAAGGCGGCGAGTGAATTTACCAAGGGGTAAATTACTTACTGATAATATTCGCGCATGGCAACCCCCCGATCGAAGGCCGGCACCAAGGGCGTCCCCCGGCACCTGCGTCGGCAGCAGATGCTGGAAGCCGCTACCGAGGAGTTCGGAAGCCACGGCTACGCCGCCGCGTCCCTCGCCGCCGTCGCGGAGCGCGTCGGGGTCACCAAGACGCTGCTGCACCAGTACTTCGGCACCAAGGAGGACCTGTACGTGGCGTGCGTGACGCCCGTCGGGGACGGCCTGCTCGACGCGATCCGCACGGCCGTGGGCGAGGAGGGGGCGACGCCCGACACCCCCCTGCGGGTGCTCCGCGGCATCTTCGTCGCGCTGGAGGGGCGCAGGGAGGCGTGGTTCGTCCTCTACGACCGCTCCCTGCCGCCCGGCGGCGCGGGAGCCCGGACCGCGGCCTCCTACTGGGCGGCCGTCGACACGCTCGCGGCGGACGGCACCGCCGCGCTGCTGCGCGCCGCCGGCTCCGACGACCCGCTGGACGCCGACGCGCTCCGCCACGTCTGGACGGACCTGGTGGGCACCCTCGTCCGCTGGTGGATCAAGCATCCCGAGGAGACGCCGGAGGCCATGACCCGGCGCTGCGCCCGTCTCTTCACCGTCGCCGCCGCCCTCGCGGTCGACCCGGCACCCCCGAACTGAACGGGACGTCCGGGCGCCCCCTAGCCGACGCGCGCTCGCGGCGGACCCGCCGCCGCCCGTGCTGAACGGGACGCCCGAGAGTCCCCGAGCCGAACGGGATGTCCTGGCGCCCCCGAGCCGAACAGGACGTCCGGGCGCCCCCGAGCCGACCGGACGGGCCCGGAGGTCACTCCACCGTCCCCCACCACACCCCGCCCCCGGCGGCGGACGCCGCCGGATCCTCGGGCGTGCCCTCGCCGAGGGCGAGGCGGGTGACGATGCGGTAGCGGTCGCCCCGGTAGAGGGAGCGGACGTACTCCACCGGCCGGGCGTCCGCGTCGGAGGTGATCCGGTCGAAGAGGAGGGCGGGCGAGAGGACGGGCACCTCCAGGAGGACCGCCTCCTCCTCGCTGAGCACGGTCGGCTCGATGGACTGGACGGCGTGGGCCGGCCGGATGCCGCGCCGCTCGCGCAGATGGGCGTAGAAGCCGCCCTCCATGTCGGCGGCGGTGAGTCCGGGGACCAGGTCGGCGGGGACGTGCAGCTGCTCCAGGGCGATCGGCGCGCCGTCGACGTGCCGGAGGCGGGTCACGTGCACCAGTTCCGCCGCCGGGGAGATCGCGAGCTTGCGGCCGATCCGCGCCCCCGCCCGGGTGGTGCGGAGTTCGAGCACCGTGCTCGTCCAGCCGCCGGGGCTGCGGGGAGCGCCCGCCGGGTGGTCGTCGGCGACGAGCTCCTGGGTGATCTTGGCGGGGGCGACGAACATGCCCCGGCCGTGCTCCCGTACCAGCAGTCCGGTGGCGACGAGTTCGTCGACGGCGGCGCGCAGCGTGGGCCGGGAGACCTCCAGGGCGGCGCAGAGGGTGCGCTCGGAGGGGATGGCGTCACCGGGACGGCGGCCGTCGATCACCGCAAGCAGGTGCTCCCGCACCCGCGCGCGCTTCAGTTCCATGCCGTCCCCTCACCGGTGCGCCGTCCGCCCGCCGGTCAGTATGCATCCCCTTCGGTCGAGGACGTCACCAGGCCGTCGCGGGTGAAGTCGAGGCGGGAGACGATGCGGTAGCGGTCCCCCCGGTAGACGGAGTGGACGTACTCGACGGGCCGACCGAGGGTGTCGAGGGTGAGGCGCTCGATCAGCAGCGCGGGCGAGAGGACGGGGACGTCCAGGAGTGCGGCCTCGTCCTCGCTGACGACGGTCGGCTCGATCGACTGGGTGGCCTCCTTGACGTGGACCCGGTGGTGCTCCCTGAGGTGGTCGTAGAGGTCGCCCGCCTCGAGTTCCTCCGGGCTGAGCGCGGCGCCCACCAGGTCGGCCGGGATGTGCAGGTGCTCGATGGCCATGGGCGCTCCGTCGACGAGGCGGAGGCGTGCGACGTAGAGGAGCTCGGCGGCGGGCGAGAGGCGGAGCCTGCGGCCGATGCGGGCGCCGGCCCGGACGGTGGCGGACTCCAGGACGGTGCTGGACCAGTCGCCCGAGGCCCTGGGGACGGCGAAGGCCGTCTCCTCGGGGGCGAGTCGCTGGGTGATCTTGGCGGGGGCGACGAACATGCCCCGGCCGTGCTCCCGTACGAGCGCGCCCGTGGCGACGAGTTCGTCGACGGCGGCGCGCAGCGTGGGCCGGGAGACGCCCAGGGCGGCGCAGAGGGTGCGCTCGGAGGGGATGGGGTCGCCGGGCCCGAGGCCTTCGACGAGGCCGAGCAGGTGCTCCCGTACCCGCTCCCGCTTCAGCACCCCGCTGGAGGAGCCGTCCTTCATGCCACCCTCATCTCACTGGTCAACTGGTAAATCCGATACTAGCCGCACCGGTTGACCAGAGAACCCGTGAACGACCCATGTTTCTCAAGGGATTGACGGCCTCCTCCGAGCATGCCACCTTCTGCTCACACACCTGACCACTTGACCAATTGGTCAACCACGCATCGAGGTGCCCGTGAAGACTCGTCCCCTCGCCGGCTCCGTCGCCCTCGCGGCGGCCGCCGCCCTCACCGCCACGGCCTGTGGCGGATCGGGCGACCCGGCAGCCTCCGGCGGCCCGGAGAAGGTCACCGTATGGATCATGAAGGACAGCGTCACCGACGCCTTCCTCGACCGCTTCCGCACCGGCTTCGAAGCGGAGCACAAGGACATCGACCTGGACCTCCAGATCCAGGAGTGGGACGGCATCGGCGAGAAGGTCACGGCCGCCCTCGCCAGCAAGGACGCCCCGGACGTCATCGAGGTGGGCAACACCCAGGTCGCCCAGTACGCGGCGAGCGGCGGCGTCCGCGACCTCACCGACAGGACGGCCGAGCTGAACGGCGCGGACTGGCTGCCGGGACTCGCCGAACCGGGCAAGGTCGACGGCAAGCAGTACGGCATCCCCTGGTACGCCGCCAACCGGGTCGTGATCTACCACAAGGACCTGTTCGCCCGCGCCGGCGTTACCACTCCCCCGAAGACGCAGGCCGAATGGCTCGCGGTCACGGCGAAGCTGAACCGGGGCCGGACCCAGGGCATCTACCTGCCCGGCCAGAACTGGTACACCCTCTCCGGGTTCGTCTGGGAGGAGGGCGGCGACCTCGCCGTCAAGGACGGGTCCGGGTGGAAGGGAGCACTCGACTCCCCGCAGGCGCGCGCAGGCATGGACTTCTACCGGCGGCTCCAGTCCCTGGGCAAGGGTCCCAAGGACTCCGACGAGGCCAAGCCCCCGCAGGCCGAGGTCTTCGCCAAGGGCGAGGTCGCCCAGATCATCGCGGTACCGGGCGGCGCCAAGATCGTCGAGGAGATCAACCCCGCGCTCAAGGGCAAGCTCGGCTTCTTCCCGGTCCCCGGCAAGACCGCGGGCAAGCCCGGCGCGGTCTTCACCGGCGGCTCCGACCTGATCGTGCCGGAGGCGTCGACCCACCCCGAGGCCGCGTACGAGGTGGTCAAGGCGCTGGCCGGCGAGAAGTGGCAGACCGACATGGCCCGGACGATGAGCTACGTCCCCAACCGCACCTCGCTCGCCCGCGTGATCCAGGACGACGAGGGGACGGCCGCGATGGCCGCGGGCGCGGCGCAGGGCCGGGCGACGCCGAACTCCCCGCAGTGGGCGGCCGTCGAGGCCACCAACCCGATCAAGCAGTACATGACGGCGGTGCTCACCGGCACCGACCTCGCGCGGGCGGCCGAGACCGCCTCGCAGAGCATCACCAAGACCCTCGGCTCGTGAGCGGACCCGTGAGCCCGCCCGTGGAACGGCTCGGCGGCACACACGCCCCGGCCCCCGACGGTCGGTCCGAGGGAGGGACCGGCCGATGGACCGGAAGGCGGGCCGGAGGACGGCCCGGGGGACGGCAGGACGGGGCCGGCCGTCCCGCGGGCGGCCGCGGTCCGTCGGGACGGGGCGCCTTCTGGCCCTACCTCCTGGTCGCCCCCACCGTCCTCGGCGGTCTGCTCCTCCTCGGATACCCCTTCGCCCGGAACCTGGTGATCTCCTTCCAGCGGTACGGCCTCGGCGAACTCATCCGCGGCGAGGCCTCGTTCGTCGGGCTCGACAACTACCGGGCCGTGCTCGCGGACCCCGAGTTCTGGGAGGTCGTCCGGCGCACCTTCTGGTGGACCCTGGTCAACGTCGTCCTCATCATGGTGATCGCCACCCTGGTCGCGCTGATGTTGCAGCGGCTCGGCAAGCGGATGCGGATCTTCGTGACGACGGGTCTAGTCCTCGCGTGGGCCAGCCCGGTCATCGCCACCACGACCGTCTTCCAGTGGCTCTTCGCCTCGCGCCTCGGAGTGGTCAACTGGGTGCTCGTCCAGCTCGGGTTCGAGTCCTTCGAGGGCTACTCCTGGCTGGCGAACGGCCCCGCCGCCTTCACCGTCCTGGTCCTTCTGGTGGTCTGGCAGTCGGTGCCCTTCGCCGCGATCACCCTGCACTCGGCGCTGCTGACCGTCCCCGCCGAGCTGTACGAGTCGGCGCGGCTCGACGGCGCCGGCGGCTGGCGGATCTTCCTCTCGGTCACGCTCCCCCTGCTGCGCCCGATCTTCGGGCTCGTCCTCTGCCTGGAGGTCATCTGGGTCTTCCGCTGCTTCGCGCAGATCTGGGCCGTGACCAAGGGCGGCCCGGGCGAGGCGACGACCACCCTGCCGGTCTACGCCTATCGCGTGGCCCAGTCGCTGCACCGCTACGACCTCGGAGCCGCGGTCTCCACGCTCACCGTGCTCCTCCTCGCGGCCGTCCTGATCGCCTACTTCCGCCAGATGCTCCGACAGGAGGCCGACCGGTGACCCCGCGCGCCCTGCGCCGACTCCCCCTCAACACCGCGGCGGCGCTGGTCTTCGTCCTGGCCGTGTTCCCGGTGTACTGGATGGTGCTCACGGCCTTCCGGCCGACCCGCGACATCCAGTCCGAGACCCCGCGGTTCCTGCCCGTATCCGTCACCCTGGAGCATTTCCGGCACGCCGTGGCCGCCGACGGGTTCTGGATGTTCTGGCGCAACAGCCTGCTCGTGACCGCCGGTTGCGTCGTCCTCGCCCTCGTGGTGGCGCTCGCCGCCGCGTTCGCCGTCGCCCGGATGAACTGGCGCGGCCGGCGGGGCTTCATCCTCATGGTGTTCATCGCCCAGGTGGCGCCCTGGGAGGCCCTGCTGATCCCGATGTACGTGATCGCCAGGGACGCCGACCTGCTCGACCGGCTCGCGACCCTCAGCCTCGTCTACTTCATGGTCACCCTGCCCTTCACCATCGTGACCCTCCGCTCCTTCCTCGCCGCGGTCCCGCCCGAACTGGAGGAGGCGGCCCAGGTCGACGGGTGCACCCGCACCGCCGCGTTCCGCCGGGTGACCCTGCCGCTGCTCGCGCCCGGACTGCTCGCGACCTCGCTCTTCGGGTTCATCACCGCCTGGAACGAGTTCGCCTTCGCCAACATGCTCATCATCAAGAACCAGGACGACCGGACCCTGCCCGTCTGGCTGTCGTCCTTCTCGAACGTCTTCGGCACCGACTGGGGCGCCACCATGGCCGCCTCCACACTCTTCGCCCTGCCCGTCCTCGTCCTCTTCCTGGTCCTGCAGGGCCGGGTCGCCGCCGGAATGACCGGCGGAGCCGTGAAGGGATAACCCACCTCGATGCCCCAGCCCCGACTCGTTCCCGAACCCTCCCAACTCCAGCCGCTACCCGGCACGTTCACCTTCGACGCGGCGACCGCCCTCAAGGTCTCGCCGGGCGCCGAGGGCGCCGCGGGACTGCTGCGCACCCTGCTCGGCCCGGCCACCGGCCTGCCGCTGCCCTCCCGCGCGGACGGCTCCGTCGTCCTGGCGCTCGACCGCGCCCTCACCGGTCTCGGCGAGGAGGGATACGGCCTGACCGTCGGCGCCGAGGGCGTCCTGCTGCGGGCCGCCCGGCCCCAGGGACTCCTCGCCGGCGTGCAGACCCTCCGCCAGCTGCTGCCCGTCGAGGCCCTGCGCGCCGAACCCGTGGCGGGCGTCGCCTGGTCGGTGCCCTGCGTGCAGATCACCGACATCCCGCGCTTCCCCTGGCGCGGCTCCATGCTCGACGTCGCGCGGCGCTTCCGCCCCGTCTCGTACCTGCGGCGGTACGTCGACCTCCTCGCCCTCCACAAGCTCAACGTCCTCCACCTCCATCTCACCGACGACCAGGGCTGGCGCATGCCGGTCGCGGCGCTCCCGCGGCTCACCGAGGTCGGCGGGCTGCCGCACGGTGGGGCCTACACCCGGGCGGAACTCACCGGACTGGTGGCGTACGCGGCGGAGCGGGGCGTCACCGTCGTGCCCGAGATCGAGATGCCGGGGCACGTCCGCGCGGCGCTCGCCGCCTACCCCGAGCTGGGCAACCACCCCGGCCGCCGCTATGAGGTCTGGGACCGGTGGGGCGTGTGCGACACGATCCTCGGCGTCCACGACGGCGCCCTCGACTTCTGCCGCACGGTCCTGGACGAGGTCATGGAGGTCTTCCCCTCCCCGTACGTGCACATCGGCGGCGAGGAGTGCCCCGCCACCGAGTGGCACCACGCCCCGGCCGCGCTGCGCAGGGCCGCCGAGGAGGGCCTGCCGGGACCCTCCGCCCTGCACGGCTGGTTCATGGAGCGGATCGGTCGCCATCTGCTCGACGCGGGCAGGCTGCCGCTGAGCTGGACGGAGAACGGCGCGGACCTCCCGTCGTACTTCACCGTCATGCCCTGGCGCGACGCCGACCACGGGCGGACGGCCGTCCGGCGCGGGCACCGCGTCATCATGGCGCCCCATCGCACCACCTACCTCGACTACCCCCAGTCGGCCAGCCCCGCCGAGCCGCCCGGCCAGGCCGGCGAGGTCGTCGACCTGCGGACCGTGCACGGCAACGAACCGGCTCCGGCCGACTGGACCCCCGAGGAGGCCGCCCAGGTCCTCGGCTCCCAGGTGCAGTTGTGGACCGAGTACGTGCCCACTACCGCGCACGCCGAGTACCTGACCTTCCCCCGGCTCTGCGCGCTCGCCGAGGTCGTCTGGACCGGACGCCACGACTGGCCGGGCTTCCAGGAACGCCTGCGGCACCACAGGACACGGCTCGACGCCCTCGGGGTGCCGCGCCGGCTGCCTCCCACGCCCGCGGCGGCGGTCCTCACGCCCGCGCCGTGAGCGCGCGTGCCCACCCCGCGCCCGGACCCGCCCGTGCCGGGCCCCACCCCGCGCACCCCTCCCCGCCTGCTCGTACGCCGGTCCCGTCCGCGCGTACGTCAGCCGCACCACCCGTCCGCACCTCCGCCCCACCCCGTCCCAGGAGAGGAATCACCATGAACGACCCCACCCGGACCAGGAACCTGCGGATCCGAGCCGCGCTCGCCGTCGCCGCGGTGACCGGGCTCGGCGCCACCGCTCTCACCGCCCTCCCGGCCGCCGCCGCCGGTGAGGCCCTCACCGTTCAGTACCGGCAAAGCTCGACTGGCGGCGACCAGGTCGAGCCCTGGCTCAAGGTGGTCAACACGGGCGCGTCGAGCGTGCCGCTGAGCCAGGTCAAGGTCCGCTACTACTTCAAGGCCGACGCGGGAGCCTCGTACACCTACGCCTGCTCCTGGGCCGTGAACGGCTGCGCGAACCTCACCGGCACCTTCGGCACCCTCGCCCACCCCACCGCGACCGCCGACCGCTACCTGGAGGTCGGCTTCACCGCCGGCGCCGGCTCCCTGGCGCCCGGCGCGGACACCGGCGACATGCAGCTGCGCTTCCACCGGTCCAACTGGCAGTCGCTGAACCAGAGCGACGACTACTCGTTCGGTCCGGCCCAGACGACGTACGCCAATTGGTCCAAGGTCACGGCGACCGTGGGCGGCGTGCAGGTCTGGGGCACCGCGCCGGTCGGCAACGAGCCCACCCCGACGCCCACCGACCCCACCACGCCCCCGACCACCCCGCCGCCCACCGGGGCCGCGCTCTTCGACGACTTCGACTACACCGGGCACACGGACCCGGCCCTCGTCGCCCATGGCTGGAGCGTGCGCTCCAACTCCGGCGGCCCCGGCGTGCCCGGCGCCACCTGGGCCCCCGAGAACGTGACCTTCGCCAAGGACGGCACCAACTCGATCATGAACCTGCGGACCTCGACCGCGGGGACCGGCGAGTCCACCCGTCACACCGAGATCCTCACCCGTGCCTCCAAGTTCAAGAACGGGACCTACGCGGCGCGCGTGCGCTTCTCCGACGCGCCGCTCTCGGGCCCGGACGGCGACCACCTCGTCCAGACCTTCTTCACCATCAACGACCTCAAGGCCCCGATGGCCGACGACTACGCGGAGTACGACTTCGAGTACCTGCCCAACGGCGGCTGGGGCGAGCCCGCCAACATCCTCTACACGACCTCGTGGGAGACCTACCGGCCCGACCCCTGGGAGGCCGTCAACCAGCACTCCGAGTCCCGCACGAGCCACGACGGCTGGCACGACCTCGTCCTGACCATCGACGACAGCGCGATCGTCTACTACGTCGACGGCCGGGAGTTCGGCCGGCACGACGCCCGCTACCTTCCCGAGCGCCCCATGTCCATCAACTTCAACCAGTGGCTGATCGACCTGGCCGGCCAGACGTCGACCGCTCCCCGCGCCTACGACCAGAAGGTCGACTACGTCCTGTACGTCAAGGACCAGGTGCTCACACCGGCCCAGGTGGCCGCCAAGGTCGGCGCCTACCGCTCCGCGGGCACCACCTTCGAGGACGGCGTCCCCGCCGCGCAGTGACTCCGGCGGGGCCCGGTCCGCACCGGACCGGGCCCCGCCGCGGGCCGTCCGGAGGCCGGTGGCGGGCGCGCCCGTCACCGGCCGTGCGCCCCCCGTACACGCCGTGCACGGTCGACGCCCCCTCCGCGCCCCCTTCCCGATATGTCCGAATCACCCCCGCCTGGACGTGAAGCACCTCACTCTCCGTAAGCCTTTCCGCATGGAACGGAGGGGCCAGGGCAGGGGGCCGAATCACCGGGCGACCGGCAGGGGGACTCGGAGAACGGAAGGCCAGACACAACGTGACCGCAGCACGACAGACCATTCATGTGGGCGGAGAGTGGCGCGCAGCCCTGTCCGGAGCCACGCGCGAGATCCTCGACCCCGCCGACGCGACGCCCTTCGCCGTCGTGGCCGAGGGCGGCGTCCAGGACACGGACGACGCCGTGGCCGCGGCACGGGCCGCCTTCGACGACGGTTCCTGGCCCCGGACGACGGCCGCCGAGCGCGCCGCCCTGCTGCGACGGGTCGCCGACCTCCTCAAGCGCGACCGCGAGCTGATCGGCGCGCTGGAGAGCCAGGACGCCGGCAAGACGCTGGAGGAGGGCCGCGTCGACGTCGACTGCGTCCGCGACGCCTTCCTCTACTTCGCCGACCTCGTCGCGAACGAGGACGCCGGCGGCCGGATCGTCGACGCCGGGTCCGAGGACATCCGCAGCGTCGTCGTCCACGAGCCGGTCGGGGTCTGCGCCCTGATCACGCCGTGGAACTATCCGCTGCTCCAGGCCAGCTGGAAGATCGCGCCCGCCCTCGCGGCCGGCAACACCTTCGTGATCAAGCCCAGCGAGATCACCCCGCTGAGCACCGTCGTCCTGGTCGAACTGCTCCTGGAGGCCGGACTTCCGCTCGGCGCGGCCAACATCGTCACCGGCCCCGGAGACACCGTCGGCGCGCGGCTCGCCGAGCACCCCGACGTCGACCTCGTCTCCTTCACGGGCGGGCTCGTCAGCGGCACGAAGGTCGCCAGGGCCGCCGCCGACAGCGTGAAGAAGGTCGCGCTCGAACTCGGCGGCAAGAACCCCAACGTCGTCTTCGCCGACGCCTGTGCGACGCCCGAGGACTTCGACACCGCCGTCGACCAGGCGCTCAACGCCGCCTTCATCCACAGCGGCCAGGTCTGCTCGGCCGGCTCCCGGCTCATCGTCGAGGAGTCGCTGCGCGAGCGCTTCGTCACCGAACTCGCCCGTCGCGCCGCGCACATCCGGCTGGGACGCGGCACCGAGGACGGCGTCGAGTGCGGGCCGCTGGTGTCCGCCGCCCAGCTGGCGAGGACCGAGGAGTACGTCGCCTCCGCCCTGGCCGAGGGCGCGGTCCTGCGCGCCGGCGGCGAGCGGCCGGACGGCCCCGGCTACTTCTACCGGCCCACGGTCCTCGACCGGTGCGACCGCGGCATGCGGGTCGTCCGCGAGGAGGTCTTCGGGCCCGTCCTCACCGTCGAGACCTTCCGCACCGAGGCGGAGGCCGTCGCCCTCGCCAACGACACCGAGTACGGGCTCGCCGGAGCGGTGTGGACCTCGGACGAGGAGCGCGCCACCCGGGTCGCGGCCCTGCTGCGCCACGGCACGGTCTGGATCAACGACTTCCACCCCTACCTGCCGCAGGCCGAATGGGGCGGCTTCGGGAAGTCCGGCATCGGCCGTGAACTGGGCCCCAGCGGCCTCGCCGAGTACCGCGAGACGAAGCACGTCTACCGGAACCTCGCCCCGCGCCCCGTGCGCTGGTTCGCGGGCCAGACGCGGAAGGACCAGGCATGAGCGACCAGCACGTGTACGACTACGTCGTCGTCGGCGGCGGCACGGCCGGTTCGGTGATCGCCTCCCGGCTGACCGAGGACCCCGACGTCTCCGTCGCCGTCATCGAGGGCGGACCCAGCGACGTCGGACGGGACGACGTCCTCACCCTGCGGCGCTGGATGGGACTGCTCGGAGGCGAGCTGGACTACGACTACCCCACCACCGAGCAGCCCCGGGGCAACTCGTACATCCGGCACAGCCGCGCCCGGGTGCTGGGCGGATGCTCCTCGCACAACACCCTCATCGCCTTCAAGCCCCTCCCGTCCGACTGGGACGAGTGGGCCGAGGCCGGTGCCGAGGGCTGGGACGCCGCGGCCATGGACCCCTACTTCGCCCGGCTGCGCAACAACATCGTCCCCGTCGACGAGGCCGACCGGAACGCCATCGCGAAGGACTTCGTCGACGCGGCGCGGAGCGCACTCGGAGTGCCGCGCGTGGAGGGCTTCAACCGCGCGCCCTTCGACGAGGGCGTCGGCTTCTTCGACCTCGCCTACCACCCGGAGAACAACAAGCGGTCGTCCGCCTCGGTGGCCTACCTCCACCCGTTCCTGGACCGGCCGAACCTGCACATCGCCCTGGAGACCTGGGCGTTCCGCCTGGAGTTCGAGGGGACCCGCGCGACAGGCGTGCACCTGCGCACCAAGGAGGGCACGGAGCACGTCGTCCGCGCCCGGCGCGAGATCCTCGTGTGCGCGGGCGCCGTGGACACCCCGCGCCTGCTGCTGCACTCCGGGGTGGGTCCGCGCGCCGACCTGGAGAAGCTCGGCATCCCCGTCGTGCACGACCTGCCGGGCGTGGGGGAGAACCTCCTGGACCATCCGGAGTCGGTGATCGTGTGGGAGACCCACGGCCCGATCCCCGAGAACTCGGCGATGGATTCGGACGCGGGTCTGTTCGTCCGCCGGGACCCGGCGGCCGAGGGGCCGGACCTGATGTTCCACTTCTACCAGATCCCGTTCACCGACAACCCCGAGCGGCTGGGCTACGAACGGCCCGCGCACGGCGTGTCGATGACCCCCAACATCCCCAAGCCGCGCAGCCGCGGCCGGCTCTACCTGACGAGCGCCGACCCCGAGGACAAGCCGGCCCTCGACTTCCGCTACTTCACCGACGAGGACGACTACGACGGCAGGACGCTCGTCGACGGGATCCGGATCGCCCGGCGGATCGCGGCGAGCGAGCCGCTGGCCGGATGGCTGAAGCGCGAGGTGTGCCCGGGTCCCGAGGTGACCTCCGACGAGGAGCTCAGCGCCTACGCCCGGCAGGTCGCGCACACCGTCTACCACCCCGCCGGCACCTGCCGGATGGGCGCCGCCGACGACGAACTCGCCGTGGTCGCACCCGATCTGCGGATCCGGGGCCTGGACGGCATCCGCGTCGCCGACGCGTCCGTCTTTCCGACGATGACCGCCGTCAATCCCATGATCGGCGTGCTGATGGTCGGCGAGAAGTGCGCCGACCTGCTGGCAGGGAGGAACCGATGAACACCTCGTACGCTCCGACCCGCACCACCACCTCGGCCGAACCCTCCGAGGGGTCCGTCTTCTCCGTACGCGGCCTGTGGAAGGTCTTCGGCCCGAAGGCCGACCGCGTGCCGGCCGACCCGGAGCTCGCCGGGCTCGACGCCGCCGAGCTGCGCGAGCGGACCGGCTGCACCGCCGCCGTCCGCGACGTCTCCTTCGACGTCGGCAAGGGCGAGGTCTTCGTCGTCATGGGCCTCTCGGGCTCGGGCAAGTCGACCCTCGTGCGCTGCCTGACCAGGCTCATCGAGCCGACCTCGGGCACGATCGCCATCGACGGCGAGGACGTCCTGTCCATGGACTCCGGCCGGCTCCGCGAGCTCCGCCGCCACCGGGCCGCGATGGTCTTCCAGCACTTCGGGCTGCTGCCGCACCGCACGGTGCTCGACAACATCGCCTACGGGCTGGAGATCCAGGGCGTGGGGCGCGGCGAACGCCGCGAGCGGGCGGCGGAGTTCGTCAGCAAGGTCGGTCTGGAGGGCATGGAGCAGCGCCGCCCGGCCCAGCTGTCCGGCGGTCAGCAGCAGCGGGTCGGTCTGGCCCGCGCCCTGGCCGCGGACCCCGAAGTCCTTCTGTTCGACGAGCCGTTCAGCGCGCTGGACCCGCTCATCCGCCGGGACATGCAGGAAGAGGTCGTCCGCCTGCACCGGGAGGAGGGACGCACGATGGTCTTCATCACGCACGACCTGAGCGAGGCGCTCAAGCTCGGCGACCGCATCGCGCTGATGCGCGACGGCCGGATCGCGCAGATCGGCACACCGGAGGAGATCGTGGGCTCCCCCGCCGACGACTACGTCAGGGACTTCGTCCGGGACGTGCCGCGCGAGCAGGTGCTGACCGTCCGCTCGGCGATGCGCCCCGCGCTCGCCGACGAGGCCGGGTCCGGTCCCGCGCTCACCCCGGGCGCCACCGTCCAGGAGGCCATCGAAGCCGTCGCCCGGACGGGCGAGAACGCGCGGGTCGTGGACCACGGCCGCTGCCTCGGCGTGGTGGACCACGCGGGACTGCTGCGGGTGGTCGCCGGCGTCCCCGCCGCACCGGGAGAGGCGGTGGCCTGATGTACTCGCACACCACGTGGCCGCCGCCGTGCGGCACGCCCGGTGACGGCGCCCCCCGGGAACGCCTCACTGGGCACCTCAGCCCCTCCCCCGGCTCCTCGGACCCCGCGCGTCACGCCGGACGCACAGTCGGCGCGGCGGACGGCGGGCGGACGGACCGCACCGCGGCCCGGTCGGCCGACGGGTGGGCGTACGCACACCTCCTCCGCCGGTGCGCGGACGAGAGGCCGTCCCGCGTCCGGTCCGCGCACCCGACGCGGGGCGGGCGGACGGACGATCCTGGCCTTCGCCGGTCCGCCGACCGGACGCGCGGCGCGGGGCGGTGGGTGCGATGACCGTGACCGCTCCTCCCGCCTCCGCCCGCCGCGCCTCCGCCACCTCCGGAACGGCCGCCGCCCGGCCCGGCCTGCGGCACGCACTCACCCGTCACCGGGGCCCGCTGATCGCCGGGGCCACGGCCCTCGCGCTCCTCCTCGGCGCCGTCCTCCTGGGCGGCGGCGGCTGGCCCGGAGCGCTCTCCGTCGACCTGTCCGCTCCGCTCGAACGCGGCAGCGACTGGATCATCGGCAACCGTGACAGTCACCCGCTGTTCCTCTACTTCCTCGGCCACGTGAGCAACGCGGTGGTCCTCGCGGTCCGCGCGGTGTACCTGGTGCTGCTCGCCGTCGGCTGGGCCGGCGTCACCGCCGCCGTGGGCCTGGTGGCCTGGCGGGTCGCCGGAATCAGGCTGGCCCTGGTGTCCGTCGCCGCGTTCGGCCTCTGCGGCCTGCTCGGCATGTGGGTGCCCACCCTCCAGACGCTCGCCCTGATGGTGGTCGCCGTCGCCGCTTCGGTGCTGCTCGGCGGCCTCCTCGGGCTCGCCGCCGGTCTCTCGGACCGCATGCACCGCGTCCTGCGCCCGGTCCTCGACACCATGCAGGTGCTGCCGGCCTTCGCGTACCTGCTGCCGGTCGTCCTCGTCTTCGGCATCGGCGTGCCCGCGGCCGTCCTCGCGACCGTGGTGTACGCCGCCCCGCCCATGGCCCGTCTCACCGCGCTCGGACTGCGCGGCGCGGACGCCGGTGTCATGGAGGCGGTCGCGTCCCTCGGCGCCACCGGCCGGCAGCGGCTGCTGACCGCCCGGCTCCCGCTGGCCCGCCGGGAGCTCCTGCTCGGCGTCAACCAGTCGATCATGATGGCCCTCGGCATGGCCGTGATCGCGTCCGTCATCGGGGCCGGCGGCCTCGGCGACCGCGTCTACCAGGCGCTGGCCTCCGTCGACGTCGGTGCCGCGCTCGCCGCCGGTGTGCCGGTCGTGCTGCTCGCCATCGTCCTGGACCGCGTCACCGCCGCGGCGGGCGAGCGCGTCGGCGCCGCTCCCGGCCGACGGACCGGGCTCGGTCCGGTCCTCGCCCTCGCGGTGACGGCGGCCGTCGCCGTCGCGGGTCGGCTGACCGACCGGCTGTCCTGGCCGGAGTCCTGGACCGTCGACATCGCCGAGCCCGTCAACCGGGCCGTCGACTGGATGACCGCGCACCTCTACTCCGGTGTGCCCGTCGTCGGCGGCACCGCCGACTGGGCCGGGCGGTTCACCACCTGGGTCCTCAACCCCCTGCGCGACGGTCTGCAGTGGCTGCCCTGGTGGGCGGTCCTGGTGACGGTCGCCGCCCTCGCCCTGCTCATCGGCACGTGGCGCACCGCCGCGACGGCCGTGCTCGCCATGGCGGCGATCGGTGTCCTGGGTGTCTGGGACCCGGCCCTCGACACCCTGTCGCAGGTGCTGGCCGCCGTCGCCGTGACGCTGCTGCTCGGCGTCCTCCTGGGCGTCGCCGCCGCCCGCAGCGCCCGCCTGGGGCGGGCCCTGCGCCCGGTGCTCGACGTCTTCCAGACCATGCCTCAGTTCGTGTACCTCATCCCCGTCGTCGCCCTCTTCGGCGTGGGCCGGGCCCCGGCGGTCGCGGCCGCCGTGGTCTACGCGCTGCCCGCCGTCGTACGGATCACCGCGGAGGGGGTGCGCGGGGTGGATCCGTCCGTGATGGAGTCCTCGCGGTCCCTGGGCGCGACCGGGCTCCAGCAGCTCTTCCACGTCCAACTGCCCCTCGCGCGGCCCGCGCTGCTGCTCGCCGTCAACCAGGGCGTGGTCCTGGTGCTCGCCGTGGTCGTCATCGGCGGCCTGGTCGGCGGTGGCGCGCTCGGTTACGACGCGGTCTTCGGTCTCGCCCAGGGCGACCTGGCGACCGGTCTGGTCGCCGGCGCGGCGATCGTCTGCCTCGGCCTGACGCTCGACCGGGTCACCCAGCCGACGGAACGCCGCGCCCACGCCGGAAAGGGGGCCTGAGATGGCTCGCACACGTCTCGCCGCACTCGTCACCGTGGCCGCCCTCGCGGCCGGTCTCACCGGCTGCGGCGCCGCCGACATGACCCGGCAGGCCTCCCCGTACGCCGACGCGAAGGGCTCCCGCACGGTGACCCTGTCCGTGCAGTCGTGGGTGGGCGCCCAGGCCAATGTCGCCGTCGCCCAGTACCTGCTGGAGCACGAGCTCGGCTACCGGGTGGACACCGTCCAGATCGACGAGGTGCCCGCCTGGGACGCCCTGAGCCAGGGCCGGGTCGACGCCATCCTGGAGGACTGGGGCCACCCGGACGAGGAGAAGCGGTACATCGACGACAAGGGGACGATCCGGCGGGGCGGCGACCTCGGGGTGACCGGGCACATCGGCTGGTTCGTGCCGACGTACTTCGCCGAGAAGCACCCGGACGTCACCGACTGGAGGAACCTGAACCGGTACGCCGACGCCTTCCGCACCGCGGAGAGCGGCGGCAAGGGCCAGCTGATGGACGGTTCCCCGTCCTACGTCACGAACGACAAGGCGCTCGTGGAGAGTCTGGACCTCGACTACCAGGTCGTCTTCGCGGGCTCGGAAGCGGCGCAGATCACGCAGATCAAGCAGTTCGCCAAGGAGAAGAAGCCGTTCCTGACCTACTGGTACAAGCCCCAGTGGCTGTTCGAGAAGGTCCCCATGACGGAGGTGAAGCTGCCGCCCTACAAGGAGGGCTGCGACGCCGACCCGAAGAAGGTGGCCTGCGCGTACCCGCACACGCCGCTCCAGAAGTTCCTCAACGCTCGCTTCGCCGAGGGCGGGGGTGACGCGGCCGCGTTCCTGAAGAAGTTCCACTGGACGACCGACATGCAGAACGACGTCGCGCTGATGATCGCCGAGGAGAAGCTGTCGCCGCAGGAGGCGGCCGGCCGGTGGGTGAAGGAGAACGAGTCCACCTGGCGGGCGTGGCTCCCGTCCTGACGACGGGCGGACGGCCCCCGTCGCCCCGGACCGCCCGCCCACTCGCCGTGCGGGCTCCCCGGCCGTGACGCCCCCGAGCGGCCCCGTCTCCCGCCCGCTACGGCGGCGGGGCGGGGCCGCTCGGGCGCGTGCCGGGGTCGCGCCGGGCGAGCAGGTCGGTGATCAGAGCGAGCGGAGGCCACGCGCGGCGGCCCTGGCGTGCGACGGCGTGCGCCCGGAGCTCGACGTGGGGGTCGGCGAGCGGGACCAGACGGACCGCGGGAAAGGTCGGTGTGGCGACCGGCAGCAGTCCCACCCCGAGCCCCGCGGTGATCATCCCCTGGACGAGGTCGAGGCTGTCCGCCCGGTGGGTGATCCGGGGCGTGAACCCGGCCATCGACGCGAGCGTGCGGACGACCGTCTCGTCCGCGGTGTGACGTGAGTTGACGATCCAGTCCTGGTCGCGGAAGCGGGCGAAGACCTCCGGGGCGGCCGCGCCTTCGGGCACGTCGGCGCGCGACGGGACGCCGAGGCCCCAGGGCGCGGTCCACAGGGCAGTGGCGTGGACCGAGGGGTCGGGGGCCGCGGGCGCGAGGTTGTAGTCGTAGGTGAGCGCGAGGTCCGTCTCGTCGGCGGCCAGCAGGGCCAGTGCCTCGGGGGGCTCGTGCTCGCGGACGAGGACGTGCAGCCGGGTGTGGCGGGTGGCCAGCTCGGTGACCAGCGGCAGGAGGTGCAGGCGGACGGCGGTGGCGAAGCCCGCCACCCGCAGGGTCCCGTTCGGCTCGGCGCCGGGGGCCAGGTCCAGACGGGCGGCTTCGACGGCGGCGACGATCACCGCGGCGTGCTCGGCCAGCCGGCGGCCGGCCGGGGTGAGCCGGACCCGTCGCCCGTCCGGCTCGATCAGGTCGACGCCCATCTCCCGGGCGAGGACGCCGAGCTGCTGCGAGACGGTCGAGGTGGTGGTGCCCACCACGTCCGCGACCTCGCGCATCGAGCCGAGCCGGGACAGTTCCATGAGCAGACGCAGGCGCCGTGTCTCCATGGACTCATTGTCCAGGATCGTCGAACGGAACGTTCATGATCGGCACGTGGACACGAATGGTGTAGGGGACATTCACTGGGTCCATGAGTGTGCCGAAGCCTTCCCGCCGCCCCCGTCCGAGTGCCGCCCGGACGGGGTTCCTCATGGCGGTCACGTCCATGTCCACCGTCCAGCTCGGCTCGGCCCTGACCGTGCCGCTGTTCGGCCAGCTGGGCGCGTCGGGCACGGCGGGACTGAGGCTGGGGTGGGCCGGGGTGCTCCTGCTCGTCCTGGTCCGGCCCCGGCGCCGCGACTTCGACCGGCGGGACCTGACGGCCTGCGGCGTGCTCGGCGTGGCGACCGCGGGCATGATGCTCTTCTTCATGCTCGCCCTCTCCCGGCTGCCGCTGGGCACCGCGAGCGCCCTGGAGTTCCTCGGTCCGCTGGCGGTGTCCCTGTACGGGCCCGGGCACGGCCGCAGGGCGTGGACGGCCGCGGCGGCGCTCGGCGTCGTGCTGCTGACCGAGCCCTGGCACGGTCGGCTCGATCTGCTCGGCGTGGGCTACGCGCTCGCCGCCGCGGCCTGCTGGGCGGCGTACATCCTGCTGACCCAGCGCGTCGGCGACCGCGTCACCGGTCTGAAGGGGCTGGCCGTGTCGATGCCCGTCGCGGGCGTCCTCGGTCTGCTCGTCGCCGCGCCGACCCTCGCGGTCCACGTCACCTGGCCGACCCTGTGGATCATGCTGGCCCTGGCCGCGCTGAGCCCCGTGCTCCCCTTCGCCCTGGAGTTCCTCGCCCTGCGCCGCCTGACGACCTCGGCCTTCGGCACCCTGATGAGCCTCGAACCGGCCATCGCCCTGCTCGTCGGCTTCCTCGTGCTCGGCCAGAAGCCCGGCCTGGCGTCGGCCACCGGCATCGTCCTCGTGGTCGTCGCCGGCATCGGAGCCACCCGCACCGGCGCCCGCCCCACGACACCACCGGAGCCCCTCGCGCCGCACGACCCCCGGACGCGCGTCCAGGAACTCTCCTGACACACGCGTCCGGGGGGACCGGCCGGAGACACCCCGCGTCGCCCGCCGGTCGTCGTCCGCGGGGTCAGGGGCGGGCCGTGAGGTAGCCGCCCATGGAGGTGAAGTACTCCGTCGCGGGGAGTTCGCGGCCGTCGTGGGTGCGGACCCGGGTGATCGCGAGGCCGTGGTTGCGGCCGGTGCGGGCGTCCGCTCCGGCGACGACCACCACGCCCTCGCCCTCGCGGTAGAAGATGCGGCCGGGCGTGCCGCCGTAGCGGCCCTCGGACACGACGGCGGAGAGGACCTCCAGGCGCTCGCCCTTGTGGAAGGTGAAGGCGGCCGGGTACGGCGCCGACTGGGCGCGCACCAGGCGCTCCAGGGCGTCGGCGGGCCAGGCCCAGTCGATCCGGATGTCCTCTTCGGCGCGCTTGTGGAAGAAGCTGGCGCGGGACCGGTCCTGGCGGGTGAACTCGGTCTCGCCGGACGCGATCCGGTCCAGGGCGCCGATCGTGACGGGGGCGATCAGGTCGACCGTCTTGTGGAAGAGGTCGGTGGCAGTGTCCGTCGGGCCGACGGCGACGGCGCGCTGGTCCACGATGTCGCCGGCGTCGAGCACCTCGTCCATCATGTGCGCGGTGACGCCGACTTCGGTCTCCCCGTTGATGAGGGCCCAGATCAGCGGCGAGAAGCCGGCGTACTTCGGCAGCAGCGAGTCGTGGACGTTGAGCGTGCCGTGCTTCGGCAGGGTGTAGATGCGCGGCGGGATCCAGGTGCGCCAGTTGTTGGCGACGATGATGTCCGGGTCGGCCTCCTTGAGCCGCTGGAAGAGCTCCTCGTCGTCGGGACGGTTGCGGATGACGACGGGAACGCCGTTCTCCTCGGCGAGTTCGGCGACCGAGTCGCTCCAGATCTTCTCGTAGGCGTGCTCGCTCTTGGGGTGCGTCACGACCATCACGACGTCGTGCTCGGAGTCCAGGAGCGCCTTCAGGGTGCGATGGCCCCAGGTCTGATAACCGAACATGACGACCCGCATGGGGGTTCCTCCTCAGAAGAGCGAAATGACAAGGGCTAAGTAAAGCAAGCCTTACCTAACGACGCAACGCTCCAGATTCTGGGCCTAATTGACCGAAGGATGGCCCATTTGACCGTTTTGTCTTGTCGACAGCCTCGACTGGATCAGGTTAGCTTTACCTAAGTTCCGCTCGGCTGCCGGTCACCGGTGCGCCTGGACTCCCCCTTTTCCCCCACCCGACAGAACGCCCGACAGGCGGCTGTCCCGCACGAACGGGAGTGACATGTCACAGGCTCTTCCTGGCGACGCACCACTGATCCACGACCTGATCGGCATCGGCTTCGGTCCGTCGAACGTCGCGATGGCGATCGCGCTCAGCGAGCACAACGCCCGCGTGGGAAGGCATGAGGCGGTCACCGCCCACTTCTTCGAGCAGCAGCCCGCCTTCGGATGGCACCGCGGCATGCTCATCGACGACGCGACGATGCAGGTGTCCTTCATGAAGGACCTCGTGACGCTGCGGAACCCCACGAGCGAGTACAGCTTCCTCTGCTACCTGCAGAGCAAGGGCCGCCTGATCGACTTCGTCAACCACAAGAACCTGTTCCCGCTCCGGGTGGAGTTCCACGACTACTTCGAGTGGGCCGCGGCGAAGGTCGACGACATGGTGTCGTACGGCCACCAGGTCGTCGCCGTCGAACCCGTCGTGCACGACGGCGTGGTGGAGTACCTCGACGTGACGGCCAGGTCCGGCGACGAGGTCGTCGTCCACCGGGCCCGCAACGTCATCATCGGCACCGGACTGCGCCCCCTCATGCCCGAGGGCGTCGAGCGCACCGACCACGTCTGGCACAACTCCGACCTGCTCGCGAAGGTGGAGGGCCTGGAGGGCAAGGATCCCGCCCGCTTCGTCGTCGTGGGCGCCGGCCAGAGCGCCGCCGAGAACGTGGCCTACCTGCACCGCCGCTTCCCCGAGGCCGAGGTCTGCGCGGTCTTCTCCCGCTACGGCTACAGCCCGGCGGACGACAGCAGCTTCGCCAACCGGATCTTCGACCCGCAGGCCGTCGACGAGTACTTCACCGCGCCGGAGGACGTCAAGAACCGGCTGATGGCCTACCACGGCAACACCAACTACTCCGTGGTGGACATCGACCTCATCGACGACCTGTACCGGCAGTCGTACCAGGAGAAGGTGCTCGGCACCGAGCGCCTGCGCTTCCTGAACGTCTCCCGCCTCACGGACGTCAAGGAGACCGCCGACGGGGTCCGCGCCACCGTCAAGTCCCTGGTCACCGGCGAGGAGAGCCTGGTCGACGCCGACGTCGTCGTCTGCGCCACCGGGTACCGGCAGGCGGACGGCCTGGGCCTGCTCGGCGAGGTGGCCGACCGCTGCCACCGCGACGACCTCGGCCGGGTCCGCATGGAGCGCGACTACCGCGTGGTCACCGACCCCGAACTGCGCTGCGGCATCTACCTCCAGGGCGGGACCGAGCACACCCACGGCATCACCTCCTCCCTGCTGTCGAACACCGCGATACGCGTCGGCGAGATCCTGGACTCGGTCCTCGAGCGCGGCCGCACGGCCGTGGCCGAAGCGGCCCGGCCCGTCGCGGAAGGCGCCGACAGCGCGGTCCGCTAGTCGCCTTCCGCCGCCCTGCCGTGCCTGTGGTGTGGTTCACACCGCGCCGGGCACGGCATCGGCATGTACAGCCCCGCACGCGAAAGGAACGTCCGTGCCCTCTGACAGTCGGCACCGCACCGCCGGTCCGCCCCTCGGCCCGCAGGAGGTGCCCGTGAGGGCCGCCGGACCTGCCGGGATAACGTACGCCGACATGGGCACGACTACAGTTGAACGTCCCGCGCCGGCGCGGACCTCGGAAGCACGGCGGCGGCGGATCACGGGGCTGGTCATCATCCTCGCGGTCCTCGTGGTCGGCGCGGTGGCCTCCGTCGCCGTCGGCGCGCGCGCGTTGAGTCCGGCCGAGGTGTGGCACGGTCTGTTCGCGGGGCCGGACCCCGATCAGAAGCTCACGGAGATACGTCTCATCGTGCAGACCGTACGGGTGCCCCGGACGGTCCTCGCGATCGTGGCGGGCATCGCGCTGGGCGTCGGCGGGGCCCTGATCCAGGGCTACACCCGTAACCCCATCGCGGACACCGGTCTGCTGGGGGTGAACACCGGCGCCTCGTTCGCCGTCGTGGCGGCCATCTCGCTGTTCGGGTTCACCGATCCGTTCCAGTACGTCTGGTTCGCCTTCCTGGGCGCCGCGCTCGCCGGTGTGGTCGTGTTCGGCCTGTCGAGCATCGGCCGGGGCGCCGGCAATCCGCTGACGCTGGCTCTGGCCGGGCAGGGCGTCACGGTGTTCCTCGCGGCCATGACGACGGCGGTCGCGCTGTCGGACAAGGCGGCGCTGAACGCCCTGCGGTTCTGGAACGCCGGCTCGGTGGCCGGTGTCCCCTTCGGGGTCATCTGGCCGGTGACCGCGTTCGTCGCGGTCGGCCTGGTGCTGGCCCTGGCCACCCTCCCGTCCGTCAACCTGCTCAACCTGGGCGACGACGTGGCCCGGGGACTGGGCGTGAACATCACGCTGATCCGGACCGTCGGGATCATCGCCATCACGCTGCTCGCGGGCGCGGCCACGGCGGCGTGCGGGCCCATCGCCTTCCTCGGGCTCATGGTGGCCCACCTGGCCCGGTACCTGGCCGGGCCCGACTACCGCTGGCTGGTCCCCTACGCCGGTCTGCTGGGCGCGGTCGTCCTCCTGCTCTGCGACGTCGTGGGGCGTCTGGTCGTGCGGCCGGGCGAGCTGGAGGCGGGCATTCTCGTGGCCCTCCTCGGCGCCCCGTTCTTCGCGGTCCTGGTCTGGCGAGGGAAGTTCAAGAGCGCATGAACGTGACGACGACGAAGAGTTCGATGACACCGGGTCTGCGACTGGGCCGGATGTCGTTCGCGTGGCGGCCGAGGGTCGCGCTGGTCACGCTGGTGCTGGCGGTCGCGGCGTTCCTCGGCTTCTGCCTCTCCATCGCCGTGGGCGACTTCCCCATCGGCCTGTCCCGGGTGGTCTCCACGCTCTTCGGCCTGGGCGAGCGGGTGGACGAGTTCGTGATCATGGACCTGCGCCTGCCGCGGGCCATGGCCGGCCTGGTCGTGGGGATCGCGCTGGGGGTGTCGGGCGCCCTCACCCAGTCCATCGCCCGCAATCCGCTGGCCAGTCCGGACATCCTGGGCATCACCAGCGGCGCCAGCGCGGTCGCCGTGTCCATGGTGACGCTGTCGGGGGGCGCGGTGACGGCCGTCGCCGGCTCCGTCGGCCTCCCCGTGGCGGCGCTCGCGGGCGGCCTCGGTACCGGACTGCTGGTGTACTTCCTGGCCTGGCGGCGCGGCGTCGACGGCTTCCGGCTCATCCTCATCGGCATCTCGGTCACCGCCGCGATGGAGGCGCTCACGACGTGGCTGCTGGCCCGCGCCGACATCCGTGACGTGGCCAGGGCCCAGGCGTGGCTGGTCGGTTCGCTGGACAACCGCTCGTGGGACGAGGTCCGGGTGGCCCTCTGGGGCACCCTCGTCATCCTGGCCGTCGTCGCGTGCGTCGCCTTCCAGTTCAAGCCCCTCCACTTCGGCGACGACGTGGCCGCGGGCCTGGGCGTGCGGTACGCGCTGGTGCGCGCGGTCCTGCTGCTCTGCGCGGTCCTCCTGGCCGGAATGGCGGTGGGCGCCGCCGGACCCGTCCCGTTCGTCGCCATGGTGGCGCCGCAGGTGGCGATGCGTCTGACGAAGTCCCCGACCCCGCCGTTCGTCGCCTCCGGCATGGTCGGGGCGGTGCTCCTGATCGGCTCGGACCTCGTCGCGCGGACCGCCCTGCCCATGACTCTGCCCGTCGGTGTGGTCACCGCGGCCTTCGGCGGCCCCTTCCTCGTCTACCTCCTGGTGCGAGCCAATCGCCACTAGGTGATAGAAAGGTTAGGCAAGCCTAATCAAGGGGGAGTCTTGGTCACTCACTTCACCACCGAGATCCGGTCCGGGGCGGACGCCCCTCGGTTGGCAGCCAGGGGGGTCACGGTCGGCTACGGCGACCGGACCGTCATCGACACCCTGGACGTGGACATCCCCCGAGGGGTGGTGACCACGATCATCGGCCCCAACGGATGCGGCAAGTCAACCCTGCTGCGCACCCTGTCGCGGCTGCTCAAGCCGTCCCGGGGGTCCGTCGTGCTGGACGGCGAGGACATCGCCCGGCTCAGGACCCGGGACGTGGCGAAGAAGCTCGGGCTGCTGCCGCAGACCCCGGTGGCGCCGGAGGGGCTGACCGTGGGCGACCTGGTGGCCAGGGGCCGGCACCCGCACCAGAGCTGGCTGCGGCAGTGGTCCTCGGACGACGTCTCCGTCGTGGAGCGGGCGCTGGCCATGACCGGGGTGTCCGATCTGGCCGACCGCCCGGTCGACTCGCTCTCCGGCGGCCAGCGCCAGCGCGTCTGGATCTCCATGACGCTCGCTCAGGGCACCGATCTGCTCCTGCTCGACGAGCCCACGACCTATCTGGACCTGGCGCACGCGCTCGACGTGCTCGACCTGGTCGACGACCTGCACGAGTCGGGGCGCACCGTGGTCATGGTGCTCCACGACCTCAATCTGGCCGTCCGCTACAGCGACAACCTGGTCGTGATGAAGGCGGGTTCGGTCCTGGCCCAGGGGCACCCGCGCGACGTGGTGACCGCCGAGCTGCTGCACGAGGCCTTCGGTCTGCGCGCGCTGGTGGTCGAGGACCCGGTGGGCGACCGGCCGCTGATCGTGCCGATCGGGCGGACCCATGTCCAGAGTCCGGGCAGCTGAGACCCAGGACGTTCAACTTAGGCTAGGCTTACCTCATTAGCTCAAGGTAAGGTTTGCCTGCCCTTAAGAGGGCCGCAGCGAACAGCATGAAAGCAAGGGAATCCGGATGCTCCTCGATCGAACGACGCGTATGAAGCCCTGGCAGCGAGTGGCGGCCACCGTGTCCGTCGCGGCCCTCGGCGTAGGACTTCTGACGGGCTGCGGCTCCGACTCGGCCGACAAGGACAAGAAGAGCGACGGCGCCGGTGCCCCGGCCGCCAACGGCGCCTTCCCGGTCACGGTTGAGCACGCGTTCGGATCCACCACGGTCAAGGAGGCCCCCAAGCGGGTCGTGACCGTGGGCTACACCGACGACCAGTCCGTCCTGGCCTTCGGCATCAAGCCGGTCGGCATGGTCGACCAGTACCCGAACCCGGCGGGCAAGAGCCCCGACATCAACACCCAGTGGCCCTGGGTCAAGAAGCAGTGGGGCGACGCCAAGCCCGAGGTCATCATGAACAACGGTGACGCCGGTCCCAACTTCGAGAAGATCGCCGCCCTGCGGCCCGACCTGATCATCGCGGTGTACTCCGAGGTCGACAAGGCCGCCTACGACAAGCTGTCGAAGATCGCCCCGACCGTCGGCCGCACCAAGGCCGAGAAGGAGCCGTTCAGCGCTCCGTGGCAGGACAACGCCCTCCAGATCGCCAAGGCGCTCGGCAAGGCCGACGAGGGCCAGAAGATGATCCAGGGCATCGACGACAAGCTGGCCTCGGTCAAGAAGGCGCACCCCGAGTTCGCGAACCAGAAGGCCGTCGTCGTGTCCTGGTACAAGGACGCGGTCAACCCCTTCACCACCACCGACGTGCGCGGCCAGATCCTGACCGGCATGGGCTTCAAGGGCCAGCCCGAGATCGACAAGATCGCCGGCGGCAAGTTCTCCACCGCGCTCTCCCCGGAGCGCATGGACCTCATCGACGTCGACCGCGTGTTCGTCGTCAACGACAAGGCCGACACGGACGCGCTGAAGAAGTTCGACCTCTTCACGAACCTGAAGGTCACCAAGAACAACAAGGTCTCGTACGTCCTCGACAGCGAGGGCCCGGCGGCCGGTGCGGCCATCTCGCAGGCCACGCTGCTGTCCATGCCGTACGCCATCGACGAGCTCGTCAAGTCGGTCGGCTAGGTGTGAGCGTCACCGACACGCGTCCCGTCCCGGTCACCACTCTGCGCACGACGACCGGCCGTGAGGCAGCCCGTTGGGTCGCGGCACTCTGCCGCAGGACCCCGTGGCTGACGGCCGCCACCGTGCTCAGCACGGTGGCCGGGGCGGCGCTCCAGATGCTCCCGGTACTCCTGATCGGCAAGGTGGTCGACGGAGTGGTCGAGGGCGAACCGCGCTCAGCCCTGGTCTCGACCGGGGTGTTGATGGTGGCCGCCGCGCTCCTCGGCGCGGCGGCCACCGCGCTGTCCACGTACCTGATCGGGCGGCTCGGCGCCGACCTCCTCGCGCAGCTGCGCGAGGGCGCCGTCCGGGCCGTCCTGGGCATGCCCAGCGCCCGCGTCGAGCAGGTGGGCCGGGGCGACGTGCTCTCCCGGGTCGGCGACGACGTCGCCGTGCTGTCCCGGGGCATCCGTTCGGCCATCCCCACGGTCTTCTCCGCGGGCGTGCTGGTGGTCGTCGCCACGATCGGCATGTTCGGGCTCGACTGGCGGCTCGGTCTGGCGGGTGCGTGCGCGCTGCCGGCCTACGGCCTGGCCCTGCGCTGGTACCTGCCCCGGTCCGCCCCGCTCTACCGCGAGCAGCGCGGCGCCCAGGCCGACCGCGCCCAGGCGCTGATCAGCGGCCTGAACGGAATCGAGACCGTACGGGCGTACCGGCTGGAAGAGACCTTCCGCGACAAGGTCGACACCGACTCGCGCCGGGTCCGGGACCTCGGCATCAGGGTCTTCCACTTCTTCGGCCGGTTCGTCGGCAGGGAGAACCGCGCGGAGTTCATCGGCCTGGTGCTGATCCTCGTCGTCGGCTACGTCCTGCTGGAGACCGGGTCCGCCACCCTCGGCGAGGTGTCGGCGGCGCCGCTGGTCTTCCACCGGCTCTTCACGCCGCTGGGCGCCATCATGTTCACCTTCGACGAGGCCCAGAAGTCGGGCGCGAGCCTGACGCGGCTCGTCGGCGTGCTGGCGGAGCCCTCGGCGGAGCGGCTGGTGGGCGACTCGACCGCCGCGCCGCGGGACGGGGAACCGTACCCGGTGGCGGTGGACGGTCTCACGTTCACCTATCCCGGCTCCGAGGAGCCGGTCCTGCGGGACGTCAGCCTCGCCATCCCGGCGGGCGGTTCACTGGCCCTGGTGGGCGCGACGGGCGCCGGCAAGACGACCCTGGCCGCGCTCATCGCCGGAATCGAGACCCCGCAGGCCGGGTCGGTACGCATCGGCTCGACCGATCTCGCCGATCTGGACGAGGTCGGGGCGAGGGCGCTGGTGAGCGTGCTGACCCAGGAGACCCACGTGTTCTCCGGGCCGCTCGCCGAGGACCTCAGGCTGGCGGCGCCGGAGGCGACCGACTCCGAACTGAGGGACGCGCTGCGCACCGTGGGCGCCCTCACCTGGGTCGAGGCGCTGCCCGAGGGGCTGTCGACTCCGGTCGGCGAGAGCGGCGAGCGGCTGGACGGCACGCAGGTCGCCCAGATCGCCCTGGCGCGCCTGGTGCTGGGGCGGGCTCCGGTGGTGGTGCTCGACGAGTCGACCGCCGAGGCGGGCAGCGAGGGCGCCGCCGAGCTGGAGCGGTCCGTCCAGGCCGCCTGTGCCGGCCGCACCACGCTGTTCGTGGCCCACCGGCTGACGCAGGCGATGGCCGCGGACCGGATCGCCGTGCTCGACGCGGGGCAGGTCGTGGAGCAGGGCACGCACGAGCAGTTGGTGGCCCTGGGCGGGCGTTACGCACGGCTCTGGCAGGCCTGGAGAGACGGTAGTTAGGTCAACCTAATTTAGGTTAGGCTGACCTTAGTACCTTGGAAGGGTGTTGAGTCTTCGATGATGGAACCGAGCGCTCGTCTCGTGCTGATCTCCTCCGCGCGTCTGGCCGATGTGCGCCGGCGCTCCGGTGGCTACTCCGACCGGACCGTCGCCGCGGCCTGTGCCGTCGCACTGGCCCACTGGGCCACGGGCGAGAGCCCGGAGGGCATCAGCCTCTCCCCCGGCGTCATGTTCGCGGACGTCCTGGGATGGGTCGACAACGGCGGCGGCGCGCCCGGCGGTTGGACGGTCGGCGAAGCCGCCCCCGACGGCATGGCCATCACCGTGCCCGAGGGGGTCTCGGTGTCCGACGCGCAGCTCGCGCTGGACGACCTGACCGACTTCCCCGACCGGCCCCTCGGCACCATCAGCCCGTCCGACGCGACGGAGCGGCTCAAGACCCTGGCCGAGTGGAACGACACCGACGCCGACCGGGTCCGGCCCACCCTCGTGGAGATGTTCCGCGAGCAGGCGCGGCTCAGGCCGGACGCGGTCGCCATCGTCGACGAGCACCGGACCCTGACCTACCGCGAGGCGGCGGAGCGGTCGGCCCAGCTGGCGCACCACCTGATCGAACGCGGCCTCACCGCCGAGCAGGTCGTCGGCATCTCGCTGGGCCGCTCCGCCGACATGGTCATCGGTCTGCTCGGCGTCCTCCAGGCCGGCTGCGCGTTCGTGCCGCTGGATCCCCAGTGGCCCGCCGCCCGCCGCGCCGTCGTCATCGACGACGCGGGCGTCGTGGCGCAGCTCAACGACTCCGGTGAGCACGACGCCGCCGAACCGGCCGCGATCGCCGTCGACCTCGGCGACTGGCGGTACGGCGGCTACTCCGCAGAGGGCACGGGGATCGTCAGCCACGGCGACTCCCTGGCCTACGTGATCTTCACCTCGGGCTCGACCGGCCGCCCGAAGGGCGCCATGATCCGGCACGAGGCGATCAGCGAGCGCCTGCTCTGGCAGGTGAACGAGATCCTGGGCTTCGGCGTCGACGACGCCTCGCTCTTCAAGGCGCCGCTGTCCTTCGACATATCCATCAACGAGGTCTTCCTCCCCCTGGTGTGCGGCGCGCGGCTCGTGGTGCTGCGCCCCGGCGGCGAACGCGACCCGCACCACCTGCTGGGCGTCATCGCCGAGCAGCGCGTCACCTTCACCTACCTCGTCTCGTCCATGCTGGACGTGCTCCTGGAGATGGCGGGCGACTCCGGACGGCTCGACAGCCTGCGGCACGTCTGGTGCGGCGGCGAGGTCCTCACGCCCGAGCTGTACGAGCGCTTCCGCACCAAGCTCGACGGCATCCCGATGTACCACGGCTACGGTCCGGCCGAGACCACGATCGGCGTCTCCCACGTCATCTACCGCGGCGAGGCGGAGCGCCTGTCGACCTCGATCGGCAAGGCCAACCCCAACACCCAGCTGTACGTCCTGGACGACGAGCTGCGCCCGGTCCCCGTCGGGGTCGGCGGCGAACTCTACGTGGGCGGCTTCCTCCTCGGCCGGGGCTACGTGGGCGCGCCCGGCCTGACCGCGTCCCGGTTCGTGGCGAACCCCTTCGCGGACGACGGTTCGCGGCTCTACCGGACCGGTGACCTCGCCCGGTTCGCCCCGGACGGATCGCTGGACTTCCTCGGCCGCGCCGACAACCAGGTCAAGATCCGCGGCATGCGGCTCGAACTGGAGGACGTCGAGGCCGGTCTGGCCGAGCACCCCGACGTACGCCACACCTGCGTCGTCGCGAAGAAGAACAGCGCGGGCGGCACGTACCTCGTGGGCTACGTGATCCCGGCCGCCTCGGCCGCCGACCTGAAGGCCGACCAGGTCAAGG
The DNA here is from genome assembly GCF_042890295.1 of Streptomyces sp. NPDC002232. Taxonomy (NCBI): domain Bacteria; kingdom Bacillati; phylum Actinomycetota; class Actinomycetes; order Kitasatosporales; family Streptomycetaceae; genus Streptomyces; species Streptomyces sp. NPDC002232. Next base: position 410,763 of record NZ_JBIARV010000004.1, on the reverse strand, counting down.
CCTGGGCCACGGCGAACATGGTGGAGTACATGGTGCCCACCCACGTCGTCGTGATGCGGGAGTTCCCGCTCACCCCGAACGGCAAGCTGGACCGGCGGGCACTGCCCGAGCCCGAGGTCGTCACGGGCTCCTTCGTCCGGCCCTCCACCGACGAGGAGCGCCTGGTGTGCGCGGCCGTCGCGTCGGTCCTCCGGCTGGAGGAAGTGGGCGTCGACCAGGACTTCTTCCAGCTCGGCGGCGACAGCATCCTCGCCATCTCGCTGCTGAGCGCGCTGCGCGAGGCGGGCCTCTACGTCACCGCGGGGCAGATCTTCGGCAACAGCGTCCTGGGCGCACTGGCCGCCGTGGCCGGCCGCGAGGACGTGAACGGGGTCGACCACGGCGACGTGGCGACGGGTACCGTCGTCGGCTCGCCCATCGTGCAGTGGCTCGGGGAGACCACGGACGCGATCGACGGCTTCGTGCAGTCGGTCGTCCTGAACACCCCGGCGGACCTCACCGCCGAGGGCCTGGACGCCGTCCTCACCTCCGTCGTGGCCCGGCACGACATGCTGCGCGCCCGGCTCGTACGCGGCGACCGGTGGAGCTTCGACATCCCGGAGGCCGACGGCGTCACGGCCGGCTGGCAGGAGAGCGAGGAGCCGCTCGACGCGTGCGCGGCCCTGGCGACCGAGGGGCTCGACCCGGACAACGGCGTGATGCTGCGGGCCGTGTGGCGCCGCGCGGCCCGCCAGCTGGTCGTCGTCGTCCACCACGTGGTCGTCGACGGAGTGTCCTGGCGCGTCCTCATGGACGACCTGGCGACCGCCTGGCGCCAGTACTCCGCCGGCGGGACGATCGAGCTCCCCCCGGTGGGCACGTCCTTCCGCCGCTGGACGCAGCTGCTCGCGAGCGCCGACTTCGACCGGGACCGCGCCGCCTTCGACAGGCCGCTCCCGGGCCCCGACGCCCCCCTGGGCAGGCGGGCGCTGTCCGAGGCCGACACGGTCGAGCGGGAACGCGTCCGCACCTTCACCGTCGGACCGGAGCTGACCACCGCGCTGCTGGGCGAGGTCCCGGCCCGGTTCCACGCGGGCGTCAACGACGTCCTGCTGACCGCGCTGGCCGTCACGCTGGCCCGCCGGCGCCGCGACCTCGGCCAGGAGCAGACCTTCGCGCACATCGAGCTGGAGGGCCACGGACGCGAGGGCCGCCACGTGGCCGCCGCGGGCGGCCCCGAACCGGACCTCTCGCGCACCGTGGGCTGGTTCACCACGCTCTTCCCGGTGACCGTGGACCCCGGCGCGACCGAGGACTTCACCGCTCCGGACTACCTCGCCACGGCGCTCAAGGCGGTCAAGGAGGACCTCGCCCGCGTGCCGGGCAACGGTGTCTCCTACGGCGCCCTGCGCTACCTGGGCGACTCCGCCTTCAGCGCGCCCGCGCCGCAGGTCCTGTTCAACTACCTGGGCCGCTTCGACGCGGGTGCCACGGGGGACTGGCAGCTCTCGGGAACCACCGGGCAGCTCGGCGAGAAGCGCGACCCGCGGATGCGCCTGCCGCGCGCCCTGGAGTTCAACGCGATCGCCGAGCCCGCCGCCGGTGGCGAGTACGAGCTGGTCACCACCCTCTCCTGGCCCGACGGCCTGTTCGAGGACCAGGACATCGAGACGCTGGGCCGCTACTTCCGGGAGGCCCTCGCCGGGCTCGCCGCGCTCGACCAGGGCGGCCACTCGCCCAGCGACTTCCCGCTGGTGCGACTGACCCAGGACGACGTCGACGCCCTGGACGGCCCCGCGCTGCGCGACGTCCTGCCCCTGACTCCGCTCCAGGAAGGCCTCTACTTCCACTCGGTGTTCGACGAGGACTCCGCGGGCAGCTACGTCGAGCAGCAGCTGCTGACCCTGGAGGGCGACCTCGACGCCGAGCGGCTCGCGACGGCCGCCACCCGGCTGCTCGCCCTGTACCCGAACCTCGCCGCGCGGTTCACGGCCCTCGCCGACGGCCGGGTCGTCTCCGTCCTGGAGAGCGGCGCGGTGGCGCCGTTCACCCGGATCACGCGCCCCGGGATCACCGACGAGGAGATCCGCGACCACGCCGAGCGGGACCGCCGGGCCGGGTTCGACCTGGCCACCGGCCCGCTGATGCGGTTCACCCTCTTCCGCGACCCCGAGTCGGGCCGGAACGTCCTGGTGCAGACCGTGCACCACATCATCGCCGACGGCTGGTCGGTGCCCCCGATGCTGCGTGCGCTGCTCGCCGAGTACCACGCGCCCGGCACCGTCTACCCGCTGGGCGGCTTCCCGGACTACGTGGGCTGGCTCGCCGGCCGTGACGCCGACGAGAGCGACCGGGTGTGGGGCGCCGAGCTCGACGGCCTCGCCGGCCCCTCGCTGGTGGCCAGGGAGCACACCCCGTCCGACCGATTCGCCGACCTCTCGGTCGAGCCCGCGGACGACGTCGACGCGGCCGTCCGGTCGGCCGGTGTGACCCTGAGCGTGGCCGTGCACAGCGCCTGGGCCCTGACCCTGGGCGACATCCTGCGGTCCGAGGACGTGGTGTTCGGTTCCACCGTCTCCGGCCGCGACGCCGACGTGCCCGGCATCGGGGACATGGTCGGCCTCTTCATCAACACCGTGCCGCTGCGGGCCCGGTGGGCCGCCGGCACCACGGCGCGCGAGCTGCTGGCGTCGGTGCGCGAGCACCAGGGCGCGGTCCTGCCGCACCAGCACGTGTCGCTGGCCCGGATCGGCCGCCAGGCCGGCGTCGGCTCCCTCTTCGACACCCTCGTGGTGTTCGACGTGGCCACGGACGTCGCCGCCCTGGCCCGTCCCGGCGACGCGCTCCGCGTCACGGAGCTGGTCAACGAGGGGGCCCCGCACTACCCGCTCACCCTGGTCGTGGAGCGGGCCCTCGACGGACGCCCGCGCTTCAACCTGATCTACGACGGCGAGCTGCTGCGCGAGAGCGGCGCCCAGGACATCCTGCGCCGGTTCACCCAGGTCCTCACCGGCCTGCTGGAGAGCCCGGACGCCCCGGTCGGCACACTCGTGCCGCAGGGCACCCGGGCCCCCGCCCGGATCGAGCCGGTCACGCTCGGCGGTCTCTTCGACGCCGCGGCGCGCCGCGACCCGTCGGCCACCGCCGTCACCCAGTGCGGCCTCGACGGCGGCACCCGGTCCCTGACGTACGGCGAGCTGGCCGCCGCCAAGGACGAGCTGGCCGCCGCGCTGCGCGCGTCCGGGGTCGGGCCCGGCCGACGGGTGGCCGTCGCCGTCCCGCGCACCATCGAGCAGGTCGTCGCGCTGGTCGCGATCGTCAGCGCGGGCGGCGCGTACGTACCGCTCGACATGGCGTACCCGGACGAGCGGCTGGAGTACGTCCTCGCGGACGCCGCTCCGCAGGCCGTCCTGGTCGACCCGGCCCAGCGAGAGCGCTTCACCGCCCTGCTGGAGCGGGCGGGCGTCGCGGCCCGCGTGCTGGTGCAGGGCGACGAGCTCCCGCGCGGGGAGGCGGAGGCCCCATCGGACGAGGCGAGCTGGCACGACCCCGCGTACGTGATCTACACCTCCGGTTCGACGGGCCGTCCCAAGGGCGTCGTCGTCCCGCACTCCAGCGTCGTGGCACTGCTGGCCAACACCCAGCCGGACATGGGCTTCGGACCCGACGACGTGTGGGTCCAGTTCCACTCCTACTCCTTCGACTTCGCGGTCTGGGAGCTGTGGGGCGCGCTGGCCCACGGCGGCGAGCTGCTGGTCCCGGACTACGGGCTGACCCGTTCCCCGGTGGACTTCCACCGGCTGGTCCGGGAGCGCGGGGTGACCGTGCTGAACCAGACGCCGTCCGCCTTCTACCAGTTCGTCGAGGCCGACCGGCACGCGGGTGAACCGCTGCCCGCACTGCGCCGCGTGATCTTCGGTGGCGAGGCCCTGGACCTCGGGCGGCTGCGCGGCTGGGTCGACCGCCACGGCACCGCCTCGCCCGAGCTGGTCAACATGTACGGGATCACCGAGACCACCGTGCACGTGACCCACCGGGTGCTGACCGACGACGACTTCGCCCTCGGCGACGACGTCAGCCCCATCGGCGGACCCATCCCCGGCCTGGTCACGTACCTGCTCGACGACCGGCTCCGTCCGGTGCCGCCGGGCCAGGTGGGCGCCATCTACGTGGCCGGCGACCAGGTGTCCCTCGGCTACCTGGGCCGCCCCGGCCTCACCGCGGGCCGCTTCGTGGCGAACCCGTTCGCGAACGACGGCTCCCGCATGTACCACACGGGTGACCTCGCCCTCCGCGCCCTCGACGGCGAGCTGGAGTTCACCGGCCGCGCCGACGACCAGGTCCAGCTCAAGGGCTTCCGCATCGAGCTCGGCGAGGTCGAGTCCGCCGTGCGCGGCCTCGACGGCGTCGTCGACGTGGCCGTCACCGTCGCCGACAGCGGCGACCACCTGGTCGCGCACGTGGTCGGCCGGGTCCCCGGCGACCTGTCCACGCTCCTCGCCGCCAAGCTGCCCGTGCACATGGTGCCGGGCCGGGTCCTGACCGTGGACGCCCTGCCGCTGACCGTCAACGGCAAGCTGGACCGCAAGGCCCTCCTCGCGCGGGCCGCGCGGGACGACGCCCCGGTGACCGCGACGGACTCCGCGCTGTCCTCGCTCGTCGGCATCTTCGCCGAGACGCTGAACCAGCCCGACGCGCACGCCGGGACCGACTTCTTCGGCGCCGGCGGCGACAGCATCGTCGCGATCACCGTGGTCAACCGGGCCCGCGCGCTCGGCCTGCCGATCGCTCCCCGCGACGTGTTCCTGCTCAAGACGCCGCGGGCCCTGGCCGAGCACCTCGCGACGCTCGCTCCCCCGGCCGGGGCGGCCGGCACCACGCCGCCGCCCGCGCGCCGCGAGGACGGCCCGGTCGTGCCGACCCCGATCATCCTGCGCCAGCGCGAACTGGGCGGCTCCCTCGCCCGGTTCGCCCAGGCACGGACGGTCCAGGTGCCCGAGGGCACCCCGCACGCCGACGTCGAGCGCGCCGCGAGCGCCGTGGTGGCCGCCCACCCCGCCCTGCGGATGCGGATGGACACCGAGCACGGCGTCTGGACCCTGCGGACCGAACCGGCCGGCGCGGTCGAGGTGGTCTCCGCCGACACCGCCGACGCCGAGGCCGCCGCGAACGAGGCGGCGGGGCGGCTCGACCCCGTGTCGGGCGAGGTCGTCGCGTTCACCCGGCTCGGCGCGACCGGCACCCTGGTGATCACCGTGCACCACATCGCGGTCGACGCGGTGTCCTGGCTGATCCTCCTGGACGACATGGCGGCCGCCCTGCGCGGAGAGTCCCTCGCACCGGCCACCACGTCCTACGCCGAGTACGCGGAGGCGCTCGCCCTGCGGGCCGCCGCCGACACCGGGGACCTCGACCGCTGGGTCCGGTCCCTCCAGGCTCCGCCGCTGCTGCCCGCCGTCGGCGGCCTGCGCGAGACCACGGTCGTGCTGCCGCCCGAGGTGAGCGACGTGGTGACGCGTACGGCTCCCGCCGCGCTCGGCGTCGCCCTGACCGAGCTGCTGTGCGGCGCGCTGCGCACCGCCCTCACCCGGGTCCAGGACTCCCCCACCGATCTCGCGATCGAGCTGGAGCGGCACGGCCGCGTCCCGGCCGCCGAGCACCACGACTACTCCCGTACGGTCGGCTGGTTCACGGCCATCGCGCCCGTCCGGCTCACCCCGCACACCGACCCCGTCACGGCCGCCCGCGAGCTCGCCGAGCGGCAGCCCGACGAGGCCGGACACGTCGCCTACGGCCGGCTGCGGTACCTCAACCCGCAGACCGCGCCGCTGCTGACGGCACGGCCGCAGGTGCTGTTCAACTACCTCGGCCGGGGCAGCGAGTCCCAGGCCCCGCACATCACGGATGGCGACCAGGGCAGCCCGTACGCCGTGGAGGTCAACGCCTGGACCGACGCGGCCACGGGCAGCCTGCACGCCGCGTTCACCCTCGCCGATGAGGTCTCCGACGAGATCACCGCGCACTGGCTGCGCGCACTGGAGACCCTCGCCGACGCCGCCGTGACGGCCGAGCGCACCGCACCGGTCTCCCCGCTCCAGCGCGGCCTGTTCTTCCAGGCCCAGATGGCGGGCTCGGCCGGACACTACGTCGCGCAGAACTGGTTCGCCTTCGACCGCCGCCTGGACACCGACGCACTGGCCGAGGCCATGGCCGCGGTGATCGCCCGGCACCCCGTCGTCGGGGCGGGCTTCGCCACCGGCGAGGACGGCCACCCGGTCCAGGTCCTCAGGGCCGGGCGGAGGATCGGCGTCCGCACGGTCGAGCTGTCCGGTGAGGCGGAGGTGGAGGAGCTGCGCGTCCAGGACCGCAACACCGGTTTCGACCTCGCCGACCCGCCGCTGATCCGGCTCACCGTGGTCCGGCTGCCGGACGGCCGGGACGGGCTGCTCTTCAGCTACCACCTGCTGCTGTGGGACGGCTGGTCCCGCGAGATCGTGCTGCGCGACCTGTTCACCGCGTACGAGGCCGTCCTCGCCGGCAAGCAGCCGGACACCACCCCGGCCACGCCCTCCTTCGAGGAGCACGCACGGGCGCTCGCCGCGAAGGACCAGGCCGCCTCCGAGCGGTTCTGGGCCGGGCACCTGGCCGGTCTCACCGGCCCGACGCTGCTGGCCGGGCCCTCGCCGACGCTGACGGAGGACCTGCCGCCCGCGCTCGTCCACACGCTCTCCGCCGAGCAGTCGGACCTGCTGCGGGACGCGGCCAGGGTCCACGGCGTCACCTTGAACTCGGTCCTGACCGGCGCGTTCGGCCTGCTCCTCGGCGCCCACACCGGGCGCTCCGACGCGGTGTTCGGCGTGACGGTCTCCGGCCGCGAGGGCGAGGACCTGTCCGGCATCGTCGGTGTGCTCCTGAACACCGTGCCGATGTGGACCCGGGCCCGGCCGGACGACACCGTCCGGGACTACCTGTCCGCCGTGCAGGCCGCGCGGGTCGACGCCATGGAGCACGAGCACCTGGGCCTCGGCGAGATCCAGCGGGCCAGTGGCCACGACGCCCTGTTCGACAACCTGTTCGTGCTCCAGAACTTCCTGGACATGGACGCCTTCGACGAGATGAACGCCCGTCACGGCATCACGGCGGTGAAGTCCGACGACTCCACCCACTACCCGTTCACCTGGGTCGTGACGCCCGGCGACCGGCTCACGGTCAAGCTGGAGCACCGCCACGGGGACGGCGACACCGCACGCCGCCTCCTCGACGACTACGTCCGGGTGCTGACGGACCTGGCCGGCGCGACCGGCCCGGTGGGTGCCCTGCGCGGCCTCGGCCCGGTGCCCGGGCCCGGCGTGCGGACGGACATCGGCACGGACACCGTCGTGGACCGGTTCGACGTGGCCGCGGACCGCTCCCCGGAGCGGACCGCGCTCGTCTCCCACGGCGCGAGCATGACCTTCGCCGAGCTGCGGGACCGCAGCCGGGCGCTGGCGGGCGTGCTCGCCGGGCGGGGGATCGGCCCGGAGCGGACCGTCGGTCTCGCGCTCCCCCGGTCGCTGGACTCGATCGTGGCCCTGTTCGCCGTGCTGCGCACGGGCGCCGCGTACGTGCCGCTGGAGCTGGACCACCCCGACGAGCGGATCGCCTCGATCGTCGCGGACGCCCGACCGGACGTGGTCCTCACCGTCAGCTCGGTGTCGCCCCGGCTGACCGGCGACCTGATCGAGCTGGACCGGCCCCTGCCGGCGGCCGAGCCGTTCACGACGTTCGCCCCGGAGGACCCGCTGCGGCTGCGGCACCCCGCGTACACGATCTACACGTCCGGCTCGACCGGCAGGCCCAAGGGCGTCGTCACCGAGTACGCCGGCCTGACCAACATGCTGATCAACCACCAGCGCCGGATCTTCGAGCCGGTCCTGGCCGAGCACGGCGACCGTGTCTTCCGGATCGCCCACACCGTGTCGTTCGCCTTCGACATGTCGTGGGAGGAGCTGCTGTGGCTCGCGGACGGACACGAGGTGCACGTCTGCGACGAGGAGCTGCGCCGTGACGCGCCGCGGCTCGTCGAGTACTGCCTGGAGCACGGGATCGACGTCGTCAACGTGACGCCGACCTACGCCCAGCAGCTGGTGGCCGAGGGTCTGCTCGACGACCCGGCCCGGCGCCCCGCGCTGGTGCTGCTGGGCGGCGAGGCGGTCACGTCGGCGCTCTGGCAGCGGCTCGCCGCGACGGAGGGGACCGTCGGGTACAACCTGTACGGCCCCACCGAGTACACGATCAACACCCTGGGCGTCGGGACGTTCGACTGCCCGGACCCCGTGGTGGGCGTGGCCATCGACAACACGGACGTGTTCGTGCTGGACCCGTGGCTGCGGCCGGTTCCGGACGGCGTCCCCGGTGAGCTCTACGTCTCGGGCGTCGGGATCGCCCGCGGCTACCTCGGACAGCCGGGCCAGACCGCGCACCGGTTCGTCGCGTCCCCGTTCGGCGAGCCCGGGGAGCGGATGTACCGCACCGGTGACCTGGTGGTCCGCCGGCCCGACGGGAACCTGAACTACCTGGGCCGCAGCGACCAGCAGGTCAAGATCCGCGGCCACCGGGTCGAGCTGGGCGAGGTCGAGGCCGCGTTCAGCGCGCATCCGGCGGTGCGGTTCACCGCCGCGGTCGCCCAGCCCGACCCCCAGGTCGACGGCGCCTACCGGCTGGCCGCGTACCTCGTGCTCGACGGGGCGGAGCTGGCGGCGGTCGCCGCCGAGGTGGGGGCCGCGCTGCCGGACTTCATGCGCCCGACGCACTACGCCCAGGTCGACGCCATCCCGCTCACGGTGAACGGGAAGGCCGACACCAAGGCCCTCCCCGAGCCCAAGCCGCTGGGAGCGCTCACCACTTCGGGCGAGCGCGGCCCGGAGACCGAGACCGAGACCGTGGTCTGCGAGTTCTTCGCCGAGACCCTGGACCTGGACGACGACGAGGTCAGCGCGGTCGGTGACTTCCTTTCCCTCGGGGGACACTCCATGCTGGCCGTACGACTGGTCGGACTCCTGCGCAGGGAGTTCGGCCCCGTGATCACGATCCGTGATCTCTTCACCCTTCGGACCCCGGAAGCGATTGCACGCCACATCGATGAAAACTCCTGACGCGCAGCGATCCCGTCGACCGGGATCCGACATCCTCCGGACCGCCATACGCCGCAATGTCGGTGCCATGGCCTGGGGCACCCTCCTCATGGGCCTCTACCAAGCGGGTGAGACGGCCTTCCCGATCGCGCTCGGCCTGATCGTCGAGCACACGATGAGGGACCGCAGCCCGGCATCGCTCGCCGTGGCGATCGGCGCGCTGGCCGTGATCATCACGGTCGTGTCGCTGTCGTGGCGGTTCGGCATGCGCATCCTCCAGAAGGCCAACACGACCGAGGCCCACCGCTGGAGGGTGCAGGTCGCGGCCTGCGGCCTCCAGCCGGTGGCCCGGGACACGGGCCTGAAGTCCGGCGAGGTCCTCACCATCGCCACCGAGGACGCCGACCAGACCGCCGACATCGTCGAGGTGGTGCCGATGCTCATCAGCTCGATGGTCGCGGTGCTGATCGCGGCGGTGGCACTGGGCACGGCGAGCCTGCCCCTCGGCCTGCTGGTCATCGTGGGAACCGTCGCCATCCTCTCGGTCCTCAGCGTCATGTCGAAGCGGATCGGCAGCAGCACCAAGGAGCAGCAGGCCCGGGTGGCGCGGGCGGCGGCGAAGGTCGCCGACCTGATCTCCGGCCTGCGCCCGCTGCACGGCTTCGGCGGCAACCACGCGGCGTTCCGCTCCTACCGCCGGGTGAGCACGGAGGCGAAGGAGCAGGCGATCACCGTCGCCCGGGTGAACGGCGCCTACGCGGGCACGGCGTTGGGACTGAACGCCGCGCTCGCCGCGTCGGTGACCCTGATGGCCGGCTGGCTGGCCTTCGACCGGCAGATCAGCATCGGTGAGCTCGTCATGGCCGTGGGCCTGGCGCAGTTCATCATGGAGCCGCTCCGGCTGTTCTCGGACATGCCGAAGTACGTGATGATGGCGCGCGCCTCGGCGGAGCGGATGGCCCTGGTGCTGTCCGCCCCGCCGGCGGCGGACGCCGGGACGCTGCTTCCGGAGCCGGGCGGGGACCTCGAGATCGACTGCGTCCGGTACGGGGCCCTGCAAGGGGTCAAGTTCCAGGTGCCGGCCGGCGAGTTCACGGCGATCACCTGCTACCAGCCGGGTGCGGCGGCCGATCTCGCGTCGGTGCTCGGGCTGTCGGTGTCCCCGGAGGCCTACGAGGGAGTGGTGCGGCTCGGCGGCAGGCGCCTCGCGGAGCTCTCGGTCGAGTCGGTCCGCGAGCACCTGCTGGTGAACCCGTACGACGGGGAGATCTTCGCCGGCACGCTCCGGTCGAACATCGACCCCTCGGGGACGAGCCGTTCGGTGCCCGAGGCCGTCGAGGCGTCGATGCTGACGGACGTGGTCGCGCTGCACCGGCAGGGTCTCGACTACGAGGTCCGTGACCGGGGTGCGAACCTCTCGGGCGGTCAGCGCCAGCGGCTGTCCCTCGCCCGGGCCCTGGCGGCCGACAGCGAGGTGCTCGTCCTGCGCGACCCGACGACGGCCGTGGACGCGGTGACCGAGCAGCTCGTCGCCCGCAACCTCGCGAAGCTGCGCCGGGGCCGCACCACCGTGGTGTTGACCAGCAGTCCGGCCCTGCTGGACGCCGCCGACCGGGTCCTCGTCCTCGACGAGGGCGTCGTGACGGCCGACGGCACCCACCGCGGACTGCTGGCCTCCGACGAGGCGTACTGCCTGGCCGTGACCAGGTGATCTGAGGGGCAGAGGAAAGGGGCCAGGGCCCGGCGGATCGCCGGGCCCTGGCCCCTTTTCGTACGTGTCAGGCGAGGGCCCAGGCGACGTCCCTGAGCAGGGCCTGACGCCAGCCCGCCCGGTCGTGGTGGGAGGCCGACCGCGAGGTGCGCACGGTCGCGCCGGCCTTCTCGGCGAGTTCCTCGACGCGTTCGCAGTGGGGATGCATGCGGCTCTCGTGCTCGCCGAGGTCGAAGGCGATCCGCAGTCCGGCGGGGACCGGGCGCTCGCGCAGGCGGGCGGCGACGACGCCGCCGACGGGACCGGCCAGGGGGTCCGGGAGGTCGGCGGCCTCGGGCGTCCACCAGAACGAGCCCGACTGGCAGGCCACGCGGGACACCAGGTCCGGGAACTCCAGGGCGGCGTACGTCGCGCTCAGCCCGCCGAGACTCTGCCCGGCGACGACCAGCCGGTCCAGGTCCACCGGGACCCCGCAGCCGGCCACGAGGGGCAGGAGTTCGTCCCGTATCGCCTCCCACAGCTCCGGCCGGCACCCGAACTCGGCGAGACGGTCCTTGGCGGGTACGAAGACCAGGGTGACCGGGGGCATGTCGCCGGCGGCGGCGGCCGCGTCGAACGCGGTCATGGCGGGGTGCAGGTGCAGCCAGTCGTCCCCGTCGAGGAGCAGGACCGCGGGGCCGCCGCCGGCCACGGGGTGCACGCGGACGGTGCGTCGTCCGCCGAGCCGTTCGCTCGCCCAGCGGATCCGGGTGCGCGGCAGGGGCAGTACGTCGTCGGGGCCGACGGACGGCCAGTGCGGCTGGGGCGGGGCGTCCGGGGTGGCGGTGAGGGACCGTTCGCCGCCCGCGCCGACCGGGTTGAGCGGGTCGGCGTACAGCTCGTCGTCCGCGCGGAACTGGTAGGTGACCCGGAGGCGCGCGGGCACGCTCACCTCCGCGTACCAGCAGTCCGTCTCGTGCCACCGGGCCAGGCGCACCGGATCGGACCAGCTCTCGAACTCGACGGCCGCCGGGCTTCCGCGCCACAGGAAGAGGGCGGTCCAACCGCCGTATCCGGCGGGGGTGTACGCGGGCGCCTGGGCGGCCGCCCAGAAGGCGTCGGTGCCGGGGGTGTCCGGAAGGCCGAAGGCGGCGAAGGGGCTCTCGGGGAGGGTCGGCGGGCCGGAGGGGTGCGGGGTCATCGCCGGGCCTCCCGAGGGGTCTCGGGGAGCGGGGACGAGCCGCGGGAGCGGGACTTGGCGCCGTCCTGGGTCCGCGCCCGTTCGCGTGCGCGCATCGGTGCCTCCTTGTGAGGGAGAAGGGGAAGGGTTAAGCTCTACGATTAGGCGAGCCTAACCTAAGTATCAGGTCCTACCGCCTCGCCTCTCCCCCATCCGATCACCGCCCCCGACACCAGCGTGCCCCGGGGCCCCAGGAGGAACCACACGATGAGCACCAACCCCTTCGACGACACCGACGGCCGTTTCCTCGTGGTGGTGAACGGCGAGGGCCAGCACTCTCTCTGGCCGTCCTTCGCGGAGGTGCCCGGAGGGTGGGACGTGGCGCTCGCCGAGACCACCCGCGAGGCGTGCCTGGAGTTCATCGAGGCCAACTGGACCGATCTGCGCCCCCGTTCCCTCGCGGCCGTCGTCGAGGCCTGATCCCGGGGCGGCCGCCCCGGCGCCACCGCGACCGGCGCCCGCCGGCCCCTCCCGCAACGGACGGACTGCCCATGCTGTGCACGAGGCTGACGAACGCGAACGTCGTCACCATGGATCCGGCCCGGCCGACCGCCCGCGAACTGGGCATCTGGCGGGGCCGGATCGTGGGCCTGGACGAGACCGTGGCCTCCCTGCCCGCCCGTGAGGTCGTCGACTTGCAGGGCGCCACCGTGCTGCCCGGCTTCATCGACAGCCATGTCCACCTCGCGTGGACGGGATTGAAGCAGAGCGCTCCGAGCGTGGCCCCGTGCGAGCGGGTGGCCGACGTGCTCGCGGCCGTCGGGCGGGCGACCTCCGGCACGGGAGCGCCCGGCGACTGGGTGGACGTGATGGGCTACGACCAGCGGGCCCTGGGCCGTCATCTGACCGCCGCCGAACTGGAGACGGTCAGCAACGGCCGCAAGGTGTTCCTGATGCACGACTCGGGCCACGGATGCGTGGTCAACCGTGCGGTCCTCGACCTGCTCCCCCGCGACGTCCCGCACCGGGACGGGTTCCTGGCCGAGGGCGCGATGGCGGCGGTGCGGCGCCTCCGGCTGCCCTACGCCCAGACCGACATCGCCGACGCCGTCGAGCGCGCGGCCCGCACCTGTCTCGCCGAGGGCGTGACCGCCGTCGCCGAGGCGGGCATCGGCGGCGGCCTGCTGGGCCACAGTCCCGTCGAGCTGGGCGCCTACCAGCTCCTGCGGGACGAGGGACGACTGCCCCTGCGGGTCCAGCTCATGGCCGCCGGCGACACGCTGCGCCCGCGCGAGGCGCACGAGAGGGACGGTCTGCCCCGCGCCCTGGACCTGGGCATGCGCACCGGGTTCGGCGACGACTGGCTGTCGCTCGGGGCCCTCAAGATCTACACCGACGGCGGCATGATGGCCCGCACCGCCGCGCTCACCGCCCCGTACGCCGGGACGGAGAACGTCGGCGAGTTGCAGGACGACCCCGAGCGTCTGACCCGCCTCATCGTGGACGGCCATCTCGCAGGCTGGCAGCTCGCCGTCCACGCCATCGGCGACCACGCGGCGGATCTCGCCCTCGACGCGCTGGAGCGGGCGCAACTGCTGCGCCCCCGGCCGGACGCCCGGCACCGGATCGAGCACGCCGGGCTGATCCGTCCGGACCAGCTCCCGCGCTTCGCGCGCCTGGGCCTGAGCGCGGTCGTGCAGCCGACGTTCCTCCACTCCTTCGGGGACGACTACGCGCGCGTGATGGGCGAGGAGCGGGCGGCCTGGATGTACCGCGGGCGGGGGTTCCTGGACCACGGGGTGACCCTCGTGGGGAGCTCGGACCGCCCCGTCACCGACGGGGCGCCGCTGCGCGCCGTCCAGTTCATGGTGGAGCGCGCCTCCCGCACCGGCCGGGCGATCGGACCGGACGAGGCGGTCACCGTCGACGAGGCGCTCCGCGCCTATACGGTCGGCGGCGCGTACGCCTGCCGGTGGGAGGACTCCGCCGGCACCCTCACCGAGGGCAAGCGGGCCGATCTGGCCGTCCTGGGGGACGACCCCCGACGGGTCGATCCGTCCCGGATCGGCGACATCGAGGTCCTCGCGACGTTCGTGGACGGACGCGAGGCGACGGAGACGGGAAAGCTGTGAGCACACCGACGGACGCGCTGGAGCGGTTCGCTCCCCTGTGGGAGACGCAGGCCGACTCCCCGCGCTGGGTGATCTGGCGCGCGGGACCGGGTGATTGCCTGGTCTTCGACCGGGAGTTCAACGTGCCGTACGACGTGGACGACGCGGTGCTCGGCGAGGTCCTGCGCCGGATGCGCGAGGCGGGCCTCCCGGAGACCGACGCCTACCCGGGCCGGCCGTGCGGCTAGCCGGCGGACCGAGCCCGGCGGAGGCGCTGCCGAGGGAAGCCGTGCCGTTTGACGGACTGCCGGTGGACGCCGTGCCGATGGAAGGGCTGCCGGTGGACGCCGTGCCGATGGAAGGGCTGCCGGTGGACGCCGTGCCGATGGAAGGGCTGTCGGTGGACGGGCTGCCCGCCCCGTTCGCCCCGGGGCTGTGGACGGTGCGGGTCAGCCGCTACGCGGCCCGGGCGCGGGAGTGGGAGGGGCTGCTCGACCCCACCGAGCGGGCGCGTCTGGGCGCCTTCGCACGCACGGCCGACCAGGACCGGTACCGGGTCGCCCACGGGGTACTGCGGCTGCTGCTGGGACGGAGGCTCGGTCAGGATCCGGCGGACGTCCGCCTCGTCCGCGAGCCGTGTCCGGGCTGCGGCGAGCCGCACGGCCGGCCCGCGGTGCCGGGCGCCCGGCCGCACTTCTCGCTCTCCCACGCCGGGGACGTCGTCCTGGTGGCGTTCGCGGACGCGCCCGTCGGCGTCGACGTCGAGCGGTGGCCGTCCCCCGGCCTGGCCGCCGACGTCGCGGAGGCCCTGCACCGGGACGAGCGGGCCGAACTGGCGGCGCTGCCCGCCGCCGAGCGCCCCGCCGCGGTCGCCCGCTGCTGGGCGCGCAAGGAGGCGTACCTCAAGGGGGTCGGAATCGGTCTCGGCGAGGACCCCGGCCGCACGTACGTGGGCACCGGTGCCGCTCCCGCCGCCCCGCCCGGATGGTCCGTCACCGACCTGCCGACGCTGCCCGGTTACGCGGCGGCGCGCGCGGTCAGGACGTCCGGCTTGGCTCAGACGATCAGGTAAGGCTAACCTTACTTCGACCGTTCCGCCGGTGCCGGGTCGGCGGCCCGCCGCCACCCGGAACCCGTCCGGGGACCCCCGCGCCCGGGAACGGTGCGACCTGAGGAAGGAACGCCTTGACCACGGCCCTGCTGCCCCCCGCCGCCCTGCCGCCCCGCACTTCCGCCGCACTGCGGCACTGTGCCCCCGAATGCGCGGTGCGCCCGGCGCACGCGGGCGACGGCCCCGCGCTCGCAGCCCTGTCCCGGCCGTTCGTCCGCCTGGGCGCGCTCCGTGAACGCCCCCTCTCCCTCTACCTGTCGAGGTCGTCGGACTTCCTCGTCGCCCAGGCCCCCGACGGAAGTCTCGAAGGGTGCGTCGGGCTGAGCGAGCACGCCGCCGACGGAGTGCTGTACAACTTCTGCGTCGCCTCGCACCGTCAGGGCTCGGGCATGGGCGGGCGCCTCCTGCGGGCCGCGTTCGCGCGGGCGCGCGAGCGCGCGCTCTCGACGCTGTTCACCGCGACGACCGGAAGCGGCCGGCTCTTCCTGGGGCACGGCTTCCTCCCGGCCTCCCCCGAACTGGCCCCGGCCGCCTGGGCGCGGACGCTGGACCCCGGTCGCAACGCGAAGGTCCTCGCCCGCAGCCTGTAGACGCCGAAGGGGCGGATCCCTGTCGCGGGGCCCGCCCCCTCGGACACGGCCTTGCCGGCCGTGAGGGTCATCGGATGCGACGACGCCTCACGACCGGCGCACCGGCCCCCTGTTGTCGGTCTTGTCGCGGGAGCAGTCCTGTCGCTGGGGGCGGTCCTGCCGCTGTTGTCAGTGCTGTCGCTGTTTCGATCCGCCCGCTGTCGTCAGTCCTGTCGCGCCGGACGTCCCGGACGGACCGCCGCCGCGACCGCCCCGGCCAGCTCCTCCACCTCGGCCGCCGCCAGGCGCGAGACCGTGATCCGTATCCCGGGCGCCGCGTCCACCCGGAAACGGGCACCGGGCGCGACCGCCCACCCCGCCGTCAGGAGCCGGGTCACCGCCCGGGTCTCGTCGGGGACCGGCACCCACACGTTGAGCCCGCTGCGCCCGTGGGCCGGGACCCCTCGACGCGCCAGCGCCGCGATCAGGACGTCCCGCCGCTCGCCGTACGACCGCGCCACGGCGGCGCCGTCCATCGTGCCGCTCTCCCACAGGTCCGCGACCGCGTACTGGAGCAGCCCGCTCACCCAGCCGGGACCGAGCCGGTGCCGCCCCGCCACGCGGTCCGCCGTGACCGGGTCCGCCGTGCACACCGCGAGCCGCAGATCGGGGCCGTACGCCTTCGCGGTCGACCGTACGAACGCCCAGCTGCGGGTGGCGCCCGCGAGCGGGTGCGGCGGCTGCTCGACGATGCCGTACCCGTGGTCGTCGTCGATCACGAGGACGTGCGGATGCCGGGACAGCCGCTCGCGCAGTGCGGCCGCGCGCGTCGCGGTCAGCACCGCACCGGTGGGGTTCTGGGCCCGGTCGGTCACGATCAGGGCGCGCGCGCCCACCTCGAGGGCCGCGGCCAGGCTCTCCGGGCGCGGCCCGTCGTCGTCGACGGCCACGGGCAGCACCCGCAGGCCCATCGCCGGTACGAGGTCGTGCAGGGCGGCCCAGCCGGGGTCCTCGACAGCCACCGCGTCGCCGGGCCGGAGGTGTGCGGACAGGGCGCGTTCGATGGCGTCGAGCGCGCCGGAGGTGAGCACCACCGGTCCGGCGGGCACCCCGTCGGCGTCGAAGGCGGTCCGTGCCGCCCGCTCCAGGTCCGGGACCACGAGAGCGTCGCCGTACAGCCTCGGCCGGCGGTCGTACCGCAGCGCGGCGGCCGTGAGGGCCCCGGTCAGCGGCGGCAGCAGGGCCGGATCCGGGTTCCCGTCGGCCAGGTCCCGCACACCGGGCGGGAGTCCGGCGTGGAGGGCGCCCCGGGGGAAGGTGGCGGGCTCGGCTCTCACCCGGCTGCCGCGCCGGCCGTCCGTCTCGATCAGCCCGCGCTCTCGGAGCGTCCGGTAGGCGGCGGCCACCGTGTGGAGGTTGACGCCGAGCCGGGCGGCCAGCTGCCGCATGGGCGGAAGCGCGGATCCCGGGGGGAACGCGCCGGAGGAGACGCCCTGTTCGACGCTCGTCGCGATGTCGGCGGCGCGGCTCCCCGTGATCGCGTGCTCTCCCGACGCGGCGGTCGTCATGCCGCGGGGTGGGGCGCGCCGTCGTCGCGCGCGGCGTCGAGTATCGCGGGCAGCGCCCTCGTCAGGGCCTCGGCGCGCTCCTCGGGCACATTGAGGGCGGGGGCCAGCCGTACCACGTCGGGGCCCGCCGCGTTCACGAGGAACCCGGCGTCCTGGGCGGCTCGCTGGACCCGCGCGGCGACAGGCTCGGCGAGGACGACGCCCAGGAGCAGCCCCGCGCCCCGGACCTCGCGGACCAGGGGGTGGCGCAGCGCCGTGACGCCGTCGCGCAGCCGCTCCCCCACGCGCGTGACGTGGGCGAGCAGTTCCTCCTTCTCGATGGTCTCCAGGACGGCGAGCCCGGCCGCGCAGGCGACGGGGTTGCCGCCGAAGGTCGAGCCGTGCTGACCGGGGGTCAGCAGGGAGGCGGCCGGGCCGAAGGCGACCGTGGCGCCGATCGGCAGACCGCCGCCCAGGCCCTTGGCGAGGGTGATCACGTCGGGTTCGACGCCCCGGTCCGCCTGGTGGGCGAACCAGTGTCCGGTGCGGCCGATCCCGGTCTGCACCTCGTCCAGGACGAGCAGGCTGCCCGCGTCCCGGGTGATCTCGCGGGCGGCCCGCAGATAGCCCTCGGGCGCCGGAACGACCCCGGCCTCGCCCTGGACCGGTTCGAGGACCACCGCGGCGGTGCGCTCCGTGACCGCGGCCCGCAGCGCCTCCGTGTCGCCGTAGGGGACGTGCGTGACCTCGGCGGGAAGGGGCGCGAAGGGGGCCTGCTTGGCGGGCTGGCCGGTGAGGGCGAGCGCCCCCATCGTGCGGCCGTGGAAGCCGCCCTGGGCCGCGACGATCTGCGGGCGTCCGGTGCGTCGGGCGATCTTGAAGGCGGCCTCGGCCGCCTCGGCGCCCGAGTTGGCGAAGAAGACCCGGCCCGGCCGGCCGAGGAGCTCGATGAGCCGCTCCGCCAGCGCGACGCCCGGCTCCGAGACGAACAGGTTCGACACGTGCCCCAGGCGCGCGGCCTGCTCCTGGACGGCCGAGACCAGCGCCGGGTGGGCGTGCCCGAGGGCGTTGACGGCGATCCCGCCGGTGAAGTCCGTGTAGGCGCGGCCTTCCTCGTCCCACACGGTGCTGCCCTCGCCCCGGACCAGGGCGAGCGGCGGCGTGCCGTAGTTGTCCATCATCACCGCGCGCCAGCGGTCTCTGAGCGGGGTCGTGGCTGTGGCGGTCACGCGCCGTCCTCCTTGTCGGCGGCCCCCTCGGGGCCGGACTTCTCGTCCGGCACCACCGTGGTGCCGGGACCGTCCTCGGCGAAGACACCGCGCAGCAGGGCGTGCGGCACCCGGCCGTCGATGACCTGTGCGCGGGCGACGCCGGTACGGACGGCCCGCAGGCAGCCCTCCATCTTCGGGAGCATGCCGCTCGCGAGACCGGGCAGCAGGGCGTCGAGCTCCCCGGCGGTGAGCCGGTCGATGACCCGGGTGCTGTGGGGCCAGTCCGCGTACAGGCCCTCGACGTCGGTCATGACCACCAGCCGGTCGGCGCCGAGGGCCGAGGCCAGCGCCGACGCCGCGAGATCGGCGTTCACGTTGTAGACCTGGCCGTCCTCGCCCCGCGCGACGGGCGAGACCACGGGGATGCGGCCCTGCTCCAGGAGCGCGCCGATCGTGCCGGCCTCGACGGCCACGACGTCACCGACCAGGCCGATGTCGACCGGGCGGCCGTCCACCCAGGCGGGGCGCCGGACGGCGGTCATGGTGTGCGCGTCCTCCCCCGACAGGCCCACGGCGAAGGGCCCGTGGGCGTTGATCGCGCCGACCAGGTCGCGCTGGACCCGTCCGGTGAGCACCATCCGCACCACGTCCATCGTCTCCGGCGTGGTCACCCGCAGCCCGGCCTCGAAGCGCACCTCGAGACCGAGACGGTCCAGCAGCGCGCTGATCTGGGGGCCGCCGCCGTGCACGACGACGGGGCGCAGGCCCGCGTGCCACAGCTCCACGACGTCCTGGGCGAACGTCCGGTGCAGCGACGGGTCCACCATGGCGTTGCCGCCGAACTTGACGACGACCGTGCGGCCCTGGAGTTCCTCCACCCACGGCAGGTCGCGGGCGAGCGGCGCGTCGGTCGTCGTGCCGGGGGTCGTCCGGCGCGCTGTGGCCCCGCTCATGAGCTGTACGCGCTGTTCTCGTGCACGTACTCGGCCGTCAGGTCGTTGGTCCAGATGACGGCGGAGGCGTCGCCGGAGCGGAGGTCCACGGTGACGGTGACGCGGCGGTCCGACAGGTCCACCTTGTCGCGCGCGTCGCCCTCCGCGCCGTCGCGGCACACCCAGACGCCGTTGATCGCCACGTCCAGGCGGTCGGGGTCGAAGGCGGCCGACGTGGTGCCGATCGCGGACAGCACGCGGCCCCAGTTCGGGTCCTCGCCGTGGAGCGCGCACTTGAGGAGGTTGTTGCGGGCGACGGAGCGGCCCACCTCGACGGCGTCGGCCTCCGAGGCGGCGCCGACGACGGCCACCTCGATCTCCTTGGAGGAGCCCTCGGCGTCCGCCACCAGCTGGCGCGCCAGGTCCTGGCAGACGGCGTGCACGGCGTCGGTGAGTTCCCCGTGGCCGGGTGTGACGCCCGAGGCTCCCGAGGCGAGCAGCAGCACGGTGTCGTTGGTGGACATGCAGCCGTCCGAGTCCACGCGGTCGAAGGTGGTGTGCACCGCCTCGCGCAGCGCCGCGTCGAGCGCGTCGGCGCTCACGGCGGCGTCCGTGGTGAGGACGACCAGCATGGTGGCCAGGCCCGGGGCGAGCATCCCGGCCCCCTTGGCCATGCCTCCGACCGTCCAGCCGTCCCGGGCTGCCACCGCCGTCTTGTGGACCGTGTCCGTCGTCTTGATCGCGACGGCCGCCTCCTCGCCGCCCTCGGGCGACAGCCGCTCCGCGACGGCGGCGATGCCGGCGGTCACCCGGTCCATGGGCAGGCGGACGCCTATCAGGCCGGTGGAGCACACGGCGACCTCGTCCGGGACCGTGTCCACGGCCCGCGCGGTGTGCTCGGCCATGGTCCGCGCGTCGTCCGCCCCGGCGGGTCCGGTGCAGGCGTTCGCGCCGCCGGAGTTGAGCACCACGGCGGAGATCCGCCCGTCCTCGAGGACCCGGCTGGACCAGCGTACGGGCGCGGCCTGCACGCGGTTGGAGGTGAAGACGCCGGCGGCGGCGCGCGCGGGTCCCCGGTTCACCACCAGGGCCAGGTCGGGGGCGCCGGACTCCTTGATGCCGGCGGCCCAGCCGCCGGCGAGGAATCCAAGGGCAGCGGTCACACTCACGGAGCCACTCCATTCGTGGGCAGGCCCAGCCACTCCGGCAGGCCGAGGGCGATGTTCATGCTCTGCACCGCGCCACCCGCGGTGCCCTTCGTCAGGTTGTCGATGGCGCTCACGCAGACGAGCCTGCGGGCGTCGGTGTCCACGGCGATCTGCACCTGGACGGTGTTCGTGCCGAGGACGGCCGAGGTCGAGGGCCACTGGCCCTCGGGCAGCAGGCGCACGAACGGTTCTTCGGCGTAGGCGGTCTCGAAGACGGCGCGCACCTCTTGCTCGGCCGCCGTCTCCGACACGTCCGGACGGAGCCGGGCGGAGCAGGTGGCGAGGATGCCGCGCGGCATGGGCGCGAGGGTCGGGGTGAAGGAGACCGTCACGTGCTCGCCCGCCGCGAGGGACAGGTTCTGCACCAGTTCCGGGGTGTGGCGGTGGCCGCCCCCCACCCCGTACGGGCTCATGGAGCCCATCACCTCCGCTCCGAGGAGGTGCGGTGCGAGGGAGCGTCCGGCGCCGGAGGTCCCGCTGGCGGCGACGACGACGGCCTCCGGTTCGACGAGGGCGGCGGCGTAGGCGGGGAACAGGGCCAGGGTGACGGCGGTCGGGTAGCAGCCGGGCACCGCGATCCGGGTCGCGCCCTTCAGCTCCGCGCGCGCTCCGGGCAGTTCCGGCAGGCCGTAGGGCCAGGTCCCGGCGTGGGGGGTGCCGTAGAACCGTTCCCAGGCGGCGGGGTCCCGCAGTCTGAAGTCGGCTCCGCAGTCCACGACGAACGTGCTGGGCTCCAGTTCGGCGGCCAGGGCGGCGGACTGTCCGTGGGGAAGCGCCAGGAACACCACGTCGTGGCCGCGCAGGGTGTCCGCGGTGGTGTCGAGCAGCACCCGGTCCGCGAGGTCCGGCAGATGCCGCTGTACGGTGCCCAGCGGGCGGCCCGCGCTGCTGTGCGCGGTCAGCGCGCCGATCTCCACACCGGGGTGCGCCGCCAGCAGACGGAGCAGTTCGCCGCCCGCGTAGCCGCTGGCACCGGCCACCGCGACCCGTACAGTCATGTTCTTCCGTTCTCTCTGTTCTCGTGGGGGGGGTGGGCGCGGAGCGGCCGCGCCGTCGTCGGTGGGGGGTCGCGCTCACGTGTCCTTGCGTGCGTCGTGCGAGACCTGACCGAGCAGCAGGTCGCGCAGCAGGGTCTCGGTGGTGCACACGACGGCGCTCCGGGCCGCCCACCGCAGGGCCATGGCGTGCTCCTCGGCGGAGAGGTCGGCCACGGCGTCGGCGACCACGAAGGGCTGGATGTCGTTCATGAAGGCGTCGGCGGCGGTCAGGAGGACGCCCAGGTGGGCGTGGACCCCGCAGACGATCAGCTGGTCGCGGCCTTCCGAGCGCAGGAGGCGCCCCAAGTGGCTGCGGAGGAAGGCGTTGTGACGCACATTCGCCAGGACGTGTTCACCGGGCCGGGGCGTGAGGGCGGGGATGATCGCCGCGGCGTGCCGGCCGTCGGCGGTGCCCGGCCCCCAGATGTCCTCCGCGAGCCCGCGCTGGCCCGGCCGCTGCGACGCGGGTTCCGCCGTGAAGACGACCGGTATCCCGAGGCCGGTGGCGAGGGTGCGCAGGGCCGCGATGTTGTCGACGAGCTCCACGACCGGGGAGCGCTCCGTGGGCAGTTCTCCCACGAACTGGTTCTGCATGTCGTGGACCAGCAGCGCGGCGCGGCTGGGGTCGACGGCCCAGCCGGCGCAGGGGCGCGGCAGCGCGGAGCGGTCGGGCATGGGATACGAGCCGACGACCGGCAGACCCATGATGGTGTTCCCCTCCCAGACGGTACGGGCGTGCAAGCTCCCCGCACCGCACGTTGACTTAGCTAAGCCTAACCTAATTCACTGTGACTTCGCCGACGCGGCCCGGGGCACGCCCCCGGGCCCGGCCCCGGATCAGCCGTGCGCGGTGAAGTGGTGCGCGCACCGGGGTGCCATGAGGAGGCGTCGGACCTGCTCGCCGGCTTCGGCCGCGTCGCGCACGGCGACCGGGAAGGGGAACCTCAGGTCGCAGTGGCCCTGGCGGTACTCGCAGCGCAGGGTGATCCCGTGGCGGTCCAGGGCGAACGGGGTGGTGCGCAGGATGCCGGGCGGCAGCTGCGGCGCGGCGAGCATCACGAGCTCGGCGACCATGTCCTCGTGGGCGTCGGACAGATGCGTCAGCATGCCGGCCTCGTCGACGGCGAGCGGATCCGGCTCGGCGAGCATCACCTCGTCGAGCCCGACGTCCCAGCCTCCCGCCGCGGTCCGCAGGGTGACCCGCGCGGCGTCCAGCCGGACCGTGTCACCGTCACCCCCCGGATCGCGGGGGGTGAGCCAGCCGGAGAGCGTCACCCGGGCCCGCACCCGGTCGCGGGCCCGCACCGCGGTCACGTCGGTGAACTCCAGGAGCGCGGCGAGGCTGCCGCGCGGCGCGGTCGCGATCTGCGCGGCCAAGGGGCTGCCGGCCGGGGGGTGCAGGGAGATGCGCCCCTTCCCGTCGACCGAGTGCACGCCGATCAGGTCGTAGACCCGCCCCTCCGTGGTCAGGGACAGGGAGACGGCCCGGACGAGCACGGACCGGACCCGCTCGGCAGCGGTCGGCTCGGTCCTCGCGGCATCTGCGGCACCACTCACGGCAACTCCTCATAGGACGGGACACCCGCTCAACTAAGGTAAGCCTAACCTAATGGATGCCTCAAGGTGTGCCTCCTCCGACCCGTCGAAGTCAGGCCCCCGGCACGGACGGTGGACGCGCCAGGGCGTGGCGGGGGGCACCGCCTTCGCGTACGGCGGGTGGGCGACGGCCTCGGCCGTCCGGATCAGGACCACCGGCGCCTCCGAACCGCCCGCCGGCCACGAAGGAGCCCCCGGCGGCGGGGTACGGCGTCGGACGCCCACGCGGGCGGGGTACGGCGGCGGAGTGCCGGACGCCTACGGCGCGGGGAGGACGCTGCGGGGGCCCGTGCAGCGGGCGCCCTCCGCCTCGACGCGCCGGCGGAGCTCCCGGTCGGCGGTGACGACCAGGCACGGCCGGCCCTTCGCCTGCCGGGCCAGTTCGGCGATGAGGTCGTCGCCGCTGCCCGGCGCCTCCTCGACGCGAACGCCCGGCACCGGGCCGACGCCTCGGGCGGCGCCCTCGACCACCAGGACGATCTCGTACGGGCCGGTGAACGGTCCGTCGGCCGGTCCACCGTGCGCGGCGAGCCGGTCGCGCAGCCGCTCGGCCGCCCCGCGCCGGTCGCGCCACCAGCCGTCGGGCACCGAACCCACGACGTTGGCGCCGTCGACGACCAGCAGGGGGCGGGAGGAAGGGGACTCGGGAGGCACGGCCACGGCCCGATGATGTCAGAGAACCCGGCCCCGGGCGGGCAGCGGGAGTCCGGCCGGGCGCTGGTCCCGGGTAGGGTCCCGGCCGTCGTTCACCCGTGGACGTCCTGGGCGGCGCGGGCGGCCGCCTCGTCGTGTTCGCGCACCGCGATCCGTGACAGCTTGGTCAGCATCATCCCGTTGCGGACGGCGACGACGTAGTCCACGGGCAGTCCGTGCATCCGCGTCCCGGGACCTCGGAGCGGATGCCAGTCCAGGATGAACAGCGTGCTGTCGCCCCAGGGAATCAGGTTCATGGCGATGCGAGCCGCGCCGAACGGATGGGCCCTGGCCTCCAGCTCCAGCCGCTGTCCCGGCTCGCAGATGCGGACGACGCAGGTGTCGTCGAGGGTCAGGGGACCCACGCCGACGCGGACCCGCAGGCGGGCGCCCACCTGCGGCCAGTGCGCGTCCGCCGCGAGGACCTGCCGGGTGCCCGTCACCCATTCGCCGTAGCGACGGCCGTCGGACAGCAGGTCCCAGACCTCGGAGGGCGGACTGAGGATCAGACGGCGGTTGCGGGCCACTTCGACCACGCTCCTTGACCGGGGAGGATGCGGAAGCACGACGAGTCACGGCTCACCGACACTATCCGCATCGCGCGCGGTGGGCATCCGCAGCGGGATGCGTCCGCGGGGTGCGGCCGGGCCTCAGTTCCGGGCGTTCAGTTCGGCGACGACCGAGGCCGGCGTGTGGCCGCTGCCGTCGGACACCCGGTGGAAGTCGACCGAGACGAAGTTCGGGTCGCGGCCGCCGGCCGCCACGCGGCACCGCTGGGTGACGCGGTCGCGCAGCTTGGTCCCGTTGTCGAGGGCGGCGTTGATGACCGTCGGTACGTTGCGGTGGTGGCTCATGGTGAAGAGCCGCCGGAAGCCGGGCTCCTGGCGGTCCAGGGGCACGTCGGCCCACCGGCTGACGCAGGACACGTCGTCGCCGAGGTCGCCGAGACTCCAGAAGTTGCTGACCGTCCAGGCCTTGTCGTACATGACCCCGAGGTGCTCGCGGTCGGACGCGTCGCTGAAGATCAGCAGCCGCTTCCCCGCCCCGACGAGGTCGGTCATCCGGGGCCACCCCTGCCCCCGCACGTTCCACGCGTCGGGCCGGAAGAGCAGCTGGTCGAGCCCGCGTACCCGCCCGAGGGAGTCGCCCAGCCGCTGGGCGCTGACGTAGTCCTCCAGGAAGACGGTCACGACCTCCTGGGGGTTCGCCTCCAGGAAGTCGACCACGGTCTGCATGCCGCTCCGGAACGACTGCCGGGGCAGCGCGTACGTGACTCCCGCGAAGGTCTTGCAGTCGCCGTGACAGAGGTACACGTCGCTCGGGTAGCAGTCGCTGCCGAAGCTGATGACACAGAGCCAGGTGCTGCGCTCGTACCAGTGGGTGTCGAGGCTGAGGCCCCGTACCCCGTTGTCGAGCTGATGGCGCAGGGACTCGGACTGCGAGACGGAACTCCAGCGGGAGTCCTCGTAGTTGGTGAAGGCGTTGTGGGTGCCGAGGAAGGAGACCTCGTCGAGCCGCCGGTCGCCCCAGCGCTCCCGGGCCTGGGCCACGGCCGCACGGTTCGCTTCCGACGCCACCGGCGGGGCGGGCGCGGCAGTGGCCGCGGCCGGGATTCCGACCAGGGTCACCAGGAGGAGCAGGACCACGGCGAGCGGTCCGGTCCTCCGGGCGGGAGCGGTCCTGGGCGGGCGCACTCGGATGTCCCCTAATGGCATGCTCATGCCAGACATTTATCCGCTCCGGCGGAAGGCGCGCAAGATGTCCGTCGTCACCGACCGGGCGGGCCGGGCCCCACCACGTCGGCCGGATCGGGTCTCGACACCCGGCGCGGCTGCCGAGCACGACGGGAGAATCGCCCCTGCCGCGGCACCGCGTCCCGACGTGCGGACGCGGTGCGGTGCGGGCCTTCACCCGGTGGCGGCGGATCCGTGTGAGCGAGTACGGAGGACTCGGATCCGGGTCAGACGTCGCGCCACTTCGCCTGACCGAACGAGAAGAGACCGAAGAGCACCAGGGTGACGGCCACCGCGATCAGCAGCCAGGGGCCGGCCGGGGTCTGGGCGAACGAGCGGATCGCGTCGTCCATCCCCTTGGCCTCGTCCGGATTGAACTCGATCGCGGCCTTCACCCCGGAGACCCCGACCGCGGCGAGGACCAGACCGCGCCCGACGCCGCCGGCGATCCCGGTCACGTCCATGAAGCGGCGCTGGTACGTGTTCAGGGTCGCCCACTTGAGACGGTCCCGGTACTTCCGCATCACCGCACGGCCGCCGATCCAGAGCCCGGCGCCCACGATGCCCACGGCCACCGCGCCGACCCACCAGCGTCCGCCGGGCAGGTCCAGGAGGCGGCTGGTGATGTCCCGGCTCTGCCGGTCGGTCGATCCCTCACCGCTCCCCCGTTCCCCCGCCGCGAAGGAGAGGACCAGGAAGGCCGAACCGGTGTAGAAGGCGCAACGGACGGCGGACAGCGCCCGCTTGTGGGCCTTGTCCCCCTTGGGTCCGGCCGCGCCGAATATCGCCTCGGACAGCCGCCAGAGCGCCATCCCGGCCAGGCCTATGCCGAGCGTCCAGAGCAGGACGGCGCCGAACGGCGTGGCGGCGATCTCGGAGAGGGCCCCTCCCCGGTCGGCCTGTTCCTGCGATCCGGTCAGGCCTATGCGTACGGCCAGGGTGCCTGTGAGCAGGTACAGCAGGCCCCGCGCCGCGAATCCGGCCCGGGCTCCCGCCCGGACGGCCTCGGCGGGGACCGCACTTCTCGTTCCGGCCCCAGGGGCCCGTGTGGTGGTCACGTCGACTCGCTCCTCTCGGTCGACGCTCCGGATGCCCCGTCCGCGCCGGACCATTCCCACCGGGTTTCGGGACCCGACTTGGGGTCAGGTGGACGGGGACGCATTCCGACGACGCACCAGGAGGCTCGCATGGACGGCTGGCGGACTGCCGCGGCCTGTCAGGAGGTCGACCCCGATCTGTTCTTCCCGGTGGGCATCGGTCCCGCCGCGCTCGCTCAGGCCGAGGACGCCAAGGAGATCTGCCGGATCTGCCCGGTCCGGGAGGAGTGCCTGCGCTGGGCCATGGAGGAGCCCCACCCGCCGTCGGGCGTCTGGGGCGGCCTCACCGAGACCGAGAGGACGTCGCTGCGCCGCCGCTCACGCCGGGCGGCGGAACGGCGGCGGTGACGGCGCACCTGATCCCTCGGCACGCCGTCGACCGGACGGGCGGAAGAGCGGCGGCGACGCCGGCCCGCCCGGTCCGGCCGCTTCGGGGCGAAGCCCCTCGGCCGCTCCCGCCCCTCCCCCAGGAGCCGGCCGTCACGGCCCTTCCGGCCGGCCTACGACGCCAGCAGGGAGAGGCGCGCCCGGACCCGCTTCCCGTCCGGGCACGGCTCCACGCTGACGCTCTCGCAGACGGCGACGACGATCTCGACGCCGTGCTGCCCGATGCGGCGGGGATCGTGTCCACGGGGTACGGGAGCGGTCGTCTCGCGGTCGAAGACCGAGATCTCCAGGGCGTCCCTGCGCAGCTCGAGCAGCAGCCGGCAGGGACCGGGGGCGTGCCGCGCCGCGTTCGTCACCAGCTCGCTGACCACCAGCTGCGCCAGCTCGACGCGCTCGCCCGCGACCGGCGCGTACCGCACGGGCGGGGCGGCGGCGAGGAAGTCGGCCGTGAAGGCGCGGGCCGAGGCGATCGCGCCCGCGTCGGCGGTGGTGTCGTAGCCGACACTCGCGGACAGCAGGGGCTCCGGTGCCGCACGCTCCGCGGTGGTCGCGTCCGTCATGGCGCTGGACATCCCCTCTTCCGGTCGGACGGGTGCCGCCGGGCACCTCACTCCTCCGCCTATCCCCACTTCATGGATCCCACACCGCCCGCAACGGGGATCACACGTCCGGTGCGTCCGTTCCGGGTGTCCGGTCCGGGTCCGCGACCGGGTCCGGTGACCGGGTTCCCTGGCC
The DNA here is from genome assembly GCF_042890295.1 of Streptomyces sp. NPDC002232. Lineage (NCBI taxonomy): Bacteria > Bacillati > Actinomycetota > Actinomycetes > Kitasatosporales > Streptomycetaceae > Streptomyces > Streptomyces sp. NPDC002232. Next base: position 382,834 of record NZ_JBIARV010000004.1, on the reverse strand, counting down.
GTGCCAGTCGAGACACAGTACGAGGACGGCGTCCCGCGCGCCACCGGGTGACGCGCGCAGTGCCTTCACGACGGCCTCCGGAGCGTCCGCGCCGTCCATCCCCCGGACGTGTTCCAGGGCCCGGGCGACGGGCCCGTCGGGTGTCCCGCACTCCCCGGGCGAGGAGGTGCCGTGGGCGACGAAGACCAGCCGGTCCCCGGGCAGGAGGCGCAGGCGCTGGGTGGCGTAGACGGTGTCCTCGAACATGCCGAGGGGCAGCTGCCGGTCCAGCTCGACCCGCTCGGCGACGGTGTCGCGGATCCGCCAGAGCGTCGGCGACCCGGCGTCGACGACCTCGATCGCGCCGGTGGCCAGGTCGAGGCGGAGCAGCAGGGCGGCGAGCGCGCTGTTCCCCCGGTACTGCCCGTAGAGCGCCTGGTCGGTGAGGCTGGCCTGTCCCACCAGGTCGAGTCCGGCCCGGCGGGCGTTGCGGACGGCGGTGAGGGCGAGCGTGCTCACCAGAGCGGCCGGCATGCCGGGGCCGGCGCCGTCCGCGACGATCAGCAGGATTTCGTCCTCGGTCACGCTCCAGTCCAGGAGGTGGCCGCCCGAGGTGTAGGAGGGTTCCCAGTGGGCGTGGAGCGCGAAGGCGGGTCCGGAGCAGGCGCGGCCCGGCAGGGTGTCCCACTGCATCTCCCCGGCGACGGTGAGGGCGTGGGTCCTGCGGGTGGTGCGGTAGAGGTCGGTGTGCCGGTCGGCGACGCGCAGGGCGTGTCCGAGCGTCTCGGCGACCCGGCCGAGGCTCGCGGTGGTGTCGGGGGTGGCCCGGTCCTCGGGCAGGCCGACCACGAGGACGCCGAACCGGTCACCGCGGACCGTGACCGGAAGGTAAACGGTCGCCGTGGGCCCGACATCACGGAAAAGATATGGTTGCTGGGTGCGGAAGACCCCACCGGCGGGGCCCGCGTCCACGGGCACGTGCCGGTCCCCGGCAGGCGCCCGCACGGGCTCCACGGGGCGCAGGGACGTGAATCCGTAGTCGATCAGCAGCAGGTCGGCGGAGGTGGCGGCGTACAGCCGCGCGAGACTGGTACGGAGGGAGTCCAGGAGGAGGTGTGGTGCCGCCCCGCGCAGTGCGCTTTCCACTGTCACGTGTCGATCCACCGGATGAGTACCGCCTTCTGCAGAGGTGTGGAGATGACCGGTCCGTCGCAAGGGCGACGTCCTCGGTCCCGGACGTCCGAGGAGTGTCGGCAGTCATGACCACCCAGCCCGCCCCGGCGTCGGGGGAACCGCAGCGGACGGCCGAGGCCGCCCGGGAGCTCATCGAGCTGCTGGAGGTGCTGTGGGAGCGCGGCCGGGACATGGTGTCGGCGACACCGGTCTCGGCGAGTCAGCTGCGCGTGCTGTACAGCCTGGACCGCGAGGAGGGCATCAGTCTGCGGACCCTCGGCGACCTGCTGGGGTCGGCGCCGCCCTCGGTGAGCCGCATGTGCGACCGGCTGGAGGCGCTGGGCTTCGTCCGGCGGCTGCCCAGCCCCGTCAGCCGGCGGCAGCTGGAGCTGCACCTGACCGCCCACGGCAAGGCCTACCTGCGGGACCTGCGGGTCCAGCGTGAGGAGGCCCTGCTCGGGGTCATCGCCGACATGTCGGAGACGAGTCGCAAGGCGCTGCTGCGGGGGCTGACGGGGTTCCAGGAGGCTCTGGACGGAGGCGGTCCGGCCGCCTCGTCACACCCGCGCACGCCGCTGAAGGACGTCAGCTCGGCCTGAGGCCGGGGGGACGCGGGCGTGCGTCCCGATGCCGGGGCCCAGTCCTCCGGCCCCGACCCCGGCACCCGCCTCGGCCCCGGCACCCGGCGCGACCACGGTTCCGCTCCGCGCCCCGGCTATGGCCGCGGCTTCCGCTCCGGCCGGGCGAACCCTCCGGGTCGTCGGCCGAACCCTCCACGTCCCCATTGCCACCTCCGGTCGTCCTCGACGCGATCCATCGGCGCACGGCCGAATGTTGCCTCAAGGATACAGTTGCCGGACGGCAATTGATCACCCGGCGCCGTGCCAGTCGAGACAGATCACGAGGGCGTCGTCGTCCAGCGGACTGCCGCCGTGGTGCACGGCCAGCTCCCGGAGCATCGCCTGCGGCACCTGCGTGGTCGGGAGCAGCCGCGTCCCCCGCAGCGCACGCGCCAGCGCCCGGTGCCCGTAGCTCTCCCCGGCCGGCGAGACGGCGTCGTACACGCCGTCGCTGCCGAACAGCAGCCGGTCCCCCGGCCGCACGACGAACCGCTGGGGCACGTAGGCGGTCTCCTCGAACATGCCGAGCGGCAACTGCGCCTCGAACAGGACGGGATCGACGGACTGGCCGCGCAGCCGCCACAGGCGGGGTGAGCCCGCGTCGACGGCCTCGACCTCGCCCGTGGCCAGGTCGAAGCAGAGCAGCAGCACCGCGACGAAGGCCTCGCCCCGGTAGTGCGCGTAGACGGCCTGGTCCGCCAGGGCCGCCTGGTCCGCGAGGCCGAGACCGGCCCGCCGGGCGTTGCGGAGGGCGTTGATGGCGAGATTGGTCAGCAGGGCGGCCTCGATGCCCTCGCCCATGCCGTTGGTGACGGTGAGGGTCAGCCGCCCCTCGGACACCGACCAGTCGTAGTTGTCACCGAATATGGCGTAGGCGGGCTCCAGATGGGCGGCGAGGGCGAACTCGGGGCGGGCGCAGGAACGCCCCGGCAGCAGCTGCCACTGCATCTCCGCCGCGAGCGTGAGCCGCGTCGCCCGCCGCGCCAGGACGTACAGGTCCGTGTCCCGCTCGGCCACCAGGATCTCGTGCCCCAGCGCCTCGCAGAGCTGGAGCAGTCCCGGCAGCAGCGGCCGCGGGTCGGTGCCCGGAGGCAGATCGACGCTCAGGACGCCCAGCCGGTCGCCCCGGACGGTGACGGGCAGGTGCACCAGGTCCGCGGCGGCGGGCCCCCGGACCACGTACGGCTCCTGGGCACCGAAGGCGCGCCCCTGCGGACTGCCCTCGATCGGGACGGACGGATCCGCCCCGGGGACGCGCTCCACGAGCTGGAGCGTCCGCAGCCCGTAGTCGGCGAGGCGGAGCTCCACGCGCAGGGCGCCGCAGCGTTCGCGCAGGGCGTCCTCGACGACGCGCGTGAGCTGGTGCGGGGCCGCCCGGCGGAGCGCCTGCTCGACGTCGGCGATCTCGTCCACGGTCTCGTTCTTCCTTCTCTCCTGGGCCCGGTTCCCCTCCCGGGGGCCGGGCCGCTCCTCGGCTATCTCTCGCCGCCCGCCGCGGCGAGCGCCTCCGCCACGCCGTCGTGCGGCGGGATGGTCATCGTCACTCCGGTGATCTCCAGAATGCGTCGCACCGCCGACGTCGGCGCGGCGAGGTACAGGTCCCCGCCCTGCGCGCGGGCCCGGTGGACCGACCTGATCAGGACGTTGAGGCCCGACGAGTCCATGAAGCCGAGGGCGGACAGGTCGAGGACCAGATGGTGCCGGCCCTGACCGAACTGCTCGCTCAGAAGCCGGTCGAGCCGGTCCGCCGTCTCCATGTCCAGCTCGCCCCCCACGGCCAGTACGGCCGTGCGGGCGTCGCGCACGTCGACGTCTACGTCCAGATTCGGTTCCTGCTCGGGCATGTTCCCTGCTTTCGGTGGGAGGAAGGTTCGGTGGGCGGGCTGACGCACGGCGATCACGACACCTTGACGCCGACGACGCACGTGTCGTCGTCCGTGTCCGACTTGCTGCGCTCCAGCAGCTCGTCCAGCCTTCGTTCCAGGCTGTCGGACGGCTGCCGGGCGACGGTGAGCAGCTGGGCGACGGAGTCCTGGACGGCGGTGTCCCGTCGCTCGACGAGGCCGTCGGTGTACATCAGGACGATGTCGTCGGGTTCGAGCCGGACCTCCGACTCCTCGTACTCGGCCTCGGCGAGCGCCCCCAGCAGGAGGCCGCGCAGCAGGGGCAGGTCGGCCGCCTCGTTCCCGCGGACCACGACGGGCGGCAGGTGCCCCGCCCTGGCCCAGCGCAGGGTCCGGGTGTCGGGGTCGTAGATGCCGCAGACGGCCGTGGCCGTGACGTGGGCGGCGAGGTGGTGCGCGACGCTGTTGAGCCAGGACAGCAGCTGTCCCGGGCCCGCGCCCGTGACGGCGAGGCCGCGCAGGGCGTTGCGCAGGACCACCATCCCGGTGGCCGCCTCCACCCCGTGGCCCGCAACGTCCCCGACGCACAGGAGCACCTTCTTGGACGGCAGCACGACGGTGTCGTACCAGTCGCCGCCGACCAGCGAGTCGGACTCCGCCGGACGGTAGCGCACGGCGACGTCGAGGGTCGGGGCGTCGAGCGGCGGCCGGACCGGCGGCATGATCGCGTGCTGGAGCTGGAGGGTGAGCCGGTTGCGCTCCTCGGCGGCCTCCTCCGTGGCGGCCAGCCGGTCGCGGGTGGCGGAGAGGGCGACCTCGGTCCAGTGCTGCGCCGAGATGTCCTGGTAGGCGCCCCGGACGGCCTGGAGGCCGCCGTCGACGCCCCGGGCGGGCTCGGCGGTCACCCTGATGTGCCGGGTGACCCCGTCGTGCCGCAGCATGCGGAAGGCCGCGCTGCCCACCTGCCGCTGGTGGAGCACGGTCTGGAGGAAGCGCCGGATGGTCGCGGCGTCGTCGGGATGGGCGTACGCGGCCAGGTCCTTCAGGGCGACGGGCGGCTCGGTCGTGCGGCGTCCGAAGAGCTCGAAGAGCTGCGCGTGCCAGGTGATGTCGCCGGTGAGGGCGTCCTCCTCGAACGCGCCGACCCGGCCCAGGCGCTGGGCGTGCTGGAGCAGGCTGGCGAGACGCGCCGACTCGTCCTCGACGCGCCAGATGAGGAGGACGCCCCCGCCGTACCGGCTGATGCTGATGTCCGCGAGCGAGGTGAGCGGCACCTGGTCGACCAGGGCGGTGAGCCGGGCCCGGCGGGCGCGGAAGGGCTCGCCCGTGGCGTGGACCCGCTCGATCCGGTCGAAGAGCTCGCTCCCGCCGGCGGTCGCGGGGTACGCCTCCAGGAGCAGCGCTCCGTCGACGGCGGCGCGGGGGCGGCCCGCCGGGTCCTGGAAGTGGGCGTTGGCGTGCCGGATGCGGAAGTCGACGAGCCTGCCCTCCTCGTCCAGCTCGGGGGTCAGGACGAGGGCGGGGTCGTAGAGCCCGTCGGAGAGCTCGGCCAGCTCCCGCGCCCCGTCCGCGACGGGTACGAGGTGTCCCCCGGGACCCGCCTCGGCGGGCAGGGCCTCCAGGGTGTGCGCGCAGAGCTCCGCGAGGGCCTCGATCTGGCGTTCCACCGCCTGCGGCTGGGGGTCCAGCGGGCGGGGCCAGCAGATCTCCAGGACGCCGTGGATGCGTCCGCCGGTCCCGGCGGGGACGACCACGCGGCCGCCGTCGGGGTGCCGCGTGCGTCCGATCGACGGGATGCCCGCCGCCGCGAGGGAGGGGTAGCGCACGGTGCTGCGGCCGGACAGCGCCTGCCGGGCCGCCGTGGTCACCCCGGGGGGTACGTGGTGCCAGCGTTCCGCCTCCTCGGAGCCGAAGCCGGCGTGGCCGCGCAGGCTCAGGGAGCCGTCCGGGCCGGTGGTCCAGATGGCCACGGCGACGGCGCCCAGGGGTTCGAGGGCGTGCGAGAGCAGCGACTCGGCGACGGCCTGGGTGTCGCCCGCTCCGAGCGCCGCGCTCTCTGCCGTGCGGAGCCGTACGGCGACCGAGGCGGCGGGCACGGCGGTGCCGGGCTCCTCTATGGCCGTCCGCACGAACTCTCCGGTCACCTCGGCGACCTGGTCGCGGGCGGCCTGGTTGATGATGTCGGCGGCCAGTTCGAGGCGGGAGAGCCCGGCGCGGTCGGCGAGCTCGGCGAGCTGCCGGGCCGCCTGGGCCGGACCGCAGCCGAGTCGCTCGACGATCACGCCCTTGGCGAGCTCGATCAGGGCGCGGCCCTCGGCCGCCGCGTGGGCGGCGCGCACCTCGCCCCGCAGCCGCTCCACCGTGGCGGACAGCCGGCCGTCGGCGTCGTCGGGCGCCGCCCGCAGCGCGTCGGCGGCGGCGGGCGGTGCCTGGAGGGCCGGGAGCGTCTGCGGCTCGCCCCCGTCGGAGGACGGGGCCGGGTCGGTGACGCGGGCCGGGGGCCACGGGGTCGTCACGCTGGCCCAGGCGGAACCGTCGGACGGGTCCGCGTCCCGGGGTCGGGGGTCACTCACGGCGACTCCTCGGTCAGGACGGCCTCGGGGCCGCCGCGCGGGCGGAGACGGGGGGCGCCGGAGCGGCGCGGGGCCCGGCGCACCCTTTGCGCCGGTCCCGGACGGTCGATGGTCATGGGGCTACCGGCCGTTCAGCCAGCGGCCGACGCACGCGACGAGTTCGTCGGCGTCGACGGGCTTGGTCACGTAGTCGCTGGCGCCCGACGCGAGGCTCTTCTCGCGGTCGCCGGGCATGGCCTTCGCGGTGACCGCGATCACCGGCAGCTCGGCGTACTCGGGCAGCTCCCTGATCCGGGCCGTCGCCGTGTAGCCGTCCATCTCGGGCATCATCACGTCCATCAGGACGAGGGAGACGTCCGGGTGCGCCTGGAGCGTCTCGATCCCCTTCCGGCCGTTCTCGGCGTGCAGCACGGTGATGCCGTGCAGTTCGAGGATGCCGCTGAGGGCGTAGAGGTTGCGGGCGTCGTCGTCGACGACGAGGACGGTCCTGCCGTGCAGCGTGGTGTCGATGGCCTGGGGTGCCGGGGCGCGGAGGTCCCCGCGGACCAGGGGCACGACGTCGCCGGGCTGCTCGGCGGACAGGTGCAGGGCGATCCGCTCGCGCAGCTCGTCGAGGCTGGAGAGGAGCTCCAGGGGCCGCCGGTGGGCGAGCTCCTGAAGTGCTCCCTCCTGGTCGGCGGGGAGGCGGCGGTTGTTGTGGGCGAGGACGGGGACGGTGCGCAGGGCCTCGTCGCCATCCATGGCGTCGAGGAAGCGCAGGGCGTCGCCGTCCGCCATGTCGACGTCCAGCACGACGCAGTGGAACGCCTGGGTGGCCAGTGCGCTGGCCGCCTCCTGCGGGCCGACCACCGCGATCAGTTCGATGTCCGTCCGCTCGGCGTGCCCGCCGTCGGCGGCGAGCTGGGTGACGGCGTTCTCCGCGACGACGGCGAGGAGTCCGCGCGGGCGCTCCTCGATCACGAGGAGGCGCCGGGCCGGGCGGGCGGCCGACGCCCCGGGCCCGGCGGTCAGGGCGAGGGCGGCGCCCTCGGACGGCGCCGGGAGGACGGCGGGTTCGCTCTCCTGGGCGGGCGCGGGCCGCTCCGTGAAGTCGGTGCGCGTGACCGGGAGGTAGAGGGTGAAGGTGCTCCCCTCGCCGGTGACGCTGGTGACCGTGAGGGCGCCGCCGAGCAGATAGGCGATCTCGCGGCTGATGGACAGGCCGAGGCCGGTGCCGCCGTACTTCCGGTTGGTCGTCCCGTCGGCCTGCTGGAAGGCTCCGAAGATGGCTTCCAGGTTCTCGGCGGCGATGCCGATCCCGGTGTCCTTCACGCGGAAGGCGACGACGGGGCCGCCCCGGTGGACCGAGACCGGGAGCTCTTCGTCGGCCGCCGGTTCGATGCGGAGCTCGACCCCGCCGTGCTCGGTGAACTTGACGGCGTTCGAGAGCAGGTTGCGCAGCACCTGCCGGAGACGGGTGTCGTCGGTGAGCAGGTCGATGGGGACGCCGGCGGCGGTGGACACCGAGAAGGCGAGGCTCTTCTGGGAGGTGAGCGGCCGGAAGGTGGCCTCGACGTAGTCGAGGAGCCTGCGCAGGAGCACGCGCTCCGGGTTGAGGTCCATCTTCCCGGCCTCCACCTTGGACAGGTCGAGGATGTCGTTGATCAGCTGGAGCAGGTCCGACCCGGCGGAGTGGATGATGCCGGCGTACTCGACCTGCTTGGCGGTGAGGTTGCGGGTGGGGTTCTGGGCCAGCAGCTGGGCGAGGATCAGCAGGCTGTTGAGCGGGGTGCGCAGTTCGTGGCTCATGTTCGCCAGGAACTCGGACTTGTACGTGGAGGCCAGCGCGAGCTGCTGGGCGCGGTCCTCCAGCTCCTGCCGGGCCTGCTCGATCTGGAGGTTCTTGGCCTCGATGTCGCGGTTCTGGGTGGCGAGCAGGGCCGCCTTCTCCTCCAGCTCGGCGTTGGAGCGCTGGAGCTCCTCCTGCTGGACCTGGAGTTCCTCGGTGCGCGAGCGGAGTTCGCCGGCGAGGCGCTGGGACTCGTCCAGCAGTTCGTCGGTCCGGGCGTTGGCGACGATGGTGCTGAGGTTGACGCCGACCGTCTCCATGAGCTGTGCCAGGAAGTCCTGGTGCACCGAGGTGAAGGGGCTGAAGGACATGAGCTCGATGACGCCGAGCACCTGGTCCTCGACGACGATCGGCAGGACCACGAGGCTGCCCCGGGCCGTGCTGCCGAGTCCCGAGGAGATGGTGACGTAGTCGGCGGGGACGTGCTCGGCCGCGATGGTGCGGCGGCTGCGGGCGGCCTGGCCGACGAGCGACTCCCCGAGCCGGAAGCGGTCCCGGCCCTCGGCGGCCGGGCGGCCGTAGGAGCCGACGAGGCCCAGCTCGACGCCGTCCGCCCCGTCCACGGCCAGGTAGAACGCGCCGTACTGGGCGGCGACGAGCGGCGTCAGCTCGTCCATGACGAGTTCGGCCACGACGTCCATCTCGCGGTGGCCCTGCATGAGCGCGGAGATGCGGGCCAGGCTGGACTTCAGCCAGTCCTGTTCCTGGTTGGCCCGGGTCGTCTCGCGCAGGGAGCCGACCATCGCGTTGATGTTGTCCTTGAGCTCGGCCACCTCGCCCGAGGCCTCGACGGTGATCGAGCGGGTCAGGTCGCCCTCGGCGACGGCGCTGGCGACCTCGGCGATGGCGCGAACCTGACGGGTGAGGTTGCCGGCCAGTTCGTTGACGTTCTCGGTGAGGCGCTTCCAGGTCCCGGAGACGCCCTCGACCTCCGCCTGTCCGCCGAGCCGGCCCGCGCTGCCGACCTCGCGGGCCACCCGGGTCACCTCGGCGGCGAACGAGGACAGCTGGTCGACCATCGTGTTGATGGTCGTCTTCAGCTCCAGGATCTCGCCCCGGGCGTCCACGTCGATCTTCTTGGAGAGGTCTCCGTTGGCGACGGCGGTGGTGACCTGTGCGATGTTCCGGACCTGACCGGTCAGGTTGTTCGCCATGGAGTTGACGTTGTCGGTGAGGTCCTTCCAGGTGCCGGCCACGTTCGGCACCCGGGCCTGTCCGCCGAGCCGGCCCTCGGTGCCGACCTCGCGTGCGACGCGCGTCACCTCGTCGGCGAAGGCGGACAGGGTGTCCACCATGGTGTTGATGGTGTCGGCGAGCGCGGCGACCTCGCCCTTCGCCTCGACGGTGATCCGGCGCGAGAGATCACCCCGGGCCACGGCGGTGGCGACCTGCGCGATGGAGCGCACCTGCCCGGTGAGGTTGGACGCCATCACGTTGACGTTGTCCGTGAGGTCCTTCCAGGTGCCCGAGGCGCCCCGGACCGTGGCCTGGCCTCCGAGGTTCCCCTCCGTGCCGACCTCGCGGGCCACCCGGGTCACCTCGTCGGCGAAGGCCGAGAGCTGGTCCACCATCGTGTTGATGGTCGTCTTCAGCTCCAGGATCTCGCCCCGGGCGTCCACGTCGACCTTCTTGGACAGGTCGCCGGTGGCGACCGCGGTGGCGACGTGGGCGATCGCCCGCACCTGGGCGGTGAGGTTCCCGGCCATGGAGTTGACGGAGTCGGTCAGGTCCCGCCAGGTCCCGGACACGCCCTTCACGTCGGCCTGTCCGCCGAGGATTCCTTCCGTGCCCACGTCACGGGCCATGCGCGTGACCTCGTCGGCGAAGGAGGAGAGCTGGTCCACCATCGTGTTGATGGTGTTCTTGAGCTCCAGGATCTCGCCGCGCGCGACCACGTCGATCTTCTGCGACAGGTCGCCCTTGGCGACGGCGGTGGCCACCTGGGCGATGTCACGGACCTGGGTGGTGAGGTTCCCGGCCATCGCGTTCACCGAGTCGGTGAGGTCGGCCCAGGTCCCGGAGACGCCGGGCACGACGGCCTGCCCGCCGAGGGTGCCCTCCGTGCCGACCTCGCGGGCCACGCGGGTCACCTCGGAGGTGAAGAGGGAGAGCTGGTCGACCATCCCGTTGAACACCTGGGAGATCTCGCCCATGAGGCCGTCCGCCTCGTCGGGCAGTCTGGTGCCGAAGTCGCCGTCCCGGACCGCCGTGAGCCCGGCCAGGAGCTGCCGCAGCTCGGGTTCGGCGACCGCGGCCGGATCCGGCCGGACCCCGGTCGAGGAATCCTCGGTCGTCGTCTCAGACATGCCCATCCTCGTTCCCCAGAAGCGTTCCGCCTACGGACCGTCCACACGCGGTCACGAACCGGACAGCCACCCTCCCCCAGGGCGTCTCCGACCGCGATCGTTGCCGTACGGCAATCATGACGACACTACAGCTCCGTGATCTCCAGCAGGAGGGCAGTGCCACGTCATAAGGCCGGAACCCGCCGTCGGCCCGCAAGCGGGAGGGCGGGGAGAGGCGGTGACCCTCGGAAACGAAGGGCACGGGAAGGCGGGGCCTCACGGCGGCCAGGGGCCTGGGCTCTCGGCAGCATGAGGCATGGGACGGCAGCGGCCCTCGGAAACGAAGGGCACGGCAGGAGCTCTCGGACGCCAGGGCTCTCGGCAGCCAGGGCACGGGAAGGGGCCGCCGGCCCAGGAGGGCGGCGGCCCCGGTGTCTGCGGACGCTGCCGGAGGATCCGGCGCCCCTGCCCTTCAGAGGCGGCGTCCGAGGAGCAGCGCCACCGGCCCGAGGTCGTGCCGGGCCGACCGGCGCCCCGCCCGGCGTCCCAGCGCGTACGCGAGGAGGAGGGCGGCCGCCGCACCGACCGCGGCTCCACCCGCCGCGGCCCGGCGGACCCGCTCGGTGACGCGCGACGCGGCCAGGGCCCTCTGGGCGTACGGCGTCGGAAGGACGTGCACCTCGCCCCTGCCCGCGGTGTCGCAGGTCTCCACCGCCATGCCGGACTCGTGCGCCCGCGCCAGACCGGGGTGGTCCGGGACCGCGTAGGGGCCGGTCCAGGTGAACGAGTTCTGTCCGCTGCCTTCCGAAGCCTTCATGCCGTCCGTCTCGCCGCGCCCGCCCGTCGTAAACCCGCCGCCCCGCCCTGGCGGCCGTGCAGAAGCCGGCGGACCGGACAGGAAGGGCGGTTCTGCGGCTCCGCCGATCCCGGTGGTGTCAGACGGCGACTTCGGGCAATACGGAGGGTCAGGACTCGAAGACCGGCAGTACGCGCCTCTGGGCGTGCCGCCCGGAGGGGGAGTCCGGCGGGACCATCTCGTCCGTCCGATCCGAGGAGAGACCGATGTCCGAACTGCTGACCCGTATCAAGCGACTGGCCCGCAGCCCCCAGGGCCGTGGCGCGGCCGACTCCGTCCGCCGGATCGCCTCCGACCCCCGCAAGCGCGCCCAGGCCCAGCGTCTCCTGGGCAAGCTGCGCCGTCACCGCTGACACCCGGCCCACGGCCTCGCGCCGGAGGCCCGCCGCTTCCCCGGGGGTAGCGGCGGGCCTTTTTGCCGGGGGTCTCCCCCTAAGAAGCGGCGGCCTCCGGGCAGGGCCGGGGGGCCGGGACGGAGCCCCTGGGGTTCGTCGCGCGGGGCCCGTACCGGGTCACCCGTCGCCGGCGGGCGCCGGAGCGAAGGGGTGGAGCGACTCCTCGTCGGCGGCGATGACCCGGTAGCTGCTCTCCGGCACCTCGTTCCACGCCCCCGGCAGGTCGTCGAGGGGTTCGGAGACGATCAGGCGCGTCTCCGGTGAGATGTCCCGCAGGAACGCCACATCGGGATGCAGCCTGCGGAGGTCGTCCACCCGGCTGCTGTAGAAGAGCGAGCGCGAGGCGTGCTCGCTGGAGTAGCGGAAGGCCCAGACGCGTTCGCCGTCCGTGAGCGCGACGGTCATCTGGAGCGGGAAGTCCACCCCGTGCCGCCGGCCGACGCGCTCCACGACCCCCGCCATCCGGGCCACCGCCCCGGGCGGGTCCCGCTCAAGGCCCAGGGTGACGGTCAGGTAGAACATCACCTCGGAGTCCGTCGTCCCCTCGAGGTCGGCGTAGAGCGCGGGGTCGACGAGCAGGGCGAGGTCACGGCGTATCAGGGGAAACCCGTCTATGGCGCCGTTGTGCATGAACATCCAGCGGCCGTGCCGGAAGGGGTGGCAGTTGGACTGCTGCACCGCCGATCCGGTGGACGCCCGGATGTGGGCGAAGAACAGCGGCGAGCGGATGTGGTCGGCGAGCTCCCGGAGATTGCGGTTGTTCCAGGCCGGTCCGACGTCCCGGAGGAGCGCCGGGGTGTCGCTCTCGTCCGTGTACCAGCCGATGCCGAAGCCGTCGCCGTTGGTGGTCTCCACGCCGAGCTTGGCGTTCCGGCTCTGCTCGATCAGCGAATGGGTCGGCTGGTACAGGATGGTGTCCAGCAGCACCGGCGTACCGGCGTACACGAGCCAGCGGCACATGAGTGGTCACCCGGTTCCCTTGCGCGCCTCCTCGTGTCCGTCCCTCAGGTGCTGAGGAGCCGGTGGAAGAACGAGCGGTACTGCCGGAGCGCCTTGCGCAGGCTCTCCGTGTCGACGTCCTCGCCCTCGCTCCACTGTCCCTCCAGGTCCTTCTTCCGGTCCCCGAAGGTGGCGGCGAGCTGCCGGATCACGTCGGTGACGAGCCCGTCGGCGTCGTGCACGGCCTCGCGGGGATCGTCGACGAACCGGCTCTGGATGTCGTGCCAGCGGTTGCGGAAGGCCTCCTCGTCCATGGGGTCGAGCAGCCGCGCGGGGGCGTTCTCCTCGTGAGCGGCCCCGCCTCGGGTGGCGTCCCCGCCCGGACCGCCCGGGGTGTCCGGTTCGTGCTCGCGCCCACGGGACTCCTCCGACGGGGCGCCGACGGGGTCCCCGGTGGCGGGGCGGTCGCCGGTGGTGGTGCCGGAGCGGTCGCCGAATGCGGAACGTTCGCCGGTCGTACGCTCGCCGGTTCCGGTTCCGCCGTCGCGCTCCGTACCGGTGTCCGTGGCCACCGCGGAGTCCGCGCCCGCGCCGTAACCCTGGCCGGAGTCGGGGTCGGTGTCCGTGTCGGGGCCCGGGACCGTGCCGGGGTCCCTCACCTCGTCGGACCGGTCCCGCTCACCCCGGTCGTCCCGGTCGCCCAGGCCGCTCCGGTCGTCGTCCCGCGCACTGCCGATGCCGGTGCTCTCGCCCGGGTACACGGGCGGCGGAGCCGGGTCCGAACCGTCGCCGGACCGCCCTCGTATGTCGTGCTCGCGCATGTCCTGTGCCTCCTCGTCAGGTCCGGCCGCGACGGGGAGCGTCGCCGTCGGAGAGAAGTTCGTCGAAGAGGGCCCGGTAGTGCACCATCGCTCCTCTCAACTGTTCGGTGGTGGCCTGCCGCGAGGAGCTGAGCGCGTGGATCTCGTGCGCCGCCCGGTAGTGCTCCAGCGTCTGGCCGTGTTCGACCGAGAGGTCCCGCGTCTGCTGCTCGAACCCCTCCGTCGGATAGCCCCGCTCGCGCATGAGGGAGGTCACGAGGCCGTCCGCGTCGTGCACCGCGCCCTCGGGCCGGTCCACGAACGCCTCCTGCACCGCGCGCCACCGCTCGGCGTAGCGCTCCTGCGCCCCGCTCGACAGCGGCTTGATGTCCAGGGTCTCGTGGCGCTTCTCACGGGCGTCGAGGTCGTGCTCGGCCGCCCTCTTGCTTCCCGCGTCGTCGACCGTGCGGTCGTACTCGGGCCCGAACCGCTCGCGCAACCGCCGGCGACGCCGCCGGTCCAGCGCGATGGCGAGCGCGATCAGCGCGAGCACCACCACGGCGGCTATCACGATGGCGAGAATCGTTCCTGTCGACATCGGCCTCGCTCCCTCGGGTCTGTTCCCCCGTGCGCCCGGCGGCTGCCCGGCCGGAGCGATCTGAAACGGTTCGCCCGGACGCGTTCCGCGGCGCGTGTCTAGAGCCCGATGTCGCGGCGGTTCATGTCGTCGAGCGATTCGCGGCGTACGAGGGTGCGCGCGGTGCCGTCCTTCACCGCGACGACGGGCGGGCGGCCGACCAGGTTGTAGCCGGAGGCCATGGACAGGTGGTACGCACCGGCCACGGGGACGGCCAGCAGGTCCCCGGGACGGACGTCCTCGGGCAGCGGGACCTTCTCGGCCAGGACGTCTCCGGCCTCGCAGTGGCGGCCGACGACCGTGACGAGGTGCGGCGCGGCCGTGGAGTGCCGGCCGATCAGGCGGGGCGCGTAGCGGACGCCGTAGAGCGCCGGCCTGGGGTTGTCGCTCATGCCTCCGTCGACGGCGACGAAGGTGTGCGGTCCGGTGCGCTTGACGGCGAGGACACGGTAGACGCAGACGCCCGCGGGTCCGACGACCGCGCGGCCGGGCTCGATCGTCAGGCGGGGCACGGTCAGCTTCAGCTCGGCGCAGCCGTCCCGCAGTTCGGCCCGCACCCGCGTGGCGAGCCGCCGCACGTCGAGGCTCTCCTCACCGGGCCGGTAGGCGATGCCGTGACCACCCCCGATGTTCAGCTGGGGCAGCTCGACGCCGTGCTGTTCCCTGATCCGTGCCATGAGGCCGACCATGCGGCGGACGGCGGCGACGTACGGCTTGGCGGTGGTGATCTGCGAGCCGATGTGGCAGTGCAGTCCGACGAGTTCCAGCCGGGGCTGGCCGAGCACCCGGGCGACCGCGTGCCGCGCGGAGCCGTCCGTGACGGACAGCCCGAACTTCTGGTCGTCGGTGCCGGTCCGCACCTTGGCATGGCCACCCGCCGCGACACCGGGCACGACGCGGAGCATGACCCGCTGACGCGAGCCGTGCGGCACGATGGCGGCGAGGCGCGCGATCTCCGAGGCGCTGTCGAGGACGATCCGCCCCACGCCCAGCCGCACGGCGGCGTCGAGGTCCTCGGGGCTCTTGGCGTTGCCGTGCAGGACGATCTTCCCCGGCGGGAAGCCGGTGGTGACCGCGAGCATCAGTTCGCCCGCCGAGCACACGTCCAGGCCCAGGCCCTCCTCCCGCACCCAGTGGGCCATGGTGCGGCACAGGAAGGCCTTCGCCGCGTAGACGACGTCGGCCTCGGGGAACGCGGAGCGGTAGGTGCGGCAGCGTTCGCGGACCTCGTCCTCGTCCAGTACGTAGACGGGGGTGCCGAACCGGCCGGCGGTCTCGGCGAGGGACACACCGGCCACGGTGAGGTCCCCGGTGCTCCCGGGGCGGGTGGAACGCGGCCAGATGGACAGTCCGTCGGCCCGGTGCGAGACGGGCGACGGCACCTGGGGGGCGGTGAGGGACACGGACACGACTCTCCTCAGCCGATCGGAAGGTGGACGCGCGGGGCGACGGCGGCGGCACGCGCCCCGCGCACGGGACCCGGCTCCTCGCGAGGGGGCTTCGAGACCCCGGGCGCGGCGAGCTGCGGGTCGACGGTGAGGACGGTGACGCCCAGCGGCGCCACGAGGGCCCGCAGAGCGGGCTCGGAGAGCCTGACGCGGGCGTGGCCGGGGCCCAGCGTCGCGGCGAGTCCGGCCTCGGTGGTGAACCCGACGGCCGTGCGGTCGCCCAGGGGCGTACGGAAGAGGCGGGCGCTGCATCCCGAGGGTCCCGGCCGGACGGGGACGAGAAGTGGTCCGGCCGGGACGCGTTCGGAAGGCTCGGGGTCCTCGGAACGTGTGAGGTCAGTCATGGCGGTGGCCCCTCGGAGAAGGAGAAGTGTCGGTGGTGGCGCCCGGCCGGTCGGCCGGGCGTCGTCCGGATCGAAGCTATGCCCGCCGGGCGGGTCTCCGGCCACCTCGCTGACGCGAGCTTGACGGGACGGCCCGCTGTCGTGACGCGCTCCTGACGGATCGGCGAGGTTTTTCGGGGCACGTGCGTCACAGCCGTCGACGGGCGGTGTCCAAGGGAGTGGAAGTGCCGCACACCCCCCGAGAAAGGGACGTACACATGACCGTCCAGCAGCAGGTCCCCGTGTCGAAGCCGCTCGCCGCCCAGCGGACGGACAAGTCGGCGGCGGGCACGACCGAGGTGTTCCTCGGCGCGACCGGGGCGGACGAGCCCGCCGCCACCCGGGGGAAGACGTCCATCGCCGACATCGTCGTCGTGAAGGTCGCCGGCATCGCCGCGCGTGAGATCCCGGGCGTGTACGACATGGGCGGTGGCCTCTCCCGCACCATCGGCGCGGTCCGCGACCGCGTCCCGGGCGGGCGCCCGAACGTCGGCCGGGGCGTGAAGGTGGAGGTCGGCGAGCGTCAGACGGCCGTCGACCTGGACCTGGTCGTCGAGTACGGGGTCGCCATCACCGAGGTCGCCGCCGCCGTGCGGGAGAACGTCATCTCGGCCGTGGAGCGGATCACCGGCCTGGAGGTCGTCGAGGTCAACATCTCCGTCATCGACGTGCGCCTGCCCGAGGACGACGACCCGGAGGAGACCGCCGACTCCCGCGTCGCGTGACGGAGCCCGCGGTCAGGCGTTGAGGGAACGCGCCCGCCCCCGGGGCGGCGCGCGGCAGAGAGGCGGAGAACATGAGTAGGGCGTTCATCGGAATGATCGCCGGAATGGCCCTGGCGTTCGCCGGATACTTCGGCGGCTTCACCGCCTTCGTCCTGGTAGCCGTCCTCGGCGCGGCCGGATACGGGGCCGGAGCCTGGCTCGACGGCGGCGGACGGCTGCACGAGCTGCGGGACGTGCTCGATCGGGGCAGGCGATGACCGAGGCGGCCGAGCGGGGAACGACCACGATCACGGACCGGGCCGTCCGCAAGATCGCGCAGCGGGCGGCCGGGGAGGTCCTGCCTCCCTCGCTGGCGGGCGCGGCCCGCGGTTCGGCGAGGGTCCGCGGCCGGAGGGCGGGGGTGACCCTGCGCGTGGCACTGCCCTATCCGGCGCCGCTCTCGGAGACCGCCCGTCAGGTGCGGGAGCACGTCGCGGACCGCACCCGGGAGCTGACCGGGCTGGACGTCCCCCCACCCCGGCTGACGGTGAGCCGGCTCGCGACCTCCGCCCCCGCACCGGCCCCGGCTCCCCCGCCCGGGGCGGTGCGTCCCGGTCCGCGGTACTGGTGGTCGGCCCGCCGTGTCCCGACGGCCGTGCTCCTGCTCGTGGGGACGGCGGTCGCGGCGACCGTGACCGCCGACGTCCTCCAGGTGTGGGTGCTGCACCACCACCCGGCCGCGTGGCGCCTGCGCGCCGTCGACTGGCTGTCCGGGCACGGCCCCGGTGATCCGGCCGTCACCGCCGGTTCCCTGGTCGCCGTCGCCCTGGGGGTGTGGCTGCTGGTCCTCGCCCTGACCCCGGGACGGCGGCGGCAACTGGCCCTCGGCACCGCCGCGTCCGGTGTCCGCGGTGCGGTGGACCGGAAGGCGGTGGCCGCGCTGGTGCAGGACGCGGTCGACGAGGTGAACGGCCTCACCGGGGTGCGGGTCCGACTGGGGCGCCGCCGCGTCCTCGTCCGTGCCCGGCTGGCCTTCGGGGAGCGCGGCGACGCCCTGGGGCAGGCCGTCGCCGCGGCCGAGGGGGCGGTCGAGCGCTGCCTTCTGCGCCGCCCGCCGCGGTGCAGGGTGGTCGTGGTCCCGGATCCCACGTGGCGGCCGCCCCTGTCCCCGACCGAGTCCGGGACGAAGGCGTTCGTCCCGGGTCCGGCGACGAGCGGGCTTCCGGCCGGTACGGCGACGAGCGGGCTTCCGGCCGGTACGGCGGGCGGGCCCGAGTCCGGTCCGGCCACCGGCGACCCGACGCCCGCTCCGGCGACCAGCGGGCCCGAGTCCGGCGGTTCCGCGACGAGCGGGCCCGAGTCCGCCTCCGCGACCAGCGGGCCCGAGTCCGCCTCCGCGACCGGCGGGCCCCCGTCCCGTTCCGCCGCGGGCGAGCAGGAGGGTGCGACCGCATGAGAGAGCCCCGTACCGTCGTCAACCGCTCCGTCCTCGCCGCCCTCGGGCTGCTCCTCCTGCTGGGCGGAGCGTGGCTGGCCGGCGCGGACACGGACCTCGCCCGGCGGTTCCCGTCGGCGTGGCCCGCCCCCGGGTCCACCTTCCTCGGGCCGGGGACGACGGCCGAGCTGCGCGAGCACGGCTGGTGGACGCCCGCCGTCGTCGCGGCCGGCACGCTCGTCACGCTTCTCCTCGCCCGGTGGGCGTACGGCCAGATCGTCGTCCGCCGGGGATCGCGCGTCCCCCTGCCCCAGGCGGGAGGCGCCGCCCTCAGCCGGCGGGCCCTGGAGACGGCCCTCTCCCGGCGTGCGCTGGCCGTCGCCGGCATCGGCCGCTGCCGGCTGCGCGCGCGCCTGCGCGGAAGCCGTCTGGAGCTGCGGCTCCGGGTGTGGCTGGAGCCGGGAGCCGGTCCGGACCGGGTCGTCCCGGAGCTGCTGGCGGTCACGGCCGAGGCCGCTCGGGCGGCAGCCCCGTACGAGATCGGCGCCCGCGTGCGCATCAGCTCCCTCTCCCGGCGGGCGCCGCATGTCCGCTGACACCCGACCGTCCGCACACGAGCACCGGGCCGCCGCCCCCTCCACCTCCCACGCCTGGTGGGGTGCGCTGCGCCGCACCCCCGCGACCCTGTGGAAGGACGACGTCACCGATGCCGCCGCCGCCCTGACCTACTACGCGATCCTGGCGATCCTCCCGACCCTGCTCGTCACCGTGCTGGCCTTCGCCCTCGTCAGCCCGGACACCGCCGAGCAGTTCACCGCCCACGTGACGCGCTACGCCCCGGGCGACTCCGGCGCCGAGCTGCACGAGCTCCTCGGCCGGGCGCCGGACCAGCACTCCGCGACCTGGACGCTGCTCGCGGCGGGCGCCGCGAGTGCCCTGTGGTCCTCATGCAGCTACCTGGCCGTCTTCCGCCGGGCCCTGCACGCCATGCACCGCGTCCCGGACCGCCGCTCCACCTGGCGCAAGGCCCACCGCATCGTCATCACGGCCCTGGTCCTGCTCGTCCTGCTGGTCGTCGGATCACTCGTCCTGATCCTCAGCGGTCCCGTGGCCAAGAGCGTCGGCGGGCTGCTCCACCTCGACGACAGCGTGTCCTTCGTGTGGTCGCTGGCCCGGTGGCCGCTGCTGCTCCTCCTCGTCGCGGTCCTGGTCCTGGTCGTCTTCCGCACCGGCCCTCCCTCCGCCCGTCTCCGGCGCCACAGCCTGTCCGGCGGCACCCTGGCCGCCGTGCTGTGGCTGACGGTGTCGGCCGGCTTCGCCCTGTACACCTCGGTCCTCGGTGCCTACAGCCGTCTCTACGGTTCGCTGGGCGGCTTCGTCGCCTTCCTCGTCTGGCTCTGGCTGTCGAACGTCTCGCTGCTCGCGGGGGCGCAGTTCACCGCCGAACTCCGTGCGGGAACGAAGGTGCGGATTCCCTCGGCGTAACGAAAACGGGGTACGCGGTGTCAAAGAACCGGAGGCTGGAAGGAGCCCGTATTGAGCGCGCGTCGAGGCCCGGACGACCATGGGGGCGAGGACGTGCCCGAGGCCGACGTCCGACTGCTGGCCGTCAGAGCTGCCGAAGGGGACGAGGAGGCGTTCGAGGTGCTCGTACACCGACATTCCATGCCGATGATCCAGCTCGCCACGCGCCTCCTGGGCAACCGCGCCGAGGCCGAGGACGCGGTCCAGGACGCGTTCGTCAGCGCGTGGCGCAGTCTCCCCGAGTACCGGGGCGAGGCGATGTTCGGCACCTGGCTGCACCGCATCGTGACCAACCGGTGCCTGAACCTGCTGCGCGCCCGCAGACCCGCCGCCGACCTCGACGCGGTCGCCGAGCCGGCCGCACCGGACCACCAGTCCTCGCCCGCCCGGGCCGCCGAGTCGCAGGCGGCGGTGCGCGACCTCGCCCAGGCGATGCGGGCGCTGTCCGCGGAGCAGCGGGTGTGCTGGGTCCTGAGGGAGATCGAGGCGCAGCCCTACGACACGATCGCCCGGACCGTGGGGATCAGCCCCGAGGCGGTACGGGCACGCGTGTTCCGGGCCCGGCGCATGCTGACGGAGGCGATGGCCGCATGGCGATGAACACTCCTCACGACCCCGTCGCCGAGGACGACGACCTCGAACTCCTGGCCTGCGGGAGGGACCTGGCCTCGGTGTGGGAGACGGCCGGCCGGCCGGACGCCGACCCGCACACCGCCGACTGCCCGTACTGCCGGGGGGCCGTGGAGGACCTGGAGCGGCTCCGTGCCGCCGCGCTCCCCGCGACCTCCCCGCCCGCCGCCGAGATCGACACGGCCGCTCTGGTCCGCCGTGTGATGGACGTGGTCCGGCTGGAGCTGCGTCCCGGCCGGGACCTGCCGCTCGGTGAGGTGGAGGAGGACACCTGGATCTACGAGTCCGTCGCGGCCCGGGCGCTGCGCGCCGCCGCGGAGGAGGTGCCCGGGGTCCGCGCCGGAAGCTGCCGGATCACTCCTCCCGGCAGCCGTACCGATCCGGCACGCGGGCCGGTGGCCGTCCGCGTCGCCGTCACCGTCGCGTACGGGCTCGATCTGATGACCGTCTCGGAGGCGGTGCGCGACCGCGTCGCGCAGGCCGCCCGCGAGCGGCTCGGTCTGGCCGTGTCCGCGGTCGACGTCACCGTCACCGATCTCCACGAACCCCCGGACCAGCCTCGGAAGGCCTCAGCATGAGCAACGGACGGGCGCAGGCCCTCGATCGCACGGTCGCAGACGCCGTCCTCGCCGTTCCCGGTGTGGCGTGTCTGCGGCCGGGGCTGCGCGCGCTGCTGCACGCTCCCGGGGTGCGCCCGGCCTCGGGTGCCTCGGAGCCGGACTCGGCGGTACGCATCACCCGGGACTCCCAGGGGAGGGTGACGGCGATGCACATCCGGATCGTGGTCCGGGCGGAACGTCAGGCCGCCCGTACCGCGCAGGCCGTACGGGCGGCGGCCGCGGGGGCCGCCGCCGCGGCACCGGAGGTGGTGCGGGTCACCGTCACCGGCATCGTCTGAGCGGCACCGCTACAGGGGCGGCGGGCAGGTGAGAACGACCCACAGGGCGAGGGACCACACGCACGCCGCGACCGCGAACAGCCGGAGGCGGCGGATCCGCTCGGGGGTGACCGGGTCGGACCCGCGCCCGGCGACGTGGACCACCCGCAGCGGACGGGGAGCGGCCGAACGCGCGGGAGCAGAATCCGGAACGGCGCGCGGCGATCGGGCGGGGACGGTCCGTGCAGCGGGATCAGCCGCTCCCCCGGTCGGTGCGGTCCGTGTCGTCGACGGACTCCGGTCTCCCGCCGCCGGACGTCCGTCACGGCCTCCGCCCCGCGCGGGGGCGTCGGCCCGGGCGGTGACGCCGGGCTGGGCCAGGCCCGCCAGGAACCGGCCGTAGGCCTCCTTGCGACGGCCGCGGGGCGTGGACCGGCCGGACTCCCAGGACCGCACGGTCGCGGGGGTCACGCCGAAGGCGAGGGCCACCTGACGGGTCGACAGGCCCCACCGCTCCCGCAGACGACGCCGCTCGCCCGGCTCGGGCAGGTCTCCGGGGCGCCGCTTGGGCATCCGGGGTGCCGCGTGGCCGATCTGACGGGGGAGGATCTGATGCGCTGTGGTCATACTCGTGTGACAATCCGCGCTTCTCGGGCGTGACGGACGATCTCCGACGTTCATCCGAAAAGAGCATCGCGCGCATGACGGGCCCGGGCGTCCGCCACCTCGCGACGGACGCCCGGGTCCGTCAGGTGTGCGGTACGACCGCGACGGGGCAGGAGGCGTGGTGGATGACGGCGTGGGTGACCGACCCGAGGTGCGAGCCCCGGGCGGCCCTCCGCCGGCCGACGATCACCAGGCGCGCGTCCGAGGACGCCTCGATGAGGTGCTCGGCCGCCCGTCCCGGCGCGGACACCTCCGCCACCTCGGTCGCCGGGTACCTGTCCCGGAAGGGCCGGACGGCCCCGGCCAGGGCCGCCGCCCTCTCGTCTCTGGCGGCCGCGTCGGCGTGGTGGACGAAGGAGTCGTGCCAGGTGTGCACGATCTCCAGCGGGACGCCGTGACGTCCGGCGAAGTCGAACGCGAAGTCCAGGAGCTCGTCCTTGGCCTCGTTCACGTCCAGGCCGAGCACCACCTTCCGGGCGGTGCCGCTCCCCGACGCACGGGAAGCGTCCTTCTCGTATCCGGGGCGGACGAGGACCACCGGCCGCTGGGCTTCCGAGATGACCTCCTGCCCGACCGAGCCGACGACGAAGCCGCGGACGCTGCCCAGTCCGTGCGAGCCCACGACGAGCAGTTCCGCCCGGGCCGCGGCGGCGAGCAGGACGCTCACCGGGGCGTCCTCGACCTCGTCGGCGGTCAGGGCGACGTCCGGCTGCCGGGATCCGACGCGCCGCTCGGTCTCGGCCAGCACGCCCTCCGCCGCGTCGGCGCGGTCGTCGTGCGACACCTTCATCGCACCCAGCTGATGCTCCGCCCATCGGGTGGCGTACACCAGCCGCAGGCCGTCGCCGCGCACCGCCGCCTCGTCGGCGGCCCAGTCCACCGCCGCCACGCTGCCTTCAGAGCCGTCCACTCCCACGGTGACGGGTCGGGACATCGCCGCTCTCCTCGCCTCGGGCCATCGTCGACAGCCCCCTCGCGGGGGCGTCGGTGGGCGCCCCCGTGCGAGGCACCCGGTCACGACGCTACCGAGCCGCCGGAACAACGGCCCGCCCAGCGTGCGACCGCGCCGCCGAAGTACCCGTCCGGCGGAGCGCCGCGGCGGAGGCATCCCGGACGGACACGGAACCCAGGCGCCCTGGAGACGTCGGATTGCTGCCGCAATCAGGATCACGGCTCCGCCGGACAACCACCCTCAATGACCCGCCGTCCCCCAACTCGCCGCCACAGCACCGATTTAGGACACTATCCGCCATTACCGGGTAACGCACTGCTTGCGTGCTGTCACCAAGCATGAGCCATCCCATGTGACCCAGATCACATTTCACTCCGGATCAAGGGGCGAGATTTGCGGAAAAGAATCTGCCGTCCTTGGGTGCGACACAGGCCTCGACCTCCGTCAGCTCGCCCTGGGCCCGGCCGTCCAGGCACAGGCGTCCCCCCTTGTCCCGGAGGTCGATGACGAAGGTCGTCACCGCTCCGGACCCCCTCAGGTCATGGATGCGCTCGTCGACGTAGCCGAGGCCGTTCAGGACCTTCCTGACCTGGGCGGGATCGGGCTTCTCCAGCGGCAGCAGCGCCTCGGCCACACGCTGTTCGTGCTGCACCCCCGCGCACCAGTCGCGGGCGTCCAGCTCGACCTCCGGGCCCGCCGAGGGGGCGACCGGCTCGACCGCGCCGCCCGGCGGGGTCTCCCCCGCGGCGCCGGGCGGCGGTTCGACCGGAGCGGTCGGCGGCTCGCCCTCCGGGGTGGCCTGCGGCTTCCTCTTCGTACCCGGCGGGGGGCACTCCCGCGCCACCTCGTCCAGCATGCCGACGAAGGACGCGTCCTTCCCGGCCGGGGCGGCGTCGACGGACTCGGCCCGCCCACGCGGGGGATCCGGCTGCCCGGAGCCGCAGGCGGCCAGGGCCAGAGCGGCGAGGGCCGTCACCGCGAGGGAGCGGCCACCACGACTCCAAATGGTGTCAACTGCTCTGATACGGACTCGGGTTGGGTTCATGGGCTCAGTCTTGGGCCGGCCCGGACCCGCCACATGAGTACGCGTACTCATGTGGCGGGTGCCGCGGTCTGAAATCTTCACTGCTGCAAGGAGGCGGAAGCAACTACAGCCGCTTTCAAGCCACTTGTGGCCGTGATCGACACCGGTCTACGGTCCGCAGCGATCAAGCACCTCACCTACGACACGAGGGGGGAACTCGTGCGCAAGTCAGCTCTGCCTGTCATGGCCGCACTCTCCATGGCCCTGCTGATTCCGCAGCAGGCCGCCGGAGCCGCCGTCATCCAGCAGCCGCAGGCCGCGTCCGCCACCGTCGATCCGCCGCTGGCCGACGGAGAGATCCAGCAGGTCGGTCCCGGCCAGTACTCCACCGCGGAGAAGTCCTTCGAGCTGTACGAGACCGATGTGGCCGAAGGCCTCATGGGCCGCACTCATACGGTGACCACGGGCGCCGACGGCGTCGCGAGACCGGAGTCGGCGCCTGCGACCCGTCCGGACCAGGGGGTCTTCGGCCCCGGCTGGGAATCCGGCTTCCTGGGGGGCCAGCTCAACCGCAAGCTGGAGCAGAAGGGCGGCTCCGTCGTGGTCACCGACCTCGACGCGAAGGTCTCCGTCTCGTACGCCCTCAAGAGCAGCGTCGACTACCCGAGCGGCGGTGGCGTCAAGAAGTACGAGACCACCACCGGCGACAAGATCACCGAGACCACCACCTACAACGAGGCCACCGGCGCGCTGGTGACCACCGCGGTCGAGACGCTCGCCCCCGCCACCGGCACCCCGGACACGGACGTGACCGGGGACGAGGACGCCGGCGCGCCCGTCGGCATCGCCAACCTCACGGCGACCTACAACTGGAAGCAGGTCGCTCCGGGCGCCGACAAGTGGCGCGTGACCAGCGTGGGCAACCTGGCCGACGGCGCCACCGCCACGGTCTCCTACGACACCAAGGGCCGGGTCGGCACGGTCAGCGAGCCCGCCACCGCCGACGCTCCGGCGCATTCGGTGACGGTCAAGTACTCGACCGCCACGACGGCCACCGGCTCGGCGCTCGGTGAGTACACGGGCCGGGCCAAGGAGATCACCCTGACGTCGGGCGCCACCACGCAGACGCTGGCGCGCTACTCCTACGACGCCTCGGGCCTGCTCCGCAACGTCACCAACCCCACCGAGGGCACCGACCCGGTCTCCTCGTACGCCTACGACTCCACGGGCCGCGTCTCCGACGTCGCCTCGCCGACGAACGGCGCGTGGGACCTGTCGTTCCCGGCCGCCTCGGCCGAACCGAACGCCGCCCCCGTCGGCACCGACCTGCCGTCCTCGACCGACCCCCTGCGGGGCCCGGCCGGCGACGGAACCGCGACCGCTCCCCCGGCCGGGGACTTCACGACGGGTGAGATCAACGACCCGCAGGCCTACCCGCGCTACTGCAACCGCGCCACCGAGTGGATGTGGTACCTCAACCGGGGCTGCGTCGCCTGGGCCGCGCACTACGGCTGGCACTGGCCGTACTTCCGGTACACGCCCACCGGCTTCCGCGTGGCGGGCATCCTCTACGACGGGTGCAGCACCCCCGGCCCGAACGTCAGCCGCCCGGGCGGCTTCAACTTCCGGGCCGCGTGCGACACCCACGACTACGGGTACGGCCTGATCGGCAACACGTACAAGGGCTACCGGTACTACCTGGACCGCAGCAAGAAGTCGAACGTCGACAACGCCTTCTACAGCACGATGAAGACGCACAGCTGCAAGGCGTACAACATCCTGGTCCGCTGGAAGTGCAACTCCTACGCCTACGTGTACCTCAAGGCCGTGGCCTGGAAGGGGCACCCGAAGAACGGTGCCAACAAGACCTGATGACGGGTCGGCGCACCTTCTGACGCACGACGGCACGCAGCACGCCCCTCGGGCGTGAAGGGGCCGGGTGGCGGACACCGACTGTCGCCGCCCGGCCCGCTCCACGAGGACCTCCAGCACATCGCCCCTTATCTCCCCGGGCTGCGCCGTGCCTGCTTCCCACGGGCCTGGCCATGACGCGCCCCCTGCTCACCGAGGCACTATGAAGAGAACGATCCGGGCGACGCTCGTCACCGCGGTGACGGCCGTGACCCTCGGCGCCGCGATACCGGCGCACGCCCTCACCCCGACGAGCACCCCGACCAGCACCCCGGCGGCGGCCGCGTCCGACCCGGTCGACCCGCCGCTCTACGACCGGACCGCGGGCGGCGGCAAGGTCCGCGTCAACGTCGTCACGCAGACGCTCGGGGACGTCGCCGCCGCGGCGGCAGCCGGCGAGAAGAAGCAGGAGTTCCGGACGGTACCGGTCGTCACCCTCAAGGTGGACCGGAGCGGCCTCGACCGGCTCGCCGCGCAGCCGGGCGTGGTGAGCGTCACCGAGGACAAGGTGGAGCGGCCGACCCTGGACGAGAGCATCCCGCTGATCGGCGGTGACGCCGCCCTCGCGGCGGGCAAGAACGGCACCGGGCAGGCGATCGCCGTCCTGGACACCGGCGTCGAGACCGCCCACCCGTTCCTGAGGAACCGCGTCGTGGCCGAGGCCTGCTTCTCGCCGAGCGACGCCGAGAGCGGCGTCGTCAGCCTCTGCCCGAACGGCGCCGACACGCAGGAGGGCACCGGTTCCGCCGACACGGCGGCCGGACCCTGCGCGACCCTGGCCGACTGCGACCACGGCACGCACGTGGCCGGGATCGCCGCCGGCAACGGCGCCGGGATCACGGGCGCTCCGAAGCGCGGTGTGGCGCCGGCCGCCGGCATCGTCGCCATCCAGGTCTTCAGCGAGTTCACCACCGAGGAGTTCTGCGGCGGCGTCGCCCCCTGCGTGGGCAGCTACCAGAGCGCCCAGCTCAAGGGCCTCGAACACGTGCTGAAGCTCAAGCAGGCCGGTACGCCGATCGTCGCGGCCAACCTCAGCCTCGGCAACGGCCGTTACACCACCGCCTGCGACACCGATCTGCGCAAGCCGGTCGTGGACAGCCTGCTGAGCGCGGGCGTCGCCACCGTGATCGCCGCCGGGAACAACGGGCACACCGACGCGGTGAGCATGCCCGGCTGCATCTCCTCCGCCGTCACGGTCGGTTCGACCACCGACGACGACGAGCTGTCCGCCTTCACCAACCGGGGCCCGCTGCTGGACCTGTTCGCCCCCGGCACGAGCATCGTCTCCTCGGTGCCCGGCGGCACCTACGCCTCCAAGAACGGCACCTCCATGGCCGCGCCGCACGTGGCGGGCTCGTACGCCGTGCTCAAGCAGGCCTTCCCCACCAAGAGCGTCGCCGAGCTGACCGCCCTGCTGAAGAGCAGCGGACGCGCCATCACGTACACCGGCGCCACCACTCCCCGGATCGATCTCGGAGCCGCCGTCGGCGGCGGGGGCAACGTCCCCAAGCCGGCCGGGCTGACCGACTTCAACGGTGACGGCGCGGAGGACATCGCGATCTCCGACCCCCAGGCCAGCGTCGGCACGGACGCGAAGGCCGGCCTGATCCGCATCGTGTACGGCGGCGGCAAGGGCACGGCGGAGATCAGCCAGGACCTGGACTGGGTGCCCGGCGGCTCCGAGGCGGACGACTACTTCGGCGAGACCCTCGCCACCATCGACTGGAACAAGGACGGCTTCACCGACCTCGTCGCCGGGACCCCGAGCGAGACCGTCGGCACCGCCACCGACGCGGGCTTCGTCGACATCCTGTACGGCGCCGCCGGCGGTCTGGGCGCGGGCACGCTGAAGGCCACACACCTCGAACAGGGCACCGGCACGGGTGCGATCGCGGGCTCGGCGTCCGAGGCCGGCGACCGCATGGGGCACCGGATCGCGGCCGCGGTGAACGACGCCGGCCGGCCGTACCTGGTCATCGGCGTGCCCGGCGAGGCCCTCGGCAGCGTCGCGCAGGCGGGTTCCTCGTTCTACGTGTACGGCACGACCAGCCTGGCGATCAGCCAGGCAACGGCCGGGGTCCCCGGTGATCCCGAGACGGGCGACCTCTTCGGCTGGTCCGTGGCCGCCGACCAGAACTACATCGCGATCGGCTCCCCCAACGAGGCCCTGGGGACCACGGCGAAGGCCGGCGGCGTCGTGATCTTCGACGCCAACCGCTTCGACTCCACCGGCCACCCGCTGCCGCTCGCCGGACTCGACCAGGACAACCCGGCCATCTCCGGCGGTTCCGAGGCGGGCGACCAGTTCGGATACGCGGTGGCCATGGCGCCGTTCCGGGCGGCCGGGGCCCCCGCCGCCACGGAGTCGATCCTGGCGATCGGCTCACCCGGTGAGAGCGTGACGGTCGGCACCGAGGACCGCGCCAACGCGGGCCGCGTGGTGCAGATCCGCATCAAGGCCGACGGCACCTGGAGCTACCTGCGCGAGCTCAAGCAGGGCACCGCCGAGGACGACGTGTCCGGCACCTCGGAGACCGGTGACCGGATGGGCGAGTACCTCACGGCCGTCAACACCGCCCCCGGTGCGGTGAGCACCGTCGCGTCCATGCGGCTCGCCGTGGGAACGCCCGGTGAGGACATCGGCACCGTGGCGAACGCCGGCGCGGTCCACACGTTCTCGCTGGCCGGATCGGCCGGTCCGAACGACCGCTGGATCGAGGCCGGCGACGGCGACGGCATCCCCGGGTCCCCCGGCGCCAACCAGTACCTGGGCCGGAGCATACACTTCACGGCCACCCGGCTGTACGTGGGCATGCCCTCCGGACCCCTGGCCACGGGCGTGCTCTACGCCCTGCCGATGTCCAACGTGACGGGGGGCGGCGCGGTCGCCGCCACCACCACGTACAAGCCCGGTTCCGCCGGCCTCCCGGCCAACGGCGTGGCCTTCGGCTCCACGGCGCGGTAGACGGCACTCCAGGCGAACGGCCCCCGAAGGCATCGGCCTTCGGGGGCCGTGCGTCGTCCCGGCTCCCCGGGAGGATCGGCCGGGCGAGATCCAGGGCGGCCGTTCGACCCCGCTCAGCGATAAGTCGACCGTTCGACCCCGCTCATCGATAATGGGTGACATGCCCCGAAATACCGCAAACAAGGCATACGGTCCGTCCACGGTGACGGTCAAGGGGCGGGACCTGCGACTGCGCACCCTCGCCTTCCTGGTCCTGGCAGCCCTGGCCATCTGGTTCATCGCGGCGAACACGGGATCGGTGACCATCAGACTGTGGATTCCGACGGTCTCGCTCCCCCTCTGGATCGTCCTCACCGTCACCCTCCTCGTCGGCATCGTCCTCGGCCTGTTCATCGCCCGCCGCCGCGCGCAGCGGTGACGGCGACGCGGATCGCGAGCGCGCCCCGGCACCCTCCGCTACCGCGCGACTCCTGAGCGTCCGATGCCGACGACGTGCGGGCCCCGCCCCAGGAGGCGCGCCCGCGCCGCGTCGCTGAGCGGGCCCCTCGCGGATACGCTGGGATTCATGATCGAGTCCGGACGGCCGTGGCTCCGTCGGAGCTACGGCTACGGCAGGCTCGTGCGGCTGTCGCCGGTGATTCTGACCGTCGTGATCGCGAGCCTGGCCTACGCCACGCCTCCGGAGCTGGCCTTCAGCCGCCTCCTGCCCGCGGCGCCGGCTCTGGCCGCCGCCATGTGGCCGGTCCTCCCGACCGTCCTGCTCGGGACCGTCTGCCTCCTGCTGATGATCGGCCTCAGCCTCGTCTTCCCCGATCTCGGGACCTGGTGGACGTGCGGGGGGATCGTCGCGGTCACCGTGGCCGCCGCGTACGGCAGCCACGTCCGGCTCCAGCGGGAGCGCACCCTGATCCAGGTGCGGCTCGTCGCCGACGCGGCCCAGCAGGTGGTGCTGCGGCCCCTGCCGCACCGCTTCCGGAACGTCGAGATCGAGTCGCTGTACCTCGCGGCCGCCGCCGAGGCCCGCATCGGCGGGGACTTCTACGAGGTGATCGACACGCCGTTCGGGGTCCGCCTGCTCATCGGCGACGTACGGGGCAAGGGCCTGCCGGCCGTCGGGGCGGCCGCGGCGATCGTCAACGCCTTCCGGGAGGCGGCGCACGGCGAGGCGGCCCTGGCCGATGTCGCCCGCCGGCTCGACGCCAGCTGCGCCCGACACAACGCCGCCCATCCGCCCGAGGCGCCGATGGAGCGCTTCGCCACCGCGCTCCTCGTCGAGATCCCGCACGGGGGCGGCCACATCAGCATCGTGAACTGCGGCCATCCCCCACCGCTGGTCCACGGCCGCAGGAGCGTGCGCGTCCTCGAACCGTCCGCGCCGTCGCCGCTGCTCAGCCTCGCGGAACTCATCGGCGACCACTACCGTTCGGACGCCTTCGCCTTCGCGCCCGGCGAGCTGCTCCTCCTCTACACGGACGGGATCGCCGAAACGCGCGCCCGGGACGGTGAGTTCTTCCCGCTGACCGCCTGGATGCGCCGACAGCCCCCCACCCCTCCCCGTGATCTGCTCACCGCGCTGCACCACGACCTGCTCCGGCACAGCCGGGGAAGCCTCGACGACGACATCGCCGCCCTGGCCGTACGCCTGCGCACGCCGTGACCCGGCCCCGCCGCCCACGGCGGGCGGCGGATCGTGGCCGTCACGGCGCGGGCAGGGCCTGCTCCGCCCAGATCGTCTTGCCCGTCGGCAGATAGCGCGTGCCCCAGTGCTCGGTGAGCTGGGCGACCATGAAGAGCCCGCGGCCGCCCTCCTCGTCGTTCCCGGCGTACCGGGCGTGCGGGGAGGTGTGCTGCGAGTCGGAGACCTCGCAGATGAGGGAGCGGTCCCGGATCAGGCGCAGACCGATCGGGCCGGAGGCGTGCCGGATCGCGTTGGTGACCAGCTCGCTGACCACGAGCTCCGTGGTGAAGGCCAGATCGTCCAGTCCCCACCGCCCCAGCTGCTCCGCGGCCACCGACCGGGCGCGCGCGACAAGGGCGGGGTCCGGGGACAGCTCCCAGGCCGCCACCTGGCGCGCGTCGAGCGCCCGGGTCCGCACGACCAGCAGGGTCGCGTCGTCCCGCACGTGGTCCGGTACGAGCTCCTCGACGATCCGGGCGCACAGCGCGTCGGACGACACCGCGCGCCGCTCCCCGAGCACGGCCGCCAGCCGCTCCAGCCCCCCGTCGACGCCCTGCCCCCGGGCCTCCACGAGGCCGTCGGTGAACAGGACGACCTGGCTGCCCTCGGCGAGCGGCACCTCCGCGGCCTCGTACGGAAGCCGTCCCACGCCCAGCGGAGGCCCCGGGGGCAGACGCAGGAACCCGACGGGGCCGTCCGGCGGCACCACGGCCGGCGGCAGGTGTCCCGCCGCCGCCCAGGTGCTCGTCCCGGAGGCCGGGTCGTAGATCCCGTAGACGCAGGTGGCTCCGACGGCGCCGCCGGCGTCCGGGCCCCGCGCGCTCTCGTCCGACGCGTCCCGGCCGACCTGGTCGTTCAGCCGGGCGAGGAGTTCGTCGGGCGCGAGGTCCAGCTCGGCCAGGGTGCGCACCATCGCGCGCAGGCGCCCCATGGTGGCGGCGGCCCCCAGCCCGTGGCCGACGACGTCCCCCACGACGAGTCCCACCCGGGCGCCGGACAGCGCGATGACGTCGAACCAGTCGCCGCCGGCGCCCAGGTGGCTGTCGGCGGGCAGGTAGCGGCTCGCCGCCTCGACCGCGCTCAGCTCGGGGAGCGAGCGCGGCAGCAGACTGCGCTGGAGCATGAGCGCGGCGGTGCGCTCCCGTCGGTACCGCCGGGCGTTGTCGATGCAGACGGCGGTACGGGACGCCAGTTCCTCGGCCACCGCCCGGTCGCCGTCGCCGAAGGGTTCCGATTCCTCGCCCCGTACGAACGTGACGAGGCCCAGGGGCGCGCCGCGCACGACCAGCGGGACGTACAGGTGTGTCGGCGCGACGACGGGGTCCTCGGTCGCCCGGCCCCCCGCCAGGCTCTCGGCCTGCGGGGATCCGGCGGCGTGGGCGACCCGCTCACCCACGCGGGAGGGTGCCCCGCCGGAATCGGCCGCGCGCACCAGCTCCCCGGCCGTGGCGGGGCCGGGATCCTCTCCTTCGAGTACCTCCGCCGCCACGTCGACCAGCGCGGCGTCGGCGAAGTGCGGCACGGCGACCCCGACGAGCTCCGCCGCCGTACGGAACGGGTCGAGGGTCGCGCCGATCCGGGCGCCGGCCTCCGCGAGGAGCGCGAGCCGCTGCTGCGCGCGGTAGTGGTCGGTGACGTCGATGGACTGTTCGCACACCCCCACGGGCTCTCCCCGGCCGTCGAGGAGCCGGAAGTACGACGAGGACCAGACGCGCTCGCGCCGCGGGTCGGCGGGGGCGCGCCCCCGGAAGTGCACGTCGATGACCGGCTCACCGGTGTCGAGGATCCGGCGGACGAAGTCCTCGGGCGACGCCAGGTGCTCGGTGGTGAGGAGGTCGCCGGGGAAGAGTTCGTTCATGGAGCGGCCCAGCGACGCGGAGAGGTCGCCGCCCAGCTCCCGGACGCTGGACGCGTTGGCCCACAGGAGGCGTGCGCCCGGACCGTAGATGGTCAGCGTCACCGGCGACTGGGTGACGAGTCCCTGGAGCATCGCCTGCCGGGTCTCCCACCAGCGAAGACCGTCCAGTTCGGCCGCCATGAGGACGGCGGAGGGGGCCCGGCCGGTGGCGTCGGGGGCGGGTGCCAGGGGGCGCAGCGTCACGGCCACGCGCAGGGTGTGTCCACCGCGGTGCCGCACGTCGACGACCGCGCTGCGCGACCCGTCGAGCCGCAGCGGCGAGTCCGGTCGCGAGGGTTCCGTTCGCGGCGGTTCCGTTCGCGAGGGTTCCGTTCGCCCGTGCTGCTGTCGCGGCTCTTCCGGTCGGTCGCGACCGACGGGCGGGACGAGCAGGTCCGCCGCCCGGCGTCCCAGTACCTGCGGGGCGGTGTATCCCAGGAGGGCCTCGGCCTCGCGGCTCCACCCGACGAGCACGCCGTCCGCGGCGATCAGGGCGAAGGCAGCCGGGGGCGGACCGAGGGGCCCGCCTTCGTCCACCCCGGCGGGAGACGTGAAAGGTAGCCCTTCCATGCTCCCATCATCCTTCCGAGCGGTCGCGACCGCAGTGCGCTCACTCCTTCCGGTACCGGAGACCGCCTCGCCGTCACCCTTCTGCCCCCGGCGCGGTTGGAGGAAGCACGGATGGAGCAGGGCCCGGACCCACGGGCCGTACGAGACAGGTGACGGACATGCGCACTGAGGCCGCCCAGCGGATCGAGCTGGTCTTCTCCCTCTTCGACGCCAACGGCAACGGGGTCCTCGACTCCGGCGACTTCGATCTCATGACGGGACGCGTCCTGGAGGCGGCGGTCGACTCGGACGCGGGCGCCAGGGAGGCCATCCGGGCGGCGTTCCGGCGGTACTGGACGACGCTGGCCACCGAGCTGGACGCCGACGGCGACGGCGTGATCACCGTCGAGGAGTTCCGCCCGTTCGTGCTCGACCCCGAGCGCTTCGGCCCCACGGTCGGCGAGTTCGCGCGGGCGCTCTCCGCGCTGGGGGACCCGGACGGGGACGGGCTGATCGAGCGCCCCCTGTTCCTGTCGCTGATGAGGGCGATCGGCTTCGAGGAGGCGAACGTCCACGCGCTCTTCGACGCGTTCGGCCCGGACGCCGAGGACCGCATCACCGTGGCGACGTGGGCCTCCGGCATCGAGGACTTCTACGCACCGGATCTGGCCGGGATCCCCGGCGACCGGCTGGTGGGGACCCCGGCCGCCTGACCCCACCAGACCCGGACATCACGGGTCCGCGCGTCACGGACCGCGGACCGTACGTCGCGGTCCGCGCGTCACGGACCGGGTTTGTGGGCGAAGACCCACCGGTTCCCCTCCAGGGCGTCGTTCGGCTCGGGGAGGGGGCCGCGTCCGTGCCGGCGGCTGAAGTCGAAGGGCGTGCGGATCGCCGTGGACCAGCCCCGGTCCGCCAGGTGCCCGGCCGAGTCGGGGCGCGGTCCCAGGTCGAAGAGGCCGAGCAGGTCGATGCCGATCCGCTCCCGCGTCGCCGTGTAGATCGCGCTGTCGCGGTAGGCCAGCAGGTCGTCCTCCAGCTTGGCCTCGAAGGCCAGGGCGCTGCCCCCGGCGGTCAGCCGGTCCACCGCGTCGACGAGGCGGGTCTCCGCGGGGCCCGGCAGGTAGAAGAGCAGTCCCTCGGCCAGCCAGACGCTCGGCGCGCCCGTGTCGAAACCGGCGGAGGTCAGCGCGGTGACCCAGTCCTCGCGCAGGTCGGCGGCGACGGGGACGCGCTTCGCCCGAGGGGCGGCCGAGAGGTCGGTGAGCACCCGCTGCTTGAACGCCAGGACGCCGGCCCGGTCGATCTCGAAGACCACGCAGTCGGAGGGCAGGTCCAGCCGGAAGGCGCGCGTGTCCAGGCCGGCTCCCAGCAGGACCACCTGACGGACCCCTTCGAGGACGGATCCGAGGACGAAGTCGTCGAGGACCCGGGTCCGCAGCCCGAAGTACCGGGCGAACCTGCCCCACAGCGGGTCGGCGTCTCCCTCCGGGACCTGCCCGATGCGTACCGGCCAGCCGGAGCAGGCCGGGGCCGCGCGGACGAAGTGCTCGGCGTGGACGTCCCGGGCCAGGCTGTCGTGGCGGTGGGTCTCGATCGCGCGGGCCGCGGCGACCAGGAGGGCGGTCAGTCCCACGCCTCCGTCGACGCCCTCCGGGTCGGGGCGCGGGGGCGCCGTGGCGGTCGTGCGGTCCCCGGGCGCGGGTGGGGAGGGGTCCTCGGTGGTGAAGGTCTCGCTCATCGGTCTCTTCTCTCCGGCAGCAGGACGGGTTTGACGACGCGTCCGGCGTCGCAGTCCCGTTCGGCCTCGTTGACGTCGGCCAGCGGGTAGGTGCGGATCAGCTCGTCGAAGGGGAAGCGGCCGGCCTGCCAGAGGCCGGTCAGCCGGGGTATCAGCAGGCCGGGGACCGCGTCGCCCTCACAGATGTGGCGGATGCCCCGGCCCCGGTCGAGCGTGCCCGGTTCGAGCGTCAGCGGGGTGTGGAGACGCGCCACCAGACCGAGCGTGCCGGTGGGGCGCAGGGCGTGGAGCGCGTCGTTGATGAGCGGGGCCGAGGCCGTGGTGTCCAGGGCGTACTGGGCTCCGCCGTCGGTCAGCCGGCGGATCCGCTCGGGCAGGCCGCGCGGTGCGGCGGGCAGCGGGGTCGCGCCGAAGCGTTCGGCCAGGTCGAGCCGCTCGGGGCGGTGGTCCACGGCCACGGTCCGTACGCCGGCGGCGGTGGCCGCCATCACGGCGGCGAGGCCCACCGCGCCCGCGCCGAGGACCGCGAGGGTGTCGCCGGGCCGCGCGGCGAAGGTGTTCAGGACGGCTCCGGCCCCGGTGAGGAAGCCGCAGCCGAGCGGTCCGAGCAGTTCGAGCGGGAGCGCCGGGTCGACGCGGACGGCGTTGCGGGCGGGGACGAGCGCGTACGCGGCGAAGGAGGACTGGCCGAACCAGCGGGGGGCCAGTGGCCTTCCGTGGGCGTCGGCGAGGCGCGGCGGCTCCTCCGCGCGTCCGCCGAAGAGGTTGAGGGAGGCGAAGGAGTCGCAGTAGGCGGGGGCCGCGGCGCGGCAGTTCCGGCAGCGTCCGCAGGAGTCGAAGCTGAGCACGACGTGGTCGCCGGGGCCGAGCGAGACGTCGGGGCCGCCGCCGGTCGCCACCACGACCCCGGCGCCCTCGTGGCCGAGGACCGCCGGGAGCGGACTGCGGCCGGCCGATCGCCGGACCGCGAGATCGGTACGGCACATCCCGGCTCCCGCGATCTCGACGAGGACCTCGCCGGGGGCGGGGTCCGTGGGCAGGAGCACCTCCTCGATCGTGAACGGGGCCTCGTAGGCGCGCAGGACGGCGGCCCGGAACCGCAGGGTCACGCCTGCTCCTCCCCCGGGCGGTGGACGACGAACGGCCGGAGGTTCCCGTAGAGGCCCCAGGGGCCGCCCGCGACGCCGACGCCGCTGTCGCGGACGCCCGCGAAGGGCTGGGCGAGGGAGAGTTCGGCGTGGTGGTTGATCCAGGCCGTGCCGCATTCGAGCCGGTCGGCCACCGCCTCGGCCCGGTCGGGGTCGGCGCTCCAGACGGAGCCGCCCAGTCCGAAACCGGTGCCGTTGGCCGCGTCGACGGCCTCGTCGAGGCTCCGGTAGGGCAGTACGGGCAGGACGGGCCCGAACTGTTCCCCGGTCACCACCGGGCAGTCGGGCGGGACGTCGGTGAGGATCGTGGGGGCGAAGAAGTGGCCCGCCCGGTCGAGCCGGTGACCGCCGGCCGCGGCCCTGGCGCCCGCCTCCAGGGCCTGTCGCGTGACCGCTTCGACCCGGGCCAGCTGGGGTGCGTTGCTGACCGGGCCGATCCGGGTGTCCGGGTCGAGTCCGGATCCGACCGTGACGCTCCCGGCCCGGTGGGCGAGGGCTTCGACGACCTCGGCGTGGAGCCGGGCGGGGGCGTACACGCGTTTGACGGCCATGCAGACCTGGCCGCAGTTGCGGAAGGCGCTCCAGAACAGCCGGTCGGCGATCCGCTCGACGTCGACGTCGTCGAGGAGGACGGCCGCGTCGTTGCCGCCCAGCTCCAGGGTGACCCGGGCGAGCGAGCCCGCCGCGGCCTCGGCGACGGCGCGACCGGTGGGCACCGATCCGGTGAAGGTGACGTGCCGGATGCCCGGATGGGCGGCGAGGCGGGCGCCGAGGGGTTCCCGGCCGGTGACGACGGTCAGGACGTCCTCGGGCAGGACGGCCGCGAGGAGGGAGCCGAGCAGCCGGGTGGCGAGCGGGGTGTGCGGGGACGGTTTGAGGACCACCGTGTTCCCGGCCGCGAGCGCGGGCGCGAACTTCGCCGCCGCGAGCTGGAGCGGGAAGTTCCACGGGACGATCGCCGCGACGGGCCCGACGGGCCGCCAGCGGACCTCGCTGTGGACGGGCCGGCCGTCGTCGATCCGGCGGGTCCTGGGGGCCAGGTCGGCGAAGTAGCGCAGCCGGGCCGCCGTGCGGGCGATCTCGGCGTACGACTCGGCCAGGGGTTTGCCCTGCTCCCGTGTGAGCAGCCGGGCGAGGCCGTCGCCCGCCGTCTCCACGGCGTCGGCGGCGGCGCGCAGGGCGGTGGTGCGGGCGGCGGGGTCGGCGCGCCAGCCGTGCCAGGCCCGCAAGGAGCGGGCGACCGTCGCGTCGAGCTCGTCCGGCCGCTGGTCGGGGGCCTCGTCGACGACCTCGCCGGTGGCCGGGTCGAGGACGGCCAGGCGCGCGCCGCGGTGCCCGGGGAGGGGTGCTGCCTCGGGTGTCGGCATCCCCGGGGTCAGTTCACGGCCGGGGCGCCGACGGCGTGCTCCCGGGCCTGCCGGTCCATCTCCGCGCGGAAGGCGGTGACCAGGTGCGGCTGGATCCTCCCGGCGTTGCGGTCGCCGCCCGCGCAGACCGCGCCCCGCACGCCGACGATGTCCGTGCCGATGCGGGTCAGCGGACCGAGGTCGACCTGCCTGACGCTGCCGGCGAGGGCGGCGAGCAGGCCGGAGGCGTGGGCGCGGCGTACGAACTCGCCGCAGGCTTCGGGCGGGACGTGGTCGAAGAGCCGCGTGCCGTCCTTGATCGCGGTGTCCAGCATGGCCGCGTCGGCACCGGCCCGGGCGGCGATGTCCGGCAGGGCGAGCGGGTTGACGCAGCCGACGCGGTGCGCGTCGGCGTAGCCCGAGGCGACGACGAGGGCCTCGGGGCTGTGGTCCTTCACCGCGCGGACGACCGCCCGCATGACCTCGACGCCCTGCTCGGGCGTGGTGCAGCCGTACAGGCCGACCTTGATGTACGTGGCGCCGGAGACGACCGCGCCGAGCGCGGCCTGCGCCACCGTGCCGGGCTTGTACGGCACGTCCCCCACGGTGGCGGACACCGGCTTGTGCGCGGGCACCGCGGCGCGGATCTCCCGGATGACCCAGGGGAAGTTGGCGCCCAGCGAGCCCTCGTCGGGCTTCTTGACGTCGACGATGTCGAGGTGTTCGGCGGCCTTGGCGCAGTCGAGGGCTTCCTCGACACCGTCCGGGGAGATGAGAAGCAACACCATGAGTTCCTTCCGTCGCGTGTCCGCCTGCCGGAGCCGGGCGCGACGCACGCGGTCCGCATGTGGCCGGGGACAGGGAGGGGGTCGCCGAGTTCCTCCGTGGTGGGCTCATCCTTTCCGTCGTCCCGTGGGCACCGGTAGGGCGCGCGGACCTCCCCGAGGGCGCGCGAGGGCACGCGCGCCGGGAGGTGTGCACCGGCGCTTGGCGGGGCACTTCGACGCGCGGCGACCGCGCCCCCTGCGCACTTGCGTGCTCCGGTGCGCCCCGTCGGGGGCGGTCGCCCGGCGGCGGTCGTGTCGCCTCCGTCGTGCGCGGCGGGTACGGCGATGTCCGCGGGCCCGCCACGGGAGGCCGGTCAGGGGCCGGTCAGGGGCCGGTCACTCGAAGGGGAGTTCGCCCTGCGCGATCTCCACGCCCCGGTGCAGCCAGACGGCCCCGGCGGCGGAGGACGCGCCGGCGGCCCCGCAGAGCAGGACCATGGCCAGCAGGGCCGGGGCGACGCGGCGGGTGGGGGCCTGGGCGAGGAGTGCCCGGACCCGGGCGGGCACGGGGCCGGTGGTGCCGCCCGCCGCGAGGACCGGGAGGTCCGGGCCCGCCGGACGGCTGGTCGCGGCGAGGGCGGCGCGTCCCACGGCCCGGGCGGTGAGGCGGCGGTCCCCGCAGGTCCGGGCGGCGGCCTCGTCGGCGGCCCGCTCCGCCGCGAAGGAGACGTGCGGGACGACGGCGGCCAGGGCCGGGTGGCACCAGCCCGCCAGGGCGGCGACGGCGAGGAACAGGTGGTGCCGGGAGCTCAGGTGGGCGCGTTCGTGCCCGAGGAGCGCCTCGCGCTCACGGGCGTCGAGGGCCCTGAGCATGCCCGCCGTCACGACGATCCGTCCTGTGCCGCGCGGACCGCCCGGCAGGGCGAACGCGTCGGGGCGGTCGTCGTCGAGCACGCACATCCCCCCGGCCTCGGGGACCCCGGCCACCCTCCGGTGGGCCGTGCGCAGCCGGTCCGCCTCCGCCAGGCTCCCGCGCGCGACGGCCGTCGCGGTCACGACGAGCGCTCCGGCCGCGACGGCGGACAGCACCGGCACCAGGACGGGCGGCCCGGCGTGCAGCGGCCGGAGCAGATGGACGAGGGCGGCGGCACCGGGAAGGCGGAGCGCGAGCGGGAGCAGCAGGACGCCGAGGCAGGCGACGACGCCGAGGGCCAGTGCGGCCGCTGCGCCGGTGACCGCCACGAGCGCGATGTCCGGGCGGAGGCGCTCGGCGGTCCTGCGCGCCAGGGGCGGCAGGGCCCAGGGCAGCAGGAGGGGAAGGAGGAGGAGGGCGATCACGGGCGCTCTTCCCGCAGGAGGCGTCGGAGTTCGGCCTCGTCGTCGGGGCCGAGCCCCTCGACGAAGCGGGCCAGGACCAGGCCCCGGGCGTCGCCGCCCTGGTCCAGTGCGCGGTGCATGCGGCGGGCGGTCAGACCGTTCTCGTCCTCCACCGCGAAGTAGACGAAGCCCCGGCCGCCCGGACGGCGTCCGATCACGCCCTTGTCGTGGAGCCGGGCCAGGAGCGTGGCGACCGTGGTGCGTGCCAGGTCCTGGGATATCGAGGCCCTCACCTGGGCGGCCGTCTGGGGCGTACCGGCTGCCCACAGGGCCGCGAGGACGCTGGCCTCCAGCTCGCCGGCGGGCCTGCGCTCACCTTCGGAGACCGACATGGAACCCCTTCCACCCACATTGCGTCTACAGTGAAGTAGACCGACTACTGTTCTGTAGACAGGATAGGCCGTCGCGGCCGGTCCGTACCCGCCGAGGACACGCTCGCCCGCCTGCCGGCGCCACCGTCCCCGCCGGGGATCCGGCGGCCCGCTCCGCCCGTCCGTCCCCGCCCACCAGAAGGGGCTTCGCCCATGACCCCCGCGCTGACGGCCGCGTCACCGACGCACCTCGCCGTGAACGTCCTCGACGCCCAGTCCCTGCTCACCGCCTTCGGCACGCTCGGCATCGCCGTGATCCTCTTCGCCGAGACCGGCCTGCTCGTCGGCTTCTTCCTGCCGGGCGACTCCCTGCTGTTCACCGCGGGCCTGCTCTGCGCCGGCCCGGCCGCCCAGCCCGGCCGCCTGTCCCTCCCCTGGGTGCTGGTGGCGGCCGCCGCGGGCGCCCTGGTCGGCGCGCAGACCGGCTACCTCCTCGGCCGGAAGGCGGGCCCGGCGTTCCTGGCCCGCTCGAAGTCCCGGCGGATCGGCGAGGGAGCCGAACGGGCCGCGGAGATCCTGCGGCGCTACGGCTACGCGAAGGCGATCGTGCTGGCCCGCTTCCTGCCGGTCGTACGGACCGTCCTGAACCCGCTGGCCGGTGTCCTCGGCGTCCCCGCCCGCGCCTTCACCACGTGGCAGGTGCTCGGCGGCCTGCTGTGGACCGTCGGCCTGGTCCTCGCGGGGTACGCGCTCGGCGCCTCCGTGCCGAACGTCGACCGCTACCTCCTGCCGATCATCGCCGTGATCGTCGCCGTCTCCCTGATCCCCGTCGTCCTGGAGCTCACCCGCTCCCGGCGCGCCCGTCGGCCGCGGGGGAACGTCTGATGCCCGGCACGATCACCCCGACGCCCGCCCCCACCCCACCGCCCGGTTCCTTCGACGGCTCGGGCGTCGACGGAACGGCCTACCTCGACGTCGTCCACACCGCGCAGACCGCCCCGGCGTGGCTCGACCACCTCGTCGGCGGGTACTCGGCCTACGGCCTCGCCCTGTTCGCCCTCCTCATGGCGGTCGCCTGGTGGCGGGCCCGCGAGGAGAGCCCCGAGCGGGCGGTCCGGGCGCTCGCCGTGCCGCTGATCACCGTCGCCGCGTTCGCCGTCAGCAGCCTCCTCAAGCTCCTCGTGCGCGAGGCCCGCCCCTGCCGGTCCCTCCACGTGACGGTCCTGGAGGCGTGCCCGGCCCCGGCCGACTGGTCCTTCCCCAGCAACCACGCCACCCTCGCCGGGGCGGCGGCCGTGGCGCTGCTGCTCGTCTCCCGCCGGCTGGGCGCGATCGCGCTGGTGGCGGCGGTCCTCATGGCCGCCTCCCGGGTGTGGGTCGGCGCGCACTATCCCCACGACGCCCTCGCCGGACTCCTGCTCGGCGCCGCCGTGGCGCTCCTCGCCGGCTGGACCGTGCGCCACGCCCCGGACCCTCTCCCCGAACGGCTGGTACGCGGCCCCCTGCGCCCGCTCCTGGCCGGGCGGTGACGGGCGGGCGGTCCCGGACGAGCGCCCTGCGCGCGGCGGGGCCGCCTCGTGGGCGAGGTGCGCGCGGGTGGCCGTCGTCGATCAGCGGCCGGGCGGTCTCCGGTCACCGCGGGGTGCGTCCCGTACCGATGCGCGCGGGGCGGCCCCACCGGCCCGCGCGCGCCTGAACGACCGTCACTCCAACGCCGCACAGCGGCGGTGTGCCCGCCCCTGCGCGGCGCCCGGCCCGTGGTACCACGTCAGGACGACGCCGGTGAACCGCCGCGATCCCGACGAAGGTCGAGCCCAGGAGCTGATGCGCATGTCGGCCGACAGTCCCGCCGGGGCGCCCGGCACGCCGCCGACGGACCCCTTCGCCCTGGTCAGGACCCGGGGCTACGTCGGGCTCCTGGTCATGGCCGCGGTCCTCGGCGTGCCGATCTCCGCCGCCGCGTACGGCTTCCTCGCCCTGGTCGGCCACCTCCAGCCGTGGACGTACACCGACCTGCCCGAGGCGCTGGGCTTCGATGCGACGCCCGCGTGGTGGCCCCTTCCGCTGCTCGGCGTCGCGGGCCTGCTCGTCGGAGCGACCCTCCGCCATCTCCCCGGGACGGGCGGCCACAAGCCCGCCGAGGGGCTGTCGACGTCGGGCGCGCCGAAGCCGCGTGAGCTTCCCGGCATCCTCCTCGCCGCCCTCGCGACGCTGGCCCTCGGCGCCGTCCTCGGTCCCGAGGCCCCGCTGATCGCCCTCGGCAGCGGCACCGCCATCTGGCTCGTACGCCTCCTCAGGCCGGACCTTCCGGAGCAGGTGGGGGCCGTGGTCGGCGCCGCCGGAAGCTTCGCCGCCGTCAGCACTCTGCTCGGGTCGCCCCTCACCGGGGCGTTCCTGCTGATGGAGGCGTCGGGGATCGGCGGCCCGATGCTCGGCGTCGTCCTCGTACCGGGCCTGCTCGCCGCCGGCGTCGGCTCGCTCGTCTTCGTCGGACTGGACGGCTGGACCGGTCTCGGCACGTACTCCCTGGCGCTGCCGGAGGTGCCGCACGCCGCCACGCCCGATGTCGCCGAGTTCGGCTGGGCCCTCGTCATCGGGCTGGTGGCGGCCCTCGTCGGCACGGGCATCCGGCGCCTCGCCCTCCTGGCGCAGCCGCGTGTGGAGCGGCACCGGGTCGTCGCCACCGTGCTGATGGGTCTGGTGGTCGCCGGGCTCGCGATCGCCTTCGCCGAAGGGACGGGGAGGGAGGCGACCGAAGTGCTGTACTCGGGGCAGTCCGCGCTCGGCCCGCTGCTCGCGCACAGCGCCGACTACTCCGTGGGCGCGTTGGTCCTGCTCGTCGTGTGCAAGGGACTGGCCTACTGCGCCTCACTGAGCGCGTTCAGGGGTGGCCCCATCTTCCCGGCGATGTTC
Source organism: Streptomyces sp. NPDC002232 (assembly GCF_042890295.1). NCBI lineage: Bacteria > Bacillati > Actinomycetota > Actinomycetes > Kitasatosporales > Streptomycetaceae > Streptomyces > Streptomyces sp. NPDC002232. The sequence goes on along the minus strand of NZ_JBIARV010000004.1, from coordinate 340,659 downwards.
CTGGGGGCGACCGGCGGCATCGCGCTGTCGCATCTTCCGGGACTGGACCTCACCCCCGCGTTCGCGATGGGGATCGGAGCCATGTCGGTCACCATGCTCGGGCTCCCGCTGACCTCGGTGCTGCTGGCCACCCTGCTGCTGGGGTCGCAGGGCCTCACCGTCATGCCGCTGGTCATCGTCACGGTCGTGGTCGCCTACGTCGTGTCGAAGCGCCTCAGCCCTCCGGCGGCCGCCGTGTCCGAGGAGACGAAGGCACCCTGACCCTCCGGGCGGCGACGTCCACGCCCCCCGCGCGGCCCGTGTCCGCTCCGACGGCGGGGGGCGGCTCACGGCCGGACGGGCCGGGCGCGGTCAGGCGTACCAGTCGGCCTCCGCCGGACGCGCCCGCCGGGGCACCTCCCGGGCGGGCATCGGCAGCCGTTCGCCGTCCACGAGCAGGGTGCACGCCGCGTCCCCGCCGAGAGCGCCCGGGAGCGTCACCTCGACCTCGATGCCGCGCGGCGGATCGGTGGGAAGCACGGCGGCCATCACGGTCGTCCCGGCGTGGTGCCCGGGGGCGCGCGCGGTGGCGACCTCCTTCCCGTCCACGAGGAGATCCAGCTCCCGCGTCCCGCCCATCCAGAGGTCCACGGTGACCGAGCAGCCCGCGTGGTCGCGATGAAAATGATGGTCCCGGCTCATGAGTGCCTCCCTGAAGCACCTGACGACCGCTTCCCTCCATCGTGACACCAGGTGACGGGGACGCCAGCCCTGGCAGCCGCACCCCGGGTTCATCACGAACGGAGCAGGTGCCCGAGGGCGTGCATCCACGTGCCGTGCGGATCGGCGTTGCACCGGGAGGAGCCCGGAGGGGCGCTCTAGTCTCGGCTCGTGACCCCTACCGAGCAGCGCGCCGAGGGCGCGGGACCGTTCACCACCCGGGTCACGTGGGCTCTGCCCGGCGACGGGGAGGCGGTCTGGGAGTCGCGCCCCGCCCGGCGCCGGGGAGTCCTCGCCGTCCGGGCGCCGGGCTCGGCGGCCGGCCACCGTGCCCGTGCCGACGCGGTCGCGGTGCATCGCCTGCGCCGTCTCAACGCCATCGCCGCGACGGCCTTCGTCATCGGCGGGGCCTTCTTCGCGGCCGGTGCGGGCATCGCCCAGTTCGGCTCCGCGGACGCCACCCGGCTCGCCTCGATCTACTTCGCCGGCGGCCTGTTCTTCAACACCGGTGGCTACGTGTCGCTGCTCCAGGTGATCAACGCGCCCCGCCACGTCGTCGGCGGCCGGGCCCTGGTCACCCAGCGCTGGCGGTGGTGGAGCTACGAGCCGATGCGGCTGGACTGGCTCAGTGTCTTCCTGCTGTTCACCGGCACCCTCGTGTTCGGTGTCAACCTGCTGGACTCCTTCCTCCAGGGACTGAACGTCCAGCAGGTCAACCGGCTGATCTGGGTTCCCGACGTGGTGGGCTGCGTGCTCTTCCTGGCCTCCGGGCACCTCGCCCTGGCCGAGGTCAGCCACGGCCGGCCCCGTGCGCTCCCGCGCAGCCTCGGCTGGTGGATCGTCGCCGTCAACCAGCTCGGGTCCGTCCTCTTCATGGTCTCGGCCCTCGCCGCGTACACCCGACAGGCCACCGGCAGCCCGCTGAACGTCGACATCGCCGACTGGGGCACCCTCACCGGCGCGCTGTGCTTCTCCGTCGGCGGCGTCCTCCAGTTCTTCGAGCGCCCGTAGGACTCCCCTGCCCGGGCGCCCGTCCTTCCCCGGGTGCTCGTCCTTCCTCGGGGAGTGCCCGTCCTTCCCTGGGCGCCCGTCGGGTGCCCTCCTTCGTGTGCCCGCAGGACTCCCCTCTTCGAGCGCTCGTACGGCTCCTCCCGGCGCCGCGCCCGTGGTGGACCGCCGCCCGAACCGCCTCTCCCGCTGCCGGTCCCGGCGGCCCGGGCGCGAGAACGTGGGCGCGGCCCACCATCCCGCTGTGAGGAGATCCCGTGCTCGAAGGCTTCGGCGAGGCGCTCGCGGACCGGGAGTACTACCTGCCGCTGACCAGCGTGGCCGACCCCGGACCGCGCTTCGCGCCGGGCGAGGTGCCGCCCGGTGCGCGCGGCTCCGACCACGGCATCTGGACGCTCTGGGCCCCTCCGGGGACCGGGCTCGCCGACCAGGGCTGGAAGATCCACGTGTCGGCACGCCTCGACCGGGCGCAGCACGTGCTCGACACGGTCGCCGGGATCTGCTTCTCCGAGGGCGTCCCGTTCAAGCACCTGAGCGCCCGGCTCCCCTTCCTCTTCCTCCACCACAAGCACGCCCCGCGCGCCCAGGCGGGCAAGTTCTGCGCCGTCTACCCGCCGGACACGGCGACCGCCCGCCGCCTGCTCGAACGCCTCCGCGACGCGCTCGACGGGGAGGAGGGGCCGTACGTCCTGACCGACCGGCGCTTCCGCGATTCGCGGACGGTCCACTACCGGTACGGCTCCTTCGGCGGCGCCCGCAGCCGCCTCCGGGCCGACGGCACCCGGGAGGGGCTGGTCCTCGACGGCGCGGGCCGCGAGGTCGTGGACGCGCGGCTGCCCGCCTTCCACCTGCCCCCGGGGATCACCGACCCCTTCGCGGAGCGGGAGGAGGAGCCGCACCGGGGCCCGATCCTGATCCGCGACTACGAGGTGACCCGCGCGGTGCGCCTGAGCAACGCCGGCGGCGCCTACCAGGCCCGTGACCGGCGGACGGGCCGTACCGTCTTCCTCAAGGAGGCCCGCGCGCACAACGGCCTGGTCTTCGACGGGACGGACGCGCGGCAGCGGCTGCGGCACGAGTACGAGGTGCTGCGCGAGCTGCATGCGGCGGCCCCGGGCGTGGGGCCGGAGCCGCTGGACCACTTCACGGAGTGGGAGCACGACTTCCTCGTCACCGAACACGTCGCGGGGCAGCCCCTGGTCGGCTGGCTGAGCCGCTCCACCCCGCTGGCCCGCGCCGACCGCACGGCCGCCTCCGTCGCCGCCTACCACGAGGCGTGCCGACGGCTGCTGGCCTCGCTGGACGCCTCGCTCGGGCGGCTGCACGCGGCGGGCTACCGGTTCGGGGACGTCAGCCTGGGCAACATCCTGGTCACGCCCTCGGGCGGGGTCCGTCTCGTGGACTTCGAGGCGGCCTCGGCCCTGTCCGCCGCCCCGTCCCGGATGGGCACTCCGGGATTCACGCCGCCGCCGGGGCTGCGCCGGGCCGAGACCGACCCGCTGCTGCGGGACCGGTACGGCGCGGCGGCGGTCGCGCTCGCCTTCCTGGCGCCGTTCCACGAGACCGCCGAGCACGTGCCCGGCCACCTCGCGCTGCTGCGCCGTGACCTGGCGGACGTGGCTCCGCCGGAGGACCTGTGGCGGCGGGCGACCGCCTTCCACCTGTCCGAGGACCGGGAGCCCACCCCGTACGGTCCCGGGCGCGCGCCGTCCCCCGCCGAGCTGGACGCCGATCCGCGCGGCTGCCTGACCCGGCTGGCGGAGGAGGTGACCTCGGGACTGCTGGAGACGGCCGACGCCGACCGGCCCGAGTGGGCCTTCCCGCCCTCGCCCGAGGCCTTCCGGACCAACACCGTGTGCCTCGCCCACGGGACCGCCGGCGTCGTGCACGCCCTGCGCCGCGTCGGGGCTCCGGTGCCAACGGAGATCCGCGAGCGCCTGCGCCGCGACGCGCTGGCGCTGCGCGGAGCGCTGCCGCCCGGGCTGCTCGTCGGATCGGCCGGGATCGCCCCGGTCCTGGCCGGCCTCGGCCTGGTGGACGAGGCCGTCGCTCTGCTCCGGGACGCCGACCGCCACCCGCTCACCGCCTCCTGCGCCACCCTGTCCGGCGGGCGGGCCGGGGTCGGCCTCGGCTGGCTCGCCCTGCACCGGCTCACCCGTGAGGCGGACCACCTGGAGCGGGCCGTCGCCGCCGGAGAGGGCCTGCTGCGCGGCGCCGACCCGCGGGCCGACCTCGGCGCGCACGACGCCCGGGGCCTGCTGCACGGCCGCTCGGGTCTGGCCCTTTTCCTCCACCGTCTGGCCCGTGCCACCGGCGAGGACCGCTTCCTGGAGGCGGGCCGCCTGCTGCTCCACCAGGAGCTGGACCGGACCTTCGCGCTGGACGACGGCGCGCTGTCCCTCTCCGACGACGCGCGGTTCACCCGCGCCATGCCCTACCTGGCCACGGGCGCGGCCGGCCTCGCGACCGCGCTCACCCGGTACGTGGCGACCGCGCCGGACGAGCGCTGCGCCGCGGCCCTGCCGGGACTGGTCGCCGGGATCCGGGTCTCCCGCGCGACGAAGGAGGCGGGGCTCCACCGGGGCCTCGCCGGACTGGCCTGGTTCCTGACCGGGCACGCCGAGCTCACCGGGACGGCCGCGGCCCGCGAGGACGCGGTGCGCGCCGCGACCGGCCTGTGGAAGTACGCCGTGCCGTACCGGCGCGGTGTCCGCTTCCTCGGGGCGGGCGGGCAGCGGTTCACCGCCGACCTGTCCACGGGCGGGGCCGGTGTCCTGCTGACTCTGCACCGCCTGCTGGCCGGCCCGCTCCTCGACGAGCCCCTCCGGGCCCGCTCCCACCCGGCTCCGCCCCGGCTCCCGGTGCCCGTCTGACGGCGCCGTACGCCCTCCCCCGATCCCCGAGGCACGGCGCGACACCGCCCCGTGCCGAGGTGCACCACCCCGACGCACGACCCCGACGAAAGAGGAGATCAACCATGAGCCAGATCCTCGCCCTCCAGGCCCTGGAGACCGAGCCGGAGGCCGATGCCTTCGCCCCCTGCTTCAGCGTCGCCTGGAGCATCAGCGACATCTTCCCCGAGCCGATGTGACGGACCGGAGGTCACGCGGGCCGGGACGGGGGGCGGTTCCCCCCGTCCGAGCCGCGGACCATACTGGTCGGGCCCCGATCGCCGACCGAACGGTTCCATGGCCAAGAACAGCGTTTCATCGACCGCCGTCCCCGACACCGCCTGGCTCGGGCGTGGGCGTCACCTCGGGCCCGAGCCCGAGCGGGACGTCCGGCGCAACCTGCTCGCCCTCAAGGCGGCCCGGGTGATCGACGACTTCCTGGACCTCGACCCCGTCGAGGCGGCCCGCTCCACGGACCTGTATCCCCGGGACGAGTCCGCCGACCCGGGCCCCTCGGCCCGCCGCGTCTTCGAGGCCCGCTGGCGCCCGGCGGAGGGCGTCACCGTGCGCGCGCAGCTGACCACGTACGCACCCGAGTCCCGCCGCTCCGAGGGCGAGGGCGTCACCTGGGTCCTCGGCGCCGAGGCCGAGCGGCCCTGGGAGGCGGACTGGCCCTCACCGGCCACCGTGTTCTGGCCCGACAGCGACCAGGTCGTGTGGGACCACGACACGGTGGCGGACGTGCGCCTGCGGACCGCGAACCACCTGCCGCAGGACGACGGCGAGCTGCGCCGCCTGCTGCGCGCCTGCACCCGGCAGAGCTGGTTCCTGCACGTCGTGGTGCACGAGGCGATGACGCCGGACACCCTGGGGCGCCGCCCGGTCACGGCGTTCCTGCCGCCCGGCCTGCGGCACCGGGTGGTCGAGCACCGGGCCGCTCCGGACCAGGTGCTGGCCGTGGACTTCGCGATGAAGCGCGAGCTGGGCGTCGGGCTGTCGCGCGGCGGCGCCGTCGTCCTGCCCCCGGCGTCGTACTCCCTCGACGACACGGAGCACCTCACCGTGCGCAACGTCTTCCTGGACGGCACGGAGCCCACCGAACTCCTGGGCAAGATCGCGGAGTTCGCCGCGCTCCCCCAGCGACTGCCGGCCGACGCCGAACCGGTCCTGACACGGCTGCGCCAGGGCTGGCACCTGCTCACCCCCGACGAGGAGCTGGCTCACGCCCGGGGCATGGTCACCCAGTACGCCAGGGCGCTCGAAGCGATGACGGCGTCCTGCGACCTCTACCGGGAGGCCGCCGAGTCCGCGCTGGAGGCCCTCGCCGAGGCGAAGGGCGGCGACAGCGCGCCCCGGGCCGCGTCGCCGGCGACGGCCAGGGAGGAGGCCTCGCCCTGGAAGAGCCTCACGAAGACGCTCAGCCGCTTCCGCGGCCCGGCGACCCCCCACGCGCCGGGCGCCACCGAGACCCCGGAGCCTCCGCACGGTTCCTGAGGGAGCGGGGTGACCGGACCGGCCGCGCTCCGGTCACCCGGGGGATGCCGGTCGGCGTCCGGTGTGCCCGTGGCGCCGGACGAGGCCGTACGGAGCCCCCGGGTCAGGCTCGGCCCGGCGGGCTCAGTTCGCGTGCGAGGGCGGACACCGCGAAGGCGTGCGCGGAGGTGTCCTGCCAGCGGGACCGTCCGAACATCACGTCCTCGGAGAGTCCGCTCAGCATGGCCACGGCCCGGACGGTGAACTCCGGAAGGTCCACTTCGGCGAAGCGTCCCAGCTCCCGGCCCTCCCGGAGGATGGCTTCGAGTCGCTCGTCCCAGCCGTCGAGCAGGGCGGTGAGGACGCGACGGCCCTCCTCGTCGTGGCGCTGGGCCAGGACCTGCGTCCAGAGCGCGTACCGCTCGTCACCCTGATGACGGGGCAGGTAGAAGCGGACGAACAGGTCGAGCTTCTCCTCGGGGGACGCGGCGGCGTCGACGGCCCGCTGGAACTGGTCCCAGAGGTCCGCCTGGCTCCAGGCGAGGACTTCGAGCAGCAGCCGGTCCTTCTTGCCGAAGTGATAGAGGATGTGGCCGGTGCTCATGCCGGCCCGCGCGGCGATGTCCGACATCCGCACGGCCGCGGTGCCCTTCTCCGCGATGACGCTGATGGCCGCGCGCATCGCCCGCCCCCGTGCCTCGTCCCCGCTCGGCTGACGCTTCCGGTCCACCGGGGCCCGCACCGCGGACCGCGCGGCGGCGCCGGTCCCGGCGACCGCCGCCCCGGACGCGCCGTCCGGCGGGAGGAAGGGGTCGGGCGCCGTGCCCCCGGTCTCTGACGTCGGCATGAGCTCACTTTCGGTCACGGAAATCCGGTCCCAGTGTAGGTTCCGTAACTCTAGACCGTTAGTCTAGACTGAAGATCTAGTCAGCACGATGGGGAGTGTGACGACCGGCTGTGCCCGGCCGCCCCGACGGCCAGCGGCCGCGCGTGCCCCACTCACGGACCCAGGAGACACCCGTATGACGCGCGGATTCGATGTCGTGGAGACCTGTATCGCCGACCTGCGCGAGGCGCTGGAGAAGGGCGAGACCACCTCCGTCGAGCTGCTCGACGCGTACCTCGCGCGGATCGACGCGTACGACCGGCCCGGCACGGCCACCGCCCTCAACGCGATGGTCGTGATGAACCCGGACGCCCGCGCCGAGGCGGAGGCCTCCGACGCCCGCCGCGCGCGCGGCGAGACGCTGGGCCCGCTGGACGGCATCCCGTACACCGCGAAGGACAGCTACCTCGCCAAGGGCCTGACGGTCGCGTCCGGCTCCCCCGCCTTCGAGCACCTCGTGGCCCAGCGCGACGCCTTCGCCATCGAGCGGCTGCGCGCGGGCGGGGCCGTCCTCATCGGCCTGACCAACATGCCGCCCATGGCGAACGGCGGCATGCAGCGCGGCGTGTACGGGCGCGCGGAGAGCCCGTACAGCGCCGAGTGGCTCACCAGCGCGTACGGCTCCGGTTCCTCGAACGGCTCCGGCACGGCGACGGCGGCCTCGTTCGGCGCGTTCGGCCTCGGGGAGGAGACCTGGTCCTCGGGCCGCGCCCCCGCCTCGAACAACGCCCTGTGCGCCTACACCCCGAGCCGCGGTGTGATCTCGGTCCGCGGCAACTGGCCGCTCGTACCGACCATGGACGTCGTCGTCCCGCACACCCGCACCATGGCCGACCTGCTCGAACTGCTCGACGTCGTCGTCGCCGACGACGAGCAGACCCGCGGCGACCTCTGGCGCGCGCAGCCGTGGCTGACGCTGCCGTCCCCGTCACGGGTGCGCCCCGCCTCCTACCCGGCCCTCGCCCCCGCCGACGCCGAGTCCGCGTCCGACGCGCTCGCCGGCAAGCGCGTCGGCGTGCCCCGGATGTACATCAACGCCGACCCCGACGCCGGGACGAACCCCGACGGGGGCATCGGCGGCCAGACCGGACAGCGCGTCGACACCCGCCCCTCGGTGATCGCCCTGTGGGAGGCCGCCCGCCGCGACCTGGAGGCCGCCGGCGCCGAGGTCGTCGAGGTCGACTTCCCCGTCGTCTCGAACTACGAGGCCGACCGCCCCGGCGCGCCCTCGCTGTTCACCCGCGGGCTGGTCAGCCGCGCGTACCTCACCTTCGAGATCGAGGACCTGTCCGCCTGGGCGTGGGACGACTTCCTGCGCGCCAACGGCGACCCGGCGCTCTCCAGCCTGACCGAGGTCGACGGCAGCCGCATCTGGCCCAAGCAGGAGGGCGAACTGCCCGACCGCTACGAGGGGTTCGACGACACCATCGGCGACTACCCCCGCTTCGTGCGCGAGCGCCCGTACGCCTCCCTCGCCGACATGCCGCTCCTGGAGCAGGGACTGCGCGGCCTGGAGGAGACGCGCCGGGTCGACCTGGAGCTGTGGATGGACGGCCTCAGCCTGGACGCGGTGGTCTTCCCCGCCGTCGCGGACGTGGGCCCCGCGGACATGGACGTCGACGTGGCGTCCGCCGACCTGGGCTGGCGCAACGGCGTCTGGGTCGCGAACGGCAACCTGGTCCCCCGCCACCTCGGCATCCCGACGGTGACCGTGCCCATGGGCACCATGGCGGACATCGGCATGCCCGTCGGCCTGACCTTCGCGGGCCGCGCCTACGACGACAACGCCCTGCTCACCCTCGCCGCGGCCTTCGAGCGGACCGGCAGTCGGCGCACGGCGCCGACGCGCACGCCGCGCCTCGCGGCGGAGTGACCTGACGAGGACCTCGGGACAGCCCCCGCCGGCCGCGAGAGCGGCCGACGCGAGGGGCCATGGGGCCCCTTCCCACTGTGCGGGGGAAGGGGCCCTTTTCCGTGCGCGGGGGACCTCTCCTTGTACGTGTGCGGGGAAGGGGCCCCTTCCCCGGGCGGGCGTCCGGCACCCGGCCGCCCGGGACGCCCGTCGTCAGGCCGGCAGACCCAGGAGGAGCAGCGGGGTCGTGGTGGGCCGGGCCGATCCCGCGACCGGTTCGAGGGTGAGGCCGACGGCGCTGGCGTCGGCCGGGTCGCCGTCGAGGGCGACGGTGCCGTCGGAGTGGATGAACCCGGCCGGCCTCATCGTCCCGTCGTGGTCGAGCCACAGCTGGTACGTCTTGCCCGGCTCCGGTGCCGGCAGACCGGTGGCGGTGAAGACGGCCCGGTTCTGCCGGTCGGAGCTGACGACCGTGGTGACGGCACCGTTGGTGGCCCGGCCGTGGACGGCGCGGGCGTCCGGTGCCGCGAGCACGGCACTGACGGAGTCGAGCTGCTGCTCCGCCTGCGCCGCCTGCTGCCGGGCGTCCTGGTTCTCCTGGTACTGCCAGGCGGCGAGCCCGCCGAAGGCGACGGCGGCGGCCACGCTGGCCGCGAGGGCCAGCGGGACGGCCTTGCGCCGCAGGGTGCGGGTGATCCGCCGGGCCGAGCCCGTCGCGGGCACCTGGGGCGGGAGCTGGCGCACCCCGTCGATGGCCGTCAGGGTCAGCTGCTTCAGGGCGGGCGGCGGGTCCTGGGCCGCGGCCCCGGCCAGCCGGGCGGCGGTCGCCTCGAACTCGGCCACGTCCCCGCGACAGTCCTCGCAGTGCGCGAGGTGCGCGACGAACGCGTCCCGTTCGGCGGGGTCGAGCGCGTCGAGGGCGTACGCGGCCGCGAGGGTGTGCAGGTCGGCGTGGTGCTGGTTCATGTGGTCACCCCCATGCAGTCGCGGAGCCGGATCAGTCCGTCGCGCATGCGTGTCTTGATGGTGGGAAGCGGCGTGTGGAGCGTTTCGGCGACTTCACGGTAGGTGAGTCCCCCGTAGTAGGCGAGGGTGACGGCCTGGCGCTGTAGTTCGGTGAGCCCGCGCAGACAGCGGCGTACCTGCTCGCCCTCCAGCCGGGTCTCCACCTGCTCGGCGACCTCGTCGAAGGCGGTGGCGTGTTCGCGGGCGGCCTGGGCCTGCTCCCGGTCGGTGGCGGCCTGGGCCGAACGGACGCGGTCCACGGCCCGGCGGTGGGCGATGGTGGACGCCCAGGCGGTGACGCTGCCCGAGGAGGACTGGTAGCGCGCCGCCTGCCGCCAGAGGTCGATCATGACCTCCTGTGTGACCTCCTCCGACTGGGCGCGGTCGCGCACCACTCTGACCACGATGCCGAACACCATCGGCGCGAGGGCGTCGTAGAGGGTGGAGAACGCCCGCTGGTCGCCCTGGGCGACCTTCCCCATCACGTCGGCCAGGGCGTGACGGGGGGACGGGCCGGGGTCGCCGACGGGATCGGGCCGGTTCACCGGGCGGGCTCCGTGCGGAGGGACCAGGCGCAGCCGTCCGGTACGGCCGTCCGGGGGCGGGGTGTCCATCGCATGCGGGTCCTTGGTCGGGAAGCGGGGCCGCCCCGCGGGGCGCGGCTGCGGCCACAGTACCGGTGGCGGCCTGTGCAGTGCCTTCGTAGCGGACAGCCGTACGGATGGGGGGCGTTTCCACCGCCGCCTCCCGGGGGGATTCACCCGTACGAGTGAGAGCGGGCCGAGACGCTCCTCGGCCGGGCCGGTGTCGCCTACGGGGCGGCCCCGGGAGGCGGGCGGTGCGGCACCGGGCCGACCGGTGCCGCACCGCCCTTCGGGGTCCCCGGGCTACTTCGGCATGAGGACGGTGTCGATGATGTAGACGGTGGCGTTGGCGGTGGGCACGTTGCCGCAGACGATCTTGGCGGAGTCGTTGACGGTGAACATCTCACCGGAGCCCTTGGTGGTGATCTTGCCCTTCTCCAGGGTCACGAAGGAGCCGTTCTCCAGCTGCTTCGGCGTCAGCTTCTCACCGACCACGTGGTAGGTGAGGATCTTGGTGAGCGTCGCCTTGTCCGAGAGCACCTTGTCCAGGTCGGCCTTCGGGATCTTCGCGAATGCGTCGTTCGTGGGCGCGAAGACCGTGATGTCCTTCGCGTTGTTCAGCGTGTCGACGAGTCCGGCCTTCTTGACGGCGGTGACCAGCGTCGACAGGGCCGGGTTGTTCGAAGCGGCGGTGGCCACCGGGTCCTTGGCCATGCCCTCGAACGAACCGGCGCCGTCCTTGGGGACCCCGGCACAGCCCGGACCGAACGGGCCGTCGGCCTGCATGGCGCCCGAGGACGACGACGCGGCGGGCGCCGCGGAGGAGGACCCGTCGGACGACGCCGCGTTCCCGGAGCCGGAACAGGCGGTGAGGGCGAACGGCAGGGCGACCGCGGCGGTGACGACCACCGCGGAACGTCGGAAGCGGAGGGTGTTCATGAGGTGCTCTCCTGTAGGTGTCGCGTGCGTGCGGAGGCTGCGGAGAGCATCCGGCCGCGGCCGCTCGCACCACTCGGCGGTCGCCGGTGGCGGAGGGTCGTCACGTCGGTGCTCATGTCCCTGATTCGGAGCGGAGCCCTCACCGGATGGGTGCCGTCCCGCGCCGCGCCGGGCCTGGGCCCCCGGCACGGGCGCGGCCGGGTGCTCCGTCCTGTGGCCCACGGGGCTCGGCGTACCCCCGGATGGCGCCGCTTGACGCCACGTGAGGTATCGAATGCACCACCCCAAGTCGCCGTTCCGGCAGCGGCGGCTGACGGTGAGCAGGTCGCTGCGGTTCGAGAAGCCGACAGACAGTCAGCCGACGCATGCGACGGAAGGAAGTTCATCGATGCGCTCTGCCCGCATTCTCTTCGCAGCGACGGCCGCCGCCGGCACCCTGGCGCTCGTCGCACCCACCGCCTACGCCAGCACCGCGGGCGACTGGGACAAGGACGACCAGTCCCACAGCCGCCAGCAGGACCACGACAAGCCGCACGGCGGTATGCACACCGGCTCCGGCGCGCTCTCCCTCGTCACCGGCGACGACTGGTCGAAGGGTGACCAGGAGAAGGGCGACCACGACAAGGGTGACCACGACAAGGGCGACCACGAGAAGCCCAAGGGTGGCATGCACACCGGCTCCGGCGCGCTCTCCCTCGTCACCGGCGACGACTGGTCGAAGGGTGACCAGGAGAAGGGCGACCACGACAAGGGCGACCACGACAAGGGTGACCACGACAAGGGCGAGCACGAGAAGCCCAAGGGCGGCATGCACACCGGCTCCGGCGCGCTCTCCCTCACCAACGGCGACGACTGGTCCAAGGGCGACCAGGAGAAGGGCGACCACGACAAGGGCGAGCACGAGAAGCCCAAGGGCGGCATGCACACCGGCTCCGGTGCGCTGTCCCTCGTCAACGCCGACGACTGGTCGAAGGACAAGGAGGCCGAGAAGGACAACGGCTCCAAGTCCGAGAAGGACAACGGCTACAAGCCGGAGAAGCCGTCCGGCGGCATGCACACCGGCGGTGGCGGCCTGGCGGACACCGGCACGAGCGTGACGGGCGCGCTGGTGGTCGCCGCGGGGCTGGCCGGCTTCGTCATCGTCCGCCGCAGGAAGGCCTCCGCCCAGGCCTAGCAGGACCCGGACGCGGGGGCACCGCCACGGCGGTGCCCCCGCGTCCGGCCCGTACGGTATCCGCCCACATCCGAAAGGTGTCCTCCGGTGACGACCCCACCCGACCCCGCCAGCACGGGATCGCCCCGACGTACTTCGCGATGGGTCGTCCGTGGCGTGTTCTGGGCCCTGGCACTGGCCGTGCTCCTGTACGCATTCGGCGGGAGGATGTTCCATACGGACGCCATCTCCCCGCCCGCGCCCCCCGGACCCACCGCGACGCGGCAGGCCCCGGCGCCCGCACCGCAGCCCGCCCGGCCCAGCGCCTCCGCCCCGGCCGGATCCGGCACGAGCTCCGCGAGCAGCCCGGTCATGCCCCGCTCCGCCCCGATCCGGCTGCGGATCCCCAAGATCCGCGTGGACGCCCCGTTCACCGGGCTGAAGATCGGCCCGAGCGGCGCCCTGGACCCGCCCCCGGCGGACGAAACGAACCTGGTCGGCTGGCAGAGCGCCGGGATCTCGCCCGGTCAGCGCGGTACGGCGATCGTCGCGGGCCACCTGGACACGAAGACCTCCCCGGCGGTCTTCGCACGCCTCTCCGAGCTCGCACCCGGCGACAGCTTCGAGGTCGACCGCGCGGACGGCACGACCGCCGTGTTCCTGATCGACTCGGTGGAGAACTTCGACAAGGGCGACTTCCCCGACCAGCGCGTCTACGCGGACACCCCCGACGCACTGGTCCGGCTGATCACCTGCGCGGGCGCCTACAACCGCACCGCACGCGACTACACGGAGAACCTCGTCGTCTTCGCCCACCTCGACGCCATCGCCTGAGGCACTGCACCTGCGTCACCGGGCGGGTCCGCCGCGAGCTGCATCCGGCCCAGCGGCATCGGACCGTCCTGGCGCCTGACCGCTCGCGGGGGCGGGCACCAGGACGTGCTGACCCGCGCGGTGCTCCTGGCCATGCCTCAGCAGGCCTCCTCGCTGCCGATGGCCCGTGTGAAGGGCTGGTCCACCCCTGACCGGAATTGGTCGGGTGTCCCCCGGGACGACGCCAGGCCGCCCCGTCTCACCACGCCTTTGGTACGCGTCAGAGGGGCGAGCGCGCGAGGTGGACTCGAGCGGACGACGTGGCCGGCGGACTCGGGGGCGCTGTCGATCGCTGCGCCCTCTCCGCGCGGGGACGGTCTGTGTCCTATCCGTTTCCTGTTGCCGCGCGGATGGTGAGGCCGAGTCCGACGGCGATCACGAGGAGCGAGGTGAGGATGGGCCCGGTGCGGGCGATCCTGCGGAGTAGGAGGCTTTCGCGCAGGGCGTGGGTGCGGTGGTGGGCTTCGATGTGTTCGCGTACGCGGACGAGGAGGAGTCCGGCGAGGGTGAGTGTGGCGGCCATGCCGAGTCCGTAGCCGATGACGAGGGTGACGCCGAAGGCGGTTCGGCCCAGTGCGACGGCCCCGAGGAGGACGATGAGTGCGGAGGGGCTCGGGACGAGGCCGCCGGCGATGCCCATGCCGATGAGCCCGGCCTTCCCCGGACGCCGGACGGTCCTCGGCGCAGCGGGTTCCGTGGGAGGGCTGTGGGTGTGGTGCGCGGGGGCGAGTGTGGTGACGCGGCCCGTTTCCTGAGGCCGACCGCTCGGAGCGTGACGCCTGGAGGGGATCAGCGTGCCAGTGCCGTGCGGAGGCTCGCCCCTGTGATGGTCATGGTGGTGGGTGTGATCGTCCGCGTGGCTGTGGCTGTGGCCGTGGTGATGACCGTGGCCGTGGTGGTGTGAATGGTCGTGATCGTGGGTGTGCGCGTGGTTGCCGTGGTGATGGTGGTTGTGGAGGGTCTTGCCGCGTAGTGCGGCAGCGAGGAGCCAGAGGCCGATGCCTGTGACGAGGAGGCCGCTGGTCGTGCCGAGCAGGCGGAGTACGGATTCTCCCGCGAGGTGGGTGGCGGCGGGTAGGGCGAGGCCGAGGACGAGGACGCCGGCGGTGTGGGTGAGGGTGACGGTGGCCCCGACCGTGACGGCGTCGCGGCGGGTGCCTCGACGGCCTGCGAGGTAGGCGGCCATGATGGTCTTGCCGTGGCCGGGCATCGCGGCGTGCGAGGCTCCCAGTACGACGGCCAGGAGCAGGGCCAGCAGTCCGATGGGCAGGGTGATCTCCCTGGCGCCGACGAGTGAGTCGAACACGCTGGTGACCTTGCCGATGGTCCCGGTGATCAGACCCGCACCGGGGAAGTCCACCGCGGCGGGTGCCGTGCCATGGCCCTGGCCGGGTTCGGTGTGCAGGTTCGCGGTGCGCTGGTCGAGGGGGGACGCGAGGGGGTCCTGCGGGTAGACGCGGAGTTCGTGGGTGCCGGAGACGGCTGGGACGTCGGACCGGGTGATCTTCAGGTCTCGCGCGGTGACCGTGATCTCTCTCCAGCCGATGCGCCGGGTGTCGTAGGCGGTCGCCACGGAGATGTCGGCAGGCTGCGTGAGCACGGTGGGGGCGGTCAGTTCGCAGGTGAGTCTGCTGGTCTGGAGGCCGGCCTCGCCCGGTTGGAAGGTGAGCCCGGCCGACGTCGCCTTCCAGTCCGCGTCGCGGCTGCCCGCGTGGACGTGGAGTTGGCGTTGGAGGACGGCGCAGGCGTTCTCCGCGTAGACACGGGTTTCGGCGGCGCTGACGCTGCCGTTGTGATCGGTGTCGACGAGGGTGCGTTCCTGGAGGGCGGAGATCTCCGCGCGATCGACGACCATGCGGGCGTCGATGCGGTCGGGGCGCAGGGTCAGGCCGGTGTGGTAGTTGACGGTGAAGTTGCCCAGCGGGTGGGCGTTCGCGGCGGGGGCGAGGGCGACGCTCACGGTGGCGGCGAGAGCGGCGGCGGCCACGGCGGTGAGGGGAAGGCGCAGGGCGTGGTTCATTCGGTGGTGTCGATTCGCTGGAGCAGAGCACGGGCGTCGCCGGCGTGCAGGGGGTGGAAGCCGGGCTGGCGCAGTGCCTGGTCGAGGTCCTGGCGGGCGCCGGTACGGTGGCCGAGAGCCTGGCGGATGGCCGCGCGATGGTAGTGGTAGAGCGCGCTGCGGGTGCCCAGGGCAAGGGCTTGGTCGGCCTGTTCGAGGGCTTCGGTGTCGCGGCCGGCGCGGTGCAGTGCCCAGGCGTAGGCGTCGTGGACCGCGATGAACGGCCTGGTGCGCAGAGTCTCCTCGGCCATGGTGATGGCTCGCTGGGGGTTTCCGTGGTCGGCTTCGAAGAGGATCGCGTCGGTATCGGCCGGTGCCTTGTTGTTCACCCGGATCCGATCCTGTGCCCTCAGCAGGGCGAACTGGGCCTCCGCCTGGTCTTGGCGGCCGAGGGACTGTTCCAGTTCCCCCAGGCCCAGCAGATAGTGCGGGAGCGGGGCGACCGCGATGGCCGCCCGGTAGTCGGTGGCCGCCTTGGCGGGCCGGCCCACGGCTTCGTGGGCACGGGCCCGCGCTTCGAGGAGTGCCGAGTCGCCGGGCGACGCCCGAAGACCGCTCTGTGCCTCGGCCAGCGCAGTCCGGGCATCACCGTCCTGGAGGGCCAGCGATGCGAGGACGGCGTGGGCGAAGGCCGAATCGGCCGGGGTGGCGGCCGCGGTGAGGGAACGGCGCATCAGGTCACGGGCCCGGGGGACGTCGCCCTTGAGTTCGACGGCGTAGGAGGCACGGGCCAGGGACGCCGCGTCGGGGCGCAGGTCCGTCATCCTCTGGACGGCCGCCTCCGCTTCGTCGTAGCGGCCCAGCTGCGTGTACGCGTCTGCGAGGACTCCCTGGGCGGAGGCGTTGTACGGGTCGCCCGTGGTGGCTCTGAGGGCCCAGGTGAGTGCGGTGGGGAAGTCGTGCCGCGCTGCGGCGAGGGCTCCCATGCCGATCTCCGCGTCCGTGTTGTCGGCGCGTTGCACGGTCAGCGAGGTCGTCAGGGCCTTCTCCGCACGCGCGTACGTGGCCGGGTCCGCGGTCGTCCGCCCCTGCTGTACGTACGCCATGCCGAGCGCCGCCCAGCCTCCGGGGTCCTTCGGCAGGCGCTCCACGCGCGCCCGGAGCGCCTCGATGGAACCGGGTGCCGGGCCTGCGGGCCGGGCTGTTGGGGACCCTTGCGCGGAGGTTGCGCCGTTCGGGTTCAGGGCGACCGCACCGACGGTGAACATGACCGCCCCCAGAACCAGCACGACTGCGGTGCTGCGTAGCCGTCTGCGCCTGCCTGACGGTGGTGGTGTGGGTCGGCATGCGGTGGCGTGGTGCTGCACGAAGGGTCCTCCCCGGATCCCGGATGGCGTGTCACGGCCCGAGGGTGCGTTCCCGGGCCGTGACACCGTTGGTCGCGGCCTGTCCTGGGGCCACGACCGGGGTTCAGCTGTTCTTGTTGCGGCGGCGCAGGCGGAAGCCGCCGGTGCCGAGGAGCAGTGCGCCGAGACCGCCGATCGCGGCGGCGTGGGTGGTCGTGAGGGCGGGGGCTTCGGCTGCGGAGTTCTTCATCGAGGCCTGCCCGGCGTTGCGTTCCGGTCCGTTGGGGCCCTGGTTGACGTTCTTGGTGTGCGGAAGCGCCACGTAGGGGAACGTGTTCCCGAACGGGACCTCGTTGGTGTCGACCCTGTCGCCGTCGGCGAGGGCGGGGACGAGGACGCCCGTCTGGGCGGCTCCTTCGACGGCCTGGAGGGAGATGTCGATGACGTCGTCGGCGAGGCGGCGTCCGTTGGGGAAGCCCGCCAGGTCTCCGGCGAGGACCCCGAGACGGTTGGGCCGCGCGGTCGGCGGGACCGCGGTGTTCAGGCGCAGTTCCTCTGCGGGGACGATCCTCCTGAGGTTGGCGTCCTTGTTCAGGCGGTGTGCGTTGAGGTCGGCCTGGATGGGCCCGCAGGCCTTGCAGATGCCGGTCAGATAGATCTCGAACAGGTCCCTGCGCGGGGTCGCGGGCGCCGGGACCCCGTACACCTGCTGGATGAGCTTGGGCAGAATCGGGTCCAGGACCTTGTCGACGACGGGCTGGACGGTGCGGTCCTGGGACGGGTTGAGCGTGTTGAAGGCGTCCTTGTACTTGATCGGGACGACGACCTCGTTGACCAGCGGGTTGCCCAGTCGGGAGACCTGCTTCCAGTCCTTCCCGTGCTGCGCCTCGCGGGAGTCGCTGAGGGTGACGCCCTCGCGCTCGGTGGTCGACCAGATGCCGATGACCGGGTTGCGCGAGCTGTTCCCGTTCAGCGCGAGCTGCCTCTTGGGGACCTGGATGGCGATGGTGTTGACGTTGTACCCGGCCAGGGTGTCCTGGCCGCGCTCGCTCAGGTCGCCGCCGTAGAGGAGGTCGAAGACCCGCAGGTCGGCGAAGAACGGGTCTTCTGCCTGGCCGGCGTACGTCTTCCCACCGCCCGGCAGGTTCAGGGTCGCCTGATTGCGCAGCGCGGCGTAGTTCGGCATGGACGCCTTGCCCGTGCGGGAGGGAGCGGCCGGCACGTTCCGCAGGATCGTTCGGCTCTTGTTGCCGGTCGTGACGACGAGGTCGTAGAACTGGCGGAAGTTGAGGTCCGGGTCGTTGAGCGAGGTGACCTGGCCCGTGTTGTACAGGAACTGGTTCGCGGCGTCCCGGTAGCGGTTGTGGAAGCGCCAGGTGTACGTGACGTCGCAGTTGCCGTCGCCGTCGTTGTCGATCTTGATGTTGTAGCGGAGGTCGTCGCCGAACGCGTAGAAGTTCGGGCCGCCGTTCGGCTCCTCCATCGGGATCCAGTTCGCCACCATGGTGACGGTGTCCGCCTTGTCGGGGCTGGTGAACGCGTACACGTCGGTGTTGTCCGCGCGCGGGTCCCCGGCGATCAGGGGTGCCTCGCGGTGGCTGGAGGCCGCGCTGATGCCCGGCGCGAGCGTCATCGCACCCAGGCCGGCGGCCAGGGTCGTGGCGCCGAGGACGAGCAGGGACTGGTCCAGGACCCGTCGGGAACGCGGCCTGACCTGAAGAAGCTTCACGGCAATCCTTCTGTCTGCGGACACCCCGGCACCGGACACCTCACGGCATGCGTGCTGCAGGGGTGAGCTGTTGGGGATGGCGGCCGGCACAGCGGCGAGACTTTCTCGCGCCACCCGGGCAGGCATGAGACCTGCCGACAGGAAGGCCGAGGCGCTCTGGCACGCCACCACGCAGGAGATGCGCAGCGGTAGAAAAGCACGCCGAAACGCTGCTCCGTGCACAACGCGGACCAAAACTGCGGAAGACATCGCGTCTTTTCACGCGAGAAAAGGCCGGTGGGGCAGGCAGTAGAGGCCTGGAATGCACGCGCGGAATCCGCTCTCGATACAGTTGAAGTCGCTACTCCAAACGAGTCAAGACCGCCTTATTGCAAGCTATGCGCAATAGTGGAATCCGTAGGCCTTCACTCTTCTCGCGCATGCGGGCGGACGACCGATAGGCTCCTGAGCTGTCAGACCACCCCGCCCTGGGGATCGGCTTCCGCAGCCAAGGAACGCGCCGGCAGCTGAAGGGCCACCATCGACGGGTTCGTTCCGCCACCAGAATGAATTTCCAGGACTGGGCCAATCCGCACGCGCATGGATTTCGAAGAGCAATTGAATCGCTTGTCGACCGATTATTCGCCTTCAGCACAGAACCAGTTCTCGTCGCCGATCCCGCCCATGTCCCCGAGGTCGTGCTGCCCTTCGAGATGCGCGGCATCGAACTGAGCCACCGGCACGACGAATGCAGCTTCGAAACGAGCTTGCGGGTCCACCGCCTCACACCGGCCAGGGGCATCCTCTGCTCGTCCATGACGGCGCGGGTGAGCGGCGGTAGGGCCCAGCGCTCCGATGCCAGGAGTTGATCACGGGCGCTGCTTTTGCAGGTGAAAGATGACGAAAGCCTGACGGACGGGCGTCAGCCCTGGCCCTGGGCGAAATCGCCTGGTCGAATCGCTGCCATGGATGACGTCGAAGACGGGAACCGGGGTGCTCCGGTCGGCCGACGGGTCGTGCTGGGGATCCTCGGGCTCGGCGCGGCCGGAGTGCTCGCGGGACCACGGCTCCAGCGCGCGCAGGAGGCGGTGGTGAGCAGGGACCCGAGCGGGCTGACGGCTGTGCTGCCTGGATCCGGTGGTTTCCGGTACTACTCGGTGACGTCTTCGGTCCCGGAGCAGGGCCCGGATACGTACACCCTGAGCGTGGACGGGCTGGTGGAGCGCCCCGCGCGGTACCGGCTGGCCGAGCTCCGGGCGATGCCGCAGCGCAGGATCGTGCGCGACGTGCAGTGCGTGACCGGCTGGCGGGTGCCGCACACTCCCTTCGAGGGAGTACCACTCGCTCACCTCCTCGAGGCGGCGGGTGTGCGGCCCGAGGCGCGTGCCGTCCGGTTCCGGTGCTTCGACGGGGTCTACACCGAGAGCCTCACCCTGGAGCAGGCCCGTCGTGACGATGTGCTGATCGCCCTGAGGCTCCGCGACGAGCCGATCTCCCACGCCCACGGAGGCCCTGCCCGTCTCTACGCCGCACCGATGTACTTCTACAAGTCGGCGAAGTGGCTGTCCGGCATCACCGTCACCGACGCGGTCCGGCCCGGATACTGGGAAGAGCTCGGCTACGACACGGACGCCTGGGTCGGGTCGTCGAACGGGCGTGACGATGACGCCACCGTCTGACCGCCTGCTTCGCTTCGACCGGTCCGTGCGCTGGGTGCACCAGGCCACGGCCGGTCTCATGCTGACATGCCTGGCCACCGCTGCCTGCCTGTATCTCCCGCCCCTGGCCCAGCTGGTGGGCAACCGGAGAACCGTCGTGCTCCTCCACGTGTGGTGCGGGACGGCGCTCCCCGTGCCCTTCCTCTGCGGGCTCGCCCTCCGGGCCGTGCGCGACGACGCGGCACGGCTGAGCCGCTTCGGTCGCGCCGACTGGGCGTGGCTGAGGGCCGTGCGCCGACGCCTGCCCGACCGGCCCGCCGGCAAGTTCAACGCCGGGCAGAAGCTCTACGCTCAGTGGACGTTGGGGTCGATGCTGGTGATGCTCGGCACCGGCCTGGCCATGTGGTGGACCGGTCTCGCACCGCTCGCCTGGCGGATGGGCGCCACCTTCGTACACGACTGGGTGGCCTGGGCGGTCGGGGCTTCGGTCGTCGCCCACGTCGTCATGGCGCTGCGGGACCCGGAGGCCAGGAAGGGAATGAGCACCGGCACGGTGGACCGTGGCTGGGCCGCGCGCGAGCATCCCCTGTGGAGTGGCGAACCGGACCGGGACGACGAGCCCATGGTGCAGGAAGGCCGCCAGATCTCACCCTGAACCGGTGGTGGGCCCGCAACAATCCGCAGCGGCGAGCGCAGGACACCCCCTGGGGCCCGCCCGACGGGGTGGACCCTGGGCAGGGTCAGCGGTGGCGGAGGACAGCTCGCACTGTCCTCCGCCCCCTGGCCGTTCCGTTCACACCTATGACTCCGCGACAGGCGGGGTGCGATCAGTCCGACAGGCCCATCAGCCTCTCCCGCCCGGACACTATCGGGAGAAGCCGACGACCTTCACCCGTACTTCGGACACGCATCAGGTACGGATGGGCCGGCTCGGCGCACTCACTCCAACGAGTGGCGGCGAGCCATCGCTGTGGCCGACTGCACCCCGCGATGCAAGGTCCGCAGCGCAGGATCTTCCTCGACCGCAGGGCGGGTTCCAGGGCCTGGTCAGGGCCCGGCACCGATGCCTGTGCGGTGGCTTCCAGGCGATCCGCATGATGACGTCCCAGTGTGGTGGGGACTGTCGCCCACCGCGCAGCGCTCATCAAGCCGGCGGCCCGTTTTGCCTGTCTCTGCCTGCGGACGGCGGGCTGCGGCATCAGGACGGCCCGTGCTGAGGACAGAGGGGCACCGAGCACTGCCGGCTCCGTGGCCTGATCAATCTCGGCGCTCCATGCTGTGGCGCGACTACCCCCGTGCTTGCTGCTCGGCCCTGGAGGCGGCAGGCGGGGTGCGAGGTCGCAGGCGCTCTCCCTGCGGTCCGAACATGATCAGGTACTCGACGGGACCGCCGGGTCCGGCGTTGGCGACCCCGTGGGGATGGCGGGTGTCGAACTCCGCGACGTCCCCGGCGCTCAGGACCAGGTCCTGGTCGCCGAGTGCGAGCCACAGCCGCCCGTACAGGACGCACAGCCATTCCCAGCCGTCGTGGGAGACCTGCCGGGGCCGTGCGGGCGGCTCCTCGACGGCGGGCAGGACGTGCTTGTGGGCGTGCAGGCCACCGACGTACCGGGTCAGCGGCAGCACCGCCTTGTCGTCGCCGAAACGCCGGAGCGCGGAGGTGCGTGGCCCGGTGGCGGAAGCGGTGCCGGCCAGCTCGTCCAGGGAGACGCCGTACTCCTCCGCCAATTGCAGCACCACTTCCAGGGTGGGCCTGCGTCGGCCGGTCTCGATCCGCGACAGCGTGCTCGGGGAGATCCCGGTCGCGCGGCTGACGCCGGTGAGCGTGGAACCGCGCTGTTCGCGTGCGGTCCGCAGCCGGGGGCCCATCGCCGCCAGCGCGTCTGCCACGTCGCCGTTCGTCATCCGCTCCGCCCCCTTCTCGGGCGGGTAGCTCCACCGCCCTGTCCTGCACGTTTGCCAGCATGGCAAGGGTAATCGCGGTGGACGGCCGCTGCGCCGCATGATCGACGCGTACCGCCTCCACCCGCGATCCGAGAGAAGACCCCCATGCGACCCGAGCCGTCCGCGCCTCTCCGCCACCGCACCATCGAGACCCCGGCCGGACGCCTGCACCTGGTGGAGCAGGGCACCGGCCCCCTGGTCCTGCTCGTGCACGGCTTCCCCGAGTCCTGGTACTCCTGGCGCCGTCAGCTCCCGGCCCTCGCCGCGGCCGGCTACCGGGCGGTGGCGATCGACGTGCGCGGCTACGGCCGCTCCTCCAAGCCCGCCGCGACCGACGCCTACCGCATGCTCGACCTGGTGGAGGACAACGTCGCCCTCGTGCACGCCCTCGGTGAGGAGAACGCTGTGGTCGTCGGCCACGACTGGGGCTCCCACATCGCCGCCACCTCCGCCCTGCTCCACCCCGAGGTCTTCCGGGCCGTCGGCCTGCTGAGTGTTCCGTACGCGCCGCCCGGCGGCCCCCGCCCGACCGATGTCTTCGACCGGATCGGCGGCCCCGAGCAGGAGTTCTACGTCTCCTACTTCCAGGAGCCCGGCCGTGCCGAGGCAGAGATCGAGCCCGACGTCCGGGGCTGGCTCGCGGGCTTCTACGCCGCCCTGTCCGCCGACACCATGCCGGCCCGGGGCGAGCCCGACCCGCACTTCGTCGCCCACGGCGGCCGGCTGCGTGACCGTTTTCCCGCCGGCGTCCTCCCGGCCTGGCTGACCGAGGACGACCTCGACTTCTACGCCGGAGAGTTCGAGCGCACGGGTCTGACGGGTGCTCTCCACCGCTACCGCAACATGAACCGCGACTGGGAGGACCTCGCTCCTCACCACGGAGCCCCGATCAAGCAGCCGTCCCTGTTCATCGGCGGCGCCCTGGACGCCTCCACCACCTGGATGTCCGACGCCATCGACGCCTTCCCCACCACCCTCCCCGGCCTGACCGCCTCCCACCTGGTAGAGGGCTGCGGCCACTGGATCCAGCAGGAACGCCCGGAGGAGATCAACCGTCTTCTGACCGGCTGGCTCGACACGCTCACGGGGATCAGGCCCGTGTGATGGACCGGCTGCTGACCGCCGGGCACAGCGTCGACGCGGTCATCGGCGTCGAGGGCGCGGGCAAGTCCACGCTGATGGACGCCGCCGCATCGCCTGGGACGCCACCGGCACCACCTACGCCGGGGCGTCATCAGCGCCGCCGTCGGCGCGCGTGTTCGGATCAAGGCGGAGGCCCAGGGTGTGGACGCTCCGGTAGAGTGCGTCAACTGGGTTGACGGCGTCGCGGTCGGGTGGCTTGCCGGAGTGGATGGTGAGAGGGCCGTGGAGCATTTCGCACGTCTGACGGCCAGCGTCCTTGGGGCGTCCGGCGCCGTGGTGGCCTCCGTCGTTTCCCTGCCCGGAGGTGAGGTACGGGTGGACGTCGTCGCAAGCAGACCCTCTCCGCTACCGGGGCCGAGAGCTGAGCTTTCCCACTGGCTGCGCCGCGTGGCGCAGGACGGCCGCCTTGTCGCCCTGGACTCCGGTACGCAGGGAGCCGCCGCTCTGGCGGACACGGGGTACGAGGCGTTCGCCGGAGTCCCGTTGTACGACGAGGGCGGCGCCCTGCTGGGAGTCCTGGCCGCCTTCGACACGGGCACACGGTCGTGGAGCGCCCAGAACGTGCAGGACCTTTCGGATCTGGCGGAGACGTGCGCGGTCGAACTGGGACTGCGCTCCAGTGAGGCGCGGGCCCACGATGCCCGGCGGGGTGCGTGGCAGGCCCCGTACGAGGCCAAAGCCGCGACAGGCCGGGCCCACGACGGCGCGCAGGACCTGAAGGGCCGCCTGGACCGCTCCGAGCTGATGCTGCGGGCAGCCGAGCTGCTGGGGAACACCTCCGGTCTGCACGAGGTGCGCCGTACCGTCGGTGAACTGGTCAGCGGGGACTTGAAGCCGGCCTACGTCGGCTTGACGCTGCGCGATGACGACAGTGCGCTGCGCAGAGCGGTCGATACGGCGAGGGGGCCGGCAGAGCTGGAGAAGCAGCTCCCGCGCTATGCCCTGTCCGACGACTGGCCGTCGGCGCAGGCCGCGCGGGAGAACCGTGTCGTGCTGGTGCCCGACCGGCAGACCCTCGTCGAGGGCTATGACCCGCAGACGGTGGCTGTCTTCGACGCCATGGGCCTGCACACGGCGATCTGCGTACCCCTGCCCGGTACGAGGAGGGCGACCTTGGGAACCCTGGTGGTCGCGTGGGACGAGCCGCACGAGATCGACGTGCACGAGCGGGCCGTGCTGACGGCGATCGCCGGTTACACCGCTCTGGCGGTTCAGCGCGCCGCGCACCTGGACGAGCGGGTCACCGTGGCCCGTCAGCTCCAGCAGGCCATGCTCACGGACCTCCCGGAGTTCGAGGGACTGGAGATCGCCGCCCTGTACCGGCCCGCGGCCGAACGCGACATGGTCGGAGGCGACTGGTACGACGCCTACCCGCTGCCCGGTGACCGCCGCGCAGCCGACCGGCGCCGAGCCCTGGCCGTCACGGTCGGCGACATCACCGGACACGACATGCACGCCGCCGCCCTGATGGGACAGGCCCGCAGCATGCTCCGCCAGGCCGACATCGAACGCGCCGACAGCCCGGCCGCCGCCGTCGCCTCCCTCGAGGACGCCAACGAGCACCTGAACATCAAGCTCAGCGGCACGCTCGTCCACGCCCACCTGACCCCCCGCCCGCACGGCGAGTGGCTGCTGAACTGGATCAACGCCGGACATCCCCCACCGCTGCTGGCCCACCCCCACGAGGGTGTGGAGCAGCTGGAGGAGCACTCGCTGCTCATGCACCCGGGGTTCGCGCCGAGCGGAGTGCGGCCGCAGTACGAGCGGGTTCTTCGGCCCGGTGCGCTGCTGCTGCTCTACACCGACGGCTTGATAGAACACCGCGGCCGAGGTCTCGACCAGGCCCTGGGCCACGCCGAACGCATCCTGGGCCGGGCAGCCGACGAGAACACCGCCCTGCCGCATCTGCTCGACCTGCTCGCCGACACCCTCGCCGGCCCCGAGCACGACGACGACATCGTCCTGTTCGCCCTGCGCGTCGAGGACCAGACGTAGGCCGGCCGGCCCGTTCACGC
Source organism: Streptomyces sp. NPDC002232 (assembly GCF_042890295.1). NCBI lineage: Bacteria > Bacillati > Actinomycetota > Actinomycetes > Kitasatosporales > Streptomycetaceae > Streptomyces > Streptomyces sp. NPDC002232. The sequence goes on along the minus strand of NZ_JBIARV010000004.1, from coordinate 315,483 downwards.
GGTAGAGCCCTCCTCGTCCCACTCCCGGGCGTGCGGGTCGCGCGGCGGTCGCAGGGCGCCGGTGGCCAGGACCGCCGTGCGGCGGTCTCCGGGCCTCGGGCGCGGGACGGGCGGCGGCCGACCCCGTAGCGTCCTCCCGCCGGTGCGAGGGTGTCCGGCCGGCCGTGGGCGGAGCCTGAGTATCCTTTGCCGGGGCGGGCGTTGTCGGCTGTTACAGACCGGGGGGAAGAATGCGCGTAGCGGTGTATCTCGCACATCCGCGTGCGGGGAGTTTCAACCACGCTGTTTTCGACGCCGTGGTGGGGGAGTTGCGCGAGCGGGGTGCCGAGGTGGTGGCTCATGACCTGTGCGCGGAGGGCTTCCCGGCGGTGCTGTCCGCCGATGAGACCGGAACGGTCGAGGAAGCGGGTCGCGCTCAGGAGAGTCAGGTGGCCCTGCACCGTGCGGAGGTGGCCACTGTGGACGCCATGGTGTTCGTCCACCCGAACTGGTGGGGTATGCCTCCGGCCGTCCTCGCGGGGTGGGTGCAGCGTGTGCTCGTGCCGGGTGTCGCCTACAAGCTGGGCGCTGCGGAGGGCGAACCCGTCGGGCTCCTGAAGGTGTCCAAGGCGCTCGTGCTGAACACGTCCGACACTCCGGCCGAGCGGGAGGACAGCGAGTTCGGCGATCCCTTGGAGAGGATCTGGTCGGCCTGCGTCCTGCCGTACGTCGGGGTGAGCGAGGTGCGTCGGGTCGTCTTCCGGACGGTCGCCGACTCGACGGAGGAAACGCGCGGGGACTGGCTGGACCAGGCCCGTCAGCAGGCGGCCGCGCTCGTGACCTGAACCGGCAGCGGCGGGTGTCTCCGGCGCCGTAGGACTGCTCGGTGCGGCCGACGCACCGGGCCACCCCTCGCGCCCGGCCGTATGCGATGTGGGTGCCAGGTTGTTGCGCGGCTGTCGGGTCGCCCCACGGTGGCTCCCGGTGAGGCGATTGTCCGTGGACGGACAGGTCTCTCGTGGCGTAGCTTCCCTCTGCACGCAGGTCCGCGGGCAGTTCCCGTTCCTTGCCCGTAAGGGGTCACACCGCCATGTCCTCGTCTCCTCTGGGCGCTCTGCGCCCACGTCCTGCCTTGCCCGACCGGATGCCCGGCCCCGGGCGCCCGTTGATCGTCGCGGTGTGTGTGCTGCTCGCGGGTGTTGCCGTATGTGATCTGTTCGCCGTGTACGCCGGGTTCCGGACCCACTTCGCGGTACGGGCGGACGGCGGTTTCAGCTTCGCCCGACAAGACGAACTTGAGTCGGCGGACGCCTTGTTCAGGAGGGTGGACCGGTTCTACGTTCTGGCCTTGACGGTCTGCGCCGCCCTGTTCGTCACCTGGTTCCATCGCATGCGGCGCGCCACCGGAGCCCTGGCGCCGGATGGCTTCAGGTGGGGAAGTGGCTGGGCGATCGGAGCCTGGTTCGTGCCCGTGGCGTTTCTCTGGATGCCGTACCGCATCGCCGTCGAGATGTGGGCCGCCGTCTCGCGGGGCCCCAGCCGTGGTGGTGCGGTCTCCAGCCCCTCCCTCTGGCCCGTGAACCTATGGTGGGGGACCTTCGCCGGCTCGCTCTTGCTCCGCTGGTATGCAGGGCGGAGCCATCAACGGGCCGACGGTCTCACCGCAGTGCTGGACGCCGTGTCTCTGGGGATGGTGGGCGACGCGCTGAACGTCGTCGCGGCCGGCGCGGCAGCGTACTTCGTCGTGCGGCTGACCCGCATGCAGGTCGCAGCCGGCCGTTGAGTGGCATCGAGACCGAGACCGGCCCGGTAGCTGCCGCGATGCTCTCGCACATGCCAACCAGGCTTTCGCTTCGCGCAGTTGGCTTCTTCACCATAGGGTCTGCTGCCGAGGGGGAGCCCTCGCTCGACGGGAGAAGGGGGGAGCCGTGGAGATCTATGCCCACTGGCTTGACGGTGAGCACCTGCGCGTGTCGGGGTGGGAACCGCGGGACACGTCGTTGGCCGTCATGCTGAAGATCCAGGCCCTGTTGGGGCACACGGTGGTGCTGAGCGACGTGCAGCTCATCGACAGCCACGCGGTGCAGGCGCTGTTCGAGACGGAGGACTTCCGGTCCTTCGTACGCGGCTGCCCGTCGTTCCTGCGCTGCACCACCGCCGCTCCGGCCGGCAGCGACCCGTTCGCCCTGGTGACCACCGGCCTGCACCGCGCCCTGGAGCCCGGCTGGCTCTCGTCCTCGTTCGACACGGCGGAGCCCCTGGTCAGGCTGTCCGAGGCCGTTCTGGAGCGCGGGGAGGCGAACCCCGGGCCGCTGTTCGCGCGGGGCACCGCGTTAGGTGCACGGTACGAGGAGGGCGGGGCGATCCGGCGCAGGCTCGAGGCCGTGGCCTGGACCCTGCACCACTTCTCCCGCGAAGCCGGAGTGCCGTTGGGCACGAGCGCCGTGGCGCGCCCCTGCTCGTACCGCGACGTGCTGGAGGAGGTGGCGGAGCTGCCGGGGCTTCCGGGCCACGACTACGCCCCGGTGGAACGCACGCTCGCCTATCTCGACGAGCACGTGGAGTCGTCGGACCGGCACCGCAGAGCTGTGCTCTTCGCCCGGCTCGACGCGACGAACCCGCCACACAGGACAGCGATGTGGAACACCGCGACGCAGGCCTGGAACGGGGCGGTGCAGCGGACTCTGGGCACCGACGGGGCGTCGCCGCGGTCGCTCCCGAAGGCGGCCGACATCGGGCTGTACCTCGGGCGTCCGACGGACGCACTCTTCGAGCCCGCAGGCCCCGGGGCCACGGTCCCCGCGGAACACGGGATGGCGCCGGGCAGCCTGGCGGCGGTCGCCGAACTGGGCTGGCAGGACATCGCGAAGATCCATCAGGACGAGGTCGTGACGCGTCGGCGCGACGCCTTCCAGGCGGCGCTGCGCGCCGGGGACGCGGCGGGGGCCGACGATGCCCTCGCCGCTCTGCTCCGGGCGGTCCGGCGGAAGCTGCCGGCCTCCGGGGAGCGGCCCGGCCGGCTCGCCTGGGCCGCCGCCGAGACCGGCCTCGGGCTCGTCGGCGCGGGGCTGGCGCTCGGCACCGGCGAGACCGTCGGACTCGTAGGACCGGTGCTGGCGTTCGGCCTGGCGGCCGAGCGACTGCTCCGGGGCGGGCGCAACCGGTCGCACATCGTCAACACGCTCATGACGGCCGGCGGAAGAGGGACCTGGACCCGTCGCGACGAAGCCTGACGGGGCGCCGGGGCGGCTCCGGGCCGGAGATGTTCCGTGCCGGCGGTCGCCGGGCCGGTGACGTGGCATCGGGAGTGCGGGCGGGTCGTCGCCGACACGGGCGCCGGTCAAGTCCTCCGCGCTCCGGGCGCGGGCAAGTTCGTCCACGTCGAAGGTGGTCCTGCGCGGGATCGAGCCGAGCCCGGCCCCGAGGCCGGGCATCGGCAGGGAGAACTTTGGTCCCATGGGCCGGCGTTGGTCTGTTCGTGCACCGCGGAGTGCACGAACAGCTGGCCCGCGTGCTGCCGGCCCCGGGACACGGCGGTGGACTGGGCGGAGAGCTCGTGGCAGGTGTCAACACCGGGTGCTGCCGCGACACGTCATGGAGGGCGGACGGCACTCGTGTTGTTGAGCCGAGGGCGCCGCCCTCTCATGGATGCAGAAGGCTGTTCGTCTGGATCGCTACCGTGTCCCGAGTCTGACGCTGGGCCGGAGGTTTGCGCCGGGATTCCCAGTGCGGGGCAAGCCAGTCGAAGATCAGGTGATTGTGCCAGCGGCCTTCCTTGAAGTCGACTTCGCGGAAGAGACCTTGCTGTTGTATTCCGAGGCTCAGGTACAGGCGCCTGGCTCTGGTGTTGTCCTCCCGGCACATGCACCAGAATCGGTGCAGTCCGAGTTCCTGGAAGCAGAAGGCCGCCGTCAGTTGAGCCGCCTCGGCACCGGCGAGGGACAGATTGCGTGCTCCGGGATGAAGGACGAAGGAGTGCACACACGCGCTGCTCCTCCCCTCCAGATTGACCGCCACGCTGCCGATGAGCGTGTTGTCGTCGTGCTGGGCGATGCCCAGGTGGTAGGACCGGCGCTGGGCCGATGTGGCCGAATGGGCGGCGCGCTCGATGGTGTCCTCGGCCATCTGCCTGCTCATCGGATCAGCGGTCAGGAATCGCATGGCACCGGAGTCGCCCCACATCTCAGCGGCTCGGTCGAGGTCGCCCGGAGCGAGTTCTCGGAGCAGGACGAAGCGGCCGGAGCGATGCGCAAGGGCGTTACCCATGGGCGGTACGCCTATGAAGCGGGTTGATGTCTTTCATGTGCTTTCGGCCAGCCGTTCTGATGCGTCGAGCACGCGAGCGTGCGGGATGGCACCGAAACCGCCACTCAAGCAGGCCGCCACGATCCTCCCGTACTCGTCGGGCAGTTCGACATGGATCATGTGCCCCGCGTCCTCGACGACCGCGAACCTTCCGCGCGGATAGCTCATGGCCAGCCGGCGCGCATCGCTGGGCGGCGTCAGGATGTCGTTGACACCGGTGAACACATGCACGGGCACGTCGGGCAAGGGGAGTGTGGCGTGCCCTGACGGGAACCAGTCGCGGTACAGGTGGTTCCGAAGGTCTTCGAGGACTCCCGGTTCCAGCGCACTGATCCGGTCCCTGAACAGAGGTACGGAGGATTGTCCCGCGCGTTCCTCGGACCCTGCCGCGGAACCGAAGAAGAGATGGCTGGCCACGTCGAGCAGGGTGGCCTGGTCTCCACTGTCGCTGGCGACTTCCGCGTTCTGCAGTTGAGCGCGTACCTGCGGACTGGGCCATGGACCCGCGGACACGCCCGAGAGAACGACACTGCGGACCCCGGGCCGGGGCTGGTGCAGCATCTGCTGGACCACGAATCCGCCCAGACACTGCCCGACGAGGTCGTACTGGCTGAAGCGCAGGTATTCGACAGCTCGCCACGCGGCTTGCGCGAGAAAGGAAGCGTCGCAGGACGGAGGCGCGGGATCGGCCGCCCCGAACCCCGGCAGGTCGACGGTGACGACCGCCCTCTGTGACGTGAGTACTTTCTCCAGCCTTCTGGCCCACCCGTGGTTCCGGTGCAGCGCACCTCCGAAGAGGAAGACCGGCGGGTCGGATCCGTCGGGCCGGCGATTGATGCGACACGAGTAGCGGAAGCCCTCGTGACTCAGCGAAACAGTCTCTTCACTCACATGTCCTCCTCGTCAGCGGGGCGGAGAGGCCGACGGGCGCGCGGAGGCGGTCCGTCAGTTTTCCGTATGCCGTCGCCGCAGTGGCGGGACTGCGTAGTCGCGGGGGCAGGCAGCTCTCGCCCTGGACATTCATGCAAGGTCAACGAATGCGTCCTGCGGCCGGACACGGGCACTGTCTGGTCTTCGCCATGTCTGGAGTCACGGCTGATCACCCGCACGGGCACCGACGAGCGCACCGCGCGCGATTACACGGAGACCTCGTCGTCTTCGCCCACCTGGACGCCGCTGCCTGAGCGGGACCCGTCAGGCCCCCGACGCATGGGGACGCCGTGCGACGGGCCGTCCTCGTGGGGGCGGATGAGCCGCTCGTCGGGTCGCGGCTCTCAGTGGACCAGTGGCCCCTTCCCGGGGCGCAGGCTCTCAGTCGCCGCTCCCCCGGCCTCGGCCCCCGCGGGGGCGGCCGGACCAGACCGGTTCGACCTGTTCCCACTCCCGTTCCCAGGCGGCGAGCCTTCGGCCCTCGGCCCGGCGACGGACGAGGAGGACCACGCCTGCGCCCGTCACCCCGACGACGGCTCCCGCCGCGATGCCTCCCGAGAGGGACGTCAGCGCCCGGTCGGCCGTACTGCCGGGAGGCCGGGCGGGGATCCCCGCGTCGTCCACCCAGATCGCCACGCTGTGCCCCTGGGGCGTCCGGGGCGGAACGTAGACGGTTCCGGACCGGTGGACGTGGGCGGGCTGTTCCCACACCGCGGGCGCGACGGCCTGCGGCTTCGTCCCGAAGCGGGCGGCGGCCGGCGGTTCCCTGGCCGGCCCGGTGGTGGTGGCCTGGACCCGGTGACGGTGAGCGGCGAGGTCGCGGTCGGCCCTTCCCCCGAAGGTCCACAGCGAGCCGGCCGCCACGACACCGCAGATCAGAGCGGCCACCAGCACGAACACCAGGGCCCCCCGCCCGGAGGGCTCCTGCGGTCGCGACGCGGCCCCTCCGCCCGGTGACTCCTGGCGGGACACGGCGGGCCTACGGTTCCACGGCGCCGCTGAAGCGCGCGGACCGCCCGGCGGGCAACCCCCCGTGGACCGGTCGCCGACGTCCGGGACGCGGCTGTGCCGTGGGCTCCACGTGATCTGCGGCCATGGCTCTGCTCCTCGTGCACGGGACGGCGAAAGTCCTCTCGCTCCACTGTCCCGCTCCCGGCCCCGGAGCGCCCGGTGCGGAGCGGGGCACGGGCCCCGGGGCCGTCCGGTCCGTCGGCGTGCGGGGCCGCTCGGCGCACCCGGTCGCCCTGGTTCCCGTACGTGGTGGGCCACGCCCGGGGTCAGGTCGTCACGCCGTACGGTCCTCCGGTTCCGTCAGCGCTCCACCTGCGGGAACTCCCCGTGCCGGTGGGGCACCACGGCGACCGGGCAGGCGGCATGGTGCAGCACGCGGTGGGCCACCCGGCCGAGCTCCCGGCCGGCGAGCGCGTCCCGGCGCCGGGCCCCGAGGACCAGCAGGTCGGCCGCGGCGGAACGCTCGGTCAGGACCTTGGCGGCGGTCCCCTCGACCGTGCGCCGGCGCAGACGCACCCGGGGGTGCGCGGTCGCCGCGGCCTCAAGGGCCCGGTCGAGCGGCTCGGACGGTCCGTCCCCGGCCCGGACGCCGGGGTCGCCGCTCGGCGGCGCGTGCGCGGGCCGTCGTACGGCGAGGACGACATCGAGTTCCGCGTCCCGCACGGCCGCCTCCCGGAAGGCGAACCACACCGCCGGGGCGTCCGCGTCCTCCTCGCCGAGGCCGAGCAGGACGCGGTCGTGGCGTGCCTCCAGGGCCTCCCCGTCCCCTCTCACGACGACCACCGGGCACGGCGCCCGGGCGGCCACGACGAGGCCGACGGATCCGAGCAGCAGTTCGGTGAACCCACCCCGTCCACGGGACCCGACCACCACGGCCAGGGAGCCCTCCCCCTCTCGGAGCAGGGCGGTGGAGGCGTCCTCTCCGAGGACGTCCGTGGTCACGGGGAGAGCGGGGGCGCGCAGGCGGACGCGGCCGACGGCGGTGGCGACGACGCTCTCCGCCAGGATCTGAGCCGGGGGCCGGTCGGTGGCCGAGTCCGGGGCGACGCCCTCGTACCGCTCCCACTCCGAGGCGTGGATGATCCGGAGGGGGCGCTCGTGCCGGACCGCCTCGTCGGCGGCCCAGTCGACGGCCGTGAGGCTCGCGTCGGACCCGTCGACGCCTACCACCAGGGGCGATTCCACGGCGCTCACCGCCTTCCGGGCCGTGACCCCCACGACGGACGGAGGGCCTGTCCGCTCCTCCCGGGGCGCGACGGCGCGACGCACGGCCCGAAGCCGCCTCGCCGGGTCCGGGGCGCGGTCCCCTCCTCACCTCCAGGAAAGCACCGCCCCGCGGTCCCTGCCACGGCTGTCCGGGCCACCTCAGGCCCGCGGCGGGCCCGGGGCCTTCAGCGGGGCTCTGTGAGGCGGTCTCGGCAGGCGGCCGCGACGGCTTCGGCGACGCCGGGCATGTCCGGCCGCCAGGTGGGGTTGCAGTTCACCTCGCACACGGTGAAGGAGCCGTCCGCCTCGAAGAGGAGGTCGACCCCGGCGACGCCGAGGCCGACGGCGTCCGCCGCCGCGACCGCCAGCGCCTCCGCCGCCGGGTGGCGGCCGGTGCAGACGGCGTGCGTGCCGCCCTGCGCCAGGTTCGAGACGAGGCGGTCGTCACCGGCCGTGCGCACGGCGGCGGCCACGGCCCGGCCGTCGACCACGACGACGCGCAGGTCCCGGCCGTGGGAATGGGCGACGTACCGCTGGAGGAGATAGGGGTGGCGGTCGTCCAGGCTCCCGGCCACGGAACGCAGCGACGCGTCGTCGGCGGCGAGGAAGACCCGTCGGCCACGCTGGCCCCGGACGGCCTTCACCACGCAGGGCTCCGGCACCCCGGCGTCGAGCAGGTGCTCCAGCGGGGCGTCGGTGTGGGTGCGGGTGTCGGGGACGGGGATTCCGGCCGCGGCGAGCTGCTGGAGGTGCCAGAACTTGTTCACGGCCGCCAGGACCGCCTCGGCGGGGTTCAGCAACCGCGTTCCCATCGCCGCGAGATGCCGAAGCAGCGTGATCTCCCGGTCGGCCGACACGCGGGGCGTCGACAGCCGCGCGTACGCCACGGCGGGCGCGGGGACGCCACGGCCGGTGGTGTCGGTCAGCGTGAGGTGTCCGCCCTCCACGCCGAGTACCAGTCGGCTGCCGTGGACCACCTCGGCCCGGTGCCCGAGCTCCGCCTCGAAGGCGGCGATGAGGGACGAGGTGACCGGTCCCGGACGCCGTCCGGCGGCGTCCGCGCGCGAGCTGAGCCCGGGGCAGAGCAGCAGCCACGCCCGTCCTTCGTCCACCGACGTCATGCCGGTCCCTTCGCTCACGGGCGCCCCTGTGCCGGTCCCGACCGATGATAGGGCGGGCGCGCGCCGGCCCGAACGGTCCGGCCGGTCGTACCCGCCAGGCCTCGCCCCGACTCCAACAGCGGCTTTCCGCGACGCGGTTGGTCCGCCGGCCCGGCCCCGCGGAGTCACGTGCCTAAGATCGACAGGACGGTGGACGGGGTACGAGACACGGGAGGGAAGCGGACATGGCGGACGAGCGCGTGTACCTGGTGACCGGGGGCGGAACGGGGATCGGGGCGGCGACCGCGCACTCCCTGGCCGAGGCGGGCCACAAGGTCGCGGTGTCCGGGCGGCGCCCCGAGCCGCTGCGGCTCGTCGCCGAGGAGACCGGCGCCCTCGCCGTGCCGTCGGACATCGGGGACCCGGCGGCGGTGGCCGCGCTCGTCGAGACGGTGGTCGGCGCGTACGGGCGGCTCGACGGTCTGGTGCTCAACGCGGGCATCGGGCGGGGCGGCGGGGTCGGTGACGTCACCCTGGAGGACTGGGACGACGTGATGCGGACCAACCTCACCGGCCCGTTCCTGCTGCTGCGCGCCGCCCTCCCGCACCTGCTCGACGCCCGAGGCGCGGTGGTCGCGGTGGCCTCGGTGTCCGCCCTGCGCAACGGCGTCGGGAACGCCGCGTACGCCACCTCCAAAGCCGCGCTGCTGCAACTGTGCCGCTCGCTCGCGGTCGACTACGGGAGCGCCGGGCTGCGCGCCAACACGGTGTGCCCCAGCTGGGTGCGCACCGACATGGCCGACCGCCGGATGAACCGGTTCGCCGAGGAGGCGGGTCTGGAGGGGAACGGTCTGGAAGCGGCGTACGACGAGGTGACCCGGGTCCTGCCCGCCGGGCGGCCCGGTGACCCGCGGGAGGTCGCGGAGGCCATCGCCTGGCTGCTGTCGCCCGCCGCCTCCTTCGTGAACGGTGCGGTGCTCACCGTCGACGGCGGCGCGACCGCCCTGGATCCGGGGACCCTCGGCTTCGATTTCCGTCTGGAGCCACGGAACCGGTGAAGGAGGCGGAACCGCCTGTGGAGGCGGGAGCGGGCGATCCCGCTCCCCCGGCCTCGCGCGGCGCCTCCGCCGCCCCGCCGTTCCACGACGACGGGTCCGCTCGCCGCCGAGCCCGGGTCGCATATGCCAGGCCCGGTTCGTGCACGACTCTGGCGCACCCGGCCGGCCCGGTGGCAAGGTGAACCGCAAGCGGCCCCTCCGCACCGCTCACCCCGCGGTCCGGCCGTCGGCCGTGCTCCGCGTCCCCGTGGGAGCCCTGGCCGCGCCCGCCTCCCGGCTCCCCACGGGAGGCCACAGGCGCGCGGTGCGTGCGACCGTCGTCGCGGTCCACCGCGTGGCCCACCCCGAGCGCTCCGTCCCCCCGCACCCGCACGGCCCGAGCGCTCCTCCCCCTCACCCGCGCGGCCCGGGAGCCGGTCCCGCGCGGTGCTCACGGTGGCCTCCCCGTCGTGGTGCGGACGGCGTAACCCGCTGCGTGAGGGAGGCGTGATCATCAGGAAACCGGCCCTCCCTACCCTGGAGCCGTGGGAATCGCCCACCTGTTCGTCGAGGGGGAGGGGTGCCGGTGGCGTCGCCGGACTCAGGGACCGAGGCCGCGCGGACGGTCTGCTCGTACTGCGGGGTCGGCTGCGGGATCGTTCTCGACGTCACCCGGGACCCCGCCACCGGCCTGCGGCGCGCCGTGAGGGCCTCGGGCGACAGGAGCCATCCGACCAACTCCGGCCGGCTCTGCACCAAGGGCTCCACGAGCGCGGACATGCTGGCGGCCACCGGGCGCGCCACGGCCGCGCTGGTCCGCGCGGAGCGGGGCGGCGAGGCGGTCGCGTCCGACGTCGACACCGCCGTCACCGAGGTCGCCCGGCGGCTGCGCGCGATCCTCGACGAGCACGGTCCCGACGCCCTGTCCTTCTACGTGTCCGGGCAGATGTCGCTGGAGGCGCAGTACCTGGCGAACAAGCTGGCCAAGGGCTTCGTCCGCACGCACCAGATCGAGTCGAACTCCCGGCTGTGCATGGCGTCCGCCGGATCCGGCTACAAGCTGTCGCTGGGGGCGGACGGTCCCCCGGGCTCGTACCAGGACTTCGACCGGGCCGACGCGTTCTTCGTCATCGGCGCCAACATGGCCGACTGCCACCCGATCCTCTTCCTGCGGATGATGGACCGGGTGCGGTCGGCCGGGGCGAAGCTGATCGTCGTCGATCCCCGGCGCAGCGCCACCGCCGACAAGGCCGACCTGTTCCTCCAGATCAAGCCGGGTACGGACCTCGCCCTGCTCAACGGCCTGTTGCACCTGCTCGTGGAGGACGGGCACGTCGACGAGGCGTTCGTCGCCGAGTTCACCGAGGGGTGGGAGGCCATGCCCGCCTTCCTCGCCGACTACGCGCCGGCCGAGGTGGCCCGGATCACCGGCCTCCCCGAGGCGGACATCCGCCGGGCCGCGCGGTGGATCGGCGAGGCCGGCGAGTGGATGAGCTGCTGGACCATGGGGCTCAACCAGTCCACGCACGGCACCTGGAACACCAACGCGCTCGTCAACCTCCACCTCGCCACCGGCGCCCTGTGCCGCCCCGGGTCCGGGCCCTTCTCGCTGACCGGCCAGCCCAACGCCATGGGCGGGCGGGAGATGGGCTACATGGGTCCCGGCCTCCCCGGGCAGCGGTCGGTCCTCGTCGACGCCGACCGTGCCTTCGTCGAGGACCTGTGGCGGATCCCCGAGGGATCGCTGCGGACCGAGGTCGGGCGCGGCACCGTCGAGATGTTCGAACGGATGGCGGCCGGGGAGATCAAGGCCTGCTGGATCATCTGCACGAATCCCGTCGCCTCCGTCGCCAACCGCAGGACCGTGATCACCGCCCTGGAGGCAGCGGAACTCGTCGTCACCCAGGACGTGTTCGCCGAGACCGAGACCAACGCGTACGCGGACGTCGTGCTGCCCGCCACGCTCTGGGCGGAGTCCGACGGCGTCATGGTCAACTCCGAACGGAACCTCACCCTGGTCCAGGGCGTGGTCGACCCGCCCGGCCAGGCCCTCCCCGACTGGCGGCTCATCGCCCGCGTCGCCTGCGAGATGGGCTTCGCCGAGGGCTTCACGTACGCCTCCGCCGAGGAGGTCTTCGAGGAGCTGAAGCAGGCCTGGAACCCCGCGACCGGCTGGGACCTGCGCGGCGTCGACTACGCGCGGCTGCGCGCCACCCCCGTCCAGTGGCCGGCCCCGGACGCCGACGGCCCCGACCGGAACCCGATCCGCTACGTGAACGACGGTGTGAGTCAGTCGCTCCTGGAACGGGAGGACGGCACCCGGCCCCGGCTCGCCTTCCCGACGCCGAGCGGCCGCGCCCGTTTCTTCGCCCGCCCGCACCTCCCCCCGGCCGAACTCCCGGACGACGACTATCCGTTCGTCCTGAACACGGGGCGCGTCCCGCACCAGTGGCACACGATGACCAGGACCGGGAAGGTCGCCAGGCTCGCGAAGCTCGGCCCCGGCCCCTTCGTCGAGGTCCACCCCGAGGACGCGGCCGCGCTCGGCGTCGGCGAGGGCGACAGCGTGGAGATGGCCTCGCGGCGCGGTCGCGCCGTCCTGCCCGCGGTGGTGACCGACCGGGTCCGGCCCGGGAACTGCTTCGCGCCCTTCCACTGGAACGACCTGTTCGGCGAGTACCTCAGCGTCAACGCCGTCACGAACGACGCCGTCGACCCGCTCTCCTTCCAGCCGGAGTTCAAGGCGTGCGCGGTGACCCTCGCGAGGACGGCCGCGCCTATACGTGTCGCACTCCCGGAGCCGCGGTCCTCCGGAGAGCCGCTGCCCACGGCGCCGCCGCCTGCCCCGGACGGAGACGGCGCACGCGGCGGAGACCTCGCGGACGGCGTGCCCGACGGGGGCCTCGCGCCCGACCGGGACCCCGTACCCGGCGGCGACCCCGTCCCCGCGCTCGCCCGCCTCTTCGGCGTCGCCGACCTCGTCCCCCCGCCCTTCACCGAGCCCGAGCGCCGCTACCTCGCCGGATTCCTGTCCGGGCTCGCCGGAGCCTCCGCCGACGGCCGGGTCCCCGTCCTCCCGGCGTCCGCGCCCTTCGCGCCGGAGCACGGTCTGTGGGTCGACGGGGTCCTCGCCGGGGCGTACTCCCGCACGGCCTCCCCACCGGATCCGGCCCCGTCCGTCGCGGCGTCGGCATCCGCAGCGGCACCCCCCGGTGGCGGGTCTCGGACCGCCCCCGCACGGCGGCTGCTGGTCCTCTGGGCCTCCCAGACCGGGACCGCCGAGGACTTCGCCGCCGTGCTCACCGACCGGCTGACCGAGGCCGGGCACGCACCGGCCCTCGTCCCCATGGAGAGCGTCGATCCCGGGGAGGTGGGCCCCGACACCGACCTGCTGGTCGTGACGAGCACGTACGGGGACGGGGACGCCCCGGACAACGGCGCCTCCTTCTGGCAGCGGCTCGCGTCCCCCGAGGCACCGCGCCTGGACGGCGTCCGGTACTCCGTCCTGGCCTTCGGCGACTCCGGCTACGGCGACTTCTGCGGCCACGGGCGGCGGGTCGACGAGCGCCTCGCCGCACTCGGCGCCACCCGCCTGCACCCCCGTACCGATTGCGAACCCGACCACGAGGACAGCTCCGAGGCCTGGTTCACCGCGCTCCTTCCCCTCCTCTCGGCCCGTCCGCCGGAGCCGCCCCCCGCCGCGGCCCCCGGCCCCGCCCGTTCCGGCCCCGCCGGTTCCAGGGAGGCGGCGGTCCCCAGCTCCGGGCCGTACACGAAGGCCTCGCCGTTCCCCACGCTCCTCGTCGGCAACCGCCTGCTCAGCCTGCCCGGCTCCGAGAAGGAGGTGCGCCAGTTCGCCTTCGACACCCGCGGCGGCGAGCTCGCGTACGAGGCGGGTGACGCGCTCGGCGTCTGGCCGGCCAACAGCACCGACCTGGTCGCCGAGTGGCTGGCCCTGACCGGACTCCACCCCCACGAGCCGGTCGACGTCGGCTCCCCCGGTCCGCTCCCACTGGCCGAGGCCCTGCGGACCCGCTTCGACATCACCCGCCTCACGCCCGACCTGCTGAGGTTCGTGGCCGAGCGCACCGGCAGCGTCGACCTCGGGCGGCTGCTCCGCCCCGGGAACAAGGACGAGCTGGCGAAGTGGAGTTGGGGCCGGCAGATGGCCGACGTGATCGGCGGCTTCCCGGTACGCGCCTCAGCGGCCGAGTGGACCGGCGTCCTCAAACGGCTCCAGCCGCGCCTGTACTCGATCTCCTCCAGCCCGCTCGCCCACCCGGGCGAGGTCCGGCTCACCGTCTCCGTCGTCCGCTACACGAACGGCCTCGGGCGGGACCGCACCGGCGTCTGCTCCGCCCATCTCGCCGACCACGCCGACGACGGGCCCGTCCAGGTCTTCGTGCGGCCTTCCCCGCACTTCCGTCCGCCGGCCGACGCCGCCGCACCCATGATCATGGTCGGTCCCGGCACGGGCGTGGCGCCCTTCGTCGGCTTCCTCGAGGACCGCCTGGCCCGGGGCCACACCGGCCGCAACTGGCTGTTCTTCGGCGAGCAGCGCGAGGCGACCGACTTCTACCACCGCGAGGACCTGGAGGCCCATGTCGCCTCCGGTCACCTCGACCGGCTCGACGTCGCCTTCTCCCGCGACCGGCGCAACAAGGTGTACGTCCAGGACCGGATGCGGGAGCACGGCTCCGCCGTGTGGTCCTGGCTCCGGGACGGCGCCCACTTCTACGTGTGCGGCGACGCCACCCGCATGGCGAAGGACGTCGACCGGACGCTGCGCGAGATCGTCGCCCGGCACGGGAGGATGAGCGGCGAGGAGGCCGACGCCTTCGTCGAGCGGATGGCGGCCGAGAAGCGGTACGTCCGCGACGTCTACTGATGCCGGGCGCGCACGGGCGGCGGGTGTGTCACCTCGTCCGTCACGCGAGGTCGAGCAGCTGCTCGTAGAAGCCGCCGAACCCCTTCTCCCGGTCGACGAAGTGCAGTTCGAGGATCCAGTGGCAGGGGCGGCCGGACCGGTCGGTGCGGCGCAGCGTCGTGGTGTTCTCGGGCGTGATGTACGACTGCGCCTTCTCGCCGTCGTTGGTCTCGTGCGGGAACTCCCCCACCAGGTGGCCGGCGTGCCAGATGCCGATGTCCCAGCCGGCCTCGGCGGCCAGTCGCTCGACCTCGGCGTACAGCTGCGCTCCGGTGATGTTCCCGTCGGCCCGGAAGGCGGCCCGGCCGGCGTCGAAGACGCGCGGCAGGTCGGTCAGGAGGCGCTGCTTGTCCGGGTCGTCGCCGAAGACGTAGGTGCGGCCGAAGTCCGCCTCGTACTCCTCGAAGATCGGGCCGAAGTCGGCGAAGGCGACGTCGTCCTCGCCGATGACGCGGTCCGGCGGGTTGTCCCGGTAGGGCAGCAGGGTGTTGGGGCCGGAGCGGATGATCCGCTTGTGCCAGTGCTTGGTGGTCCCGAACAGGTCGTTCGCCAGGTCACGGATCGCGTCGCTCACCTCGCGCTCGCCCCGGCCCGGAGCCACCAGCCCGCGCTTCTCGATCTCGGCGAAGAGCTCGATCGCCTTCTCCTGCGCGCCGATCAGGCCCGCCACCCGCTCGCTCTCGTCGAACGCCACCGTGAACCACTCCCCGTACACACCCTCGCCAGGTCTCGATCGGGATCAGCATGGCACAGGGCGGCGCGGCGCCCCGGCGAGCCCGGCCCCGGACTCCTCAGGCCGGGGGGCCGTCCGGCGGGTGGTCGTCCTCCTGGTACGAGTAGCGCTGCTCGGTCCACGGATCGGCGGTGTTGTGGAAGCCCCGCTCCTCCCAGAAGCCGCGCCGGTCCCGGGTCATGTACTCGATGCCGCGCAGCCACTTGGGCCCCTTGTAGCCGTAGAGGTGCGGCACGACCAGGCGCAGGGGGAAGCCGTGCTCGACGGTGAGGGGTTCGCCGTCGTGGTGGGTGGCCATGAGCGTGCGGTCGGCGGTGAGGTCGGACAGCCGGAGATTGGCGCTGTAGCCGTACTCGGCCCAGGCCATGACGTGGGTGACGTCCGGGGCGGGCGGTGCGAGGTCCAGGAGGACCGAGGCCGGCACGCCGAAGAACTCGTGCCCGCGGGTCGTGGTGCCCGAGGCGCAGTGGAGGTCCGTGGTGATCGTGGTCCCGGGGAGGGCCATGACCTCGTCGAAGGTCCAGGAGTACTTCCCTCCCGTCGCGGTCGCGCCGAAGACCTGGAGGCTCCAGCGGTCGGCGCGGAACCGGGGCACGGGGCCGTAGTGGGACACCGGCCACCCCCGGGCCTCGCGCTGCCCCGGAGGGAGGGCGTCACCGTGCACGCCGCACCTGGCCCGTCCGGGACGCGCGACCGCGCCGCCGTGGAGACGCATCCGCGAGATGCACCGCGCCTCTCAGCTTGCAGGTGTGATCCATGAGGGCATTCTGCCCTCTCGGGTGCCCCGCACGCCCCCGCCACCCGGAGTCCGCGCCTCCCGATCGTCGGCACATCATCCAAGTCGCATCTGTGGCGCTCACGGGCGATCGGATAGGCATGTGCCAGCCGTCTTACGGAACGACCCTGGCGGATGCAAAATGCTTCCGTGGGGGTTGACCTCGGCCCTCCGCGCCCGCAGGTCGGCACCCCCGGTGACGGCGGGCCGCCCCCGTCCCTGCTCACAAGGCGAGGTAGAGCCCCCATGCACGCACGCACCCAGGACGCCGGTGCCGGAGACGTCGCCCACGGCGCCGTCGGCTCCGGACACGCCGCGCACCGCGGGCCCGACGGCCGCGTCGCCCAGGCCATCGCCGAGGCGCTCGGCGGAGCACGGACCGTGATCAACGTCGGCGCCGGCGCCGGGTCCTACGAGTCCGCCGCCCGGGCCGTGACGGCCGTCGAGCCGTCCGAGTCGATGCGGGCCCGGCGCCCGGTCCGGCTGACGGCCGCCATCGACGCCGTCGCGGAGGACCTGCCGTTCCCGGACGACGCGTTCGAGGGGGCCATGACGCTGTTCAGCGTCCACCAGTGGAGCGACGTCGCGGCGGGCCTGCGGGAGATGCGCCGCGTCACCCACGGGCCGGTCGTCGTCCTGACCTGCGACCCCCGGCTCGTACGGGACTTCTGGCTGTACGCGTACGCCCCCGAGGTCCTGGACACCGAGGCCCGCCGCCATCCGCCGGTCGAGGCCATGGCGGCCGCCCTCGGCGGGACCGTGACGACCCGTCGCGTCCCCATCCCCCTCGACTGCACCGACAACTTCAACGAGGCCTACTACGGGCGGCCCGAGATGCTCCTCGACCCGGCGGCCCGCCAGGCCTGCTCGGCATGGAGCTTCATCGACGACGGGGCACGCGAGCGCTTCGACCGGATGCTCAGCCGCGATCTGGAGTCCGGGGCCTGGGACGAGCGCTTCGGACACCTGCGGACGCAGGCCACCTACGAAGGGTCCCTCGTCATCGTGCGGGCGACCCCGTGAAGGAAGAGAGCAGGGCACCATGGGAGCACCCGACCGGATGGACGAGAGGCTGCGCACGCTGAGCCTCGTCGAGGCGCAGCGCAGGGCCGAAGCCCTCTTCGCCGAGGTCGAGGCCCGGGGGCTGGTCGCTCCCGGCACCGGCGAGCAGGAGGCCGACGACCGGATCCGGGACCTCTCCCACACGATGTTCGGGACCGCGCGGCACGGACGGCGGCGCCTCGTCCGCTCCGGCCCGCACACGCTGCTCCCGTACGAGCCGGGCCTGCCGGACCGGACCATCGGCCGCGACGACCTCGCCGTCCTCGTCCTCGGCCCGGTCTTCGACGCGTACGAGGTCGACTTCTGCCGCACCCTGGTCCTCGGGGCCGACCCGGTCAGGAGGCGCCTGGGCGACGACCTCGCCTCGGTGTTCGCCGCCGGGCGGGACGCCTTCCGGGCCGACCCGGACATCACGGGGCGGCAGTTGTACGCGGAGGTCGAGCGCCGCGCCGCCGACGCCGGATGGGTCCTGGCGAGCCGGAGCGCGGGCCGTCTGGTCGGAGGCGCCCCGTACGAGCACGCCGACGGTGCCTCGCCGGAGGCGTACATCGCTCCGGAGAACGACCGCCCGCTGCGCCGTGCCGACGGCGCCGGCTGGCGCTGCCGCTGGATCCTGGAGGTTCGTCTCACCGATGGGAAGGGCCGTTTCGGCGGGCTCCGCGCGCAGCTTCTCGACCTGACGTGAAGGCGGCGCCCGCCCCGCCGTCGGGCGCCGGTACGGTCGGCGCATGGACAGCAGCCGACAGCCGACGCCCGACGAGATCGAGGAGCGGTTCGCCGCGCTCGTGGAGGGTCGTCTGACCCGGGACGAGGCCGACCGCTGGGCCGGGCGGTGGGTGGCCGCCGACGGACTCGTCTGGGACGAGGTCTCCTGGTGGGCGCTGGGCCTCCTCCACGGAGTCGACCTTCCCGCGGACGCGAGCGGCGCCTCCGTGCACGACGACGAGCAGCTCCGCGCGTGGCTCGCGGAGCTGAGGGACCGCCGGACGGCGTGACGCGCCGTCAGTGCACCGGCTGCGGGGCCGCCTCCGCGGGTGCCGGGTCGGGGGTCCTGCCCAGGTGGTTGAAGGCCAGGTTGAGGAGAACGGCGACGACGCAGCCCGTGCTGATCCCGGAGTCGAGGATGATGCGCAGGCTCTCGGGGAAGGCGTGGTAGAAGTCCGGGGCGGCCATGGGGATGATGCCGGCGCCGAGCGAGACGGCCACGACGAGGACGTTGTCGCCGCGCTCCAGGGAGGCCTTGGAGAGGGTCTGCACGCCGCTCGCGGCGATGGTGCCGAAGAGCGTGATGCCCACGCCGCCCAGGACGGGCTGGGGAATCAGCGCGACGAGCGAGGCGAGCATGGGGCAGAGCCCGAGCAGCACGAGGATGCCGCCCGCCGCCGCGACGACGTATCGGCTGCGGATCTTCGTGAGGGCGACCAGGCCGACGTTCTGGGCGAAGGCGCTGGCCGCGAACGCGTTGAAGAGGGGACTCAGGGCGGTGCCGAGGCCGTCGGCGCGCAGTGCGGCGGCCAGGGTCTTCTCGTCGGCGGGACGCCCGACGATCTCACCGAGGGCCAGCACGTCGGCGGTCGACTCGGTCATGATCACGAGCATCACGACGCACATCGAGATGATCGCGGCGGCGGTGAACTGCGGGGCGCCGAAGTGGAAGGGCGTGGGGAATCCCACGAGGTCGGCGTCGGTGACGCCGCTGAAGTCGGCCACGCCGAGCGGCAGGGAGAGCAGGGTGCCGGCGATGAGCCCGAAGAGGATGGACAGCTGCTTGAGGAAACCGCGCAGCACCCGCCGCAGGACGACCGTGATCAGCAGGCTCGCGGCGGCGAGGCCTATGTGGGTGAGGCTCCCGTAGTCGTCGGCCTTCCGGTTGCCGCCCTGGGCCCAGTTGAAGGCGACGGGCAGCAGCGAGACCCCGATGAGGGTGATGACGGTGCCGGTGACGATCGGCGGGAAGAACCGGACCAGCTTGCAGAACCAGGGGGCCAGCAGGAAGCCGAGGACTCCCGCGACCAGGACGGCACCGTAGATGACGGGCAGGGCGTCCTCGGGGCTCTGCGCCTTCGCGATCGCCAGCATGGGGGCGACGCCGGCGAAGGAGACGCCGTTCACGAAGGGCAGACGGGACCCGATGTTCCAGAATCCGAGGGTCTGGAGCAGCGTGGCGATGCCGGAGGCGAAGAGGCTCGCGCTCATGAGGAACGCGATGTCGGCGGTGGGCAGGCCCACGCCGATGCCCACGACGAGGGGCGGGGCCACCACGCCCGCGTACATGGCCGCCACGTGCTGGAGCCCGGCGCCGATCAGTCTGCCCGGGGGCAGGGTCTGATCGACGGGGTGTACGGCCGCCTCGCGTTCGGGGGTCCGGGGTTCGTTCATGGTCGCGTCACTCCTGGGCTGGGCATGACCGGAGGCGCGGCCGGCCCCGTCCGCGCGGGCTCGGCCGAGCGCGCGCGGGAGGTACCGGCCGCGCGGCTCGCGGTCGGAGGTGAGGTGCACGGGCACGGCTGCGGGCGCGTGGGAGCGGCCGGGCGTGCCGGTGGGGGTCCGTGGCTCGGCGGCGCGGGGGGAGCGCGGGGCGTCGGCGCGGATCCCTCTCCGGAGGCCCCGGCGGGGCCTGATGCGGCGGGAGTCCGGCGTACGCCGGTGGCGTGGATCGGCGGCCGGGACGGGGATGGTGTCGCGGGCCGTGCCGATCGACCGGAGATGCCGCACCGCCGTGGTGTCCACGCGATCGGGGGCGGCTCCGGTCTCACCGAGCCGGCTCAGTCCCTCACGGTTTCAGGCTTCTGTCAAGGACACCCGGTCCCGGCCGGGTTCGGGGGTTCTCGCAGGTCGGGCGGGGCGGGGCGGGGCGGTCCGGGTGGGGTCCCCGGCCGCGACCACCAGAACGGGCGGACAGCGCGGGCGTTCTTTCATCGGATCGTACGAAGCGCGGGACGAGCCGTCTCTGCGATCTTGAACGGGTCACCGCTGCACGGGAGGGGGCAGGCGGCGGGCCCCCGCCTGCCCCCTTCTCGGCTCAGCCGCTCGGCCGGCCCGGCTCAGCTGGTCGGCCAGACCCCGGCTCAGTTCAGTTACCCGGCCGGTCCGACTCAGTTCAGCTGGTCGGCCACCCGGCTCAGCTCAGTTGCTCGGCCAGCCCGACGATGATCCCGCTCGGTCCGCGGAGGTAGCACAGGAGGTAGCTGTCCTCGAACCGCATCACCTCGCCGACGAGTTCGGCGCCGTGCGGCCGGAGGCGGGCGAGGGTGTCCTCGATGTCGTCCACGGCGAACATGACGCGGTGCAGGCCCAGGGTGTTCGCCGGGGTGGTGGCCGGCTCGGGGGTGATCGCCTCCGGGGCGTGGTACTGGGCCAGTTCGAGGCGGCCTGGGGCGTCCGGGATGCGCATCATCGCGATCTCGCACCGCATGCCGTCGAGGCCGACGACCCTTCCCGCCCAGCTTCCCTCGATCGGGGCCCTGCCCTCCAGCTCCATGCCGAGCTCGGTGAAGAAGGCGACGGCGGCGTCGAGGTCGCCGACGACGATGCCGACGTTGTCCATGCGCTGAATCGTCATGTCCCGAGCATAGGGACCGGATCCGTCGCCGTCGGCCCGACCGGCCGTCCCACGGCGCGCCGTGCTCCGGCCCGGCGGCCGGAGGCGGCCGGTGGGGACGTCCACGCGCCGTCGGTGCCCCGGGCCACCGGACGCGGCTCGCGTCACATGGGCGGCGAGTACAGCCGTACCGTGTCCGAGACCGGGCGGGCGTCGTCGTGCAGGGGCGTCGTCATGGTGCGCAGGGGCATGGTCACCAGGCGGCCTCCGGGCTGCTCGACGAGGACCTCCTCTTCGAGCAGGTGCCATCCCAGGCGCCGGTAGAGCGGCACGAGGGGAGGGCGGCAGAAGAGCAGGGCGTGCCGGGGGCCCAGGGTGCGGGCGTGCGCCAGGGCGGCGCCGACGACGAGCCGGGCCAGGCCCTTTCCCTGCTGGGCGGGCGCGACGGCGACTCCGCCGACCCCGACCACCTCCGTCCTGGTGCCGCCGATCGCGACGGGCAGGCGCAGGAGCCCGGTGTGCGCCACGAGGCGGCCGTCGTGCCGGATGCCGAAGTGCTCCTCCTTCGGAAGCCAGGTCAGCCCCGTCGAGGCGACGCCGAAGGGATCGTCGCCCGTGCCGAGGATCTCTTGCTGGTCCGTCTTCGTGTACGCGGCGAGCCGCACCACGGGGGGTGTCACGGGGGTTCGGTGGTCGGACATCCCCCCATCATGATCGCCCGACGGGTACGGGCCAAGGGGGTGCCGGTGGACGAACCGGTCGGCCGCCCGCCTCCGTCGGGGCCCGGCAGGACACCTACTGGGTGGCGTCCTCGACGTTGGCGACCATCGTGCGCAGCACCTTGAGCGCGGCCACGTACTCCTCGTCCGTGATGCCCCGGTGCACCACGGCACGCGTCTCGGTCACCAGCTCGCGGATCCGGACCCGGGCGGCCACCCCGGCATCCGTGAGGCGCAGGCGGTCGTCCTCGTCGACGCGGAGCCAGGCACGGTGGAGGAGCTGGTCGACGACGCGGGCGATGTCGTGCGGCCCGTCGGCGAGCGGCGTCAGCTGCGCGACCGCCTCCTCACGGGTCGGCGGCACGGGCCCGCCGTTCACGCGGTTGAGCACCCAGTACTGCGGCTGCGTGACGTCGACCCTGGCCAGGGCGTCGCGCAGATGCCGGGTGACGGTCGCGTGGGCCAGGCCCGTCCAGTAGCCGACGGGCTGTGTCGCGAGCTGCTCGTCGGAGGCGGAGGGGTCGGCCGGGGCCTGGTCGGTGCGGGTTCCGGTGCGCGATTCCATGATCGCGACGCTACGCGCCGCCGACGCGTCCTCGCCACCCCGCCCCGGGCCGCCCCGGGCCGCCACGGGCGGGCCGGCTACCCGTCATACCTGAGAGCTACCCAGGGGTTTGGCTCTCGGGCGGGACGACGACCGGAGGGTGCGCTGTCTAGGTTCGGGAGCGGATCGCATCCCGGTACGGAAGGACCCCCATGGCACGCCTCCCGCGCGGCCCCCGCCGCGCCCCCGCTCACGGGCGGCTCCGCCGTGGGCCGCTCGGGGCCCGGCCCGACGCCCGGACGGAGGAACCCCGTGCCTAGGCTGGGGCGACAGAACGATCTTCGACCGGCGAGCCGGTGGCAGGACGCCGGTCCGCACCACCACCACGACGACCGGACACACGCCAGGGGGAGCACGGTGAGGGAAGCCACTCGGGGGGAGGCCGCGCTGCGCGCGGTGCCCGGCATCCTGCGGGCGGAGCTGTGGACCGGGCGACGCGACCCGCTGCCGCGCAACCGCTGGCTGAACTGGCTGCCTCACGCGCATCTCGCGCTCCTCACCGTGGTGTTGGGCGTCTGGAACCTGAACCTGTACGCGCGGTTCATGCAGCCGATGCCCGGCGGCGTCACCGCGCTCGTCGTCGCCCAGGGTGCCGCCCCCGTCCTGGCGCTCACCCGGCCGGCGCCCGCCTGGTGGCTGTCCACGGCCTCGCTCATGGCGTCGGTGACCGTCACGGCGTACGTCCCCTGGACCGAATGGCCGTGGAGCGCCGGCGTGATCGCCCTGCACACCCTGGTGCTGCTGCTGCTCTCCCTCCGCGTCCGGCCGGTCGCCTCGGCGGCCGCCCTGGGCATCACGCTGTTCACCGGGATCGGGGCGCTCGGCCGCGGGGACCTACCGCACGCGCCCACGCTCTGGGCGGGCGCCACCGCCTTCGCCACCGCCACCGTCGTCGGGGCCTCCCTCCGGGCCAGCCGCGTGTCGCGCACCCGGCTCGTCGAGCAGGAGGAGCTGACCGCGGAGGAGCGTGCCCGCCGCGCGCTGCTGGAGGAGCGCGGCCGGATCGCGCGGGAGCTGCACGACGTCGTCGCCCACCACATGTCCGTCATCTCCATCCAGGCCCAGGTCGCCCCCCACCTGGTCGAGAACCCCTCCCCGGAGCTCCGCGAGAACCTGGCCGGCATCCGGCAGAACGCCGTCGACGCCCTCACCGAACTGCGCCGCGTCCTCGGCGTCCTGCGCGGGGACGGGGCGGCGGGCGACGCGGCGGCCGGCGTACGGCACGCCCCGCAGCCCACCCTCGACCGGCTCGGCGACCTCCTCGCCAACGTCCGGGCGACCGGCCTCGACGTCACCTCCGAGACCGTCGGCGCGCCCCGGCCCCTCTCCCCGGGCACCGAACTGTCCGCGTACCGCATCGTCCAGGAGGCGCTGAGCAACGCCATGCGCCACGCGCCCGGCGGCCGGGCCGCCGTGGCGACGCACTACCATGCCGACGGGCTGACGGTACGGATCACCAACACCGCCGCGACCCGGCCGGTCGGGTCCGTCGGGCCCGACGGGCGCCGGGAGCCCGGCCACGGGCTGCTCGGGATGCGCGAGCGGACCGCGATGCTGGGCGGCGAACTCGCGGCCGGGCCCACCCCCGACGGCGGCTGGGACGTGACCGCGGTCCTGCCCGCACCGCTCCACGACCCCGCGCACACGAAGGACGGTTCATGACCGACGGAAGCGGCTCCGGCCCGGACATCCGGGTGCTCATCGCCGACGACCAGGTGATGGTCAGACAGGGCTTCACCGTGCTCCTCGACGCCGAGCCGGGCATCCGGGTGGTCGGCCAGGCCGTCGACGGCGCCGACGCGGTCGCCCGGACCGCCGAACTCGCCCCCGACGTCGTCCTGATGGACATCCGGATGCCCGGCACCGGTGGTCTCGAAGCCACCCGCGTCCTCACCTCGGTCCCCGGCGCCACCGTGAAGGTCCTCGTCCTCACCACGTTCGACCTGGACGAGTACGTGTACGAGGCGCTGCGCGCCGGCGCGTCCGGCTTCCTCCTGAAGGACGCCTCCGCCGAGGAACTCGCCCAGGCGGTACGGGTCGTGGCCCGCGGCGACGCGCTGCTCGCCCCCCACGTGACCAAGCGGCTCATCGCCGAGTTCTCCCGGCTGAGCCCCACGCCCCGGTCGCCGGTCAGGGGGCGGGCGGGCTCCCTGACCGAGCGCGAGACCGAGGTGCTGACCCTCATCGCGCAGGGCCTGTCCAACGCGGAGATCGCCGGCCGGCTGGTGGTCGCCGAGCAGACCGTGAAGACGTACGTGGGCCGGATCCTCAGCAAGCTCTCGCTGCGCGACCGCACCCAGGCCGCCGTCCACGCGTACGAGACGGGCCTCGTCCGGCCCGGCGGGGCCTGACGGAGGGGCGGCGGTCCCTTAAGGGACGGACCGTACGGGACGACTCGACTCCCCCGGGCCGTTCACTCCGACGGCGTCGGGGCGTCCTGGTCCTTCGGGACGGCGCGGTCGCCCGGGTGGCGGACGGCGCACAGGAACCCGAGGCCGAGGGCGATGGCCATGCCGTAGAAGACCCACTGGTTGGCCTGGGCGAAGTCCACCTGGATCGCCGACATGGCGTCGCGGGTCGCCTGGGCGACCTGGCCGGTGCCGGTCGGCGGGGTGGCGTCGCCGTGGCCGGAGACGGAGTTGGTGATGCCTCGGGCGACCTGTTCCGCGGTGGCCGGGGCGACGCCCTTCGCGCGGAGCGTGTCCGTCACGTTCTCGGTCATGGCCCGGGACAGCAGGGTGCCGAACACCGCGAGTCCGATGCTCGCGGCGTAGTTGCGGACGGTCTGGGTGATGCCGGTGACCTCGCCGTAGGAGGCGCCGATGGCCCGGTTGACGGCGTCCGTCGACGCCGGGGCGAGGATGAAGCCGATGCCCGCGCCGGCGAGGGCCGCGTACGGCCACTGGTCGTGCATGGACAGGTCCGTCAGTTTGTTGGCCCACAGGGCGAATCCGACCGCGCCGACGATCGTCCCGGCCTTCAGCGCCGGGCGCGCGCCGCGCTTGTCGAGGATCCGGCCGCCCCACTGGGAGGCGAGCGCGAAGCCGACGAAGAAGTACAGGAGGAAGAGCGCCGCCTGGTTCGGGGAGGCGCTCAGGGACACCTGGGCGTAGACGGAGGAGAAGAAGAACACCGGCACGAACGCGAGCATCGCGAAGAACAGCACGGCCGTGTCCACCCGGAACGCCTTGTCCCGGAAGACCCGCAGGTCGATCAGCGGGTGGCGGACGCCGCGCTCGTACCGTACGAACACGTACAGGATCGCGAGGCCGCCGACGACGCACAGCCAGGTGGCCCAGCTGCTCCATCCCCAGGACCACGCCTGCTGGAAGCCGAGGACGCTCAGGCCCATGCCGACGGCGACGAGCGCCGCGCCGGGCACGTCGAGGGTGCCGGGACGCCGGCGGTCCGCGATGTGCGCCATGGCGGTCAGGATCAGGGCGATGATCGCGACCGGGACGTTCACCCAGAAGACGGCGCGCCAGGTCCAGGAGGCGGTGAGCCAGCCGCCGAGCAGCGGGCCGACGGCGGTCAGCGCTCCGGAGATCCCGAAGAACAGGGCGAGGGCCCTGCCCCGTCGTTCGACGGGGAACACCGCCACGACGACGGCCAGCGCCGCGGGGAAGAGCAGCGCCGCGCCGAGCCCCTGCACCGCCCGGAAGGTGATGAGCCAGGGCTGGGCGTAGTCCCCGGAGGGCACGCAGCCGCAGAGGACCGACGCGATGACGAAGACGAGGGTGCCCACGACGACGACGCGCCGTGGCCCGTAGAGGTCGGCCAGCCGGCCGCCGAGGGCGAAGAACGCGGCGAGCGCGAGGAGGTAGGCGTTGATCACCCATTGCATGCCCGAGCTGGAGAGTCCCAGTTCGCGCACGATGTCGGGGGCGGCGATGGACACGATGGTCTGGTCGATGAAGGTCATCGCCACCGCGAACATCATCGCCGCGAGTGCCACGGTCTGGTTCGGCGGCCGCCCGCCCTTCGGCTGGGCGGGGCCCGGCTGCGATCCCTGTTCCGTCCGGTTGCTCACTCTGTCCAGTCTGATCCCGTCCGCGGCGTCGCGCACGCCGCGCGGGGGTCAGGCCAGGACGCGGAGCGCCGCGGGCATCGCCCTGAGGGTCACCGGGAGGGTGGCGTCGACCTCGCCGTCCGCGCCGTACGGCAGGGGCCGGTCGGCCTCGATCCGGACCTCCTCGCCCCGCAGGATCTCGATCTGAGGACGGCTCACGTGGGCGCCCGTCTTCAGTTCGTTCATCATGGCGAAGAAGAGCCGTTTGGGGGCCTCCTTGATGACGACGACGTCGAGGAGGCCGTCGTCGACGCGTGCGCCCGGCGCGATGTTCCTCCCGAACCCGTAGAAGCCCGAATTGGCCGCGACGACGGTGTAGCCGGTCCGTTCGTGCCGGATGCCGTCGATCGTGATGCGGTACGAGGCCGGCTTCCAGGCCAGGACCGCCCGCAGGCCGCCCGCGTAGTAGGAGGCGGCGCCGCGCAGCAGACGGGAGGTGTTGGCGTGGCGGTTGGCCACCGCGTCGACACCCGCGTACACGCTGCCGAGGACGCGGGTCCCCCGGTGCGCGGCGGACTCCACCTCGATGGTGTCCACGGCGCGCGGTTCACCGTGGAGCAGCACCTCGGCGAGGCCCGGGGCGTCGGTGGGGAGCCCCAGGGCACGGGCGAAGTCGTTGCCCCGGCCGGCGGGGACCAGGCCGAAGACCGTGTCCGTGCCGCTGAGCGCGCCGCCGACGGTGCCGGCCATCCCGTCGCCGCCGACGGCCAGCACGACGTGCCCCTTCGCTCCGGCCTCCCGGGCGAGGTCCCGCGCGTGGTCCAGGCTGCGGCTGTAGACGGTGTCGAGCTCCGCGCCCGCCTCCCGCAGCAGCCGGGCCAGCGGGAGCAGGCCCGCCGTGCCGCTGGAGCCCCCTGCGGTGGGGTTGACGACGGCGGTGAACTGTCGCATGGATCTGGCCTCCGGCGGCAGAAGGAGAGGTTCGGGAGGAGGGTGGGGGCGTGCGGGTGAGGGTGCTCAGCGGACGGGGATCAGGACCCCGGGGCTCAGCACGCCGGAGGGGTCGACCTCGGCCTTGACGGCCTGCAACACGCGGACGCCGAGGGGGCCGATCTCGTGGGCGTACCAGTCGCGGTGGTCGGTGCCGACGCCGTGGTGGTGGCTGATGGTGCCGCCGGCCGCCAGGATCGCGTCGTTCGCCGCGCGCTTGGCCGGCGCCCAGTGCGCGACGGCGTCCTCGCCCTGCGCGGAGACGACGGTGAAGTACAGCGAGGCGCCGTTCTCGTAGGTGTGCGAGATGTGGCACATGACGAGCGGCGGGGTGCCGGCCTCGGTGAGGGTCCGGGTCAGCGCCTCGCGGACGGCCGCGTAGAGGCCCGGGATCGCGGACCAGAAGGCCGCGGTCTCCAGCGTCTCGGCGAACGCCCCGGCGTCCAGGAGCGCGTCGCGGAGGTAGGGCGCGTTGTAGCGGCCGTGCTCCCACTTGTCGCCGGCTTCCTCGCCGATGAACTCGCCGTCGCAGGCGAGGAGGACCTCGCGGGCGGCGGCGCGGCGGGCGGCCGTGTCGGCCTCGGTGCCCTCGAAGCCGACGATGGCCATGCAGCCGGGGTTCTGCGGGAGTTCGGCGCTGCCGATGGCGTCCGGCTGGGCCAGTCCGATGAAGGTCTCGGACTCGTCCGAGAGGCGCAGGACGGTGGGGCTCGGGCCGTCCTGGGCGAGGCGGCGCAGCGCCGCCGTGCCCGCCTCGAAGGAGGCGAAGCGCCAGCCTTCGTAGATCCGCTTCCGCGGCAGGGGGCGGATGCGCACGGTCACCGAGGTGATCACGCCGAGGGCGCCCTCGGAGCCGAGGACGAGCTGGCGCAGGTCGGGGCCGGCCGCCGAGCGGGGGGCCCGGCCGGTCTCCAGGGTGCCTTCGGGGGTGGCGACCGTCAGGCCGACGACCATCTCGTCGAAGCGGCCGTAGCCGGCGGACGCCTGGCCGCTGGAGCGGGCCGCGGCGAAGCCGCCGACGGTGGCCCATTCGAAGGACTGCGGGAAGTGGCCGAGCGTCCAGCCCCGCTCGTTGAGCAGCTCCTCGCACCGCGGGCCGCGCAGTCCGGGCTGGAGGGTCGCGGTGCGCGAGACCTCGTCGACGGCGAGCAGCCCGTCGAGCCGGCGGAGGTCGAGGGCGACGAACGGCCGCTCGGTGGTGGGCGCGAGGCCGCCGACGACAGAGGTGCCGCCGCCGAAGGGGACGGCGGAGAGGCCGTGCTCCGCGCAGGCCCGCAGGACGGCGAGGACCTCGTCGTGGCCGGCGGGGAGCACGACGACGGCCGGGACGTCCTCGACCTCGCCGGCGCGGATGCGCAGGAGGTCGGGGGTCGACTTGCCCCGGGTGTGCCGGATACGGCTCTCGGCGTCGTCGCGCAGCCCGTCGGGGGCGGCGACGGCGGCGCGCAGGGCGTCTGCCGCCTTGCCGGTCAGGGCCGGGGCGGGCACGTCGATGTCGGCGAGGACGGACGGGCCGCTCTCCCGCGGGGTGACGCCGAGCAGGTCCCGCAGCAGGCCGGTGACCGACTCGGGCAGGGGTGCCGCCTTGGCCGGGTCGCCCCAGCCGCTCCACAACATGTCCACTTCGAGAGGTTCCTCACGGTCTGTTTCACGAACGACGCTGCCACTCGGCCTGCGCTGGCATTACACTGTGACAGATGACGCCCATTC
This sequence comes from Streptomyces sp. NPDC002232, assembly GCF_042890295.1. Taxonomy (NCBI): domain Bacteria; kingdom Bacillati; phylum Actinomycetota; class Actinomycetes; order Kitasatosporales; family Streptomycetaceae; genus Streptomyces; species Streptomyces sp. NPDC002232. Next base: position 286,845 of record NZ_JBIARV010000004.1, on the reverse strand, counting down.
GTCACAACCATGCGGACGCAGATCCCGTGCTCGACGCCGCCCGCGACTGCGTGCTCGCCGTCGGCGTGCGGCGGACCACCCTCACCGACGTCGCCCGGCGGGCCGGTGTGTCCCGGATGACGCTGTACCGGCGGTGGCCCGACGTGCGCACCCTCGTCGGCGACCTGATGACCCGTGAGTGGATCGCCGCGGCCGCCGGCGCCATGCCGTCCTCCGACGACGACCGGCCCGAACGGGAGCGGATCGTCGAGGGTCTCGTGGCGGGAGTCGCCGCCTTCCGGGCCCACCCGCTCTTCCGGAAGATCCTCGACGTCGACCCCGAACTGCTCCTGCCGTACGTGCTCGACCGGCGCGGCGCCAGCCAGGACGCCCTCCTCGGACTGCTCGTCACCGCACTGGAGGAGGGCCACGAGGACGGCTCCGTACGCGTCCTCCCCACCGACCTCCAGGCCCGGTCGCTGCTGCTCGTCGTCCAGTCCTTCACGCTCTCGCTGCGCACCATGGCCGACGAGGCCGATCCCGAACTGAGCGAAGCCGCCTTCCTCGGAGAGCTCCGCACCCTGCTGGAGAGGACCCTCACCCCATGACCCCCACGAGCAGCACCGCCCTGCCCGGATCCTCGCTGCACGCCGAGCGCCGCCGGCGGGAACTGGAACAGCTCGCCGACGGCGGCACCGTCGTCGACGTCCTGGTCGTCGGACTCGGCGTCACCGGCGCCGGAGCCGCCCTGGACGCGGCCACCCGCGGCCTCACCGTCGCCGCGATCGACGCCCACGACCTGGCCTTCGGCACCTCCCGCTGGAGCTCCAAGCTGATCCACGGCGGACTGCGCTACCTCGCGTCCGGGCAGCTCGACGTCGCCCACGAGAGTGCCGTCGAGCGCGGCATCCTCATGGAGCGCACCGCCCCCCACCTGGTGCGCGCCCAGCCCTTCGTCCTGCCGCTCACCCCGCTGGTCGGCCGGGGTCAGGCCGCGCTCGCCCGCGCCGGGTTCCTCGCGGGCGACCTGCTGCGCGTCGGCGCCCGCACCTCGCGCCGCACGCTGCCGCAGCCGCGCACGCTCTCCGCCGTCGAGACCCGCCACCTCGCCCCGGCCCTGCGCCGCGTCGGCCTGCGCGGCGGACTGCTCTCCTGGGACGGCCGGCTCACCGACGACGCCCGCCTGGTCACCGCGATCGCCCGCACCGCCGCCGCCCACGGGGCCCGGATCCTCACCCGTACGCGCGCCCTGCAACTCCACGGCGACGGCGCGCTGGTCCGCGACGAGACCACCGGTCAGGAGCTGCGCGTCCGCGCCCGTACGGTCGTCAACGCGGCCGGGGTCTGGGCGGGCGGCCTCGTCGACGACGTACGCCTCCGGCCGTCCCGGGGCACCCACCTCGTGCTGCGCTCCGAGACCCTCGGTCCCCTCTCGGCCGGTCTGCACATCCCCATCCCCGGCGAGACGAACCGCTTCGTCCTGGTCCTGCCGCAGGGCGACGGCCGGGTGTACGTCGGCCTCACCGACGAGCCCGTCGACGGCGACGTCCCCGACGTGCCCGAGGTCCCCGAGACCGACATCGGCTTCCTCCTCGACGTCCTGGGCTCCGCGCTCGACGTCACCGTCCACCGGTCCGACGTGGTCGGGGCCTTCGCGGGCCTGCGGCCGCTGCTCGACACGCGGGACGCCTCGGGACGCACCGCCGACATCTCGCGCAAGCACGCCGTGCTCACCTCCCCCGACGGCATCGTCACCGTCGTCGGCGGCAAGCTGACCACCTACCGCCGCATGGCCCAGGACGCCGTCGACGCCGCCGTGGCCGCCCGGGGCCTGGACGCGGGCCCCTGCCGCACCACGTCCCTCCCGCTCGTCGGCGCCGCACGACCGCAGACCCTCGCCGGGCTGGACGTGCCGGCCCGTCTCGTCCAGCGGTACGGCTCCGAGGCACCGGCCGTCCGGGCCCTCGGCCTCGCGGATCCCGCGCTCGCCGAGCCCGTCGTCCCGGGCCACACGGTCACCGGCGCCGAACTCGTCTGGGCGGTCCGCCACGAGGGCGCCCTCGACGTCGCCGACCTCCTCGACCGCCGCACCCGCGTCGGCCTGGTCCCGGAGGACCGCGCCCTGGCCGAGGAGGCGGCGCGGGACGCCCTCGCGAGGACGGCCCCGGTGGGCTGAGACGGGGTGCCGTCCCCGGCCGGACTCCGGGCGGGGACGGCACCCGGGCCGGGGTCGTGACGTGCCCGGTCCTGGCCGGGGCGGGCCCGTACCGGATGCACCGCGCGACGTCCGGTGTTGGAATGGCGACCGGGGGCGTCCACGATCCGAGGTGACGTTGTGAGCGAGCAATTCGACGAGATCGGGCCCATCGACTACGTGGTGGTCGAATTTCCCGGCAACCGCATGACGGGCGAGGGCTTCCCGCTCCTGGTCGATCTGGTGGACCGCGGCATCATCCGGATCCTCGACCTGATGTTCATCAGGAAGGACGAGGACGGTTCGGTGACCGCGCTGGAGATCGCGGACTTCGACGGGGACGGCAATCTCGACCTCTCCGTCTTCGAGGGCGTCCAGTCGGGGCTGCTCGGGCAGGACGACCTGGACGAGGCCGCCGAGGCCGTGGAGCCCGGCAACTCCGCCGGACTGCTGATCTACGAGAACGTGTGGGCCGCGCCGTTCGCCACCGCCCTGCGGCGGAGCGGGGCGCAGTTGGTCGCCTCCGGCCGAGTGCCCGTCCAGGCCCTCCTCGCCTCGCTCGACGCGGCCGAGGAATCGGCCTGACCCCTCGGGCCCCCGGCTTCCGGGCCGGCGGGCCCGGAAGCCGTCCGACGCCGTCGCGTCGGTCACGAGAGGAGAACGCGATGCCCGGTCTGCTTCGCGGAGTGGCCCGTACCGCGGTCGTCGCGGGTACGGCGACCGCCGTGTCCAACCGCGTGTCCCGCCGTCAACAGGGCCGATGGGCCGCCCAGCAGGGATACCAGCAGCAGCCCGCCGAACCCCCGCCCGCCGCCGCGCCCGTGGCCGCGTCGCAACCCGACGAGAGCATGGAGAGCAAGCTCGACCAGCTCAAGCAGCTCGGAGACCTCAAGGAGCAGGGAGTGCTCACCGAGGCCGAGTTCGAGGAGCAGAAGCGCAGGATCCTGGGCTGACCCCTCGGGCGCCGCACGGCCCCCGGACCGTCCGGCAGAGAGATGCCCGACGGTCCGGGGGCCCGCGTCACGAGCGGTCGCGCTTGAGGGAGTCCATGATTCCCTCGGCCCGGTGGCGCACGCTCCTCGCCTTCTGACGGATCGTGGCCTTCGCCCGGTCCGTCCTGCCCTCGGCCTCCAGGCGCTCGTGCCCGGTGACCTTCCCGGCGATCTCCTTGAGCCTGCCCCTGGCCTTGTCCACGGCGTCGTTCATGCCCGCGATCCTCCGTCCGGATCGGTTTCCTCCCTCCACGCTAGGTTCGGAGCGTCCCGGGTGCGCGTCGACGGGCCCGAGGCGCCGCCTCACGACGTCGGGCGGCGCCCCCGCGAAGGGGGCAGACTTGTACGGGAGCCCCGCGCGGGCCGCCGGCCTCGCGGGTCCTCCGTCCCGGCCGCGCCACGCATGGAGTTCCGCGGCGGTCCACCCGGTGAGCGGGAGGCAGACACATGACCACACCACAGGGCTCCGCATCCGGCGCCGGGCCCACCCCTCCCGCGGGCGACCCGGAGGACCAGCTCGCGCGCCTCGGCCGTTCCTGGACCTGGCTCCTCGGCGCGGCGGTGGCGACCCTCGTACCGGGCGTCCTGGTGCTCGTCTGGCCGGACGTGACCCTGCACGTCCTGGCCGTCCTCATCGGGCTCTACCTGCTGGTGATGGGCGGCTTCCGCTTCGTGTCCGTCTTCGGCCGGGACAGCGGCGACCGCGTGCCCGGCCTCATCCTGGCGGTCCTGTGCGTCCTGGGCGGGGTGCTGTGCCTGCGGAACCCGCTCCAGACGATCGCCGCGCTCTCGCTGATCGTCGGCGCCGTCTGGCTGGTGTCCGGCATCGTCACCCTGTACTCCGCCATCGCCACCCGGAACATGCCGCACCGCGGCGTCGTCATGGCCGTCGGGATCCTCGGCATCGTCGCGGGCATCGTGGTCCTGGCGCTGCCCACCGAGTCGGCCCGCGCCCTGACCCGGCTGCTCGGACTCTGGCTCGTCCTCCTGGGCCTCGCGGAGGCGGCGGTCGCCCTGGCGTGGCGGTCGGCCCTGCGCAGGGCGGGCATCCCGCCCGGGGGACGGTGACGGAGACGCCGGGCCCGCCGCGCGCGACGTGGAAAGAGCGCTGCGGCGTGGCCGGTCCACGCAGGCGCACGTCGCTTTCACGTCCGGATGCTGGAAGTCGCTCGCCGCTGGGCGATCACACCCCTTAGGGTGGCTTCCGCAGCTGGTTCGCCCCGTCCGCCAGGCGGGATGCGTCGCAAGAGGGAACCCGGTGGGAATCCGGGACTGCCCCGCAGCGGTGAGCGGGAACGACCGCCGTCATACGCACTGGGACCGACTCGGTCCTGGGAAGCGACGGCCATTAGGTGTCCTCCGGTCCTGTCCGGAGAGCGTGCCCGCGAGTCCGAAGACCTGCCCGCTGCCCGTGCGCGGACGTATTCCGCGTACGGACATCCCGGTGACCTCGTGGGCGGGTCGGCGTACACAGCGAGCGGCACGCACGGAGTTCTCCCGTGACGTGGTCCGTACGTTCTGGCGTTCCTTCGCGTCCATCCCCGTCTCCGGGTGCTCTGGACACGTCTCGCGAAGGAGAGTTCCGTGACAGCGAAGCCCGCGGCCGCACGAGCCACCGTGTACGGCTACCCCCGCCAGGGTCGGAACCGCGAACTGAAGAAGGCCGTCGAGGGCTACTGGAAGGGCCGGGTCACCGCCGAAGCCCTCCGCGCCACCGCCGCCGAACTGCGCCGTGCGAACTGGCGGCAGCTGGCCGACGCCGGCATCCACGAAGTGCCCACCGGCGACTTCTCGTTCTACGACCACGTCCTGGACACCAGCGTCATGGTCGGCGCCGTCCCCGCCCGCCACCGCGCCGCCGTCGACGCGGACGCCCTCGACGGGTACTTCGCGATGGCCCGCGGCACCCAGGACGTGGCGCCGCTGGAGATGACCAAGTGGTTCGACACCAACTACCACTACCTGGTCCCCGAGCTCGGCCCGGACACCGTCTTCAGCACCGACTCCACCCGACAGGTCGCCGAGCTGAAGGAAGCCCTCGCGCTCGGTCTGACCGCCCGCCCGGTCCTCGTCGGCCCCGTCACCTACCTGCTCCTCGCCAAGCCCGCGCCCGGCGTGGCCGCCGACTTCGACCCGATCACCCTCCTCGACCGGCTGCTCCCCGTCTACGCCGAGGTCCTCGCCGACCTGCGCGCGGCGGGAGCCGAGTGGGTCCAGCTGGACGAGCCCGCTCTCGTCCAGGACCGCACTCCGGCCGAGCTGAACGCCGCCGCCCGCGCGTACCGCGACCTCGGCGCGCTCGGGGACCGGCCGAAGCTGCTCGTCGCCTCCTACTTCGACCGCCTCGGCGACGCCCTCCAGGTGCTCGCCGCCGCCCCCGTGGACGGTCTCGCCCTCGACTTCACCGGCCCCGCCGCCGCCAACCTCGACGACCTCGCCGCCGTCGGCGGACTGCCCGGCAAGCGCCTGGTCGCGGGCGTCGTCAACGGCCGCAACATCTGGATCGACGACCACCAGAAGTCCCTGGCCACCCTCGCCACCCTGCTCGGTCTCGCCGACCGGGTCGACGTGGCCGCCTCCTGCTCCCTGCTGCACGTCCCGCTGGACGCGAGCGCCGAGGGCGACATCGACCCCGAGGTCCGGCGCTGGCTCGCCTTCGCCCGCCAGAAGACCACCGAGGTCGCCACCCTCGCCAAGGGCCTCGCCCACGGCACCGACGCGATCAGCGCCGAACTGGCCGCCAACCGGGCCGACCTGGCCTCCCGCGCCGGCTCCGCCCTCACCCGCGACCCCGCCGTCCGCGCCCGCACCGCCGCGATCACCGACGCGGACGTCCGCCGCTCCCAGCCGTACGCCGAGCGGACCGCGGCCCAGCGCGCCCACCTGGGCCTGCCGCTGCTGCCGACCACCACCATCGGCTCCTTCCCGCAGACCGACGAGCTCCGCGTGGCCCGCGCCGACCTGCGCGCCGGCCGCATCGACACGGCCGGATACGAGGAGCGGATCAAGGACGAGATCCGCGAGGTCCTCGCCTTCCAGGAGAAGACGGGCGTCGACGTGCTCGTGCACGGCGAGCCCGAGCGCAACGACATGGTGCAGTACTTCGCCGAGCAGCTGACCGGCTACGTCGCCACCCAGCACGGCTGGGTGCAGTCGTACGGCACCCGCTACGTCCGGCCCCCGGTCCTGGCCGGGGACATCTCGCGCCCCGAACCGATGACGGTGCGCTGGACCGCGTACGCCCAGGCGCAGACCTCGAAGCCGGTCAAGGGCATGCTGACCGGTCCGGTGACCATGCTCGCGTGGTCGTTCGTCCGCGACGACCAGCCGCTGGGCGACACCGCCCGGCAGGTGGCGCTCGCCCTGCGCGACGAGGTGGTCGACCTGGAGGCGGCCGGGACGTCGGTCATCCAGGTCGACGAACCGGCCCTCCGGGAGACCCTGCCGCTGCGCTCCGCCGACCACGCCGCCTACCTCGCCTGGGCGACGGAGTCCTTCCGGCTGACCACCGGCGGGGTGCGGCCGGACACCCAGATCCACACCCACATGTGCTACGCCGAGTTCGGCGACATCGTCCGGGCCATCGACGACCTCGACGCCGACGTCATCAGCCTGGAGGCGGCCCGCTCCCACATGCAGGTCGCCGGTGAACTCGCCGCGCACGGATACCCGCGCGAGGCCGGTCCGGGCGTCTGGGACATCCACTCCCCCCGCGTCCCGAGCACGGAGGAAGCCGCCGCGCTGCTGCGCAAGGGCCTGGAGGCCATCCCGGCCGACCGTCTGTGGGTCAACCCCGACTGCGGCCTGAAGACCCGGGGCTGGCCCGAGACCCGCACCTCCCTGGAGCACCTCGTCGCCGCCGCCCGCGAGGTCAGGACGGAACTGCGGGCCGACCGGGAGCCGCGCACCGACCGGTGACCACGGCCCGACGAGGGGTGACGCCCTGACGCCTTGCCGTCCGGGCCGGACGCGTCGTCGTCCGGCCCGGACGGCCACGGCGAACGGGTCACCGTCCGGCCCGGACGGCCACGGCGGCATGAGGTGTGCCACAGGGGCCGTCGTAGGCGGACCGAACCCTTCCGCGCGCGCTGTCCGCTCTGGTAGACGTGGTGGCGTACGTGTTCGAATCACCCCGAAAGTCCCCCCATGAGCGACGCCCCCGCCCCCCGGTCCGACCTGGTCGACTTCAGCATCGACCTCACCCTCGAGGAGACACGTCGGCGTGCCGAGGTCGTGGCGGCGCTGGGGCCCGACTGGGACCCCGTCGCCGTCCTGCGCGAGGAGCAGGCGGCGCACGCCCTGCTGTACGCGAACCTGGACGAAGAGCAGCTGCGGCTGCACGCCCAGCTGGTCGCGGCCGGTGTCCTGCCCGGGGAGGTGCGGGGCGATGCGTCTTCCGATTGATCCCCACGCCGACCCGGCCCGGCGGGCCTGGGTCGCGTGCCCCGGCTGCGACGACGCCCGGGACTGCGGGCCCTGCCGGGACCGCCGGAACTGCCGGAGCCACTGGCGCTACCTGATCGCGAACAAGGGGCCCCGGGTCCACCTTCAGTGCCCGAACTGCACCCACACGTGGACCCTCGACACCTCCCGCGGGCGGCCCGGCGCGCGCCGCTGAGCTCAGCAGATGCGCGGCAGCTGCTCGCCGAGCGGCAGGTCGACGACGCGGGTGCCGCCGAGTCCGGTGCGCGCCACCACCATGCCCGGGTGGGCCTCGACCGCCTCCCCGATCACCGCCGCTCCGGCGCCCAGGGGGTGCGCGCGCATCGCGGCCAGTACGGCGTCCGCGTGCTCGCGGGGGACGAAGGCCACGAGCTTGCCCTCGTTCGCCACGTACATCGGGTCGAGTCCGAGCACCGCGCAGGCGTTGCCGACCGCCTCGGGGACGGGGACGGCGCGTTCCTGGAGGACGACGCCCGTGCCCGACGCCGCCGCGATCTCGTTCAGTGCGGCGGCCAGGCCCCCGCGCGTGGGGTCGCGGAGCACGTGCAGGTCCCGGGTGACGGCGAGCATCGCGTCGACGAGGCCGCCGAGCGGTGCGCAGTCGCTGGTGATCTCCACACCGAACTCGAGGCCCTCCCGCACGCTCATGATCGCCACGCCGTGCAGACCGATGGGTCCGCTCACGATGACCACGTCGCCGGGCACGACCCGCTGCGGGCGCAGGTCGACTCCGTCGGGGATCAGCCCGACGCCCGAGGTGTTGATGTAGACGCCGTCGCCGTGACCGGCCTCCACGACCTTGGTGTCCCCGGTGACGACCTGGACGCCGGCCTCGCGCGCGGCCGCGCCGAGGGCCTGGGCGACGCGGGCGACGACGTCGGTCTCGACGCCCTCCTCCAGGATGAAGCCGCAGGAGAGGTGGCTCGCGCGGGCGCCGCTCATGGCGAGGTCGTTCACGGTGCCGTTGACGGCGAGGTCGCCGATGCTCCCGCCGGGGAAGAACAGCGGGCGCACGACGAAGGAGTCCGTCGAGAACGCCAGGCGGGCGCCGCCGATCCGGATCTCGGCCGCGTCGGCGGTGTGCGCGAGGGCCGGTCCGCCGTAGGCGGGGGCGAAGACGTGCTCGATCAGCTCGGCGGAGAGCGCTCCGCCGCCGCCGTGGCCCATGACGATGCGGGGCTGGTCGCGCAGGGGCGCCGGGCAGGTCCAGGCGAGCATGTCGGGCGCCGGGGCGGTGCCGACGGGGGTGTCGGGCACGGTGTCAGGCACGGGGGCTGCCCTCCAGGGAGGCGGTGACCGGGGACGGGGTGCCGGTGGCCGCGCGGGCCGGGGCGGGCTGCGGCCGTCCCGCGGTCCCGGCGTCGAGCCGGCGGTAGAGGTAGTAGGCGGCGCACGCGCCCTCGCTGGACACCATGGTGGCGCCGAGCGGGGTGCGGGGCGTGCAGGTGGTGCCGAAGGCCTCGCACTCGTTGGGCTTCAGCAGGCCCTGGAGGACCTCGCCGCTGCGGCACTCGGCGGGCTCGCGGGTGTCGATCCCGGCGACGGAGAAGCGGTGCTCGGCGTCGTGGTCCCGGTAGCGTGCGGACAGGCGCCAGCCGCTGTCCGGGATGACGCCGATGCCGCGCCAGGCGCGGTCGGTGATCTCGAAGACGTCGGCGAGCATCGCCTGTGCCGCCGGATTGCCCTCGGCGGTCACGGCGCGCTGGTAGGCGTTCTCGACGGTGTGCTCGCCACGCTCCAGCTGGAGCACGGTCCTGCGGACGCCCTCCAGGATGTCCAGGGGCTCGAAACCGGTGACCACGATCGGCACCCGGTGGCGCCGCGCGAGCTCCGGGTACTCGGCCGTGCCCATCACGCTGCAGACGTGTCCGGCGGCGAGGAAGCCCTGGACGCGGCAGTCGGGGGACTTCATGATCGCGTCGATCGCCGGGGGGACGCGCACGTGGGAGACGAGCAGGCTGAAGTTGCGGATGTCCCGCTTGCGCGCCTGGTGGACCGTCATGGCGTTGGGCGGCGCCGTGGTCTCGAATCCGATGCCGAAGAAGACCACTTCCCGGTCCGGGTTCTGCTCGGCGATGCGCAGCGCGTCGAGCGGCGAGTAGACGACCCGGACGTCGCCGCCCTGCCCGCGGACCTGGAACAGGTCGCGGCCGGTGCCGGGGACGCGGAGCATGTCGCCGAAGGAGCAGAAGATCACGCCCGGCCGGGAGGCGATCTCCAGGGCCTTGTCGATCATCTCCAGGGGGGTGACGCAGACCGGGCAGCCCGGGCCGTGGATCAGCTCGATCTCGGGGGGCAGGAGCTGGTCGATGCCGTGCCGGATGATGCTGTGGGTCTGGCCGCCGCAGACCTCCATGAGGGCCCAGGGCCGGGTCACCGTCGAGCGGATCTCGTCGAGCAGCCGGGCCGCCAGGTCCGGGTTCTGGAACTCGTCGATGTACTTCACGGCCGCGCCTCTCCGAGCTCGTCGTCCTGCGTCTTCCACTCGATCGCGGCGGCCTCGGCGGCCTCCCAGGGGTCCGCGAACTCCTCCTGGAGCAGGCCGAGGGTCTCGAAGAGCTCCAGCGTCCGCCGCGCCGACTCCTCGTCGAGCCGCTGGAGGGCGAAGCCCACGTGCACGATGGCGTACTCACCGGGCTTCAGGTCCGGCAGGTACTCCAGGCACACCTCCTTGACCACGCCTCCGAAGTCGACCGTGGCCATCCGGGTGCCGTCCCGGTCCTCGACGTCCAGCACTTTTCCGGGTACCGCCAGGCACATGCGTGTCTCCTCACTGTCGCTCTCGTCGCGGCGTGCCGGGGGCCGCCCCGTCGGTGGTCCGGGCGGCGACGACGAGCTGGCCGAGGGCCAGGCCGCCGTCGTTCGGCGGGACGAGACGGTGGCGCAGCACGGTGAAACCGTCCTCGCGCAGGCCGGCGGCGCAGGCCGAGGAGAGCACCGTGTTGGCGAACACTCCTCCGGTAAGAGCGACGGTCTCCAGGCCGCTCGCGCCGCGGGCGGCGGCGCAGACCGTGCGCACCAGCCGGGCCACGGCGTGGTGGAACCGGGCCGCGACGACGGCCGCGGGCGTGCCGTCCAGGACGTCGGCGACCACCGCCGCCAGCAGGGGCGCGGGGTCCGCGCCGAGCGGTGCGCCACCGGTCGGCGCGTCGAGGCGGAAGGCGTACCGCCCGTCCTCGGGCGTCCCGGGCGCGCGCAGCGCCGCGGCCTCCAGTTCGATCGCGGCCTGCGCCTCGTAGCCCGCGTGGTGGCGGATGCCGGCGAGGGAGGAGACGGCGTCGAAGAGGCGCCCCATGCTGGACGTGGGCACGCAGTTCAGTTCGCGCTCCAACTGTCGCTGCAAAAGGGTGAGTTCATCGGACGGGCAGGCGCGTGTGCAGGGCAGGGCGGGATCGGCGGCGAGTCCCGCGGCCCGCAGATGGGCCAGGGCCATGCGGTAGGGCCGTCGTACGGCGGCGTCGCCGCCCGGCAGGGGTACGTAGGCCAGGTGCGCGAACCGCGCGAAGCCGGCGTAGTCCGCGAGCAGGAACTCGCCGCCCCACACGGCGCCGTCGAGACCGTGGCCGGTGCCGTCGAAGGCGACGCCGATCACCCGGTCCGTGCCGTCGAGGCCGTTCTCGGCCATCGCCGCCGCGACGTGCGCGTGGTGGTGCTGCACGGGGACGACGGGCCGGCCCGCCGCGTGGTCGCGGGCCCAGCGGGTGGACCGGTAGCCGGGGTGGCGGTCGGCGGCGAGGAGTCCGGGCCGGACGCCCGTGACGGCTTCCAGCTGTCGCTCGGCGGCGGTGAGGGCGAGCTGGGTGGCGAGGTCGTCCATGTCGCCGATGTGGGCGGAGAGCCAGGCCTGCCGTCCCTCGCCGAGGCAGAAGGTGTTCTTGAGGTCTCCCCCGACGGCGAGGGCCGGGGCCACCTCGACGGGCAGGGTGACGGGGAGCGGCGCCCAGCCCCGGGACCGGCGCAGGGTCAGCTGGTCGCCGTCGCAGACGCGGACGACGGAGTCGTCGCAGGGCACGTGGATGGGCCGGTCGTGCAGCAGCCAGGCGTCCGCCAGGGGGGCGAGGCGGGTCAGTGCCTCCTCGTCGTCGGTGACGATGGGCTCGCCCGAGAGGTTGCCGCTGGTCATCACCAGGAGCCGGGGCCCGTCCCGGTCCTCGGCGCCGAGGCCGAGGAGGAGGTGGTGCACGGGGGTGTACGGGAGCATGAATCCGAGGTCGGGGCTGCCGGGTGCCACCTGCGGCGCCGGGGCCGCCCCGGGGCGGGGCCGGGCGTCGTCGCGGCGGCGCAGCAGGACGACGGGCCGGACGCCGCCGGTGAGGAGCTCGCGTTCGAGCGGACCGAGGTGCGCGAGCGGCTCGATGTCGGCGGGGTCGGCGGCCATCATCGCGAACGGTTTGTCACCGCGCGCCTTGCGGCGGCGCAGTTCCGTCACGGCACCGGGGTTCGTGGCGTCGCAGGCCAGGTGGTAGCCGCCGAGGCCCTTGACGGCGAGGATCGCGCCGGAGGCGAGGGTCCGGCGGGCGGCTGCGATCGGGTCCGCGCCGGGACCGGAGTCGGGCGTCCGGACGTCGCCCGGGGCCTCGGGGGCCGTGACCAGGCGCAGTCGGGGGCCGCAGGCGGGGCAGGCGACGGGCTGCGCGTGGAAGCGCCGGTCGGTGGGGTCCGCGTACTCCCGGGCGCAGTCCGGGCACATCGGGAAGCCGGCCATGGTGGTGTGGACCCGGTCGTACGGCAGGCCCGTGACGATCGTGAACCGGGGGCCGCAGTGGGTGCAGGTGAGGAACGGGTGCAGATACCGCCGGTCGGCCGGGTCCGCGAGCTCCGCGAGGCAGGCGTCGCAGGTGGCGGTGTCGGGCGGGACGAGGGTGCGGACGGCGCCGCCGGGGCGGGACGGGACGATCGTGAATCCGCAGCCGCCGCTCGCGGGGACTTCGGCCGTCTCGACCGACTCGACCCGGGCCAGGGGCGGGGCGTCGGGGGTGAGGCGGGCGCAGAAGGAGGCGACGTCCTCGGGGTCTCCCTCGACCTCGGCGACGACCCCGTCGGAGGTGTTGGTGACGTGGCCGGACAGCCGGAGCCCGGTGGCGAGGGCGTGGACGAACGGCCGGAAGCCCACGCCCTGCACGACGCCGCGCACGACCACGCGGCTGCGCCGCGGGGCCGTGGCGGGCGCCGGTCGCGGCCGCGCGGTGGTCACGCGCCGGCCCGCGCCATCACCGGGGTGTGGACGCGGTCGCCGTCGGCCGTCGCGAGGGCGCGGTCGAGGAGCGCGCCGGCGCCCCGGTCGTCGCGCACCGAGCTGAGGACGATCTCGACGCCGGGGTTGACCTGCTGGACGTTGGCGCGGAAGGCGGCCTCGTCGAACTCGGCGGCCGCCGCCATGTCGGTCTTGGTGACGACGACCAGCTGGGCGAGGCCGAAGGCGGTGGGGTACTTGAGCGGCTTGTCCTCGCCCTCGGTGACGGAGGCCAGGACGACGCGGAGCGACTCGCCGAGGTCGTAGCCGGCGGGGCAGACGAGGTTGCCGACGTTCTCGACGAAGAGCAGGCGGGTGGACTCGGGCAGCCAGTCGTGGAGGTGCCGGGCGACCATGTCGGCCTCCAGGTGGCACAGGCCGTCGGTGAGCACCTGCTTGACGGGGGCGCCCGAGCGGGCGAGGCGGCGGGCGTCGTTCTCGGTGGCGAGGTCCGCGGTGAGCGCGGCGGCGCTGACGCCCCGTGCGGCGGCGAGCCGCAGTTCACGCTCCAGCAGGGCGGTCTTCCCGCTGCCGGGGCTGGAGAGGAGGTTGACCACCGTGGTGCCGCGGGCGGTCAGTTCGGTGCGCAGGATCTGGGCCGCGGCCTCGTTCTTCGCGAGTACGGCGCGCTGGAGATCGACGGCTCGGCACATGCTCAGCTCTCCTCGGTGATCGGTGTGCGGGGGTCGTGGCGCGGTGTCCCCGGGTCGGTCCAGCGGACCTGCCGGATCTGGAGTTCGCGGCCGGAGACGAGTTCGCCGGCCGCGGCGCCGCAGGCGGGGCAGAGCAGGTTCGGCGGCATGCCGACCGCCCAGACCTCGGCGCACGGTGCGCAGCGCGCGGTGCCCGGGACGGTACGGGTGACCAGCTCGGCGCCCGCGACGAGGGTGCCGGCGCAGGCGAGTTCGAAGCAGAAGGCGAGGGCGTCGGCGACGACGCCGGCCAGTTCGCCCACGTCCAGTTCGACGGTGTCGACGCCGGTGTGCCCGCGCGCCCGTCCGGCGGTCTCGACCTGATCGACGACGGCGACCGCGAGGGACATCTCGTGCATCGGTCTCCGTCCTGGGCGCGGGAGGTCTCGGGCGCCATTAGAGAACGGGGGGTGGCGGGGGCCCGCCCGGCGCGCCGGGACCGGACGGGGGTGTCGTCCGTTCGGTGCAGCCGCCGCCACCGGCCCCCGAGTCACATCCGGCGCATGCGCAGATAGCGCCGGACGTCGGGGAGGACCGCGACGGCGACGGCCAGGGCGGCCAGGGCTGCGGTGGCGGCGAGTGCGGCGCCGAGGACGTTCCTGTGCATGCTGCTCTCCGTTTCGGTGTTCATACGGCGGCTTCCTGGCGGACCAGTTCGGTCACCATGCGCACCGCCTCGGGGACGGCGGCCGCGACCGGCGGGCTGAGCCCGATGCCCTCGTCCAGGCAGGCCGGTTCGCAGCCGACGAGGAGGATCCGCCGGGGCGGGGTGGCTCCGGTCCCGGCGCAGAGGGTGTCGAGCAGGGCGAGGACGGCGTCGGGGGTCATGCGGTGGCCGTCGAGCGGTGCGGGCCCGGTGCCGCGGTCCTCGGCGGCGGAGGCGTCGATCAGATAGAGCGTCCCGGGGTCGCCGCCGCGTGCGGTGACGTCGACGAGGACCAGGGTGTCCCAGCCGTCGAGGAGCTCGTAGGCGAGGTGGACGCCCCGGACCCCGACGTCGGACAGCTCGACGGAGGCGGGGAGCCGCTCGCGGGCGAGGAGCCGCAGGGTCTCGACGCCGAAGCCGTCGTCGCCGAGGAAGACGTTGCCCACCCCGGCCACGAGGGTGCGGGCCGTGCCCGGTGCCGGGGAGTCGGGCGCGGGGGTGTTCACTCGTCCTCCGCGGCTTCGACCTCGTCGGGCTGGAAGTAGAGGAAGCGGCCCTGCTCCCGGCGGATGTCGGCGCCCGGGTCGTCCTCGACCGTCACGGCGATGTGGACGCCGCCGTCGACGTCGTGGAGCACCGCCTCGACCAGCGCGCGGCGCCCGTCGAGGAAGAGGTCCTGGGCGTCCGTGCGGCGCAGCCTCGGGCGCAGGACGACCCTGCTGCCGGCGCGGACGGCGCGTCCGTCGACGAGGACGTGGTCGGTGTCCGGATCGACACCGGTGTCGCCGCCCGGGTCCCACCAGGGGGTCTCGGGTGCGAGGACGTTCCCGGTGGGCTTCGGCGGCCCGGTGACGCTCTGGAGGCTCCGCACGGCTCCGTGCAGGCGTTCGAGGACCTCGGGCGGCATGGTGTCCGCGAGCTCGATCACGGCCGCCGCGCGGGCGTCGGTCCCCCGGGCCTCGCGCTTCTCCTCGTCGGTGAGGGCCGCCGTGCGCAGGGCGAGGATCTCGTCGATCTCGGTCGCGTCGTAGAGGGCGCCGGGGCTCTCGGGCGCGATCGCCGGGTGGTCGTCCAGGATGATCGGCGAGGAGAGCACGAGGTCGCCGCGGCCGGGTTCGCCGGCCAGGACGGGCCAGGTGTGCAGGTTGCGGCAGGCGGCGACCGCGCCCTTCGCCCACTCCGGCGGGTCGGTCATCGACAGGAACGAGCCGCCGTCGAGGCGGAGCAGGGTGTGGGTGGCGACGAGCGAGTGGGGCAGGGCCGCGTGGCGGTCGGTGTCGCCGTCGGCGGTCCAGGTGCTGGTGTTCTCGACGGTGACGGAGAGCCGCTCGACGCGGTAGGGGCCGTCGAGTTCGGCCGCCGAGATCCGCAGGGCCCCGTTGATCTCCTCGCAGCGGCGCACGAGCCGGCCGAGGACGCGTCCGCCGGTGTCGGTGACCTCCTCGGTCTCCTCGGCGGCGGGCCGGGTGAAGGGCAGGACGGTGCCGTCGCCCCGCAGGTCGGCGACGGGCACGGTGAGGGTGACGCGTTCCTCGACGCCCTCGTCCCAGGGCACCAGGACCCGGTCGGGCAGGCGGAGTTCGCCGGCCGGGGCGAAGGTGCCGTCCTCGCGCCGTTCCTCGAC
This sequence comes from Streptomyces sp. NPDC002232, assembly GCF_042890295.1. Classification (NCBI taxonomy): domain Bacteria; kingdom Bacillati; phylum Actinomycetota; class Actinomycetes; order Kitasatosporales; family Streptomycetaceae; genus Streptomyces; species Streptomyces sp. NPDC002232. The sequence goes on along the minus strand of NZ_JBIARV010000004.1, from coordinate 271,042 downwards.
GGTGCGCCGCTGGGCGCGCAGGAAGCGGACCTCCACGGCGAGTTCGGCGCCGGTCCTGGGCTCCATCAGGCATTCGGTGAGCTGGAAGTCGTGCTCCTCGGCGGCGGCGCTCCAGGCGGGCGGCACGAGGACCCCGAACTGCCAGCGGAGCCGGTTCTTCGCGGCGGACGCGCGGTACGGGTAGAGCACGTACCCCTCGAAGAGGACGGCGTCGGCGACGTGCCGGGCGACGGCGAACCGCGCCTCGGTGGCGGGGGTGAAGGCGACCGTGGTCATCGTGTCCTCTCCCCCGCCGCTTCGAGCAGGGACTCGACGGTGGCCTCCCACGAGGGGAGGGCCCGGCGGGAGCGGTAGGCGAGCAGGGCGTCCATCGTGTCGCCGGGGAGCCGGATCCATCCGCAGCCGGGGAAGTGCTGGTCGATCATCTCGCGCCAGGTCTTCACGGGCATGCGGTGGGAGACCTCCTTGTCCCAGGGCACCGGCTCGACGTGGAAGCCGCCGGCGCCGGTGAAGGCGGTGCCGGAGAAGAGCAGGAGCAGCGGGACGTCGCCGTCGGAGAGCGCGCGGAGGTAGCGCGACGCGGCGATGTCGGTGTCGTAGGTGCACGGCACGACGAGGTCGGTCTCGATCGCGTCGGTGAAGCCGGGCACCATGACGGAGGCGTGGGCGAACTGGACGGGGTTGAGGGTGCTGCCCCATCGGGAGCGTTCGCCGAAGAGGTCGCCCAGGGCGGCGGCCTCCTGGTCGTCGTAGCCGCGCCGGGCGGGTTCGACGCGGATCTGGCAGCGCAGGGCCATGGCGTGGACCCGGGTGCCGCCGGAGGCGGTGATCCGCAGCCGGAACACGAGGGTGGGGCCCGCGGCGTAGGCGTCGGCGCGGACGCCGGTGCAGCTGAAGGAGAACTCGGTCACGGCCGGCTCCCCCGCGGTGTGCGGGCGAGGCCGCGGACGTGGGCGAAGAGCGCGTCGAGGTCGGCCCGCGCCTCCGCGCCTCCGTCGAAGCCCTGCCAGTGCAGTCGCATGCGGCCCACCAGTTCGTAGCAGAGGTCGACCGGGACGAGGAAGCACTCGGTGCGGCCCTCATGGCGGCGCAGCAGGAGGGCCTCGACGTCGGGTTCGAGGAGGGCGGCGAGCGGGGTGGCGTCGAGGACGGACCGCCAGGCCTCCTCGTCCGGCTCGCTCTCGGTGGCCCCGGCGGGGCTCGGGTAGAGCGCCACCGGCCGGCCGAGGGAGGAGTTCTGGAAGAAGAACGCGACCGAGACGGGGATCCGCAGGGACTCCCAGGTGCGGTCGTCGATCCGGTGTTCCGGGTCGTCCAGGAAGCGGCCGGGGACCGCGCGGAAGCGGCCGGGGGAGGCCGCGGAGCGGTCCATGAGCTGGGCGCACGGGCCGCAGGCGCAGACCAGGGCCCGCCGGTCGGTGTCGACGAGGTGCGGGTGCCGGGCCTCGGCCGCCAGCGGGGCGCCGCACAGTTCGCAGCGCTCCTCGCGGGGCGGGCGGGGGGCGGTGAACCGGCGCAGGCCGCGCGGCCCGGGGGGCCGCACGGCGCTGTTCGGCGGCCCGCTCACCGGGCGGCCGCGGGACGGGTGCCGATCTGGAGGAGTGCCGGTTCGCGCGGGGCGCCGCTCTCCAGTTCCACGGCGGTCACCTCGGGGGCGAAGCAGGCGAGGGCGTCGACCGCCGCCTGCCGGACGGACTCCTGGGTGCCGGAGCAGCCGCAGCCGGACGAGGCGGTCGCGCGCAGCCGCAGCACGCCGGTCGCCGGGTCGAAGCCGGCGTTCTCCAGGGGCTGCGCGAGACCCGACAGGGCGCGTTCGATGCGGGTCGGCGCGTCCTCGGGGTGCAGCCCGTGCAGGTTGAGGAGGCTCGCGACGAGGTCGTCCGCGAGCAGCGGGCCCAGCGGGTCGGCGGGCGGACGGGCGGCGGGACGGCCCAGGAGCTCGACGACGCGGGCGATGCCGCTGCCGTAGAACTCCATGAGGACGCGTACGACCTCCTCTGCGGCCGCGCAGGCCTCGGCGTCGCCCGTCTCGGCCAGCCGGTCCAGGACCTCCTCGACCCGTCGGCCCGCCTGTTCGGCGGTGGTCGTGCTCATCCGGCCAGGCCGCTCAGGCCGGTGGGCACGTGCATCTGCTTCACGGTCCTGCCGCTGCCGGTGTACATGTGGACGCCGCACGGCAGGCAGGGGTCGAAGCTGCGCACGGCGCGCATGATGTCGATGCCCTTGAAGTTCTCGGGCGTGTTCTCCTCGAAGATCGGGGTGTTCTGCACCGCGTCCTCGTAGGGGCCGGGGGTCCCGAACGTGTCGCGCGTGGAGGCGTTCCACGGCGTCGGCGGGTAGGGGTGGTAGTTGGCGATCTTGCCGTCCCTGATGACCATGTGGTGCGACAGGACGCCGCGTACGGCCTCGGTGAAGCCGACGCCGATGGCCTGGTCCGGGACCTCGAACTTCTCCCAGGTCTGGGTGCGTCCGGCGCGGACCTCCTCCAGGCCCTTCTCGGCGCAGTGCAGGGCGACGGCGGCCGCGTACGCCTGGAAGTAGGTGCGCGCGCGGTTGCGCTCCAGGGCGTTGCTCCACTTCGGGATCCGCCACTCGAAGGTGGTCTCGGGCTTGGTCATCGTCCGGGGGAGGTTGATGACGACGCTGTGCCCGGTGGCCTTGATGTAGCCGATGTCGACGAGGCCGGAGAGCGCGGTGGACCACAGGCGCGCGAGGGGGCCGCCGCCGGTGTCCAGGGCGAGGTGGTCCTTGCCGTCGAACCAGCGCGGGGACATGACCCAGCTGTACTTGTCGTCGAAGTTCCGCTTCTGCGGGGCCGGGATGGTGTGCTGGTTCCACGGGTGGCGGGGGTCGACCGGGTTGCCCAGCGGGTCGTGGGTGACGAACTGCTCCTGGCCCTGCCAGTCCTCGTAGTACGAGCTGCCGAGCAGGATGCGCAGGCCGAGGTTGATCTCGGTGAGGTCGTTGGTGACCAGCTTGCCGTCGACGACGACTCCGGGCGTGACGAACATCCGCCGGCCCCAGTCGGTCATGTTCGCGTAGGTGAAGTCGCAGTGCTCGGGGTCGTTGAGGGCGCCCCAGCAGCCGAGGAGCACGCGGCGGCGGCCGACCTCCTCGTAGCCGGGCAGCGCCTCGTAGAAGAAGTCGAAGAGGTCGTCGTGGAGCGGGACGACGCGCTTCATGAACTCCACGTACCGCATCAGGCGGCTCATGTAGTCGGTGAACAGCTGCACGGACGCGACCGTGCCGACGCCGCCGGGGTAGAGCGTGGAGGGGTGGACGTGCCGCCCCTCCATGAGACAGAACATCTCCCGGGTGTAGCGGCTGACCTGGAGCGCCTCGCGGTAGAACTCGCCCTCGAGGGGGTTGAGGGAGCGCATGATGTCCGCGATCGTGCGGTAGCCGTGCTCGCCGGCGTGCGGGGCCTCGGTGCGCTCGGCGAGCTCCAGGACGCCGGGGTTGGTCTCGCGGACCATCTTCTCGCAGTAGTCGACCCCGACCAGGTTCTCCTGGAAGATGTTGTGGTCGAACATGTACTCCGCGGACTCGCCGAGGTTGATGATCCACTCGCCGAGGTGCGGCGGCTTCACGCCGTACGCCATGTTCTGCGCGTACACGGAGCAGGTGGCGTGGTTGTCACCGCAGATGCCGCAGATGCGGCTGGTGATGAAGTGCGCGTCGCGGGGGTCCTTGCCCCGCATGAAGACGCTGTAGCCGCGGAAGACGGAGGACGTGCTGTAGCACTCCGCGACGCGCTTCTGCTTGAAATCGATCTTCGTGTGGATGCCGAGGCTGCCCACGATCCGGGTGATGGGGTCCCACGCCATCTCCACAAGGCCGGAGCCGTCACCCGTCGTCTTCGCCGGAGATGCCATGGTCGCTGCGATGCCCTTCGTCATCTGTTCGCCGGTGCGAACAGTGGGATGGATGGGGGGTCCTGCGGGGGTGGTGCGGGGTGGCCGCCGGTCACCAGGGCGGGCGGTAGCCGGTGGTGATCCGCTCGCCGGTGTGCCGCCACTTCGGCTCCTTGTCCACGGTCTTGGCCGTGAGGGTCCGCAGGCGGCGGATGACGGAGCCGTACACGCCGCTGGCGGTGCTGGAGACCTTGCCGCCGGGGGGTTCGTCCATGAACGGCATGAACTTGTCCGGGAATCCGGGCATGGTGCACGCGATGCAGATGCCGCCGACGTTCGGACAGCCGCCGACGCCGTTGATCCAGCCGCGCTTGGGGACGTTGCACTTGACGACCGGCCCCCAGCAGCCGAGCTTGACGAGGCACTGGGGCGAGTCGTACGTCGACGCGAACTGGCCCTGCTCGTAGTAGCCGGCCCGGTCGCAGCCCTCGTGCACGGTCGCCCCGAAGAGCCAGGTGGGGCGGAGCTTGTCGTCGAGCGGGATCATGGGCGCGGAGCCGACCGCCTGGTAGAGCAGATAGGTCAGGGTCTCCGCGAAGTTGTCGGGCTGGATGGGGCAGCCGGGCACGCACACGATCGGGATGCCGGCGTGGGACTTCCAGTCCCAGCCGAGGTAGTCCGGGAGGCCCATCGCGCCGGTCGGGTTGCCCGCCATGGCGTGGATGCCGCCGTACGTGGCGCAGGTGCCGATCGCGACCACGGCGAGGGCCTTGGGCGCGAGCCGGTCGATCCACTCGCTGGTGGTGATGGGCTGACCGGTCTCCGGGTCGTCGCCGAAGCCGCTCCAGTAGCCCTCCTGCTTGATGGCCTCGTTGGGGATGGATCCCTCCACGACGAGCACGAAGGGGTCGATCTCGCCGCGCTCTCCCTTGAAGAACCATTCGATGAACGTGTCGGCGCCGCCCACCGGACCGCACTCGAAGTCGATCAGCGGCCAGTGGACCGCGATCCGGGGCAGCCCCGGCAGCCCGGCGAGGGCGATCTCCTCGATGCTGGGCTGCATGGCGGCCGTCAGGGCCACCGAGTCGCCGTCACAGCTGAGGCCCGCGTTGATCCAGAGGATGTGGATCGGCTTCTCTTCGCTGCCGGGTGCGGCACCCTGGTCCTCGACCGGGGCCGGTGTTGTTGCGCTCATGGGTCGCCTCCTGCGGAGGGGTGGGGCGAAGGCCTCATCTCGGGCCTCGGTCTTGCTTAACAGTCGGCCGATCCGCCCGCGCCCGCACCTGGGCCGTCCGGGTGCGGGGCGCGGGGCCCGCCTCCTTCCGTACGTGGGCCCGGCGCAGCGCGTGGGGGCGCGCGGCGGGATCGGCGAAGATCGCCCGCATCCGGGAGAGCTCGTGCTCCCGGTGGGCCGCAAGGGGTGCGAGGGCCCCCTTGCGCTCGTGCTCCGCCCTCTTGGCGGCGATCCGGGGCCGGAGCCGGTCACGGGATGCCGGCCGCAGGGCCGATCGGGTGATCTCGGCGTCGAACTCCCCGGGTCCGCGGTCGACGACCCGGTCGGCCGGCCCCAGGCCGAGCGCGGCCGCAGCCGAGACCGGTCGGGCCTCCTCGACGGGCCACGACCAGATCGGGCGCGTGGCGCGTCACCGCCTCGCGGACGGCGGAGCCGTCGGGGGCGACCTCGACCGCGACGGCGTGTCCCCGGTCGGACAGCTCGGCCAGGACGCGCTGGGTGAGGCCGTCGAAGCTGCCGGCGACGAGCAGGATGCGCATGGGCCGCCCTTCCGGGTCGCGGTGGCCGGTCGGCCGCCTGCGATCCTCGGGCAGCGGCGACCGGCCGGCGGGGCGGCGGAGCCCGTACCTCACCCGTTCGGGTCGGGCGTCCGACCGATTGGCGGGCGCGCCGCCCGCTGCGCATGCACGCCTGATCCGGCCTCCCTACGATGAAGGCGTAGGTCTCGCCGTTCTGTCCGGCTCGACGGGTGCGAGGGAACATGACCACAGAGGACGCCGCGCCCCCCGGGCGGTCCGTGGGTTTGAGGGCGAACGCCATCGGGTTCGTCGACGCCCTCGTCATCGGGCTGAACGCCACGTCTCCCGCCTACTCGCTGGCGGCCGTGATCGGCCCCGTGGTGGCCCTGGTGGGCATCTACGCGCCCGGCGTCATGGTCGCGTCCTTCGTCCCGATGCTGTTCATCGCGTCCGCGTTCTACTACCTGAACAAGGTCGACCAGGACTGCGGGACCACGTTCTCCTGGGTCACCCGGGCGATGGGGCCGTGGGCCGGCTGGCTCGGCGGATGGGCCATCACGATGACCGGCGTGCTGGTCGTCGGCTCGCTCGCCGACGTGGCCGTCAGCTTCGCGCTGCTCGCCTTCGGCCTGGACGGCTGGGTGGACAACACCTTCGTGCGCCAGCTGCTCACCGTCCTGCTCATCCTCGTCATGACGGCCGTGTGCGTCATCGGCACCGAGCTGTCGGCCCACGTGCAGAACGTCCTCATCCTCGCCCAGGTCGCCTGCCTGCTGATCTTCGTGGGTGTGGCGCTCTACAGCGTCTACGACGGCACCAGCAAGTACGACTCGGTGGAGCCGGCGCTGAGCTGGCTGAATCCGTTCGGTGCCGGTGGGGCCGCGCTCACGGGCGGGCTGCTGCTCGGCGTCTTCATCTACTGGGGCTGGGAGTCGGCGGTCAACCTCACCGAGGAGGTCGAGGACTCGGCTACCGCGCCTGGCAAGGCGGGACTCTGGTCGACCGTCATCCTCCTGGTGACCTACGTGTCCGTGGGCTTCGCCGTCGTGGCGTACGCCGGGCCGACGTTCCTGGCGGAGAACGCGGACGAGGCGGAGTTCGTCTTCGCGAAGCTGGCCACGGACGTGCTGGGCGGCTGGGACTGGGTCCTCCTCCTCGCCGTCTCCACCTCCGCGATCGCCTCCACCCAGACGACGATCATCCCGGCCTCGCGCACCGCGCTGTCCATGGCCCGGCGCCGGGCGCTGCCGTCCACGTACGGTCACATCAGCCCGCGCTTCCGCACGCCCGACGTGAGCACGTGGTGGGTCGCCGGGATCGCCATCGTCTGGTACCTCGTGGTGAGCCAGATCAGTTCGAACGCCCTCTTCGACTCGCTCACCGCGCTCTCCCTGCTCATCGCCTTCTACTACGCGCTGACGGGCGTCGCCTGCGCGGTGTACTACCGCCGCCACCTGTTCGCGAGCGTCCACAACTTCCTGTTCATCGGGCTCGGTCCGCTGGTCGGTGCGGGGCTGCTCGCGTGGCTGCTGGTGCGGTCGGTCGCCGACATGTCCGATCCCGCGAACTCGTACAGCGGCACCTCGTGGTTCGGGCTCGGCCCCCCGCTCGTGATCGGCATCGGCATCGCCCTCGTCGGGGTCGTCATCATGGTCGTCTGGAGGCTGCGGGCCCCCGCCTTCTGGCGGGAGCGGCCGGGCGTGGCCGATCCCGAGCTGGTCCGCTCCCACGGCCTGCACAAGGAGTCCTGAGATGTCGGTCGTCCTGGGCTACGACGAGTCCCCCGGCGCCGCCCGGGCGCTGCGCATCGCGGTGGAGGTGGCGGCGGCCTTCGGCGAGCGGCTCGTGCTCGTCTACGGGGCGGCGGCCCCGGGCCCGGTCGGCGAGGAGTACACCTCCCACCACGAGGCCATCCGCCAGGCCGGCCGGACCGGTCTGGAGCACGCGGTGGCCGAGGCCGACCGGGCGGGTGTGCCGACCGTGGTCGAGGTCATCGACGACAAGCCCGACCAGGCGCTCATCGAGGCGGCGGCCCGGCACGCGGCGCGCGTCATCGTGGTGGGCACCTGGGGCGAGAGCCCGATGCGCGGAGCGCTCCTCGGATCGACCCCGCACAAGCTCCTGCACCTGTCCACCGTCCCCGTGCTGTGCGTCCCTCCGGAGGAACGCCCCTGAGGCGCGGTCCCGCGCGCGCGTGACGCCCCGGGACCGGTCCCGGCGGCCCGCGCGGTGGCACGGCATCCGGAACGAATGCGTCCGATCCCCCTTTGTATGGCGGTGTGTTGACGCGTCGTCAGAGCGGATCATACACACGGATGTTCGGGCGCAAGTCAGGAAATCCCGTCGCGGACATGGAGGCTGATTCCGGGCGATGGACGGCTCTTGACGCCCCCTGGACGTTGTGCGAATCTCTCGACAGGTCTGGACCAATGGTCTTCATCGGGCGGGGCCGGAGATACCAGACGCCTCGGGGCATCCTGGAATGTCCGGCGGTCCTGACCGCTCACGGCCGTCGGCCGGCCCACGGGGGGGTGGGCCCGCGCCGCACGGCGGCCGATGGCGTCGCCGAACCCGGGCCCCCGCAACGCCGCAGGCGCCGGGGGACCCCGGCGTGCGGCAAGCCCGAGCCCCCGCTCCTCCGTGTCCTCACCCGCACAGCTCCTCGACCACGCTCCCACGTCCTAAGCGAGCCGCCGATGTCCGAAGTCCTCTCCCTGACCGACCGCATACCGGCCTCCCCGGCACAGCAGGGCATCTGGCTGACCGATCGGCTGGGACTGGCCCGTGAGGCGTTCCACATGCCGCTGCGGATCTCCTTCGACCGGGTCGACACCGCGGCACTGGCCCGCGCGGTGGACGCCGTGACCGGGCGTCATCCGGCCCTCGCCGCCCGCCTGGTGGAACGTGACGGCCAGGTCTGGCAGGAGGCCGCGGCACAGCGGCCCGAACTGGTGGTGCTCGAAGCGCCGCGGGACGAGGCGGCGTTGGAGCGAAGGCTCGCGGACGAGGCCGCCCGGCCTTTCGCGCTGGAGACCGGCCCGCTCAGCCGCTTCACCCTCCACCGGCGCGCCGACCGCAGCGCGGTCCTGCTGGTCACGGCCCACCACGCGGTCTTCGACGGCAACTCCAAGGACGTCCTGACCCGGGACCTCGCGGCCGCGTACGGCGCCGCGCCCCTGTCCGCGCCCGCGCCGCAGGCCGCGCCGGTGCCCGATCCGGACACCGTACGGCGGGCCGCCGCGTGGTACGGGCCGCGCTGGGCCGCCGCCACCGACCCGGTCCTCCCCGGCGCGCCGCGCGCCTCGACCGCCGCCGGGCCCGGCGGTGCGGTCGAGTGGCGCCTCGACCGCGCGGAGGCCACCGCGCTGGCCGCCTCCGCCGCCCTCGCCGGCACCACGGTCTTCGAGTTCCTGCTCGCCGCACTGCACGCGCTGCTGCGCCGCTACGGCGGGGAAGCGGTTCCGGTGTCCGTCCCGCTCTCCACCCGGACCCCCGAACTGGCCGACGAGATAGGCATGTTCGTCAACGAGATGCCCGTCCACGCACCCGCGCCCGACGCGACCGAGACCTTCGCCGCGTTCGCGTCCGGCGTGCGGGCCGAGCTGCGGGCCGGATATCCCTTCCGCGCGGTGCCCTTCGGCGCCGCCGTCCCCGGGCTTGAGCCCCGCGTCGGCCTGGCCCCGGTCTCGCTCGGCTACCGCCGTCGCGGCCCCGACCCGGACTTCCCCGGCACCGGCGCCCGCGTCGCCTGGGCCGTGCCCCACCGCACCGCCCGCAACACCCTGCACCTCCAGGCCGTCGAGGCCCCCGGGACGCCCGGCGCGTCCGGCGGCGGCATCGACTTCAGCCTCCAGTACGACGCGGCCGTCATCCCCCCGGACACGGCCCGCCGGATCGCCCGCCACTACCGCACCCTGCTCGCCGGCGCGGTCGCCGCGCCCGACGCCCGGCCGGCGGACCTGCCGCTCCTGGACGCCGACGAGCTCCGGGCCGTCACCACCGGGCCCAACGCGACGGACCGGCCCTACCCGGCCGACCGGACCGTGCTCGACCTGGTCCGCGCCCAAGCCGCCGCGACCCCCGAGGCGATCGCGGTCACCGCCTCGGGAACGCACCTGAGCTACCGCGAACTGCTGCTCCGCGCCGATCGGTTGGCCGCTGTGCTGCGCGCCCGGGGCGTCCGCCCCGGCGATCTGGTCGCCCTGCACCTCGACCGCACCGCCGACCTCCCCGCCGCGCTGCTCGCCACCCTCGCCACCGGCGCGGCGTACCTCCCGCTCGACCCCGGATATCCCGCCGAGCGCCTCGCCCTCGTCCTGCGCGACTCGGGGGCGGTCCTGGTGGTCGCCGACCGCGAGCCCGCCCCCGCCGTCGCGGACGCCGCTCCCGCCGTCCTGCGCCTCCCGGCGTCCGCGCCGGACCCGGCCGAGGCGGCCCCCGGCCCCGGCCGGGACACCTCCCCCGGTCCCGAGGACGTGGCGTACGTCCTCTACACCTCCGGTTCGACCGGCCGCCCCAAGGGCGTCGCGGTCGGGCACCAGGCCCTCGTCAACCTGCTCGCCTCCTTCGCCGACCGGCTCGGCTCGGGCCCGGAGCACGCCTGGCTCGGACTGACCTCGCTCTCCTTCGACATCTCCGCCCTGGAGCTGTACCTGCCGCTGATCACCGGCGGCCGGCTGGTGCTCGCCCCGGACGGACTCGCCGTCGACGGCCCCGGACTGCTCGCCCTGATCGGCGGCGAGGGGGTCACCCACGTCCAGGCCACGCCCTCCGGATGGCGGGTCATGCTCACCGGCGGGAACGGCGTCGACGCCCTGACCGGCGTCACGGGCCTGACCGGCGGCGAGGCGCTCCCGCTGCCGCTCGCCCGCGCCCTGCGCGCCCGCACCGCCCGGCTGTTCAACGTCTACGGCCCCACGGAGACCACCGTCTGGTCCACCTGCGCCGAGATCCCCGCCGACCCCGTACGGGTCCCCATCGGCGGGCCGATCGCGAACACCCAGGTCTACGTGGTCGACGAGCGGCTGCGTCCCACCCCGCTGGGCATCCCGGGCGAGCTGCTGATCGGCGGGGACGGCGTCGCCCACGGCTACCTCGGGCGGCCCGGACTCACCGAGGAGCGCTTCGTACCGAACCCCTTCGGCCCGCCCGACTCCCGGCTCTACCGCACCGGGGACCAGGCCGTGCGCACGGCCGACGGCGCGCTCGACTTCCTCGGCCGGATCGACGACCAGGTCAAGGTCCGGGGCCACCGGATCGAACTCGGCGAGATCGAGTCCGCGCTGCTGGAGCACCCGGCCCTCGCCCAGGCCGCCGTCGCCGTCCGCGCCGAGGACGACGGCGAGCCGTTCCTCGCGGGCTACCTGGTCCCGACGGCGGGCGCCCGTCCGCCCGCCCCCGCAGACCTGCGCGACCACCTGCTGCGCACCCTGCCGGCCGCGATGGTCCCGCAGCGCTGGCTCGCGATGGAGCGCCTGCCGCTGACCCCGAACGGCAAGCTGGACCGGCGGGCCCTGCCGGTGCCGCCCCGCGAGGCACCGGCGCCGCGCGGCGAGACGTCCGGGGTGTCCGGCGCCGACGGTTCGCCCGCCGACGGGATCACCGAGACGGTCCGCCAGATCTGGGCCGAGGTCCTCGACCTGCCCGACGTCGGACCCGAGGACGACCTCTTCGACCTCGGCGGGCACTCCCTGACGGTGGTGCAGATCGCCGCCCGGATCCGCGACGCCCTGGGCGTGGAGGTCGACTTCGACGTCTTCTTCGACGTCCCGACCCCCGCCGGCATCGCCGCCGCCGTCCGCGCCGGACAGTAGGCCCCCTCCCCTCCCCCGGCCCCCCGGGCACGGCCGCCCCCCGCCGTGCCCGGACCCCGGTGTGCGCGCCGCCCGACGGCGGTGAGCGCCCTCCGCCGCGCCCGTGCGCCCGGCTCCCCCGCACCGACGAGTCCGATGAGTCCCTCACCGCACGCCCGAACAGGAACCCGATGACGGATACCCAGGACCTGCCCGCCGGCTGGTCCACAGCCAAGCGCGACCTGCTCAGCCGGCGGCTGCGCGGCGCCACCGCCCCCGCCCGGGTGGTGGAGCCCCGCCCGGCGGGGACGGCACCACCCCTCTCCAGCGGTCAGGAACGGCTCTGGTTCATGGACCAGTTCGCTCCCGGCTCCACGGCCTACACCCTGGCACCGGCCCGCCGCCTCCGGGGCCCCCTGGACCGCGCCGCCCTCGACGCGGCGCTGACCGACCTGGTCGCCCGGCACGAGAGCCTGCGGATGACCTTCCGCACCACCGAGGCGGGCACCGCCGAGGTGACGATCGCGGAACCCGCGCCGTTCACCGCGCAGCACCTGGACGCCACCGCCGACCCCGACCCCCGGGCGCGGGCCACCGCCGAACTCGGCGCGCTGATCGCGCGGCCCTTCGACCTCCAGGCCGGGCCGCTGCTGCGCGCCCTGGTCGTCCGCATCGCCGAGGACGACCACGTCCTCGCGCTGGTGATGCACCACATCATCTGCGACGGGTGGTCCATCGACCTCCTGCACCGCGAGATCGACACCCGGTACGCCCACCACGCCCATGGCACCCCCGGCGAACTCCCGCCCGTCGAAGTACAGTTCGGCGACTACGCGGCCTGGCAGCGGGACCGCCTGGAGAGCGGGCGGCTCGCCGCCTCACGGGCCTACTGGCGCGGCGAACTCGACGGGGTCCCGGCCCTGGAGCTGCCCTCCGACCGTCCCCGGCCGGCGCTGCTGACCTTCGACGGCGCCGCCACCGAGTTCCGCTGGAGCCCCGCGCTCTTCCGGCGGATCGGCGAGGTGGCGCGGGCCCACGGCGCCTCCCCGTACATGGTGCTGATGGCCGCCTACCAGGCCCTGCTCGGCCGGCACGCCGGGCAGCGCGACTTCGCCGTCGGCACGGCCGTCGCCGGCCGTCTCCACCGTGAACTGGAAAACGTGGTCGGGGCGTTCGTCACCATGCTGCCGATCCGCGCCCGGCTCGCCCCCGACCTCGGCTTCGGACAGCTCGTCGACCGGGTCCGGGAGACCACGCTCGACGCGTACGCGCACCAGGAGGTCCCGTTCGAGCAGATGGTCGGCGATCTCGCGGTGGAACGCGACGTCAGTCGCGCCGCCGTCTTCCAGACCACCTTCGCCTTCCAGAACTACGGCGACCCCGCGGCCGGCCCCACGCCGGGCCGCGCGGACTCCGAGGGCTTCGGCTACGAGGCCACCACCACCCACGCCGACCTCGCGCTCTATATGCGCGAGGAGGCGGACGGCGGCCTCTACGGGCTGTTCACCTACCGCACCGACCTCTTCGACGCCGACACCGTCGAGCGCCTCGCCGAGCGGTTCGAGCTGCTGACCGAGGCCGGCGTCGCCGACCCGGACCTGCCGGTCGACCGGCTCCCGCTGCTCGGCGCGGCCGAGCGGACGGCCGTCCTCGACACGTGGGCCGCCGGTCCCGCGCTCCCGGACGGCGGCCCCGCCACGCTCACCGAGGCGCTGACCCGGACGGCCGCCCGGACGCCCGGGGCGACGGCGCTCGTCCACGGGGACCGGACCCTCAGCTACGGCGAGCTGGACCGCCGCGCGAACGCCATGGCCCGGCGCCTGCGGGCCCTGGGCGTGGGTGCGGACGACCGCGTCGCCGTCTGCCTGGAGCAGTCCGCCGAGCTGGCGGTCGCCCTGGTCGCCGTCCTCAAGGCCGGCGGCGGCTACCTGCCGCTCGACCCCGAGCAGCCGCCCGCCCGGCTGGCCCGCCTGGTCGCCGACGCGGGCGCCAAGGTCCTCGTCACCGACACCGTGCTGAGACCGCGCTTCGGCGACCACGCGGCGGCCGACCTGCTGACCGACGACGGCGCGGACGCGACGCCGGGCGACGGGTCGCCCCTGGAGGAGGTCTCCGGCCCGGACCACCTCGCGTACGTGATCTACACCTCGGGTTCCACCGGCGCCCCCAAGGGCGTCGCGGTCCAGCACCGCCAGATCCTCCACTACCTGGCCGGCGCGGGCGAGCGGCTGCGGATCGAGCCCGGGTCCTCCTTCGGGCTGCTTCAGTCGCTCTCCTTTGACTTCAGCATCACCATGCTCTATCTGGCCCTGACGACCGGCGGGCGGGTGCACCTGCTGCCGCGCCGGATCGCGGGCGTGGAACTGGCCGCCGAGATCGGGCGGGCGGGCATCGACTACCTGAAGATGACGCCCTCCCACCTGGCGGCGCTGACCGCCGACGCGCCCCTCGCGGAGCTGCTGCCCCGGCGTGCGCTGGTCCTCGGCGGCGAGGCCAGCAACGGGGCCTGGGCCGCGGGCATCGCCGCGCTCGGCCGGTGCGCGGTGTTCAACCACTACGGGCCGACCGAGGCGACCGTGGGGATCACCGTCCACGAGGTCACCGCCGCCGACCTGGACGCGCCGGGCAGCACCCCCATCGGCCGACCGCTGGCCGGCGGGCGCTGCTATGTGCTGGACGAGGCGCGCGACCCCGTTCCCCCGGGGGTCGCCGGGGAGTTGTACCTGGGCGGGGACCGGCTGGCCCGTGGCTACCTCGGACGGCCCGACCTGACGGCGGAGCGGTTCCTGCCCGATCCGTACGCCGACCCGGCGGACGGTCCGAGGATGTACCGCACCGGCGACCTGGCGCGCTGGCGGCCGGACGGCACGCTGGAGTACCTCGGCCGGAGCGACGACCAGATCAAGGTGCGCGGCTACCGGGTGGAGCCCGGCGAGATCGAGGCCGCGCTGACCGTCCTGCCCGGTGTCACCCAGGCGGTGGTCATGGCCCGCGGCGAGGGTGTCCGGCAGAACCTGGTCGCCTACCTGGAACGTCCCTCCGGCGGAGTCGCGCCGACCGCCGCCGCACTGCGGGCCGCCCTGGGCGAGGTCCTGCCCGACTACATGGTCCCGGCGCGGTACGTGGTGCTGGAGCGGCTGCCGCTGCTCGCCCACGGCAAGGTCGACCGGAAGGCGCTGCCGGAGCCCTCGGACGGCCCGTCCGACGGCGCCGGGCACGTCGAACCCGAGGGCGAGACCGAGCGGGTGATCGCCGCCCTGTGGGAGGAGCTGCTGGACCTCCCCCGGGTCGGCGCGCTGGACGACTTCTTCGACCTCGGCGGTCACTCCCTGCTCGCCACCCAGGTGGTCGCGCGGATGCGCCGGGCCTTCCCCGACCTGGCCACCCCGGTCGGGGTCATGGACCTCTTCCGGTATCCGACGGTCCGACGGCTCGCCGGGCTCGTGGCGACGCCCGAGGGCGACCGCGGCCCGCGCGGCCTGCTGCATCTGCTGACCCCCGAGCGCCGCACCGTGGCCGCCAGTGTGGTCTGCGCGCCCTACGGGGGCGGCAGCGCGCTGATCTACAAGCCGCTGGCCGACGCGCTGCCCGCGGACTGGGCCCTGCACTCCATCGCCGTCCCCGGCCACGAGCTGGGCGAGGAGGCGATGGACATCGACGAGGTCGCCCGGCGCTGCGCCGAGGAGATCGTCGCGAACGTCACCGGCCCGCTGGTGCTCTACGGGCACTGCGGGGTCGGCGTCCGGCTGACCGTGGAGATCGCCCGGCGGGTGGAGGCCGCCGGCCGGGAGATCGACGCCGTCCACCTGGGGGGCATCTTCCCGTTCGCCCGGCCGAAGGGCCGCGGCGCCGCGCTGGCCGAGCGCTTCGCCGAACTGTCCGCCCGTCTGCGCAGCGACCAGGACATGATCAACGCCCTCGCGGCGGCGGGCCTGGACGTGGACGAGGTCGACGAGGAACAGCTGCGGCTGATCGTGCGGAACCGCCGGGTCGGCACCCAGGGCGCCGAGCGGTACTTCGGCGAGCTGTACGAGAGCGAGGGCGGCACCCTCACGGCTCCGGTGATCGCGGTCTGCGGCGACCGCGACCCGGCGACCGAGTTCTACGAGGAGCGGTTCCGCGAGTGGCACCGGATCACCGGCACCGCGGCCGTGGTGGTCCTGGACGAGGCCGGTCACTTCTACCTGAAGTACCGGGCCGAGGAGCTGGCCGACATCCTCACGGGGGTGCACCGTTCGCTGGCGGCCGGCGAGGAGGCCCGCCACGCGCGCACCGCCGACGCGACCTGGTGGCTGGCGGGCGTGTCCCGCGCCGAGGCCGGGACGGATCCGGCTCCCGCACAGGGACGGCCGGAGCGGTCCGGGACGCCGGGGACCGCGCGCGGGAGGCGCGGGGGCGGTCCCGTCCGCCCGACCATGGGACGCTTCCTGACCATCGCGACCGGTCAGCAGCTCTCGATGATCGGCTCGGCCCTCACCGAGTTCGCCCTGCCGATCTGGCTGTACCTTCAGACCGGTTCGCTGTTCCAGCTCGGCCTGCTCGCCGCCTTCGGCCTGGTGCCCAGCGTCGTCGTCGCACCGCTGGCCGGCGCGATCGTCGACCGGGGCGACCGCCGCCGGGTGATGCTGTGGGGCGATGTCGCGGCCGGTCTGACCCAGGCGGTCCTGCTGGCCCTCTACCTCGGCGGCGGGCTGCGGATCTGGCACACCTACGTGCTGATCTCGGTGCTCTCCGCGGCGCTCGCCTTCCAGCGCGTCGCCTGGGGCTCGGCGGTGCCGCAGCTGGTGCCGAAGCGCTTCCTGGGCCGTGCCAACGGCGTCGTCCAGATGGCCCTCGGTCTGGCCCAGTTCCTGGTCCCGCTGATCGCGGTCGGCATCCTGCACCTGATCGGCCTCGGCGGCATCCTCGTCTTCGACGTCGTGAGCTACGTCCTCGCCACCGGCGTGACCCTGGCGGTGCGCTTCCCGGACGCGATGGCCGCCGGCCGCCGCGAGTCCGTCGGCGCCGAGATCCGGGCGGGCTTCCGACGGGCCCTCGGGAGCCGTCACTTCAGGGCCATGCTCTTCTGGTTCGCCGCGCTGAACGTGTTCCTGTCGCCGCTCTTCCTGCTCGTCACCCCGCTGGTGCTGTCCTTCTCCTCGACGGCGTCGGCCGGCTGGGTCTCCACCGCCGCGGGCCTGGGCGCCGTCCTGGGCGGCCTCACCCTGCTGATCTGGGGAGGCCCGCGCCGGATGCGGCTGCGCGGGGTGCTGATCGCCACGCTGGGCCTGGCCGCCGCCTGCGTCGTCACGGGTCTGCGGCCCTCGGTCACCGTGGTCGCCGTCGGCGCGTTCGGCATGACGTACGGGCTCGCGCTGCTCAACGGCATCTACGCGACGGTCGTCCAGACCAAGGTCCCGATGCGCTTCCACGGCCGGGTGATCGCGGTCAACACCATGGTCGCCTGGTCCACCCTGCCGGTCGGCTTCGCCCTGGTCGCCCCGATGGGACCCGAGCTGCTCCAGCCGCTGATGGACGAGGGCGGCGCGCTCGCCCCGACCGTCGGCGCGCTGATCGGCACCGGTGAGGGCCGCGGCATCGGCCTGCTCTACCTGGTGTTCGGCCTCGCCATGGCCGCACTGGTCCTGATCAGCTTCTGCATCCCCGTCCTGGCCCGCTTCGACCGCGAGGTGCCGGACGCCGAATCCGACGACCTGATCGGCCTGGAAACCCTGAAGGCCCGCGCGAGAAGCGAGAGACACGCATGACCTCCCCGACCCCGATCGCCCGCCATCCGCTGACCGACGAGCAGCGCCGGCTCTGGTTCCTCCAGCAACTGCACCCCGGGGACGCCGGGTTCAACATGTACCTGAACCGGCGCTGGAGCGGTCCGGTCGACGCGCGGGCGCTGGGCGCGGCGCTCACCCGGCTCACCGCCCGGCACGAGGTGCTGCGCACCCGATTCGCCCTGGACGGCGAGCACCCGGTCCAGCTCGTCGAGCCCGTACGGGACGTCGTCCTCGCCCGGGTCACGATTCCGGACGCCGCGGAGGAGGCCTTCACCGCGGCCTGCGCCCCCCACGTCAACGCCCCCTTCGACCTGGGTGAGCGCCCGCCGCTCCGGGCGGTGCTGGTCAGTGCCGGTGAGGACGAGCACGCCCTCTGCGTGGTCGTCCACCACATCGTCTCCGACGGCTGGTCGTTCACCGTGCTCTGGCGCGAACTGCTGGCCCTCTACCGCGAGGAGACCGGCGAGGGACCGGCCGGACTGCCCGAACTCAAGCTCCGGTTCGGCGACTTCGCGCGCGCCGAGCGGAGCAGGCTGGACGGCGGGGCGGCCGAGGAGGCGTTCCGGTACTGGACCGGGCGACTGGACGGGATCGGCACCCTGCGGATGCCGCTGGACCACGCGCGGCCCGCCGAGCCCGCCCACCCGGCCGGATTCGCCGACCTCGCCCTCGGCCCCGACCTCGTCGCCGGGCTCGACGCGCTCGCCCGCGAGCAGCGCTGCACGCCGTTCATGGTGCTGCTCGCCGCCTACCAGTGCGTGCTGGCCCGCTGGACCGGCAGCCTCGACTTCGCCGTCGGCACCCCGCTGGCCGGACGCAACGAGACCGCCCACGAGGCCCTGCTCGGCTACTTCTCCCGCACCGGGGTGATCCGCGCGGACCTCACCGGCGAGCCCGGTTTCCGCACCGTGCTGCGCCGGGTGCGCTCCGCCACGATGGCCGCGCTGTCCCATCAGGACGTCCCGGTCGAGCGGGTGGCCGCCGCACTGGACCTGCCCGCGCCGCCCGGCGCCGGTCCGCTCTACCAGGCGGTGTTCGTCCACCAGAGCCAGTACGAACTGGCCGGGGGCGACGAGCGGGAGGGGCTGCCCGCGGGCGTCCGCACGGCGAGCATGGACTCCGGTTTCGACCGGGCCAAGACCGATCTGCTGCTGGACAGCTGGCGCACCCCGGACGGCGGGATGACACTCTCCTTCTGCTTCGACCGGGAGCTCTTCGAGCGGGCCACCGTCGAGGCGCTGGCGCGCCGGGTCCACGCCCTCCTCACCCGGGCAGTGGCAGACGTGGAGGTCCCGCTGCACGGCGACTGGATGCTGTCCGGCGAGGAGCGCGGCGCGCTCCTCGCCCTCGGCGCCGGACCCGCCGTCGCCGGGGACGCCCGTCCGGTGCTGCGCGGTTTCGCCGAGCAGGTCGCCGCCCGCCCCGACGCTCCCGCTCTGGAGTGCGCGGGCCGCGTCCTCTCGTACGCCGAACTCGACCGGGCCTCGGACGACCTGGCGGTCCGGCTCGGTCCGGTGGCCGGCCGTGCGGTGGGCGTCCGGATCGATCCCTCCTTCGCCCTGGTCATCGCCCTGCTCGCGATCTGGAAGGCGGGCGCCGGATATCTGCCCCTCGACCCCGCGCATCCGGCCGAGCGGCGGCGCCTGATGCTCGCCGAGGCGGACGCCGCGCTGCTGCTCACCGACGGGGAGCAGCCGGAGCTCGGGGTTCCGGTGCTGTCCGTCGGCGGCCCGGACACCGGGGCCGAGGAGGTAGGGACCGAGGGGGCCGTACGCGAGGGGGCCGCCGTGGCCGCGCTGCCCGGGACCGCGCCGGAGGGGCCGGCGTACGTCCTCTACACCTCGGGGTCCACCGGCACCCCCAAGGGCGTCGTCGTCGAGCACGCCGCTCTCGCCGAGCGCGTCCGGTGGATGGCCGGTCCCGAGGGCTACCGGCTCGGGCCGGGCGACCGGATCGTGCAGTTCGCCTCCCTCGGCTTCGACACCCACGCCGAGGAGATCTGGCCCGCCCTCACCGCCGGGGCCTGCGTCGTACTCCTGCCCGGTGGCGGCCGGACCCTGCCCGACCTGCTGCGCGACGCGGCGGGAAGGACCGTCACCGTGCTCGACCTGCCCACCGCCTACTGGGAGGAGCTCGTCTCGCTCGGGGACGGGACCCCGTGGCCGCCCGCGCTGCGCCTGGTCGTCCTCGGCGGGTCCGAGGCCCGCGCCGACACCGTCGCGCGGTGGCGGGAGCGGCACGGCGACGCGGTCCGGCTGGTCAACACGTACGGCCCGACCGAGGCCACGGTCATCGTCACCGCGGGCGCGCTCGGCGGGGACCCCGGCGCCGGGCGGCGCCCGCCCCTGGGCCGTCCGCTGCCGGGAGTACGGCTCTACGTCCTGGACGAGCGCGGCGGCCTGCTGCCCGCCGGGTCCGAGGGCGAGCTGTACATCGGCGGCAGGGGGCTCGCGCGCGGCTATCTGGCCCGGCCCGAGCTGACCTCGGCGGCCTTCTCGCCGGACCCGTTCGCCGACGGCCCGGACGGCCGGATGTACCGCACCGGCGACCGCGTCCGGTGGTGCTCCGACGGGCAGCTGGAGTTCCTGGGCCGCGCCGACGGCCAGGTGAAGATCCGCGGCTACCGGATCGAGCCCGCCGAGATCGAGGCCGCCCTCACGGCCCATCCGGCGGTCGGCCGCGCGGCGGTGCTGGTCCGCGAGGGCCGCCGGCTGATCGCCTACGCCGTCCCGGGGCCGCACGGCGGCGAGGGGTCCCCGGCGGCTCCGCCCGGGGCGGACGCGCTGCGGGAGCACCTGGCGCTGCGCCTCCCGGCCTTCATGGTGCCGGAGGCCGTGGTGCTGCTCGACACCCTCCCGCTCACCGCCAACGGCAAGCTCGACGCCGCCGCCCTGCCCGACCCGGACCCGCTGGGCGCGTCGGGCGGGTACGTGGCGCCCCGCACGGAGGCCGAGGCCCTGGTGGTCCAGATCTGGCAGGAGCTGCTCGGGGTGGCGAAGGTCGGGGTGGCGGACGAGTTCCTCGCACTGGGCGGGGACTCGCTCCTGGTCACCCGGGTCGTCGCCCGCGTCCGGGCCGACGTCGGCATCGACCTGTCGATCCGCGACGCCTTCGAGAGCCCCACCCCGGCGGCCCTCGCGGCCCGGATCGAGGCACTGCTGATCGCCGAGATCGACGCGCTCAGCGACGAGGAGGCCGCCGCCCGACTGGGCTGACGCGCGCCCCTTCCCGGCCGCCCCGGGGCGGCCGGGCGGCCGGGCCCGTTCCGCCCGGCCTGCCCGCCCCTCCCGTCCCCCGGGCTCTTCCGTCACACCGACGCCGACGCACGTACTCGACATCCGTCCCCCCGCACCGCATCGGAGAACGCCATCGCCACCACCGTGCCGCCCGCAGCGACGACCGTCCCGGAGCTCCTGGACGCGCGGGCCACCGAACACCCGGACCGCACGGCGCTGCACGTCGTCGGCGGCGGGGAACTCACCTACCGGCAGTGGCGCGAGGAGGCGCTGCGCGCCTCCGTCGGTCTGGCGGCGGCCGGGGTCGGGCCGCGCGACCGGGTGGTGCTGCGGTTCTCCAACTCCCGCTGGGAGCGGTACGCCGTGGGGTTCCTCGCCGTGCAGTACGCGGGCGGGGTGCCCGTCCCCGTCCGCGAGGACCTGTCCGAGGGCGACGCCGCCGCCCTGGCCGCGCTCGCCGAGGCGGGCACGGTCCTGACGGACGGCGGCCTGCCCTCCGTGACGGGGCTCCAGGAGCTGCGTCTGGACGCGCTGCTCGCCGCGTGCCCGGAGACGCCGGCCGGCCCGCCGCACCGGGTCGGTCCGGACGACCCGGCCCAGGTGATCGGCACGTCGGGCACCACCGGCGCCCCCAAAGGCGTGGTCGCCGCGCACGGGAGCCTGACCGCCGGTCTTGCCACGCACCCGCGCCGCCGCGCGTACGCGCACTCGCGGCATGCGCTGCACGCCTTCCCCCTGGGGACCAACGCCGGTCAGGTGATGCTCCTGAACGCGCTCACCGCCACGCCCACCACCCTCAGCCTGCCGCGCTTCGACGCGGACCGGTTCGGCGCCGCCGTCGAGGAGTTCGGGGTCGGCACCGCCTTCCTGGTGCCCTCGATGGTGATCGAACTGGTCAACGCGGGCACCGCCGGGCGGTACGACCTCGGGAGTCTGCGCCTGGTCAACTCCTCGGCCGCGGCCCTGCCCGTGCCGGTCGCCGCCGCGCTGGCCGGAGCGCTGCCGGGCGCCACGCTGGTCAACACGTACACCTCGGCCGAGGCCTCCCCCGCGCAGATCTCCACCGTGGTCGACGCGCGCCGCCCCGGCTCGGTGGGCCGCCCGGCGGACCCCCGACACCTCCGGATCCTCGACGCGGACGGACAGCCACTGCCGGCCGGGCAGGTCGGCGAGGTCTGGCTGCGTCAGCCCGGGCCGCCCCGCGGCTACCTCGGCGCCGGGCCCGGCGGCGCCGGAGTGTTCCGGGACGGCTGGGTGCGGATGGGCGACGTCGGACGGCTCGACCCGGACGGGTACCTGTACCTGGTCGACCGGGAGAGCGACGTCATCAAGAGCGGCGCGCTGAAGGTGTCCACGCTGCGGATCGAGGAGGTGCTGCACGCGCACCCCTCGGTCGCGGACGCCGCCGCGCTCGGCCTGCCGCATCCCGTGATGGGCGCCGTCCCGGTGGCGGTCGTGGTGGCCGCGCCCGGCGGTCTGGACCCGGACGAGCTGCGGCTGTTCCTGAGCGCCCGGCTGAGCCGCCCCGAGCTGCCGGTGCGGATCCTGCTCGCGGACGACCTGCCCAGGAATCCGAGCGGCAAGGTGGTGAAGCACCGGCTCCGTCCGCTGTTCGACACCGCCCCCGAGGCGCCCGCCGCCCCGGTCGCCCCTGCCACCCCGACGGAACGGCGCCTGGCGGGGCTCTGGCGGCGGCTGCTCGGCCGGCCGGTCACCGATGTCGCCGCCGAGTTCTTCGCGCTGGGCGGCGACTCGTTCCGGGCGGTCCAGCTCGCCCGCGGGATCGGCGAGGAGTTCGGGATCCGGGTGGGCACGGGGGTCGTCTTCGAGCGGCCTTCGCTGCGCTCGCAGGCCGCCTGGGTGGACCACCCCGACCGACGGCCGGCGGCGGACGGCGGGGCGACGGCCGGTACGGACACGGTGACGCCCTACCTGGCGGCGCTGCGCGCGCAGCCGCACGCCGTCGCCCTCACCTCGCAGCAGGAGAACTTCTTCCGCTGGATGGCCGAGGCGCCGGGGAGGGACGCCGGTGCGGTCACGGCGCTGTTCCGGGTGGTGGACCGGCTCGAACCGGAGACCCTGGGCCGGGCGCTGACCGAGGCCGTGCGGCGCCATCCGGCGCTGCGCACCCGGTTCGAGACGGTGGCGGACGGGGTCGTGCGGGCCGTCCTGGACGAGGAGCCCCGGGTGCGGATCACCCTGACCCGGGCCCCGGGGGCCTCGGACGCGGAGGTGGACGCGCTGCTGCTGGCCGAGCGCGACCGCCTCACCGATCTGTCCCGCGACCCGATGACGCGACTCCTGGTGGTCAGCCGGTCGGAGACGGACCACGTGGTGCTCGTCGCGACGCACCACATGGTGTCCGACGGCTGGTCGGTCGGTGTGCTCCTCGCCGACCTCGGCGTCCTCTACTCCGCGCTGCGGCGGGGCCGGTCGGCACCGCCCGTCCGCACGGGGCCGGACTACCGGGAGCTGGTGGAGTGGGCGAACGGGCACTGGCCGGTCTCCCGGGCGCACTTCGGGGCCGCGCTGGCCGGGGCTCCGGAGGCCGTCGAGCGGTTCTCCGGGCGCCGGTCCGTGGACGAGGTCCTGACCCAGGGGCACGAGTTCACGGTCCCGTCGTCGCTGGCCGAGGCGGTGCGGGCGCGGGCGGCCGAGCTGGGCGCCACCCCGTTCCTGGCCGTGGCCTCGGTCTGGACGGCGCTCCTCGCGGACCGCAGCGGGCGTCCGGACCTGGTGGTGATGACCCCGGTCCCCGGACGTCCCCGGCAGGACGCCGAGCGGACGGTGGGCTGCTTCGTCCAGTCGCTGCTGCTGCGGGTCGACGTGAGCGGGGGACCCGGTTTCGCCGAGCTGGTGGACCGGCTGCGGGTGGTCCACGGCGAGGCACTGGACCACCAGCTCTACCCGTTCGCCGAGTTCAGCCCGTCGGTGCCGTTCGCCGCCTGGCTGCGGTACGAGGCGTGGGCCGCGCCCGCGCAGCTGCCCGGCCTGGCCTGCGAGCCGTGGGAGCTGCCGCGCGGGAGCACCGTGCCCTGGCCGCTCCCGGGCGGGGACCGCGGCGTGCCCGAGCTGACCGTGGTCGAGCAGCCGGACGGCGGGCTGCGGTGCTGGCTCCAGTACAACGCGCTGGCCTTCGACCTCCCCGTCGTCACGGGACTGGCGGAGGAGTTCACCACCGCGCTCGCCACCGCCTGCGGGTGGTCGGCCGACTGAGCGGCGGGGGCCGGACGCCGGCACCCGGCGAGGTCGAGCCCGGAAATCCGGGCGACGTCCACGCCGCCGACCGGCATGCTGGCCCCCATGGAGACACCACCGAACGCGAGACGACGGCTCGTCGCGCTGCCCCGCTACGCGGCGGTGGACCGCGAGGACTTCGCCGGTCTTGACCTCGTGTCCACGCGCACGTCGTGGCTGCGGTTCACCCGCTGCTCGTTCGTGGGCGCGGACCTCCGCCACGCCACCCTGGACGGGTCCCGGTTCAAGCTCTGTGATCTCCGGGGCGCGGACCTGCGCGGGGCCTCGCTGCGCGAGGTCCACCTCGCCGGGTGCGATCTACGGGGTGCCGACCTGCGAGGGACGGACCTGACCGGCGCCGTCCTCGGGAGCGTGAACACCGGCGTGCCCCGGCTCGGCCGGACCGATGTGACCGGTGTCCGCTGGGAGGGAGCGATCCTGCGCGATCTCCGGGCGGAGGACGTCATCGGCCTGCCGCCCCGGGAGGCGTGACGCCCGGGCCCCGCGTGACCGCCCCGGGCCCCGCGTGATCGCCCCGGGGCACCGCGTCACCGCCCACCCCGCTCATCGCCGGCGCTCCCGGCGGGGCCGACGCGCCCGTCCGGATGCGGGGTCCGGCGGGGCCTGAGGCACCCCCCGGGGCGCGCTCTCGAAGGGGGCGGCCGCGTGCCCGTTCCGGCGCGCGGGGGAGCACACTGGCAGGAGGGGGCGGAAGGCTTGCCCCGACCGGGGTCCGGCCGGTCCCGCCCGCACGTGGAAGAGGGTGCGCGGATGCCCAGAACCGGTTCCTCGTCGCGCTCGCGCTACGCCCCCGACCGGGGTCTCGCGACGCGCATGGCGACGACGATGTTCCTGATCGGTCTGCTGTACGTGGTCTTCGTCGGCGTCCTGCTGGTGCTGCTGCGGGGGTCCTGGCCGATCATCCTGCTGATCACGGGCGTTCTGTTCGTCGGGCAGTTCTGGTTCAGCGACCGGATCGCCGCGCTGGGGATGGGGGCACGCGAGGTCACCCGGGAGCAGGCGCCCGAGCTGCACGGGACGGTGGACCGGATCTGCGCGCTGGCCGACATGCCGAAGCCGAAGGTGGCGATCGCCCAGAGCGACGTGCCGAACGCCTTCGCCACCGGGCGCGGCGAGAAGACCGCGTTGGTCTGCGTCACGACGGGCCTGCTGCGGCGTCTGGAGCCGGAGGAGCTGGAGGGCGTCCTCGCGCACGAGATGTCGCACGTGGCGCACCGGGACGTCGCGGTGATGACCATCGCGTCCTTCCTCGGCGTCCTCGCCGGGATGATGACGCGGGTCGC
Organism: Streptomyces sp. NPDC002232; assembly: GCF_042890295.1. NCBI lineage: Bacteria > Bacillati > Actinomycetota > Actinomycetes > Kitasatosporales > Streptomycetaceae > Streptomyces > Streptomyces sp. NPDC002232. The sequence continues at coordinate 246,099 of NZ_JBIARV010000004.1, read as the reverse complement.
GCTCTACAGCGGTCTCGGGCGCAGCCGGGACAGCACCATGGGCCTCGCCGTGATCCTCGTCCCCGTCGTCAGCGCGGCCGTCTACGTGGTCAGCTTCCTGCTGACCCGCGTGCTGTCCCGCTACCGCGAACTGGCCGCCGACCGGGCCGCCGCGCTCCTGACGGGCCGCCCGTCGGCCCTGGCCTCCGCGCTCACCAAGGTGAGCGGCGAGATGGCGCGCATCCCGACGAACGACCTGCGCAAGGCGGAGCCGTACAACGCCTTCTGGTTCGCGCCGGCCTTCTCGTCCAAGGAGAGCCTGAGCCGGCTGCTCTCCACCCACCCCACTCTGGAGCAGCGGCTCGAGCAGCTCACCCGGATCTCGGCGCAGCTGGGCGGGGCGTGACGGCGGTGGGGCTCCTCGACAGCATTCTCGGGCGCAGCCGGCCGGTCCGGCCCGATCTGGACCGCCTCTTCGGGCTGCCGGCCGCGGCGCTCACCCTTGAGGCGGGCACGGGCTTCGTCCCGGCCGGTTCCGGGGCGGTGTGCTTCGCCGCGGTCGAGGGCGGTGCCTTCGCGCGGCTCAAGGGAGACGTGCGGGACCTCCTCGACGTCGAGGTGGTCGCCGGGAGCGGTCGGGGCGGCGGCGACGGCGAGGACCGGGGCGCGGCCTCGGAGGCGTACCCCGTGACGTACGCCTCGGACGCGTACGGCTACACCTGGTTCACCGTACGGCGGCCCGCCGAGGATCTGATCACGCTGGTCAACGACCTGCACGCGGTCAACACGCTCCTGGAGGAGGCGGGCTTCGGGCCGCATCTGCTCTGCTCCCTGACCGCCTTCCGCGGCCCGGACGCCGACGGGCACCTGACGCGTGACCTCGCGCTCGTGTACCTCTACAAGCGCGGTACGTTCTACCCCTTCGCGCCGCGCGCCGATCGCGCCGAGAGCCGCGACAACACACTTGAGGTGCAGGTCAGGGGCCTGCTGGCGGGTGACCTGGCGATGGAGAGCGACCTGGAGCGGTGGTTCCCGGTGTGGGGGGCGCCGGGGCTCGGCGGGGCCGGACGGCTCCCGGGGAGCTGAGCTCCGCGCGGACGCGGCCGGCCCGCCGTGCGCGCGGGGCGGCCGGGTCAGTCGGAGATCGGCCAGTTGAGCTCGGTCCGCAGGTCCCGCGGGTCCATGTCCGGCGTCGGCTGCGTCACGTACACCTCCCAGCGGTCCTCGCCGCCGCGCAGCCCCTGCTCCCGGATCCAGGACCCGAGGCGCTCCCAGGACTCCCCGAGGCCCTCGAAGCCGCCGTGATGCGTCAGCCGCGCGACCCGCCCGCCGGGCAGCTCACCGGGGACGACCCCGGCCTCGGCCCGCACCTCGCTTCCCGTGACGAACCCGACCTCCAGGTCCCACTTCTCCCCCGGCGCGCCGTGGTGCAGGCCGAAGGCGGCGCTCCTCGGCGGGATCCGCTGCTCGCGCAGCACCCGCCCGAGCGCCCCGAAGGCCTCGTCGAAGAAGGCGCGCACCTCCGCGGGGGACACGACGCCGTGCACGACGGCGGTGGTCTCGGGTTCGCGTTCCACGAGCCGGGGCTGCCGCTCGGGGTCCTGGGTGCTGCTGTCGTGGTCGCTGTGCGTGCTCATGTCGTTCCGGCGCTCCGATTCCGATTCGTGGGGACGGGCTCTTCGGAACGTACCGACCGGACGCGCGCCGGAAAGTCATCGCCGCGCCCGGAGCGGGGAACCTCGCCCGGGCCGAGGCCGCCCGGGCCCGGGCCGTCGGGCGTCCGGAGGTGTCCGCGCGCGGCGGTGCGCGGTCCCGCTCCCGGGCCGGTCAGCGGAGCCAGCCGTCGGTGAGCGTCCGGACGGACGAACCGTCCAGGTCGGCGAGGGTGGTGCCGACGAACTCGCGGGCCCACGCGGAGGTCTGGACCCGGAACGGGGGCCTGTCCCCGGACAGGGCCTCGATGATGGGGGCCGCCGCCTCCCTCGGCGTCTGGGCGTTGCCGAAGGACCGCTGGGTGCGGGCGAGGTACGCCTGGAGGGCCGGGGCGTACGGTCCGGCGTCGGCGATCAGGGCGGGGACGTCGAGGCCGATGTTGGCGACGAACTCGCTGGCGACCGCTCCCGGTTCGACCACGACGACGTCGACGCCGACGGTGGCGGCGACCGGGTCGAGCGACTGCATGAAGCCCTCGACGGCGAACTTGGCGGCGCAGTAGGCCTCGTTGAAGGGCTGCCCGACCGCGCCGCCGACGCTGGTGACGGTGATCACCCGGCCCCGGGACTCCCGGAGGTGGGGCAGGGCGGCGCGGGTGACGGCGACGACGCCGAAGAAGTTGACCTCCATGGCGGCCCGGACGTCGTCGAGGCTCATCCGCTCGATGGTGCCGACCTGCGCGGCGCCCGCGTTGTTCACCAGCGCGTCGAGGCGGCCGTGTTCGGCGATCACCGCGTCCAGGCATGCGGTGATGCCGGCGGGGTCGACGACGTCGAGGCGCTCGACCTGGATCAGGTCGGTGACCTCGTGCTCCGCCGCGGCCTTCAGCAGGGCGTCGGCCTTTCCGGTGTCGCGCATGGTGGCGACGACCCGCCACCCCTCCCGGGCGGCGGCGACGGCTGCGGCCAGGCCGATCCCGGAGGACGTGCCGGTGATCAGGACGGTCTTCTCGCTGGTCATCAAGGGGTCTCCTTGCGTGGCGGCTTCGCGACGCCTGACGAGGCCTTGTGAAGCCTTTCCGAGGGGGCCCGGCGGATAACCGGGGAACTCCCCACTTACTGCCCGGGAGGCTAACCGGGGAACTCCCCGGTTGTCCAGATAGACTGGTCCGCGACGAGAGGAGCAGCCGTGACCACCCAGCCGAGCGTCTTGCGCGCCGACGCCCGCCGCAACCGGGAGCGCATCCTCGAAGCGGCCGTACGGGCCTTCGCCGAGCAGGGCGCGGACGTCCCGATCGACACGATCGCCAAGGCCGCGGGCGTCGGGTCCGCCACGCTCTACCGCCACTTCCCCACCCGCGAGGCGCTGGTCGAGGCCGCCTACCGCAACGAGCTGGCCCGCGTCTGCGACAGCGCCGCCGAGCTGCTGGCCGACCTCCCGCCGGACCGGGCCCTGCGCGCGTGGATGGACCGGTTCATCGCGTACCTGGCCGCCAAGCAGGGCATGGCGGACGCCCTCAGGGCCGCGGTCGCCTCGGGCGCCGACCCCTTCGCGGAGACCCTCGACCGGCTCGGCGCGGCGATCGACGCCCTGCTCCGCGCGGGAGCCGAGGCCGGTCTCCTGCGCCCGGACGTCGACCCCTTCGACGTGGGCCTCAGCCTCGCGGGGGTCGGGCTGATCACCAGCTCTCCGGCCCAGCGGGACCGGTCCGGCCGCCTCCTCGACCTGCTGCTCGACGGCCTCCGCCACGGGGCGAGCGCACCCCGCCGGGAGCCTACGGGCGGGTGACGCGCCCCGGGCCGTCGACGCGGGGGTCGCGCCCGCCGCTGCCGGTGAGGACGGCCGCCGCCTCCCGGTCCGCCCTACGAACCGGTCCCGGGCGCGCGCCGCCGGGGGAGAGCGAGGCTCGTCAGCGTGACCCGCCGGTCGGACGCGTCACCCCGCCGCTCCACCAGACCCGACTCCTCCCTCACCTTCACCACTCAGAGCCTGTCCTCGTTCCGCCGGCGGCGGAACACCGGCCGGACCGGCCCGCCGGTCCCTACTGTCCGTCCCATGACGACCACGACGACCCTCACGACCAAGACGACCGTGACGACCACGACGACGCGTACGGTCGAGTACCAGGCCGACGGTCTGACGATGTTCGGGCACCTCGCGCTCCCGGCCGGGGGCGGCCCTCGGCCCGCGGTGCTGCTCGGACCCGAGGGCACGGGGCTCAGCGACGTCGAGCGCCGCCGGGCCGACGCCCTCGCCGAGCTGGGATACACGGCGCTCGCCTTCGACCTGCACGGCGGTCGCTATCTGGCCGACCCCGAGGAGATGCGGGCCCGCTGCCTGCCCCTGCTCGCCGATCCCGAGCGGCTGCGCGGCATCGGCCGCGCGGCGCTCGACGTGCTGCGCGCCGAGCCGCGGACGGACCCCGACCGGATCGCCGCCGTCGGCTACGGCACGGGCGGCGCGATCGCGCTGGAACTCGGGCGCGACGGCGTCGACCTGCGCGCGATCGGGACGGTCAACGCGCTGACCACGGGCCGACCGGGCGAGGCGGCGCACATCCGCTGCCCGGTGTGGGCCGGGGTCGGCTCGGAGGACCCGATCATGTCGCCGGACCAGCGGGACGCGTTCATCGCCGAGATGCGGGACGCGGGGATCGACTGGCGCCTCACGGTCTACGGCGGCGCCCTGCACGCCTTCCACCACCCGCCGGTCGACCATCCCACGGTCCCCGGCGTCGGCCATCACCCCCGGCACGCGCGGCGGGCCTGGCGGGACGTGGTCGACCTGCTCGCCGAGTGCCTGCCCGTGACGGAGGATCCGGAGCGCGACGCGGACGAGCCGGGCGGCCGAGGACGCTGACGGTCCCCTCCCCCGGGCCGTACGGCCGGGGGGAGGGGCACGGTCCTCGTCACCAAGGGCGTGGCACGGCCCGCGTCACCGGGGGCCGGGCACGGCCTTCGTCACAGGATGCCCGGCGCGCTCCAGTGCGGGTCGCGTCCGCTCAGGCCCACCGTACGGTCCAGCAGCGGAGCCCCGTCCGGGACGGGCACCGCGGCGCCGAAGAGGCCGCCGCCGTCTCCCTGCTCCTCGGCCGCGGCCAGCAGGAACGCGTGCGAAGCGCGAAGCGCGGCCGGGTCGGGGACGTACTCCTGGCCGGTGGCCCGGGCCAGGTCCCAGCCGTGGACGACCAGCTCGTCGGCGGCCACGATCCCGGCGACCTCACCGGGCAGGTCCACCCCGCCCGCGCGGGTGAACCCGGTCCAGGCCTCCGGGCTCTTCCAGGCCTCGGCCAGCTCCGCGAGCAGCCGGGGCAGTTCCGTGCGCCAGTCGGCCGGCAGGACCGGCCTGGTGCTGCCGGGCGGGACCGCGGTGCTGGGGCCCAGGTCCTTGCGGGCGGCGTCGCGGAAGGCCAAGGACAGGCCGGCCAGGTGTCCCAGCAGGTCGGTCACGGCGTACTCCGGGCAGGGCGTCCGGTCGGCGAGCCGGTCCTCCGGAACGCCCGCCGCGAGACGCGCCACGACGAGCGTCTGGGGGCCGAGGTCGAGATCGGTGGTGGATGTCATCTGCTGCTCCTCCGGGACGACGGGTCTGAAGGGTGGACCGGTGGCGGGCCCGGAACTCATCGCGGTGCGGCGAGGAAGCACGGGACGAGGGTGAGGGCAACGGGGGAGGCATACCCGGCGGGGCCCCGAGCAGACGCCCGGGGGAAGGACGTCGCACCCGAGCGGCCCAAGCCGCGCGCCGGGCGTGATCGACCGCGCCCGGCCGGGAACCCCTGACCCCGGTGGCGGGACCGTTCCCGCGCCCGGCCGCTCCGCAGGAAAGGACCCTCCCCATGACCACGGCTCCCCCGACCGCCCCGCTCGGCCCCGACAGCGACCTCTCCGAGGTCTTCGAGCTCGCGCAGCAGCTCCGGGTCGACTCGGTGCGCGCCAGCACGTCCGCGGGCTCCGGCCATCCCACCTCCAGCCTGTCCGCGGCCGATCTGATGGCGGTCCTGATGACCCGGCACCTCCGCTACGACTGGGCGGCTCCGGACAACCCGGCCGGTGACCACCTGATCTTCTCGAAGGGCCACGCGTCGCCCCTGCTGTACGCGATGTTCAAGGCCGCCGGCGCGATCGGCGACGACGAGCTGATGACCACGTACCGCCGCTCGGGCCACCGTCTTCAGGGGCATCCGACCCCGGTCCTGCCCTGGGTGGACCTGGCGACCGGCTCCCTCGGCCAGGGCATCGCGTACGGGGTCGGCATCGCGCTCGCCGGCCGCGACCTGGAGCGGCTGCCGTACCGCGTGTGGGTGCTGTGCGGCGACAGCGAGATGGCCGAGGGCTCCGTGTGGGAGGCCCTGGACAAGGCCGGGCAGCACCGGCTGGCCAACTTCGTCGCCCTCGTCGACGTCAACCGCCTCGGCCAGAGCGGCCCCACCGAGCTGGAGTGGGACACCGCCGCGTACGCCCGCCGCGTCGAGGCCTTCGGCTGCCGGGCGCTCGTGGTCGACGGGCACGACCTGGCCCAGATCGACCGGGCCCTGACCGTGGCCGCGGACGGAACGGGACCCACGGTGATCGTCGCCCGGACGGTCAAGGGCCAAGGCGTCTCCGAGGTCGCCGACAAGAACGGCTGGCACGGCAAGCCCCTGCCGGAGGACATGGCCGAGCGGGCCGTCGCCGAGCTCGGCGGTGTCCGCCGCCTCGCCGTGCGCGGTCCGGTGCCGCCGGCGGCCGACGGCACGGGCGCCCGCCCCGGCGACGGCGCGGCGGGCCCGGTGGAGCTGCCGCGCTACGAGGTCGGGGACGAGGTCGCGACCCGCGTCGCGTTCGGTGCCGCCCTCACCGCGCTCGGCGCCCGCCCCGAGGTGGTCGCGCTGGACGCCGAGGTCGGGAACTCCACGCACAGCGAGGACTTCCGGAAGGCCCACCCGGAACGGTTCTTCCAGACGTACATCGCCGAACAGCAGATGGTCGCCGAGGCCGTCGGCATGGCCGTACGCGGCTTCCGCCCGTACGCCACGACCTTCGCCGCGTTCCTCACGCGCGCGCACGACTTCATCCGGATGGCCGCCGTCTCGCAGGTCACGCTCTCCCTGTGCGGCACGCACGCCGGCGTCGAGATCGGTGCCGACGGGCCCTCTCAGATGGGCGTCGAGGACCTGGCCATGATGCGCGCCGTCCTCGGCTCCACCGTGCTCTACCCCTCCGACGCCACCTCCGCGGCGGCCCTGACGGCCGCCATGGCCGACCTCGACGGCATCTCGTACCTGCGCACCACGCGCGGCGCGTATCCGGTGCTGTACGCGTCCGGCGAGACCTTCCCGGTGGGCGGTTCCAAGACCCCGCGCCGGAGCGAGGACGACGCGGTGACCCTCGTGGGCGCGGGCGTGACGCTCCACGAGTGCCTCGCCGCGGCCGAGGAGCTGGCCGCCGACGGCGTCCGGGCCCGCGTCGTCGACCTCTACTCCGTCAAGCCGGTCGACACCGACACCCTCGTCCGGGCCGCGCGGGAGACGGGCGCCCTCGTCGTCGTGGAGGACCACCACCCCGAGGGCGGCATCGGAGAGGCCGTGCTGTCCGCGCTCGCCCCGGGCGGTCACCGTCCGGCCTTCGCCCACCTCGCGGTCACCGGACTGCCGGGGTCCGGCACGACGGAGGAGCTGCTCGACGAGGCGGGCATCTCCCGCGCCCACATCGCCCGCGCGGCCCGGGAGCTGCTGGACCGGTAGGGGAGGCGTGGGCGGTGGCGTACGACCGGTAGCTCAGCCTGAGCGGTGGCGGCGCACGACCGGTGGCGGCACGGGCCCGTGGAGGAAGATCCCACGGGGCGGCCCGCCCACCCGCCGCCCCGTGCCGTCACGCGTCGTCGCCGACCGTGATCCGTACGCACTCCCGCACGACCTCGGCCAGATCGCGGCCCTCGCGGTACAGGTCCCGCTGACGCGCCGCGCCGCCGCCCCGCGCGGTGAGCGCGGACAGGGTGCGACGGGCCCGGTCGCGGTCGCCGGTGGCGTCGAGCGCCGCGTCCGTGTGCTCCAGGAGGGCGTCCAGGGCGGCCTCGGCGGGTGTCTCGCACATCGAGCGGGGGTCGAGGAGCGGCCCCTGGAGCCCGGAGCGCGCGGCGCGCCAGGAGGCGAGCCGCAGCAGCCCCGCAGGGATCCGGGCGGGCGGCTCACCGGCGCGCCAGGCGCGGGCCGCGGTCTCCACGAGGCCCCGGGCCAGCGTCGCCACCAGCACGGTGGTGTCCGGCTCCAGGCACACGTCGGCGACGCGGATCTCCACGGTGGGATAGCTGTGGGAGAGCCGGGCGTCGAAGTAGATCATGCCCGGGTCCCGCAGCACCCCCGTCGTCAGCATGTCGCGCACCCGCGCGTGGTAGGCCTCGGCACTGCCGAAGGGCTCGTACGGCCCGGCCGAGGGCAGCCGGTTCCAGACCCGGCTGCGGTAGCTGCTGTACCCGCTGTCCTGACCGTCCCAGAACGGCGAGTTGCCGCTGATCGCGTTCAGGAGCGGGAGCCAGGGCCGGATCCGGTCCAGGACCGCGACCCCTTCGTCGTCGGACTCCACGGAGACGTGCACGTGGCACCCGCAGGTGAGCTGCTCCTGCGTGGTGAGGGCGAACTGCTCCGCCATCCAGCGGTAGCGGCGGCCGAAGTTGCGCGAAGGCTCCACCGGCAGCGGCGAGGTCGCCAGGGCCGCGACCCGGGCGCCCGCGTCCTTGGCGTGCCGGGCGGCCTCGCCGCGCCAGCGGACGATCTCCTCGCGCAGTTCGCCCATGTCGCTGAGGGGCCGGGTCGCGAATTCCACCTGTTCCTGGTGCAGCTCCTTCTCGAAGACGCCGTCCGCGTCCTCTCCACCGGCCGCCGCCGCGGCGGCGAGCACCGCGGACGACACCGCGAGCGGCTCGCCCGTCGTGGCGCTGACCAGCAGCAGTTCCTCTTCGACTCCTACGGTGCGCATCGCCGCTCCTGTACGACCCCGGGCAAGTTCCGTGCCGCGGGCTCCGTGGAGTCCGCGGGTCCTGCGTATGCCCCGGACGGCCCGGGTGATGCTCCTTCCGTGTCAGTGCGCTGACGTATCGTTCCCGCCACCGCACACCGACTCGGAGGACCAAGAGAATTGACCGGCCTGTCTGCCTTTCCGCTGCCCTTCCAAGCTTCCCGTTCCCTCCCCTACGCGGCACCCCGGACGCTGCGCGAACTCGAGATGATCGCGTGCAGCGCGCGCGTGCGGGAGAAGTCCGGGTGGTCCGACAAGATGCACGACGCCGACATCGTCGCCCGGTGGACGGAGGAGGCCGTCGCCCAGGGGCTCACCGAGGCGCAGGTGCGGTACGTGCTCGCCGAGCTGGCGCACTACGCGGCGCTGCGGGACGGGCGGACCGGCGCGGAGGTGTCCGCCGTCGACGGGGTGTGGCAGTCGGACACCCTCGTGGACGAGGGGCTCAGGTCGCGGCTGCGCGAGGCGGTCCGGGTCCTGGAGGAGGTCCCCGAAGCGGAGCGGGACTGGCACCCGGGCTCCGGCGGCCAGGTGCTGGACCTGGTGCACCCCTCGCTGTTCTGCCTGGTGAGGGAGGTGAGCGGCGGGCCCGAGCGGGCCTGGGAGAACCCGACGAACTTCTACTCGAAGCACGAGTTCTCGGAGCGGTTCCAGTGGCTGCCCACCGATGTCGACATCAGTGACGAGGGCGCTGTCGCGTTCCGTTCGTACGTCAACAACGTCCACCCCGAGCGGCATCGCGAGCTGGACGCCGTGCTGCCGGAGCTGTTCGCGCGGCTCCTTCCGCTGTTCGAGAACGTGCTCACGGACCTGCGGCATCCCCGGCCGTCCCGGATCGAGGCGGATCCGTTCGGGTGGTACGACTCGAAGCCGCGGTACCCCGCCCGGTCCGACTACGCCGACGCGGGCGCCTTCTCGGATGCCGTCGACGCGTGGGGCGACGCGCACGAGCAGTGGTGGGAGACCCGCACCCCGGTCGTCCCGGACGCCCCGGCGTACATCCCGCACCCGAGGCCCGCCGATGCCGAACGGGTCGACCTGAGCGGCCGGGGCGTCCAGGTCGTCGTCAAGCTCGCCACGATCCATCTGACTCCGGAGAACCCCGAGTACGCGGGCGGTTCCTGGCACGTCGAGGGCATGCTGAACGAGCGGATCGTCTCGACCGGCATCTACTACTGGGACAGCGAGAACATCACCGAGAGCCGGCTGAGCTTCCGGGCGGCACTCGACGACCCGCACTACGAGCAGAACGACGACGAGGGTCTGCGGGAGGTCTACGGTCTGGAGGACCAGGACGCGCTGAACCAGGTGCTCGGATCGGCGTCGACGCCGGCGGGCCGCTGCCTGGCCTTCCCGAACGTGCTCCAGCACCGCGTCGGCCCGTTCCGGCTGGCGGACCCCGGCCGCCCGGGGCACCGCAAGATCCTCGCGTTCTTCCTCGTCGATCCGTCGGAGCGCATCGTCTCCACGTCCGACGTGCCCCCGCAGCAGCCGTGGGCCACGACCTCGACCATGACGCTGGAACAGGCCGGTCACTTCCGCGAGGAACTCATGCGGGAGCGCAAGTTCTTCGTCGACGAGCACAATGAGCAGCTCTACGAGCGCGAGTTCTCCCTCTGCGAGCACTGACCCCCGGGCGGCCCGGGCCGTGCCGGGCCCGGGCCGCCCGACGCCTCCGGCAGCGGTCCGCGCGGGGGATGATGGGGCCGCAACGACGGAACGCGAGGTCAGGAGCCTGCATGGCGAAGCGGATGCACCAGCCCCGCGAGGACGCGGAGTTCGATTTCATCCTCGGGATGAGCACGGTCCCGGTCCTCGCGTACTTCACCGGCACGTGGCCCAAGGCGATCGAGGCCTGCCGGGCGATGGACCTCGTGATCGGCGAGGTCGCCGACGCCTACGCGGGCCGTCTGACGGCCGTCCGCACCGACATCACGCGCTGCCCCTCGGCCACCGGGCGGTACGAGGTCACCGGCGCGCCGACCTGCGTCCTGCTGGTGGACGGCGAGGCGGTGGCGCGCGCGGCGGGGCCCCTGACGGGCTCCGAGGTCCGGCATCTCCTGGACGCCCATCTCCGAGCGCGCCCGGACTCCCCCGCTGCTCCGCCCAGGCCCGGGGGCCCGTCGGAGCGCGGGTGACGCCCTGCGCGCGTGCGGAGCCGTAGCCTGGTGGGCGCCGCGGTCGCACGACCGCTGCGTGGAATCGGCGACAGCGGGCAGGAGAGCGGCATGGACGGATCCGTCTGGCTCATCGTGGCCGTGGTTCTCGCACTCGTGGCGGCGGGATACGCGGCCGTGCTGCTCGTCCGCGTCTTCCGGGCCCGGCGGCTGCTGCTCGACGCCGGTGTCCCCCTGCAGTCCAAGGCGCTCTTCTGGGCGGCCGTGGTCTACACGATCTCGCCGGTCGACCTCATCCCGGACCCGGTCTACCTGGACGACATCGGCGTGCTCCTGGTCGCCCTGCGGGTGCTGCACTCGGCGGCCGCCGGGGCCAAGACCACCCCCGGACGCCTGCCCCGGGACCCGTAGGCGCGGGACCGCCCTCAGGAAGGCAGGTCCTGCTCCGCCCACACCACCTTGCCGGTCACGGTGCGGCAGAAGCCCCACCGGCGGCACAGCATGTTGATGAGCTGGAGGCCCCGGCCGCCCTCGTCGCTGAGGTCCGCGTGCTGGATCTGGGGCAGGTCGGGGCCCGTGTCCGAGACCTCCACGACCAGGCGGTCGCCGCGCAGCAGCCGGATGGTCCCCGGGCCGTTGCCGTAGCGCAGGGCGTTGCCGACGAGCTCCGAGACGACGAGTTCGAAGACGTCGGCGAGCTCCGTGAGCTCCCAGGCGGCGAGCTGCTCCGTGACCAGGTGCCGGGCGACGGAGGCCGCCCTGCCCTCCCTCGGCAGCTCCCACTCCCGCAGGTCGCCGGTGTCCTCCGAGCCCGTCGTCGCGACGAGGAGCACGGCCTCGTCGAACCGGGCCGCGCCGGCGGGCGCGCAGTCGATCAGGCCACTGCCTTCGAGCGCACCGGGCGCGAGACCGCGCGCGGCGGAGCACAGACGGTCCAGCTGGTGCTCGACGTCCTCCTGCCGGGACTTGATGAGCCCGTCCGTGTACATGACCAGGCTGCCGTCCTGCGGCACCTTCAGCCGGACCGGGTCGTACGGGATCACGCCCGCGCCGAGCGGCGCGCCGACGGGCACGTCCACGAACTCGGCGGAGCCCCGGCCGTCCAGGAGCAGCGGCGGCAGGTGCCCGGCGCTGGCCAGCGTGTACGTGGCGTCGGCGGGGTCGTACACGGCGCACAGGAACGTGGCGACCTGCTCGTCCTCCAGGTCGCGGGTGGCGAGGTCGAGCCGGGCCAGGACGCGCTCCGGGGCCATGTCGAGGGTCATCAGGGTGCGGGCCACCGCCCGGAGCCGCCCCATGGTGGCGGCGGCGGGCAGCCCGTGGCCCATGACGTCGCCGACCATGAGGGCCGTGCGTCCGCCGGGCAGCGCCATGACGTCGTACCAGTCCCCGCCCACGCCGTGGTGGGCCGCGGAGGGAGCGTACTCGGCCCGCACGCGCAGGCCCGGCGTCACGGGGGTGGCGCGCGGCAGCAGGGCCCGCTGGAGGGAGACGACGTGCTCGCGCTCGCGCCCGTACAGCCGGGCGTTGTCGATGTAGACGGCGGCCCGGGACGCCAGCTGCTCGGCGAGGGCGAGGTCGGTGGAGGAGAACGGCGGTGAGCCCCGGCCGCGGACGAAGTCCGCGCTGCCGAGGAGCAGTCCCCGGGCGATGAGGGGCACGGCGAGGTAGCTGTGGACTCCGGCGGCGCGCATCTTCGCCGCCGCCCGCTCGGTCGGCGCGACCTTGAGGAAGTCCTCGTGGCGCATGCGGCTCACCAGGACCGGCTTGCCCTGGCGCAGGCAGTAGCGGTGGAGCAGCGTCTCGTGGGCCTCCTCGGCGCGGGCCGAGGTCGTCTCGCCGACGGGGGTGGGCTCCAGGGAGGCGAGGGACTCGACGGCGCACAGGGCGGTGGCCCGCATCAGCGGGGCGCCCGCGCCGGTCCAGCGTGAGCCCTCGTCGCCCCTCAGGACGCTCTCCAGGATGTCGACGGCGGCGCCGTCGGCGAAGCGGGGCACGGTGAACTCGGCCAGTTCCCGCGCGGTGCGCTCCAGGTCGAGGGTGGTGCCGATGCCGGCTCCCGCCGCGTTCAGCCAGGCGAGCCGGCCCCGGGTGGTGAGCCGGTCGAGGGGGACCTCGCCGCCGTTCCGGGCGCGGCGTCCGCGGGCACCGGGCGAGCGGCGCACCGCGGCGCCCTTTCCGGTCGAAGCGCGGACGGTCAGGCGCCGCTTCCCCTCGCCGCCGTTCACTCTTTCGACCTCCCGGAAGGAACTCGACCGTTGTCGGTGCCCAGCATGCACCCTTTTCCGGCCGCTTGGCTGCTCCCTGCCGGTACGGCGTGGAAAGCGTTCGGGCGGCGGGGCCGAACGGCCACGCTCCGGTGCACGGGGGTCGACGTACGGTGATCATTGGGGCCCCCGCGGGCCTGTGCGTGCCGGGGGAGGCTTCAGAACCGGTCGGAGGTGAGGTCCCCGCTCCGGCCCAGACGCCCCGCCCGGTCGCGGGCGGCGGCGGCCCGCGCGGCGTCCCCCAGGGAGTCCGCGAGGCGGGCCCGGCTCAGCCAGTTGTACGGACTGTCCGGGCGCAGCGCGGTCCGCTCGCTGATCAGGACCCGCGCCTCGTCGTGCCGTCCGGACCGCAGGGCCGCGTCCAGGAGGGTCTTCTGGAGCGCGTCGCGCTGGGCGTGGCTGCCGCCGAACTCGTGCAGCCGTCGCCGCAGCGGCCACAGGAGCTCCATGACGGTGGTGTGGTCTCCCCCGGCGTGGGCGACGAGCGCCTCGCACACGGGCAGGCCCACGTCCGCGGTCATCGCGTGGTTGGTGACCGCGCCCGTGCCCGGTTCCGCCAGCCAGCGCCGTCGGTCGGCGATCAGCCGGAGGGCCTGACCGGTCCGGCCGGCACCGACGTACGCCATGACCGCGTGCACGTCGTTGAAGGCGTAGAACGGGGGGTCCTCGCGTGCCGCCCAGGCGTCCGCGAGCGCCTCCCAGCGGCGGGTCTGCTCGGAGCGCGCGAGATGGAACCGCCACAGCATGGCCGCCGCGTCGAGGAGTTCCATGGCCACGCCCCTGGAGTCCTCGTGGTGCAGGGCCGCGTCGTAGATGCCGAGCGCCGTGTCGGTGCGGCCCGCCTCCAGCGCGTAGAGGGCGTAGTGCCACCAGGTGTGGACGGTCAGGAAGGTGCCGTCCGACCAGTCGTCGGCGCGCGCGTCGAGATAGGCGATGCCGTCGGCGAAGCGGCCCTGCATCTCGTAGGTGTGGGCGACGGCGTGGATCGCCCACACGTCGTGGCGGTTGCGCTCGACCGCGGCCGCTCCGGTGTCCCGGGCGTGGGCGTAGTGCCCGGACTCCTCCAGGCCGAAGGCGTACATGCCGAGGATCGGACCGAGGTGGGGGTCGTCCTCGTCCCAGGCGGACAGGGCGCCGCCGACCCTGTCCCGCAGCCGGAGCGCGTCGCCGGTGAGGAAGTCGAGCTGGTGTCCGACGAAGAGTGCGAGCGGGTCCCTCGGGCGGGCCACGATCAGCTCCTCCAGGAGGGCGCTCCCGCGCCGCAGGTCGCCCGCGAGCAGGCTTCCGGCGGCGGCCGTGTGCAGGCGCTCCCGCAGGGGCAGAGCGGTGGGGTCGAGACCGGAGACGAAGGCGTCGAAGCGGCCGCGCGCCTCGGCGGCGGCCGTCGGCTCCGTGCCGAGGACGCCCAGGTAGGCGGCGAAGGCGTGGGCGAGCGGGGCGGTGGGAGCGGCCGCGATCAGGTCGTCGACGGCTTCGGTCACCTCGGGACGGAAGAAGAGGAGTGCCTCCACCGCGCGGTCCAGGTGCGCGGCCGCCTCCGCCGTGCCGTCGTACACGTCATGGCCGTACCGGTCGGTCGCCAACGCTGATCACCTCGTCATCGGAGCCACCCTGGGGGTGCGCCCCGGAGGGACGCCCCTCCCATGGAGCCAGCTACGGGCGCCCCGGCACAGTCCCTGAACAGGTGAACCGCGCCCTTCGGGGCCCCTGGCGACGGGTCGTCACCTTCCCGTCGGCCCCCGGGGACGAGGTCGGGCGGCGGGCGGGCGTGCCGTCAGGGGCGGGGCTCCGGCGCGGGCAGGCGGGCCGCGGCCACCGCGGCGGTGATGCGCCCGGCGAGCCGGGTCCGGTGCCGTACGAGGTAGAAGTGGCCGCCGTCGAGCATGTCGACGCCCAGGAAGCGTTCCGTGCGACCCTCCCAGGCCGCCAGGCGCTCCCACCCGACCACGGGGTCGTCGGCGCCGCCGAAGGCCGAGACGGGGACGCGCAGCGGTGCGGCGTCCGCCCTCGGCCGCCAGGTGTCGACGAGCGCGAAGTCGTTGCGGAAGGTGGGGCCGAAGTGGCTCCAGGCGTCCTCGTCGTCCAGCACGGCGGCGGGTGTGCCGCCCACCGACCGGAGCCAGTCCCGCAGCTTCTCGTCGGTGAGCAGGTGGCGGGCCCGGGGCGCCGTCGTGTCCGGGGCGGACCGCGGCGCGGCCCCGCACGCGGAGACGCCCAGCCAGACGGGCGGGGTGCGTCCCTCGGCCGTCAGACGCCGGGTCAGTTCGTACGCGACGAGGGAGCCCATGCTGTGCCCGAAGAAGGCGAAGGGGCGGTCCGTCCAGGGCAGGAGCTCCCGGGCGAAGTACGTGACCAGGTCCTCGACGTTGTCGATCAGGGGGACGCCGCTCAGGCGGCCCCGTCCGGGGGCGTCGAGCACACACACCTCCCAGTCGGCCGGGAACAACTGCTCCCAGCCCCGGTAGAGGAGGTGCGAGCCGCCGGCGTGGTGGAAGAGGAACAGGCGCAGCGTGGCCCCCGGCACGGGCCGGAGGCAGGTCACGGCGCCGTGCGCCGGCGGGTGCGGGGGCGTACGGGTCACCATGCGCGCGCTCGCTCTCCCGCCGGGGCGGGCGCCCCGGCTCCCGGGGTGTCCGGTGTCCGCCCCGCGAGGGGGGTGTCCGGTGTCCGCCCCGCGAGGGGGGTGGGCCGGGGCGAACCCCCGCTTCCGACGGGCTTCACGGTCTGCTGCACGGTGATGCGCCCCTTCTTCCCTCTGCGGCTCCCGGGCCGCACGAAGACTATCGCCGCGCCCCCGGCGGCCAGCCACGTGGGAGGCCGCTCCCCCGCCGCGGGCGAGCGGCCCGGTCGGGCGGCGCCGCCGGTGCCGGGCCCTCAGCCGACGAGGAGGTCCTCCCGGAGGCGCTTCAGCTCGCGGTGGTCGATGCCGAGGGCGTCCTTCAGGTACCGGTCGAAGGAGCCGTACGCCGTCCCGACCTCGTCGTAGCCGGAGTTGAGGTACTCGGGGCGGACGTCGAGGAGCGGCTTGTAGACGGCGGCCTGTGCGGGCGGGAGCTGGCCGAGCACGGCGTCGTTGGCGGCCTTGCGGTAGGTGTTGCTGGCGAGGTAGTCGGCCATGACGGTCTCGCGCGGCACGCCGAGCGCCGTCAGCAGGGCGGCGCCGGCCCAGCCGGTGCGGTCCTTGCCGGCGGTGCAGTGGAAGAGCACGGAGCGGGCGTCGTCCGCGGCGATGCCGTCGAGGACCTGGCGGTAGGCCTTCTTGCCGCCCTCGCCGCTGACCATGGACTTCTCGGCGTCGACCATCATCCGTTCGGCCTCGGCGGGGGTCCGCGGGAGCTGCTGGAAGGCGCCGGATCCGGCGAAGACGTCGGCGACGACGTAGTCGGCTCCGGCGGGGACCCGGTCGGGCGCCTTGGTGCGCTCGTCCTCCATGCGCAGGTCGAAGACGGTCCGCACGCCCAGGCGCCGGAGCTTCGCCCGGTCCTCGGGGGTCAGGCGGTCGAGGGCGTCGGAGCGGTAGACCTCGCCCATCCTCACCCACCGGCCGTCCTCGGTGCGGTAGCCGCCGGCGTCGCGGAGGTTGACGGTCCCGGAGAGCCGGACGAGCCGGTCGGCGAGCTCCAGGCCCCGGCCGCGGTCGGCGTCGAAGCGGAACCACTGGCGGTCGGCGGCGGGCAGGCCGGTGACCACGGCCCGGCCGGTGGCGCCGCCCCGGGCGACGACCTTGCCGTGGGCGCGGATCTCGACGCGGCGCACGCCCTCCGCCTTCCAGCTGAGGGTGTACGAACCGTCGGATCCGGCGGTCACGGTGGCTTCGGTGAACGGGATGGAGTGGCCGGATCGGTGCGGCTCGTGGGCCCGCGACAGACCCCGCTCGGAGGGGCTCGCGAGGGCGGTCGGCGCCAGGGGAAGGCCGAGGGTGAGGGCGGAGACGAGGGCGGTCGCGGAGAGGGTTGCCTTGTTCATGGCCGTGAGACTGGGCGGCCGGGGCGAACGTCGTGTGAACGCGGCATGGCCGGATACCGCCCCACCGGAGACAGATGGCACAACATGCCATCTGTGCAATCCATGCAGGGCTTTCCGGGCCGTCAGGGGCCTCCGGACCGGCGGCTCCGCGGGCCGTCGACGACCTCCGGCCCTACGGCTCCGCGGGCAGCCTCTCGACCGCGACGAGTGCCGCGTCGTCGCCGAGACGGCCGCCCGCGTACGCCTCCAGATCGGCGCGCAGCCGGCCGAGCAGGGTGGGCGGATCGTCCCCGGCCCAGGCCGCGAGCCGCTCCGCCAGCGGGTAGAAGGCGCGCGTCCGGTCCCGCGCCTCCACCACCCCGTCCGTGTAGAGGAGCAGGACGTCCCCGACCCCGAAGGGGAAGGTCTCCACGGTGGCCTCCGGGGAGACGATGTCCGCGAGCCCCAGCGGAGGGCTCGACTCCGCCGTGTCGAGCGGGATGACCTTCCCGTCCCGGAGGAGCAGCGGGGGCGGGTGCCCCCGGTTCACGAGCCGCACCACCGGTTCGCGGTCGGGGATGTCCAGCACGAGCGCGGTGACGAAGGCCTCGTCCGTGTCGTCGGCCGCCCCCGGGGCGCCGGAGTCCACCCCGCCGGGGTCGCCGGCCTCCTCCTCCGTGCCCGTGCCGACCCCGGCCTCCAGGTGTCCGACGAGCTCCGGCAGCTCCCGCTCGCGCCGGGCCGTCACCCGGAAGGCGCCGAGGACGAGGGAGGCCTCGCTGATGGCGTCGAGCCCCTTGCCCCGGGCGTCGCCGATCAGCAGCCGGGTCCCGGACGCCGTGCGGGCCGCCGCGTACAGGTCGCCGCCCATCTGCATCTCCTCCTCGGCCGCGAGGTAGACCGAGGCGATGCGCAGCGGGCCCGCCCGGTGGGGCAGGGGGCGCAGCACGACGCTCTGGGCGGCGTGCGCGATCGACCGCAGCCGCGCCACCCTGCTCTCGTCCCGCTCGCGGAGATGGGCGAAGAAGGTCGCGATGACGGAGATCAGGACCAGTGCGACGATCTGGTAGGTGTGGTTGAGGTCCGTGAACGACGTCCGTACGGCCGCCACCACCGACTGGGCGGCGACGGCGACCGCCCCCACGAAGGCCGTCATCCGCGCGCCCGCGAAGGACGCCGTCACGGCGGGCGCGGCGATCAGGAACGGCCCCAGGTGCACCTCGGGGGGTACGAGCACGTCCACGACCGTGACCAGGGCGATCAGCGCGAAGGGCACGGCGAGCAGCAGCCGGCCGCCGCGCCGGGACAGGCGCGGGGCGAAGGCTCGGCGGCGGGACCCCATGGAAAAAGGCATACCTCAGGTGCCGGGGTGTGTCCTGTTGCCCGGCGGCTCCGTGCCGAGGCGTGTCCCGCGGGTCCGACCGTGTGATCACGATCACTCTGGTCCGTGGGGTTCCGTGTCAACCGGAGGACCCACGGCAGGCGTATGCGGGGTGTAGTCGGAGATCCGGGAGTGTTCGTTGACCGTCGAGGAGTTCGAAGAGTTCTACGCCCATACGGTGGCGCGGCTCACGGGCCAGCTGTACGTGATGCTGGGCGACCTGCACGAGGCGCAGGACGTCGTGCAGGAGGCCTTCGTGAAGGGCTGGGACCGGCGTCGGCAGCTCGACCGGGACGGCCGTCCCGAGGCGTGGATCCGCACGGTCGCGTGGCGGCTCGCGGTGAGCCGCTGGCGGTTCCGCCGGCGGTCGTCCGAGGCGTGGCGGCGGGGGGCGCCGCCGCCGACGGTCGAGGGCCCCGGGCCCGACCATCTGGTGCTCGTCGAGGCGCTGCGCGGCCTCCCCCAGCAGCAGCGGCGGACGCTGGCCCTGCACTACCTGTGCGACCTGAGCGTCGACCAGGTCGCCGAGGAGACCGGTCTGTCGGCCGGCACCGTCAAGACCCATCTGTCCCGCGGCCGGGCGGCGCTCGCCCACCGGATCGAGGACCCGAGGGGAACGCGCCCCGGCACCGGGGCCGAGCCGGACGCGCGTCCCCGTACCGACCGTTCGTCCAGCGAGGAGGCATCCGGTGAATGAGTCCCACGACCCGCTGAAGTCGCTCTTCGAGGAGGCCGCCGCGGCGGGCCGGGCCCGCGCCTCCTACGCTCCGGCCACCGAGATCACCGCCCGGGGCCGGCGGGCCCACCGGCGCCGCCTGGCGGTGCTGGCCGCGAGCGCGTGCCTCGTCGTGGGCGGGGCGGGCGCCGGGCTCGCCGCCCTGGTGAACGGCCCGTCCCAGCCGGTCCTGCCCGCGACGACCCCGTCGGTCGGCGGCCCGACCCCGGCCCGTACGAGCACGACCACCGAGGCCCCGTACCCCCGGCGCACCACCGCCCCGCCGCTGAGCACCTCCACCAGCGCTCCCCCGCTCGGGACCACGACCACGTCACCCCCGGGCGGCGCCGGCTAGCGCCCCACTCCACCGCGACCACGGGACCGCCCCGCGACATCGGGCCGTCCCGCGCCCCGCCACGCCCTCAGAGAGATGCGGACGACCCCGATGACCCTGCTGGACCGAGATGTCCGAGCGATACGCCCCACCGCGGCCCCGCCATCGCCGCGCCGGATCCGACCGCGTCTCGACGCGGGTGACCGTGACGTCCTCACGCTCTACCTGTTCACGCGCGTCGCCGTGCTCCTCACCGCGTACTGCACCGCCTGGCTCTTCCCGCGCGATCCCGAGGCGCACCGGCCGGGGACGTTCGCCGCCGTGGTGGGGCAGTGGGACTGGAGCCACTACCTGCACATCGCCCGCGACGGCTACTTCCCCGACGATCCCGCCGCGCGGCCGGCGGAGTGGGACAACAGGGAGGCCTTCTTCCCCGGCTTCCCCCTGGTCCTCAGGGCCTTTCAGCCGCTCGTGCGCGACTGGACCGCCACCGGGCTCCTCGTCTCCCTCGTCGCCGGGGCCGTCGCCTGCGTCGCCCTGGGCCGCGTCGCGCGGCTCGATCTCCCCGGGCTCGCGGAGGGCCGCCGGACCGTCCTGCTGCTGCTGGTGTCACCGTGCGCGGTGTTCCTCGCCGTCGGCTACACCGAGTCCCTCTTCCTCGCCTTCGCCCTGCCGGCCTGGCTCGCCGCGCGGCGCCACGACTGGCGGCTCGCCGCGCTCCTGGCGGCCGGTGCCACCACCGTGCGCGTCAGCGGGCTGTTCCTGGCCGCCGCGCTGGTCGTGCACTTCGCCCTGACGGCCCGCGCCCGGGGCGAGCTGCGGAGACTGCCGTGGCTGACGCTGCCCGCGCTGCCGCCGGTCCTCTACTCCTGGTACCTGTACGCGCACACCGGGGACGTGATGGCCTGGAAGCACGCCCAGGAGCGCGGCTGGTACCGCGCGTTCCACACCCCCTGGGAGGCGTGGGGCACCACCTGGGACGCCGCCTTCGGGCACGGCTACACCACCCCGTACGCCCTGATGTGGCAGGCCGAACTGGTCGCGATGGCGGTCGGGCTGGTGACGGTGGCCCTGCTGGTCCGCGCCCGCCGCTGGCCCGAGGCCGTGTACGTCGCGCTCAGCCTCTGGGCGCTGGGCACCTCGTACTGGTACATGTCCGTCCCGCGCGCCACCCTCCTGTGGTGGCCGCTCTGGACCGGCCTCGCCGCGTGGACGGCGCGCGGGCCCCGGCGCTCGGCCGCCTGGCTCTGCCTGTCGGTCCCGCTCTCCGTCGTCCTCGCGGTGACCTTCTTCTCGGGGCGCTGGGCGGGCTGACCCGCCGGGCCCCGCTACGACGCCCCGACGAGGGGGTCGGAGGCGCCGAACGCCCGGCGGTAGGCGGCGGGCGAGACGCCGAAGGCCGTCCGCATGTGGGCGCGCAGCGAGTTCCCCGAGCCGATGCCCGCCCGGTGCGCCACGAGGTCGATGGGGAGGTCGGTGGTCTCCAGGAGCTGCTTGGCCAGTTCCAGGCGCTGCGCCGTGAGCCACTGCACGGGGGTCATCCCGACCTCGTCCCGGAACCGCCGGGTGAAGGAGCGCAGGCTCATCCGGGCGTGGTCGGCGAGCCGGGCGAGGGTGAGCGGCTCACCGAGGTGTTCGAGGGCCCAGGCGCGCGTCGCGGTCGTACTGGCGAGGGTCGGCTCGGGCACCGGCCGGTCGATGAACTGGGCCTGTCCGCCGTCCCGCCACGGCGGTACGACGCACATGCGGGCGGCCCGGTTGGCCGCCGCGGCGCCGTGGTCGCGGCGGATCATGTGCAGGCAGAGGTCGACCCCGGCGGCCACCCCGGCCGAGGTGAGGACGTCCCCGTCGTCGACGAAGAGCACCTCCTCGTCGAGCTGGACGCGGGGGTACGCCCGCCGGAACTCGGGGGCCAGGTTCCAGTGGGTGGTGGCCGGGCGCCCGTCCAGCAGACCGGCGGCGGCGAGCACGTAGGACCCGGTGCAGATGGACACCAGGCGGGTGCCGGGCCGGATCCCGGCGATGGCCCGCGCCACCTCGGGCGGCAGCGGGCCGCCCTGCCCGAGCTCCGGCATGGCGTGCGTCGGCGGGACGACGACGGTGTCGGCGGCGACGAGCGCCTCGGGGCCCGCCGCGGGCTGCACGACGAAACCGGCGTCGCTGAGGACCGGCTCACCGTCCGCGGTGCAGACGGTCACCTCGTACAGGGGGCGGCCCCGGTCGTCCTCGGCGCTGCCGAAGACGCGCGAGGGGATGCCGAGCTCGAAGGGCGGCACGCCGGGCAGCGCGAGGACCGCGACGCGGTGGGGGCGGAGGGCCGCCGGGTGCGGGGTCGTCTCGTCCATGGCCAAATCCTGACACATAGTGGCCCGAGGGCCAACACCGTGGAGGACCGCGGGACGGGAGGGTGAACGGGTCGACGTCGGAGAGGTTCCGGCGGACACCGGTCGAGAAGGAAGAAGGCGGAGAACATGCGCGCGGTGGTCGTGGAGCAGTGGGGCGGTCCCGAGAAGCTCGTCGAGCGCGAGGTGGAGCGCCCGGAGCCGGGCCTGAACGAGGTCCTCGTGCGGGTCCACGCCGCCGGGGTGAACCCGGTGGACTGGAAGACCCGGGCGAGCGGCGGGCTCATCGAGTGGGGCGCTCCGGCCGTGGTCGGCTGGGACGTGTCCGGCACGGTCGAGGCGGTGGGGCCGGGCGTGGGCGGTCTCCGCCCGGGGGACGAGGTCTTCGGGATGCCGCTGTTCCCCCGCCAGGCGGGCGGATACGCCGAGTACGTCGTGGCACCGGCCCGTCACCTGGCCCCCAAGCCGGCGTCCCTCAGCCACGTGGAGGCCGCGGCGCTCCCGCTGGCCGCGCTCACCGCCTGGCAGGCCCTGGTCGACGCGGCGGACGTACGGCCCGGCGAGCGGGTCCTCGTGCACGCGGCGGCCGGCGGCGTGGGCCACTTCGCCGTCCAGATCGCCAAGGCGCGCGGCGCGTACGTCATCGGCACGGCCAGCGCGGCCAAGCACGGGCTGCTGCGGGAGCTCGGCGCGGACGAGGTGATCGACTACCGCGAGGCCCCGTTCGAGGACGTCGTCTCCGAGGTCGACGTCGTCCTCGACGGGCTCGGCGGCGAGACGGCCGAGCGCTCCCTGAAGGTGCTGCGGAGCGGCGGGCGGCTCATCACGCTGCCCGGCCCGGACGACGTGCCGGCCGCCCCCGACGGCGTGCGGGCCGTCTGGGTCCTGGTCGAGCCGGACCACCTCGGTCTGCGCGAGATCGCCGCCCTGGTCGAGAGCGGCGCGCTGCGTCCCGTGGTGGACACCGTCCTGCCGCTGTCCGAGGCGGCGAAGGCCCATGAGCTCGGCGAGCGCGGCCGCACGACCGGCAAGATCGTCCTGTCGGTCGTCTGACGCCGCGCCGGCCGGTCTCCCGCCCGTCGGCCGCCTCCTCGGGGAAGGCGGCCGACGGGGATCCCCCTCGGGAGCGTCAGGCGACGTTGACCGCGGTCCAGGCCTTCGCCACGGTGGCGTACTCGGTGCCGGTGGCGCCGTACAGGTCCTTCGCCGCGCTCAGGGTCGCCGCCCGCGCGCCCTTGTAGTCGGTGGTGGAGGTCATGTAGACGGTCAGCGCCCGGTACCAGATGGCGGAGGCCTTCTTGTTGCCGATGCCGGTGACGGTGGAGCCGTTGTACGTGGGGCTGTTGTAGGCGACGCCGTTGATGGTCTTGCTGCCGCTGCCCTCGCTGGCGAGGTAGAACCAGTGGTTGCCGACGCCCGAGGAGTTGTGCACGTCGAGCCGGCCCACGGACTTCGACCAGTAGTCGGCCGAGCGGCCGTCCAGGGAGGGCTTGTCCATGCGGCGCAGCCACGGCGGGGTGGACTGGTCGCTGAAGAGGTAGTCCGGGGTGTCGACCGTGTTGTTCGCGTACCACTCGACCATCGTGCCGAAGATGTCGCTGGTGGCCTCGTTGAGGCCGCCGGACTCCCCGCTGTAGCGGAGGTTGGCGGTGGCCGAGGTGACGCCGTGGGTCATCTCGTGGCCCATGGTGTCGAGGTCGACCTGCTCGGGGTCGACGCTGCCGTCGCCGTCACCGGTCATCATGCAGAAGCAGGCGTCCGACCACTGGGCGTTGTCCCAGTTGGTGCCGACGTGGACGAAGACGGTGGCGCCCCGGCCGTCGTTCTTGATGCCGCTGCGGCCGAAGGTGGACTTGTAGTAGTCGTACGTCTTCGCGGTGTTGGCGTGCGCGTCGACGGCGGCGGTGGCGCGGTCGGTGGAGAACTTCCGGCCGTCTCCCCAGATGTTGTCGGCGTCGGTGAACAGGGTGCCCGAGGAGCTGTTCAGGGACGAGGACGAGACGTTGCGCGCGTCCTTGGTGACGTGGCCGCGCACCGGGTCGATCAGGGCGAAGGTGCCGTTGGCCTGCTGGGTGGTGTCGAGGGTGATGTCCCCGGTGTACTCGGAGTGGCCGGTGGCCGTCGCCTCGCGCTCGGTGTCGTAGTTCTCGATGGAGGCGCCGGTGGTGGCGTCGGTGACGAAGACCTCGCCGTGCGGCTGGCCCTTGTCGCCCAGCCCCTGCACCGTGGTGCGCCAGGCGAGGCGCGGGGTGCCGTCGGCGGCCCACACGATCAGCTCGGGGGTGGACCGGGCCTCGTCGACGACTCCCTCGGAGCGCTTCAGGGCGCCGGCGGCGGTGCCCCTGGCGTCGATCCCGGGGGTGACGGAGGCGACGGCGACCCGGTGCGCCCTGGCGTGGGTGGAGCCCTTGAGGGAGCCGTCGGCCTTCTGGTGGACGACGAAGTCGCCGCCGACGACCGGGAGGCCGCGGTAGGTCCGCTCGAAGCGGACGTGCTGGGTGCCGTCGGCGTCGAGCACGACGTCCTTGACGTGGAGCTTCTGGCCGGCGCCGAAACCGAAGGTGGCGGCGTGCCGGTTCACGTTCGCCTCGGCCCGGGATATCGCCGTGTCGCGGGCGGAGGTGCTCCGCCGGGCCGCGTCGGGCTGCGACCAGGCCGGCACGGCCAGGGCGCCCGTGGTGATGACGGCCGCGGCGACCATCGTGGAGAGAGCAAGGAGAGGACGGGACATGACGGGGTGTTCCTTCGCTCGTCGTGGGGGGGTGACGACGTCCTGGGACGTTGACGCGAAGTGTTCACCAGGTGACATGTTCCTGACGTGATCCCAGGTGGGATACAACCGCGGGGTTATAGGGGGCGGCGCACGGGCGCACGGAAGACCGAGGAGGCGGTACGGACGGGCGGCCGGAGACCCGGGCCGGAGGGGGTCAGCCGTCCGTGCCCAGCGCGAACTCCGCTCCGCCGTCCTCCCACCAGGCGAGGTACCGGGGCCGCTCGCGCACCAGCGACAGGTACGCCGCCGACAGCCGCTCGCCGACCGCCTCGGCGAGTGCGGGCGGCACCGAGGCCGGGTTCCAGGCCAGTTGGAGCCGGCGGTGGAAGGGCACGTCCACCAGGGGCCGCTGCACGGTGCCCTGGGCGGGGACGTCGGCGCTCGGCCACACGCCGCAGACGGCGCGACGGCCGGCGACCAGGATCCGCGCCACGGAGAGGTCCGTCGTCACGTGCGCGACGCGCGGGGTGAACCCCGCCGCCTGGCACGTGAGATGGAGGTACGCGTGCACCCCGCTCTCGTCCGCCTCCGGCATGACCCACTCCTCGTCGCGCAGGTCACCCAGCCGGACCCGCTCCCGGCCCGCCAGCGGATGGTCCTCGGCGAGGAGGACGAAGACCGGCTCGCGCAGCAGCGTGCGGGTCACCACCGACTCGCCGACCGGCAGGGGGAAGCCCGGGAACTCCCCGTAGACCGCGATGTCGCACTTCGACCGGCTCAGGGCCTTCACCAGGGTGTGCACGGAACGCCTGGCGTCGATCGTGAGCCGGCTCTCCGGGACGAGTTCGAAGAGGGCCGACACCAGCAGCGAGACCAGGGGTCCGGCGGTGCCGCCCGCCCGCAGCGGCGCGACGGTCCCCGGGTCCGCCTCCGCGGCGGACCGCGCGTGCTCGCGCAGCCGGTCGAAGCCGACCACCAGGTCGCGCGCGCAGCGGAGCACGTACTGCCCGTTCTCGTTCGGCTTCACGCCCTCGGCGCTGCGGACGAAGAGCGGGCCGCCCAGCTCGTGCTCGATCCGCTTCAACTGCGCGCTCGTGGCGGGCTGCGAGAGCTGGAGGCGTGCGGCGGCCTTCCGGATGCTGCCGGCCTCGGCGACGGCGAGCAGGACACGGAGGTGCCGGAACTCGAGCTGCATGAACATTCCCCGCTCAGGGCGCAGGGCCCCTGCGCACCCCCCGTGACCAGCAGAACCAGCTGCCCGAAAGCATGGTGACCAAGATCCGACGGGGCTCTCGACGCGGCAACCACGGGCGGGCAAAATCTGCCGGCCCGGCGCCCGGTCCCCTCCGGCGTGACCGGGCCCTGCCCGTGATCAGAGGAGTCAGAGGCGTACGAGTGCCTCGCGGGTGAGGTCCGACAGCGCCGGATAGCCGTCCACGGCCATGATCAGGTCGGCCTCGGCGAGCAGCGACCGCAGGACGTGGACGACGCCGTCCGTACCGCCGAGCGCGAGCCCGTAGGCGTACGGGCGGCCGACGCCGACGGCGGTGGCGCCGAGGGCGAGGGCCTTGACCACGTCCGCGCCGCTGCGGACACCGGAGTCGAAGAGGACGGGCAGGCCGTCGGCCGCGTCGACCACGGCGGGCAGCGCGTCCAGCGCGGGCAGACCGCCGTCGGCCTGGCGGCCGCCGTGGTTGGAGCAGTAGATCCCGTCGACCCCGCCGTCCCTGGCGCGGCGGACGTCCTCCGGGTGGCAGAGGCCCTTCAGGATGATCGGGAGGTCCGTCAGGGACCGGAGCCAGGGCAGGTCGTCCCAGGTCAGCGGGTTCCCGAAGACGCTCACCCACTCCAGGACCGCCGCGCCCGGGTCCTCCTCGGGCGCCTTCGCGAGGCGGGCCCGGAAGACCGGGTCGCTGAGGTAGTTGGCGAGGCAGTGGCCGCGCAGCTGCGGGAAGTTGCTCGCGGCCAGGTCGCGCGGGCGCCAGCCGGTGACCCAGGTGTCGAGGGTGACGACGACGCCCTTGAATCCGGCCGCCTCCGCGCGGTGGACCAGGCTGGCGGCCAGGTCCCGGTCGGTGGGCGTGTAGAGCTGGAAGAAGCCGGGGGTGTCACCGAACTCGGCGGCCACCCGCTCCAGCGGATCGACGGTCAGCGTGGAGGCCACCATCGGCACGCCGGTGCGGGCGGCGGCCCGGGCGGTGGCCAGGTCGCCGTGGCCGTCCTGGGCACAGAGCCCGATCACCCCCACGGGCGCCATGAAGAGCGGCGAGGGCAGGGTGAGGCCGAAGAGGTCCACCGTCATGTCCCGGCGGCTCGCGCCGACCATCATCCGCGGGTACAGGCCCCACCGCTCGAAGGCCCGGACGTTGGCGCGCTGGGTGAACTCGTCCCCGGCGCCCCCGGCCACGTAGGAGAGGACCGACGGCGGGAGCGCGCCCCGGGCCTTCGCCTCCAGGTCCGCGTAGGTCATCGGCAGGTCGGGGGTCACCCCGCCGAGGCCGTTGAGGTAGATCTCGTTCTGGTAGTCGCCGAACTGCGGGTGCGTCATGGCGTGTCTTCCTGTGAGGAGGGTCGGCCCACGGGGGCGTGCCTCCGGCGGAACCGCTCGGCGACCCCGACGGAGATCCGCGTCGCGCAGGCTACCCCGGGGCGGGGTCGCCCGGACGGCTGAACCGGGACCGGGGGTCCGGACGCCCCGAGGTGGACGCCCGGACGGCGGGGACCGCGCGCGGGCGGCGCGGGACCGGCGCGCGGGCGGGCGGATCCGCGGGCGGGCACGGCGGGATCCGGGCACGGGTTCCGCGGCCCGCGCGCCGACCTGCGCCGGGACCGGCCGGAGGCGGGCCGGGAGCGGCTCGTTACAGTGGGTGGCATGCCTCGTACCTCTCCTGCCGTCGCCCTCGACGCCCTGCTGTCCGGCAACAAGCGCTTCGTCGCCGGGACGCCCGAACACCCCAACCAGGACGCCGCGCGCCGCGCGCAGCTCGCACCCGGGCAGGAGCCGTTCGCGGTCATCCTCGGGTGCTCCGACTCGCGGCTCGCGGCGGAGATCATCTTCGACCAGGGACTCGGTGACCTGTTCGTCGTGCGCACCGCGGGTCACGTGCTGGGCGCCGAGGTGCTGGGCAGCGTCGAGTACGCCACGAGCGTGCTCGGCTGCCGGCTGGTCGTCGTCCTCGGCCACGACTCGTGCGGCGCCGTCGCCGCCGCCCGCAGCGCGGTGGAGGACGGTCTTCCGGCGGTCGGCTTCGTCCGGGACGTGGTGGAGCGCGTGACGCCGAGCGTGCTGGCGGCCCGCGCGGCCGGCCTGACCGAGGACAGCGACATCATCGACGAGCACATAAGGCACACGGTGCAGCTGCTCATGGACCGCTCCCGGGTCCTGTCGGATCAGGTGCAGGGGGGCGAGGTGGCGGTCGTCGGACTGGCGTACCAGCTCGCCGAGGGCAGCGCCCGCCTGGTGACCTCGCACGGCGTCGAGGACGCCACGTGAGCGGCCCCGCGGCGCGCCGCTTCGACTGCGCGGACGCGGCGGAGCGGTCGGCCGGCATCGAGGCGGCGGTGGCGGCCCTCGGGGAGGGGCGTCTCGTCGTCCTCCCGACCGACACCGTCTACGGCATCGGCGCGGACGCGTTCGATCCCCGGGCCGTGGCCGGTCTGCTGGCCGCGAAGGGGCGCGGGCGGCACAAGCCGTCCCCCGTGCTCGTCGGCTCCAAGGAGGCGCTCGACGACCTGGTCGCCGAGCTGCCGAAGACGGCGGAGGACCTGATCGGGGCGTTCTGGCCGGGCGGTCTGACACTGGTGCTCCGGCACCGGCCCTCCCTGGCCTGGGACCTGGGCGAGACCGGCGGCACGGTGGCCGTCCGGATGCCCGACCACGCCCTCGCCCTGGACCTGCTGGCCTCGGCCGGTCCGATGGCCGTCTCCAGCGCGAACCTCACGGACCGGCCGTCGCCCGAGGACTGCAACGCGGCCCTCGGGATGCTCGGCGACTCGGTGGCCGTGTACCTCGACGGCGGGCGGACCGCCGGGCCGCTGTCCTCGTCGATCGTCGACCTGACGGGCGACGTCCCGGTCCTCGTCCGGGAGGGCGTCCTGTCCGCCGAGGTGCTCCGCACGGTCGTGCCCGCGCTCGTCGCGCGCTGACCGCCCTGCCGACCGCTCCCGGCCCCTGAGGGGTCGGGAGCGGTCGCGCGTCCGGCCGACGCACGTCCCCGGGCGGCCGCTCCCGCGTCTCCGGGGTCAGGAGCGGTCGCGCTTCCGGGCGCTGGGCACGTCCAGGCGGTCGCCGGGGAACGGCTCCGGGCCCAGGAGCAAGTCGCGCCTCCGGTCGGCGTGGATGTCCGGACGGCCGCTCCCGCGCCTCCGGAGTCAGGAGCGGTCCCGCCGCCGGGCGCTGGGCACGTCCACGCGGTCGCCGGGGAACCACTCCGGGCCCGGGGGCAAGGCACGTCGCGCCTCCGGCCGTCGTGGATCTTCGGACGGCCGCTCCCGCGTCTCCGGGGTCAGGAGCGGTCGCGCGTCCGGCCGCTGCGCACGTCCACGCGGTCGCAGGGAGACCTGTGCGGGATCAGGAGCGGTCGCGCCTCCGGCCGGCGTGGATCTCCAGGCGGTCGCCGGGGAACCTCTCGCGGAAGCCCCGGTCGTGGGAGACCGCGACGACCGCTCCCGGATAGCCTGCGAGCGCCGTCTCCAGGTCCTCGACGAGGTCCGGCGCGATGTGGTTCGTCGGCTCGTCGAGGACCAGGAGGTCCGCGGGCCGGGTCACCAGCCGGGCGATCTGGAGGCGCCGCCGCTGGCCGACGGACAGCGCCTCGACCCGGACCTCCAGGTCCTGCTCGCGGAACAGGCCCAGGGCGAGGAGCTGTGCGGTGTGCTCCTCCGGCGGTCCCGGACGGCCGGCCGCGAAGGCGGCGAGCAGCGGGAGCCGGAGGGAGTGCGCGGGCAGCTCCTGCGCGAGGTAACCGATCCGCGCGGGGCGGCGGACCGTGCCCGCGTCCGGTTCGAGATCGCCCGCGAGGACCCGTAGCAGGGTGGTCTTGCCCGCACCGTTCCCGCCCGTGACCAGCAGCCGCTGACCCGGGTCGACGGCCAGCGGGCCGTCCAGGCGCAGCCGGTCGCCGACGGTGACCCCGTGCAGCTCGGCGAGGGGACCGTCGCCGGGGTCCGTGCCGTCCGCCGTGAGCGGTGTCGCGGTGAACCGCAGCGGTTCGGGGGGCGCCGCCACCGGCTCGCGCCGCAGGAGGGCGAGGCGCTCCCGGACCGCCCGGACCTGTCCGCCGAGCTTCGCCTCGTGGGAGCGGCGGTGCTTGCCGAAGCCCTGCCCCGGGTCCTTTCCGGTCGTGGCGAGCCGCCGCCCGGCGGCTTCGAGCAGCTCCTCGGTGCGGGCCGTCTCCAGGAGCCAGGCCGCGTGCTCCTGCTCGGCGCGGCGGCGGGCCGCGGCCTTCGCCGCCCGGTAGCCGGCCCAGCCGTCCCCGTACCGCCGCACGGTCCTCGTGTCCCGGTCCACCTCCAGGACGGTGGTGGCGACGCGCTCCAGGAAGCCCCGGTCGTGCGTGACGGCGACGACGGTGCCTCGGTGGGCGCGCAGCCGTTCCTCCAGCCAGCGCACGGCCGACGCGTCGAGGTGGTTGGTCGGCTCGTCCAGGAGCAGGAGCTCCGGGGCGGCGGCGAGGACCCCGGCGAGCGCGAGGCGGGACCGCTCGCCGCCGGAGAGCGAGCCGAGCTCGCGGTCGCGGCCGATCCCGGCGAGCCCCAGGCCGTGCAGGGCGGCGTCGACGCGGGCGTCCGCCTCGTATCCGCCGCGCTCCTCGTAGGCGGTGAGCAGTTCGCCGTACGCGGTGAGCTCCTCCGGCGACGCCGTGCCGAGGCCCTCCTCCGCACGGCGCAGCCGGTCCTCCATGGCGCGGAGTTCGTGGAGGGCGAGGTCGACGGCGTCCTGCACGGTGCGGTCCGCCGCGAGGTCGAGGGTCTGGCCGAGATGACCGGTGCCGCCGGGGAATTCGACGGTGACCTCCCCGGTGTCCGGGGTCTCGGCGGCGGCGAGCAGCCGCAGGAGGGTGGATTTTCCGGAGCCGTTCTCACCGACGACGGCAGCCCTCTCGCCCGGGCGGACGGTGAAGGTGACCTGGTCGAGGACGGTTCGGAGGCTGTAGGACTTGGTGACGTCCTTGACGGCGAGTTGTGCGCGTGCACGCATGGCGGAACTTCCTGAGTCGGGGTGTCGAGGGACAGCGGGTACGGCGGCGACGGCCGTGCCCGGACTCAGAGGAAGTAGTGGTGGCGCATGGCCCCACCGTAGAAGACGAGACGTTTCGTCTGCATCCCCTTTTCCGTACAGGGGGGCCCGGAAATCCGTGGACGTGCCCGAGGAAGATCGCCTACGGTGTGGCTTCACGCCCTGACACCTCAGGAAGGAGGCGAGTGCCGTGCAGTCCACACCTTTCCCGCGCTCCCTCTTCCGCTGTCCCGGCGTGGTCCGACCGTTCTGACCGGGAGCGCTCCGCACAGCCTTTCCCGGAGGAATCCATGACCGGTCCGGTCATCCGCACGCTCTCCGCGAGCGACGCCCCGCTCTTCGACGCACTGCCCGACCCCCTGGGCGCCCGCGAGGGCCATCGGCTCACCCGCTTCCGTCCCGACTGGAAGCGCGTCGCCCTGCGCGACGGCCGGGTCGTCGCGCGCGGCGCCTGGTGGGGCGGCCCCGACGACGCGGAGCCCGTCAACATCAACTGGTTCGACGTGGCCGAGGGCGAGGAGGAGGCCGGGGCCGCCCTCCTGCGGTCCGCCCCCTGGCAGGTCGAACTGGAGATCAACCTGCCCGCCGACTGGCGGGAGACGCCCGGCCTGCGCGCCGCCGCCGAGGCGCGTTTCGCCGCCGCGCGCGCCGCGGGGTACGCACCCCTCGTGGAACGCCTCCTGTACCGCTGGACCCCGGAGCGGGGTCTGCCGGAGCGGCCCGGACGCCTGCGCTTCTCCGCCGAACCCGACGACGGCGTGTTCTTCGACGCCCTGCGCCGCATCCACTCCGCCACCCTGGACGCCCACGCGCTCCGGGCCGTCGCGGAGGGCGGTCTCGACCAGGCCGCCCGGGAGGAACTCGCCTTCTTCCACTGGTGCCCCTCCCCCCGGGAGTGGTGGCAGACCGCGCACACGCCGGAGGGCGACCTGGTGGGCATCCACATCCCGGCCCACAACCCCTCGGGCCCGGTGATCGGCTTCATCGGGGTCGTCCCGGAGCACCGCGGCCGGGGCTACGCCTTCGACCTCCTCGTGGAGTGCGCCCACGTCCTCGTCGCGGAGGGCGCGGAGTCCATCGGCGCGGCCACCGACCGGGGCAACGTCCCCATGGCCGCGAACTTCGCGCGGGCCGGCTTCCCGGTGGTCAGGGAACGCGTCAACCTCCACCCGGCGGGCCGAACGGTCTAGCCACGCGCGGTACTTGGTGAGCGAGCAGCCCGGTCCTCGGTGAGGGGCGGGCCGCTCGTCCGCGCCCGGGGCCCCGCTCGCGAGTGCCCCGCAGGCTGCTCCCACTCCCACTCCCAAGAATTGACGTCACCTTCCCGGTGAGCGGGAATCGGCCCCTGCGCCCGGACCTCCCTCCCTGACAGGCTCCGATCCGCTGTGGTTCCACCGCCCGCGCCCCGCCGGGGGACGGGGCAGCAGGGAGGACGTGACAGATCATGAGGGGCGCGCAGACCATCGCCCGGCTCGCGGACTGGGCCGCGGAGCGGTACGGGGATGAGGAGGCCCTCGTCTTCGGCGAGGAGCGCTGGACGTTCGCGGACCTGCGCGAGCGGGTCGACCGGGCGGCCCGCGCGGTGATCGCGCGGGGGGTGCGCCCGGGCGAGTCGGTCGCGGTGTGGGCGCCCAACAGCGCGCGCTGGGTGGTGGCCGCGCTCGGCGCGGTGGCGGCCGGAGCGGTGCTGGTCCCGGTGAACACGCGCTACAAGGCGGCCGAGGCCGCCGACATCCTGCGCCGGTCCCGCACCCGGCTGCTGTTCACCGAGCACGACTTCCTGGGGACGGACTACCGGGCGCTGCTCGCGGAGTCGGGTGAGGAACTCCCGCTCCTGGCGGGGACGGTGACCCTGCACTCCGCCGACTGGCCGGCGTTCCTGTCGGGCGCGGACGGGGTGAGCGCCGAGGAACGGCTGGCCCGCACGGCCGCCGTGGACCCCGACGACACCGCCGACATCCTCTTCACCTCCGGCACCACCGGCCGCCCCAAAGGCGTGCCCACCACCCACGGGCAGAACCTGCGCGTGTACGACGCCTGGGCCCGCACGGTCACGCTCCGGCGCGGCGACCGCTACCTGCTCGTCAATCCCTTCTTCCACACCTTCGGCTACAAGGCCGGCGTCCTCGCCTGTCTGCTGCACGGGGCCACGATCCTGCCGGAGCGGGTGTTCCACGCGGACACCGTGCTCCGCCGGATGGAGGAGGAGCGGATCTCCGTCCTGACCGGCGCGCCGACGGTCTTCACCTCGCTCATCCACCATCCCCGGCGCGCGGCGCACGACCTGAGCGCGATGCGGATGGCGGTCACGGGCGCGGCCAACATCCCGACCGCGCTGATCGAGGAGATCAGGGCGAACCTCGGTGCGCGGAGCGTCAGTACGGCCTACGGACTGACCGAGTCCACGGGCGTGGTCGCGATCTGCCCGCCGCACGAGTCGCCCCGGACGCTGGCACGGACCTCCGGGAAGGCGCTGGAGGGCACGGAGCTGCGCATCGACGCGCCGCCCGGGGAGCCGGGCGAGATCCTCACCCGCGGCGGGCACGTGATGCGGGGCTACCTCGACGACCCGGAGGCCACCGCGCGGGCCGTCGACGCGGACGGCTGGCTGCACACGGGGGATGTCGGGGTGCTCGACGAGCGCGGCTTCCTGAGGATCACCGACCGGCTGAAGGACATGTTCGTGGTGGGCGGGTTCAACGTGTACCCGGCCGAGGTGGAGCAGGTGCTGC
Source organism: Streptomyces sp. NPDC002232 (assembly GCF_042890295.1). NCBI lineage: Bacteria > Bacillati > Actinomycetota > Actinomycetes > Kitasatosporales > Streptomycetaceae > Streptomyces > Streptomyces sp. NPDC002232. The sequence continues at coordinate 212,691 of NZ_JBIARV010000004.1, read as the reverse complement.
GCGGTCACCCCGACGTCCTGGAGGCGGCGGTCGTCGGCGCGCCCGACCCCCGGCTCGGGGAGGTCGGCGTCGCGTACGTCGTGGCGGCGGCCGGGGCCCCGGTCGACGCGGCGGGGCTGACCTCGTACACGCGCGAGCGGCTGGCCAACTTCAAGGTCCCGCGCGCCTTCCACACCCTTGCCGCCCTCCCCCACAACGCGGCGGGCAAGGTCGACAAGAAGGCGCTGCGGCGGTCGGCGGAGAACACCACCACCCGATGAGGAGAGTACGAACGTGAACGACAGCAAGATCCAGTCCGGCGGTGCCGTCGATGCCGTCGGTGTTGTCGATGTGGTCGATGTGGTCGATGTGGTCGTCGTCGGAGCGGGCGTCACCGGCCTGTACGCCGTGCACCGGCTGCGCGGTCTCGGTCTCGCCGTGCGCGGCTTCGAGCGGGGCGAGGACGTGGGCGGCGTCTGGTACTGGAACCGCTACCCCGGCGCCCGCTGCGACGTGGAGTCCGTGGACTACTCGTACTCCTTCGACGAGGAGCTCCAGCAGGAATGGGACTGGAGCGAGAAGTACGCGACGCAGCCGGAGATCGTCCGCTATCTGCGCCATGTCGCCGACCGCTTCGACCTGCGCCGCAGCTACTCCTTCGGCACCTCCGTGACCTCGGCCGAGCTGGACGAGGAGACCCTGCGCTGGACCGTCCGCACGGACGCCGGAGAGGTGGTGTCGGCCCGGTTCTGCGTGTTCGCCGTCGGGTGCCTCTCCAGCGCCCACGTGCCGGACATCCCGGGGGCCGGCGACTTCGCCGGCGCGATCCACCACACCGGCGCCTGGCCGCACGGGGGCGTAGACTTCGCGGGACAGCGCGTCGGCGTGATCGGCACCGGCTCCTCCGGCATCCAGGCGATCCCGCTGATCGCCGAGCAGGCGGCGCACCTCACCGTCTTCCAGCGCAGCGCCAACTTCAGCATCCCCGCGGGCAACAGCCCTCTGGACGACGAGACGCGCCGGCGGCAGAAGGCCGGCTACGCCGAGCGGCGGCGCCTGTCGCGGCTGAGCGGCGGCGGCTCGCCGCACGCGGCGCACCCGTCTCCCACCTTCGCGGTCTCCCCCGAGGAGCGGCGGGCCGCGTTCGAGGAGCGGTGGGAGCTCGGTGGGGTCCTGTACTCGAAGACCTTCCCGGACCAGCTCACCGACCGCGCGGCCAACGCCGAGGCGCGGGCGTTCTGGGAGGAGAAGGTCCGCGCGCTCATCGAGGACCCGGCGGACGCCGACCTGCTGGTGCCCACGGACCACCCGATCGGCACGAAGCGGATCGTCACGGACTCGGACTACTACGAGACCTTCAACCGTGACGACGTGCGGCTCGTGGGCCTGCGGGAGAATCCGATCGAACGGATCGACGGTGGCGGGGTCGTGCTGTCCGACGGGACCCGGGTGGAGCTGGACGCGATCGTGTTCGCGACCGGGTTCGACGCGATGACCGGCGCGCTCGACCGGGTGGACGTCCGGGGGCGCGGCGGGCGGAGCCTGAAGGAGGCCTGGAGCGGCGGTCCCCGCACCTATCTGGGTCTGGGCGTCGACGGCTTCCCGAACCTGTTCAGCCTGACGGGCGCGGGCAGCCCGTCCGTCATGGCCAACGTCGTGCTCTGCGCCGAGCAGCACGGCGACTGGCTGGGCGACTGCCTGCGCCATCTCGACGAGCACGGCTACCGGGCGATCGAGGCGAGCGCGGAGGCCGTCGAGCAGTGGGTGGCGCAGTGCCGCGACCGGGCGGCGGCCACGCTGTTCCCGGAGGCCGACTCCTGGTACCTGGGGGCCAACATCCCGGGGAAGCCGCGGGTGTTCATGCCGTTCATCGGTGGCTTCGGGCTGTACGGGGAGATCATCGCGGACGTCGCGGCCTCGGGATACAAGGGGTTCGAGCTGATACGCGGCTGACCCGGGCCGCCGCGCGCGTACGCCCCGCCCCTCACGCGATCGGTGAGGGGCGGGGCGTACGCGCGCGTGGCGGCGGATCAGGGCGCGGCGAGGGCCCGGCGCAGGGCGGCGAAGGCGGTCGCGCGGGCCTCGGCCGCCTCGGGCAGGGCGCCCGCCATGGAGAGGAAGCCGTGGAACATCCCGGCGTGGTGCCGGGCCTCCACGGGGACTCCGGCGGCGGCGAGGACCTCCGCGTACGCCAGGCCGTCGTCGCGCAGCGGGTCGAAGCCGGCGGTGACGAGCTGGGCCGGCGGGAGCCCGGAGAGGTCGCCGCCCGCGAGGGGTGCCGCGTAGGGGCTGGTGCGGTCGACGGGGGACGACAGATAGCCGTCCCAGTACCAGCGCAGGTGGTCGGCGGTGAGGAAGTACCCCTGGGCGTTCTCGCGGTGCGAGGGGCGCGAGCGGGTGGGGTCGAGCATCGGGTAGTAGAGCGCCTGGCAGACGATCTCGGGGCCTCCCCGGTCGCGGGAGAGCAGCGTGAGGACGGTGGCGAGGTTCGCGCCCGCGCTGTCCCCGGCGACGGCGAGGCGGCGCCCGGGGAACGTCGCCGCCGTCCAGAGGAGGGCCGTGTAGGCGTCCTCGGGGGCGGCGGGGAAGGGGTGTTCGGGGGCGCGGCGGTAGTCGACGGAGACGACCGTCGCGTCCGTGGCGAGGGCGAGGGAGCGGCAGAAGGCGTCGTGGCTGTCGAGGTCGCAGAGGACGAAGCCGCCCCCGTGACAGAAGACGATCACGGGGGCGGTCTCGTGGACGCCCGGGTCGTAGACGCGGACGGGCACGCCGTCGGCGTCCTCGTCCGTGACGCGTGCGACGGGCGGCGGGGCGGCGGCCGGTCCGGAGCGGGCGGCGAAGAAGGCGCGCACCTCGGCGATGTCCGTCATCTCGGTCGCCAGCGGCGGGAATCCGGCGGTGGCCAGGTCGATGACGGCCTGGACGTCGGGGGCGGGCCGGTTCACGCGCCGGCTCCCTTCGGGGTGCGGTTCACTGGTGCTCTCCCTTCGGTGCGAGGGCCGGCATGCGGCCCGCCGACGCGCCGCCGTCCACGGCGAGTTCGGCGCCGGACAGGTACGAGGACTCGTCGGAGGCGAGGAAGGCGACGAGGCGGGCGACCTCCTCGGGCTCCCCGACCCGGCCGAGCGGCGCGGCGGGATGGTCCTTGGTGCCCAGGTGGGCGGTCATGGCCGTGGCGATGGCGCCGGGGTGGACGGAGTTGACCCGGATGCCGTCCCCGCCGAGTTCCAGGGCGGCCGTCCTGGTGAGGCCGCGCAGGCCCCACTTGGCTGCCCCGTAGGCGCCGTGGCCCCAGATGCCCTGGAGGCCGGCCTGCGAGGAGATGTTGACCACGGACCCCCCGCCGCCCGCCCGCATCGCGGGGGCGACGGCGCGGATCCCGAGGAACGGGCCGACGAGGTTGACCCGGAGGATCGTCTCCAGGCGGGCGGGGTCCTCCTCGGTGATGAGCGCGGTGGAGTAGACGGCGGCGTTGTTGACGAGGACGTCGAGCCGTCCGAAGGCGTCCAGGGCGGTGTCCACGGCGGCCGCCCAGGACGTCTCGTCGGTGACGTCGTGCCGTACGAAGCGGGCCGCGGCGCCGAGGGAGGCGGCCGTCGCCTCGCCCTCCGCCGCCAGGACGTCGGTGAGGACGACCTTCGCGCCGAGGGCGGCGAAGAGCCGGGCCTCGGCCTCGCCCATGCCGCGTGCCGCGCCGGTGACCAGCGCGACCTTTCCTGTCAGGTCGACGGGCATCAGAGCGTCTCCTTCTTCGGTCGCGGGACCGGGCCGGCCGTCCAGCCGCCGTCGACGGCCAGTTCGGCGCCCGTGACATACGAGGCGGCGTCGGAGAGCAGGAAGGCGACGGCCCGCGCGATCTCCAGGGGCTCGCCGACCCGGCCCATGGGTGTGTCCGGGTACTTTCCCTCTCCCCGCTCGATGCCCACGTGGGCCGTCATCGGGGTGTGGATCATGCCGGGGTGGACGGAGTTGACGCGGATCCGGTCGGCCGCGAGCTCCACGGCGCCGAGTCTGGTGAGCCCGCGCACCCCCCACTTGGCCGCGCCGTACCCAGCGGTCCCGGCCAGGCCCATGAGGCCGGCGGCGGAGGAGACGTTGACGACGGAGCCGCCGCCGTTCTCCCGCATCGCCGGGATCACGGCCCGCAGGCCGAGGAACACGCCCGTGAGGTCGATGTCGAGGACGCGGCGGAAGTCCTCGGGCGTCTGCTCCTCCAGGCGGTGGGAACCGCCGGAGATCCCGGCGTTGTTGACGAGCCCGTCCACCCGTCCGAAGGCGGTCGCGGTGAAGTCGACGACCGCGCGCCAGTCGTCCTCGGAGGTCACGTCGTGGCGCAGGAACCGGGCGCGGTCGCCGAAGCGCTCCGCCGCGGCCCGGCCCTCGTCCTCCCGTACGTCGGTGAGGACGACCCGGGCGCCGCACTCGACGGCGACCCGGCCGGCCTCCGCGCCGATGCCCCGGGCCCCACCGGTGATGATCACCGTCCTGCCGCGCAGGTCCGTCACGGGGGCGTTCACCGCGCCCCGGCGGAGCGCGTGCGGGAGATGTGGTCGGCCGCGAGCCAGCTGAAGGTCATGGCGGGGCCGATGGTCGCGCCGGGGCCGGGGTAGGTCTCGCCCATGACGGCGGAGGAGACGTTGCCGGAGGCGTACAGGCCGTCGATGGCGCTGCCGTCCTCCCGCAGGACGCGGGCCGTGGCGTCGGTGACCAGTCCGCCCTTGGTGCCGATGTCGCCGGGGTGCACGGGGATCGCGTAGTACGGGCCCTTGTCGAGCGGGGCCAGGTTCGGGTTGGGCAGCGTCGGGTCCCCGTAGTAGCGGTCGTAGACGCTCTCGCCGCGGTGGAAGTCCTCGTCGCGGCCGGTGCGGGCGAAGCCGTTGAACCGTTCGACGGTGGCGCGGAGCCGCTCGGGGGCGGCGCCGATGCGGGCGGCCAGCTCCTCGACGGTCGCCGCCCGCTTCACGAAGCCGCTCTCCAGCCAGGCCTTGGGGAAGGACTGGCCCGGGAAGAGGCCCATGAAGAGGTAGCGGGACTTCGCGGTGGCGTCGAGGATCAGCCAGGACGGCACCGTGCCCGCCCCGGGCCGGTCGTGCGCGTACATGGCGTCGACGAACTCGTGGTAGGGCGCCGCCTCGTTGGCGTACCGCTCCCCCGCCTCGTCGACGATGATCATGCCGGGGATGCCCCGGTCGGCGACCAGGAAGAAGGGCCTCCCCTCCGGGGGCACCACCGACGGCGCGCCCCAGACCTTGTCCATCAGGTCGGTCGCGGCGCCGAGGGCGACGGCCGGTTCGAGGGCGTCGCCGGTCTGTCCTTCGGAGGCGGAGCTCCACGCGGTGGAGGTGGGCGCGGGCAGGTACTTCTCGCGGAGCCGCTGGTCGTGGGAGAAGCCGCCGGAGGCGAGGACGACGCCGCCGGCCGCCCGGACGGTCAGCTCCCGCCCGTCCCGGGTGACGCGGACGCCGGTGACCCGGCCGTCCTCCTCGACGAGCCCGGTCAGCGGGGCGGAGAGCCACAGGTCGGCGCCGAGGGCGTCGAGGGAGTGGCGCATGCGGGCGATCAGCGCCTCGCCGAGGGACAGTGGCTCCCGTCCGGAGAGCCGGGCCCGGACCGCCCGGGCGCCCACCGTGACGGCGGTGCGGCGGCCGGCCCAGGTGCGTCCCACCATGTTCAGCTGCCGGAAGTCCTTGGAGGTGATGGTGAGGCCGTACGTGGGGAGCCCGGCGCGCCGCATGGTGGCGCGGTGCTCGGGGCCGAGCGTGCGGAAGTCGAAGACCTGCGGTTCGATCGAGCGGCCCTGCGGGTAGCCGCCGAGCCGCTCGGGGTAGTAGTCGGAGTAGCCCGGCGTGTAGACGAAGCGCACGGCGGTGCGGTCGTGCAGTTCGCGGACCATCCGGGGGCCGTGGGTGAGGTAGGCGTCCTTGCGGGCGGCGGGGACCCGGTCGCCGACGGTGGCGTCCAGGTAGGCGCGGGCCTTCTCGGGGGTGTCGCCGAGCCCGGCCTCGTCGAGGTGGAAGTTGTCCGGGACCCATATCGCGCCGCCGGACAGGGCGGTCGAGCCGCCGTAGACCTCGGTCTTCTCCACGACCAGGGCGGTCAGGCCGCGCAGCCGTGCGGTGAGGGCCGCGGCCATGCCGGCGGCGCCGGAGCCGACGACCACCACGTCGTACGTGTGGTCCCACGTGTCGTTCATCGTGTTCTCCCTGGTCGTGACGGGGCCTGTCCGGCAGGCCCCGGGTGGGTCGACGGCCGGGGCGGACCGTCCTCCGCCCCGGCCGCCGGGTCATCGGGCGGTGATCCGCGCGTCGGTGAGGACCGGCGCGTCACCCCGGTCGGCCGACGTGGCGGTCAGCCGGTGGCCGTCGGGGGTGTCCCAGACGCGCAGCCGCAGGGTCTCGCCGGGGAAGAAGACCCCGGCGAAGCGGGTGCGGCAGGAGGCGACCGCGCTCGCGTCGCCGCCGAGCAGGCGGTCGGTGACCGCCTTGACCGCCATCCCGAAGGAGCAGAGCCCGTGCAGGATCGGCCGGTCGTGGCCCGCCCGGCGGGCGGTGGCCGGGTCGGCGTGCAGCGGGTTCCAGTCCCCGGTGAGCCGGTAGAGCAGGGCCTGCTGACGGAGCGTCGGGATCTCGACCACCAGGTCGGGGGCCCGGTCGGGCGCGGGGAGCCGCTCGGAGGGTCCCCGGTCGCCGCCGAAGCCTCCCTCGCCGTGGACGAAGATCTGGTTGCGCTGGGTGATCAGCGGCTCCTCGTCCTCGCCGAGCAGGGTGGACTCCTGGACGAGGACCGCGGCCCCGCCCTTGTCGTACACGGCCGTGGCGCGGGTGACGGCGGTCGCCCGCGCCGCGGCGGGCAGCGGGCGGTGCACGGTGATCTCCTGGCCGCCGTGCAGCACGTGCGCAAGGTCGATGTCGACGCCCGGCAGGTCGAAGACCTGGAAGCCGACGCCGCCGGTGCCGCCCGCGACCACGCCGAAGGTGGGCAGGACCTGGAGGCCCCGCGCGTGCCCTTCGTAGACGTAGCGCAGTTCGCGCGGATCGGTCTCGGGGGCGCCGGCGCCGAGCGCCAGGTGGTAGAGCCGTACGTCGCGCTCGTCCCAGGCGACCTCCGTGCGGACCGGCGGAGCGGAGGTCGCCTTCTCGGGGTCGAGCGGCATCAGAAGGCTCCCACGGCGTAGCGGCTGCGGAAGAAGAGCAGCGGCCTGCCGTCCTCGCCGGCGTCGAGCGCCACCACCTGGGCGGTCACCAGGTGGTGGTCGCCCGCCTCGTACACGGCGTCGAGCTCGCACTCCACGTGGGCCAGGGCCCCTTCGACGCGTACGGTGCCGTGTTCGCCGGTGCTCCAGGGCACCCCGGCGAACTTGTCGGGGCCGCTGCGGCCCAGCGCGGCGCAGGTGGCCTGCTGGTCCTCGGCGAGGATGTTGACGCAGAAGCGGCCGGCCCGTTCGATCCTCGGCCAGCTGCTGGAGTGCTTGCCGACGGCCAGCATGACCAGCGGAGGGTCGAGGGAGAGCGAGGCGAAGGACTGGCAGGCGAAGCCGACGGGCTCCGCGGTGTCGGCGTCGAGCGTCGCGACGACGGTGATGCCGCTGGCGAAGCGTCCGAGGACGTCCCGGAACTCGGCGGGCGGGATCAGCCGTTCCACTGGTGGCCCCAGAAGCTGTCGGCGGTGATCTCCTTCGCGACCCAGGTGGCGGGGTCGACGACGAGTCCGTCCCAGCCGTACTCGACCTGGAAGCCGCCGGGGGCCTGGGCGTAGAAGGAGACCATGCGGTCGTTGGTGTGGCGGCCGAGGCTGGAGGCGATGGGGATGCCCGCCGCGTGCATGCGGTCGAGGCCGCGGCCCACGTCGTCGAGGGTCTCCAGCTCGACCATGAAGTGCACGATGCCGGGCGGCAGGGAGCCCGGGTAGAGGCCGAGGCTGTGGTGGCGGCGGTTGGGGCTGAGGAAGTGCATCCAGTGGAAGTCCCGCTGCTCGGTGGCGGTCGGGACGGCCTGCGGGGGCAGCTTCATGGAGTCGCGCAGCTGGAAGCCGAGCAGGTTCTCGTAGAAGTCGAGGGCGGCCTCGATGTCCGGCACCGGGAGGACGACGTGCCCGAGGCCGAGGTCGCCGGTGACGAAGCGGTTGCCGTACGGGGTGCCGAGCGCGCTGTGGTCCTGGGCCTGGCCCCAGTAGATCTCCAGCGGGTTGCCGCCCGGGTCCGTGACGTGGATCAGGCCCTGGACGCGGCGCTCGGCGAGCACGGCGGGGTCGGCGGCCTTGACGGCGACGCCGGCCTCCTCCAGCTCCTCGGTGACGCGGGCCAGGGCGGCGGCGTTCGCCACCTCCCAGCCGGCGGCGAGGAGCCGGTCGCTCTCGCCGGCCTGGACGACGAGGCGGTAGGCGCGGTCGTCCAGACGGAGGCAGAGGGTGTCCTCGGTGGTGCCGGTCGCCTCCACCATGCCGAGGACGTCGAGCGCGTAGCGGCGCCACTCGTCCAGGGTGGTGGTCTCCAGGCGGAGGTAGCCGAGAGCACGGATGTCCATGGTGTGCACCTCTTCGGTGGAAGGTTCAGGACGTTCAGTGGGAGAAGAAGTCGACGGCGAGGCGGTTGAACTCGTCCGCCTGCTCGGTCTGGGCCCAGTGGCCGCAGTGCGGGAAGACGTGCAGCCGCGCGTCGGGGATGGTCTTGAGGGCGACCAGGGCGCCGTCGAGGGGATTGACGCGGTCCTCGCGGCCCCAGGTGAGCAGCACCGGCTGGGTGATGCGGTGGGCCTCGCGCCAGAGCATCGTGGCCTCGGCCCAGGCGGGGTTCGCGAAGGAGGCGCCCATCCGGGCGCTGCCGAGCCGGGTGTCGGGGTCGGTGGCCGAGGCGAAGCGTTCCTCGACGAGCGCGTCGGAGACGATCGACTGGTCGTACGCCATGACGCCGAGGAAGCCGCGCATCTGCTCCCTGGTGGGCGCCGGCGAGGCGTTGAACTCGAAGAGCCGCTTGATGCCCTCGGTCGGGTCGGGCGCGAAGAGGTTGACGGAGACCCCGCCGGGTCCCATCAGGAGGAGCTTGCCGGCCTTGTCCGGGTGGTTCAGCGCGATGCGGACGGCCGTGCCGCCGCCGAGCGAGTTGCCGATGAAGTGGGCGCGCTCGATGCCCAGTTCGTCCATCAGGGCGGCGACCGCACGGGCGCTGAAGCTGAAGTAGTCCCGGTCGAGCTCCGGCTTGTCCGAGCGGCCGAAGCAGGGCTGGTCGACGAGGATCGTGCGGAACTGCTCCGCGAAGACGGGGAGGTTGCGGCCGAAGTTGCTCCAGCCGGAGGCTCCGGGGCCGCCGCCGTGGAGCATGATCACGACGGGGGCGTCGTCCTGGCCGGCGGGAGCGGCCTCGTGGTAGTGGAGGGTCAGCCCGGCCGCCTCGACGGTGCGGGAGGTCGACTCGTGGGTGAGCTCTGCCATCGTCAACGCCTCTCAGGCCATGGTGTCTTGGATGTCGATGCCGAGCGCGGCCTGGCCGTACATGACCAGGGCCCGCTCGGGGTCGTTGGCGGCGTGCCCCCGGCCGGTGTGGGCGTCGCGCCAGGCGCGCTGGACGAGGCCCGGGCCGGTGCGCATGGCGTTGCCGCCGGAGTTCTCCATGAGCAGGTCGACCGCGGCGACGGAGCGTTCCGTGGCGAGGACCTGGTCGCGGCGGGTGCGGGTGCGCAGCTCCATCGGGATCTCGTCGCCGCGCTCGGCGAGGGCGTACATCTCGCCCATGTTGCGGCTCAGTTGCAGCCAGCTCGCGTCGATGTCGCTCGCGGCGCGGGCGATCCGGACCTGCGCGAAGGGGTCCTCGGCGACCTTCTGCCCGTACGAGACGCGGATCCGCTCCCGGGTGGCCTCGGCGTACGACGCGAAGGCGCCCTCGGCGATGCCGACGATCGGGGTCGAGATGGTGGTGGTGAACACCCCCGCGTAGGGCAGCCGGTAGACCGGCTCGGGGTTGATCTCGTGGCCGGGCACCTGGAGGGAGGTGACGGGACCGAAGCTCAGGGCGCGGTGCTCGGGGACGAAGACGTCCTCGACGACGACGTCGTTGCTGCCGGTGCCGCGCAGGCCGACCGTGTCCCACACGTCGTCGACGCGGTACTCGGACCGGGGGACGAGGAAGGTGCGCATGTCGACGGGGTTGCCCTCGCCGTCGGTGATGATGCAGCCGAGGAGCGCCCACCGGGCGTGGTCGCAGCCGGAGGAGAAGTGCCACCGGCCGGAGAGCCGGAAGCCGCCGTCGACGGCGGTGGCCTTGCCGGTGGGGGCGTACGAGGAGGCGATGCGGGTCTTGGGGTCCTCGCCCCAGACCTCCTGCTGGGCGCGGGGGTCGAACAGGGCGACGTGCCAGGGGTGGACGCCGACCACGGAGGCGACCCAGCCGGTCGAGCCGCACGCCTTGGCGATCTCCTTGACCGCCGTGTAGAAGAGCACCGGGTCGGCGGCGCGGCCGCCGAAGGCCCTGGGCTGGAGCAGCTGGAAGAAGCCGGTGTCCTCCAGCTCCTTGACGGAGGTGTCGGGCACGCGGCGCAGCGTCTCGGCCTCGGCCGCGCGGTCGCGCAGGGCGGGGGCGAGGTCACGGATCGCTGCCAGGACGTCATCGGCCATGGGGCATCCCCTTTCGGGTCGTGGTGGGGGAATGCCAGGACCGTACGGCGTGCGGTACGGCGGCGAAATGCGCTGCTCCCACTGAGCGGGAACCCCCGCCGGGCGGCTCCGCCGGGGGTCGCGAGGGGGGCGGGACGCCGGGAGCGGGAGCGGGGCGCCTGGGGCGGGAGAGGCGGGCCTGTACGTCGGTGCCGGGCCTGTGCGCCGGGGGCGGGGCGGTCCTGCGTCGGGCGGGGCCGGGGCCGCGCCGGTGTGCCGGGGGCCGCGCGGGGGCGGGTTGCCCGCGGGGCGGAGCAGTGGCGGTCGGCCCGGCCGGTCAGAGCATCGGGTCGTGGACGTCCATGCCGAGGGCGTCCTGGGCGTAGAGGACCAGGGCCCGTTCCACGTCGTTGGCGGCCTGGCCCCGGCCGGTGTGCAGGTCGCGCCAGGCCCGCTGGAGGACGTCGTCGCCGACGCGCAGCGGGCCCCGGCCCGCGTTCTCCATGAGCAGGTCCACGGCGGTGATGGCCCGTTCGGTGGCGAGCGCCTGGTCCCGGCGGGCGCGGGCGCGCAGTTCCTTCGGGATCTCGGCGCCGTCGCGGGCGGCCGCGTAGAGGTCGGCCGTGGTGCGGGCCAGCTGGAGCCGGGCCGCGTCGATCTCGCCGGCGGCGCGGGCGACGCGTACCTGCGCGAAGGGGTCCTCGGCGGCCGGGCGGCCCGGGGCGGTCCGCAGGCGGGCGCGGGCCGAGCCGAGCTGGTCCTCGTGGGCGCCCTCGGCGATGCCGACCATCGCCGTCGAGATGGCGGTCGTGAAGAGGGCCGCGTAGGGCAGCCGGTAGAGCGGCTCGGGGTTGGTCTCCTGGCCGGGGCAGCGCAGCTGGGTCACCGGGCCGTAGCCGAGCGTCCGGTGGGCGGGGACGAAGGCGTCCTCGACGACGATGTCGTTGCCGCCGCTGCCGCGCAGCCCGACGGTGTCCCACACGTCGTCGACGCGGTACGCGGACCGGGGGACCAGGAAGGTGCGCATGTCCACCGGGCGGCCGTCCACGTCGTCGACGACTCCGCCGAGCAGCGCCCACCGGGCGTGGTCGCAGCCCGCGGAGAAGTGCCAGCGGCCGGAGAGCCGGTAGCCGCCGTCGACGACGGCGACCTCCCCGGTGGGCGCGTGGGAGGAGCAGATCAGGGTGGAGCCGTCCGCGCCCCAGACCTCCTCCTGGGCCCGTGGGTCGAGCTGGGCCACGTACCAGGGGTGGACGCCGAGGACGGAGGCGGCCCAGCCGGTCGAGCCGCACGCCTTGGCGATCTCGTGCACGGCGGCGTAGAAGACGGCCGGGTCGGCGGCGAACCCGCCGTACGCCCGGGGCTGGAGCAGCCGGAAGAAGCCGGCGTCCGCCAGCTCCTCGACGGAGGCGTCGGGGAGGCGGCACAGCGCCTCCGCGTGGGGCGCGCGGGCGCGCAGGACGGGGGCGAGGGCGCGGACCGCCGTGAGGACGTCCTCGTCGCGCATGGGTGCCCCTCCCGGAATCCGGTCTCGTCCTGCCGTGACGACAGGGAACCTACGCTTTACTGATCCGAGACGGAACTCCCTCTTCACAGCGCTGTCATCCTCTGGCAATCTCCACGCAATACCGGAGATTACGGGCCCAGCCAGGGACGGTCGGCTGTGCTGTCCGTGTGGGAGGTGCCGATGACGACCACCGCTGTCGAGGCTGTCGAGGCCGGGATGCCGCCGCTGTCCCTGTTGGAGAAGGCGGCGAAGGTGCTGAGCGCCTTCGAGAGCGCGGGGCCGAGACTCACCCTGACCGAGGTCGTGCAGCGCTCGGGCATCCGCAGGTCCTCCGCGCACCGGATCCTCGATCAGCTGGTGCAGCTGCGCTGGCTGGAGCGCGAGGGCCGTGACTACCGGCTGGGCATGGGCATGCTGGAGCTCGGTGCCATGGCCTCGCACCACAACCGGCTCCGCAGGGCCGCGCTGCCCCATCTGCACGCGCTGCACGAGTCCACCGGCCACCTGGTGCACCTCACCGTGCTCGACGGGTCCGAGGTGGTCTACCTGGAGCGGATCGGCGGCTCGGACGACTCCGTGGTGCCCTCGCGCATGGGCGGGCGCCAGCCGGCGTACTGCACGGCCTCGGGCAAGGCGATCCTGGCGTTCGGCGACGGCGCGCCGGTGGAGCGGGTGATCCGGGACGGGCTGCGGCCGCGCACCCCGCGGACCCTCACCCGGCCCGAGTCCTTCCGCCGCGAGCTGGCGGTGACGCGGGAGCGCGGTGTGGCCTTCGACCACGAGGAGGGGTACCGCGGGGTCTTCTGCGTGGCCGCTCCGCTGCGCGGTTCGGGCCGGGCGATCGCGGCGATCTCGGTGAGCGGCCACGGCGTCCACCGGGAGATGGAGCGGCTCGCCCCGGCCGTGCGCGGCTGCGCGCGGTCGGTGTGGCAGTCGATGTTCGGTCCGGGACGGCAGCCGGAGAAGCGGGACCCGGCCGGTCAGGGGTCCCCCGAGCCCCTGCCGCAGCCGTCCATGGACAACATGATGGCCTGGCTGCGGTTCAGCGACTGGATGTGAAGCGCGTCCGCAGGGCGGCCAGGCCGGTGCCGTAGGTGCCGTCCCCGAAGACCGCCTCCACCCGGGCGGCGACGTCGTCCGTGCTCCGGTAGGCGGCCGTCCAGCGGACCTCGGCGCCGTCGGGGTGCGGACGCACCTCCAGGGTCGCCACGTAGGCGTCGACCGGGAGCGGGACGGGGTCGAGGAGGGTGTAGCGGTACGAGCGTCCGGCCGGGTCGCGGTCGAGCAGCCGCTCGCGGGCGACGGGCACGCCGTCGACGGCGAAGACCCGGACGGCGCCGGGCGCGTCGGGGGCCGCGCCGTCCTCCAGGCCGCACGGCGGCAGATGGGGGTGCCAGTCGGCGAGGGCCCCGAAGTCGCCGACGACCGCCCACACGGCGTCGGGAGTGGCCGGGAGGACGGCGGAGCGTTCGAGCGTACGGGGATTCACGGGCGTCTCCTCGTGAGGGTGCGGACAAGGGGGGTACGGGCGCGGGGTGGGGATGTGCCGTCAGGGGCACCCGCGTGGGTGCCCCTGACGTTGCGGTCCCGGTGGGCTCACCAGACCTGGTCGCCCCTCAGGACCGCGTCGGCGCCCCCGTCCACGAAGACCACCTGCCCGGTGACGAGGGCGTTCTCGGGCGAGGCGAGCCAGGCGATCAGCGGGGCGATCTGTTCGGGGCGGGCGTGGCCGTGCAGGGGCATGGGCACGCTCCGCTCGACGAGCCCCCGCATCTCGGGGTCGTCGAGCAGCGGCCGGGTCAGGGGCGTGACGACCACGCCCGGGGCCACGGCGTTGAGCGGGACGCCCGCGCCGGCCCAGGCGCCGGAGGGGGCGGCGCGGCGGACCCAGCGGGAGATCGCCGCCTTGGACGAGGAGTAGAGGAGGTGTCCCTCACCGCGTTCGACGGCGGCGCGGGACGCGGCCACGGCCGCCTCCTCGTCCCCGGCCAGCGCGGCGTCCACGATCGCGGGGTCGGTCGGATGGACGGAGTCGACCGACCCGACGACCACGGCCCGCGGGTCGGTGCCGGCCGTGAGGAGCGGGAGCAGACCGTCGAGCGTGGCCACGGCCCCGAAGTGGTTGACCTTGACCGTGAGCGGGTCGAAGTGGGCGACGCCCGCGCAGGAGACGACGGCGTCGAGCCGGCCTCCGGTCAGTTCGCGCGCTCGGTCGACGAGTTCGGCCCGGCCCTCGGGCGTGGACAGGTCGGCGTGGATGTCGGCGTCGGCGAGGTCCGCGCCGATGACGGTGTGGCCCCGCTCGCGCAGGAGCGCGGCGGTGGCCCGGCCGATGCCGGAGGCCGCTCCGGTGACCAGACTGGTTCGGGACATGGCGGGTTCCTCGTCAGGAGTAGGTGATCTCGACCCGGTCGGTGAGCGGCAGGGCCTGGCAGGCGAGGACGTACCCCTCGGCGATGTCCTGGTCGTCCAGGACGTCGTTGCGGAGCATCTTCACCTCGCCCGCCACGACCCGGCAGGTGCAGGCGCTACAGGCGCCCTCCCGGCAGGAGTACGGGGCGTCCACGCCGGCGGCCAGGAGCACGTCCAGCAGGGGTGCCGTCGCGGGCCAGGCGACGGTGCGGGTCTCGCCGTCGAGCTCGACCTCGGCCGAGGCGCCGCCCTCCGCCGCCGTGTCCGCCGGCACGGCGGGGGCGTCGAAGACGTCCGCGCCGAGGGAGAAGAAGCGTTCCCGGTGGATGCGGTCGCCGGGCGCGCCGAGCGTGCGCAGGGCCTGCTCGACGGCGTCCATGAGCGGCTGTGGTCCGCACACGAAGGCCTCGCGGCCGGCGTACGGGGCGAGCGCGGCGGCCAGCCGGTCCACGGAGGGCAGGCCCTGGAGCGACTCCAGCCAGTGGAGCACCAGCAGCCGGTGCGGGTGGTCCTGGGAGAGGGCCCGCAGTTCGTCGCGGAAGACGACCGAGGACTCGTCGCGGTTGGCGTACAGCAGCACCAGCCTGCCCCGGCCCTCGGCCAGCGCCGACTTGGCGATCGACAGGACGGGGGTGATGCCGCTCCCCCCGGCGACGAGCAGCAGGTCGCCGTCGAGGGAGTCGGGGGTGAAGGTGCCGGCCGGGGGCAGCACCTCCAGTTCGTCGCCCGCCGCGAGCCGGTCGCAGACCCAGTTGGAGCCGTACCCGCCGGCGACGCGCTTGACGGTGATCTTCAGGGGCTCGCCGGTGTGCGGCGAGCTGGCGAGGGAGTAGCAGCGGGCGGCCGGTCTCCCGTCCGCCCCGGGCAGCCTCAGGGTGAGGAACTGCCCGGGGCGGTACGTGAAGCGGTCGGCGCTCTCCGGCGGTGCCTGGAGCACCAGGGAGTGCGCGTCGGCCGTCTCGGCGATGACCTCGACGACGCGCAGCCGGTGGGTGCGGGCCCCGGTGCCGGGCTCAGACATCGAGGGCCTCCGGGGTCCCGGACTCCAGGGTGCTCACCGTCAGGCCCCCGTCCTCGACGGCGCGGGCGATGCTCGCCCGCAGGGACCCGCAGGTCCGCATCCGGGCGGTGGTCCCGCCCGGCCCCACCCGGTCGCGGAACTCCGCGCAGGCGACGGCCGCGTCGGCCGTCCACTGCACGGAGGTGTGGGCGACGCTGTACTTCTCGCACAGGACCTGGTTGCCGCAGGCCGCGCACTCCACCGCTCGCATGTCAGGCTCCGGCTTCCGTCTCCGCCGCGCGGCGCGCGAGGTTCTCCTCGACCTCGGCGCGCCAGGCCGTGTTGGCGCGCTCGGTGTCGATCTCGAACTCGAAGCGGCGGGTCATCTCGTCCTTGACGTCGGCGACGTCGACGTAGAACTGCTCGTACCAGCGGCGCAGCTGGTAGACCGGGCCGTCCTCCTCGGTGAGCAGGGGGTTGTCGATCCGGGTCTTGTTCCGCCAGATCTCCACGTCCTGCTCGAAGCCCACGGCGGCGCCCTCCGCGGCGAGCCGCGCGGCCTCGGCGGCCTGTTCCTCCGTCATCCCCGGCAGCCGCCGGACGATGGCCCCGTACTGGAGCAGGAAGCTGTTCGCGTCGATCGGGTAGTGGCAGTTGATCAGGACGATCTCCATCTCCACGCCGCCGCCGACGTCGCTGTAGAGCTGGTCGATCATGTAGGAGGGGCCGAAGTAGGAGGCGTCGGAGCGCAGGCGGCCGGAGCTGAGGGTGCCCAGTTCCATGTCCGGGCGGGGGCTGCTCTCCATGTACTGCGTGGCGACGTGGCCGTCGAAGACGTTCTTGAAGTACTCGGGGAACCCGTAGTGGACGTAGTAGAAGTGCGCCATGTCCACGACGTTGTCCACGATCTCGCGGCAGTGGGAGCCCTCGACACGGAGGGTCTTCCAGGTCCAGTCGCTCCACTCGGCCGCGTCCGGGCCGTGGACGCCCGCGATCTCGGGGACGGTGACCCCGGGGGGCGGCGGGTTGCCCTCGGGGTCGTGCCAGACGAAGAGCTGCCCGTTCCGCTCCAGGGAGACCCAGGCACGGGTCCTGGCGCGGGGCGGGACCCGGCGGGCGTACGGGATGCCGGCGCAGCGGCCGTCGCCCGACCAGCGCCAGTCGTGGAACGGACAGGCGACGGCGTCGCCCTTGACGGTGCCCTGGGCGAGGTTTCCGCCCATGTGGGGGCAGTAGGCGTTCAGGACGTGCAGCTGTCCGTCGTCCTGGCCCCGGAAGACCACCAGCTTGGTGCCGAAGGCCTCGATCTCGTGCGGGGTGCCGTCCTCGAAGGTCTCGGCGAGGCCGAGGCAGTGCCAGCCCCGGGCGAACCGCGTCGGCGGCGTGCCCGCGTCGATGACCCGGACCTCGTCGTTGAGAGCAGTCATCTCGTCCCTCCTGATTTCTGTCGTGTCGGTTCAGCGCTGTGCGGCGAGTTCGACGGCGATGTCGATGAGCTGGTCCTCCTGGCCTCCGACCAGGCGGCGTTCGCCCGCGCGCAGGAGGATCTCGGCGCCGGAGACGCCGTAGCGCTCGGCCTGCCGGTAGGCGTGCTTGAGGAAGCTGGAGTAGACGCCGGCGTGGCCCATCAGCAGGGCGAGCCGGTCGAGCCGGCACTCGTCGTCCATGACCGGGCGGACCGCGTCCTCGGCCGCGTCGATGATCTTCAGTACGTCGATGCCGGTGCGGATGCCCATCTTGGCGCAGACGGCGACCAGCGCCTCGACGGCGGTGTTGCCCGCGCCCGCGCCGAGGCGGCGGGTGGAGCCGTCGATCTGGAGGGCTCCGGCCTTGATCGCGGCGATGGAGTTGCCGGTGCCGAGGGCCAGGTTCTCGTGGCCGTGGAAGCCGACCTGGGCGTCGTCGCCGAGCTCGGCGACGAGAGCCTGGACACGGTCGGTGACGTCGTCCATGACCATGGCGCCGGCCGAGTCGACCACGTACACGCACTGGCAGCCGGCGTCGGCCATGATCCGGCCCTGCCGGGCCAGCTTCTCGGGGGTGGTGGAGTGGGCCATCATCAGGAACCCGACGGTCTCCAGGCCCCTTTCCCGGGCGAGTCCGAAGTGCTGGTCGGCGATGTCGGCCTCGGTGCAGTGGGTGGCGATGCGGCAGATGCCCGCGCCGTTGCCGTGGGCGGCGCGGATGTCGTCCTTGACGCCGAGCCCGGGGAGCATCAGGAAGGCGATCGTGGCCTGTCGGGCCGTGTCGACCGCGGTCTTGATGAGGTCCTGTTCGGGCGTCCTGGAGAAGCCGTAGTTGAACGAGGATCCGCCGAGTCCGTCGCCGTGCGTCACCTCGATCACCGGGACGCCGGCGTCGTCGAGGGCGGCCACGACGGACCGCACGTCCTCGATGGTGAACTGGTGGCGCTTGGCGTGCGAGCCGTCGCGCAGCGAGGAGTCGGTGACGCGGATGTCGAGGGTGTCCGAGTAGGGCATGCGGTGTGCTCCTTACGCGCCCGGGGCGAGGATCGCCCGGGCGAACTCCTCGCCGACCTTGGTGGCGGCGGCGGTCATGATGTCGAGGTTTCCGGCGTAGGGCGGCAGGTAGTCGCCCGCGCCCTCCACCTCCAGGAAGATCGCCACGCGGGCCATTCCGCCGTTCTCGGGGCTCGGGTCGTCGAACTGCGGCTCCGCGCGCAGCCGGTAGCCGGGCACGTAGGTGGCGACCTGCTCGGCGATCTCCTTGACGGAGAGGGCGACGGCGGCCCGGTCGGCGTCCTCGGGGACGGCGCAGAAGACGGTGTCCCGCATCATCACGGGCGGCTCGGCCGGGTTGAGGATGATGATGGCCTTGCCCCGCTCGGCGCCGCCGATGGTCTCGATGCCGCGCGAGGTGGTGCGGGTGAACTCGTCGATGTTCGCGCGGGTTCCGGGTCCGGCCGAGACGGACGCCACCGAGGCGACGATCTCCGCGTAGGCCACGGGGACGACACGGGAGACCGCGTACACCATGGGGATGGTGGCCTGCCCGCCGCAGGTGATCATGTTGACGTTGGGCCGGTCCAGGTGCTCGCGGAGGTTGGCGGGCGGGACGACGGCGGGGCCGACGGCCGCCGGTGTCAGGTCGACGGCCTTGATGCCGAGCTCGGCGTAGCGGGGGGCGTTGGCCCGGTGGACGGAGGCGCTGGTGGCCTCGAAGACGATGTCGGGCCGCTCGTCCTGGGCGAGGAGCCAGTCGACGCCCTCGGGGCTGGCCTCCAGGCCGGCCCGGGCGGCGCGGGCGAGGCCCTCGCTGTCGGGGTCGACGCCGATCATCCAGCGGGGTTCGACGTGTTCGGAGCGCAGCAGCTTGTAGAGCAGGTCGGTGCCGATGTTGCCGGATCCGACGATGGCGGCGGTCGCCTTGGTCTTGATGGTCATGATCACCTCAGATGAACGAGAGCGAGACGGAGCCGAGGCCGTCGAACCCGGCGGTGAAGGTCGAACCGGCGGCCACGTCGACGGCCCGGGTGCACGAACCCGGCAGCACCACGTGCCCCTTCCGCAGCGGCACGCCGAAGCGGGCGACGGTCCGGGCGAGCCAGGCGACGGAGCGGGCCGGGTCGCCGAGCACGGCGTCGCTGCGGCCCTCGGCGAGGAGTGCGCCGCCGCTGCTGAGCCGGGCGTCGATGGCCTTCAGGTCGAGCTCGCGGGGGTCCCGGCCCTCACCGATGACGTATCCGGCGGAGGAGGCGTTGTCCGCGATGGTGTCGGCGATGGTGATCCGCCAGTCGCGGATCCTGCTGTCGATCAGCTCCAGCGCGGGTACGACGCGTTCGGTGGCCGCGAGGACGTCCTCGGGGGTGCAGCCCTCGCCGGGCAGGTCGGCGCCGAGGACGAAGCCGACCTCCACCTCGACGCGCGGCCGGCAGAAGCGGGCGGCGACGACGGGGACGTCGGGGCGCAGCTCCATGTCGTGGAGGAGATGGCCGTAGTCCGGTTCGTCCACGCCCATCATCCGCTGCATGACCGGGGAGGACAGGCCGACCTTGTGACCGCGCACCTCCGCGCCGGCCGCGAGGCGGTGCCGGATGTTGAGGAGCTGGATCTCGTACGCGTCCTCGGTGTCGATGCCGGGGAAGGACTCGGTCAGCGGGTCGATCGGCGTGACGGCGTGTTCGGCGGAGCGGAGCAGCTCGGCCGCCTCGAGCCTCTGGCGGTCCGTGAGCATGGCGGGTCCCTCCTGCGGGCGGTTGGGGCTGTGCGGCGAGGCTAGGACGGGGCGGGGGGCGGGAGGGAGCGCGCGTTCCCGGTGAGCGGGAAACCTTGCCGGGGGCTGCGGGTCGGGGGCGGGCCCACCGACTGGGGCCGGGCCGTCGTGAGCGGCGCGGTCGGCGGTTTGGACCCGCGCCCCGCCGTTGTGGGCGGCGCCCCCGCCGGGCCCCGTTGTGGGCATGCGTTCCGCCGGGGCGGAACGGGTGGGCACAACGGACGGCGCCCTTGCCGGCGCCAGAGGCTCCCGCGCCCCGACCCGCACCACCGGTGACGGCACCCGGGCGGCGCGGGCCCAGGCACAGGACGCGGAGGCGCCGCTTGAGGGCGCCGTCCCGTGTGCCCACCCGTCCCGCCCAGCGGGACGATTGCCCACACGGCGGGCGGGGCACCGTCCCGCCTGGGCGCGGGCCCCGTGCGGCTCGGGCGCGCGTGGCAGAGCCCGTACGGGCAGGGGCCAAGGGCCCGCACGGGTCCGGGCGGAGCCGTACGGGCCGGGCGCCAAGGCCCGTACGGGTAGCGGGTGGAGGCCCCGTGACGCGCCCCGGGTCAGCGCGTGCCGTACACCGGGTGCGGGGGCTCCGAGGTCGCCAGGAGTTTCAGGGTCGTCTCGCCCGCTTCCCTCGGGGTCCAGCGGCCCCCCTTGTCGGCCGTCGGGCCCGGTCGCCAGCCCTCCATGACCGTGATCCGGCCCGCCTCGGTCTCGAAGACCCGGCCGGTGACGCCGGCCGAGGCCGCGGAGCCCAGCCAGACCACGAGGGGCGAGACGTTCTCCGGGGCCATCGCGTCGAAGGCGGCCCCCGTGGGCGCGGCCATGGTCTCGGCGAACGTCTGCTCGGTCATCCGGGTGCGGGCCGCGGGGGCGATGGCGTTGACCTGGACCCCGTACCGGCCCATCTCGGCGGAGGCGACGAGCGTGAGGCCGACGATCCCGGCCTTGGCGGCGGCGTAGTTGCCCTGGCCGACGCTGCCGAGGAGGCCCGCGCCGGAGCTGGTGTTGATCACGCGGGCGACGGGCTCGCGCCCCGCCCTGGCCTCCGCTCGCCAGTGCGCGGCGGCGTGCTTGAGCGGCAGGAAGTGGCCCTTGAGGTGGACGCGCATGACGGCGTCCCAGTCGTCCTCCCCGAGGTTGACGAGCATGCGGTCGCGCAGGAAGCCGGCGTTGTTGACGAGGGTGTCGAGCCGTCCGAAGGCGTCGAGGGCGGTGGCGACGAGCGAGGCCGCGCCGTCGGTGGTGGCGATGTCGCCGCCGTGGGCGACCGCCTCGCCGCCCGCCGCCGTGATCTCGTCGACGACCTGCTGGGCGGGGCCCGCGCCGCCCCCGGTGCCGTCGAGGCCGACGCCGAGGTCATTGACGACGACCTTGGCGCCCTCGGCGGCGAAGGCGAGCGCGTGCGCGCGGCCGAGGCCGCGCCCGGCGCCGGTGACGATGACGACGCGTCCGTTGCACAGTCCGGTCATGGTGGGTGCCTTTCGGTGAGGGGTTCAGTGATTGACGGTGGCCGCGTCCAGGAAGGCGGGGCGTTCCCCGCCTCCGTGCACGAGCAGGCTGGCGCCGCTGATGTAGGCGGCCCGTCCGGAGGCCAGGAAGACGCAGGCGTCGCCGATGTCCCCGGGCTCGGCGAGCCGGCCGAGCGGCACGGTGCGGCCGACGGAGGCGACGCCGTCCTCGTCCCCGTAGTGCAGGTGGGAGAGTTCGGTGCGGACCATGCCGGGGACGAGCGTGTTGACCCGCACCAGCGGCGCCCATTCGACCGCCATGGACCGGGCGAGGTTGTCCAGGCCGGCCTTGGCGGCCCCGTAGGCCGCGCTGCCGGGTGAGGGGCGGGTGCCGCTGACGCTGCCGATCATGATGACGGACCCTCCCCGGGGCTGGTGCCGCATCACCTCGTACGCGGCGAGGGAGGCGGTCAGGGGGGCCACGAGGTTCAGTTCGAGGACCCGGGCCTGCTGCTCGGCCGATCCCTCGCCGAGCATCCGGAAGGGCGTACCGCCCGCGTTGTTGACCAGGACGTCCAGCCGTCCGTGGTCCTCGCGGACCCGTGCGAAGAATCCGGCGACGGCGGCCGGGTCGCGCAGGTCGACGGGGAGGAAGCGGGCCGTGCGCCCGCCGGCCTCGACGGGCTCGTCCGGGGCACGCCGCGCGCAGGTCACGACCTCCGCTCCGGCGTCGAGCAGGGACCGGGCGATCCCGGCGCCGACGCCCCGCGTGCCGCCGGTGACGACGGCGACGGATCCCGTCAGATCGATGGTGACTGGCAAGGGACACCTCCCGCAGCGTGCGAACCGCTGCTATCTTCCACCTAACAAACGTTTGGTGGAAAGGTAGCTGATCTGCTCATGGGTGTCTCCACCTCCGCCCCGGACAAGGGCATCGCCGTCGTCACCGTCGACTTCCCACCGGTCAACGCCCTCCCCGTACAGGGCTGGTACGACCTCGCCGCCGCGGTCCGCGCCGCCGGCGCCGATCCCGGGGTGCGCTGCGTCGTGCTCGCCGCGGAGGGCCGCGGCTTCAACGCCGGCGTCGACATCAAGGAGATCCAGCGCACCACGGGGCACGACGCCCTGCTGGGCGCCAACCGCGGCTGCTTCGAGGCCTTCGCCGCCGTCTACGACTGCGAGGTGCCGGTGATCGCCGCGGTGCACGGCTTCTGCCTCGGCGGCGGCATCGGGCTCGTCGGCAACGCCGACGCGATCGTCGCCTCCGAGGACGCCACCTTCGGCCTGCCCGAGCTCGACCGGGGAGCCCTCGGCGCGGCCACGCACCTGGCCCGGCTCGTCCCGCAGCAGCTGATGCGGACCCTCTACTACACCTCGCGCACCGTCACCGCCGAGGAACTGCACCGGCACGGCTCGGTCTGGCGGGTCGTCCCGCGCGAGCGGCTGCGCGACGCGGCGCTCGCACTCGCGCGGGAGATCGCCGCGAAGGACGGACAGCTGATCCGGCTCGCCAAGGCCGCGATCAACGGCATCGACCCGGTGGACGTCCACCGCAGCTACCGCTTCGAACAGGGCTTCACCTTCGAGGCCAACCTCAGCGGTGTCGCCGACCGGGTCCGCGACACCTTCGGCACGCACCCCGAGGACGAGAAGGAGCAGCAGTCGTGAGCAGGGACAAGACGATGACCGCCGAGGAGGTCGTGGGCCGCCTCCGGAGCGGGATGACGATCGGCATCGGCGGCTGGGGATCACGGCGCAAGCCGATGGCCCTGGTCCGGGCGCTGCTGCGCTCGGACCTCACCGACCTGACCGTCGTCTCGTACGGCGGACCCGACGTCGGGCTCCTCGCCGCGGCCGGGAAGATCCGCAAGCTGGTCGCGGCCTTCGCCACGCTCGACTCCGTCCCGCTGGAGCCGCACTTCGGCGCGGCCCGGCAGCGCGGCGAGTTCGAACTGGTCGAGCTGGACGAGGCGATGGTCATGTGGGGCCTGACCGCCGCCGTGCACCGGCTGCCGTTCATGCCGATCCGCGCCGGGCTCGCCTCGGACGTGATGACCGTCAACCCCTCGCTGCGGACGATCACCTCCCCGTACGAGGACCGGGAGGAGCTCGTCGCCGTCCCCGCGCTGCGCCTGGACGCCGCGCTCGTCCACGTCAACCGCGCCGACGCGCACGGCAACGGCCAGTACCTGGGCCCCGACCCGTACTTCGACGACCTCTTCTGCGAGGCCGCCGACACCGCGTACGTCTCCTGCGAGCGGATCGTGGAGACCCAGGAGCTGCTCAAGGACGCGGGGCCGCAGTCGCTGCTGCTCAAGCGGGCCTTCGTCGACGGGGTCGTCGAGACCCCGAACGGCGCGCACTTCACCTCCTGCGCCCCCGACCACGACCGGGACGAGGCCTTCCAGCGCGCCTACGTCACGGCGGCCCGGGACCCGGAGGGCTGGCGGGAGTTCACCGCCCGGTTCCTGTCCGGGGACGAGGACGCCTACCAGGCCGCCGTCGCGGCGTTCCACGAGGAGGAAGCATGAGCGGCACCGGCACGTCCACGACGGCCACCCGCGCCGAGTACTGCGTCGTCGCCTGCGCCGAGGCGTGGCGGGACGCCGGCGAGGTCCTCGCCAGCCCGATGGGCACCGTGCCGACGATCGGCGCCCGGCTCGCGAAGCTCACCTTCGCCCCCGAGCTGCTGCTGACCGACGGGGAGGCCCTGCTCATCGCCGACGTCCCGGCGGTCGGCGCGGCGCCCCGGGTGGTGGAGGGCTGGCTGCCCTACCGGCAGCACCTGGCCATGGTCACCACCGGCCGCCGGCACGTGATGATGGGCGCGAGCCAGATCGACCGGTACGGCAACCAGAACATCAGCTGCATCGGGGACTGGGCGCGCCCGAGGCGCCAGCTCCTGGGCGTGCGCGGCGCACCGGTCAACACCCTGAACAACCCGACCAGTTACTGGGTGCCGAAGCACTCGACGCGGGTCTTCGTCGAGCGGGTCGACATGGTCTGCGGCGTCGGCCACGACCGGGCCGCCGCGGCCGGCCCCTCCGCGACCCGGTACCACCGGATCCCGGACGTCATCAGCGACCTGGGCGTCTTCGACTTCGAGACCCCGGACCGCACCCTGCGGCTCCGCTCGCTGCACCCCGGCGTCACCGTCGACCAGGTCCGGGAGGCCACCGGCTTCGCGCTGACCGTCCCCGACGAGGTGCCGTACACCCGCGAGCCCACGGCCGGGGAACTGCGGCTGATCCGCGAGGAGATCGACCCGAAGGGGCTGCGCGACCGGGAGGTCCCCTCGTGAGCGACGCCGTCATCGCCACCCGGCTCACCGAACTCGTCGGGGTGCGCCACCCCGTCGTGCAGACCGGCATGGGCTGGGTCGCGGGCCCCCGCCTGGTCTCGGCCACCGCCGAGGCCGGGGCGCTCGGCATCCTGGCCTCGGCGACGATGACCGTCGACCAGCTCCGGTCGGCCGTACGCGAGGTGAAGTCCCGTACCGACGCGCCCTTCGGCGTGAACCTGCGCGCCGACGCCGGGGACGCGGCCGAGCGGGCCCGGATCATCATCGACGAGGGCGTGCGGGTCGCCTCCTTCGCGCTCGCCCCGTCCCGCGAGCTGATCGCCCGGCTCAAGGACGCGGGGGTCGTCGTCATCCCCTCCATCGGGGCCAGACGGCACGCCGAGAAGGTCGCGGCCTGGGGCGCCGACGCGGTGATCGTGCAGGGCGGGGAGGGCGGCGGCCACACCGGCAGTGTCGCCACCACCGTCCTGCTCCCCCAGGTCGTGGACGCCGTGGACATCCCGGTCGTCGCGGCGGGCGGCTTCCACGACGGGCGCGGCCTGGTCGCGGCCCTCGCCTACGGCGCGGCCGGCGTCGCCATGGGCACGCGCTTCCTGCTCACCTCCGACAGCACGGTCCCCGACGCGGTGAAGGCCCGCTACCTCGACGCGGCGGTCACCGACATCACGGTCACCACCAAGGTGGACGGGCTGCCGCACCGGATGCTCCGCACCGAGCTGGTCGACGCGCTGGAGCGGTCGGGCCGGGCCGCCTCGCTGCTGCGGGCGGTCCGGCACGCGGCGGCCTTCCGGCGCGAGTCCGGCATGAGCTGGCCGCAGATGGTCCGCGACGGCCTGGCGATGAAGCACGGCAAGGACCTGACGTGGAGCCAGATCCTGCTCGCCGCGAACACGCCGATGCTGCTCAAGGCGTCCATGGTCGAGGGCCGCACCGACCTCGGCGTGATGGCCTCCGGGCAGGTCGCCGGACTGATCGACGACCTGCCCTCCTGCGCCGAGCTCGTCGACCGGCTGATGCGGGAGGCCCACGCCACGCTCCGGGCGCTGACCGCCTGGGACTGACCGCGCCCCCGCCGGGGGCCGACCGCGGCACGCACAGGTCCGCCGGGGTGCTTTCACCCCGGCGGACCTGAGTCGCTCCACCCGAACCGAACCGAACCGAACCGCACCGCACCACACCTGACCGAACGGAACCGCCATGCCCATCCAGCGGCTGAACCACGCCGTCCTCTTCGTCTCCGACCTGGAGCGGAGTCTCGCCTTCTACCGTGACGTCCTGGAGTTCCGGCCGCTGCCGCAGGCGTTCCCCGGGGCGGCCTTCCTCCAGGCGGCGGGCTCCGCGAACGACCACGACCTCGGGCTGTTCCGGTCCCCCGGGGGCGGCGCCGGGTCCGCCACGGGGCGGGTGGGCCTCTACCACCTGGCCTGGGAGGTGGACACCCTCGCCGAACTACGGCGGACGCGGACGCGGCTGGCGGAGGCGGGAGCCCTGACGGGGGCGAGCGACCACGCCTCCACGAAGGCCCTGTACGCCCGGGACCCGGACGGCATCGAGTTCGAGGTGTGCTGGCTGGTGCCCGACCACGCGGTGGCCGGGGAGCTGACGACGATGACCTCTCCCACGCTCCCTCTGGACATCGAGGCGGAGATCGAGGTGTACGGCGCGGAGACCCCGGGAGGCCCCCGCACCGATCACACGGTCTGGCAGCGGG
Source organism: Streptomyces sp. NPDC002232 (assembly GCF_042890295.1). Taxonomy (NCBI): domain Bacteria; kingdom Bacillati; phylum Actinomycetota; class Actinomycetes; order Kitasatosporales; family Streptomycetaceae; genus Streptomyces; species Streptomyces sp. NPDC002232. The sequence continues at coordinate 186,522 of NZ_JBIARV010000004.1, read as the reverse complement.
TCTTCGGCGGCGGCGTCACGGACGCCGGATGACCGCTCCGGCGCGCGGCCCGTGGGGCGTCACAGCCGCTCGATGATCGTCACGTTCGCCTGACCACCGCCCTCGCACATCGTCTGGAGGCCGTACCGGCCGCCGGTGCGCTCCAGTTCGTGGAGGAGGGTGGTGGTCAGCTTGGTTCCGGTGGCGCCGAGCGGGTGGCCCAGCGCGATGGCGCCGCCGTTGACGTTGACCTTCTCCGGGTCGGCTCCGGTCTCCTTGAGCCAGGCCAGGACGACCGAGGCGAAGGCCTCGTTGATCTCCACCAGGTCGATCTCGTCGAGCGTCATCCCGGCCTTCTTCAGGGCGTACGCCGTCGCCGGTATCGGGGCGGACAGCATGCGGATCGGGTCCTCGCCCCGCACCGACAGGTGGTGGACGCGGGCGCGGGGCGTCAGACCGTGCTCGCGTACGGCGCGCTCCGAGGCGATCAGCATCGCCGAGGCCCCGTCGGAGACCTGCGAGGAGACCGCGGCGGTCAGCCGGCCGCCCTCGACCAGCGCCTTCAGACCGGCCATCTTCTCCAGGGTGGTGTCCCGGCGCGGGCCCTCGTCGGTGGTGACGTCGCCGTAGGGGACGATCTCGCGCGCGAAGCGGCCCTCGTCGATCGCGCGGGCGGCCCGCTGGTGCGAGCGGAGGGCGAACTCCTCCATGTCGCGGCGGGAGATGTCCCACTTGGCGGCGATCAGTTCGGCGCCGTGGAACTGGTTGACGGGCTGGTCGCCGTAGCGGGCGCGCCAGCCCTCCGAGCCGAGGTACGGGCCGTCGGTGAGGCCGAGCGGGTCGGCGGCCTGACGGCTGGCGAAGGCGATCGGGATCATCGACATGTTCTGCACGCCGCCCGCGACGACCAGGTCCTGGGTGCCGGACAGGACGCCCTGCGCGGCGAAGTGCAGGGCCTGCTGCGAGGAGCCGCACTGCCGGTCCACGGTGGTGCCGGGGACCTCCTCGGGCAGTCCGGCGGCCAGCCAGCTGGTGCGGGCGATGTCGCCGGCCTGCGGGCCGACGGTGTCCAGGCAGCCGAAGACGACGTCCTCCACGGCGGCCGGGTCGGCGCCCGAGCGTTCCATCAGCGCCTTCAGGACGTGTGCTCCGAGATCAGCCGGGTGGACGGCGGACAGTCCGCCGTTCCGCCGCCCGACCGGGGTGCGTACCGCTTCGACGATGTAGGCCTCGGCCATGGTCACTCCTTGTTCGTACGTCATTCGTCCGTCCGATGTCCGTCACGGAGGGCGACGCCCTCCAGCACCATGGACAGGTACTGGCGGGCGATCTCCTCCGGGCTGTGCTGTCCGCCCGGCCGGTACCAGGACGCGGCGACCCAGACGGTGTCGCGCACGAAGCGGTAGGTGAGCCGGACGTCGAGGTCGGCGCGGAAGACCCCGGCGGCCACGCCGCGCTCCAGGGTCCTGAGCCAGGCCTCCTCGAACCTCCGCTGCGAGCCCGCGAGATAGCCGAAGCGCGGCTGCTCCCGCAGGTGCCGGGACTCCTTCTGGTAGATGGCGACGGCGGCGCGGTGCCGGTCGATCTCCCGGAACGACTCGGTGACGAGGGCCTCCAGGGTCTCCCGGGGGCCGAGCAGCGCGGCGAGCACGGCGTCGTACCGGGCCCACAGCCCGTCCAGGAAGGCGCGGAGGATCTCGTCGAGCATCGACTCCTTGGAGTCGAAGTGGTAGTAGAGGCTGCCCGCGAGCAGGCCGGCGGCGTCGGCGATGCGGCGGACGGTGGTGGCGTCGTACCCCTGGGCGGCGAAGACCTCGGCCGCCGTGTCCAGGATCTCGCGGCGCCGCTCCGGCGCCGGTCTCACGGGTGCTGGCTGCTGACGGAGAGGACCTCGCCCGTCAGGTACGAGGAGTAGCCGCTGGCCAGGAAGACGATGACGTTGGCCACCTCCCACGGCTCCGCGTGGCGTCCGAAGGCCTCGCGGGAGGTGAGTTCCTCCAGGAGTTCGGGGGTGGTGACCTTCACGAGGTGCGGGTGCATCGCCAGGCTCGGCGAGACGGCGTTGACCCGTACGCCGTAGGCCGCGGCCTCCAGGGCGGCGCAGCGGGTGAGGGCCATCACTCCGGCCTTGGCGGCGGCGTAGTGCGCCTGTCCCCGCTGGGCCCGCCAGCCGACGACCGAGGCGTTGTTGACGACGACGCCGCCGGCGCCCTCGGCCTTCATGCGGCGCAGGGCGGCGCGGGTGCAGCGGAAGGTGCCGTTGAGGGTGACGTCGAGGACCTTGTCCCACTGGGCGTCGGTCATGTCGACCAGGTCGGCGGTGCCGCCGAGGCCGGCGTTGTTGACGACGATGTCGAGCCGCCCGTGGCGGTCGACGGCGAGGTCGAACAGGGCGGCGACCTGGGTCTCGTCCGTGACGTCGCAGGGCAGGGCGGCGACGCGGTCGGGGCCGAACTCGGCGGCGAGTTCGGCCTCGGACTCCTTCAGCCGGCGGGCGTGGGCGTCGGAGAGGACCACGCGGGCGCCTTCCTCCAGGAGCCGTCGGGCGGTCGCTCCTCCGATGCCGGCGCCGGCGGCGGCGGTGACGACGGCGGTGCGGCCGGCGAGCAGACCGTGGCCCGGCAGGTAGGGGGGTGGGGCGCCGGTCATGGGCGGACCTCCTTGGGCAGGCCGAGGACGCGCTCGGCGATGATGTTCCGCTGGATCTCGTTGGAGCCGGCGTAGATGGTGTCGGAGCGGGAGAAGAGGTAGAGCCGCTGCCAGTCGGTCAGGTCGTACGGCGCGCCGTCGGCCAGCATGCCCGCGGCGCCGCAGACGTCCATGGCGAGTTCGCCCAGCTCCCGGTGCCAGGTGGCCCAGAAGATCTTCCCGATGGAGGCCTCGGGGCCGGGGGCTCCGGCGGCGGCGCCGTCGAGCATCCGCAGGGCGTTGAAGCGGATGGTCTCCAGGCCGATCCAGGCGCGGGCGATGCGGTCGCGGACGAGCGGGTCGGCGGCGGCGCCGTTGCGCCGGGCCAGCTCGACGACGGCCTCCAGTTCGCGGCGGAAGCCGACCTGCTGGCCGAGGGTGGACACGCCCCGCTCGAAGCCGAGGGTGGCCATGGCCACCCGCCAGCCGTCGCCGGGGGCGCCGACGACGTGGGAGGCGTGTGTGCGGGCGCCGTCGAAGAAGACCTCGTTGAACTCCGAGGTCCCGGTGAGCTGGACGATGGGTCGGATCTCGACGCCGGGCTGGTCCAGGGGGACGAGCAGGTAGGACAGGCCGTGGTGGCGGGTCGATCCCGGCTCGGTGCGGGCGACGACGAAGCACCAGTCTGCCTCGTGGGCGAGTGAGGTCCACACCTTCTGGCCGGTGACGACCCAGTCGTCGCCGTCGCGCTCGGCGCGGGTGCGGACGTTCGCCAGGTCGGAGCCGGCGTCCGGCTCCGAGTAGCCCTGGCACCACTGCTCCGTGACGGTGACGATCCCCGGCAGGAAGCGGGCGCGCTGCTCGGGGGTGCCGAAGGCGATGAGGGTGGGTCCCAGGAGCTGTTCGCCGATGTGGCTGACGCGGGCGGGGGCGTCGGCGAGGGCGTACTCCTCGTGGAAGGCGACCTGCTGTTCGAGGGTCGCGCCCCGTCCGCCGTACTCCTCGGGCCAGCCGACGCAGGTCCATCCCGCGGTGGCCATGTGTCGTTCCCAGGCGAGGCGTTCGGCGTGCGCCTCGTGTTCCCGTCCGGGGCCGCCGCGGCCGCGCAGGGCGGCGAACTCGCCCGTGAGGTTGGCGCTCAGCCAGCCGCGGACCTCTCTGCGGAACTCCTCGACGTTGCTCATGGCCGTACGTTAACCTACCAAACACTTGTTAGGGAAGGAGGGCGGATGTCCGCTGCCCGCACCGCATCCACGGAGCCGGTCCGCTACGAACGCCTCGGCCCGGTGGCCGTCGTCACGATGGACCGGCCCGATTACCGCAACGCCCAGAACTCCGCGATGACGTACGCCCTCGACCGCGCCTTCTACCGCGCGGCCGAGGACGACGAGGTCAAGGTCGTCGTGCTCGCCGGAGCGGGGAAGCACTTCTCCGCCGGCCACGACATCGGCACCCCCGAGCGGGACGCCCACCTGCCGTTCGACCGGAAGGCCGGACTCTGGTGGGACCACTCGGACAAGCGGGGCGCGGAGAGCCGCTTCGCCCGCGAGTCCGAGGTCTACCTGGGCATGTGCCGACGCTGGCGCGAACTGCCCAAGCCCATGGTCGCCTCGGTCCAGGGCGCCTGCGTCGCGGGCGGGCTGATGCTCGCCTGGGTCTGCGACCTCATCGTCGCCGCCGAGGACGCGTTCTTCGCCGACCCCGTCGTCCGCATGGGCATCCCCGGCGTCGAGTACTTCGCCCACCCGTGGGTGATGCCCCCGCGCGTCGCCAAGGAGTTCCTCTTCACCGGCGACCGGATGGGCGCCCGGCGCGCCTACGAGCTCGGCATGGTCAACCGGGTCGTACCGCCCGGGGAACTCACCGAGCGGACCATGGAACTGGCCCACCGGATCGCCGAGATGCCCCGCATAGGCCTGGCCCTGACCAAGCGCGCCGTCAACCAGGCCGAGGACCTCCAGGGCCTGCACACCGGCATGGACTCGGTCTTCGGACTGCACCACCTCGCCCACGCGCACAACGCCGAGACCGCCCCCGACGCGCTGGGCGGCATGGACATCGCCTCGATGAAGGCGGCGGGAGCCTGATGGACCTCGACTTCTCCGCGGCGGACGACGCCTTCCGGGCCGAGGCCCGGACCTGGCTCGCCGCCCATGTGCCCGACACGCCCCTGCCCTCCCTGGAGACGGAGGAGGGCTTCGCCGCCCACCGGCTCTGGGAGCGGACCCTGTCCGACGCCCGCTGGTCGGTGGTCTCCTGGCCCGAGGAGTACGGCGGCCGGGGCGCCTCGCTCCTGCGGTGGCTGGTCTTCGAGGAGGAGTACTACGCGGCCGGCGCCCCCGGCCGGGTCAGCCAGAACGGCATCAACCTCCTGGCGCCCACGCTCTTCGAGCACGGCACCGACGAGCAGCGCGCCCGCGTCCTGCCCTCGATGGCGAGCGGCGAGGTCATCTGGGCCCAGGCCTGGTCCGAGCCCGAGTCCGGTTCCGACCTCGCCTCGCTGCGCTCCACGGCCCGGCGGACCGACGGCGGCTGGCTGCTGAGCGGCCAGAAGACCTGGTCCTCCCGGGCGGCCTTCGCCGACCGCGCCTTCGGACTCTTCCGCAGCGAACCCGGCACCCCGAAGCCCCACCAGGGCCTCACCTACCTGATGTTCCCGCTGGACGCCGACGGCGTGACCGTCCGGCCCATCGGGCGCCTCGACGGCAAGCCCGCCTTCGCCGAGCTCTTCCTCGACGAGGTGTTCGTGCCCGACGAGGACGTGATCGGCGCGCCGGGACAGGGCTGGCGGGTCGCCATGAGCACCGCGGGCAACGAGCGCGGGCTCACCCTGCGCAGCCCCGGCCGGTTCACCGCCGCCGCCGAGCGGCTCACGGCGCTGTGGCGGGAGTCCGCCGACCCCTCCGACACCGCTTTGCGCGACCGGGTCGCCGACGCCGTCATCGGGGCGCGCGCCTACCGGCTGTCCGCCTACGGAGGCGTCTCGCGGCTCGCCGCCGGGGGCGCGATCGGCGCCGAGTCCAGCCTCAACAAGGTCTTCTGGTCCGAGCTCGACATCGCGCTCCACGAGACCGCGCTCGACCTGCTCGGACCCTACGGCGAACTGTCCGACGCGGCCGGGGACGCGCCCGCGCACGGCGGCTGGGCCGAGGGCCACACCTTCTCCCTCGCCGGACCCGTCTACGCCGGAACCAACGAGATCCAGCGCGACATCATCGCCGAGCGGCTGCTCGGCCTCCCGAAGGGACGCCGGTGATGCGGTTCCTCCTCGACGACGAGCAGCGGGAGTTCGCCCGCTCGCTCGACGCCATGCTCGCCTCGGCCGACACCCCCGCGGCCGTACGGGCCTGGGCCGGGGGCGACCCGGTGCCCGGCCGCGCGCTCTGGTCACGGCTCGCCGAGGCGGGGGTGTTCGCCCTCGCCGTGCCGGAGCGGCACGAAGGACTCGGCCCGCTGCCGGTCGAACTCGCCGTCGCCTTCACCGAGCTGGGCCGCCACGCCGTGCCCGGACCGGTGGTGGAGACCGTCGCCGCGGCGGCGCTCCTGGACCGGCTCGGCGACGGCGCCTGCGCGGCGCTGCTGCCACAGATCGCCTCGGGAAAGACGGTCGTGTCCCTGTGCGTGCCGGACGCGGGAAGCCCCTACGCCCTGGACGCGGACACCGCCGACGCCGTGCTCGTCGTCGAGGGCGACACGGTGCGCCTGGCGGAGCGGGCCGGCCCCGTCCAGCCCTCGGCCGACCCCGCGCGCCGTCTGGCCCGGCCGCTCGGCGGCGGTGTCCTGGCGCGCGGCCCGGCGGTGGCCGCCGCCGCCTCGCACGCCGCCGAGGTGGCGTCCCTGGCCACCGCGGCCCAGTGCCTGGGCCTCGGCCGGGCCCTGCTCGACCGGACCGTCGCGTACGTGCGGCAGCGCACCCAGTTCGGCGTGGCCATCGGCTCCTTCCAGGCCGTGAAGCACCGCCTCGCCGACACGCTGATCGCGCTGGAGTTCGCCCAGCCGCTGCTCCACGCGGCGGCGCTGGCCCTGGCCGAGGGGTCGGGCCGTGCCTCCGTCGAGGTCGCCGCGGCGAAGGTCACGGCGGGTGAGGCCGCGTACGCCGCCGCCCGCACGGCCCTCCAGCTCCACGGGGCCGTCGGCTACACGGAGGAGCTCGACCTCGCCCTGTGGATCCGCAAGGCACGCCCCCTCCGCGACGCCTGGGGCACCCCCGCGGCCTGCCGCGCCCGGGTCCTCGCCCCTTGACCGACCGCCCCGCGCGGTGCCCGACGATCCGGGCCGGGCATCCCCGCCCGGCCCGCTCGCCGTCGAGTGCGGTCCGGTGACCGCGCTCGCCGTGTGGCGCACCGCCGGGACCCGGGGCCGGGACCTCTCCGTGGAGGACCCGACGCCCGAGCACTCCCCCACCCGTACCGCATCGAGAGGAGCAGAGGCATGAGGCCGACGGAGGAACAGGAGGAACTGCGGTCCGCCGTACGGGCCGTGCTCGCCCGCCACCAGGGGGAGGCGGCCTGGCGGCCGCTGACCGAGCAGGTCGGCGTCGCGGGGCTCGCCGTCCCCGAGGAGTACGGCGGCGCCGGGTACGGGGCCGGGGAGGTCCACGTGGTGATGGAGGAGCTGGGGCGGGGGCTGAGTCCCGTCCCGTACCTCGGCTCCGCCGTCCTCGTGGTGCCCGCGCTGCTCGCGTCGGACGATCCGGAGGCGTGCGCGCGGCTGCTGCCGGAGCTGGCCTCGGGCACCGGGGTGGGGGCGCTGGCCTGGGCGGAGAACGGTTCCTGGGATCCCTCGGCCGTACGCGCGGAGGCGACGGCGGGGCCCGGCAGAGAGTGGCGGATCACCGGGACCAAGGAGCACGTCCTCGGCGGTGCGGAGGCCGGGTTGCTGCTCGTGGCGGCCCGTACGGAAGCGGGGGTCTCGCTCTTCGAGGTGCCCGTGGACGGCGACGGCGTGACCCGCTCGCCGAGGGTGACGATGGACTCCACCCGGGCGCAGGCGCGGGTGGAGCTCACGGGGGCGCGGGCGCGGCTCGTCGGCGCGGAGGGCGCGGGCGGCCGGGTCCTCGCGCACGTCCTCGACCTGGCCTGCGCGGCGCTCGCCGCCGAGCAGGTCGGCGCCGCCGCGCGCTGCCTCGACCTCACGCTGGCCTATGCCCGGGAGCGGGTCCAGTTCGGCCGGCCGATCGGCTCCTTCCAGGCGGTCAAGCACCGTCTCGCGGACGCCTACGTCCTGGTCGAGTCGGCCCGCTCGGCGGCGCTCGGCGCCTCCTTCGCCGCGGCGGCGGGCGATCCGGGCCTCACCCGGCTCGCGGCGGCGGCCAAGTCGGCCTGCTCGGAGGCGTTCTCGTCGGTGGCGGGCGAGATGATCCAGCTGCACGGCGGCATCGGCATCACCTGGGAGCACGACGCCCACCGCTACTTCAAGCGGGCGCACGGCGCGGCGCAGCTCTTCGGCCCACCCGCCTGGCACCGCGCCCGTCTCGCGGCGGACCTGGGCCTGACCGCGGCCTGAGGAGCGGGGGGGCCGGCTTTCACGCAGGCACCCCCGCCCTCCGCCACTCCAGGCTTGACCTCGACTTAACTTCAGGTTCTACGGTCTTCGTCATCGCCCACAACACCCCCGAGGAGCACCGGACATGACGACTTCCCCGCTCACCGACACCCAGCTCGCCACCCAGCCGGCCGCGTACTGGACCGGACTGGCCTACGAGGCCCTCATCGCCTTCACCCGCGAGCGCCAGGCCGAACACGGCTTCACCCAGCCCCAGTTCTGGCTCCTGCGCAACCTGTCGGCGAACGACCTGTCGGCCGACGGCCGGGGCATGACCGTCCCCGAGCTGCGGGAGGCGATGCGCTCCTACCTCAGGCCGGAGGACGACCTCACCACCGCGGCGCACACGCTCGTCGAGCAGGGCAGACTCCGCCTCGACGACGAGGGCCTGCTGTGGATCACCGAGGCGGGCGAGGCGGCCCGCCTCGAACTGAAGCGGTACGGTCCGGCGATCCGCGCCCGCATCCACGAGGGCATCGACGACGCCGACTACGTCACCACGCTGAAGGTCCTCCGCCAGATGCTGCGGAACACCGGCCGGCCCGTGGACTAGGTCGGGTGGCCGCCCCGGCCCGCGCGTTCGGGCCCCCGTCGGTCAGGCCAGTCTCGCGAGGTGGGCGAGCACCGCGCCCGCGCCGTCCTCCGCGGTGATGCCCCGGGCGAGTTCGGCCGCGCGGTGGCGCAGGGACGGTTCGGACACGCAGGCCGTGATCGCGTCCCCGAGGGACCGCGCGGTCAGGTCCCCGAACGGTACGGGCCGGGGGGCGACTCCCAGGTGGTGCAGCCGGGCCGCCCAGAAGGGCTGGTCGGCCATGACGGGGACGGGCACGGCGGGGACGCCGGCCCGCAGCGCGGCCCCGGTGGTGCCCGCGCCGGCGTGGTGGACGACGGCCGCCGTGCGCGGGAACAGCCAGTCGTGCGGCACGTCGCCGATGGACAGCACGTCGGCGCCCGCGCCGCCCAGCTCCGCCCAGCCCGCCTGCACGACGGCGCGCACGCCCGCCCGCCGTACCGCCTCGGCCACGACGGCGCTGAGCCGCTCCCCTTCTCCCGGCGCCATGCTGCCGAAGCCGAGGAACACCGGCGGCGGACCGGCCTGGAGGAAGTCGGCCAGCTCGGCGGGGGGCCGCCAGCCGTCCGGCCGGGCCGGCCACCAGTAGCCCGACACCTCGACCCCGGCGGGCCAGTCGTCGGGGCGGGGCAGCACCAGCGGGCTGTAGCCGTGGAAGGCCGGCCGGATGTCCGCGGCCGCCGAGGGCGTGTCCTCGGGCAGCCCGAGGCGGTCGCGCAGCCGGGTCACGGCGCCCGCGACGACGTTCTCGGCGCGCCTGAGGACGTCGCGGCCCTCGGCGAGGTTGCCCTCCGGCCCCGGTTCCTCGGTGCCCCGGGAGTTGGGCAGCGGGAACCTCCGGGTGGCGAACGACGGGACCAGGAAGGTGCCGAGGACGGGGAGGCCGTAGGCCTCTCCGGCGGTACGGCTCAGCGGCGCCGGGCCGTGGGCGGTGAGCAGCAGGTCGGCTCCGGCCGCCACCGCGTCGGCCACGCCGTCGGCGAGCCCGTCCGCGTACGCCCTCGTCAGCGCCCCTCTCTCGGCCGGGGACGCGGCCCGTGCCCAGCCCCGGATCAGCGCCTGCGGGTCCCCGGGGACGGTGCGGTGTTCGAGTCCGCACCCTCGGACGAGCGGGGCGAAGGAGGCGTGGGCCGCCACCGCGACCTGATGGCCCGCGTCGAGCAGCCGCCGCCCCAGGCCCGTGAAGGGCGCGACGTCGCCCCGGGAACCGGCGGTGATGATCAGAATGCGCATGGCCGTGATTCTCCTCGCCGGGGGCCGCCGCGTCTCACGGAAGGGCGGCCTGCCCCCGCACGGCCGCCGCCGACCGTGTCCTCAGGAGGGGCGTCGCGCCATGACCACCACGCCCGGGCCGGTGTGTTCGTCGGCGGGGACGCGGAGTTCGGCGACCGGACGCAGGCCGGCCTCCTCGATCAGGGCGACGAGTTGCTCCGGACGCCACTTGTGGGTGGTCCAGCGGACGGGGACGCCGCCGTAGGCCTCGGTGCGCCGGAAGTCCTCGTCGCCCACGTGGGTCGCGGTGATGAAGTGGCCGCCCGGCTTCAGGGCGCGCGCGAACATCGCGAGGACCTGGGGGAGCACCTCCCTCGGCAGGTTGAACAGCGACCACCAGCCGAGCACGCCGGCGAGGGACTCCTCGGCGAGGTCGAGTTCGGTGACGGAGGCGACGTCGAAGCGGCACCCGGGGTGGAGCCGGCGCGCGTTCTCGATCATGCGGGGGGAGAGGTCGACCCCGGTCACGTCGAGTCCGCGCGCGGCGAGGTACGCGGTCACGGTGCCGGGTCCGCAGCCGGCGTCCAGGACGGGCCCGGAGTCGCCGACGCTGTCGGCGAAGGCGTCGACGGCCGCCTTGAACCACGGATGGCGGCGGATGTCGCCCACCCCCGTCGTCAGCACCATCTCCACGTAGTTGTCGGCCACGCGGTCGTAGGAGTCACGGACCACGTCGAGATCTGACGGACGGTCGATTCGGTGGGCGCACATCAGTCCATCATAGGAGCGCGCCGCCCCTCGCCGACGCGGTGTGGATCGTGTGGGGATCGACGGCAGGTCTTGCGCCCGGGGACCTCCCGAAGAGGCGATTTCACCCCAACCGCCCCGCCCATAGCGGGCATTGGCGACGCCCCGGCCGGGTGGCCTTCCGCTCCGGCGTTCTGGAACGCTCCGTTCGCACTTGTTCGACACACGACCGACGGAGGCAACCCCGCATGCCCTCAAGGCGAATACGCCGCGCCTGGCTCACGGCGGCCGTCGCGGCCTCGCTCGCGCTCACCGCCCTGGTCTCCCCGGCCCGGGCCCAGGACGTCCCGGCGGGCTCCTCGGACCCGACGGTCCAGGAGCCGCTGGCGACCGAGGCGCCGCCCGCCGCGTTCACGGCCGCCGCGAGCGTGCCCGGCGGCCCGGCCTCGCCCGGCGACTTCACCCTGTCGCCCGGCGCCCTCAACGCCGAGACCACCTCCCGCGTCGCCCGCCTGGACTCGGTCCTCCCGAAGTCGGGCGTGCAGAACCTGCTGACCGGGGCGAACCGCACCGTGCAGCCGTGGTGCTCGCGCGACCCGTTCGGCACGGCACCGGACCCGGACATCAAGTACTGCCTTCAGAACGACGACTCCGTCTCGCGGGAGTGGGTCCCCCAGGGCCTCACGGGCGTCTCCGACGCGCAGGACGACGAGCTGTGGGGCTCGGCCGGGAACATCCAGCTCTTCGCCTCGTACGACGGCTGGGACCCGGGCCGGGAGGACGACCCGGACCCAGCGACCGGTGACTGCACCGAGGCGGAGCTGGAGGCCGACGACGCCTGCAACCAGAAGGGCGTCCGGATCACCTTCGTGCAGAGCCGGGTCAACCCGGCCTCGGGCGTGTCGGAAGTCAGGTACCGGCACGTCCTGCTGGGCTGGACCTACGTGAACTCCGCCGACCACGTCTCCTTCGACGGCCTGCACGCCTCCGAGTACCCGATCCAGAAGGGCGTCCACGCCGGCGGGATCGTCTGGTACGGCAACTACCTGTACGTCGCCGACACCCGCAACGGCCTGCGCGTCTTCGACCTGCGCACCATCATGGACCTCGACCCCGACGGCGACCCCACCACGCACGACGCGATGGGGAGCGACACCGACGGGGTGAGGACGACCGCGAACACGGAGGACAAGACCAAGGTCGGGCGGCACGACAACGTCTGGTACAGCTTCGGCTACCGCTACGTCATGCCGCAGGTCGCCGCGTGGAAGTTCAAGGCGAAGCAGGGCAATCCGGCGGGTTCGTACGCCTGCGTCGACACCGGCGCGCCCAAGGCCTCGTACATCTCGCTCGACCGCAGCACCACGCCGGACCGTCTGCTCATGGGCGAATACTGCCGTCCGCAGGGCGACCTGAAGTCCACCGGCCGCATCGCCTCGTATCCCGTCGCGGACCTGGAGGGACGCTCCGCCGACGTGACCGCGCAGGGCTGGGCGAACTACCTGCCGCTCTCCGGCGGCGGCGCCCAGGGCGCGGCGGCCCAGGACGGCACGCTGTACGTGAACGAGTCGAAGGGCACGGACGAGCCGGGCAACCTCTGGCGGTTCAACTGGAGCGGCGGCTCGCTGGTCGCGAAGGGGGCGGCCGTCAAGACGGCCCGGGGCGCCGAGGACCTCTACGTGGAGCGCGGCACGGGCCGGTTGTGGTCGCTCTCCGAGCACCGCCCGGCGTCGGCCTCCGACTGCACGGCGAACCGTGACTCCGCCGACCCGGCGGGCACGGACTACTGCCAGCGCGTGCTGTACGGACACAAGCTGAGCTGGCTCGACGCCCGCCCGTAGCGGCGGCGGGCGGAGCGCGGCGCCCTGTCGGCCGTCTCCGTGCTCCGTACCCGGGACGACACCCGCCCCGCCGGCCGTTTCCGTACCCGGGACGACACCCGTCCCCGGTACGGAAACGGCCAAGAGGAAGGGCGCGCTCCCCCGCCCGGACGCGGGTCCGCGAAAAGCCCGTGGGGACTGCCCCGGGCACGGTCCGAGGGACCCTCCGTCGCGCAAGGATCGCCCCGCCGTCATGGTCCGGTCACACTCCCATCGTGGCCCCATCGCACGCGGGCCTCGCACGGTGGCCGGAAACCATGGGAATCAACGCCCCGCTCCCCCACCCGCGTTGATCACGCCTTCCGGTCCTCACATACTGCGCTGACCGGTGACGGGCGCCCTCGCGGCCCCGGCCGGAACACCTCACCCGACCTCATCCCAAGCTCCTGGGGGAGACTTGCGCGCACAGGTGCAGAGAGCACGCGCCTTCACCGTCGCGGCGGCCACATCGGTGGCCCTCGTGGCAGGCATGACAGGCCCCGCGACGGCGGTCGCCGTCGCCACGGCGACCCCGCCCGGCGACACCGCACGCCCCGGCGGGACGGAGCGGATCCCGCTCGTCACCGGCGACCGCGTGGTGGTGGACGCCGCCGGCCGGATGGTGGGCTTCGAGGCCGCCAAGGGCCGCGAACGCATACCCGTCCAGGTGCAGCGCACCGGGGACCACACGCTCGTCGTACCCGCCGACGCGCGGCGGCTGATCTCCACGGGCCGCCTCGACCAGCGGCTCTTCGACCTCGACGTGCTCACCGATCCGCGCCTGCGCAGGAGCCACCGCGCCGGGCTCAAGCTGATCGTGCAGTACGAGGGGGGCGCCGGAGCGGCACGCGCCGGGGTCCGCTCGGCCGGGGACACCCAGCTGCGCCGTACCTTCCCGACGCTCGGCGCCGACGCCGTCCGCACCTCCCCGGCGGACGTGGCCCGGGTGTGGGAGGCGCTGACCGACCCGCGGCCCGGCGGGCTGCGGGCCACCGCCTCCGGCATCGCCAAGGTGTGGCTGGACGGGGTGCGCGGCGCGAGCCTCGACCGCAGCGTCCGGCAGATCGGCGCCGACAAGGCGTGGGCGTCCGGCTTCGACGGCACGGGCGTGAAGATCGCCGTCCTCGACACCGGGGTCGACCGGACCCACGAGGACCTGAGGACCCAGGTGGTGGGCGAGAAGAACTTCTCCGCCTCCGCCGACGCCGTGGACCGCGTCGGCCACGGCACGCACGTCGCGTCGATCGCCGTCGGCACCGGCGCCCTGTCCGGCGGCCGGTTCAAGGGGGTCGCCCCCGGCGCCAGGGTGATCAGCGGCAAGGTCCTCGACGACGACGGCTTCGGGGACGACTCGGCCGTCATCGCGGGCATGGAGTGGGCCGCCGCCGAGGGCGCGGACGTGGTCAACCTCAGCCTCGGCAGCCCCGACAGCCCCGGCGTCGACCCGCTGGAGGCGACGGTCGACCGGCTGTCCGCCGAGAAGGGCATCCTGTTCGCCGTCGCGGCGGGCAACGAGGGCGAGATGGGGTCGTCCACCGTGGGTTCCCCGGGCAGTGCGGACTCCGCGCTGACCGTCGGCGCCGTGGACGCGGACGACCGTCTGGCCCCCTTCTCCAGCACCGGTCCGCGCGTCGGCGACGGCGCCGTCAAGCCGGACCTGACCGCGCCCGGGGTCGGCATCACCGCGGCCGCCGCCCCCGGCAGCGCCATCGACACGCGCCCCGGCACGCCGCACCCCGCTCCGGGCTACCTCGCGATCGACGGCACCTCCATGGCCACCCCTCACGTCGCGGGCGCCGCCGCCCTCCTGAAGCAGCGGCACCCGGACTGGAAGTCCGGCGAGCTCAAGGGCGCCCTGACCGGCTCCACGAAGGGCGGCGCCTACACGGCCTTCCAGCAGGGCACGGGCCGCGTCCAGGTCGATCAGGCGCTGAACGTGGACGTCATCGCCGAGCCGGTGTCGCTGAACTACGGCACGGCGCTCTGGCCGCACCAGGACGACAAGCCCGTCGCCAAGAAGGTCGCCTACCGCAACCTCGGGGACACGAACGTCACCCTGGACCTCTCGGTGTCCACCGTGGACCCGTCGGGCAAGCCCGCCCCGGCCGGGTTCTTCACGCTGGGCGCCTCGAAGGTGACCGTGCCCGCGGGCGGCACCGCCGAGGTGGACCTCGTCGCCGACACCCGCGTCGGCGAGGCCGACGGCACCTACTCGGGCTACGTCACGGCGACCGGCGCGGGCCGGTCCGTGCGCACGGCCGCGGTGGCGGTCCGGGAGGCGGAGTCGTACGACCTCACGGTCCGGACCCTCGGCCGCGACGGCGCCGACGCGCGGAACTTCGCCACCACGCTGACCGGCGTCGGCGGTCCCGCGGCGCAGTTCCAGGCCCGTGTCGACGACGAGCCGGGCGCCCACACGATCCGGGTGCCCAAGGGCTCGTACACCCTGAACACGGCCGTCTACCAGGACCCGTCGGACTACACGGCGGGCACCGACTGGATCGCGCAGCCGAAGCTGGAGATCACCGGCGACACCACCGTCATCTCCGACGCGCGCACCACCAGGCCGGTGGACCTGACCGTGCCCGGCATCGCCAAGGCCGACTACGCGGGCACCTACTACGAGGTCGCGACCGCCGCCGGCCGCGTCGGCAACGGCTGGGTCCTGCGGGGCTTCACCGGCTTCCGCACCGCGCACATGGGGCCGGCGGTCACCGACGGCTCGATGCTCCAGACCTGGGACGCGCACTTCCTGAAGGACGCCACCAGTCAGTACTCGGTGGCCTACGGCGGAAAGACGAGCACGGTCGCGACCGGCTACACGAAGCACGTGAAGGCGAGCGAGCTGGCCACGCTCAAGGTCGGGCTCGGTGCCTCCGCGCCCGGCAAGACCGCGCTGGCCTCCCCGTACGCCCATCTGCCGGGCGCGCCGGAGGGCAACGGGTTCTCCGCGCCGCAGCCGGCGCCGGGCACGCGCACCTTCTACGTCTCCACCGGTGACGGCGCGAGGTGGCTCACCCGGTACAACCAGCTGGGCGACAAGGACGAGTGGGGCTACCCGGCCTTCGAGGGCGCCTGGGAGATGGTCGCGCCGAAGCGCTACGAGGCCGGCCGGACGTACCGCGAGACCTTCGGCACCGGTGTCGTGGGCCCGCTCCTGGGCGAGGGCATGGGCGTCTTCCGTACGGTCGACCCGGTGACGGGCGCGCAGCGGATCGTCGGCGCCGTGCCGCTCTCCTCCGACGGCGCGGGCCACGCCGGGACCGTCCCGTACACCTCGTCCACCTCGACGCTGTACCGCGACGGGATGAAGGTCGCCGAGAGCACCGACCCGCTCAGCGGCTACGAGCCGTTCGCGGTGGACGCCGCGGACGCCGAGTACCGGCTGACGACCTCCGTGGAGCGTCCGGCGAAGGCGAGCGCGGTCTCCACCCGGATCGAGACCGGCTTCACGTTCCGTTCGGGGCAGGTCGCGTCCACCACGGCGCTGCCGGTGTCCACGGTCCGCTTCGCGGCCCCCGTCGACCTGGGCTCGCGGCTTCCCGAGCGCGTCCCGGTCCTGGTCCCGGTGACCGTGCAGGGCGCGGCGGCCGGAGCGAACCTCACGTCGCTCGCCGTAGCGGTGAGTTACGACGACGGGAAGACCTGGCAGTCCGTGAAGGTCGTGGGCGGTCTGATCTCCGTGAAGAGCCCGGCCAAGGACAGCGGCATCGCGCTGTCCGCCAAGGTCACGGACAAGCGGGGCAACACGTCGACGGTGACCGTCCACCACGCGTGGCTCGGGAAGTGACGTCCGGCCGGTGACCCCGGTCGCCGGGAGCGGCGCCCCCACCTCAGGGTGGGGGCGCCGCTCCTCCGTGGGGCGTCAGGCCCGGCGGAGCGCCGCGCCGCCCGCGTAGCGCGCCGCCTCGCCCAGCTCCTCCTCGATCCGGATCAGCTGGTTGTACTTGGCCGTGCGGTCGGAGCGGGACAGCGAGCCGGTCTTGATCTGGCCGCAGCCGGTCGCCACCGCGAGGTCGGCGATGGTGGTGTCCTCCGTCTCGCCCGAACGGTGGGACATGACGGCGGTCCAGCCGGCCCGGTGCGCCGTGGCCACGGTGGCGAGCGCCTCGGTGAGGGTGCCGATCTGGTTGACCTTGACGAGGACCGAGTTGCCGACGCCGGTGCGGATGCCCTCGCCGAGCAGCTTCTCGTCGGTGCAGAACACGTCGTCGCCGGTGAGCTGGCAGCGGTCGCCGACGCGGGCGGTGAGCTCGCGCCAGCCGTCGAGGTCGTCCTCCGCCATCGGGTCCTCGATGGAGACGATCGGGTAGGCGTCGATCAGCTCGGCCAGGTAGTCGGCGTTCTCGGAGGGGGTGCGGCGCACCCCTTCTCCGGCGTAGTCGTACACCCCGTCGCGGAAGAACTCCGACGAGGCCGGGTCCATGATGAGGCCGATGTCCGTGCCGGGGCGGTAGCCGGTGCGCTCGATGGCGGACACCACGAAGTCGAGCGCCTCCTCGGCGGTGCGCAGCGCGGGCGCGAAGCCGCCCTCGTCGCCGACCGCCGTGGAGTGCCCGGCGGCCAGCAGGTCCCGGCGCAGGGTGTGGAAGACCTCGCTGCCCATGCGGACGGCTTCGGCGAAGCTGTCCGCCCCGACGGGCGCGATCATGAACTCCTGGAAGTCCAGCGGGTTGTCGGCGTGGGCGCCGCCGTTGACGATGTTCATCATCGGCAGCGGCAGGAGGTGGGCGTCGGGCCCGCCGAGGTAGCGGTAGAGCGGCAGCCGGTGGGCCGCGGCGGCGGCCTTGGCGGCGGCGAGGGAGACGCCGAGGATCGCGTTCGCGCCGAGGCGGGACTTGCCGGGCGTGCCGTCGAGGGCGATCAGGGCGGCGTCGAGACCCGCCTGGTCCGCCGCGTCCCGGCCGCGCACGGCCGCCGCGATCTCGCCGGCGACGTGGGCCACAGCGCGGTCGACGCCCTTGCCGTGCCAGCGCGCCGCGTCACCGTCCCGCAGCTCCAGGGCCTCCCGCGCGCCGGTGGAGGCGCCGGAGGGGACGGCCGCCCGCCCCAGGGAGCCGTCCGTGAGGACGACGTCGACCTCGACGGTGGGGTTGCCCCGGCTGTCGAGGACGCTGCGGGCGGTGACGGTCTCGACGGTGGCGTCGACGGTCGTGGATTCCGTGCTGGGCATGGTGGTTCCTCCCCGTGGTCGTGTGCCGCGGCCCCGGTGGCGTCCGTGTCGGCGCCGGGCCCGGCAGCACCAGACTCTACAGCAATGCTGTTCAGTTTCTCTGTTCAGTTCTGCTGTACATCATGTCGGTGCAGGTCAGCCGCACCGGGGGCGCGAACCCCGGGGTAAAGTGCCGTATGCCCACCCCGGACGCCGCCGCCATCGCCACCGAACTGCGCACCGCGATGGGCAAGCTCACCCGACGCGTCAAGGACGAGGACCGCATTCCGCTCGGCCAGGCCGCCGTGCTCGGCGCGCTCGACCGGAACGGCGCCATGACCACCAGCGACCTCGCCGCCGATCAGCGCGTGCGGCCCCAGTCGATGGCCCGCGCGGTGGGACTCCTGATGGAGCAGCACCTGGTCACGCGCCGCGCGCACCCCACGGACGGCCGCAAGGCGCTGGTCGAGCTGTCGGACGCGGGGCGCGCCGCGCTGGAGGCCGAGCGGAGCCGGCGGGCCGGCTGGCTCGCGCAGGCCATCGAGGCCGAACTCAGCGACGAGGAGAGGGCCCTGCTGGCCCGGAGCACCACGCTCCTGGAGCGGCTCGCCGGACGCTAGGGGGTATCGGTCGAGCCCGGCGCCCCTTCGGCCGGACGCTAGTGGGTGTCCGGTCGAGCCCGGCGCCCCTTCGACACGGCATTCCCTACTCCGCGGTTCGCCCGCCGAGCACGCGTACGGCCTCCACGATCAGGTCCCAGAAGGCCTCCGTGTCGACCTCCATGCCGACCTCGGTGAGCGCCGGGCGGTCCGTGACCCCGTGCAGGTCCACCACGGTCGCGCCCCTGGTGTGGGTGCCGTTCAGCTCCACGGTCACCGCGGCCCGTACCAGGCTGACCAGCGAAGGGTTGATCAGGTGGGCGACGGTGAGCGGATCGTGCAGCGGGGGCGCGTCGAAGCCGTACACCTCGCGGTAGGTGGACGCGAAGTAGGTCAGCAGGTCGACGCAGAGCGCGCTCAGCGGGGTGCCGAGCGCGGCGATGCGGGCGACGACCTCGGTGGTGGCCCGGACCTGGTGGGTCGCGTTGAGGCCGAACATGGTCACCGGGAGACCGCTGCGGAAGACGATGTCGGCGGCCTCCGGATCGCAGAGGACGTTGAACTCGGCGGCGGGCGTGGTGTTCCCCCGGCCCGTCGAGCCGCCCATGAGCACGATCCGCTCGATCCGTCCGGCGAGCTCGGGATGGGCGAGCAGGAGGACGGCGATGTTCGTGAGGGGACCGGTGGGGACGAGCGTGACCGGTGCCGGGTGTGCCAGGAGGGTGTCCCGCACGAGGGTGAGGGCGTCCCGCGGGTCGAGCGGCACGTCGGGCTCGTCCCGCGCGAAGCCGGGCCCGTCCAGACCGGACTCGCCGTGGATGTTCCCGGCGACCCGGGGCGGGCCGTGCAGCGGCCGGTCGCGTCCCGCCGCGACGGGCACGCCCCGGATCCCGGCCACCGAACAGACCCGGCGGGCGTTGAGCGTGGTCTTCTCCAGCGTCTGGTTGCCCGCGACGGTGGTGATCGCGAGCAGGTCGATCGCGGGGTGCGCGGCGGCCAGGAGGATGTTGAACGCGTCGTCGTGACCGGGATCGCAGTCGAGGATCACGGGAACCGGCATGTCCTCACCGTGCCACATCGGGACCGGCAGGCGAAGGACCCGGGACCGGGACGAGCCACGGCCGCCCCGGCGACGCGCCACGGACCCGCCGACGCGCCACGGACCGGGCGGCGCCCGCCCGCCGGCCCGGGCGTGCGCGGAACACGCCCGTCCGGCCGTGCGGGCGTCCTAGCGTGCTCGGCATGACCTCGCTCAGGAACTGGCGGGCGCCGCTGCTCGCCCTCGTGGCCGTCCTGTCGCTCTCCTCCCCGGCCCCCGCGGCGCAGGAACCCGTGAGTGACCGCGCCGCCGGGCCCGCGGCGCAGGAACCCGTGGGCGACCGCGCCGCCGGACCCGCGGCGACGCCGGACCGCCCCTCCTACGACGTACGGCTGCGCGCGGACGCGGACGGCTCGCACTGGACGGGCCGCCAGACGGTGTCGTTCCGCAACGCCTCCCGGACCGCGCTGCGTTCGGTGGACGTACGGCTGTGGGGCAACGGCACCGACGGCTGCGGGGCGCCGGGCGCGCCGTCCCCGGTCCGGGTGAGCCGGGTCGCCGGCGGCACCCCCCGGCCGCCGGCCGTCGGCTGCACCGCGCTGCGGATCGACCTCCCCGAGCCGCTGCCGCGGGGGGCGCGGGCGCGCGTCTCGTTCGACCTCGCGATCGCCGTCCCGGACCGCGTCCACCGCTTCGGCCGGGACGGCGCGTACCGCTTCCTGGGCAACGCGCTGCCGCTGCTGGCCGTGCGGGACGCGCGGGGACGGCACCTGGACCCGGACGTCGGCTTCGGGGAGAGCTTCCACAGCCTCGCCGGTGACTTCCGGGTCGTACTGGACCACCCGGCCGCGCTCGTCGTCCCCGCGACGGGCACCACGGCCCGGCGCGCGGGCGCGCCGGGCCGCACCGTCAGCACCAGCGTCGCCCGCGGGGTGCGCGACTTCGCCTGGGCGGCGGGCCCCTTCCGGTCGAAGCGGGTGACCACGCCGGGCGGGGTGCGGCTGAACGCGTACTGGACCGCCACCACGTCCCCGGCGGGCGTCGCCGCCGGGCTGAGGGACGGCGCCGGGGCGGTCGACTCCTTCGGGAAGCGGTTCGGGCGCTATCCGTACGGCGAGCTGGACCTCGTCATGAGCGACCACCTCGACGACTTCGGCAGCATGGAGTTCCCCGGTCTGGTCCTGCTGTGGACCGAGCCGGACGGATCGGCCGTGGTGCACGAGATCGCCCACCAGTGGTTCTACGGCATCGTCGGCAACGACCAGTTCACGGCGCCGTGGCTGGACGAGTCCTTCGCGCAGTACGCGAACCAGTCGTACGCCGGGGAGGACACCGCGGGCTGCTGGGAGGACCAGGGCATGTGGCCCAGCGACACGGCGGGCCTCACCCGGACCATGGGCTACTACGCGGACGGTCACCGTGCGGAGTACGTCCGGGTCGTCTACGGCCGTGGCGCCTGCGCCCTGCACGACCTGGAGCGCGTCCTGGGCGGCCCGGGGATGGCCGCCGTGCTGCGCGGGTACGTGCGGGACCACTGGCTGGGCGTCGCGACCACCGCGGACTTCCGGCGCGCGGCGCAGGCGGCGACCGCGACGGACCTCGGTCCGTTCTGGGCGGAGCACCGGATCGGCTGACGGCCGTCAGGCGTCCCAGGTGACCGGGAGGCTCTTCACCCCGAAGATGTCGGCGGTCTCCGGGCGCAGCGGGACGTCCTCGGCCGGGACGGCCAGGCGCAGCGTGGGGAAGCGCGCGAGGAGCGCGGCGAACGCGACCCGCATCTCGACGCGGGCCAGTTGGGCGCCGAGGCAGAGGTGGATGCCGTGGCCGAAGGCGAGGTGCCCGCCGGCGTCCCTCCGCAGGTCGAGCGCGTGGGGGTCGGCGTAGCGCTCGGGGTCGCGGTCGGCGGTGTGGTACGAGAGGACGACCGTGGTGCCGGCCTCGACGACGACGCCCCCGATCTCGACGTCCTCGAGGGCGGTCCGCATGAAGGTCTTGGCGACGGTGAGATAGCGCAGGAGCTCCTCGACGGCCCGGTCGACGAGTGCGGGGTCGGCGCGCAGCGCGGCGAGCTGGTCCGGGTTCCGCAGGAGGGCGAAGGTGCCGAGGGAGAGCATGTTGGCCGTGGTGTCGAAGCCGGCCGCGAGCAGGATCAGGCTGATCCCCTTGAGCTCCTCGTCGGTCAGGTCGCTGTCGGTGAGTTCGCTGAGCACGTCGTCGGTGGGGTTCGCGCGCTTGGCGGCGACCAGCCGGGCGAGGTACTCCTGGGTGGCGGTGTAGGCCGCGATCAGCTCCTCGTCGCTCGTGCCCCCGCTCATGAACGTGTCGATCTGCTCCTGGAAGGAGTCCCGGTCCTCGTACGGCACGCCGAGGATCTCGCAGATGACGATGGTGGGGATGGGCTTGGCGAAGGCGGTGACCAGGTCCGCCGAGGGGCCGGCCGCCTCCATGGCGTCCAGGCACGCGGCGGTGATCTGCTCGACGCGCTCCGTGAGCAGACGCATCCGCCGGGCGGTGAACCTGCCGACGAGCGGCTTGCGGTAGCGCGAGTGCTCCGGTTCGTCCATGAGGAGGAACTCGCCGGGCGGAGCCGGCGGCAGCTCGAAGTCCACCACGTTCATGAGGTCCTTGCGGGAGCTGAAGCGCGGGTCGGCCAGGATCGAGCGGACCTGCTCGTGTCCGGTGACGATCCAGCCCGGCTTGCCGCCGGGGTGGGTGTAGCGGCTGATCGGGCCGTGCGCGTGGGCCTCGGTCAGCCGCGCCGGCGGGTCGAAGGGGCAGCCGGCGGGGCGCTCGGTGGGCAGATCGGTGACGGTGTGGACGGTCTCGCTCATGGCCATTCCCTCGATCTCGCGGCATCGGTTGTTCGAAGCATCACGAAAGCTACGTTGCGTTCATGGTCCGGTCAATCAAGATGAAGCCGTAACTGCACTTCAGAGCGGCATTTTTGATGCAATGACACTGCCCCTTAACGCAATGCCACGTTGCAATGGGTCGTTGCTTCAGGGTCCGTCGGGCGGTCGGCGCCCGGGGTGACCGCTCTTGACCGCCGTGATCGCCGGGCATTAATTTGCGGGTCTGCGTCGACCCACGACGACCGAGAGGAGGCGACCGGCGGATGAACACCAGCTCCGACCTGACCCGCCTCGCCCACATCACGGTCTGGGTTCCGGGACGCATCGCCCACGGCTGCTGACCACGCCGTCCCCCGCGCCCCTCTCGGGGCGCGCCGAGCGTTTCCCCACACCTTTCCCGGCACGCCACCGTCGCGTGCCGTTCCGCGCCCGACCCTGTCCCGCGGCGCGTCCGAGCACAGAAAGCTGCCCGACCTTGGCGAACATGAGCAATCGACCCATCGCGCACCGAATCGAGGGCCCGTCATGGTAGAGGCGCGGATCACCGTCAACGGCGAGGAGACACCCCTCGCACCGGCCGCACCCCACACCACGGTGCTGGACTTCCTGCGCGAGCGCGGCCTCACCGGCACCAAGGAGGGCTGCGCGGAGGGCGAGTGCGGCGCCTGCTCGGTCCTGGTGGCCCGCCCCGGGGTGGACGCGCCCACCGACTGGGTCGCGGTCAACGCCTGCCTCGTCCCGGCCGCCTCGCTCGACGGCCAGGAGATCGTCACCTCCGAGGGCCTCGCCACCGCCGGCGCACCGGGCACCCCGCCCACCCTGCACCCCGTGCAGGAGGAGATGGCGGTCCGCGGCGGATCCCAGTGCGGCTACTGCACCCCGGGGTTCGTGTGCAGCATGGCCGCCGAGTACTACCGGCCCGGCCGCCGCCCCCACCCGGAGACGGACGGCGGAAACGGCTCGGATCACGCCGAGCACGCCGAGCACGGCCCGAACGGCTTCGACCTGCACGCGCTGAGCGGCAACCTGTGCCGCTGCACGGGCTACCGCCCGATCCGCGACGCGGCCTTCGCCGTCGGCACGCCCACCGACGAGGACCCCCTCGCGCGCCGCCGCGAACTGGCCCCGCCCGCACCGGTCGCCACCCGGTACGCCCGCGGCGACGCCGAGTTCGTCCGCGCGCAGACCCTGCCGGAGACGCTGCGGCTGCTCCGCGAGCGGCCCGACGCGGTGGTGGTGGCCGGCTCCACCGACTGGGGCGTGGAGGTGAACATCCGCTCCCGGCGCGCCGGCTGCGTGGTCGCCGTCGACCGCCTCCCCGAACTGCGCGACCTGCGCGTC
Organism: Streptomyces sp. NPDC002232; assembly: GCF_042890295.1. NCBI lineage: Bacteria > Bacillati > Actinomycetota > Actinomycetes > Kitasatosporales > Streptomycetaceae > Streptomyces > Streptomyces sp. NPDC002232. Next base: position 162,999 of record NZ_JBIARV010000004.1, on the reverse strand, counting down.
GGCCCCGACCACGTCGAGATCGGCGCCGCCCTGACCCTCACCGAGATCGAGCGCCGCCTCGACGGCGAAGTACCGCTGCTCGCCGAGTTGTTCCCCCAGTTCGCCTCGCGGCTCATCCGCAACGGCGCCACCCTCGGCGGCAATCTGGGCACCGGCTCCCCGATCGGGGACAGTCCGCCGGCGCTGCTCGCGCTCGACGCGTCGGTGGTGCTCGCCGACGCCGACGGCGAGCGGGAGGTCCCGCTGTCCGCGTACTTCACCGGCTACCGGCAGAGCGTGCGCCGGCCCGGGGAGCTGATCCGCGCCGTGCGCGTGCCGCTTCCCCTGGCGCGTGTCACGGCCTTCCACAAGATCGCCAAGCGGCGCTTCGACGACATCTCCAGCGTCGCCGTCGCGTTCGCCCTCGACGTCGAGGACGGGATCGTCCGCACGGCGCGGATCGGGCTCGGCGGCGTGGCCGCCACCCCGATCCGCGCGCTCGCCACCGAGGCGGCCCTGGAGGGCCGGCCGTGGACGGCCGGGACCGTCGAGGCCGCGGCCGCGGTGCTGCGGGAGGAGGGCACGCCGATGGACGACCACCGGGCCAGTGCCGCCTACCGCTCCGCGATGCTCGGCCAGAGCCTGCTGAAGCTGTACGCGCGAACCACCGAGGCGGTGTCGTCATGAGCCAGTTGTCCGAACGTCCCGAGAAGCCTGTCGTCGGCCTCTCCGTGCCGCACGAGAGCGCCACCCAGCACGTCACCGGCACCGCGCTCTACACCGACGACCTGGTGCACCGCACCAAGGACGTGCTGCACGCCCACCCGGTCCAGGTCATGAAGGCCCACGGCCGGATCACCGCGCTGCGCACCGCGCCCGCGCTGGCCGTGCCCGGCGTGGTGCGGGTGCTGACCGGTGCCGACGTGCCCGGCGTCAACGACGCCGGGATGAAGCACGACGAGCCGCTCTTCCCCGACGAGGTCATGTTCCACGGACACGCCGTCGCCTGGGTCCTCGGCGAGACGCTGGAGGCGGCGCGGCTCGGAGCGGCGGCCGTCGAGGTGGACCTGGAGGAACGGCCCTCCGTGATCACCCTGGCGGAGGCGATCGCCGCCGACAGCTTCCACGGCGCCCGGCCGGTGATGGAGACCGGCGACGTCGACGCCGGCTTCGCCGACTCCGCCCACGTCTTCACCGGCGAGCTCCAGTTCTCCGACCAGGAGCACTTCTACCTGGAGACGCACGCGGCACTCGCCCACATCGACGAGTCCGGCCAGGTGTTCGTCCAGAGCAGCACCCAGCACCCCTCCGAGACCCAGGAGATCGTCGCGCACGTGCTCGGCCTGCACAGTCACGAGGTGACCGTGCAGTGTCTGCGGATGGGCGGCGGCTTCGGCGGCAAGGAGATGCAGCCGCACGGCTTCGCCGCCGTCGCCGCGCTCGGCGCGCTGCTGACCGGCCGGCCCGTCCGGGTCCGGCTCAACCGCACCCAGGACCTGACGATGTCCGGCAAGCGGCACGGCTTCCACGCCGCGTGGCGGATCGGCTTCGACACCGAGGGCCGCATCCAGGCCCTCGACGCGACGCTGACCGCCGACGGCGGCTGGAGCCTGGACCTGTCCGAGCCGGTGGTGGCCCGCGCGCTGTGCCACATCGACAACACGTACTGGCTGCCGCACGCCCGCGTCACCGGCCGGATCGCCCGGACCAACAAGGTCTCCAACACGGCCTTCCGGGGCTTCGGCGGCCCCCAGGGCATGCTGGTGATCGAGGACATCATGGGCCGGTGCGCACCGCTGCTCGGCCTCGATCCGGCGGAGCTGCGGGAGCGCAACTTCTACCGTCCGGGCCAGACGACGCCGTACGGACAGCCGGTCGTCCAGCCGGAGCGGATCTCCGCCGTCTGGGAGCAGGTCAAGACCAGCGGCGGCCTCGCCGACCGTCGGCGGGAGATCGCCGCGTTCAACGCCGCGCATCCGCACACCAAGCGGGCCCTGGCGCTGACCGGCCTCAAGTTCGGCATCTCCTTCAACCTCACCGCCTTCAACCAGGGCGGCGCGCTGGTGCTGATCTACAAGGACGGCTCCGTCCTGATCAACCATGGCGGCACCGAGATGGGCCAGGGCCTGCACACCAAGATGCTCCAGGTGGCGGCGACCACCTTGGGCATCCCGCTGCACAAGGTCCGCCTCGCCCCGACCCGTACCGACAAGGTGCCCAACACCTCCGCCACCGCCGCCAGCGCGGGCACGGACCTCAACGGCGCGGCGGTGAAGAACGCCTGCGAGCAGCTGCGCGACCGGCTGCTCCAGGTGGCCGCGACGCGGCTGGGCACCAACGCCTCGGACGTGCGCATCGTCGAGGGCGTCGCCCGCGGCCTGGGCGGTGACGCGGAGCTGGGCTGGGACGAGCTGGTGCGCACCGCGTACTTCCAGCGCGTGCAGCTGTCGGCGGCCGGCTTCTACCGGACCGAGGGGCTGCACTGGGACGCGAAGTCGTTCCACGGCTCGCCGTTCAAGTACTTCGCGCACGGCGCCGCCGCCGCCGAGGTGGAGGTGGACGGCTTCACCGGCGCGTACCGCGTGCGACGGGTGGACATCGTGCACGACGTCGGCGACAGCCTGTCCCCGATGATCGACATCGGTCAGGTCGAGGGCGGTTTCGTGCAGGGCGCGGGGTGGCTGACGCTGGAGGACCTGCGCTGGGACGCCGGCGACGGGCCGCACCGGGGGCGCCTCCTCACGCAGGCGGCGAGCACGTACAAGCTGCCCAGCTTCTCCGAGATGCCCGAGGAGTTCCACGTCACGCTCCTCCAGAACGCCCGCGAGGAGGGCGCGGTCTACGGCTCCAAGGCGGTGGGCGAGCCCCCGCTGATGCTGGCCTTCTCCGTGCGGGAGGCGCTGCGCCAGGCCGCCGCCGCCTTCGGACCGGGCGGGATCAGTGTCGAACTCGCCTCGCCCGCGACGCCGGAGGCCGTCTACTGGGCGATCGAGGCCGCCCGCCGGAGCGGCGGAGCGGCCACCGTCGGGGCCGGTGCGGAAGCGCTCAGCAGTGCCTGACATGACGTGGTTCGCCGCGGTCGCGCGGCTGCGGGCACGCCGGGAGGCCGGCGTGCTCGTGACCGTCGCGGCCGTGCGCGGACACGCCCCGCGCGACGCCGGCGCGAAGCTCGTGGTCGGGCGGACCGAGACCTGGGGATCGATCGGCGGCGGCAACGTGGAGGCCGTCTCGATCGACCGGGCCCGGGAGATGATCGCCGCGACCGCGGCGGAGCCCGAGCTCATCGACTTCGCCCTCAACGACAAGGTGACCAACCGCCACGGAGTCCAGTGCTGCGGCGGCACGGTGTCGGTGCTGCTCGAACCCCTGCCGGTGGTACGGGCGGTGGCGATCTTCGGCGTCGGGCACGTCGGTCTGGAACTGGCACGGATCCTGGCCCGGCACGACCTCGATCTCCATCTGGTCGACAGCCGCGCCGACACCCTGGCCGAGGAGCGGCTCGGCGTCCTCGCGGACGCGGTGGCCCAGGTGCGGGTGCACCACACGCCGCTGCTGCCCGAGGAGGTCCTGGACGAACTGCCGCTCGGCACCCACGTCCTGATCATGACCCATGACCACGCCGAGGACGCGGCGCTGTGCGACGCCGCGCTGCGCACGAGCCACCTCGGCTCGATCGGGCTGATCGGGTCGGCGGCGAAGTGGTCGCGGTTCCGCAGGCGGCTTGCCACCGAGGGCGGTCACGACGAGGCCGTCATCGACCGGATCAAGACCCCGATCGGCCTGGCCGACATCACCGGCAAGGAGCCCGCGACGATCGCCGTGAGCGTGGCGGCCGATCTGCTGCGCACCTTCGAGTCCGCCGTCTAGCGGCCGGAATCGGCATCCCCGCCCGGGCCGCCGGGCTCGCTCCCGCGCCCCGGCTCGTGACCGGGGCGCGGGGGCGTGCGTGCCTCCGGGTGGTCCTCTACAGGCCGTCGGTGAACAGGAGCCGGTCGGGCGATTCCGCTGCGACTCCGCTCAGGACTCCCTCCGTCGCGTGCGCGTCGATCCACGCGGCGACCTCGTCCGGGCCCGCCGTGGGGTGCTCGGCCTCGTAGAGCGCGGCGACGCCGGTGACGTGCGGGGCGGCCATGGAGGTGCCGCTCTCGGTGAGGGAGCCGCCGCCGAGGCGTGCCGAGACGATGTCCTGGCCGGGCGCGAAGATCTCCACGCAGGGGCCGTGGTTGGAGAAGGACGCCTGCCGGTCCCCGATGTCGGAGGCCGCGACGGTCAGCACCCCGTCGGCCGAGGCGGGGGACACCTCGCAGGCGTCCTTCGCCGAGTTGCCCGCCGCCATGACGGGCAGCACGCCGGCGGCCCGGAGCACGGTGGCGGCGTCGTTCAGGGCCGCGGACCTGTCGCCGCCGAGGGAGGCGTTCAGGACGGCGGGGTGACGGGCGTTCCTGGCGACCCAGTCGAGTCCGGCGATGATGCCGGAGTACGTGCCGCGCCCGTCGCAGCCGAGCACGCGGACGCTGACCAGGGCGGCCTCCCGGGCCACCCCGTAGGTGGCGCCGGCGACGGTGCCCGCGACGTGCGTGCCGTGGCCGTTGCAGTCCTGGCCGAGGCGTCCGTCGCCCACGGCGTCGAAGCCGGCCTCGGCACGGCCGCCGAACTCGGTGTGGCCGTAGTCGATGCCGGTGTCGAGGATGTACGCGGTGACGCCGGCGCCGGTGCCCCGGGTGGTGAAGTCCTGATCGAGCGGAAGCTGCCGCTGGTCGATCCGGTCCAGGCCCCAGCCGGCGGCGGGACCCCGGGAGGCGGAGGGCGTGACCGGCCGGGGCGGTGCGGCGGCCACCGCGTCCTCCTCCACCGAGGTCACGCCCGGGGTGCTCCGGACGGCCGCCAGCTGATCGCCGGTCAGTGGGGCCGCGAAGCCGGTGAGGGCGCTGTCGTAGACGAACGTGGGCCGCAGGCCCAGCTCCCCGGCCACCGCTTCGGCGTCGGCGGTCGCGTCGAGGGTCACGATGTACTGGCCGGGCACCGCGTCGGCGGCGGTGACGAGTGGCGCCGGGGTCGGCTCGGGGCCTGCGGCGGACGCGGACGGCGCCGTCGGGGCGGTGGCGGCGAGGGCGGTCAGGGCGGCGCTCGCGAGCGCGAGTCCGGTACGTGTGTTCATGCCCGCGAGGTCATCATGCGGAAACGATCAGAGCCCACGACATCTCCGTGCGATTCCGCTCGATTCCCACGGATACCGCACAGATCATCGGGCCGGATCCGGCCGCGGCCGGGACGGGGCTGACGCTCCCCTTGAGCGGAACCGCCTCCGCGTCGTCCTGGCCGAACCCGTCTCGTCGGAGGTCAGAGACTCCAGCAGTAGAGGCCACCCCCCGTGTTCACCGCGGACGCGGCGAGCCGGGCCACTCCCCGCAGGACCGCCAGGAGATCATCGTCGGTCATGTCGTCCCCGTCCTCGGACCGGAGGCGCGCGGTCCAGCGGGCCGTGAGCTCTTCCAGCTCGGCGGTGGTCGCGCCGGCCAGCGCCCGGGTCAATCGCCGCGGCACAGCGAACACCTCGATGCCGTCGTTCAGGGGCGCGGTGACCCACTCCGGCCACGGCCGCCAGGCATGGATCCGCTCAGGAGGCGGGACCTCGGCCGAAGGCTCCTCGAAGTACATGTCCCACGGACGCCGACGAGATCGCCGAACCTTCAGTGCGACAGTAGAGCTGTGGGTCAACTCTCCCGCCGCTGAATCGAGTTCATGGTCTCCGGAGCGCTTCGGCGGCATCGTCGGCATCCGGCGACCGGGGCGGAGCCGGGGGCACCGCGCGGGCGGGAGGTACTGGCGCCGTGCGGCGGAGGTGTGTTCTCCTGGGCGCATGAGCCTTCTCGTGACGCGCCGACACGTGGACTACGTGCGCGTCACGACCATGGCGTGTTCCCGCTGACACCGAGGCCCCGACCCGGCGTCCGGACATCGACGCGCTCGCCCCGGTGGCTCCCGGGCGCCCCCTGACGGCCTCGTCCTGCCCCGCGCTCCCCCGTGCCCTCCGCTCCTGGCGGACCTCGCACGACCGCGCGCCCATCCCTCACCATCCACTCCCGCAGGAGGAGACGCATGAGCGTCCGTGACCTTTCCGCCGTCCCCGAGACGACCGACGCCGACCCCGGGCTGTTCGCCGCCGCGTGGGAGAAGTGGCACCTGGAGAAGGACGCCCGGCTCGCCTCGGAGCACGGCTTCCTCGCCATCACCGGTCTGCACTGGCTCTCCGACGAGCCGCAGACCTTCCCCGGCGCGCCCGGGGCCTGGACGACGGGGCCCGAGGGCGTCGTCGTGGAGCTCGGCGAGGGGGAGGAACTCGTCGTCGGCGGCGCGCCGGTCCGCGGACGGCACGTCTTCGGCGTCATCCCCGAGCGCGGCGGCGTCGACGCCGTCTGGGGCGACACCGTGATCGAGGTCGCCAAGCGCGGCGGCAACGACGTGATCCGCCCGCGCGACCCCGGCCACGCGCTGCGCGTCGCCTTCTCCGGGACGCCCGCCTACGAGCCCGATCCGCGCTGGGTCGTCACCGGCCGGTACGAGGCCTTCGACGAGCCCCGGCCGACGACGGTCGGCGCCTCCGTCGAGGGGCTCCAGCACGTGTACGACGCTCCCGGCCGGGTCGTCTTCCGGCTCGACGGGCAGGAGCTGAGCCTGACCGCGTTCAACGGACACGCGCCCGGCAGCCTCACCCTGCTGTTCACCGACGAGACCTCCGGCGTCACCACGTACGCGGCGAACCGGAACCTCACGGTGGAGAGCCCGGGGTCCGGCGACGAGGTCGTGCTCGACTTCAACCGGGCGACCAATCTGCCCTGCGCCTACACGGACTTCGCGACCTGCCCGCTGCCACCGGCCGAGAACCGGCTGCCCGTCGCGGTCGAGGCCGGTGAGCGGATCCCGCACGAGCGCGGACCAGTCTCCTAGACCCCTCCCTGCCGCCATGTGGCGGCTGCGTGGCCACCCCGTGGCGCGCACGTCCGGATCCGTCCCGTCCGGCGGGACTCCCCCGGGCATCCCCTGAGCCGGCCCCGTGGCCACCGCGGGGCCGGCTCCCCCACCGTGCAAGGACAGGTTCCCCATGACTGCTTCCCTCGACGTCGACGACGCCCTGAGACGGCTGCCCGAGCTGTACGTGGTCGACGTCCGGACCCCCGGAGAGTTCGCCTCCGGACGGCTTCCGGGCGCCGTCAACGTCCCGCTGGACCGCATCGGCGACGGCCTGGCGGACCTGCGCCGGGCCGCCGGGTCCGGCACGCTGCTCCTGGTGTGCGCCTCCGGCGCCCGCTCCGACCGGGGCGCCGCGGTCCTCGCCGCCCACGGGATCGCCGCCGCGAGCCTCACCGGCGGCACCCGGGCCTGGGCCGCCGCCGGACACGGGCTCGAACGTCCGCCGGGGCCGGTCCGGTCGGTCTGGGGCATGGAGCGTCAGGTGCGGTTGGCCGCCGGGACGCTGGTGCTGCTCGGGCTCGTCCTCGGGCTCTTCGTGCACCCGGCGTTCCCGCTGCTGTCGGCGGCGGTCGCCGGGGGCCTGGTGTTCTCCGCCCTGACCGACACCTGCGGCATGGCGGTGGCCCTCGGCCGGCTCCCCTTCAACCGGCGGGGCCCGGCCCCCCTCCGCTGACCGCCGGGGTCCTCACTCCCGTGGGGGCGTCCCCGGCGCGGAGGGGGCGCCGCTCCCCCGGCCGACCAGGCCCAGCAGCGCCGTCAGGACCACCGCCGTCAGGGTTCCCGCGACGACGCCGCTGCCCAGGATCGTGCGGGCCCAGCCGGGGAAGCCCGCGTACAGGTCCGGGGTGAGCAGCGGCAGCAGACCCGCGGTGAGCGCGAGCGCCGCCGTCAGCGAGCCCGGCCCTGTGCCGGACAGATCGGCCCGGCGGAGCATCTCGACGCCCATGACCGCGATCACCGCGTACACGACGAGCGCCGACCCGCCCACGACGGCCTCCGGGATGCCGGCCAGCAGCCGTGACACCGGCGCGGCCAGGCCCAGGACGACCAGGAGCGCTCCGGCCCCGGCGGTCACGAACCGGCTGCGGACCCCGGTGAGGCGGCCGATGCCGATGTTCTCGGCGCTGGTGACCATGAGCGAGGTGCCGAAGAGGCCGCCGGCCAGGGACACCAGGGCGTCGGCGCGGGCCACGCGCGGGACGTCGCGCTCGGGGGCGGGAGTCCGCCCGACGGTCTCGCTGTTGAGCACGGTCTGCCCGGTGATCTCGGCGAGCGTGGTCAGGCTGAAGACGAGCAGCGGCAGCGCGGCGACGAGGTCGAACCGCGGAGCGCCGAAGGGCAGGAGGACGGGCAGGGCGAAGCCGCTGCCGGCGGCGGGGGCGAAGGAGCCCAGGCCGGTGACCACCGCGACGAGCGTTCCCGCCGCCATGCCCAGGAGGACGGACGTCTGCCGCCAGACCCCGCGCAGGAACACGTACGCGGCGAGGGTGGCCGCCACGGTGAGCGCGGCGAGGAGCACCGCGCGCGGCTCGCCCGTGCCGTCGGGGCCGGTGACGAGCCGGGCCGCGACTCGGATCATCGCGATGCCGATCAGCAGCACGGTCACGCCCATGACCAGGGGCGGGAAGAGCCGTACGACACGGGCGTAGAGGGGCAGGACGGCGAGCAGCAGCGCGGCCGCCAGGAGGACGGCGCCGGTGGCGGTCGCCGGGCCGTGCTCCTGGGCGATCTGGAGGAACAGCGCGGTCGCGGCGCCGCCGGGCAGCATGACGAACGGCAGCCGTCCGCCGATCCGCCACACGCCGAGGGACTGGAGCAGGGCGCCCGCCCCGCACAGCAGCAGGACGGTGCTGAGCAGCGAGGCCGTCGCGCCGGGCGACATCTTCAGGCTGCCGGCGACGAGGAAGACGGTGGAGACGGGGGCGGCGATCATCGCGAGGACGTGCTGGGTCGCGAGGGGGATCAGGCGCCGCCACGGGACGGGGGCGTCGACGGCCTCGGCGGGTTCGGCCACGGGCGCCTCGGCGGGTGTGGTCGTCATGCCGTCGCCTCCAGCCACGGGATCTCGGCGGCGGTGTAGCGGTAGGCGCGGAAGACGGCGTTGGGCTCGGACGGGAAAAGGCCGCGGACCTCGCTCTCGCCGTACCCGGCGAAGTACGGGACGACGTACTCCCAGCACAGGTAGCCGTCCTTCGTCACCTCGAAGAGCCGGCCGGACGGGGAGTCGGTGACGAGCGTGTTGCCGTTCGGCAGGCGCTGCGCGGAGCCCATGAAGGGCGCGAAGAAGAACTCGCGGGCCGGGTCGTGGTACTCCCAGACGATCTCGCCGTCCGTCCGGTCGATCTCGATCACGCGGGAGTAGGGGACGTCGCTCCCGGGCCGGAAGACGCCGTTGTCGAAGACGAGGAGGCGGCCGTCGTCGAGTTCGGTGGGGGCGTGCTGCTGGCTGACCGTGCCGGGGCGGCTCCGCCAGAGGATCTCCCCGGTCTCGCGGCTGATGACGACGACGGCGGAGACGCTGCGGAGGCTGGCGAGGATGTTGCCGTCCCGCAGGGGCGTCACGCTGTTGATCAGCGGCCAGTGCTCGCGGGCGTAGGCCTCGTGGAGGGGGAAGGCGTCGCGGTCGAGGTGCTCCGCGGCGCGCCAGGACCAGAGGAGCTCGCCGTCGGGGCCGACCTCCTTGATGGTGTCGGCCCAGACGAGGCCGTCGGCGGCCTCGGAGCCGGGCACTCCGCCCCGGACCGCCGCGGCCTCGTCCCCGGCGAGGGCCTCCAGGGCGGTGTAGAGGATGCGGCCGTCGTCGAGGTGGTGGGCGTCGTGGTGCTGGAGGGGGTCGCGGTGCTCGCTCAGCACGGTGCCGTCGGGTGCCGCGCGGAGCATGACGCCGCCCCGGTACTTGTGCCACATCGGGAAGAGGGCCTTCTCGCCGGGGAGGACGCCGTTGTAGGCGAGGGTCCCGTCGGCGAGGAGCCGGGCGTGGCGGCCGGGGCGGTAGGGGAGGTTCCACCGGTGGACGGTGCGTCCGTGGAGGTCGACGAGGTGGACCTCGCCGGTGCCGGTGAGCGGGGCGTAGAGGGTGTAGCCCTCGGACGCGGCCGTCTCGTCGAGGGCGATGAGGCCGGTGGGACGGCGGCGGCGTGAGTTCTGGTCGATCGTGGGCACGTCGGAGCTCCTCCTTCAAACTTTCTTTGATGAGAACAACCGACTTTGACGTTAGGGCCGTTGTGTGACGGGCGTGTGTCGGGAGTACGAAACCGTCTCCGGTCCCGGAACGCGCGCCGCGTAGGGTGCGGTCATGCGCCGTGGAACAGGACGAACGGCGCCACGGGGCGGGAAGGGACGGGACCGACCATGGAGACCGCGAACACACCGCGGGTGGGCGCCGCCGTGCGCCGCCGGCGACGGGCACTGGACCTGACGCTCGCCGAGGTGGCGAAGGTCAGCGGGCTCTCGTCCCCGTTCCTGAGCCAGATCGAGAACGACCGGGCGCGCCCCAGCATGCGCTCGCTCCAGCGGATCGCGGACGCGCTCGGGACGACGGCGGTCCAGCTGCTGGCCGCCTCCGACGAGACCCGCACGGTCGACGTGGTGCGCGCGGACGACGACAGCGGCCTCGACCGCGAGGCGCGCGTCCGGCCGGTGGTCCGCGGCCGGCACCAGCTGCACGCGCTGGAGTTCGTCGGCGCGCACGAGGCGGACCGCGAGTTCCGGCACCGGAACGACGAGCTGCTGTACGTGGCGGACGGCTCCGTGGAGGTGGAGGCCGACGGCCGCGTCCACCGGCTCGGCCGCGGGGACACCCTGCTGCTGTCCGGCGGCGTCCGGCACCGCTGGCGCACCACGGAACCGGGCTCACGGGTCCTCGCGGTCGCGATCGGCGACCACGTGGAGGTGCTGGAGACGTGACGTGGACGGCACCGCGGGTCGTGCGGGCACGAGGGCTGGGCGAGCTGGGAACCGTGACGGAGCGCGGGATGCTGGAGGGCTGGCTGACCTGGCACCGGGAGACGCTGCTCGCCAAGTGCGCCGGTCTCGGCCCGGAGGCGCTGGCGCGGGCGGCGGTCGAGCCCTCGGGCCTCACCCTCCTGGGCCTGGTCCGGCACATGGCGGAGGTGGAGCGGTCGTGGTTCCGGCGCGGCTTCGCCGGTGAGGACGTCGGCGAGGTGTTCACCGGTCCGGCGGACGGCGACGAGGGACTCTCCGGTGTCCGGGCGGCCGACGCGGAGAGGGACTTCGGGGTGTACCGGGCCGAGGTCGAGGCGTGCGACGCCGCCGTGGCCGGGCGCGGCCTCGACGAGACGTTCACGTCCTCGCGCGGGGTCGCGCTCAGTCTGCGCTGGGTCTACCTGGTGATGATCCAGGAGTACGCCCGCCACAACGGCCACGCCGACTTCCTGCGGGAGCGGACGGACGGGGTGACCGGGGACGCGTGATGTCCGGTACGGCTCCGGGAGGGCCGTACCGGACGGGCCGGGGCGGGGCTGGGGCGAGGCCGGGCAAGGCCTGGGTGAGGCGCGAGCGAGGCCGGGCAAGACCGGGGCGAGGCCTGGGCCAGGCCGGGCAAGCCCTGGGCGCGGCCCGGGGGTTCAGGCCTCGCGGGCTCCCTCGTACATCGCCTCCACGGCCTCGGCGTAGGCGCGTTCCACGACCGGGCGCTTCACCTTGAGGCTCGGGGTGAGTTCGCCGTGCTCGATGTCGAGGTCGCGCGGCAGCAGCGCGAACTTCTTGATCGTCTGCCAGCGTTGCAGGTCGCCGTTGACGCGCCGGACGAAGCCGTCGATCAGCGCGCGCACCTCCGGCGCGGAGACGACCTCGGCGTATGCCCGGTCCCCGAGGCCGTGCGAGGCGGCCCAGGGCATGATCGCGGCCTCGTCGAGCGCGATCAGGGCGGTGCAGTAGTTGCGGCCGTCGCCGATGACCAGGATGTTGCTGACGAAGGGGCAGACGGCCTTGAACCGGCTCTCGATCTCCGTGGGCGCGACGTACTTGCCGCCCGAGGTCTTGAACAGGTCCTTCTTCCGGTCGGTGATCCGGAGGAAGCCCTCCTCGTCGAGCTCGCCGATGTCCCCGGTGCGGAACCAGCCGTCGTCCTCCAGGACTTCGGCGGTCTTCTCCGGGAGGTTGTGGTAGCCGCGCATGATCCCGGGGCCGCGCAGGAGGACCTCACCGTCCCCGGCGATGCGCACCTCGGTGCCGGGCAGCGGCCGGCCGACGGTGCCCACCCGGAAGTCGTCGGCGGGGTTGACGGTGCAGCCGGCGCTGGTCTCCGTCAGGCCGTAGCCCTCCAGGACCGGCACGCCCGCGCCGGCGAAGAAGTAGGCGATGTCGGGCGCGAGGGCGGCGCTGCCCGAGGCGCTGCCCCGGAGCGCGCCGCCGAAGGCCGCCCGGATCTTCCCGTAGACCAGCCGGTCGGCGAGGGCGTGCTGCACCGTCAGCCGCAGCGGCACGGTCCGGGTCCCCGTCGCGACCAGGCTCTCCTGACCGGTCCTGGCGTGCTCGCGGGCGACCTTCGCCGCCCACCGGAAGATCCGGTACCGCGCGCCGCCCTCGGCCCGCGCCCTCGCGGCGATGCCGTTGTAGACCTTCTCGAAGACCCGCGGCGCCGAGGCCATCACGGTGGGCCGGACGACGGGCAGGTTGGCGACGATGCGGTCCAGGCGGCCGTCCACCGCGATCACGTGGCCGGTGCGGATCTGGCCCGAGATCAGGGCCTTGCCGAAGACGTGGGACAGCGGCAGCCACAGGAACTGCACGTCGTCGGGTTCGAGGAGTCCGCTGACCTCCTGGGCGACGCCCTGGTAGGCCCAGCAGTCGTGGACCAGGCGCACGCCCTTGGGGCGGCCGGTGGTCCCGGAGGTGTAGATGAGGGTGGCGAGCTGCTCCCGTTCGATGGCGCCGACGGCCTCCCGGACCGCATCCGGATGCTCCTGGAGGTACGCCGTGCCGCGCTCCTCAAGACCGGCGAGGCTCAGCACCTCCAGGCCTTCGACGCGCGGGAGTTCGTCCTCCGCGTCGAAGAGGATCGCGTGACCGAGCCCCGGCAGCCGGTCCGCGTGCGCGGCGACCTTGGCCAGCTGGGCGGCGTTCTCGACGAAGACCGCCCGGCTGTCGGAGTCGGCGAGGATGTACGCCGTCTCGTCGGCGTTGGTGCTCGGATAGACGGCGGTGGCGGCGGCGCCCGCGCACATCACGCCCAGGTCGGCGAGGATCCACTCCATCCGGGTCGAGGAGGAGATGGCCACCCGCTCCTCGGTCCGCAGCCCGAGGGCGAGCAGGCCGGCCGCGATCGCCGTCACGCGCTCGGCCGTCCGGGCCCAGGTCAGGGAGCGCCACTCCTCGGCGCCGGACGCGCCCGCGCCCGGTGCCACGGGGTAGCGGTAGGCCTCGCGGTCGGGCGTGGCCGCGACCCGTTCGAGGAGGAGGTGCGCCACCGAGCGCGGCCGGTTGTCGAGCTGGTACTGCGCGGAACTCATGGCGACCTCCGGGCCCGTGCGGCCGCCCACGTTGTTGACCGGCCGGTAACTTGTGCGCAGAGGTGAGGGTAAGGGGAAACCCGTCACGGCGTAAGGGGGCGGCCGGCGGCGGTTTCGTCGCGGGGCGGACGGGAGGGTGACGACGCTCCCTGTGACGACACGCCCTAGGAGTGCGGCTTCCCCTGCCCCGGACGCCGGTCGTCGAGGAGGGCGCAGACGAACTGCTCCTCGACCGCGCGCAGTCGGGCCAGGAGGGCGGGGTCCAGCGGGACCTGGCTGGTGACGGAGACCGTGATCGTGCGCCGGCCGTCCCGGGTGGACGCGGCGAACTGCGTGTAGCCCGGGGTGTTGCCGGTGTGGCCGAGGACCGTGCCGCACCGGGTGGTGTAGCGGAAGAGCGCCAGACCCGCCGCGTTGGCCCCGGGACCGGCCGGCTCGGAGGCGCCGCCGGGGAGGAAGTCCTGCTGCGCGCGCCGGGTGGCCGGGGTCAGCAGCTCCGGTCCCGCGTAGCCCCCGATGAACCGGCTCAGGTCGGCGGGGGTGGAGACGATGCCGCCGGAGGCCCAGGCCCCGGAGGCGCTGATCGCCTCGCTCACGTCCTCGGGCGGCTCTCCCGGAGTGGTGTCGTAGCCGTGCAGGAAGGGGCGGGGCAGCAGGTAGCCCTGGGGAAGGCTGGTCCCGGTCAGGTCGAGCGGGCGGTACACGAGCCGGCGCAGCAGCGACTCGTAGGGGCGCCCGGTGGCCTGTTCGGCCATCAGGGCGACCGCGATGTTGTCCGAGTTGGAGTAGGCGTACCGGCTGCCGGGCGGGAAGGCGAGCGGCCGGTCCGCCACGAAGTCGAGCAGCCGCCGGGAGTCGAAGTGGTGGCGCGGGTCGGCCCGGACGATGTCCTGGAAGGCCTGGCTCCTGCTGTAGTCGGGGAGTCCGCTGGTGTGCTGGAGCAGCTGACGTAGAGTCACGGCATGCCAGGCGGCGGGGAGTCGCGGCAGGCGGCGACCGATCGTGTCGTCCAGGTCGAGGGCTCCGCGGTCCACCAGGCTCAGCGCGACCGCGCCGCTGAAGGCCTTGGCCGCACTGGCGATCCGCATGTGGTCGTCGGGCCGGGGCGGGCGTCCCGTGCCGATCTCGGCGGTGCCGGCCCGGTAGACCTGGCGCGCGCCGTCCCGGGTCAGGATCGCGATCGCCCCGGGCGGACCGCCCGTCGCCGCGACGAGACCGGCGAGCGCGCGCTGGAGGGCCGGGTCGCCGTGGCCGGAGTCGTACGGCACCGGGCCGGCCGGGGCCGCCGCCGCGGGCACCGTCGCGGCGCCGCCCAGGACGGCGGCGGCCGTGACCGCGCCGACGGCCGCCGCGCGCAGCCGGCGGCCGGGGCGAGGTGCGGTGCGGCCGGGGTCGGAGCTCGTGGCACTCCGGCCGCCGTGCGCGGCGGGGACACGTCGGGGCATGCGCTACCTCCTCGGTTGTGGGACGGAGGAACGGCGCGCGGTCCGGGGGCGGTCGCACGACCGGGCGTCCGGGTGCTCCTCGGCCACGGGGCCGTGTCGTCCCGGGGTCCGGCCACGATCTCGCGGGGCGGGTCACGCCGCGCGGCGCCTGCGCCATCCGGCCCACACCTCCGCCCGGTCGGCGCCCTCAGGCGCCGGTGGCGGTCCGCCTCCCGGCCGCCGCGCCCCGGTACCCGAGGACGACCAGGACCGTGGCGGCCAGGACGACCGTGCCCGCCGTGCGCAGCGCCGGGCTCATCGCGTCGGCGAAGGTCCCGGCGACGGCGTCGCTCCGGTGCGCGGCGAGCACGGTGCCGGTGACGGCCACGCCGAGGGCGGCGCCGATCTCGCGTGCCGAGGTGCCGAGGCCGGAGCCGAGGCCCGCCTGGTCCGTGGGGAGGGAGGTGACGACGCCGACGGTCAGGACGGGCATGCACAGGCCGGTGCCGGCCTATATGACGAGCAGCCAGCAGGCGTACAGCGCGTACGGGGTGTGCGCTCCGGCGGTGGAGACCCCCAGGAGTCCGGCGCCGATGAGCAGGAGTCCGGTGGCGACGGCGGGGCGCGGTCCCGAGCCGGCCTGCCAGCGGGTCGCCACCTTGGGGAAGAGCGCCATGCCGAGGGTGAGCGGCACGATGGCGAGCCCGGTCAGCGCGGGGCCGTACCCCTTGACGTACTGGAGGTACTGCGCGTTGGCGTAGAAGAGCGAGAAGAGGCCGAAGAACCCGGTGGCGGTGCCCAGGACGGCGGCGCGCAGCGGGCGGGAGCGGAAGACCCGCGGGTCGAAGAGGGCGGCGGGCGAGCGGAGCGCGTACCAGGTGAAGAGGCCGGCCAGGGCCGCGCCCACCGTGAAGAGGACCAGGATGCGGAGGGAGGTCCAGCCGTGCGTCGGGCCCTCGATGATCCCGGCGAGGAGGGCGACCAGGGCCGCGACGAGCAGCAGCGTGCCACGGGGGTCGGGGCGTCCGTGCGGGGAGCGCTCGGTGCGCGGGACGGTGACCGCGACGGCCCAGGCCAGGAGCGCGGCGAGCGGGACCATCAGCCAGAAGAGGGCGCGCCAGGAGAGGAACTGGCCGACCGCTCCCCCGCCGACGTTGCCCGCCAGACCGCCCAGGCCGACCGCGAGGGTCCAGGAGGCGAGGGCCCCGGCCCGGCGCTCCGGTCCGGCCAGCCGCACGAGGATCGACATGGTGGCGGGCATGACGCAGGCGGCCCCCGCCCCGGACACGCCTCGGCCCGCGATCAGCAGCGCCGGTGTGGTCGCCAGGGCGCTGGTCGCCGCCCCGGCCGCGAACAGCGCGAGTCCGGCGAGCAGCACGCCCTTGCGGCCCCGGCGGTCGCCCAGCGCCCCGGCGGGGACGAGCAGTCCGGCGAAGACGATGACGTAGGCGTCGACGGTCCACAGCAGTTCGGTGGCGGACGGATGGAGGGCGGAGGCGGCCAGTTGCGGGATGAGGAGGTTGATGGCGGCGACCATGCTCTGCGCGACGAGGACGCAGGCGCAGAGGGCGAGCAGCGTCGACCGCGTGAGCGGGCCGGGCGCGGGACCGGCCGGGGCGGCGGGCGGCGGTGCGAGGGCAGGCGAGGGCATGGCTCCTCCGGGGAGCGTCGTGGTGAGGGGATCTGCGCCCACCGTAGGCTCGGCCCGTGGATTACTTCCAGTGCATCTTTCGCAAGGGGTGAGTGCGTGTGACGCAATCCGTGGAGGCAGGCGGTCTCGACCTCAATCTTCTGCTCGCGCTCGACGTGCTCCTGGAGGAGCAGAGCGTCCGGGGAGCGGCGCGGCGGCTGCATCTGTCCGAACCGGCCACCAGCCGCACGCTGGGCCGGATCCGCAAGGCGCTCGGCGATCCGATCCTGGTGCGCGCCGGGCGGGCGATGGTGCCGACGCCGTACGCCCTGTCCGTGCGGGCCGAGGTCGGCGCGGTCGTGGAGCGGGCCCGGGCGCTCTTCGCGGCCTCGGGTCCCTCCGATCTCCGCACGGTGGCGCGGACGTTCACGGTGCTGGGCCAGGACGCGCACGCCGCGCAACTGGGCCCCGCCCTGCTCGCCCGGGCGGCGCGCGAGGCGCCGCTGACGCGGCTGCGGTTCCTGAACGAGAGCCACGTCGACGCGCCGACGCTCCGGGAGGGCGTCGCCGACCTGGAGATCGGCGTCATCGGCGCCGTGCATCCCGAGGTGCGCACCGAGCACGTCCTGGACGACCGCATGCTCGGCGTCGTCCGGGCCGGACACCCGCTCCTGCGCGGGCGGCTGACGCGGCGGAGGTTCGCGACGGAGGCGGACCACCTGGTCGTCTCGCGCCGGGGGCGGCTGCACGGTCCGGTCGACACCACGCTGGCCGAGCACGGGCTGCGGCGCCGGGTCGTCGCGGGCGTCGGCACGTACACGGCGTCGCTCTTCGTCCTGCGGGACACCGACCTCGTCGGGCTGGTCGGCGCGCGGAGCCGGGTGCTCGCCGAGTCCCTCGGCCTGGTGACCTTCGACGTCCCCCTCGGCCTGCCGCCGCTGTCGCTGGGCCTCGCCTGGCATCCGCGTCACGACGCCGACCCGGCGCACGCCTGGCTGCGCGGGTGCGTGCGGGACCTGCTGCTGGACCGGTCCGGGTGACAGCGCGGGAGTGATCCGCCGCCGGACCGGTCCCGCTGAGCGCGGGACCGGTCCGGCGGCGGGCGCGTCAGGACGCGCGGTCGGCGGCGAGCCGCGCGGCGAGGGCGGGGATGCCGAGGGCCTGCTCCTGGGCCGGTGTCGCCTGGTACAGCTTGTTGGTCAGCTGGTACGGGTCGTTCACCAGGTCGTAGTACTCGCGGAACTTGACCTGGCCGGTGCCGGTCACGGTGCCGCTCCCGTCGGTGGTCAGGTCGTAGTACTCCGTGTACTGCTCGTCCTTGGCCACGTACGAGGACCAGGTGGGGGCGCCGCCGGCGCCGGTGCCCTGCTTCCACCACTCCACCAGGAGGTGGTCCCGGCTGTGGCCGGAGAGCAGCGACCGGCCGTCCTGCGGGGCGGCGGGGGTGATGCCGGCGGCGTCGAGGATGGTCGGCGCGATGTCGATGTTCGCGACGATGCGGTCGTCCTGGGTCCCGGCGCCGAGGCCGCCGGCCGGCCAGGAGAGGTAGAACGGCACCTCGTGCGCCGGGCGGTAGGGCACCGACTTCGCCGTCCAGCCGTGGTCGCCCCAGCTGAAGCCGTTGTCGCCGATGTAGATGACCAGGGTGTTCTCGAGCTGGCCGAGGGCCTGGAGCTTGTCCTTGAAGGCCTGGACGGCGTCGTCGACGGAGAGCAGGGTGCGCAGCTGTTCGGCGCGGATCCTGCGGCCGTCGGCGAGGGTGCCGGTGGCGTCCTTGATGTAGCCCGGCTTGTCGGCGCGGTCGCCCTCGGGGACGGACGGGCGGCCGTTCCAGGCCGGGACCTCGGTGCCGGCGTACTTCGCCTCGGGGGTGCGCGGGCCGTGGGACGCGTAGGGCGTGACGTAGGCGAACCAGGGCCGGGGGTCGGCGGCGGCCTTGTCGAGGAACCTCAGGGTGCGGTTCTTGACGATGGTGGTGGTGTAGCCCTCGATCGTCTGGACGGTGCCGTCGACGTTCCAGCGGGCGTCGACGTACCCGGGCTGGAGGAGGGCGAACTCCTCGAAGTGCGGCGGGTTGTCGGCCAGGGTCCAGGAGTTGAGGTACTTGCCGAAGAGGCCGGTGCGGTAGCCGGCCTGCTTGAGGTACTTCTGGACGGTGGTGCTCTGGTCGAGGGAGTACGAGGCCTTGTTGTTGCGCACCCCGTGGTGGTGGGCGTGACGCCCGGAGAACACGCTGGAGCGCGAGGGCGCGCAGAGCGGGGTGGTGACGTGGCCGTCGGTGAACCGCACGCCCTGCCCGGCGAGCCAGGCGACGGTCTTGGGCAGGGCCCACTCGGTGTGCTTGGGCTGGTCGTCGGTGACGATCAGCAGGATGTTCGGCCGGGCGGCGGCAGCGGCGGGGGAGGCCGCGGCGGCGTGCGCGACGGTGGGCACGGCGGTCGCGGCCGCGACGGCGGCGGCGCCGCCGATGAAGCCTCGCCGGCTCACCTGCGGGCGTCGGTTCTCGCTCATGATGTCCGTTCCTCTGGGTGCGGGGCACAGGGGGACGCCCGCGCGCGAGCGGCCGTGCGGTCCGCCGGTCGGCGCGGTGCGGGAGGGGAAGAGACGGGAGTCGGGCGGAGGCCGCCGGGTGGGGATCCCGTGGGGGAAGGGGGCGCGGTCAGCGCGCCGGGGCGACCGTACACAGGGCGCTCGCCACGTGTCCCTGGTCGACGTGGCGGCGCACGGTGAGGATTCCTGCTGCCATGGCCACGACAATAGGCGGAGGGGGTCCCCGGTTCCATGTACGGCGGATGAAATGACCCGCGAGGCGGCGGCCGACGGGCAGGCGGCGGTGTCCGGTGCCAGGCTGGGCCGTACTGGATCCGCGAAAGGGAATCACCATGCTCACCACCGCCTTCGTACCGGGCTCCCCCTGCTGGCTGGACCTCGGCGCCCCCGACGTGCGGGCCGCCGCCGCCTTCTACGGGGCCGTGCTCGGCTGGGAGTACGAGCCGATGGGAGAGGGGGAGGACGCGGAGGGCGGGATGTTCCGCAAGGACGGGAAGGTCGTCGCCGGTCTCGGGAAGCTGACCGAACCCGGCGCGCGCCCGGCCTGGATGATCTACTACTCCGTCACCGACGCCGACGCCACGACCCGGGCCGTGGAGGACGCCGGCGGCACGGTCCGGGTGGCGCCGAAGAGCTTCGGCGACCAGGGCCGGATGGCCCAGTACACCGACCCGCTGGGGGCGCAGTTCGCGGTCTGGCAGGGCGGGGAGATCAAGGGCGCCGATCTGGTGGACGAGCCGGGCTCGCTGAGCTGGACCGAGCTGTACACGACGGACGCGGCCGCCGCGAAGGAGTTCTACGGCGGGGTCCTCGGCTGGTGGTTCGGGGAGATGGAACTGCCGGAGGGCGCGGGCACGTACAGCCTCATCACCCCCGCGGGGCTTCCCGCGGAGCGCATGCACGGCGGCCTCATGCAGCTGACCGAGGAGGACCTCGACGTCGCGGGCGGACGGCCGTACTGGCACCCCGTCTTCGCCGTCGCCGACTGCGACGCCACGGTGGCCGAGGTCGCCCGGAGGGGCGGCAGCGTGCAGATGGGCCCGGTGGACATGGAGGGGGTCGGCCGGCTCGCCGTCTGCCTCGACCCCTCGGGCGCCGACTTCGTGGTCCTCACGCCGCCCGCCGGCTGACCCCGGTCTGGAAACGGGGCCGCCGCGCCCCGAGAATGCCCCCATGACCGATGCAGCAGCGACACCGGACGCGCGGGACGCCGTCCGCGTCGAGCGCGACGGACCCGTCACCACGGTGATCCTCTCCAGGCCCGCCGCCCGGAACGCCGTGGACGGGCCGACCGCGGAACGCCTGGCGGACGCCTTCCGCTCGTTCGAGGCCGACGAGGACGCCTCCGTCGCGGTGCTGTGGGGCGAGGGCGGGTCGTTCTGCGCGGGCGCCGACCTCAAGGCCGTCGGGACCCCGCGCGGGAACCGGGTGGCGCCCGACGGCGACGGTCCGATGGGGCCGACCCGGCTGCGGCTGACCAAGCCGGTCATCGCGGCCGTGAGCGGCCACGCCGTGGCCGGCGGCCTCGAACTGGCCCTCTGGTGCGACCTGCGCGTGGTCGAGGAGGACGCCGTCCTCGGGGTGTTCTGCCGCCGGTGGGGCGTGCCCCTGATCGACGGGGGCACGGTCCGGCTGCCCCGGCTGATCGGCGAGAGCCGGGCGATGGACCTGATCCTGACCGGCCGGCCGGTCCCGGCCTCCGAGGCGTACGGGATCGGGCTCGCCAACCGTCTCGTGCCGGTGGGCCGGGCCCGGGAGGCGGCTGAGGAACTGGCCCGGGAGATCGCCGGCTTCCCCCAGCTGTGCCTGCGCCACGACCGTCTTTCCGTCCGCGAGCAGCACGGCCTGCCCGAACCGGAGGCGCTCGCGTCCGAGTTGCGACACGGCATGGTGCCGCTGACGGCGGGTGAGACCCTGTCCGGCGCCGCGCGCTTCGCGGCCGGCGCGGGCCGGCACGGAACCTTCGGCTCCTGAGGCTACGGCCGTACGGTCACTTCGACATGATGAAGTCCAGGGCGACGCCGGACGCGGTCGTCCAGTACGTGACCAGCTGGCCGTCGTCCGCGTAGAGCCTGGCGACGGGCAGCGGGACGTCGACCGGGCCGCCCGCGCGGCTCCCGGGCGCGCGGCCCTGGAGGGTGAGGGTGATGCTCGTGGCCTCGTACTCGTCCCGGCCGCCGCCGCTGACGAGCAGCGCCGCGTAGGCCTCCTCGCCCCGGCCGAGGACGACGGGCCGCCCGGGGTCCGGGTCGCTCTCCTCGATGACGGGGACCATGGTCCGGGCGGTGGCCCCGAGCTTCACGTGGGGGTAGCGGTAGAGCTTGCACGGGGCGTCGCCGGCGTTCTGGACGCCGAGGAGCAGATGCCGGTTCTCCTTGCTGTCCGCGGGCTCCTTCACGGCGGAGACGGCGAGCTGTTCCGTGGTGCAGTCGGCGACGGCCCGGGTCCCTCCGGTGGCACTCGGGGAGCCGCCGGGCTTCGCCGGTGCCTTCGTCCCGCCCGGCTTCTCGCTCGGCGTCGCGCTCGGCGTCCCGCTCTTCGCCGGAGGCGTCGCGGTCGCCGTGGGCGTGGCGGGCGCGCCGGTGCTCGGGCGGGCCGTGGGGGCGGCCCCGCCCCCGTCCGACCGGCACGCCGTGGACGTGAGGAGCGCGGCGACCACCGCCGCCCCCGCGGCACAGGACTTCCAGCCCCTGGTGCTCCCCCGGTCCCGGCAGGCAGACGTGTCCATGATGATTCCCCCGTGCCCGGCCGTACGAGGCCGCTGTCGGCTGATTCTGGCGAGACGGTTCTGCTCGGGCGGCCGCGCCGGAACGCCCGCCTCCCGTGTCTGTTACCGAGGAGGGACAAGGAGGGGTCGGTTCCGCCGGTAACCGTCCGCTGAGCGCACCTCCACCGCCTCTGACCGGCACACACCCCCTGGTGGATCCTCCAGCCCCCGGCGCGCGCGGGCGGCGATTTCCGGCCTCCGCACCAGTCGTCCGGCCTCCCTCCGGCGGGCTTCACTGGCTGGAATGCAGTGACCGGGAGGCGTTGGGGAGACATGGACCTGAACACGGTGACGGACGTACGGGACGCACGGCTGCGCGAGCCGTGGCGCCCGGGCGACGCGTGGCTCGGCGGGGGCACCTACCTGTTCTCGGAACCGCAGCCGCACCTGCGCCGGCTGATCGATCTGAGCCGGATGGGCTGGGAACCGCTCACGCCGCACCCGGACGGTTCCCTGGAGATCGCCGCGACCTGTACGGTCGCCCGGCTGTCCCGGTACGGGCGGACGCTGGACGCGCCGGCGGCGCCGCTGTTCGAGCAGTGCTGCCGGGCCTTCCTCGCCTCCTTCAAGATCTGGAACATGGCGACCGTCGGCGGGAACCTCTGCAACGGGCTTCCCGCCGGGCCGCTGATCTCGCTGACCGCGGCCCTCGACGGCACCTGTCTGCTCCGCGCGCAGGACGGCTCGTCGCGCCGGGTGAAGGTGGTCGACTTCATCACCGGCGCCGGCCGCAAGGACCTCGCGGACGGCGAGCTGCTGCGTTCGGTGACGCTCCCGGCGCGCGCCCTGGGCTTCCGCACCGCCTTCCGGCAGGCCTCGTTGTACGGGCTCGGCCGCTCGGGCGCGCTGGTCATCGGCACGCTGGACCCGGTCGACGGCTCGATGGCGGTCAACATCAGCGCGGCGACGGTGCGGCCGTTCCGGTTCTGGTTCCCGCTGCCGCCGACCCGCGAGGAGCTGCGGTCGACGATCGCCGACGCCGTCCGGGACGACGAGTGGTTCGACGACATCCACGGACTGCCCGAGTGGCGGCGGCACATGGGCTTCCGCCTCGCCGGGGAAGTCCGCGACGCACTGGTCCGCACCGCCGAGGAGGACGCCCGATGAGCTTCGAGATCCGTGTCAACGACCGTTCCTTCGCCGAGGAGCCGCGCGCCGGCCAGTGCCTGCGCACCTATCTGCGCGAGCGGGGCTGGTTCGGCGTGAAGAAGGGCTGCGACGCCGGGGACTGCGGCGCCTGCACCGTCCACGTCGACGGGGAGCCGGTGCACAGCTGCCTGTACCCGGCGGTGCGGGCGGAGGGGCGGGCCGTGACGACCGTCGAGGGGCTCTGCTCCCCGGACGGCGAACTCCACCCGGTGCAGAAGAAGTTCCTGGAGGCCCAGGGCTACCAGTGCGGCTTCTGCACGGCCGGCTTCCTCATGACGACGGCCGCCCTGGAGGCGGAGCGGGGCACCGCCCACGACGACGGCAAGCTCGACGACCTGCCGCGCGCCTTCAAGGGCAACATCTGCCGCTGCACCGGCTACCGCGCGATCGAGGACGCGGTCCGGGGCGTGAAGCACACCGAGCGTCCCTGCGCGGGCAAGGCGGTCGGGCGGAACGTCGGCGCTCCGGCCGGTCCGGACGTCGTCACGGGGCGGGCCCGCTACACCTTCGACGTCACGGTCCCGGGTCTGCTGCACATGAAGCTGCTGCGTTCCCCGCACCCGCACGCCCGGATCGTCGCGATCGACACCTCGGCCGCGCTCCGGGTGCCGGGGGTCCACGCCGTGCTCACCCACGAGGACGCCCCGGCGACCCTGTACTCCAGCGCCCGGCACGAGCACCCGACGGAGGACCCCGACGACACCCGGGTCCTGGACGACGTCGTCCGGTACGTGGGCCAGCGGGTCGCCGCCGTGGTCGCCGACAGCGAGCAGGCCGCCGAGGAGGGCTGCCGCCGGATCGAGGTGACGTACCGGGAACTGCCCCACGTCACCGACCCCGAGGCCGCCATGCGGCCCGGCGCCCCCGTGCTGCACGCCGGCAAGGGGCCCGAGGTGCGCATCGCCCGGGTCGAGAACAACGTCGCGGGCGAGGTGCACGGCGAGATCGGCGACGTCGCGCGGGGGTTCGCCGAGGCGGCGGTCGTGTACGAGGAGACCTTCCGGACCCAGCGGGTGCAGCACGCCAGCCTGGAGACGCACGGCTGCGTCGCGTACTTCGAGCCCAAGGAGGACGGCACCGGCGAGCGGCTGACCGTCCGCTCCTCCACGCAGACCCCGTTCCTGACCCGGCGGGCGCTGTGCGCGCTGTACGGCCTGCCGGAGGACGAGGTGCGGGTGGTCGCGGGCCGGGTGGGCGGCGGGTTCGGCGGCAAGCAGGAGATGCTCACCGAGGACATCGTCACGCTGGCCGCGCTGAAGCTGCGGCGGCCGGTGAAGCTGGAGTACACCCGCGCCGAGCAGTTCTACGGTGCCACCACCCGGCACCCGTTCACCATCCGCATCAAGGTCGGGGCCCGCTCCGACGGCGTCCTGACGGCCGTGCAGATGCGGGTCGTGTCCAACACCGGGGCGTACGGCAACCACGGGCCGGCCGTGATGTTCCACAGTGTCGGCGAGTCCTTCGCCGTCTACCGCGCCCCGAACAAGAAGGTCGACGCCTTCTCGGTCTACACGAACGTGGTCCCGGCCGGCGCGTTCCGGGGCTACGGGCTCGGGCAGGTGACCTTCGCGGTCGAGTCCGTCATGGACGAGCTGGCCCGGCGGCTGGGCATGGACCCGCTCGTCTTCCGCGAGAAGAACATCATCGGCCCGGGCGAGGGCATGCACAGCCCGATCGGCGAGGAGGAGGACCTCCACATCGCGTCCTACGGCCTCGACCAGTGCCTGTCCGTCGTGCGCAGGGCCCTCGCCGAGGACCGGAGCGCCGAGGACGCCCCGGAGGGGTGGCTCGTCGGCCAGGGCACCGCGATGGCGATGATCGCGACCGGGCCGCCCGGCGGCCACTACGCCGACGCCCGGGTGTCCCTGCTGGACGACGGGACGTACGACATCGCCGTCGGCACCGCCGAGTTCGGCAACGGCACCACCACCGTGCACAAGCAGATCACCGCGGGCGCCCTGAACACCACCGAGGACCGCCTGACGGTCCGGCAGTCCGACACGGACGTGGTCCGGCACGACACGGGCGCCTTCGGCTCGGCCGGCACGGTCGTCGCGGGCAAGGCGGTGCTCCTCGCCGCCACCTCGCTGGCCGAGCGGCTGCGCACCCTCGCCGCCCGGCACACCGGCGTGGCCCGGCACCTGTGCGTGCTCGGCGCCGAGGCCTTCGACTGCGCGGGCCGCACGGTGCCCCTGAAGGAGCTGTACGAGGCGGGGCACGCGATGGGCGCGGCGGAGGAGCTGCGGGCGGACGGGCACTGGGGCGGCTCGCCGCGGTCGGTGGCCTTCAACGCCCAGTGGTTCCGGCTCGCGGTCGATCCGGACACCGGGGAGATCCGCATCCTGCGGAGCGTGCACGCGGCCGACGCCGGCAAGGTCATGAACCCGATGCAGTGCCGCGGCCAGGTCGAGGGCGGCGTCGCGCAGGCGCTCGGCGCGACGCTCTTCGAGAACGTGCGGATCGACGGGAGGGGCGAGGTCACCACGGCCGCGTTCCGCCGCTACCGGCTCCCCCAGTACGCCGACATCCCGCGGACCGAGGTCCACTTCACGGAGACGACCGACGCCATCGGGCCACTCGGCGCCAAGTCCATGAGCGAGAGCCCGTTCAACCCCGTCGGCCCCGCCTTCGCCAACGCCCTGCGCGACGCCACCGGGATCCGCTTCACGGAGATGCCCCTCACCCGGGACCGGGTGTGGAGCGCGCTCGACCGACAGGCCCGCGCCCTTGGTCGATGAGCCTGGCGTCTGCGTACGGTGATCTCGTAGCAAGCTCACAATTGCGGGGACGAGAGACCGATTCACCCGGCAATCACGGTTCCGGCCCCGCGCGGTCGGGTATCACTGGGCGCAGTCACCGCACCGAGCGTCCGAGGGAGATTGACCATGAGTCGCCGCACCGGAGCCTTCGCCATCTGGGGGGACGTCGCCCTCCCGACCTCGCTCACCGTCGCGGACCTGCGCGGGGAGTGGGCCCAGCACCGGGCCGAGGTGGTGTTCGACTGCGCGACGAACGGTCCGCAGCGCCACACCTTCGAGGGGCCGCTGCTGCGGGACGTCGTGGCGGCGGCGCGTCCGGGGTTCGACCCGGCGCGCCGCAAGGAGCGGTCGCGGTTCCTGCTGCACGTCAGTGGCGGCGACGGGCACCACGCGCTGATGTCGTGGGCGGAGATCGACCCCGACTTCGGGGGCGCTCCGGTGCTGCTCGCGACCCGGATGGACGAGCGGTGGCTCGACACGCCGGGCACGCAGCTCGTCGTCCCCTCGGACCGCTGCGGCGCCCGGTACGTGAGCGCGGTGACCGGCATCTGGATCGGCGGCTTCCGGGCGCCGGTCGCCCCGGAGCCCGGTCTCACCCACGCGGCGGGTAGAGCCTGATGCCGCCGTTCACGAAGAGGTGGACGTAGCCGCACGTCCAGCAGATCAGGCCGGTGGCGGACTCGTTCGCCCAGGCCAGGTTGAAGAACTCCATGCCGGTGCTGTTCAGTTTCACCTCCCGTTCGCGGAAGGTGTCGTGGTCGCACATCTGGCAGCGGATCGGCCTGTCACCGATCGCCGCGTGCACCGGCTTCGCCATGCGGGGTCTCGCTCTCTCCGCCGGTCGCGGCGGTCCTCGGGTGCGGGTGGCGTGCCTCGGTGGCACGGAGGATGGCGGTCTCGACGGCCGTGACGCGGTCGGCGAGGAGGCCGAGGGCGGCGACCGCCCGGGTCAGGGCGTCGTCGCCCGGGACCCCGAGGGCGCGGGCCCGGGCGGCGGTCAGCTCGGCCCGGCGCGCGGCCTGCGCCGGGGTGAGGGTGCCGCGCAGGGCGGCGAGCCCGAGCAGGTTGGCCTCGGCCTCGGTGGTGAGCGTCTGGGCCTCGGCCGTGTAGTGGTCGTCGAGCAGGGCGGAGAGTTCGGCGGCGTCCATGACCGGCGAGAGGCGGGCGGCGATCCTGTTCATCGTGCGGTAGGACCCCTGGAGCCGGAACGGCGGTTCCGTGCGGGCCTCGTCGGCGGTGGCGGCGGAGGCGATGTACGCCTCGTTGACGGCGAGGACCGTCGAGCGGGCGGTGAGGAGGTGCCGCAGGACGGCGAGGACCTCGTCGAGTTCGGCCGGGGCGTAGGGGTGGACGAGCCGGTCGCGCCGGGCGGCCGGGTCCCCAGCCGCGAGCCGGGTCAGCAGCTCCAGGTCGGCGCGGTCCCGGCCGGCGAGCGGGGCGAGCACCGGGTGGGAGGTGAGGGCGTTCTCGACGAAGCTGAACGCGAAGGCCTCCTCCTTGCCGGTCAGGACGTCGCCGAGGTTCCACACGTCGGCCCGGTTGGCGAGCATGTCCGGGACGCGGAAGGCCCGTCCGGACTCGGTGTACGGGTTCCCGGCCATGCAGACGGCGAAGCGCTTGCCGCGCAGGTCGTGCCCGTCGAGGGTGCGGGTGGCGTCGCAGAGCGGGATGAACTTCTGGAGGAACTCCGGCGAGGTGTGCTGGATGTCGTCGACGTACAGCAGGACGTTGTTGGCGGCGGTCAGGGCGAACGCGATCTTCTCCAGCTCCCGGCGGGCGGCCGTGTCGGGGGCCGCCGCGGGGTCGAGGGAGGTCGTGCGGGGGCCGAGGGCGGGTCCGTCGACCTTGACGAGGAGCAGGCCGAGGCGCTCGGCGACGTACTCGACGAGGGTCGTCTTGCCGTAGCCGGGCGGGGACAGGAGCAGCAGCAGTCCGTGGGAGTCGGCGCGCTTGGCGTCCCCGGCCGCGCCGAGCTGCTTGGCGAGGTTGTCGCCGACGAGCGGGAGGTAGACCTCGTCCACGAGCCGGTTGCGGACGAAGGACGGCATGACCCGGGGGCGGTACGCGTCCACGCGGAGCCGGGTGCGCTCGCGGACGAGGAGTTCGGTCCGCTGCCGCTGGTAGGCGCGGAAGGCGGGGGCGTCGTGCGCCGCGAACTCCCGGGTCCTGGACAGGAACTCGTCGAGCCGCAGCTCCATCGAGCGGGCCCGCACGCGGGGATGGGAGCCGAGCAGTCCGGTGACCGTCGTGGTGGTCGGGGCGGTGACCTCGTAGCGGTCGAGCCCGGGGCACAGTTCGACGGCGACGGCCTCGGCGAGGACGCCGGGGTCGTGCGGTTCCCCGGACGCGGAGGCGTACGAGGTGAGCCAGGCCTCGGCGAGCTGGCGGCGCGCGTCGGTGCCGGTCAGGGCGGCGAGGGCGTCGTCGTAGACGGAGGAGCCGACGGTGCGCCGGAACTTCTCCAGCAGGGTGCGGGCCGCGCCGGAGACGGCGAAGCCCTCCGGTCCCGAGGCGAGTTCGGCGGTGAGGTACGCGGCCGCTGCGGGGTCTCCGATCGCCCGGGCCAGCTCCTCGCGGAGCCCGTCGAGGGCGGACTCGGTGCCGAAGAGGTCGCGGGCCCGGGTCAGGGCGACCGCGCGGTGGGTCCACTGCTCGCGGTCCTCGGCGGTGGTGGCGTGGGCCCAGAAGAGCTGGGCGGCGGCGCGGGCCGCCCCGGTGTGGCCGAGCGGTCCCGCTGCCTCGCCGAGCGCCAGGACGGCCGCCAGGATCAGGGCCGCGTCGTGGTCGTGGACGCCGCGCTCGTGGCCCTCGTCGGGGGCGGCCTCGGCGGCCCGGCGGGCGAGCTCCCCGAGGTCCGCGCCGGCCAGGCCGTCGGTGCCGTGCTCGGCCAGGAGACGGGCGGCCAGGTGTTCGGCGCGGTAGACCTCCGGCGACTCGGAGGGCAGGGTCCTGCCCCAGAGCGGGCGGGTCGCGGCGAAGACCGGGTCGGTGACGGGCGCGCGGTAGTCGGTGCCGGTCAGGGCGAGGACGAGCGTGTCGTCGTGCGGGACGAGCGTCAGCTCGGGCGCCTGCCGGGTGACGGCGAACCGGTGCCGGCCGAGCCGGATGGTGTCCCCGCCGTCGGAGAAGAGCTCGGTGCGGTCCCTCAGGGCGCGTCCGGCCTCCTGCCGGGCGGCGGCGAGCCGGCTCTCCAGCTCCTCCGCCCGTACGGGATCGCCGAGTTCCCGCAGCTCGGCCGTGGTGCGGCGGATCCTGGCGACCATGGGGTCGGAGGAGAAGTACGTGTGCACCTCGTCCAGGCCCGGCAGGCTCACGGCCCGCCGGGCGACGGCGTCCAGGACGCGGGCGGCCGAGCCGGCGAGGCGTTCGGCTCGGCGGGAGCGGTCGTCCTGGAGGGACTGGCGGCGCCCGGTGAAGGCGTCCTGGATCTCGGCGCGCCGCTCGGCGAGGCCGTCGAGGAAGCCGTCGTGCTCGGCGAACCGGGACTCCAGGTTCTCCAGCTGGAGCAGGATCCGGCCGAACTGGTCGTCGCAGCGCTCGGGGGTGTCGGCGGCGGCCAGCGCGCCCGTGACGGCCTGGCCGAGCAGGGCGAGCTCGGCGGCGAACTCGGCCCGGCCCTCCTGGTCCAGGAGCTCGGCGCGACGGGCGGCGAGGAGGGCCCGGGCGCGGTTGAGCGCGCCGAGGACGTCGGCGATCCGGGCCAGGACGGAGGCGCGGACCGTCGCGTCGCCGATGTCGAGCCCGGTGACGACCTCGCTGAGGGTGCGCAGCTCCTGGGTGCGTCCGTCGATCCGGTCGGCGACCGGGCCGGTGCCGGCGACGGTGGTCACGGCCCCGGCCTCGGCGGCGAGCCGTTCCGCCTCGACGTGGTGGTCGGTGAAGGCCTCGTCGCCCTGGAGGAAGGCGACGGCCCGGCGGGCGGCCGAGACGATGTCGGCCTCGACGTCGGCGGCGAGGGCGTCGATGGCCTCCGTGTCGGCGTACCGCAGGTCCCGCAGGGTCACCAGGTGGCCCTGGGCCCGGCGGAGTTCGGTGATCCGGGAGGTCCACTCCCCCGCCGTGGCGGGTGCCTCGCCGCGGATGCGGCGGACCAGGCGGCCGATGTCCTCGGCGGACGCGGCGAGGGCCTCGGCGGCCTGCCGGCTGAGCGCGGAGACGGTCCCGAACTCGTCGAGGACCTGGGCGGCGGTGGCCCGCAGTTCGGCTAGCGGCGTGCCCAGGTCTCCGGCCTCGGGGTCCCCGAGCCAGTGATGGGTGTCGCCGGCGCGCACGCAGGCGGCGACGAGTGCCTCGTAGACGGCGGTGGCGGGGGTCTGTTCGGCGGCCTGCCGGGCGATCGCCAGGCAGTCGGCGATGCCCCGGACGAGATCGGCGTTGCCGATGCGGGTCAGCGGGCCGGTCCCGGCGGGGCGCGCCCGGGTGTCGGAGACGTACGGGGTGCGCCAGATCTGGACCGGGTGGACCCGGCCGGGCTCGTCGGGCCCGTCGCGGAGCACGGCCATCGTCCCGTCGTCGAGCAGCGCGTAGCCGCGGCAGACGACGGGGCTCGCGATCTCCTTGCCGATCAGGTCGTACGGAAGGAGCAGGGTCCGTCCCTCGGTCCGGGCGCGGAAGACGAAGAGGAGGTGCCCCCCGTCGGGGGAGCGGACCGTCCGGTCGAAGGCGAGTCCGTCCGTGTCGGTGTCGAAGGTGCGCACGGTTCCGGAGGCCAGGCAGGAGCCGCCGGGGAAGACGATCCCCTCGTCGTCGGGGAGCCGCAGGCAGGCCTGTCCGATGCCGTCGAGCCGGACGACGGTGCCGGTCAGGGTGTTGAAGACGAGGTGGCGGCGGACCTCCTCCTTGTAGGGGCGGATCCGCGCGAGGACGAGGGCTCCGACGGTGGCGTACGCCACCTCGGCGTCGGCGAGGGACTGCAACGGCTCGTCGACGGGTTCGGTGTGCACGGCCCCGGCCGTGTCGGTGTCGTCGTCGGTCCGGACGGTCAGCGTCCCGCCGGCCGTGGAGACGTAGAGGAGGCCGCCGAGGGAGATGCGGGGGTGCCGGCCGGGCAGGTGGTCGTCGCGGGTCGTCTCCACCCAGCCGATGTCGTCGGAGGGCGGCAGGACGTGGTCGCGCTCGCCGCGCGCGTCCAGGAAGCGCGTCTCTCCGGCGGGGCCGAGCGACCAGCGCAGCACCCGCAGGTCGTCGGCCTGCTCCCCGGTCCGGAAGACGGCGAGGATCCGGCCCTCCGTCCTGCGCAGCCGGACCAGCCGCGCGCCCCGGTAGTAGCGGTGCAGCGCGGAGAACTCCCGGACGAAGTCCGGATCGTCGAGGAGTCCGGGGAGCGCGTCCGCCGGGAGCGGGTTCAGCTCGCGGTCGTGGACGGTGAGGACGTCGGCGATCGCGACCTCGGAGAGCGCCGCGCCGGACGGGCGGCAGCCGAGGAGCAGCAGGCCGTCGCCGACCGCGACGAGGTCCTGGGGTACGCGGGGCCGCTCGCTGCCGAGGTGCCGCGTCTCGGCGAGGGCGAGCTCGCCGGAGCCGAAGGCGGCGATCCGGGCCTCGTTGAGGGCTCCGGCGCGGCGGGCCAGTTCGGCGGCGCGGGCGGTGAGCCGGTCGCGCAGCACCGTGTACGTGTCCTGGTCGATTCCGGCACCCATCTCGTCCCGCTCCTAGTACCGTGGTGAATACGGGTCCGGTGCCGCCAACTCCCCCGTTTGCCGGCGCCGGACCCTCTGTGACCGCTCCCCCGTGGCGGTCAGTTCTGGGCGGCCCCGTTCAGCGCGGCCGATTCGGCCGGTGCCGGGCCGGGGACGGGCCCGTCGAGCAGGCCGGACTTCATGACCTTCGCGAGGAGCGCGGAGACGCCGAGGTTCTGCACGTCGGCCGTGGACAGCGAGCCGAGCACCTTGGTCAGGTCCTCCGTGAAGGACTCCGTACCGTCCAGCCACGGTCCGGCCAGCGTCCGCGCGGTGGCGGAGTGGTCCATGAAGCCGTCGACCGAGCGGCCGAGGGCGACCGACTCCACCAGCCGGTCGAGGAAGACCGACTCCCCGCCCACGATGTTGATGTCGGCGTTCTCCAGGCCGGTCGCGAGGACCGTGGCCTGGGCCTCCGCGACCGCGCGCTGGACGTCGAGGCCGGCGAGCCGGATCTCCTTCTCGGCGGCGAGGCGGAGCCGGTACTCCTCGTGGGTGCGGGACGCCTCGTCCAGGGCCGCCATCGCCGCGGCCTTCTCGGTAAGACCGGCCGCCTCGGCCTTCAGCTTCTCGCCGATCGCCGTGGCGTCGGCGAGCGCCTTCTCCCGCGTGCCCTCGGCCTCGGCGAGGGCCTTCTCGCGGGCGCCCGCCGCCTCGGCGCGCAGCCGTGCCTCGGTGGCCTCGGCCTCCGCGCGGCCCTCCTTCCCGATGACGTCCGCCTCCATGTCGCGCACCCGCACGGCCGCGAGGCCCTCGGCGGCCGCCTCGGCCTGGACCCCCTCGGCGAGCCGGATCTTGGCGCGGGCGTCCATCTCGGCCGCCCGGTTGCGCGCCTCGGCCAGGGTCAGTTCCTCGGCGGCCCGGTGGACGGCGGCCTGCTCGGCGGCCTCCGCCGCCTTGATGTCCTTGACGAGCCGCTCCTGCGCCTCCGCCTCGGCGGCGATGACGACGGCCTGCCGGGTGCGCTCGGCCTCCTCGACCACGCGGAGCCGCTTGATGGACTCCTCCTGCTCGGCGACCGTGCGGTCCACGGCGACCCGCTCGCGGATCACCTCGGCGATCTCCCGGCGCTCGGCCTCGACCTCCTTGTCGGCCGCGATGCGGGTGAGTTCGGTCTCCCGGTCGCGGGCGATGACCTCCAGGAGGCGGTCCTTCTCGATGCGCTCGTTCTCGACGGCGATGACCCGCTCGCGGTTCTTCTGCGCGACGGCGACCTCGCGGGCCTGGTTCTCGCGCTGGACGCCGAGCTGCTCCTCGGTCCTGAGGAAGGCGCTCTGGGCCCGCAGCCGCTCCTCCTCCACGACGCGCGCGGTCTCCGCCTCCTCGCGGGCCCGGGCGGTGTCGATCTCCCGCTTCTGCTTGATCTCGGCGTCAGCCTGGCGCCGCTCCAGCTCCAGGATGGCCTCGCGGGCGTCGACGTTCTGCCGGGTGATCTCCTTCTGCTCGTTCTGGCGGTACTCGTTCGTCCGGACGTTCTCGACGGCCGTCAGCTCGGTGATCTTGCGGATGCCCTGGGCGTCGAGGATGTTGCCGGGGTCGAGCTGGCTCAGCGGCGTCTGCTCGACGTGGTCGATGGCGGCGTCCTCCAGGTGGTACCCGTTGAGGTCGATGCCGATGAGCTCGATGATCCGGAAGCGCAGTTCCTCGCGCTTGGTGTAGAGGTCGGTGAAGTCGAGCTGCTTGCCGACGGTCTTGACGGCCTCGGAGAACTTGGCGTGGAACAGCTCCTGGAGCGTCGCCTTGTCGCTGGCCCGGGCGGTGCCGATGGCCTGCGCGACCTTGATGACGTCGTCGACGGTCTTGTTGACCCGGACGAAGAACGAGATCCGGATGTCGGCGCGGATGTTGTCCCGGCAGATCAGTCCGTCGCGGCCGGTCCGGGAGATCTCGATGGTCTTCACCGAGATGTCCATGACCTCGGCCTTGTGCAGGACGGGCAGGACGATCTGGCCCGTGAAGGTGACGTCGACCTTCCGCGTCCGGGAGACGATCAGGGCCTTGCCCTGCTCCACCTTGCGGAACAGCCGTCCGACGAGCAGGAGCACGGCGACGGCGATGATCAGGCCGACGGCGACCAGCACGCCGATGCCTCCGGTGATGGCATCCATGAGAAACCCCCGTGTCACTGTGTCGTGGCTCGACGGAAGCGGGACGCTCGCTGTTTCCGTCCCCCGGCACCGGGTCCCCGCCCGTGCCCTCCCGTGCGGCCATCCTGCGCCACGGCCGCCTGGAGATCATTGCCGGGATCCGGCAGTCTTTGACGTGTTCTTGATGCCGGTGACGAACCCGGGCGAACGGCATGTCACCCTAGGTCATCGCGTGGTCGGGAACGCGCGGGATGAGGGGGAAGCGTGTCGGAGCAGGGGCCGGCCGAGGAGTACCTGGAGGGGTACGCCGCGATCCTGACGGGGGTGTGCGCGACGCGGCGCAGGCTCACCCGGGAGGAGCGCGAGGCGCTGGGCGCGCTCGGGGAGCGGGCGGCGGAGGCCGGGCTCGGCCTGCGGGGCCTGGTGCGGGCCCATCTCGCGGCCGCCGAGCGGCTGCGCCCCGGCCTGCCGCAGTCCGCGGCCGACCACCTGCTGACCGCCGTCGAGCAGGCCGTGGACGCCTTCGCGGAGGGCCACGAGCGGGCCCAGCGGCTGGCGGTGCGCCAGGAGGAGGCCGCGCGGCGCGAGTTCATCGACGACCTGCTGTACGGCCGGAGCGACCTCGGCCGTCTCGCGGAGCGGGCCGAGCGCTTCGGGCTGCTCCTCTCGCACGCCCACGCGGTGGCGGTCGCCCAGGGCCCGGAGCCGTACAGCGACGGCTACGCGGTCACCCGCGCCGTCGAGTCCTCGCTCGTCGCCCGGTTCGGCGACCGCCGGATCCTGCTCACGACCAAGGACGGGCGGCTGATCTGCGTCGCCCCGGCGGACGAGCCCGAGGTGCTCGCCCACTTCGCCAAGCAGGCGTACGCGGCGACCGACGGCGGCCGGGTGGCCGTCGGGCGCCCGCACGCGGGCGCGGGCGGGGTCGTCCACTCGTACGAGGAGGCCCTCAACGCCCTCGCGCTGGCGGCCCGCATGGACCTGACCGAACCGGTCCTGTACGCGGCCGACCTGCTCGTCTATCCGGTCCTGACCCGGGACCGGCAGGCCATGGCCGACCTCGTCCGGACGGTGCTCGGCCCGCTCAGGGACGCCCGGGGCGGCGCGAAGCCCCTCCTGGACACCCTCACGGCGTACTTCGACACCGGCTGCGTCACCGCCCAGGCGGCCCGCAGCCTCAGCCTGAGCGTGCGGGCCATGACCTACCGGCTCGACCGGATCCACCGGCTGACCGGCGCGGACCCCGGTGATCCCGTCCAGCGCTACACCCTCCAGACGGCCGTGATCGGCGCCCGCCTCCTGGACTGGCCGGACCAGCCCCTGTGATCCGGCCCCGCACGCACCAGAAGGATCGTTCCTTTACGCCTGTGATCCCGAACTGATCGACAGCGATGGCCAGTTGTCGGTTTCCGGTCGTCCCTGGCGGGCAGGTTTGGAGAGCCGTAGGGCGGGCAGCGACCCGCCTCGCGGCACACCGGCGCGGGCCGAGGACACAAGGAGGTCGGTCCCCATGTCAGTGCGTGCCGTCGAAGTCCCCCTGCTGTGGATGCCCTACGCGCTGCGGGTCAACCCGCATCTGTCCGCCCTGCACCGGGAGAACGAGTCCTGGGCCCGCTCCATGGGCATGCTGGAGGGTCACCAGGATCCCTCGAACCGCCCCGCGATTTGGACCCTGGCCGCCTTCCGTGCCATGACCGTCGACCAGCTGACGGCCTGGACCCTTCCCGACGCCTCGCTCGCCGACCTCCGGCTCAACCACCGCTTCAACATCTGGGCCCTGGCCTGGGACGACCACTTCGCCTCCGCCTTCAAGCGGACCGGCGACCTCGCCGGGGCGCACTCCTTCACGCTCCGGCTGCACGCCTTCCTCGGGCCCGAGCGCGGCGCCCGGGCGCCCGAGCCGGCGAACGCCGTCGAGCGGGGGCTCGCCGATCTCCAGCAGCAGCTCTTCCCGCCGCGGCTGGCGCACTGGCGGACGGAGTTCAACCGGGCGCTGGCCCGCTACATCGACGCGGGCGTCGAGGAACTGGCCAACAGCCGCAGCGGCCGCATCCCCCATCTGATCGACTACGCGCCGTTCCGCCGGGAGAGCTTCGCCGCCTACACGGCCCCCTACTCCGTCGAACTGGCCACCGGCGCACGGATACCCGAGCAGATACGCCACACCCGGACCGTCCGGGCCCTGCTGGACGCCTTCATGGACTTCATGGGCCTCGCGAACGACATCGCCTCCTACGAGAGGGAGGTGCACGAGGAGAGGGACGTCAACAACCTGGTGCTGGTCGTCGGGACGTCCCTCGGCATCTCGCTCCGCGACGCCGTACCCGCCGCGCTGAACCTGGTGAACGCCCGCCTGCGGGACTTCGAGCACCTCCGGCGGAGCGAACTGCCGCCGCTCGTCCGCCGGTCCGGCCTCGACCGCGACGAGCGGGCCGAGCTGGAGACCTGGCTCCGGGGCGCCTGCGGCTTCCTGTCCGGCCTCCACGCCTGGTACACCGGGGCGCCCCGCTACGCCTCCGGGGATTCGTTCCCGGAGTGAGGGCGGCGGGGCGCCCCGGTGCGCGCCCTACCGTCCGCGCAGGAAGCGCAGGACGCGCGCCGCCCAGGACACCCGGGGTGCCGGACCCCGCACCGCCGCCCCCGGCCCCGCCGCCGTCCCGGGACCGCCCTCCTGCGGCGGCAGCGGCACGGGCCGCACGTCGCTGCGCACCGGCGGGGCCGGCAGCGGGGCCGGGAGGTCGTCGGCCTGCGGAGGACGCGGGGCGAAGGACACGGGCAGGGCCGTCAGGTGCCGGGCCCAGGTCGAGGAGCGCCAGCTGAGGCTCTCCTCGGGGACGGACAGGGCGATGTCGGGCAGCCGGGTGAGCAGCATGTCGATGCCCGCGTCGGCGATGATGCGGCCGATGTCCTGACCGGGGCACTCGTGCGTGCCGGCGCTGAAGGACAGGTGCGCCCGGTTGTGGTGCACGGGGGTGGCCGCGTCCGGCCGGATGGCCTGGTCGACGTTGCCCGCGGCCAGACCGAGGAGCAGCATGTCCCCCGCCTTGATCTCCTGGCCGCCGAGCGTGGTGTCGTCGTTGGCCCAGCGGCCCGGGCACACCATCAGCGGCGGCTCGTCCCACAGGACCTGCTCCACCGCCTCGGGCAGGGTCATCTGTCCGCCCGCCAGCGAGCCGCGGAAGCGCGGGTCGGTGACGACCATGCGCAGCACGTTCGACATGAGGTTCGCGGTCGTCTCGTACCCGGCGAGCAGGATGAGCCTCAGGTGGTGCTGGACCTCCTCGTCGGTGAGGCCCGCGGGGTGGGCCATCAGCGCCGAGGCGATGTCCTGGCCCGGGCGGGACCGCTTGGTGACGACCAGCTGGGCCAGGCACTCCAGCACGAAGGCGTTGCTGGCGAGCGAGGTCTCCGTCGCCTTGAAGAGGTCCCGGGCGGCGTGCACCAGCTGGGGGGCGTCCTCGTCGGACATGCCGAGCAGGTGGGTCAGGGTGAGCATCGGCAGGTGCTCGGCGAACCGCTCGACCAGCTCCACCTCGCCGTCCTCGCAGAACGAGTCGATCAGCTCGTGCGAGAAGCGGGTGATGGTCCGCCGCACCCCCCGGTGGTCGAACTGGCTGAGGGAGGCCGTGACCGCGCCGCGCAGCCGCTGGTGCTCCTCGCCGTCCGCGCAGACGCAGTCCGGGCGCCAGCCGATCATGGGGATCAGCGGGGAGGTGGCGGGGTCGATCTCGCCACTGCGCCAGCCGTGCCAGACGCGGGGGTCGCGGGAGAACTGGGTCGGGCGGCTGGCCACGTCCCGGTTCTCCAGGTACCCGAGGACGAGCCAGGCGCGGACGTCGCCGTCGAGGAGCACGGGCGCCACCGGTCCGTGGGCGGCGCGCAGCTCCTCGTACAGGCCCATGGGGTCCGTCTCGGCGGCGGGACCGTAGAGGCGGGTGGCTCCGCCGGGGCCGTTGTGCAGGTGGGCCGGGCAGCCCGGGGGCGGGACCGCCCCGGACTGCGCGGTGTCGTGTGCGGAGGGCGGGAGGGTCATGCGTTCTCCTGGGCGGCGGCGAGGGTGCACAGATAGCCCATCAGCGAGAGCAGGGCGTCGCGGCAGGACCCGCGGTCCCGTGCGTCACAGGTGACGATGGGCACGGTCTCGCCGAGGGCCAGCGCGCTGCGCAGATCGGCGAGGGGGTACTGGGGGGCCTCGGGGAAGGTGTTCACGGCGACGACGAACGGGACGCGGCGGTCCTCCAGGCGGGTGATCACCTCGAAGGAGACCTCGATCCTGCGGGTGTCGACGAGGACGACGGCGCCGAGCGCGCCCTCGAAGATGCCGTTCCACAGGAACCAGAAGCGCTCCTGTCCGGGGGTGCCGAACAGATAGAGGATCAGCTCCTGGTTGATGCTGATCCGGCCGAAGTCCAGGGCGACGGTCGTGGTCTTCTTGTCCCGGGCGCCGGGGTTGTGGTCGATCCCGACGCCCGCCTGCGTCATGGTCTCCTCGGTGGTCAGGGGCGGGATCTCGCTCACCGCCCCGACCAGGGTCGTCTTGCCGACCCCGAATCCGCCGACGACGACGACCTTCACGCCCCGGGCGCCGTGCGGCAGCAGCAGGTCGGTGTCGCGCCGGCCGGCGGCGAGCACGTCAGAGTTTGCGTAGTCCATGGATCACCGCCTCCAGCAGTCCGCGATCGGGATAGGCCGCGACGGGCACGGGCGCGATGGCCTCGACCCGTTCCTCCTCGACGAGTTGGGTGAGCAGCACGGTGACGATGCTGAAGGGCAGGCTGAGGTAGGCAGAGACCTCGGCCACCGAGAGCGGGTACGTGCACAGGGTGAGGATGGCCGCGTGCTCGGGCTGCATGGCGGGGTCGGGTTCGGACCTCGTCGCGATGAGGGTGACCAGGTTGAAGGTCCCGGACGTGGGGTCCGGGCCTCCGGTAATGACGTAGAGCGGGACGGGTGTGCCTTCATTCCAGGGGCCCTGGTTCTCCGATGTCACATCGCCTGCCCGACGTCCTCACGGGGCGGGCTGGTCATGTGCTGGCCGATGCGGATGACCAGCGTCCGCATCCGGTCGCCGAGGAGGCCGGCGTCGACCTCCTGGTCGGCGAGGACCGCGAGATAGGCCCCGGGACCGGCGGCCATCAGGGAGAAGTAGCCGCCGTCGGCCTCGATCCCGACCATGCGCGTCGATCCGTCCCCCTGCGGGAACATCTGCGCGATGGCCCGCGCCAGGCTCTGGATGCCGGAGCAGGCGGCGGCGAGCGCGTCGGCGGTGTCGGGGGCCGTGTTCGCCTGCCCGATGCACAGGCCGTCCGACGACAGGACGACCACGTGTCGCACGTACGGGACGCTGCTCACCAGGTCCGTGAGCATCCAGTCCATGTTCGGCAGTGGCTGCATGTTACTCGTCCTCATCTGACGGCTCGCTGGGGGAAGGGGAGGGTTCGGCGACCGTTCTCCTGTCGCCTCTCTTGTCGCCGTTGAACGCCTCCCACATCAGTCCCGGCTGGCGGGAGCCGCCGGAGGTGCCCCGGGAGGCCGCCGGATCGACCGGCGCGGGTCCCGTCTGCACGACGGGGGTCGGTACGGGCGACTCGCGTCGGCGCTGCGGGAGCGAGGGCGAGGGGGTCTCCCGTCGTCGTTGCGGGAGTCCGTTGGGGGTCCTCCGGATCTCGACGGTGTCGCCGCCGGTGCCGGGCACGGGGGTCGGCCGGGGCAGGACGGGGCCGCCGATGCGCCGGCGGAGCAGCTCCGGGTTGCGCAGGGGGGACTGCGGCACGGTGGTGATCAGGCGCCGGGGCACGAGCACCACGGCGCGTACGCCGCCGTAGGCGGAGGTGCGCAGGTCGACCTCGCAGCCGTGCTCGCGGGCCAGCCGGCTGACGACCGGGAGGCCGAGCTGCGTCAGTTCGCCCAGGCCCGACAGGTTGACCCCGTTCCGCGACTGCGCCATGACGCGCTCGACGCGGCTGCGGACCTCCTCGGTGAGGCCCACGCCCCGGTCCTCGATCTCGATCGCGATGCCGGTGGGCACCTCGCTGGCGGTCACCTCGACGGGGGTGTGCGGCGGCGAGAACGTGGTCGCGTTGTCGAGGAGTTCGGCGAGGAGGTGCATGAGCGGCTCGGCGCCGGGGCCGACCACGGCGACCTCCGTGACCGACGTCAGCTTCACGCGGGGGTAGTCCACGATGCGGGACATGGCGCCGCGCAGGACGTCGTAGAGCGGGATCGCCTTGGACCACTGGCGGCCGGGGCGGGCGTCGCCGAGCACCGCGATGCTGGCCGCGAGGCGGCCGATGAGGGCGTTGCGGTGGTCGACGTCCTGGAGGCCCCGGGAGACCACGAGGTCCGTGCCGTGCAGGATCTGCATGGCGTGCAGGTCCTTGGCGAGCTGGTGGACGATGGCCTGGACGCGGCGCGCGACGGCCACCAGGGCGCGCTGGGAGGCGTCCCGGGTGTTCTCCTCGGCCTCCACGGCCTCCAGGAAGGTCTGCAAGGTGCCCATGAGGGCCTCGGCGTAGTCCGGGTCGATGTGCTGGCCCAGCCTGACGGCCCTGAGGATCTCCCGGGAGGAGTCGCCCCTCTGGAGCCGGGCGACGGCCGCCGGCAGGAGCTCCTCGGCGAGCCAGACGACGCTGGCGCGCTGGTCCGCGAGGCGTCCGAGCAGCTCCGCCTCGCGCTGGGCGTGCCGCTCGGCCGCCTCGGCGACCGTCCGCGCGTGCCGGTCCGCGACGGCCGCGCGCGTGCGGCGCGCGGCGGCGGCGGAGGTGACGAGCGTGAGCAGGACCGAGGCGAGTCCGCACCAGGCGACGGGTGTCCGTATCTGCGCGGGGGAGAACAGCAGCGCTGTCGCGGAGGCCACGGCGAGGACACCGGGCGGGAGGAGCCATACCCGGTCGGCGGCGGCCGGACCGGATCTGGAGAGTGAGCCTGCACGAACCATCAGGGGGTCCCTAAACCGTCTGAAAACGAACGGACTGAGGTGAGGTGATGCGCCGACGGGTCGCTTCGAGAGCGCGTGACGACCGCTTTCCCGCACGGCCGCGCTCCCGCCCGCGCCCTCCCAGCGTTCATGACTCGCTGTGAGCGCGCCGCAACACATCGGGGAGCATAGTCAGTTCGGGTTCCCCATGTGACCTTGCTGGAAGGACAGCCTCCAGCGGTCAATTCAGACCCAGAAAGCGACCGGCAGCCGAAGGAAAAGGCAATGAACCGGTCGCGTTCTGACGTACGGACAGAAGTCCGCCCCCGGCCCGTCGCGGGTGCGACGAGGACCGGGGGCGGACCGGGAGACGGGCTCCGTCAGACCGGCGTACGGGCACCCCGCGCGCGACGGCGGAGGTGGATCGCGCCGCCCGCGAGCGCCCCGGCGAGCAGGACCCCGCCCACGGCGAGCGGCGTGCTCGGGGAGTCCTCCTCGGCCGCGACCGTCCCGGCCGGCCCGGCGGCGCCCGCGGCCCAGCCCGAGCCCGCGTCGACGCCGCCGTGCGGCCGGCCCGCGATGCGGTAGGACACGGTCTGCTTGATCCTCGGCGGACACTTCAGCGTGATCGTGTCGGTGCCGGCCCTGGTGCCCTCCGGCACCGTGAACTCACCCGTCAGGACGCCCTTCCGGTTCCCCGGCAGGAGGTGGAACTGGCCGCCGGCCGCCGACTCGCCCTTGCCGTAGGTCTCCTTCCCGCAGGCGGTGGTGCTGACCGTGACGGTGGTGCCCGGAGCCGCGTTCAGCGGGCTGATCCGGACGTCGGGCTCCCCGGGCGCGGCGAGGGCCGTGGGGGCGGACAGGACGACGGCGCCGACGATCAGGCTGATCCGCAGTCCGGTACGTGCGCGACGCATGCTCATCTCCTTCGGGGAGCGTTCCGGCCGGCTCCATCGCGCGGCACGTGTGCTGTTGCTCCGTGCACGAGGCAAAGGCCCCCGCGCGGCCCCCGCAACGCGAGGAGCGCGTTCGGCCGCCCGCCGGTCGGACGCACGACCGCGCCCGCCCCGAGCCGTCCCGGCAGGTCACCGCCGTGCGGACGCCGCCGCCCGGGTGATCCCGCCCGGCACGCGAACGGCGCAGCTCCCCCGACGCCGCCCCGCGGGGCCCCCGGTCGGCCCCGGCCCACC
Source organism: Streptomyces sp. NPDC002232 (assembly GCF_042890295.1). Taxonomy (NCBI): domain Bacteria; kingdom Bacillati; phylum Actinomycetota; class Actinomycetes; order Kitasatosporales; family Streptomycetaceae; genus Streptomyces; species Streptomyces sp. NPDC002232. The sequence continues at coordinate 121,425 of NZ_JBIARV010000004.1, read as the reverse complement.
CGGGCGATCAGCGGTGGCGGGCCGGAACGGGCGCTCATAACTTCGCGATATGACGAAACGACAGATCGCCCTCCTGGCGTGCACCGCGGCCCTCACGGCCTCGGGTCTCGGCGCCGCCGCGCCGACGGCCGGCCACGGGACGGTGCACCGGGTGAAGCCGGGCGAATCGATCCAGAAGGCCGTGGACTCGGCGCGCCCCGGCGACACGGTCCTGCTGGCCCCGGGCACGTACCGCGAGAGTGTCCGCATCACCACCCCGCGCCTCACGCTCCGCGGTTCGAGCGTCTTCCCGACCGTCATCGCGCCGGCCGCCGTCCCCGGCACCGACGCGTGCGCGAAGGCGGGCAACGGCGTCTGCGTCACCGGCACCGAGGCCGCCCCCGTGGCGCACGTGACCGTCCGCTCGCTGACCCTCCGGGGCTTCGCCGCGAACGGCCTGTGGGCCAAGTGGACCGACCGCCTGGAGGTGCGGGGCGTCACCGCCGAGTCCAACGGCACCTGGGGCATCGCCCAGGAGCGCTCCGTACGCGGCGTGCTGCGCCACAACGTCGCCCGGAACAACGGGGACGCCGGCCTCTTCCTGGCCAACACCGTCACCGAGGAGGGCGGGGCCACCGACACCCTCGGCACGGTCGTCAGCGGCAACCGCGTCTCCGGCAACCGCATCGGCATCACCGTGCGCCGGCTGCGGAACCTGACCGTCGACCACAACGAGGCGACGGGCAACTGCGCCGCCGTGTTCGTGGTGGGCGACGAGTCCACCCCGCGCGCCGGGGCCATGACCGTCCGCCGCAACCACCTCCACGCGAACAACAAGCTGTGCCCGAAGACCCCCCGGCTGCCCGCCCTCCAGGGCTCGGGCATCGTCCTCACCGGCGCCGAGGACACCGTCGTCGAGCACAACCGGGTCGAGGACAACGTCGGCAGCTCGCCGCTGTCCGGCGGCATCGTGCTCTTCAAGAGCTTCGTGGGCGTCCCCAACGAGCGCATCCGGATCCGCGACAACGTGGCGCTGCGCAACGGCTCCGCCGACCTCGCCGACCGCGACACCGGAAAGACCAACACCTTCCAGGGCAACACCTGCGGGGTCTCCCAGCCCGCGGGCCTGTGCTGACCCCGCCCTCCCCTCCCCCACCCGCAGGCACGACAGCAAAGGCAAGGCGACCCAGATGACGACCGTCGAATCCGCCGAATCCGCTCCCCCGCCGCCCATGCGGCTGAGAGAACTCGTCTTCGGCGCGGCCTGCGCCGCCGCCGTGCGCGCCGCCGCCCGCCTGGGCGTGGCCGACGCGCTGGACGAGGCGCCCATGACAGCGGAGGACCTAGCGGCCGCCGTGGACACCGATCCGCGCACCCTGCGGCGGCTGCTGCGCGCCCTGTCCTGCCAGGGCGTCTTCACGGAGCGGCCCGACGGCACCTTCGCGCACACGGAGATGTCCCGGCTGCTGCGCGAGGACGACCCGCACAGCCTGCGCTACATCGCGCTGTGGTGCACCGAGCCGTGGACGTGGGACGTGTGGCCCAAGCTCGACGAGGCGGTGCGCTCCGGCCGCAACGTCTTCGAGGACGTGTACGAGCGGGAGTTCTTCTCGTACCTCAACGAGGACGCCCCGGAGTCCGCGTACGTGTTCAACCGGGCCATGACGACGTCCAGCCGGCAGTCCGCCGAGGACGTCGCCGGTCTGCTCGACCTCGGCGACGCGTCCTCCGTCGCGGACATCGGCGGCGGCCAGGGCCACGTCCTGGCGAGCCTCCTGGAGAAGCACCCCGAGCTGCACGGCACGCTGCTGGACCTGCCGGCGGTGGTCGGCAACGCCGACCCGCGGCTGCGCGAGGGCGGCTCGCTGGCCTCCCGGGTCACGATCGTGCCCGGCGACTGCCGGCAGTCCATCCCCTTCCGGGCCGACGTCTACGTCATCAAGAACATCCTGGAGTGGGACGACGACAGCACCCGCAGGTGCCTGGCGAACGTCCGCAAGGCCGCGAAGCCCGGGGCCCGGGTCGTCGTCATCGAGAACCTCGTGGACGACACCCCGTCGATGCGGTTCACGACGGCCATGGACCTGCTCCTGCTGCTCAACGTCGGCGGTGCGAAGCACACCCGGCAGAGCATGGTGGAGCGGCTCACCGACGCCGGGCTCGTGATCGACGAGATCCGGCCGGTCAACGCGTACCTGCACGCCTTCGAGTGCACCGTGCCCGCCTGATCCGCACCGGCCGGAAACCCGAGGCCGCCCGCTCCGCGTCGTACGCGGGGCGGGCGGCCTCGGGTTTCACCGGGTCCCTGCTCAGGAGCCGGCGTCCCGCTCCCAGCGGTAGAAGCAGTGCGCCATGGCGTCCTTGGGGCCGCGCCAGGTCTTCGGGTCGTACGCGCTGACGTACGCCTCCAGACGCTCGCTGACGCCCCGGAACTCGGGGTGTCCGACCAGCCGTGCGACGTTCGGCGCCGGGTCCTGCTCGGACTCGATGAGGTGCAGGTAGACGTCGCCGAACTGGAACAGGCTGCGCCGGGCGACCCCCACCAGGTGCGGCAGCTCACCGCGGTCGGAGTCGGCGAACACGTCCGCGATCGCGGGCGCCGAGCCGGGCGCCATGCGGGCGACGATCAGTGCGTGGTGCATCGTTTTCCTCTCTGGATCGGACGGGTCCGGGCCGTCAGGCGGGCCGGACCGGCGCCTTCCGGCCCTCGCGCGCCGCCTCGACGAGACGGTCCCGGATGAGGGCCATCTGGATCTGGGAGTTGCGGTTGATGTTGTCCGTCATCCAGTCGTCGTCGACCGGCGCGTCGGGCTTCATCGCGAAGTCCTGGACCCAGCGCATCTGCACGCCGCCGGGCAGCTCCTCGTACTCCCACGCGATGTCCATGTGCGCGAACGGTCCGGTCTCGACGCGCCGGGCCCGGACCGTGCGGTTCACCCGGTCCGTGGTGCGCTCCGACACCCAGCTCCAGACCGTCCCGTTCTCGTCCGGGTGCATGGTCAGGCGGAACTTGGTGGTGTCGCCCTTGCGCTCGATGACCTCGACGGAGGCGTACTCGCTGAAGAGCTGCGGCCAGTTCTCGATGTCGTTGGTCATGTCCCAGACGAGATCGAGGGGGGCGTCGATGGTGATGCTGTTGTCGGTGTGTCCGGACACGTCAGACTCCTGCCAGGGTGTTGTTGACGAGGGCGACGAACTCCGCCGGCGTCTTGCAGCGCTCGGCGTCGGTGGGCAGCGCCACACCGTGCCGGTTCTCCAGCTCTCCGACGATGCCCAGCAGGCCGAGCGAGTCGACGCCGAGGCCGCTGAAGGGGGTCTCGGGGGACGCCTCCAGCTGGACCGGGTCGACGGTGACGCCCGCCGACTGCTTCATCAGCGAGGCCAGGTCGCCGAAGGTGAGCTGCGTGGTGATCATCTTCCTTCTCCTTCCTCGCCCGGTCCTACCGGGCGAGTCCGCCGCCGCGGCGCACGACGAGCGCCGCGTTGGATCCCATGAGTCCCCGGCTGAGGACGAGGGCCGTGCGCAGCTCGGCCGGGCGAGCCACGGACATGACCACGTCGAGGTCGCAGTCGATGTCGAACACGTTGGGGGTGGGGGGCACCAGGCCGTGCTCCATGGCGAGCACCGCGGCCGCGGTGTCCAGGACGGGTGCCCCGCAGTAGGCGCGGCCGTAGCCGGTCTTGGGCGCCGTCACCGGGACGCGCGTGGCGTGCGCGCCCAGGGCGTCGGCGATCGCGAGGGCCTCGGCGCGGTCCGCCTCCGGCACGCCCAGGGCGTCGGGGAAGACGACGTCGATCTCCTCCGGGGCGCAGCCGGCCTCGTCGAGGGCGACCCGGATGGCGCGGGCGAGTCCCTCCCGGGACTCCTCCCAGCGGGAGGCGCCGGTGAAGGTGGCGCCGTGTCCCGCGATGGTGGCCCGGACGGCCGCGCCCCGGTCCAGGGCGCGGGCCTCGTCCTCGACGACGAGCATGGCGCCGCCCTCGGCGGGGACAAAACCGCAGGCCTTCGCCGTGAAGGGACGGTAGGCCCGGTCCGGGTCGTCGACGGTGCTGAGCTCCGGATAGCCGAGCTGGCACACCATCGAGTACGGGGCGAGCGGTGCCTCCGCCGCGCCGACGACCACGGAGCCGGTCCCCCGCCGGACGGCCCGGGCCGCGTGTGCGAGGGAGTCCAGGCCGCCGGCCTCGTCGCTCGCGACCACCCCGCACGGCCCCTTGAAGCCGTGCCGGATGGAGATCTGGCCGGTGCTCGCGGCGTAGAACCAGGCGATGGACTGGTACGGGCCGACGAACTTGGAGCCCTGCCCCCACAGCTTCTGGAGCTCGCGCTGGCCGAACTCGCCGCCGCCCGATCCGGCGGCGGTGACGACGCCGATGGAGAAGGCCTCCTCGGGGTCGTCGTCGTGGCCGAGACCGGCCTCGTCGAGGGCGAGCGAGGCCGCCGCCATGGCGTAGTGGGTGAACCGGTCCGTCTGGACGAGGAAGCGCTCGTCGATGAGGTCGGAGGCGTCGAAGCCCTCGACCTGGCCGGCGACCTTGAGGGGCAGGTGTTCACAGCCCTCGCGGCTGATCCGGCCGAGGACGCCGAGGCCCTCCCGGACGGACTTCCAGTACGCGTCGGCGCGCAGTCCGTTGGGGGCGACGACACCGATCCCGGTGACGACCGCCCGCGGTGACCGCTGTGTGCTCATCGTGTCCTCCCGCCCGGCCCGGTCAGGAGCACGGCGGACTGGAAGCCGCCGAAGCCGCTGCCGACGGAGAGCACGTTCCTGAGCTTCCGGGGGCGGGCGGTGCGCGGCACGTAGTCCAGGTCGCACTCGGGGTCGGGGATCTCGTAGTTGGCCGTCGGGGGCACCACCTGGTGCTTCAGGGCGAGCACGCAGGCGGCGACCTCGATCGCGCCGATCGCGCCGAGCGAGTGGCCCACCATGGACTTGATGGAACTCATGGGCGTGTCGTACGCGTGGGCGCCGAGCGACCGCTTGACGGCGGCGGTCTCGTGCCGGTCGTTCTGGCGGGTGCCCGAGCCGTGCGCGTTGACGTAGTCGATCGACGTGGGGTCGATCCTGGCCTGGCCGAGCGCGGTGTCGATCGCCCGGGCCATCTCCAGTCCCTCACCGGTCAGACCGGTCATGTGGTACGCGTTGCCGTAGGTGGCGTAGCCGCTGATCTCGCAGTGGATGTGCGCGCCCCGGGCCCTGGCGTGCTCGTACTCCTCCAGGACGAGGACCGCCGCGCCCTCGCCCATGACGAAGCCGTTGCGGCGGTTGTCGAAGGGCTTGGAGGCGTGCTCGGGGTCGTCGTTGTCGGGCGAGGTGGCCTTGATGGCGTCGAAGCAGGCCATGGTGATCGGGGAGATCGGCGAGTCCGACGCCCCGGCTATGACGACGTCGGCCCGGCCCTCCTCGATGGTGTGGAAGGCGTAGCCCACGGCGTCGAGGCCGGAGGTGCAGCCGGTGGAGACGGTCTGCACCGGGCCGCGGGCCCCGAACCGCTCGGCGACCACGGCCGCGAGCGTGCTGGGCGAGAACGCCAGGTGCAGCTGGGGTTCGGCGGCGCGGTGGTCGACGTCCCAGCGCCGGCCGCCGGCGCTGACCAGGACGTAGTCGCTCTCCAGCCGGGTGGTGCCGCCGACGGCGCTGCCGAGGCTGACGCCGACGCGCCAGGGGTCCTCGGTATCGGTGTCGAGCCCGGCGTCGCGGACCGCCTCGTCGGCGGCGACGGCGGCGAACTGCACGTACCGGTCGGTGTGTTCCGCCAGGTCGGGTGGCAGGCCGTGGGCGTACGGGTCGAAGTCGCACTCCGCGGCGATGCGGGAGCGCAGACCGACGGGGTCGAACAGGGTGATGCCGCGGGTCGCCGTACGTCCCTGCGTGAGGAGGTCCCAGAAGGCCGCCGTGCCGGAGCCGCCCGGGGCGACCACTCCGATTCCGGTGACGGCCACGCGCCGGGTCACTCGAGCGCCCCCTCGACGGCTTCCTCGGTGTCGACGTGGCCGAGGCTCGGGTGCGGGGCGAGCGGCCCCAGGTGGAAGACCATGCGGGCCTCCACGTCCCCGACGTTGCGGAAGCGGTGGCGCATGCCGATCGGGATCAGCAGGCCCTGGTCCGGCTCCAGCGTGTGCGTGTCGCCGTCCAGGTCCACCTCGAACCGGCCCGCGACGACGAACACGAACTCCTCGGAGTACGGGTGGTAGTGCTCGGCGATGCGCTCGCCCGGCTGGGCGATGGCCAGCCCCATGAAGCCGCTGGTCGACTTCACCGTGGCGGGCGTGAGCACGGCCCGCACGTCACCGCCGCGTCTGCGGTTGGGCTCCGTGTCGCTCAGGTTCACGATGAGCCGGGTCTTCTCCAGCATGAAAGTACCTCCGAGTGTTGTGCGGTGGGACGGACGGCCGGGCCGGGCGGCACGGCACCGGGGCCCGGGGAGGGGTTCGGTCCCCCCGGGACGGCGCCGGGCCGTGGCCCGGGACGTCGTCTCAGGAGTCGGCCGCGCGGCGGTCGGTGACCGGCAGCATGTCGGCGTGCGACAGGAGCCGGTTGAGGTTGCGCTCGTTGTCCAGGGAGCCCTCGACGCCGATCGCGGCCCCGTCGAGGAGGCGCTCCAGCACCTTGGCCTTCCTGGCGCCCTTGACGCCGAGTGCGGCGACGGGGTCCAGGTCGAGCTCGCCCGCGACGTCCACGAGACGCACCACGACGTCGTCGCGGAGGAAGACCGTGCTGCCGTACACGGGGCTGTCGGGGTCGACCGCCGCCTCCGCGTCCTGCTGGGCGAGGAGCCGGGCCAGGTCGGTGCCGCGGCCCGCCTTCGCCGGGTAGTACAGCGCGTGGCGCCGGAGGTCGGCCGGCTCGGGGCCGTCGGCGACCACGTGGTGCACGGCCGGCAGGGCCGCCCGGGTGAAGAAGAGCCGGGCCGACTCGGGGTCGGTGAGGTCCCGGTCCTGCTCCAGGTAGGGGTTGATGGCCTCCTCGACGGCCCGGACTCCGGGCTGCCGGGCGACGTGCCGCAGCGCGGACAGGAGGTCGCCCTCCACCTCGACGGCCCGCACGACCCGGTTGCCGTGCATGAACAGCGAGGTGCGGCGCAGCCGGGTGTTCTCGTCGACCTGGGCCTCGGGCGACTCGTAGCCGGCCAGGAGCTCCGCGACCTTCGACTCGGAGCCCGGCTTGACGGTGAAGGTGAGCGCGTGGCGCGTCACGCCGTCGCCCACCCGGGCCGCCACCTCCTCGCCGGCGGCCGTCTCCGGCGTGAGCGGCCGCTGGGCGCCGGTCTCGCGGAGGATGCTGTAGCGCATGGACCGGGTGTCCCGTACGCAGCTGTGCATCGGCTTGACCACCTCGACGTGGTCCTCGCTGTTCACCCAGGCGAGGAAGGGCGGGGCGCTCTCCCACTCACTGGTGATGAGCCACTGCGAGGGGTTCTCGATGGACTGGCAGAGCTGGTCGCTGACGTGACCGGGCACGGCCGCCACCTGCTTGCGCATGACCTCGTAGGCCTCGAGGAACTGCTGCTGGGCTCCTTCGTACAGGTCGAGCAGCAGGATCACCCGCAGCCTGGAACCGTCGAAAACCGACTGCGATATGCGTGCCGTGCTGGTCATACGGCGCACCTCTTCTCGTCTGCGAGAGCGGGGAGGGACCGCCCGGCTCCGAAGGCCGGGGTCGTCATGTACCGAACGTTGGCTCGGGCGCACGTTCTCCGCGAGCCCCACGGAGCGGATGAGTGAACAACGCGTCATTCGGGTGCCCCCCGCGCAGGGTCCGGGGCTCCGCCGGGCAGGCATCTGCATCCCATCCCCGACCCGCGTCACCGGTGACGCTGGAGGCCATCGATGAACCGAAGCGAAGCGACCGGTGAGATCGGACACCGCACGCCCGTCCTCATCGTGGGCGGCTCGCTGGTGGGCCTGTCCACCTCGCTCTTCCTGGGGCGTCTCGGCGTGCCGCACACGCTCGTCGAACGCCATGCGGGCACCTCGATCCATCCGCGCGGCCGCGGCAACAACGTGCGCACGATGGAGGTCTTCCGCGGCGCCGGTGTCCGGGGGCGGATCCACGAGGCCGCGAAGATCCTCTCCTCGAACAACGGGATCCTCCAGACGCCGACCCTGGTGGGCGACGCCGGCGAGTGGCTCTTCCGGCAGATCGACCCGGGCGGCGGCCTGGGCCGGTTCAGCCCGGCCGAATGGTGCCTGTGCAGCCAGAACGATCTCGAACCGGTGCTCCTGGAGAGCGCGCGGGAGCTGGGCGGGGACCTGCGGTACTCGACCGAGCTCATGTCCTTCGAGCAGGACGCCGAAGGGGTGACCGCGCGGGTCAAGAGCCGGGAGACCGGCGAGCACACCACCATCCGGGCCGACTACCTGGTCGCGGCGGACGGGCCGCGCAGCCCCGTCCGCGAGGAGCTCGGCATCGGGCACACGGGCCCGGGCGACCTGTTCCACAACGTCAGCATCACGTTCGCGTCGCGGGATCTCGCGGCCGTCGTCGGCGACCGCCGCTTCATCGTCTGCTACCTGACGAGCCCGGAGGGCGACGGGGCGCTGCTCCCGGTGGACAACGCCGAGCGGTGGGTCTTCCACGCCCCCTGGCATCCCGAACGCGGCGAGACCCTGGAGGAGTTCACCGACGAGCGGTGCCGGGAGCACATCCGGCGGGCCGTGGGCGTACCGGATCTCCACGTGGAGATCACGGGCCGCGCCCCGTGGCACGCCGCGGAGCGGATCGCCGAGCGGTACGCGGCCGGGCGTGTCTTCCTCGCCGGCGACTCGGCCCACGAGATGCCGCCCACGGGGGCCTTCGGCTCCAACACGGGCATCCAGGACGCGCACAACCTCGCGTGGAAGCTCTCGGCGGTGCTGGACGGCTGGGCGGGCCCGGACCTCCTCGCGTCCTACGACGCGGAGCGCCGGCCGGTGGCGGAGGCGACCAGCGCCCGCGCCTCGTCGCGTTCGGTCGAGCACAGCCACCCGGGGTACGCGCCCGGGCCGGGGGCGGGCGGCAAGCGGGGCGGGATCCTCAACGTGGCGCTGGGCTACCGCTATCCGCGCGGGGCGGTGCTCGGCGCGAACCCGGCCGTGCCGGTCGTGCCGGACGGCCTGGACCTGTCGGGCGAGCCCGGCAGCCGCGCGCCGCACCTGTGGCTGGACCGGGCGGGCGAGCGGGTCTCCACCCTGGACCTGTACGAGCGGACTCCGGTGCTGCTGAGCACGGCGGGGACCGTCGGCGGCTGGCACACCGCGGCGGCGCGCGTGGCGGAACGGCTCGGGGTGCCCCTCGCCTCGTACCGGATCGGCACGGGACCGGACGCGGAGCTGTCCCCCGTCGACGGCGCGGACTGGGCGCAGGCGCACGGCGTCACCGCGCACGGGGCGGTGCTCGTCCGCCCGGACGGGTTCGTCGCCTGGCGGTCCGAGGGGTCCTCGGAGGACCCGGAGTCGGCCCTGCGGGCCGCCCTCACGGCGGTCCTCGGTCTGGACTCCCGGCCCGGCACACGCTGAGCCGACGCCAGGGCGGGCCGTACCCCTCGGGGTACGGCCCGCCCTGGCGTACGTACGGGCGGCTTCGGTGTACGGGCGGCCTTGGCCAGCGGGCGGCCCGGCGTACGGGCGGCTCTGGACGTCCGGCCGTGGCGTACGGGCGGTGGGATGGCCGCATCGGGGCCGTCGGGCCGCCCCGGGCCGTTGCGAGGGCGCGCGTTAGGGTGTGGGGTGCTTCCGCGAACCCTTCTCACCGGCCCGTCGCTCGCCGACGCCGCCCTCCTCGGACACAGGGAGGGGGGACGCGAGTGGCCGCTCCTCGTGTGGGCCCCCGGCCCGGGCGTCCGGATGGTGTCGAGCGCCGTCCTCGGCGGAGGCATCGGCGAGCGGGGGTGGGTCGTCAACGCCCAGGTCCCGCCCGGCTACGCCCGGCTCGATCCCGTCGCCCACCTGCGGGAACTGGCCTGCGGGGCCGGGCTCGACGGCGCGGGCGTGGGACTCATGACGGCCGCCTCGGTCACGGACCGCAGGTACGCGGCGGACGGCGGCGCCCAGGCCCTGGTGACCGCCGGGATCGGGGTACGGGGCTGGGCCGCGGTCCCGGGCGCGGGCGGCTTCACTCCCCCGCGCCCCGGGACGATCAACATCATCGTGTCCCTGCCGGTGCCGCTGACGGACGCCGCGCTCGTGAACGCGGTCGCCACCACCACCGAGGCCAAGGTGCAGGCCTTGGTCGAGCTGGGCGCCGACGCCTCGGGCACGCCGACGGACGCGGTCTGCGTGGCCGCGCCCGCGCGGGGCGCGGACCCCGCCGAGTCCTTTGCCGGGCCGCGTTCCCTCTGGGGTGCGCGGCTCGCGCGGGCCGTGCACGCGGCGACCCGCGCCGCCTGCGCGGACCTGCTCGCGGCCCCGGCCGCGCACCCCTGAGGCGGCCCGGCCGCCCTCAGCCGTGCGCGAGCAGCGCCGCCGTGAGCTCGGCCGCGCGCCGGTGCCAGAGGTCCGCGCCCCGGAGCATCGCGTGGCCGCCGGCCGGCATCGGGATGCCCGCCGCGTCGGCGCCCGCCGCCCTGGCCCGCCGGACGAACTCCCAGGACTGACGGGCGGAGGTGACCCGGTCGGCCTCGTCGTGCAGCAGGTAGAGCCGACGGCCGCCGAGGTGGTCCACGGGCTCGTCGGCGGGGCACCAGGGCGCGAGCGCGACGACCCCGCGCACGGCGGGGTCACCCGCCGCCCGGAGCGCGGCACGGGCGCCCATGGAGTGGCCGAGGAGCACGACGGGCACGGGTCCGGCCTGCTCCCGGAGGCGTGCGAGGGCCGCCTCGGCGTCCTGGGCGGCGTCGGCCCGCGCGCCGTTCCAGCCCCGGTGGCGGTAGCGCACCTCGGCGATCAGCACGCCCCGGCCCCGGACGGCCCGGGTGACGGCGCCGACGAAGGGGCGCATGCGGAGCGCCGGCAGGTTGAGGGCGGGCGGCGGCTCGGGACCGTCGGCGCGGCCGCCGTGGAGCAGCAGCACGGCGGCGGTGGGCTCGGCGGGAGCGCTGCGGACGAGGAGCGCGGTCGGGTCGGCCCGGCGGGTGCGGCAGAGCGTCATCGCGCGGCCCTTCCGCTCGTGCGCCGCCCGCGCGGGGCCGGGGGGACGTGCCCGCCGGTGCGGACCGGGTGACCGGGCCGCGGCCGCTGCGCCATGGGGCCTCCAGGAGTAGGGGGTCGGAAGGAACTCGGGGGCCGAAGTCTGCCAGGCGTACCCGTGGACAGGTACACCGCGCCGCCCGCGCCGCCGCTCCGGCGCCGGACGGCCGGGCGGCCACCCCCCGCTGATCTGTCACCTCGGGCCGACCGGCGGCGGAACGGGGCCCCGGCAGCCACCGCGAAGGGCGCGGCCTCCCGGACGGGCCCGGCTCGCACGCACCCGGCCCGTACACACCCGGCTCGCGCGTACCCGACTCATCCGTACCCGGCTCATTCGCGCCCGGGACCCGAACGCGCGCACCCACAAGGATGAGCGCCGCCGGTCCCCGGCTCCGCTTGCCGGGCCGGGGGTAGGGAGCGTCGGAGAGTGGTCGCCCGGGGCCTGCCCTCCGGACCGGGCCGGACCGGCGCGTACGCCGGCGCGGTCCGGGAGGCAGGTCCCGAGCCGCCGTCCTGTTCGAGCAGGGAGCCTGATGGGCAGCCGTCTGATCCGTCGTTGCCGCACCGCCTTCACCGTCGCGGTGCTCGCCGTCCTGGCCACCGCCGTCCCCGGCGTGCCGGCCCCGCCGGGCGGCGCCGCCTCCGCCGCGGCGCCCGCCTTCGACCCCGGGCCCGCGCGGGCGGCCCTGGAGCGCCTGCTGGCCTCCCGGGCCGCGCAGTTCACCCTCGTACCCGTCGAGGAACCGGACTCCGGGGACTACTTCTCGGTCTCCGGCACGGACGGGGAGATCGAGGTACGGGGCACCTCGCCCGCCACGCTGCTCACGGGAGCGGGCTGGTACCTGGAGCGGGTCGCCGGGGTCGACGTCGGCTGGCCGGGCGACAGCCTCGGCCGGCTGCCGGCCGTGCTGCCCGCGGTCCCCGGGACGGTCTCCCGGTCCGCGGCCGTGCCCCACCGCTACGCCCTGAACGACACCGACGAGGGCTACTCCGGCCCGTACCGGGACTTCGCCGCGTACCAGCGGGACATCGACCTGATGGCGCTGCACGGGGTGAACGAGGTCTTCGTGCCGACCGGCGCCGAGTACCCGTACTACCGGGCGCTCCAGGAGTTCGGCTACGACGCGGCGGAGCTGCGGGCCTGGATCCCCGGACCCGCGCACCAGGCCTGGTGGCTGCTCCAGAACATGTCGGCCTTCGGCGGGCCGGTGTCCGAGCGGCTCATCGAGGGCCGGGCGGTGCTGGGGAGCCGGATCGCGGGGCACCTGCGCGCGCTCGGGATGACCCCGGTGCTGCCGGGGTTCTTCGGGACGGTGCCGCCCGGCTTCGCGGACCGGAACCCGGGCGCGGCGACCGTCCCGCAGGGCAGGTGGGTCGGCTTCGCGCGGCCCGACTGGCTGGACCCGACGGGCCCCGTCTTCGGGGAGCTCGCCGCCGCCTACTACCGGGCGCAGCGGCAGCGGTTCGGTGACACCGACCTGTTCAAGATGGACCTGCTGCACGAGGGCGGCACCGCGGGTCCGGTCGACGTGGCGCGGGCGGCGGGGGCCGTCCAGAGGGCTCTGGACACCGCGCACCCCGGGGCCACCTGGGTCATGCTCGGCTGGCAGAAGAACCCGTCGCCGGCGCTCCTGAGCGGCGTGGACCGCGACCGGGTGCTGATCGTCGACGGGCTCTCCGACCGCTACGACGGGCTCGACCGCGAGGCGGCGTGGGGCGGGACTCCGTACGCCTTCGGGACGATCCCGAACTTCGGCGGACACACCACCCTGGGCGCCAACACGGGCGTCTGGGCGGACCGCTTCCCGACGTGGCTGGCGCGCCCCGACAGCGCGCTGAGGGGCATCGCGTACCTCCCGGAGGGCACCGGCGGCGACCCGGCCGCGTTCGACCTCTTCACCGAACTCGCCTGGGAGCCCGGCCCGGTCGACCAGGGCGCCTGGTTCGCCGCGTACGCGGCCCGGCGGTACGGCGGGGCGGATCCGCACGCGGCCGCCGCCTGGGAGCAGCTCCGCCTCGGTCCGTACAGCGGCGCGTCCGGCACCTGGAGCGAGCCGCAGGACAGCCTCTTCACCGCGCGGCCGGGCCTGACGGCGGCCTCGGCGGCCCGCTGGAGCCCGACCGCGATGCGCTACGGGGCCGGGACGGTGGAGCGCGCCCTGGCGGAGCTGCTCCGGGTGGCTCCGGCGCTGCGGTCCTCGGGGGCGTACCGCTCCGACCTGCTGGACGTGGCGCGCCAGGCGCTGACCAACCGCTCCCGCGTGCTGCTGCCGCGCATCAGGGCCGCGTACGACGCGAAGGACCTGGAGGGGTTCCGGGCGCTGGTGCGCGAGTGGAACGCGGACGAGGAGTTGCTCGGGCGGCTCGTGGCCTCCGACCACCGCTTCCTGCTGGGGCGCTGGCTGGCCGACGCCCGGTCCTGGGGCGCGGACGCGGCGGAGCGCGACCGGCTGGAGTACGACGCCCGCGCGATCCTCACCACCTGGGCCGACCGGGGACCGAGCGAGACCGGGGGGCTGCGCGACTACGCGAACCGCGAGTGGGACGGTCTCGTGCGGGACGTGTACGCGCCGCGCTGGGCCGCGTACTTCGCGGGGCTCGACACCGCGCTCGTACGGGGCACTGCGCCGGCCGCGGTCGACTGGTTCGCCCGGGACGACGCCTGGGCACACGGCCGGCAGACCTACCCGACCGCGCCGACGGGCGACCCGGTCGCCCTGGCGGGCGAGGTCGCGGCGGCCCTGTCCGTGACCTCCCGGGCCGGGCTCCACTGAGCGGCGCGGCGGCGCCCCCGGCCGGGGCGCCGCCGCTCGCCGCCGGCCGGGTCCGGCGGCGGTGTCCCGGTGGTCAGTCCCGGCCGCGCGAGAACCAGTTCCGTCGTGCTCCGGGCTCCGACCCCTTGTCCGGCCAGGCGGGTGCGCCGGGGGCCGCGAACGGGACGGGGGCCGAGGCGCCCGGCGGGGCCGGGGGCAGGGGGCGGGTCGGCGGCTGAAGTCGCTTCAGCCGCGCACGCCAGGGGCCGTCCGCCATCTCGAACTGGACGACGAGCGGGCCCTCGGGCAGCGGGACGGTCTCGCGCCGCTTCCCGATCTCGTTGACCGCGTTCTCGTACCGGGGCAGGGTCGTGGGGTCGTCGTGCTCCGCGAGTTCGTAGACGTGGACGATGAGGTTGTCGTCGCCCCGGTAGTGGACGGCCAGGTCGGCCACGCCTCCCGTGTGCAGCAGCACCTCGGGGCCCCGGAACTCCGCCTCCTCCTCGGTCAGCCGGTGGGCCGAGGCGAGCGGTGACACCTGGACCTGCCAGGGCCCCTCGGCCTGGAGCTTCAGGCGCAGCGTGCCGTGCGACGGCACGGTGGCGAGCAGCCGGCCCCGGAAGTCCTCCTCGGTGCTGTTGACGAGGTTGTCCTTCTCCTTGTTCCGCCGGTCGAGCACCCAGAGCCCGGTGTAGCCGTCGCCCCTGACGTCGAGCTGGACGACGACCGGCCCCGGCGGCAGCCCGGCCACGGTGATGACGTCGTTGTCCCGGCCCGTCTCGGTGTACGGCGCGAAGAGGGGCCCGTACGTCCAGTGCTCGGCGCCGCCGTGCGGCACGGGCGGGGCCGCCGCCGGGGGGACCGCCGCGGCGGGCGGCCCGTACGCGGGGACGGGCCCGGCGGCCGGAGGGACGGGCCCGCGAACGCCGGGTGGCGCGAAACCGGGAGGCCCCGGGGGCGCGAAGGCGGGTCCGGCCGGGGGCGCGAAGGCGGGCCCACCCGGGGGCGTGTGGCCGGGAACGCCGGGAGGCGCGAAACCGGGAGCTGCCGGAGGCGGAACGGCGGGGGCCGCCGGAGCCGCGTAGCCCGGGGCCGCCGGGGGCGCGAAGCCGGGCGCGGAAGGTGTCGCCGGTGCTCCCGCCGGCGGCGCGGAGTCGGCCACGTCCACGCCGTGGTCCGTCGCCAGACCCGCGAGTCCGCTCACCCAGCCCTGGCCCACGGCGCGGAACTTCCAGCCGCCCGCCCGCCGGTACAGCTCGGCCAGCACCATCGCCGTCTCCGGTCCGGCGTCCGTGACGTCGTACCGCGCCACCGAGGTGCCGTCGGGCGCGAAGGCCTCCACCGCGAGACCGGCGGCGTCCCGCAGGGCGCCCCGCTCCGTCGAACCGACCAGGAGCACGCGGGTGATCAGCTCCTCCACGCCGGGCAGCGCGACCTCCAGCCACTGGGTGCCGGCGTCCGCCCCGGTCAGCCGGACCGCGCCGGAGGGGTGCACCGGGGCGCCGTGGAAGACGACGTCCCCGTCGCCCCTGACCGTGCCGGCGTCGACGAGCAGCAGCGCCATGGCGTCCACCGCGCCGTGCACGACGATCCTCAACGGCACCGACGGAACGTACCCGTTGCTCCCCTTCGTCATCTCCCCCACCGCACACCGGCCCTTCCCTCGTCGTTGCCTGCCGAGACCCTCACGCGGAAGATCTTGCAGCGCCGGGGCGGTCCCGGACAAGGTCCGGCCCCCGGACGCCCCCGGCGTAGGCTGCCCCCGACACACCCGGGGCAAGAGGGGGGCGCATGACGGTCGGTACGGCGCGGAGGTGGGGGTCCGCCCTCGACGCGGTCGTGGTGTACGCGCAGGGCGCGCTGTGCCGGCGGCTGGCGCGGGGCACGGTGCCGCCGGACGGCCGGGTGCGGGTGACGGGCCTGCCCCGCACGGTCGATCCCGGTTCCCTGCGGGTCCGGGTCCTGGGCGGCTCCGCCGTGCGGGTCACCGAGGCGCGCGTGGAGGTCGAGGCGGAGCCCCGGGGCGCCGCCGCTGCCGACGGACTGCGGGGCGAGGCCGACCGGCTGGGCGAGGCGCACGCGGCCGCGGTGGCGCGCCGCGACCGGCACCGGACGCTGATCGCCGAGGTCGAGGGCCTGCGCCCGGTCCCGCCGCCCCGCAAGCGCGAGGACCCGCACCGCCGGACCCCGGTCGAGGCGTGGCTGGAGCTCGCCGCCTTCGTCGACGAGCGGTTGACGGCGCTGCACGCCCGGCTGGCCGAGCTCGACGCGGCGGTGGTGCGTGCCGAGCACGAGCTGGAGGTCGCCTTCGACCGGCTCGAACGCGCCTCCACCGACGCGGCGGCCGCGCACGTCGAGACCACGGTCTGCGCCGTGCTGACCCTCGACGGAGCGGGTGCGGAGGAGCAGGTGGAGCTGGAGGTGGAGTACGGCGTGCCGGGTGCCGTGTGGGTGCCGACGTACCGCCTCACCCACCGTCAGGGCGACGGCGGCGGCCGCCTCGTGCTGCGCGCCTCGGTCGCGCAGCGGACCGGCGAGGACTGGACCGGGGTGCGCGTCGCGTTCGCCACGGCCGACCTGCGGCGGCGCACCGATCTCCCGGCGCTCCGCTCGGTCCGGATCGGCCGCCGCCAGTCGGCGCCCGCGCCCTCGGGCTGGCGGGAGCCCCCGGCGGGGCTCGCCGACCTGTTCACCGGGTACGAGGCGGCCGGCCCGGCACCGGAGCGCTACGCCGGGGGTTCGGCGGTCGGGGGCGCTGTGCCCCTGCCCGTGGCGGCGCCCGCTCCCGTCACGGCCGCACCGCCGCCCCCGCCCCCGCCGCCGCCTCCCGCTCCCGCGCAGCCGGGTGCCACGTACGGCGCCGCTCCGGGGTTCGCCGGCGGCCCGCCGGCCCGGGCACGGAGCGCGGCGCCGCGCCCCGGCGGCCGGCCGGCCGGCGGTGGCGCGGGCTTCGTGGCCCACCCGCCCCAGGCCTCGGCGCCCCCGGCCCCGCCGGGGGCAGCGCCGGCTCCGCCGCCGGTGGGTCCGCCGCGGCCGAGCGGCACCGAACTCGACTACGCCGCCCTCGTGCTCGCCGGACCCGAGGAGCCGGGCGCCCGGCGCGGCCGGCTGTTCCCCGGCGGCTCCTCGGACGCCGTCGCCGACGAGTACCGGCGCCGCGCCGAGGCGGTGGCCTCGCTGCCGCTGCCCCGGCACGCGGTCCGCCCCCGCACGTCCGCGGGTTCGTTCGACCACCGGTTCGACGCCGCCGCCCGGGCCGACGTGCCCTCGGACGGCACCTGGCACACCGTCACCGTCGGCGAGATCCCGGTCGTCCTGCACACCGAGCACCTCTGCGTGCCGTCCGTGGACCCGACCGTGTACGCGACCCTCGCGGTCTCCAACACCACCCGGCAGGCGCTGCTCGCGGGACCGGTGGAGGTCACCGTCGACGACGACTTCCTCGTCACCGCCGCCCTGCCCACCCTCGCGCCCGGCGGCGTCCGCCGGCTCGGGCTCGGGCCCGCCGAGGGCGTCCGCGTCACCCGCCGCACCCATCTGAAGGAGTCGACCGCGGGCCTGCGCAACAACGTCACGGTGCTCGACCACCGCGTCCACGTCGAGCTGGCGAACCGCCTCGCGGGCCCCGTCAGCGTCGAGGTGCACGAGCGGGTGCCGGTCTCCTCCGAGCCCGACGTCCGCATCGAGGAGCGCGCCGACTGGTCGGAGCCCGACGAGGGCGCGACGGCCGAGGCGCACGCCCCGGGCACCCGCGTCTGGCGGGTGGAGCTGCCCCCGGGCGGCACCGCCGCGCTGGACGGCGGCTACGAGATCCGCATACCGGCCGGCAAGGCCCTGGTCGACGGCAACCGCAGGAGCTGACACCCACCATGACCTCGGAATCCCGGCCGATCCCCCTGCCCGTCACCGCCGTCACCTGCCTGGAGGACCGCGCCCACGTCGAGCGCACCGCCGCGCTCGACCTGGAGGCGGGCGTGCGGCGGCTGCGCCTCGGGCCGGTCGGCGCGCTCGCCGCCGACCGCACCCTCCACGCCGAGCTGTCCTGCGACCACCCGGCCACCGTGCTCGACGCGCGGATCGTCCGCACGTGGACGCCACGGCCTCCGGCGACGCCCGCCGAGGACGACTCGCCGCTCCGCCGCCGCGCGCACGCCCTGGAGGAGGAACGCCTCGCCGCGGAGCACCGGCGCGACCGGCTGCGGGCCCGTCTCGACCTGCTCGGGCGGCTCGCCGCCGACCTGCTGCGGGAGATCGCGGAGGGTGCCGGCCTCGGCGAGTCCGAGGGGGCCCGCTGGGGCCGCGAACTGGACCGCGTGGACGCCGAGCGCGACCTGCGCGGCGAGGAACTGCGTACCGTGGAGGCCCGGTCGGCGGAACTCCACGTCGAACTCGGCGCGGTCCGGCGGGCCCTGGAGCTCGCCGAGGAGGAGCCCGCCGAGCTGGTCGCCCATGTGGAGCTGACCGTGGAGGCCTCGGTCGCGGGACCGGCGCGGCTGCGGGTGAGCCACCTCAGCCCGTGCGCCCTGTGGCGGCCGGCCTACCGGGCCGCGCTGGACGGCGAGTCCCTGACGGTGGAGACCGAGGCCGTGGTCTGGCAGCGCACCGGCGAGGACTGGACGGACGTGCGGCTGACGCTGTCGACGGCGCGGTCGGCGCTCGCGACCGATCCGCCCCGGCTCACCGAGGACCGGCTGACGCTCAGGGACCGCGGCGCCGCCGAGCGCCGCACGATCGACGTCGAGGTCCGCGAGGAGGAGATCGCGACGCTCGGGCCGGCCCCGGTGGTCGGTCTGCCGGGCGTGGACGACGGCGGGGAGGCCCGTGTCCTGCACGCCCCCGCGCCGGTCTCGGTGCCCTCGGACGGGCGTGCCCACCGGGTACCGCTGTCCTCCTTCACGACCGCCGCGAGCAGTGAGCACGCCTGCTCCCCCGAGCTGTCCCCGCTGGTCACGCAGGTGGTGCGGGGCGACAACCGGTCCGGTCACGCGCTGCTCGCCGGGCCCGTGGACCTCGTCAGGGGCGGCGGGTTCACGGGCCGGGGCTCGCTGGACTTCACGGCTCCGGGCGCCGCCTTCGAGCTCGCCTTCGGCAGCCGCGACGACCACCGGGTGGTCCGGGAGACCGAGGAGTCCCGCGACACCACGGGCCTCACGCAGCGGACCGTGGTGACCCGCACGGTCCGGCTGCACGTGTCCCGCTTCTCGCCGCCCGGCGAGCAGGGCGACCGGGTGATCGTGCTGCGCGAGCGGATTCCCGTCTCCGAGGTGTCCGCGGTGGAGGTGCGGCTGCGCGAGGAGGCCTGCTCCCCGGCACCGGCGTCCGTCGACGCCGAGGGCATCGTCCGCTGGGACGTCCCGCTGCCGCCCGGCGGGCGGCAGACGGTCACCCTGGTGTACGAGCTGTCGGCGGCGGCCAAGGTCGCGGGGCTCTGAGCGCCCCGGGGCCCGGGCGGTGCCCGGCCTCCGGGGCCGGGCACCTTACCAGGACACCGGCTCTCCCGTACGAATGTCCCGTTACTCTCCACAATCACCTGGATGCGTGCGGTAGTCATGGGTGCGGGAGGGAAACACCTTGGTCTTCAGTCTGGGTCGCCGCCGCAAGGCCGCCGCTGTCAGCGCCTGTCCGTACACGTCCGCTTCCCCGTCCGACGGGCCGGACGGGCCCTCGGCGGCGCCCGCACCCCGGGTGACGGACCGCGCGGAGGCGGAGGACTTCCTCCGGCAGTTCCACCGGGAGCAGCCGGGCGGGGACGTGGAGCGCCGGGTCCGTGAGGCGCTGGCCGAGATCGGCCGCACGGGCACGTACACGCACACCCCGGCCGAGCTCTCCTTCGGCGCCCAGGTCGCCTGGCGCAACGCGGCCCGCTGCATCGGCCGGCTCTACTGGCGCAGCCTGGTCGTGCGGGACCTGCGGCACGTCACGACGGCCGACGGGATCGCCGCGCAGTGCTTCGAGCACCTGCGGCTGGCGGGGAACGGGGGCCGGATCCGTCCGGTGATCTCGGTGTTCGCCCCGGACCGGCCGGGGCGTCCCGCGCCGAGGATCGTCAACGACCAGCTCGTGCGGTACGCGGGCCACCGCACCGCCGAGGGCCGCTGGACCGGCGATCCGCGCGGCGCCTCGTCGACGGACCGCGCCCTCGGCCTGGGGTGGAAGCGGGGCGAAGAGCCCTTCCAGGTGCTGCCGTTGATGGTCGAGGAGCGGCCGGGCGCGCGGCCCGAGTGGTACGAGGTGCCCGACGGCTGCCTCCTGGAGGTGCCGCTGCGGCATCCGGACCACGCGTGGTTCGCCGACCTCGGACTGCGCTGGTACGCGGTGCCGGCGATCAGCGACATGACGCTGGAGATCGGCGGGGTGCGCTATCCGGCGGCGCCGTTCAACGGCTGGTACATGGGCACGGAGATAGGCGCCCGCAACCTCGCCGACGCCGAGCGGTACGACCTCCTCCCGGTGGTGGCCGACCGGCTGGGCCTGGACCGCTCCTCGGAGCGGACGCTATGGCGGGACCGGGCGCTGGTCGAGCTGAACGTGGCGGTGCTGCACTCCTTCCACGAGGCCGGGGTGACGATGGCCGACCATCACACCGAGTCCGAGCGGTTCCTGCGGCACATCGCGCGGGAGAGCAGCCACGGCAGGCCCACGCCCGCCGACTGGAGCTGGATCGTGCCACCCGTGTCCGGCTCCGCGACCCCGGTCTTCCACCGGTACTACGACCCGGTGGACACGTCCCTGCGGCCCGCGTTCCTGGCCCGGGGGCAGTAGCGGGGCGGGCCGTCACGCGGGCTTCGGGCGGCCGACGTAGCGGAAGACCTCGCAGTCGTCGAGGATCACCAGGCCCTCCCCGACCATGGCGTCGAGCTCGGGCAGGAAGCCGCGGACCTTCTCCTCGGTGTCGACGACGACCACGGCGACCGGGAGGTCCTCGCTCAGGGACAGCAGCCGCTGGGTGTGGATCAGTGAGGACGCCCCGAAGCCCTCGATACCGCGGAACACGCTCGCGCCCGCGAGCCCGGCCTCCCGGGCGCGCGCCACGATCTGGGTGTACAGCGGCTTGTGGTGCCAGGTGTCGGACTCGCCCACGAAGACCGTCACCCGCAGTGCTCTGCCCCTCAGCCTGGTCATCGCCGCCTCCCTGCCGTACGGCCTCGCGCGGCCCCTCGCGCGGCGGCGAGACGGGCCCGCACTTCGAGTCTACGGTCGTGCCGGCCGAGCGGCGGGGCGCCGAGTCGGCCACGGGCGGGGCTTGCCCGGCGGCGTGTGCGCGGAGCGCGCCGGGCGCACGGCTGCCGAGGTCAGGACGGACGCGGCCGAGGTCGCGGGCCACCGGTAGGGTGCCCTCCGGCAAACAGTGTTCTGCGTGGGGAGACATGGGCTCATGGGCGGTCAGCAAGCGGACCGGGACGGCTCCGGGGTGTTCCAGCCTCTGGCGGCGGACGACCCGACGACGGTCGCCGGATATCGGCTCGCGGCCCGGCTCGGCGCCGGCGGCATGGGCAAGGTGTACCTGTCGTACACGCCCGGCGGGCGGGCCGTGGCGATCAAGCTGATCCGTCCGGAGTTCGGCGAGGACGCGGAGTTCCGGCGCCGCTTCGCCCAGGAGGTCCGCTCGGCGCAGCGCGTCCAGGGTCTCTTCACCGCGCCCGTGATCGACGCGGACCCCGACGGCGCGCAGCCGTGGCTGGCCACCGCGTACGTGCCGGGCCCCTCGCTCGCCGACGCGGTCGTGGCACACGGGGCGCTGCCGGTGGAGACGGTGCTGCTGCTCGTCGCGGGCATGGCGGAGGCCCTGCACGTCATCCACGGCGCGGGCATCGTGCACCGCGACCTGAAGCCGTCCAACGTGCTGCTCGCCGCGGACGGTCCCCGCGTCATCGACTTCGGCATCGCCCACGCGGCCGACGCGACGTCCCTGACGGGCAGTGGGGTCACCATCGGGACGCCGTCGTTCATGGCGCCCGAGCAGGCGGCGGGGCGGCCGGTCACCGGGGCCACGGACGTGTTCGCGCTCGGCCAGGTCGCGGCGTACGCGGCGACGGGCGTCCCGGCCTTCGGCGAGGGCACCGGGCACGGGGTGCTGTACCGGATCGTGCACGAGCAGCCGGACCTGAGCGCGGTCCCGGAGCGTCTCGCCGAGCTGGTGACGCGCTGCCTGGCGAAGGATCCGGAGGACCGGCCGACGCTGACCGAAATCATCCGGCTCTGCCAGGCCGCGAACGCGGCGACCGTGCTGCGGCGGCCGGAGGACTGGCTGCCGGGCGCGGTGTCCGCCGAGATCTCCGCCCGTACGGCGGCCCCCGCCCCGCCGCAGGCGCCCCCGCCGCCGACGGTCGCCCCGTCGGCCGCGCCCGCGGGCTGGTCGCCGACGGTGCCGGCCGCACCGTCGAGCCCGCCGTCGGCCCCTCCTTCGAGCCCGCCGTCGACCCCGCCGCCCGGATTCGGCCCGCCGCCGAGCACGTCGCCCGCTGCCCCGTCGGCCCCGGTCGCGCCGCCGGCTCCCGCCGTCGCCTACGCCCCGACGCAGGGCCCCGGCGGGCCGGGGTACGCGCCCGCGCACGGCCCCGTCGGTCCTCCGCACCCCCCGCAGCAGTGGCCCGGCCGTCCCGCCCCGGCCGGGTACGGGACGCGGCCGCCGCAGCCGCCCGGGCAGAAGAAGAGCGGCGGGCGCGGTCTCCTCATCGCCGTGGCCGCGGTGCTCGCCTTCGCCGTCGCGGGCGGCGCGACGGCCTATGTCGTGCTGAAGGACGAGGACGGGGGGACGGCCTCCGGGCCCGACGGCACGAGCTCGCCGGGCACGCGCGGCAGCGGGGGCACAGGGACCGGTACGGGTACGGGTACGGGTACGGGTACGGGCAAGGGGAGTTCGACCCCCGGGCCGTCCAAGGCACCGGCCCCGCAGGCGGCCACGTACCAGGACATCAACCTCACGGCCGGCTACCACCTGACCCTCGGGGACGACACCGTCCGTCCGCAGGACGGGGAGGACAACAACTACGACCTGTCCTACGACACGGGCGGCTATCTCGACGCCGAGAGCAGCGGCGGCAACCTGGTGCTGCTCGACCCGGGCCAGAAGGGCGGTCTGGAGGCGTGCCGCGCGGAGACCCGGTTCGCCACGAACATCTACGTGAACAAGCTGTCTCCGGGGCGTCAGGTCTGTGTCACGACGGGCACGGGTCATCTCGGCCTCGTCACCGTCAAGGCCTTCTCGCCGGAGGATTCGCCGAGCACCTACCTGACCCTCGATCTGACGGTGTGGCGGAACGCGGCCCCAACGGCCGCCACCAACTGAACAATTCCGCAACACATGCCGTGATCTGCATACCGATCCGATCAAGGGAGGTTCCGAACCGATCAAGATCGGATCTATAGTGCCGTCGTTACGACTCCCCACCCCGCGTGCCTGTTCTCGAGAGTCTGGTTGATGTCGGCGCCGTCCACCCCCTTCCGCCCTGCCCTGCTCGCCTCGTCGCTGACAGCCGTCGCGGGTGGTGCGCTCGCCGTCGCCGCGACCGCCGCGGCGCCGGCCGAGATCCGTTCCGCACTCGGCTGGTTCGCCGGCTGCGGCGTGCTGCTCCTCGCGGCCGCCGCCTGCGCCGTCACCTGGTACGGCCGGACCTCGCGCTCGCTGAGCCGCAAGGTCGAGACCCTCACCGCCGAACTCACCTCCGCCCACGCCTCGGCCGCCCGGCGGACCGCCGAATCGGCGCGCGAGAGCGCGGCCCTGACGGAGCGGTACGAGACGCAGGCCGCCGCGGCCGAGGCGGCCCACACCGCCACGGCCCGCGAACTGACGCGGGCTCATACCGCCCGGACCGAGGAGCTGGTCCGGACCCGGACGGAGGAGGTGCGACGGCTGGAGGGCCGGCTGCGCCGCGCCGAGTCCGGACGCTCCGCCGCCATGGCCGCCGCCGCCAACGCGGCCGGCCGCATGCAGGCCCTGGCCACGAGCATGCTCGCCGACCTGCGGGAGATGGAGCACCGGCACGCCGACGAGGACGTGCTGACCGATCTGCTCCACCTCGACCACCGCACCGCCCAGGCCGGCCGCCTCGCCGACTCCGTCGCCGTCCTCACCGGCGCCCGGTCCGGCCGCCGCTGGGCCCGGCCCATCGTCATGGAGTCGATCCTGCGCGGCGCCATGGGCCGGATCGGCGGCTACCAGCGGGTGCGGCTGCACTCCAGCAGCGACGCGGCCGTCGCCGGGCACGCGGCCGAGGGCGTCATGCACGCCCTGGCCGAACTCATGGACAACGCCGCTAACTTCTCGCCGCCCACCGCCGAGGTCCACGTCTACGTCGAGGAGGTCCCGGCCGGGGTCATCATCGCGGTCGAGGACAGCGGCCTGGTGATGAGCGACGTGCAGCTGCGCCGCGCGGAGGCCGCGGTCGGCTCGACGACGCAGGATCTGGCCGGTCTCTCCGGCACCCGGCTCGGTCTGGCCGTCGTCGGCCGGCTGGCCCGCAAGCACGGTCTGACCGTGTCCTTCCGCCCCTCGGCCCGCGGCGGCACCGGCGCGCTGCTCATGCTGCCCCAGGAGCTGATCAGCCACGTGCCCGCCGAGCCGGCCACCGCCCCCGCCACCGGTCTGCCGCCCGTGACGGGCCGCGCTCCGGCGGCGCCCGCGCCCGCCGCCCCGGCGCCGCTCCCCGCTCCGGCCGCCGAGCCCGGGACCAGCCACGACAGCGCGGCCGACAGCACCGGCGAGCACCCCCGGTTCGGTGAGAGCGGCCTGCCGCGCCGCCGTCGCGGCCGCGCCATGGCCGCCGCCCACCCCGACGGCCCCGAGGCCGCCCCCAAGCCGCGTGCCGAGAGCCCGCGCACGGGCGCCGCGGCCGGGGCCGCCACCCGCTTCGGCACCTTCCGCCAGGCGGTCCGCGGCACCGGGACCCCGGCGGCCGGCCCGCGGACGGAGCCCGGCCCGGAGCCCGTCGTCGAACCCCCCGTCGACGCGCCGAGCGACGACACCCCCCGCACGAACCCCCCGTACCCGGAAGGCACCCCGTCATGACCGGCACCACCACCGACGAGAAGCTCAGCTGGCTCCTGGAGGGCCTGCTGGAACGCACCCCGGGCACCCGTCACGCCCTGGTGCTCTCCCGTGACGGGCTCAAGCTCTGCCGCACCCCCGAGCTCTCCGTCGACCAGGCCGACCAGCTCGCCGCGATCGCCGCCGGCATCCAGAGCCTGTCGCACGGCGCCTCGGTGGAGTTCGGCGACGGCACGGGCGGGGTCCGCTCCGCGATGGCCGAGTTCTACGGCGGCATCCTGTTCATCGTGGAGGCCGGCGAGGGCGCCCACCTCGCGCTCGTCGCCGACGAGGACGCCGACGCCGGGCTCGTGGGCCACAACATGTCCGAACTGGTGGAGCAGCTGGGCGAGTACCTGGTCGCGAGGCCCCGGGGATGAGCCGCGGCAGGCCGGGCCGGGACGACTCTCCCGACCGGCTCTACACCCTGACCGGCGGGCGCACCCGCGCCGGGTCCGACTCCTTCGACCTGGTGACGCTCGTGGTCGCCGAGAGCGATCCGGTCGTCGGCATGCAGTCCGAGCACGCCGCGATCCTGCGCATGTGCCGTTTCCCCACGGCCGTGGTGGAGGTGGCGGCGGGGCTCGGCCTGCCGGTGTCGATCACGCGGATCCTCCTCGCCGACCTGCACGACACCGGCCGGATCAGCGCGCGGCACCCCCGCGCCGCGTACCGCCTTCCCGATCACGACATCCTGGAGCAGGTGCTCGTTGGACTCCGTAACCTCTGAACAGCGCCAGACCCTGCACAGCACCGCCGACAACGGCCTGAAGATCGTCGTCGTCGGCGGTTTCGGAGTCGGCAAGACCACCCTGGTCCGCTCGGTCAGCGAGATCCGTCCGCTGAACACCGAGGAGACGATGACCCAGGCCGGCGAGGGCGTCGACGACACCGTCGGCGTCGCCGCGAAGACGGCCACCACGGTCGCCTTCGACTTCGGCCGGATCTCGCTGGACGCGCACAACGTCCTGTACCTGTTCGGGGCGCCCGGCCAGGAGCGGTTCTGGTTCCTGTGGGACCGGCTGTTCTCCGGGACGCTCGGCGCGGTCGTCCTCGTCGACACCCGCCGCCTCGCCGACTCCTGGTACGCGATCGACCGCCTGGAGCACCACGGCACGCCGTTCGTCGTGGCCTGCAACGACTTCGGCGGTCCGGCCCACACCCCCGCCCAGATCCGCGAGGCCCTCGACCTCCCCGACGCGGTCCCGCTGGTCTTCTGCGACGCCCGGTCGCGCGAGTCCAGCAAGCAGGTGCTGATCTCGCTCGTGGAACACCTGCGGACCGTCGTCGCGGCCTCCCGGCCGACCCCCCATCCCCTCCCGGAGCCCACCCCGTGACCCTCCCCGAGCCCCAGCCGGTCCCGCTGAGCGGGCCCCGGTTCCAGACCGACCCCACCGAGCTGTACCGGCAGATACGACGCGAGCACGGGGCCGTCGCCCCGGTCGTGCTCGACGGGGGCGTGCCGGCCTGGCTGGTCCTCGGCTACCGCGAGCTGCACCAGGTCACCAGCGACCCGGTCCTCTTCTCCCGCGACTCCGACCTGTGGAACCAGTGGGACGCCATCCCGGCGGACTGGCCCCTGCTGCCCATGATCGGGCGCAAGCAGCCGTCCATCCTCTACACGGTCGGCGAGCGCCACCGCGAGCGCGCCGGGGTCGTCTCCGACGCGCTGGAGGCGATCGACCCGTTCGTCCTGCGGGAGCGCACCGAGCGGTTCGCCGACGAGCTCATCGACGCGCTGTGCGGCAAGGGCTCCTGCGACATCATCGCCGAGTACGCGATGCTGCTGCCGGTCCGCGTCCTCGCCAGCTGCTACGGCTTCGCCGACGAGCAGGGCCCCGGCCTGGTCACCGCGATGAACGACATGATCAACGGCCAGGAGGGCGCGCTGGAGGGCCAGCGCCACCTGGCGGAGTCGATGTTCGCGCTGCTCGCCGCCAAGTCCGCGGACCCGGGCGACGACGTCGCCTCGCGGATGCTCGGCAACACCGCCGGGTTCACCGTCGAGGAGGTCGCCCAGGACCTCATGGTGATGATGGCGGCGGGCCACCAGCCGACCGCCGACTGGATCGGCAACTCGCTGCGCCTGATGCTCACCGACGACCGTTTCGCGGCCTCGCTGGCCGGCGGCCGGCACAGCGTCGGCGAGGCGATGAACGAGGTCCTGTGGGAGGACACCCCGACGCAGAACGTCGCCGGACGGTGGGCCTCCCGCGACACCCACCTCGGCGGGCGCCGGATCGGCGGCGGCGACCTGCTGCTGCTCGGTCTGGCCGCGGCCAACTCCGACCCCCATGTCCGCACCGACTCCGGCGCGTTCACCGGCGGCAACAACGCGCACCTCTCCTTCGGCCACGGCGAGCACCGCTGCCCGTTCCCGGCCCAGGAGGTCGCCGAGACCATCGCAAGGACCGGGATCGAGGTGCTGCTCGACCGGCTCCCGGACGTGGACCTCGCGGTCGCCGAGGGCGCGCTCGCCCGTCGCCCCTCCCCCTGGCTGCGCGGCCTGACCGCGCTCCCCGTGACGTACACCCCGACCCCCGCCCTTGGAGCCCTCGGATGAGCTGCCCGTACGACCACACCGCCGTGTCCGGCACCGACGTGATCGAGCTCGACCCCTTCGTCACCGACCTCGACGGCGAGAGCGCGCGGCTGCGCGCCGCCGGTCCGCTGGCCCGTGTCG
The DNA here is from genome assembly GCF_042890295.1 of Streptomyces sp. NPDC002232. Taxonomy (NCBI): domain Bacteria; kingdom Bacillati; phylum Actinomycetota; class Actinomycetes; order Kitasatosporales; family Streptomycetaceae; genus Streptomyces; species Streptomyces sp. NPDC002232. Next base: position 93,877 of record NZ_JBIARV010000004.1, on the reverse strand, counting down.
TCCTGCCCGGCGGGGTGCCCTGCTGGGCCGTCACCCGGCACGCCGAGGCCCGCAAGCTGCTCACCGACGCCCGTCTCGTGAAGGACATCGACGTCTGGGGCGCGTGGCAGCGCGGTGAGATACCCCTGGACTGGCCGCTGATCGGCCTCGCGAACCCCGGCCGTTCGATGCTGACCGTGGACGGCGAGGAGCACCGGCGGCTGCGGACGCTGGTGGCGCAGGCGCTGACGGCGCGCCGGGTGGAGCGGCTGCGCGCGGGCATCGAGTCCCTCACGGAGGGGATGCTGGACCGGCTGGCCGAGCGTCCGGCGGGCGAGGTCGTGGACCTGAAGGCGGAGTTCGCCTACCCGCTGCCGATGAACGTGGTGGGCGAGCTGATGGGCGTGGACCCGGCCGACCACCCGCGGATGAAGGCGCTGTTCGACACGTTCTTCTCGACGCAGACGCCGCCCGAGGAGGTCCCGCGGATGATGGCGGACCTGGGCGCGCTCTTCGCCGGGATCGTGGCGGGCAAGGCGGAGCGGCCGGGTGACGACCTCACGAGCGCGCTGATCGCGGCCTCGGAGGGCGGTGACCGGCTGAGCACGGAGGAGATCACCAACACCCTCCAGCTGATGGTGGCGGCCGGGCACGAGACGACGATCAGCCTGATCGTGAACGCCGTCGTCGCCCTGGAGACCCACCCCGAGCAGCGGGCCCTGGTGCTCAAGGGCGAGGTGCCGTGGGAGAACGTGATCGAGGAGACCCTGCGCTGGTCGACCCCGACCTCGCACGTCCTGATCCGCTTCGCGACCGAGGACATCGAGGTCGGTGACGGGGTCCTGCCGAAGGGCGAGGCGCTGATCGTGTCGTTCGGCGCGATCGGCCGGGACGAGGAGCAGCACGGGCCGACGGCGGACGCCTTCGACGTGACCCGGACGCCGAACCGGCACATCTCCTTCGGGCACGGCCCGCACGTGTGCCCGGGTGCGGCGCTCTCCCGTCTGGAGGCCTCGGTGGCGCTGCCCGCGCTGTACGAGCGATTCCCGGAGCTCCGTCTCGCGGTGGGCCGCGAGGAGCTGCGCAACAAGCCGGTGGTGACCCAGAACGACCTCTTCGACCTGCCGGTCGTCCTGTCCTGACGGGTCGGGCGCGTCCTGCTCGCAGCGCCCCGTGGCTCCCGGCCGCGGGGCGCTATGCTGGCTCCATGCATCTGTCGTCGTGCCTCAGCTGGTGGCGCTCCTCCTAGGAGCGGCCGTTCCTCGCGCACGACCGGGCCGTTCGGACGAACGGCCCTTTCGCTTTTCCCTGGTCATGGGTCCTGTCGTCCCGACGGCGCCACCGACCCTTTCCAGGAGACCTCATGAGCACCCTCGCCCCCTCACTTCCCTCCTCCCTTCCTTCCTCTCCTCCCGGTGCCCCCGGCGCGCTCGGGACCGCCGCCGCGCGGGCCCGCAGCGCGGTCCTGGAGCAGCGGATCCGCCAGGATCCGGGACGCTTCCGCGTGCTGACCGGCGACCGTCCCACCGGGCGGCTGCACCTGGGGCACTACTTCGGGACGCTGCACAACCGGGTCCGGCTCCAGGACCTCGGGGCGGAGCTGTTCGTGATCGTCGCGGACTACCAGGTGCTGACCGACCGCGACGTGGCGGACCGCCTCCCCGAGCACGTCGAGGAGCTGGTGCTCGACCATCTCGCCGTGGGCGTGGACCCGGAGCGCAGCACGGTCTTCACGCACAGCGCGGTCCCGGCCCTGAACCAGCTGCTGCTGCCGTTCCTCAGTCTGGTGTCGGTGGCCGAGCTCCAGCGCAATCCCACGGTCAAGGACGAGATCGCGCACTCCCGGCAGTCCGCCGTCAGTGGTCTGATGTTCACCTATCCCGTCCACCAGGCCGCGGACATCCTCTTCTGCAAGGCGAACCTGGTCCCCGTCGGCCAGGACCAGCTGCCGCACCTGGAGATCACCCGTACCGTCGCCCGCCGGTTCAACGACCGCTACGGCAGCGGCGGCGCCGTCTTCCCCGAACCCGAGGCGCTGCTGTCCGAGGCGCCGCTGCTGCTGGGCACGGACGGCACGAAGATGAGCAAGAGCCGGGGGAACGCGATCCAGCTCGCCGCCGATGCCGACGAGACCGCCCGGCTGATCAGGGGCGCGAAGACGGACTCCGAGCGGCACATCGCCTACGATCCGGCCGGCCGGCCCGAGGTGGCCTCCCTGCTCCTGCTCGCGGCGCTCTGCCAGGGCCGGACCCCGGAGGAGGTGGCGGCCGGGATCGGCTCCGCGGGGTCCGCCGCGCTGAAGCGGACGGTGACGGAGTCGGTCAACGAGTACCTGGCGCCGATCCGGGCGCGCCGGGCCGCGTACGCGGAGGACCGCGGGTACCTCCGCCGGATCCTGCGCGAGGGCAACGAGCGGGCCCGTGAGGTGGCGGACCGGACGCTGGGCGAGGTGCGGGCGGCGATGAACGCCGACTACTGACGTATGTTTCCGGCATGGGAATGACGGAGGGGACCGTGGACGCCATCGACCGGGCGCTGCTCGCCGAGCTCCAGCGTGACGCCACGCAGGCGTACGCGGCCCTGGGCCGGGCGGTGGGGCTGTCGGCGGGTGCCGCGCACGAGCGGGTGCGCAAGCTGCGGGAGCGGGGGGTCATCCGCCGCACCACGGTCGACGTCGATCCGGCCGCGCTCGGGCAGGACGTGCTCGCCTTCGTCATGGTCGACTCGTCGGCGTGGATCGGGGACTCGGCGGCGGCCTTCGCCGCGATCCCCGAGATCCAGGAGGCGCACGTCATCGCCGGCAGCGCCTCGGTCCTGGTGAAGGTGCGCACCGGGACGACGGTGCAACTCCAGGACGTGCTGCGGCGGTTGTACGCGATCGAGGGGGTGAGCGGCACGCAGGCGACGGTGTCGCTGGAGACCTTCTTCGAGCGGCCGGTCGCCGCGGACCCCCTGCCGGGAGAGCCGGCCCGGTCCGAGTAGGCGCAGGCGCGCGCGTGCGCGTGGCGAGGCGGCACTCGATCGTCACGGAGGGTGACCGATGGTCGGCGTCTCACCCGCTTGCCGGTCCGGAGGTTGCGGCTAATGTCGATATATAGGCCATATGTACATCCTCGTTCCGCGCTCACGAGGTGAGGGACAGGGGGCGTACGAAAGGAGCCTCCGATGACCCGTACATTGCGGAGCGCGATCGCCCTGGCCGGAGCCGCGGCCCTCTCCCTCGGAGTGATGGCGACGAGCGCGACGGCCCTGGGCGCGGGGAGCCAGAAACAGGAGATCCGGATCGGACTGCTGCTGCCGGAGAGCAAGACCACCCGGTACGAGACGTTCGACCGGCCCTACATCGAGCAGAAGATCAAGGAGCTGGCGCCCGACGCCCAGATCGACTACTACAACGCGGCGGAGAGCGCGACCACCCAGCAGCAGCAGGTCAACACCGCGCTCGCCAAGGGCGACAAGGTCCTGATCCTCGACGCGGTGGACGCCAAGTCCATCCAGTCCTCCGTGCAGAAGGCCCATGACGCGGGCGTCAAGGTCGTCGCGTACGACCGCCTCGCGCAGGGACCCGTCGACGCCTACGTCTCGTACGACAACCACAAGGTCGGCGAGCTCCAGGGCAAGGCGCTCCTCGCCGCGCTCGGCGACAAGGCCAAGAGCGGCGAGATCGTGATGCACAACGGGTCTCCGACGGACCCGAACGCGGCCGAGTTCAAGGCCGGCGCCCACTCCGTCCTCGACGGCAAGGTGAAGATCGGCAAGGAGTACGACACCCCCAACTGGGACCCGAACAACGCCAACCAGCAGATGTCCGGCGCCATCAGCTCCCTGGGCCGGGACAAGATCGTCGGCGTCTACTCGGCCAACGACGGGCTGGCCGCCGGCATCTCCACCGCCCTCAAGGCGGCCGGCATGAACGTGCCGTTGACCGGCCAGGACGCCCAACTGGACGCGATCCAGCGGATCCTGCTCGGCACCCAGACCATCACGATCGAGAAGCCGTACAAGCCGGAGGCGGACATCGCGGCCACCATGGCCGTCAACCTGGCGGAGGGCAAGAAGCTGCCGGCCGACCTGGTCCCCACCACCGTGACCAACGGCAGTGACCACAAGGTCGCCGCCCAGCTGCTCGACCCGGTCGTCGTGAACAAGGACAACATCAAGGACACCGTCGTCAAGGACGGTCTCTACACGGTCCAGCAGATCTGCACGCCGACCTACGCGGCGGCCTGCAAGGACGCCGGACTCACCTAGGGCCGGCCCTCGTCCACCCCGTCCCGGACAGCCGGTCCGGTCCCGGCTCGAACAGCCGGGTCCGGCCGGTCCCGTCCGGAGCGGTTCGCGCGAGCGGAGGAGGCGGTTCCGTTGCCGGAGCCACCCGTGCTCACCCTGCGGGGGATCTCCAAACGGTTCGGCGCGGTGCAGGCGTTGAAGGACTTCGACCTGGAGGTCCACCCCGGTGAGGTCGTCGCCCTCGTCGGCGACAACGGCGCCGGGAAGTCCACCGCCGTCAAGTCCATCGCCGGCGTCAACCCGCCCGACGAGGGCGTCATCGAGTGGGAGGGCCGCGCGGTCGCCATCAACCGGCCGCACGACGCCCAGAGCCTCGGCATCGCCACCGTCTACCAGGACCTCGCCCTCTGCGACAACCTCGACGTGGTCGGCAACCTCTTCCTCGGCCGCGAGCTGCGCCGCTTCGGCGTCCTGGACGAGGTCCGCATGGAGCAGCGCTCGCGCGAGCTCCTCGACACCCTCTCCATCCGGATCCCCAGTGTCCGGATCCCGGTCGCCTCGCTCTCCGGCGGCCAGCGCCAGACCGTCGCGATCGCCCGCTCCCTGATCGGCGACCCCAAGGTCGTCATCCTGGACGAGCCGACCGCGGCCCTGGGCGTGGAGCAGACCGCCGAGGTCCTCGACCTGGTGGAGCGGCTCCGGGAGCAGCGCCTCGGCACCATTCTGATCAGCCACAACATGGTCGACGTGATGGCGGTCGCCGACCGGATCGCGGTGATGCGCCTCGGCCGGAACAACGGCTTCTTCGACAAGCGCTCCACGACCACCGAGGAGATCATCTCGGCGATCACCGGTGCCACCGACAGCGCCGTCACCCGCCGCCAGGCCCGCAAGCGGGAGGAGGAGCGATGAGACGCGACCGCGCCCCCGGCGGCTCCGCCGCCCAGGAACCGGCCCCCGACTCGATGCCCGCGGTGGACACCCGGCTGCTCGTCCGCGAGGAGGGTCTGAAGGGGTACCTCAGGGAGTTCCGCCGCAAGATGCGCAGCGGCGAGCTCGGTTCGCTGCCCGTCGTCGTCGCCGTGATCATCATCTGGACGGTCTTCGGCAGCCTCAACAGCACCTTCCTCTCCGCCCAGAACCTCTCCGACCTCAGCCAGCAGATCGTCGGGACCGGCATGATCGCGGTCGGCATCGTCTTCGTGCTGCTGCTGGGCGAGATCGACCTGTCCGTCGGCTCCGTGAGCGGCCTGTGCGCCGCGATCTTCGCCGTGCTCAACGTCCTGAACGGCATGAACCAGTGGCTGGCGCTGCTCGTCGCCCTCGCGGGCGGAGCGGCCGTCGGGCTCATCCAGGGCTTCTTCTTCGCGAAGGTCGGCGTGCCGGCGTTCGTGGTGACCCTGGCGGGCAACCTCGCCTGGAACGGTCTGATGCTCCAGATCCTGGGGTCCAGCGGCACGGTCAACATCCCGAGCGAGAGCATCGTCTCGAAGCTCTACTCGACGGTCTACCACAGCCCCGCCGCGGCCTATGTGGCCGCCGCCGTGGGCGTCGGGCTCTTCCTCGCCGCCTCGCTCCTGGACGCGGGACGCCGCCGGGCCGCCCGGGTGCCGTTCCGTCCGGTCTCCGAGATCGTGCTCCGCACGGTCGTGATCGCCGCGCTCGCGTTCGTCACGGCGTACATCCTCAACCAGTACCAGGGGCTCCCCCTCGCCCTCCTCGTCTTCCTGGTCCTGCTGGTCGTCCTGGACTTCGTGCTCCGCCGTACGACGTACGGGCGGCGGATCTTCGCCGTCGGCGGCAACATCGAGGGCGCGCGCCGCGCCGGAATCAGCGTGGCGTTCGTCCGGATGAGCGTCTTCTCGATCGCCGGGACGATGGCGGCGGTCGGCGGTCTCTTCCTGGCCGGTCAGATCCAGTCCGCGAGCCAGACGTCGGGCGGCGGCAACCTGCTCATGAACGTGATCGCCGCGGCCGTCATCGGCGGCACGAGCCTCTTCGGCGGGCGGGGTTCGGTCTGGTCCGCGCTCCTCGGCGCGCTGGTGATCGGGTCCATCCAGTCGGGCATGAACATCATGGGCGTCAGCAACGCCGTCCAGTTCATGATCACCGGCTCGGTCCTGCTGGCCGCCGTGGTCGTCGACTCGCTGTCCCGGCGGAGCCAGAAGGCCGCGGGCCGGGCGTGACCCCGGGATCCCTGGGAAAGAGGCCCGCATGGAACAGATATCGAACACGCAGGGCGACCAGCCGAGACAGGGCCGCGACGAGACCGAGGAGGAGCGGGCCGACCGCCGCTGGACGGACATCATGCAGGAGATCCGGGTCGCGCAGACCGGCGTGCAGATCCTGCTCGGCTTCCTCCTCACGGTCGCGTTCACGCCGCACTTCCAGAGCCTGGACGACACCGACCGGACGATCTACGTCATCACGATCGTCCTCGGCTCGCTGGCCACCGGCGCGCTGATCGGGCCGGTGCCCTTCCACCGGCTGGTGTCGGGCCGACGGCTGAAGCAGGAGGCGGTCGTCTGGGCCTCGCGCCTCGTCTTCACCGGGCTCGTCCTGCTCCTGGCGACACTGACGTCGGCCCTCTTCCTCGTCCTGCGGGTGGTCACGCACGACGTGTTCGTGCCCTGGCTCGTCGCCGGCGTCCTCGTCTGGTACGTGGGCTGCTGGTTCGCGCTGCCCCTGTGGGCCCGGGCCCGCTACGCCAGCGACGAGTGACGCCGGCGGATCCGGTCAGGGGCGGCCGTCCGGCTCCGAAGACCCGGGACCGATCCTCAGCTCGAAGTCCCCGTCGTACTTCTCGTGGCCCGCGATGACCGCGAGGTCGACGGCCTCCTCCCCCAGCTCGCCCCGGACGATGAGCGGGTCCTTGCGCAGGTCCCGCATGAGCGCCACGCACATCCCGATCATCACGAGCACGAAGGGCGCCGCGACCAGGATCGTGAGGTTCTGCAGGCCGGCGAGCGCGTCGCCCTGACCGTCCCCGATGAGCAGCATGATCGCGGCGACCGCGCCGGTCACCACACCCCAGAAGACCACCACGAGCCGGGTGGGCTCGAAGGCGCCGCGCTGCGAGAGCGTGCCCATCACGATGGAGGCGGCGTCGGCGCCCGAGACGAAGAAGATGCCGACGAGGATCATCACCAGCAGGCTCATGGCCCCGGCGATCGGGAACTCCTGGAGCACACCGAAGAGCTGTCCCTCGGGCGTGCTCTCGGCGGCCAGTTCGCCCTGCTCGCTGAGCTTCATCGCCGTCCCGCCGAAGATGGCGAACCAGACGAGGCTGACGGTGCTGGGGACCAGGATGACCCCGCCGACGAACTGCCGGATGGTCCGGCCGCGGCTGATCCGGGCGATGAACATGCCGACGAAGGGCGTCCAGGAGATCCACCAGGCCCAGTAGAAGACGGTCCAGGAGCCCAGCCAGCGGTGGATGTCGTCGCCGCTGGTGGCCTCGGTGCGGCCGGCCAGCTGCGGCAGGTCGCCGACGTACGCGGCGAGGGAGGTGGGCAGCAGGTCGAGCACGATGATGGTCGGACCGGCGACGAAGACGAAGACGGCGAGGATCGCGGCCAGCACCATGTTGATGTTGGACAGCCACTGGATGCCCTTCTCCACCCCGGAGACCGCCGACAGCACGAAGGCCACGGTGAGGACGGCGATGATGGCGACGAGCAGCCCGGTGCCGGTCTTCTCCATCCAGCCGAGCTCCTCGAATCCGCTGCCGATCTGGAGCGCGCCGAGGCCGAGCGAGGCGGCGGAGCCGAAGAGGGTCGCGAAGATGGCCAGGATGTCGATGAACCGGCCGGGTCCTCCGTACGCCCTCTTCTCGCCCATCAGCGGGACGAACACCGCGCTGATGGTCTGCCGACGACCGCACCGGAACGTCGAGTACGCGATGGCGAGTCCGACGACGGCGTAGATCGCCCACGGGTGGAGCGTCCAGTGGAAGAGCGTGGTGGCCATGGCGGTCTGCATCCGCTCGGCCGAGTCGGCGGGACGGGTGCCGGGTGGCGGGGTGCCGTAGTGGGCGAGCGGCTCGCTCACGCCGTAGAACATCAGGCCGATGCCCATGCCGGCGCTGAACATCATGGCGATCCACGACACCGTGCGGAACTCGGGGCCCTCGCTCTCCCGGCCGAGGGTGATCCGGCCGTAGCGGCTGATGGCCAGCCACAGCGCGAAGATCACGAAGCCGGAGGCGGCCAGCATGAACGCCCAGCCCCCGTTGCGGATCAGCCCGTCGAGGAGGGTGCTGGAGGCGTCCTCCAGGCTGTCGGTGGCCGTGGCTCCCCAGACGACGAAGGCGACGGTGAGGACGGCCGTCACACCGAACACGATCCGGTCGGTACGGGCGCGCTCGTGGTGCTCCGGACGGTCGGGGAGGTCCGCCGTCACCGGCAGCGCTTCCCGGCCGGCCCGCTCGGCGCCCTCCCCACGGCCTTCCGGCCTCTGATCTTCCTGTGACACAGGCGGCACCTTTCACGGCATTACGGGACGAACAGCACGATGTCTCCGTAAGGCAGTACCACAGGCGCGGCCCGACTCCGTGGAACGACGGCCGCGTCCCGCGCCGTCACCGCAGGGCCCGGGCGCACACCCCGGGCCCGGGCGGCGCGCGACGGGCTCAGAACACCGGCGAACCGGCGAAGAGTTCCCTCACCCAGTGGGCGCTCGCCTCCGCGCACCCCGTGGTCGGCGTCCCGGGGAAGAGCCGGAACCAGGACACCGCACGGCCCAGTGCGGCGAGCCGGGTGGCGAGCTCCGCCGCACGGCGCAGCTCCGGCAGGGGGCCCAGGTCGCTCCAGGGCTCCAGATAGGCCTCGCGCAGCCGGTGCACGTGCTCGGGGCCGTGGCGCTCCCGGACGGCCTGGGCGGGGACCAGGAGGCTCGCGAAGGGGTGGGCGACTTGGGCGTCGCCCCAGTCGAAGAAGGTGAAGCGCCCGGCGGCGGGCGCGAGGAGCTGCGCGTCGTGCAGGTCGCAGTGGTCGAGCGAGTCCGGTACGCCGTACGCGTCGAGCTCATCGCACCAGTCGAGGAGGCGGGGCCGCTGCTCCCGGAGGGCACGGCGGGCGTCCGGGTCCAGGGTGGCGTTGCCCTCGACGAGCGCGTCGAAGACGTCCGGCAGCTGCACGGTCCGGCCGCCGGGCACGCCGAGACCGGTCATCCGGTCCGTGTACGGGGTGAGGGCCCGCTGCATCCGCGCGTACTGGCCGAGGGCCTCCGCCCAGGCCTCCGGCCCGGCGCCACCGGCGTCGAGGACGTGCCGGAAGAGGGGCCCGCCGTCGGGGAGCAGCGACCAGCCGCGCTCCGCGTCGACCGCGAGCGGCGTCACGACGTGCTCGGGCGCCCAGGCACCGAGCGCGTCCCCGAGGGCGGCCTCGAAGGCGGCGTCGGGCGCGCTCGCCTTGAACCAGACGGCGTCGCGCTCCCCGTCACCGATCCGGAAGCGGATCAGGACCGACCAGGGCCGCAGCCTGACCTCACGGGGACCGGTCTCCTCCAGGGCGTGGCGGGCGAGCCCCCGCTCGCACCAGCCGAGGGCGGCCGTCCGCCACCGCTCTTCCTCCCAGGGCGTGACCGCGTCCGTGAAGCGCCCCCGGTCGACGGTCGTCGTGGATCGTGCGTGTCCCATCGGGCGATTGCACCACCGGGGGCGAGCCGGGCGCACGCGAATATCGGCGGCGCCGAGGAGCGAAACGGAACGGCGCCGGAACTATTCGTATACCAAATGGGCGGGCTTCCGCATCCCTGCGGGACGTCTCATGGCAGGCAAGCGGAACTCAGGGATCTTCACCCTTGCCCACCCCCGCATCTTGGTATACAAAATGCGGAGCCGTCGGCCCACTCCCCCAAGGAGCTCCCATGTGCCTCGAAGCCATCCCGCCGCCCCCCGCCTCGGTGACCCGTCGCGGTGTCCTCGCCGGGGCCGCCGCGCTCGCCGGCACCGCGGCCCTGTCCGGCACGGCGACCGCGGCCTCCCCCTCGGCGGACCCGGCACGCGGCGGCGGAACGCCGGCCGGAGGCGACCTGGTGATCCGCGGCGGCACCCTCCTCGACCCCGCCACCGGCGAGGTCACCGAGAACGCCGTCGTCGTGATCACCGGCGGAACCGTCCTCGCGGCGGGCCGCGCGGGCACGGTCGCCGTGCCGCCGGGCACCCCGGTCCTCGACGCCCACGGGCAGTGGGTCCTGCCCGGTCTCGTGGACGCGCACATCCACCTCAGCACCGCCGCCGAGGCGCGCTCCGCCCTCCACCAGGGCGCGACCAGTGCCCGCAGCGGATCGACCACCTTCTTCCAGGACATCGCGGTCCGCGAACTCGCCCGGCACAGCCCGGCGCTCGCCCCCCGCCTCACCGCGGCCGGCGTCTTCGTCACCCCCGACCTCGGCGACACCGTCCTCGCCGACCCCGACCTCACGCCGCTCGCGCGCCTGAAGGACGGCGTCCGGTCGGCCGAGGCGCTGCGCCGCGTCGTCGAGGTGAACCTCGCCCGGGGCGCGGACGTCATCAAGACCCGCGTCAACGAACGCGCCGGACTTCCGGAGCAGGACCCGCTGGCCCAGGTGTACTCGCGCGAGCAGCTCGCCGAGATCGTCTCCGCGGCCCGGCGGCGCGGCAAGGGCGTCCTGTGCCACAGCTACAGCGAGCGGGGCTGCCACGACGCGGTGACCGCGGGCATCCGCTCCCTGGAGCACGGGGTGTTCGTCGGCGAGCGGACGCTGCGGGAGATGCGCCGCCGGGACACGTACTTCACGCCCACCCTCACGGCCATCGCCGGGCTCGCCGAGTCGGCGGACCCGGTCCTCGCCGAACGCGGCCGCGCCTACCTGCCCGTCCTGAAGCAGGCCGTCCTCGCCGCGCACGAGCTCGGCGTCCCGCTCGCCGCGGGCACCGACTCCTCCGGCGGCACCGTGCGCCCGATCGGCCGCGAGGTCGAACTCATGCGGGCGGCGGGCCTCCCGGCGCTCGACGCCCTCCGCACGGCGACCACCGGCGCGGCACGGCTGCTCGGCACGGAGCGCACGGTGGGCCGGCTGGCCCGGGGCTTCGCGGGCGACGCGATCCTCGTCGCCGGGGACCCGCTGTCGGACCTGACGGTCCTGAAACACCCGACGCGCGTGATCCGCGCGGGCGTCCCGATCTGACGACGCGGGGCCGCGCCGCGGGCCGCTGCCCGTGCGGTCCCCGCGCCTCCTGCTCGTGCGGCCGGTGCGCCCGTTGCCCGGGTGGGCCTTCGGCCCGCGTCCGTGGGCCCGCGCGGTGCGTGCGGGGCCGCACCACCGCCCCCGTCGGCCCGCGTCCGTCGTGGGCCTTCGCCCCCCGCCCGTGTGGGCCCGTCGCCCGCTGCCGTGTGGGCAATCGTCCCGCTGGGCGGGACGGGTGGGCACACGGGACGGCGCCCTTCGCGGCGCCTCCGCCTCCGGTGCCTTGGCCCGCACCACGCGTGACGGGCACGAATCGGTGCGGGTCCAGGTCCAGGAGCCTCTGGCGCCGGCAAGGGCGCCGTCCGTTGTGCCCACCCGTTCCGCCCCTTGCGGAACGCCTGCCCACAACGGGGCGGGGCGCGGGCACACCACAACCAACCAAGGAGCCCCCATGCACTCGTCCCCCTCCCGCCGCACCGTCCTCGCCGGTGCCGGCGCCGCCGCACTCGCGGGGGCCGCCGCCTCGTCCGCCCAGGCCGTGCCCTCGGCCACCCAGGCCGCCGGCCGGCCCGCCAAGGCCGTCGTCTTCCGTGACGTCCGGCCGTACGGCGCCGCGAAGGCCAGGGATCTCGTCGTCGTCGACGGCCGGATCTCCGACCGCCCCGCCCCGCACGGCGCGCAGGTCGTCGACGGCGGCGGCCGCATCGCGCTGCCGTCCCTCGTCGACGCGCACATCCACCCCGACAAGACCACCTGGGGCGGCTCCTGGGTGAGCCGCCGCCCCGCCTCGGCCATCGCCGACTACGTCGCGCAGGACGTCGAGCTGTTCCGCGCCCAGCGGCGCCCCGTGGCCGAGCGGGCGTACGGCCTGATGAGTCACGCCGTCGCCCGCGGCACCCGCGGCATGCGCGCCCACGCCGACGTGGCCCCGGCGTACGGCCTGGCCGGGGTCGAGGGCCTGGCGGAGGCCCGCGCCCGGCTGCGCCACGCCCTCGACGTCCAGATCGTGGCCTTCCCCCAGCACGGCGTCGTCCGTACCCCCGGCACGGCCGCGCTCCTGGAGCGGGCCGCCCGCCAGGGCCTCGTCGACATGATCGGCGGCATCGACCCGATCGGCTTCGACGGAGCCCTGGACGAGCAGCTCGACGTCGTCTTCGGCATCGCGGACCGGCACGGCGTGGGCGTGGACATCCACCTCCACGACCAGGGCGAGAAGGGCATGAAGGCGATGCGCGGGATCGTCGAGCGCACCCGCGCGCTCTCCCTCGCCGGCAAGGTGACCGTCAGCCACGTCTTCTGTCTCCCCGGCCTGACGGACCGCGAACTGGGCTCCATCGCCCAGGACTTGGGCGAGCAGGACATCGCCCTCACCACCGTCGCGCCGTCGGACTCCCTGGTCCTTCCGATCGCGCGGCTGCGTGAGCACGGCGTCCGGGTCGGGCTCGGTTCCGACGGGGTGCGGGACTCCTGGAGCCCGTTCGGGGACGCCGACATGATGCACCGCGCGCACATCCTGGGCTGGGTGACGGACGTACGGCTCGACGACGAACTGAACGACTGCTACCGGGTCGCGACCCATGGCGGCGCGGACGTCATGGGGATCCCCCACGCGGACTTCCGGCCCGGCGCCCCGGCCGACTTCGTCCTGGTGCGGGGCGAGTGCCTGCCACAGGTCGTCGTCGACATGCCGCGCCGGGACGTGGTCGTGCACGGCGGCGTGGTCGTGGCGCGGGACGGGCGGTTCCTCGCCTGACGGAGCCGCCGACGGAGCCGATCCGGGTGTGCCCCCGACGACGTCGGGGGCACACCCGCGGCACGGCGCCGCGTCTACAGGTACGGCCGTGTGATCAGCTCGATCGCGTGACCGGAGGGGTCCTTGAAGTAGACGCCCCGGCCGCCGTGTTCGGTGTTGGTCTCGCCGGGGCGCTTCATCTGCGGATCGGCCCAGTGCTCGACGCCCCCGTCGCGCAGGCGCTGGTACGCCCGGTCGAAGAGCTCGTCGTCCACGAGGAACGCGTAGTGCTGCATCTGGATGTCCACCGGGGGCTCGGCGAACTGGAGCAGGACGCCGTCGGCGAGCTGGATGTTGCGGAAGGGGCCCCAGGACGGCGCCTCGGGGATCTCCAGGAGTTCGCGGAAGAAGCGCGCGGACGCCTCGCGGTCCTTCGAGGCGATGATGGTGTGGTTGAACGTGACTGCCATGTGGATGACCTCGCTGTGGGTTCGGCACGGAGAAGGGACGCGCAGTGCTTCCGCACCGGGGAGGTCCGCGTGCCGAACCGTCGGGGTGCCTGTCGCGCACCCGTCGAGCGATCAGTCGTCCACCGGATGGCCCGTCTGTGCGTGGCGTGTCGCCGGTCCGGTGTTCATGACGGTGGACGCTACTTGATCCACCGCACCCGGGCAAGATCCGGCCGGAGCCGTACCCGTCGGGAGGCCACGGGACCGGTCGGCGAACTCCCGCATCTCGTAAGCCGTTTGGATCCGGCCGTCGGGGCGGCGTCGCCGGGCGCCGCGCGCGGGTCGCTCACCCGCGCGCCCGCCCGTCGGCGCGTGCCCACCGGCTGCCCGTCCGTGGATCAGCCGTTGGGGAGGATGACCGCCCGGCCGTCGATCCGGCCCTCGTGGAGCCGTTCGTACGCCTTCGGCGCCTCGTCCAGGGCGTAGGTCTCGACGTGGACGTCGACGGCTCCGGCGCGGGCGAGGTCGAGGACCTCGATCAGCTCGGCGCGGGTGCCCCAGTAGGGGGAGGTGACGGAGACCTCGTAGGGCAGGGCGCCGAAGCCGACGGGCAGGGCGCCGCCGCCGAGGCCGACGATGGTGACGTCGCCCTCCACCGCGGCCATCGCGCCGGCGGCGGTCACCGTGGGCCCGGCTCCGACGAAGTCGAGCACGACCTCGGCGCCCCGGCCGCCGGTCAGTTCCCGGACGGCGGCGGCGGCCGACGCGTCGGACAGGACCGTGTCGTGGGCGCCGACCCTCCGCGCGAGGGCGAGCTTCTCCTCGGTGACGTCCAGGGCGACGACCCGGGCCGCGGTCATGGCGCGCAGCAGCTGGATGGCGACGTGGCCGAGCCCGCCCGTGCCGATGACGACGGCGGTGCTGCCGGGGACGAGCTTGGGCAGGGAGCGCTTGACCGCGTGGTACGGGGTGAGTCCGGCGTCGGTGAGCGGCGCGGCGCGCACGGGGTCGAGGTCGCCGAGCGGCACCAGGTGGCGCGGGCTGTCGACGATCATGTACTCGGCGATGGCGCCGGGCGCGCCGAGTCCGGGCGGGCGGATGCCGAGTTCGGTGGCGCGCAGGCAGTAGTTCTCCTTGCCCTGGGCGCACAGGTGGCAGGTGCCGCAGCCCCAGGGGCCGTACACGGCGACGGCGTCGCCGACGGCGTACCCCTCCGCGCCCGGGCCGAGCGCGGCGACGGTGCCGACGCCCTCGTGGCCGAGGGTCAGGGGCAGCGGGAACGGCAGCTGCTCGGCGCTCCAGCCCATGACGGCGATGTCGGAGTGGCAGACGCCGGCGGCAGTGACCTTCAGGAGCACCTGTCCCGGGCCGGGTTCGGGGTCGGGGACGGTGACGACCTCGGGCGGGGCGCCCACGGCGCGGTACTGGAGGGCCTTCATGACGTTGTCCTTTCCGGTGGGGTCCGGCGGGTGGCGCGGGCGCCGTCGCCGGGGTGGTGGGCGGGAGCGGGGGGACGCGCTCCCGGGAGGAGGGGCGCGGGCACCGTCGGGGCGGGTGGTGGTTCCGCCGCGAGCAGGGCGAAGGCCTCGTCCACCAGGGCGGGGAACGTCGCCCGGGCGTCCGGGAGCGTCCAGGCGCGGGCGGCGGCCATCAGCGCGGCCGCCCCGCTCCCCACGGCGACGGCCGGACGCAGGTCGCGGCGCGGGTCGGTCCCGAGCCGCCGGGCGACCAGGCGCACGGAGGCGGCCTCGCCCTCCAGGAGGACGCGTCGCAGCACCGCGCGCAGGGGCGGCTCGCGCTCGGCGAGGAGGAGCAGCTCGCGCACCCCGTCGCGCCGGTGCCAGGCGGGGACGACCGGGTCGGCGAGCCAGCTCCGCAGGGCCGCGCGGTAGGCGGTGAGCGGGGACTCGGTCTCCGGGCGGGCGGCGAGCGCCTCGTTGATCCGGGCGCAGTCGGCGCGGATGCCGTCGACGACGGCTTCCTCCTTGGAGGAGAAGTACCGGCTGAAGGTGCGCCGGGAGACGCCGACCGCGTCGGTGACGTCCTCGACGGAGACCTCGGCCGGTCCGCGTGCCAGGACGAGCCGCAGGGCGGCCTCGCCGAGCGCCTCGCGGGTCCGCGTGCCCTTGGGGCCGAGGCGCGGGTCCCGAGGCTGTCGTTCCGTACCCATAAATGCACCATACACCTACTAATGTCCCACTGGGACATTTATGACGACTTCTCGCCAAGTGGTCACTCCTCCGCACCGCTCGGTGCAAAGTGGGACGGATCTCCCGCGGACCTGCGGTGGTCCGCGTGAAAGGAGTGGTGCCGTGCTGTTCGACTTCTTCGACCGGTTCCGCCGGAGCGGCAACGGTCCCGGTGGGCGCGGTCCCGCGGCCGCCCCCGCGCAGCTGGTCCTCGACGCCGACTTCTCCTCCGCCCGGCAGTGGGTCGCGGGCCATTCGTGGGCCTATCCCGACGGCGGACCCACCAACCGGGGCGACAACAAACTCGACTACCTGGTCGCGGACCCCTCCTACAGCCGGACGGGGACCTTCCGCGCCACCCGCAGGACCGACGGCCTCTGGAACGCCGGCCTGCTCACCACGGAGGGCAGCGACGAGGGCTTCCTGGTGCGGACGGGCGACGTCCTGGAGGCCCGGGTGCGCCTGCCCAGGGAGACCGGCGCGTGGCCGGCGATCTGGACCTGGCTCGACGGCGGCCAGGAGATCGACATCTTCGAGTACCACCCCGACAACCCGGATCTGCTGGAGCTGTCGAACCGGGTGCGCGGCCGGTACCTCTACTACCGCGACCCGGCGATCCGGCCGGGTGCCTGGGTGGACCTCCGGGTGGAGCTCGGCGCCCGCTCCGTCGTGTGGTGGGTGAACGGCGCCCGCGTCTTCGACGACCGCCGCGGGGTGGGGCGTTCCTGGCGGGCGCACCTCATCGTGAACCTGTCGGTGTGCGCGGGCCGCTACCACCCGGCGCCCGGCCCGGAGGCGAAGGAGATGTCGTACGAGGTCGCGGCGTTGCGCGTCTACCGGGCCTGACCGAGCGCGCCTCCCCGCCCCCTCCGCGTCAGCCGTCCGCGAGCAGCCCGCGCAGGGCGGCGGCGAGGCGCTCGTACTCCTCGGCGCGGTTGTAGATCTGCGCCGAGATCCGGATCCCGCCGCCTTTGGGCCAGGGCCAGATCAGGACCCGGAAGCCGAGCCGGGCGGCGATCTCCTCCCGCAGCGCGGCGGCCTCCCGCTGGGTGCGGGCGACGCCCCGGGGCAGGCGCAGCGCGCGCATGGCCAGCCCCTCGGTGTGCGGCAGCGGCGTCAGACCGGGGACGCCGGCCAGCGACTCGGCTCCGTGGCGCACGAGTTCACCGTTGTGGGCGCGGACCCGCGCGGCGCCGAGCCCGGCGATCAGGTCGAGTCCCTCGGGGGCGGCCAGCCAGCCGGTGTAGTCGGCGGTGGCCCGGTACTCGACGGAGCGCGGGAAGCCGCGGTCGTCCTCCCACGAGGGCACGGGCGCGGGCACCCGGTCCCGGTGGCCGGGGGCCACCGCCAGAACGGCGCTGCCCGGTGGGGCGTAGGCCCACTTGTGCAGGTTGCCGAACCAGAAGTCGGGCCGTCCGGCGAGCGGCGCGGCGAGCATGCCGGGCGCGTGGGCGCCGTCGACGACGGTGGTCACCCCGCGCTCCCGGAGCGCGGCGAGCAGTCGCGGACCCGCGAGCGTGCGGGCGGTGGGTGAGCTGATGTGGTCGAGGAGCGCCACCCTGGTCCGGGGGGTCAGCCCGGCGAGCACCGCCTCGCACACCGCGTCCTCGTCCGGCAGCGCGGGATCGAGGGCGACGGTCACGGTCCGGGCGCGCCGGGCCGCCGCCGCCACGACCGTGCCGTAGCCGTGGTCGGTGACCAGGATCTCGTCGTCGGCGTCCAGGCGCAGGGCGTCGAGGGCGAGTCCCGCGGCCTCGGTGGCGTTGGTGACGAAGGCGATGCCCTCGGGGTCGGCGCCCAGATGGGCGGCGACGCGACGGCGGGCCTCGGCGACGCGGTCGGGGACGGCGAGGAAGAAGGCGTCGGGGTCGGCCGCCGCCTCGGCCGCCAGGTCCTGGTGGACCCGGGCGACCGGGAGGGGCACGGCGCCGAAGGAACCGTGGTTGAGGTGGGCGACGCCGGGCGCGAGCCGGAAGAGCCCGGGGCCGCCGGGGAAGGCCGCGGGCCGGCTCATCGGACCTCCACGGCGACGGTGCGGCCGGGGACGGCGCGTGGGGAAAAGACGGTGTGGGTCACGCCGTCGATGATCTCGGTACGGGCCGCGCGGCGCACCCCCTCGGCGACGACGACCGGACGACTCCTCATGTTCACCGCCCCGACGGCCCTCTGACGGCGCGACGGGGCCCGGTCGCCCGCCCGGCGCCCCGGACGTTGCGTAGGCTCGAACGGAGCGTTCCGCACGACGCCGTCCCTACGCCGAGGAGGACCCTGTGAGCACCGCCGGAGAAGGACGGCAGCAGCTGGACGAGGCCAGCGTCCTCAACGCCAAGAGGACCCTCCTCCAACTGCTCGCCCGGGCGGGGGTCTGGTCCGGCGACGCGGAGGAGCTGATCGGTTTCGTCGAGGCGGGCGCACTGGCCCTCGCCTACGAGGAGATCGGCGCGGCCGGGCGGAGCGCGCCCGAGGGGAAGGGCGAACCGTACGCGTCCGGCTGGCTCGACGGGGCGCGGGCCGTCACCGAGGCGGTGGGCGCGGTCTCCGAGCGGGCGCTGCGGCGCGCCGTGGCGGCGGACCCCTCGGCCGCCTCGCCGGACGACCGCCCTCCCGTCGGGCGGACGGAGCTGGAGCGGACGCACGTCGCGGTGACCCCGCTCTACCTCTCCTTCACCGACGTCTCCGACCTCGACCCGGAGGTCACCGAGCAGGTGCTGCGGGCCCTGCTCGGCACGATGAGCTCGCGCCAGCGGGCCGGGTACGCGGGCCGGCTCGCCGCCTTCACCTCGGAGCACCGGACGCGTCTGGAGCGGCTGTACGCCGAGTACGGGCCCGGCAGCGCGATCGCCATCCACGGCCGGTACTCGCTGATCCACTCCCCCACGAGCGTCGCCGTGCTCGAACGGCTCGCCACCGCGCCGGGCGACCTCCACGAGGAGTGGGACGCCGCAGAGCTCCCGCCGGCCTGGCTGGACGGACTGACGACGGCCTGGGAGGCCTCGGTCTGACGGCGGGCCGGGCGAGGGACCGGGGAGTCTCCGGCCGGCGGCCCTCTCCTGCCGGGGCGGGCCCGTCGGCCCCGGCCCCGCCAGCGAAAACGGAATAGGTTAGGCTCACCTAACAAGCACCCCGCGACGGCCGCTGCCCCGGCACCTCCATGCCCGCGGAAGCGGCGGGCGGGGCGTGCGCACACCTCTGCACGGAGACAAGGATCCACCATGCCTGCACTGTTCACCCCCCTTCGCCGCCGCGTCCTCGTGGCGGGTGCCGCCGCGGTCTCGCTCGGCCTCATGGTGACCGGGTGCGGCTCGGACGACCAGAAGGGCGACACGAAGGACTCGGCGGGCAAGGCTCCGGCGGGGGCGTTCCCCGTCACGATCAAGAGCGCCCTCGGCGAGGCCGTCATCAAGGAGAAGCCGAAGCGCGTCGTCACCCTCGGCCAGGGCTCCGCCGAGACCGCCATCGCGCTCGGCGACGTCCCCGTCGGCATCGAGAGCTACCCGTGGGGCAGCGACAAGACCGGCTACCTGCCGTGGATCCACGACGCCGTGAAGAAGTCCGGCGCCCCGCTGCCGAAGCAGTTCGACGGCGGCGAGCAGCTCGACATCGAGGCCATCACCGAGCTGGAGCCCGACGTCATCCTCGCTCCCTGGTCGGGCCTCACGCAGAAGCAGTACGACGTCCTCAAGGACATCGCCCCGACGGTCGCCTACCCCGACAAGGCGTGGAGCACCGACTGGGACCAGCAGATCGAGATCGTCGCGAAGGCGCTGGGCCAGCCGGAGAAGGCCGCGGAGCTCACGTCCAAGATCGACAAGCAGCTGGCCGACGCCGCCGCCACGCGCCCGAACTACAAGAACGTCACGTTCTCGTACATCTACAACACCGGCCCCGGCACCCTCGGCATCTTCAAGCCCGAGGAGCAGCGCGTCGCGATGGTCTCCAAGCTGGGCCTCAAGGTCGACCCGGTCGTGAACACCTTCAAGGAGACCGAGGGCACCGACTCCGCCCTCATCGGCCTGGAGAACGCCAACAAGCTCTCCAAGAGCGACATCGCCTTCACCTTCTACATGGACGACAAGGCCCGCAAGGAGATCGAGGCGCAGCCGCTGTACGCGGCCATCCCCGCGGTCAAGAAGGGCGCGCTCGTGTACAGCGCCGACCAGCCCTTCGTCACGGCCTCGTCGATGATCAACCCGCTGACGGTGCCCTACAGCATCGAGCGGTACCTCCCCATGATCGACAAGGCCGTCGCCAAGGCCGGGAAGTAGCGGCGGGTCCCCTCGTGACCACTCTCTCCCGGATCGGCCAGGGCCCCGCCGTCGTACGGCGGGGCCCTGCCCGGCACATCGCGGCCGGCGTCCTGTGCCTGGTCCTGCTCGCCCTCGCGGTCCTCGCCAGCGTCATGTTCGGCAGCAGGCCGACGTCGGCGGGCGACGTCCTCAAGGTCGTCACCGGCGGCGGGGACGACTACCTGCGGACGGTCGTCGAGAGCCGCTATCCGCGCACCGCCCTCGGGGTGCTCGCCGGGCTCTGTCTCGGGGTCGCCGGCACCCTGATGCAGGGCATCACGCGCAATCCGCTCGCCGAGCCGGGACTGCTCGGCATCAACGCGGGCGCGTCCGCGGCGATCGTGGCCGCCACCGCCTTCCTCGGTGCCTCCGGACAGCGCGAGAACATCTGGTGGGCGCTCGTCGGCGCCCTCGTGACCGGTGTGCTCGTCCATGTGATCGGCACGGTCGGCGGCGGGGGCGGACCGGTCCGCCTGGTGCTCGCCGGCGCGGTGCTCTCCGCCGTCCTCGCCGCCTTCATCCAGGCCGTCGCACTGTCCCGGCCGCGGGTCTTCGACACGTACCGCTACTGGGTGGTGGGAGCGCTCGGCGGCCACGGCTTCGACGCCTTCTGGGCCGTCCTGCCCTTCGCCGCCGTCGGCTTCGTCCTCGCCGCGCTGCTCGCTCCGGGGCTCAACGCCATGGCGATGGGCGACGACAAGGCCGCGTCCCTCGGCATCAGCCCCGCCCGCGTCAAGGGCGCCGGTCTCCTCGCGGCGACGCTGCTCAGCGCCGCCGCGACGGCCGCCGTCGGCCCCATCGCCTTCGTCGGGCTCGCCGTCCCGCACCTGGTCCGGGCCCTGGTCGGCGCCGACTTCCGCCTCCAGATCCTCTTCACCTCGCTCGCGGGGCCCACGCTGCTGCTGTTCGCCGACGTCATCGGCCGTGTGCTGCTCCGTCCGCAGGAACTCATGGTCGGTGTCGTCACCGCCTTCGTCGGCGCGCCCGCGCTGCTCTTCGCCGTCCGCCGCATGAGGGGAGCGGCATGAAGACCGCAGAGCGCAACGACCCGCAGGCCGTGCCCACGTCCCCGCCCCCCGTACGGCCCGGGGGCCGCTCCCTCGTGCGGATCGGCCCGTGGATCGCCGTCCCGGTGCGGCGCCCCACCCTGGTCGCCGCCGCGGTGGCGGTCCTGCTGCTCCTCGGCGCGGCCGTGGCGACCCTCTCCCTGGGCAGGCTCGGCATCGACC
This sequence comes from Streptomyces sp. NPDC002232, assembly GCF_042890295.1. Classification (NCBI taxonomy): domain Bacteria; kingdom Bacillati; phylum Actinomycetota; class Actinomycetes; order Kitasatosporales; family Streptomycetaceae; genus Streptomyces; species Streptomyces sp. NPDC002232. The sequence goes on along the minus strand of NZ_JBIARV010000004.1, from coordinate 72,631 downwards.
TGCCCGATCTGCCGTCGGCGCTGAGGGGCGAGGCCACCGGCAAGAACGCCTTCGTGCTGAACCGGCTGCGCGGGCCGCGGCTGGTCGTCGCGATCGGCGCGGGCGCGGCCTTCGGCCTGTCCGGCGCCCTCTTCCAGTCCGTCACCCGCAACCCGCTGGGCAGTCCCGACGTGATCGGACTCTCGGCGGGTTCCGGGGCGGGTGCCGCGGCCGCCGCGCTGTTCTTCCCGGACACCGTGCCGGTGCCCGTCGGCGCGCTGCTCGGCGCGGTGCTGTCGATGGTGGTCGTCTACGTCTCGACGGGGACCGGGTTCCGCAATCCGGGCCGGGTGGTCGTGGCCGGGATCGGCGTGACCGCGATGTCGACGGCGCTCACCCAGTACGTGGTCTACGCCGTCGAGCGGGACAAGGCCAGCGCGCTGACCGCGTACATCAACGGCAGCCTGGTCGCCCGCTCCTGGGACGACGCGACCACGATCGGGCTGGTGCTGCTCGTGTGCCTTCCGCTCGCGGCGCTCCTGGCGCGGCCCCTGAGCATCGGCGAGATGGGCGAGGACCTGTCGACCGGCCTGGGCGCCCGCCCGGCCCGGACGGCGACCGCGGCGGTGACGCTGTCGATCGTCCTGTCGGCCGGCGCGGTCAGTGTCGCGGGACCGATCGCGTTCATCTCGCTGACGGCGCCGCAGATCGCCAAGCGGGTCACCCGCGGCGGCGGCCCCCACCTGGTCATGTCGACGCTCCTCGGCGCCCTGCTCCTGGTCCTCGCCGACCTGACTGCCCAGCAGCTGCCGCTCTTCGACAACCTGCCGGTCGGCCTCTACACGATGGCCGTCGGAGGGGCGTACCTCGGATACCTGCTGCTGCGGGAGTGGAAGCGCCCGGCCGCCTGACCCACGGGTACGGCCGGGCAGGGGGGACCGCGACGCGGTCCCCCCTACGGCTGCCCGAGCGGCTCCCCCGCGCGCAGGTTCCAGCGGCCGGCGCGGCCGGTGAGGTGGACGGCGGTCAGGGGACGGACGTCCAGGCGCCAGGCCATGGCGTCCGGCGCCGCGAGGGCGTGGACCGTCGCGGCGCGGATCACGTCCGGCTCGGCCACCACGGTCACCCGGCCCGGGTCGTCCCCGAGGCCGTCCAGCCAGGCGCCGACCCGGATCCGCAGGTCCCGCAGGGACTCCCCGCCGTGCGGGGCCGCCGCCGGGTCCGACAGCCAGGCGGTGATCCCCGCCTCCTCCGCGGCGGCCACGGCCTCCAGGGTGCGTCCCCGCCACCGGCCCATCACGCAGCCCGCGAGCGCCTCCACGGGCTCGGCCGCGAGCCCCAGGGCCTCCGCCGTGCGACGGCACCGCCGGGAAGGCGAGACATACGCGCGGGAGGACGGGCCGACGGAGGGCGCGAGGGCCTCGGCGCGGGCGATGCCCGCCGGGTCCAGCGGGCCGTCGTCGTCGAACCGGACCGCGCGCAGCGCCTCGCTCGTCGCGGGCGAGACCAACGTCAACCGGACAGTCATCGAGTTCCTTCGCGGCGGGTGGAGCACGGACCAGGGCCGGACGGACACGCAGCGGGCGTACGGCAGTGATGCATGCCTCACGCCCTTGGCGGCGGTCCCCGCGCGCGGTACCGTCAGGCGACATTTGAACAGCGTGACGACGGCGAGACGGAAGCCCGGTGAGAATCCGGCACGGTCGCGCCACTGTAAGCCGCGGCGTCCCCGAGCGTGACGCCGCGGTGAGTCAGACCCGTGGACCGTCGTCCTGCACCACCGTCTGGGACGCGAGTTCCCGCAGGAGGTTCCATCATGGCCGAGGCCGTCGTCTCCGCTGCCGTTTCCACCCCTTCCGTCGCCGTACCGGCTCCGCTGCCCGTGCGTGCGGTGCTGCCCTGGGCCTTCTTCGTCGGGCTGCTCGCGCTGATCGCGCTGTACTTCGTGGGTGCCGAGCAGGGCGCCACGTCCGTGTTCGCGGGCACCGACGTGCACGAGTGGGTGCACGACGGCCGCCACCTGCTCGGCTTCCCCTGCCACTGAGAGGCGACCGCACCATGCACGCCTCAACTGTCAGATCCCTGCTGGTCCGCGGCATGCTCGCGGGCCTGATAGCCGGGCTCTTCGCCTTCGTCGTGGCCTACGCGGTGGGTGAGCCGCCCGTGAACGGCTCGATCGCCGTCGAGGAGGCCAACGCCGCCAAGGAGGCCCCGGCCGAGCCCGCCGCCCACGGGGCGCACGCGGGTCACGCCGGCGGCGCGGCCGCCGCCGAACCCGCCGCGGAAGAGGAGGAGATCAGCCGCTCCACGCAGTCGACCTTCGGCCTCGCGACCGGCGTCCTCGTGTACGGCGTGGCGCTCGGCGGCATCGCCTCGCTCGCGTTCTCCTTCGTGCTGGGCCGGGTCGGCCGGTTCAGCCCGCGGGCGACGGCGGCGCTGACCGCCGCCGCGGCGTTCACCACCGTCTATCTGGTGCCGTTCCTCAAGTACCCGGCGACCCCGCCGGCCGTGGGCAATCCGGACACCATCGGGAAGCGCACCACGCTGTTCTTCCTGATGATCCTGCTCAGCGTGCTCCTCGGGATCGGCGCCGTGATCGCCGGGCGCCGGCTCGCGCCGCGGCTGGGGAACTGGAACGCGACCCTGGCCGCCGGCGCCGGGTTCGTGGCCGTGACCGCGATCGCGTTCGCCGTCCTGCCGGACAACACCGACGCCGTCGCGGCGGGCTTCCCCGCCGCCCTCCTCTGGGAGTTCAGGGTCGCCTCGCTGGCCATCCAGGTGGTGCTGTGGGCGGTGTTCGGGATCGTCTTCGGCGTCCTCGCGCAGAAGGCGCTCGCCGCCCGGACGGCCGCCTCCGACCCGGAGGACCGGCTCGCGGCGCCCGCCGCCGGCTGACCTCCCGGTCGTCACGACGAGGCCGCCCCGCCCACCCTCGGTGGGCGGGGCGGCCTCGTTCCACAGCGGCTACCGGGTACCGTGCCCGCGTGCCCAGGCCTCCTCGAACAACTCGTGGAGGGGGACGGTCGGCAGGATCCGCACGAACGGGGAGCGGATCCACCGGTCCCCCGTCGACCGCACCAGGTGGGTCCCCAGCTTCACGGTCTCCAGGGGCCGGGACGGCACCCGAGAGGGCCCGGTCCCTCATCCGCGCGAGCCCCCGGGCCTCGTCCCTCAGCCGGGGCCATGGCACCGCCCCGGGCGAAGAGCAGCCCGTCGGCCCTGCGGTAGGCGGGATCGACGGGCAGACCGTGCTGCGCCTCGGCCGCGCGCGGCGACGTAGGCCCGCCCGCCCGGCCTGCTCCCGTAGCCGATCAGCCGGTGGCCCACGGTGTCCCAGAACCACGGCAGATGCGCCGGCGGCAGCTGCCGCGCCCGCCGCGCCACGGCGTCGACGAAGGCGCCCGGCCTGGTCCAGGAGCGGTGGAGCTCGGCCCCCATGCCCTGGACCAGCGCACGCGCGGCGTCGACGGCCCCCGGGTCGTGGGCGGCGACCCGGTCGGCGTAGGTGGTCGACACGTGCGTGCCGGTCGCGGGCAGCAGGGCATCCAGCGAGACGGTCTGGCTCGGATCGCCGCACGCCCCACCGAAACCACCCGAGGGAGCGGACCGCCGTCACCGAGGGACGGCGGCGGGGTGCCACCGGGTCACGTCACCGTCGGGCGGCCCGCGTCGGATCCGCGATCAGCCAGTGCCCCGAGGTGGTCCATCCGGTCAGGCGCCGGGCCCGACCGCCGTCGGCCACGCCGTCGGCGCCGAACGCACCCCCGTCCGCCACGAGCCGCAGTCCCGCCAGGGCCGGTGCGAGGCGGGCGGCCACGTGGAAGGGGTGACGGGCCGTCTCCTCCGGGATCCACCCCAATACCCCGGCCGCCGCGGCCTCGTCGCACGTCGACAGGTGGAAGAGCATCTGCCGCCAGGCGTACGCCGCGTCCTTGACCGTGGCGAGCGGGCTCGGCGCGTGGTGCGCCCGGGCCGTCAGGCGGCACACGGTCACGAAACAGCGGCGTGCCAGGTCCTCCCGGGCGGAGGCGGGAGTGATGCCGACGCGGTGGACGAGGGTGGCGAGGTTGTGCGTGGTGAGGATCTGTGCCTGCTCGATCACCGTGCCGTTGGCCGCGACGCCCGGTGAGGAGGGCCGGCCGGCCCGCTCGTGGCACAGCGCGGCGAATCCGGGCGCTGTCCGGGCGCGACGCCCCGAGGCGTCCCCGGCGAGGGCGAGAACGCCCGCGTAGTCGATGCCGTAGTACCGCTCGTACAGCGTTCCGCCGCCGAGGAGTTCGGCGGCCACGGCAGCGGCCGACAGGAACTTCGGGCTGAACGTGCCCATGAAGATGTCGGCCGCGAGTTCCTCGACGAGCGGGGCGTCCACATCCGCCCGGTCGGCGAGCACGCCGAGTTCCCGCACGAGGGGATTGGGCAGCAGGGTGCCGGGGAAGCCGTCCACGGCCACCTCGCCGAGCTGCCGCAGCGTCGCGCGCGCGGAGTCCTCGGTGCCCGCGTCCTCCCGGCGCCGGTCCGACACCGCGCGGACCCAGGGGAGTTCACCGGGCCGGACCTGCCGCGCCAGGTCGAGCAGCAGCAGCGAGCGGCGCCTGCGGAACGCCCGGTAGTGCGCGGCCATGAGCGCGCGCAGCGCTCCGTCCTCGTACACCGCCGCGGTCTCGGCGGCGACCAGCTGGGGCACCAGCTCGGCCATCACCTCGGCGGACGGGACCACCCCGAGGGACACGAGGGTGGCCAGCGGGGCGCTGCGCGCCCCCTCCACGACGCGGCGGACCGCGGGCGGTACGGCCGTGCCGGCGGGCAGGCCGGTGCTGCGGTGCTCGGCCTCGGTCACCGGGGCGACGAGCGGGGTGACGTCGGCGGCGCCGGCGTCCTGCGGGAGGCCGGAGAGGCGCTCGGCCACGAGGTGTGCCAGGGCATGGTGGGAGGGCAGCGCGGCCTGGTCCGCCTGGGTGGCGCGCAGTGCGGTGTGGCGCTCCGATCCCGGCAGGCCCCGCTTGCGGACCATGGAGGCGACGGCGTGGCGCAGCAGTCCGGTCCTTCGCGCGTCGAGCGTGCGTCCGGCCGTGGTCTCCTCCAGTGCTCCCCGCAGGATCCCCATGTTGCCCTTGGGGTCGCGGTGTCCCCCGCACAGCGTGTGTGCGCGGGCCAGTTCCCGGTACCGGTCGAGGAGCGCCGCGCCGCGCGCGTGCCACCCGGCGTCCGGTGCGCGGCCGAGCACCCGGTGCTCGGGGTCGGCCGTCTCCAGCCAGTGCCGGAGCAGTTCGTCCGCGAAGGGCCGCCACACGGCGAGCGCCTCGCGCTGGGCCTCGACGCGGCTGTGAGGGCCGCGCCGGGCCAGCGCGGCTCCGGCGTCCGCGACGGTACGGCGGTGGACGGAGCCGCTGTCCGGCGCCGGGGCCTGCGAGGGGCGCGGGGTGAAGCGGAGGCGCCCCGCGAACGGGCGCAGTTCGTCGACGAGTCCGAGGGCCGCGTCGGCCGCGTCGGCGCGGACCAGCCAGGCCACCGTGAGCAGCGCGGCCTCCTCGGGGACGGCGACCTCGTAGTGGGCCGAGTCCAGCAGGGCCCACAGCTCCGTGAGCCCGGCCTCGGTGAGGGAGTGGGCGAAGAGCGCCGCCCGCTCCTGCGGGAGTCCCGCTCTCCGGGCGGCCTCGACCTCGTACGGCAGCAGGGGGCCGCCCGCGCTCGGGGCGCCGGTGGCGAAGCCGCCGCGCAGCACCTCGGGCGTCACCCAGGCGGGCAGGCCCTCCACGGGGGTGCGCGAGCCGATGCGCAGCGTGCCGTCGGCCAGGCCCGCGAGCACGCGACGCCAGCCGCGGGCCCGGTCCTCGGCGCGGGCCCGGGTGGCCGGGTCGGCGTCGGTGAGCGCGGTGACGAAGGCCCTGGCGAGGTGGGCCTCGGCGTAGGAACCGGATATCTTCGGCGGCTGCTTGTCAGCGTGGGCGTCCATAAGCCGACGTGGCGGGTTCCGCCCCCGCGCCCTCCGGGTCCCGAGCCCGGCGCTCTGCTGCTGAGCTACACGTCGTAGAGCAGGGACGGTAGTCACGGTGGCGGGTCAGGGGCAACGGGGTTTTGGCACCCGTGCTGGGGGCTCGGAGGGTCCGGCCACCGCCGCCTTGGGAGCGCTCTCAGCCTGTGGGGGTTGCGGATATCCTGGTCCGCGCAGGACCGCACAGCACCTTTCGGACCCGCACACCGCACACCCCGTCCAGCCGACGCAGCCGAGGAGCGCCCGCCTTGCCCGAGCAGACCACGGGGTCCCGCCCCACGCTGGAAGCCGTCGCCGCACGTGCCGGGGTGTCGCGCGCCACGGCCTCCCGGGTCGTCAACGGGGGCGCGGGGGTGCGCGCCCCGCTGGTGGAGAAGGTGCTCAGGGCCGTGGACGAGCTGGGCTACGTGCCGAACCACGCGGCCCGCACCCTGGTCACCCGGCGCAACGGTGCGGTGGCCGTGATCATCGCGGAGCCCGAGTTCCGGATCTTCTCGGACCCGTTCTTCGAGCAGCAGGTGCGCGGGATCAGCCGTGAGCTGACCGCCCACGACTCGCAGTTGGTGCTGCTGTGGGTGGAGGGGCCCGGCGACCACGAGCGGATCTCGCGCTATCTCGGGGGCGGGCACGTCGACGGCGCGCTGGCCTTCTCGCTGCACAGCGACGACGCGCTGCCGACCGTGATCGAGCGGGCGCGGATCCCGGTGGTCTTCGGCGGGCGGCCCGCCCCCGGCATCGATCCGGCCGTGCCGTTCGTCGACTGCGACAACCGCGGGGGCGCCCGGGAGGCGGTGCGGCACCTGGTGGGTCTGGGACGGCGGAACATCGCGCACATCTCGGGCCCCGCCGACCAGACGTCCGCGATCGACCGGATCCACGGCTACCGCGACGTGCTCCTGGACGCCGATCCCGCGCTGCTGTGCCGGGGCGACTTCACCGTGGAGAGCGGCGCCCGCGCGATGGCCGAGCTGCTCGACCGGCGGCCGGACGTGGACGGGGTGTTCGTCGCCAACGACCTGATGGCGTCCGGGGCGTTGCGGACCCTGCGGGAGCGCGGGGTCCGGGTGCCCCGGGACGTGGCGGTCGTCGGCTTCGACGACATGGCCTCGGTGGCCGCCGGGACGGACCCCGCGCTCACGACCGTGCACCAGGACATCGAGGGCATGGGACGGCTGATGGTGAAGCTGCTGATGCGGCTGCTCGACGGCACCGGTCCCGGGGTCCCGGGATCCGTGATCACCCCGACCTCGCTGGTCCGCCGCGCCTCCGCCTGAGCGGCACGCGGCGGACCGGCGGGCGCACGCGCGGAGGAGGCGCCGGACCGGAGGAAGCCCGCACGGCCGAGGCGGCGGGCTCCGGGTGAGCGTCCCGGGCCCGCCGCCTCCTCCGCGCGCCGGTCAGTCGTACGGGATGACGAGGACGGACCGGTCCGTGCCCGTCTGGAGCCGTGCGTCGGCGTTCCCGATGGCGCTCCAGACCTCCAGGCGGACCGTGCCGCCGCGCAGGTTCCCGAGCGTGCCGGTGGCGGACTTCAGGCCGCGCGTCTGGGCGTACTCCTCCCAGCCGGTGACCGGGTCCGTCGCGAAGTACTGGTAGGTCTCGGTGCGGTCGAAGGTGCCGTCGCCGGTGAGGTCGTAGCTGACGCGGGCCTGCTGACCGAGGCCGACCGAGGTGCCCGCGTCCACCTGGAGCCGGAAGGCCGTGGAACCGCCGCTCCTGAGCGTGCCGTTGACGTTCCTCACCTCGTACACGCGCGGCTGGTACGGGGTGCCGTCGTGGTTGGCGCCCTGGGCGGAGGCGAGGGTGTCGCTGCCCGCCGTGGCCCCGCCGGCCGTGGTGAGGGTGCCGCCCGTCCGGAGCTGGAAGGTGTTCCCCGTGGAGGGTTCGGGGTCCGGGCCCGGGTCCGTGCCGCCGGTGCCGGTGCCGCTCGCGGTGGAGCGGGCCGGGACGGTCAGGGACTTCCCGTCGGAGAAGGTGACGGTGCGGGCGGTCGTGCCGGGGTTGTGGGCCACGTACGTGCGGGTGGTGCCCTTCAGGAAGACCGCCGAGGTGGGGAGGGATCCGGTGACCGTGGGGTCGGGTGCGCCGAGCGTGTCGAGCGCCGTGATCCAGTGGTACGTGTGGGCCTTCGACTCGCCCGCCTCGGGGGTGTAACCGCCGTTGCCCGCGTCCCACTTGGCCTTGGCGGCGGCGGGGTCGGCCAGGGACTGGAACTCCCAGAGGATGTCGCGCCATTCGACGGCGGGTCCGCCGTTCTCCCGCTCCATCTCGGCGAGGTTGCGCCGGACGGCGTCCTTGCGTCCGGCGAGCTGGAGCGAACCGCCGGTGACCGGGAGGACGTTGATGCCGTGGATCTCCTCCGGGTTCGCGGTCCACCAGGTGGAGTACGCGGCGCCGCTGCCCCAGACCATGCCCACGGTGTCGTGCTGGAAGGCGGCGGGGAAGACCTGCTGGTCGGCGTCGAACCAGTACTGGGAGACGGCCTCGCCCTCGGTGGTCAGGAGGTAGGTGCCGAGGTCGCGGAGCTGGGTGTCGCCGGTGGCCGAGCCCCAGAGCACGAGCGCAGCGCTGAGGTTGGTGGACTCCGAGGAGGACTCCTGGTTGTTGCCCGCGGCGAAGCCCTGGTGGCCGCTGGCCCAGCTGTGCCCGGCGTAGACGTCGAAGCCGCGCAGGAAGGGGAAGGCGCCGTCGGTGCGGCTGGGGTTGGCGGTGTCGCGCACGAGGGTCTTCACCATCGTGCCCCAGGCGGAGTCGGCGGCCCAGGCCGGATCGTACTGGGCGACGATCGCCGCCGCGTACACGTAGTAGCCGTAGTGGAAGTGGTGGTCGTTGAGCTCGGTGTCGCTGCCGTAGGAGGCGGGGTAGCCGGTGAGGGTCTTCCAGGCCTGGTCGTACGAGAACTCGTTGGCGCCACCCGCCGTGAACCAGTCCTGGAGGCGGCCCTTGATCAGGCCGAGCAGCTTGTCGCGGATCGCTCCTTCGCCGATCTGGTCGGCGAGCGGGACGAGCTGGGCGAGCTTGCCGAGCGCCTTGCCCGTCCAGTACGTGTCGACCGCGCCGGAGAAGGGGTCGGAGGAGTTCGCCACCTCGTTCAGGTATCCGCGCAGCCGTGCTGCGTCCACCCCCGCGCCGGGGAGCGCCGGAAGGGTGGCGGCCGCCCGCTGGGAGGTCGTGAAGGAGGCGGACTCGCGGACCTTCATGGTGCCCCGGGGCGAGACGTACGTGTACGGGGTGAGCGGGTCGGTGGTGTGCAGCCACTGGTGGCGGTAGAGCGCCTGGAGGGTGCCGCGCTCGGTGCCCTCCTTCGCCTCGGTGGTGAGCGCGTAGGTGGCGCGGACGGTGCCGGCGTCGTAGCTCCAGCTGACGGCGGACCCGGTGACGAAGCTGTAGGCGTACTTCCGGTAGGTGGCGAGGGCGTCGGTGGAGGGCAGGACGGCGACGGAGAAGTAGTCCTTGCCGCCGAGCCCGGCGGTGACGGTCTGCCCGGAGACGTTCCAGTCGGTGCCGGTGGGCGCGAAGAGGGCGTAGTGGTGGCCCGCGACGGTGATGCCGAGGACGTTGCCCTGGTCGGCGAAGACCGTGGGGGTCTCGGCCGTGGTGATGCGGGCGTCGCCGCCGGTGCCCCTGGCGTACACGAAGGGCAGGCCGTGACCGATGGTGGTGCGCAGGGTGCGGGCGCCGTCGGACCAGTAGGGGGTGACGGTCCAGTCCGACCAGGCGTCGGCCTTCGTGTCGGGCGAGTTGAGGCCGGTGAGGCCGAGGGTGAGGTCGCGCTTGTGGGCGAACTCGTACTGGCGCCCGTCGCCGACGACGGCGGGAGTCGTCGGGTAGCCGATCTCCAGGCCGCCGGCGACGGCCTGGTAGGTGAGGGGGTGGCCGTACATGGGGGTGGAGTAGGGGTTGTCCCCGTAGCGCTGGAAGGCCAGGGAGGACCACCAGTCGTTGGTGGGGACCGGCTTGCCCTGGGCGGCCGGGGTGACCTTGGGGGTGACGGGGGTGCCGGTGTTGGTGGTGGGGCCCGACGTGCCGGCGGGGCGCGTGTCGGAGTAGCTTCCGGCGCCCGCCGGGACGGTGGCGGCGGCCGCGGGGACGGCGGCGGGGCCGAGTCCCAGGGCGGCGAGGGCGGAGACCAGGACCGCTGCTGCGGCCGGCCTGGTGCGGGGGGCTGGCATGAAGGAGCACCTCGTGTCGTCGTCGCGACGGATGGGGGTGTGCACGGGGAGCGGTGCGAGAGCGCGGCGGGGAGGCCGTGAGAGCGCTCTCAGAACGTCGGCAACGTAAAACCCGCGAAACGACTGTGTCAATGGGTTGAACACAAGCGGGAGTTGGGCTCACCTCTCGTCCGATACGCCTTCGAGCCTTGACGGATCCCCCTCTCCACGGGCACGCTCCCCCCGCAGGCTTGAGAGCGCTCTCAGACGTTCTCGCTCGTTCCGGAGCCAAGGAGGCTTCCCATGACCATCGCCCGAGCCGCCAGAAGAACCGCCGCCCGCCTGGGGGCGGTCGTGCTCACCGGGGCGCTGCTCGCCGCCTGCGGAAGTTCGACGGACGGCGCGTCCGGGGACGGCGCCGGGGGCGAGGTCACGGTCACCGTGGACCTGTTCGGCTCCTTCGGATACAAGGAGGCCGGCCTGTACGCGGAGTACGAGAAGCTGCACCCTGGCGTCACCATCAAGCAGACCGACACCGAGGACGAGGCGGACTACTGGAAGTCCCTCCAGACCCGGCTCGCCGGCGGCGGGGGCCTCGCCGACGTCCAGGGCATCGAGGTCGGCCGGATCGCCTCCGTCACCCAGCAGCAGTCCGAGCGGTTCGAGGACCTCAGGACGTACGGGGCGGAGAAGCTCGAGGACCAGTTCGCCCCGGCCAAGTGGGCCGCCGCCACCGGGAAGGGCGGCGAGGTCCTCGGCCTCGGCACGGACGTCGGCCCGGAGGCCCTGTGCTACCGCACGGACCTGTTCGCGAAGGCCGGACTGCCCACCGACCGCACGGAACTGGCCGCGAAGTGGTCCACCTGGGACGGCTACCTCGCCCTCGGCAAGCAGTACAAGGCCAAGGCGCCCGGCGGCAGCGCCTGGATCGACAGCGTCGGCAGCCTGTACTCGATCATGATCGGCCAGGAGAAGGAGCGGTACTACGACGCCTCCGGCAAGCTGATCTGGGAGGACAACCCCGCCCTGCGCACCGCCTGGGACCACGCCGTCGAAGCCGCCCAGGGCGGTCTGAGCGCCAAGCTGGACCAGTGGTCGCCGCAGTGGAACCAGGCCTTCGCCGCCGGCTCCTTCGCCACGATCCCCTGCCCCGCCTGGATGCTCGGCTACATCAAGGGCCAGGCCGGTGAGACCGGCAAGGGCAAGTGGGACATCGCCCCGCTCCCCGGCGGCGCCGGCAACTGGGGCGGCTCCTACCTGGCCGTGCCCAAGGCCGCGCGGCACAAGAAGGAGGCGTACGAGCTGATCAAGTGGCTCACCGCGCCCGAGCAGCAGACCCGGCTCTTCGAGAAGCAGGGCAACTTCCCCTCCGCCACCGGCGCCATCGCGAAGGTCTCGGGCGCGAAGGACGCGTACTTCTCCGACGCCCCGACCGGGAAGATCTTCGGCGACGCGGCGAAGGCGGCACCCGTCCAGGTCCTCGGCGTGCACGACCAGAACATCGCCCAGCAGATCACCAACGCGCTGAGCGAGGTCGAGCGCAAGGGCATCTCGCCGGAGAAGGCCTGGTCCAACGCGCGGAAGGGCGTCGAGAACACCATCGGCTGACGCGCGCCGCCCCGGGGCTCCGCCGCGCGGAGCCCCGCCGGACGCCACGCCACGTCCCCGCCGCCTCCCCGCTCCGTCCTCTCCGTCCTCACCGAAGGGCCGCATCGTGACCCTCACCGCACCCCGGGCGCCGGCCCCGCCGCGTGCCGCCCCGCCGCCCCGGCCGGGGGCCGCGCGGCGGGCCTGGCGGACGGCCTCGCCGTACGCCTGTCTCGCCCCGTTCTTCACCCTCTTCGCCGCCTTCGGGCTCTTCCCGCTGCTCTACACGGCCTTCGTCTCGCTCTACCGCGTGGAGTTGCAGGATCCCGGCGCCATGGAGTGGCGCGGCCTCGGCAACTACACCGCGCTCTTCGGCGACGCGTACTTCTGGACCGCGCTGCGCAACACCTTCACCATCGGCGTGCTGTCCACCGTGCCGCAGCTGGTGATGGCCCTCGGCCTCGCGCACCTGCTCAACTACCGGATGCGCGGCCGCACGTTTCTGCGGACGGCGGTCCTTCTCCCCTACGCGACCTCGGTCGCCGCCGCCACCCTCGTCTTCGCGCAGCTCTTCGGCCGGGACTTCGGGCTGATCAACTACGCACTCGGACTCGTCGGCGTCGATCCCGTCGACTGGCAGAACGGCACCGTCGCCTCGCAGATCGCCGTGTCGAGCGTGGTCGTCTGGCGCTGGACCGGCTACAACGCGCTGATCTACCTGGCCGGCATGCAGTCGATCCCCGACGAGCTGTACGAGGCCGCCGCCATGGACGGGGCCTCGCGGTGGCGCCAGTTCTTCCACGTCACCCTGCCGGGGCTCCGGCCCACGATCCTCTTCACCGTCATCGTCTCCACGATCGGCGCGACCCAGCTCTTCGGCGAGCCGCTGCTGCTCGAGGGATCGATCTCGGGCGGCATCTCGCACCAGTACCAGACCCTCGGCCTCTACATGTACGAGCAGGGCTGGGGCTTCTTCCACCTCGGGCGGGCCGCCGCCATCGCCTGGGTGATGTTCCTGCTCATCGTGGTGCTCGTCGGGCTCAACGCCCTGATCGCGCGGCGCCGTTCACGCAAGGAGGCCGGCCGATGACCGCGCTCGTCCGCCCGGCCCGGCGCGGCCCCGCACGGGCCGGCCGCACCCTGCACGCCGGTCCCGTCGCCTACGCGGTCCTGATCGTCGCCGTCCTGGTCTCCGCCTTCCCGTTCTACTGGACGATCGTGGCCGCGAGCCGGTCCAACGCCGACCTGGCGAAGGTGCCCCCGGCTCTCCTTCCGGGCCGGAACCTGATGCGCAACTTCGAGGCGGTCCTCGAAGAGGCCGACATCGGCAAGGCGCTGCTCAACTCGCTGCTCGTCTCCGGGTCGATCACCCTCGGCACCGTCCTGTGCTGCACGCTCGCCGGTTTCGCCTTCGCGAAGCTCCGCTTCCGGGGCCGGGGCGCGCTGCTCGCGGTCACGGTGGGCACCATGATGATCCCGCCGCAGCTGGGCGTGATCCCGCTGTTCATGCTGATCGCCGAGCTGGGCTGGGTGAACCAGCTCCAGTCGGTGATCCTGCCGGGGCTCGTCTCGGCCTTCGGGGTGTTCTTCATGCGGCAGTACCTGGTGCAGTCGCTGCCGGACGAGCTGATCGAGGCCGCCCGGGTCGACGGGGCCTCCACCGCCCGGATCTTCTGGTCGATCGTGGTCCCGATCGCCCGCCCCGGCATGGCCGTCCTCGGACTGCTGACCTTCATGGCCGCGTGGAACGACTTCTTCTGGCCCGTCGTCGCGCTCTCCTCCTCGGAGCCCACCGTCCAGGTCGCGCTGCGCCAGCTCGGCGGCGGCTACGTCCACGACCAGTCCGTGATCATGGCGGGCACCCTCCTGGGCACCCTGCCGGTGCTGCTGGTCTTCGGCCTCCTCGGCCGGCAGATCGTCGGCGGCATCATGCAGGGCGCGGTCAAGGGCTGACGTCCGCCCCGCCCTCCTCCTCCTACCGCCCTCACACTCCAGGGAGTTGCCTTCCCATGACCGCGCTCGATTCCCGCACCGCCCTCACGACCGCCCCGCGCTTCCCCGAGGGCTTCCGCTGGGGCACGGCCACCGCCGCCTACCAGATCGAGGGGGCGGCGGCCGAGGACGGCCGCACCCCGTCCATCTGGGACACCTTCAGCCGTACGCCCGGCAAGGTCCGCAACGGCGACACCGGCGACATCGCCGCCGACCACTACCACCGGGTCGACGAGGACGTCGCCCTGATGCGACGGCTCCGGGTGACCGACTACCGCTTCTCCGTCTCCTGGCCACGGGTCCAGCCCACCGGGCGCGGCCCGGCCGTGCGCAAGGGCCTGGACTTCTACCGGCGTCTCGCCGACACGCTCCTGGAGGCGGGGATCCGGCCGGTGGTGACGCTCTACCACTGGGACTTGCCGCAGGAGCTGGAGGACGCGGGGGGCTGGCCCGAGCGGGAGACCGCGTACCGCTTCGCCGAGTACGCGGGGATCGTGGCGGACGCGCTCGGTGACCGGGTCGCCACCTGGACCACGCTCAACGAGCCCTGGTGCGCGGCCTTCCTGGGCTACGGCAACGGCGTACACGCGCCGGGCCGGACCAGCGACCTCGCCGCGCTGCGTGCCGCCCACCACCTGAACCTGGCGCACGGCCTCGGGGCGCGGACGCTGCGCGGCGCGCTGCCCGCCTCGGCGGAGGTGTCCCTGACGCTCAACCTGCACGCGGTGCGGGCCCTTTCGCAGGCGCCGGAGGACCTGGACGCGGCGCGCCGGATCGACGCGGTCGGCAACCGGATCTTCCTCGACCCGGTCTTCCACGGCCGCCTTCCGGAGGACCTGGTGCGCGACACGGCGTCGGTCACGGACTGGTCGTTCGTCCGGGACGGCGACCTGGCGACGGCGGCCGCGCCGATCGACTCCCTCGGCCTCAACTACTACGCGCCGGCGGTCGTCGCGGCCGGGGTCTCGGAGTCGCCCTCGCCGTGGGCGGGAGCCGAACGGCACGTACGGTTCGAGCCGGTGCCCGGCCCCCGGACGGCCATGGACTGGCCGGTGGACGCGGACGGACTGCACGAGCTGCTGGTGCGGCTGCGGGACGAACTGCCGGGCGTCCCCCTGGTGATCACCGAGAACGGGGCGGCGTACGACGACTACGCGGACCCCTCGGGGAACGTGAAGGACCCGGAACGGGTGGCCTATCTGCACGCGCACCTGGCGGCGGTGCACCGGGCCCTCGCGGACGGCGCGGACGTGCGCGGGTACTTCCTGTGGTCGCTGCTCGACAACTTCGAGTGGGCGTACGGCTACAGCAAGCGGTTCGGCGTCGTCCACGTGGACTTCGCGACGCAGCGCCGGACCCTGAAGGACAGCGCCCGGTGGTACGCGGACGTCATCGCCCGGGGCGGCCTCGGCGAGGACTGAGGCCGCCCGGCCGGGCCGGCTCCCGTCGGCGGGCTACTTCTTCAGGGCTCCGGCGACGAAGTCCTGGGTGAGCCGGGCGGCCGACGCCACCGGGATGTACTGGTCGTCGAAGGGGAAGAAGTCGAGGACGCCGACCGCCCCGTAGTTCGCCCAGAGACAGGTCGTCATGGGGAAGGTGTCGGTGACGTTCTGCCGGCACTTCACGACGAGGGACGCGCTGGTGACGGTCTCCGTCCCGCCGGTGAGGTTGCGCCCGTAGCCCTCGGCGAGCTTCATGGACGCGTCGAAGACGCGGTCCAGGGAGGCGGCGGGGTCCGGCACGTTCGCGTACAGGTGCGTCCTGGCGGTGAAGGTGGGCGCGGAGGCCGACATGGTGCCCTTGCGCAGGACGGTGCGGGGGCTGCCGAAGCAGGACACCTCGTCGGCGACATCCTGGCCGTCGTCCTCGATCTCCTTCAGCCCGTCGTCACCGGTGACGGTCATGTCGAGGTCGCTGCCGAAGTGGAAACCGCCGTCGCCCTCGTCGCAGACGAGGCCCTCCATGGCCGGCACGGCGACGGTGGTGTACCGGGTGCCGGGGTCGGCGGCGAGCGTCCCGGCCGTCGGCCCGCTCCCGGATCCCCCTTCCGCGGGCGCCGTGCCGGCCGGCCGGCCCGCCGGGCGCTCGGCGTCGGCCGTTCCACCGGATCCGCAGCCCGCCAGCACCGACGCCAGTACCACCGTGGCGACGGCCGTCCCCCACTTGTTCACGTGCTCCCCCGGGATGTCGCCGAGTCGATCAAGGTCCTGGTGATCATACGGGGGCGGGCTCCGGTGCCTCCGCGCTCTTCGGCCCGCTCCTCGGGGCGACGGGAACCCCGTCGGGGATCCCGATCGTCCTCCAGTGCGTACGGGCGGCTCGGTGAGCGGGGAAGGGGCCGGGCGCCGGAGGCGGTCGAGGAGAGGGAGTGCCCGTGGCGGTCACGCTGGCGGAGGAGATCATGCTGCTGTCCCTGGACGACGAGTCCGGGGCGGCCAAGGAGCGTCAGTCCGTCGCCTGGGCGGTCGCGGGCGGCATCCTGCTCGATCTCGTCCTGGCCGGGCGGGTGGTCGTCGAGTCCGGGCGGCTGAGCGTGGCCGACCGGACGCCCACGGGGACGCCGCTGCTCGACGAGCGGCTGGACCTGATCGCCGCGTGGGCGGGCCGTGGGCGCCGGGACCCGAAGGTCACCGAGTGGCTCACCCGGGACCACGGCAAGGCCGTGACGGCCACGACCGGGAGCCTGTGCGCGCGGGGGCTCGTGCGGGAGGAGCGGCGCAGGATCCTGGGCGTCCTCCCGGTCACCCGCCACCCGGAGGCGGACGGTGCGCCGGAGCGCGAACTCCGCGACCGGCTGCGGGCGGTGGTCCTCGAAGGCGCCGAGCCCGACACCCGCACCGCGGGGCTCGTCGCCCTCGTCCACGGCGCGAAGCTGCACCGCCTCGCCTTCCCCGGCGTCCCCCGCAAGGAGATCGCCCCGCGCCTGGACGAGATCGCGAGCGGCCAGTGGGCCGCCGAGGGCGTCCGGCAGGCCGTCCGCGACATGCAGGCCGCCATGGTCGCGGTCATGACCGTCACGGTGCTGACGGTCACGTCCTGACGGTCAGGCGGCGTTCGGGCCCACGTCCGCCGACGTGAGGGGGCGGCGGACCGGGGCCAGCGTGGAGTACTCGTCGGCGCCCACGTCCCGCGCCGTGCCCCGGGCGTGCCCGTCGATGTCCTCCGGGACCGGCGTCGTGGTGAGGGTCGCGGCGCCGATCGCGGGACTGCCCGCCGCGAGCCGGTGCACGCCGTCCGTGGACGGCGTCAGACGGGGGTCGACGCGGGTGTAGCCGGCGTTCGGGAGCGTGCCGTCGGAGGCCGCGCCCCAGAGGATGTTGCCCTGCCAGAGGAAGCCGGCGTCGGCGCCGAGCGCGACGAGGCTGCCGCTGTCGCCGACGAGGAGGTTGTCGGCGACGACCACGTCGCGCGGTTCAAAGGCGCGGGTCTCCCCCGAGAGGGAACTCTTGTTGGCACGCAGGGTGTTGTGGACGATGACCGCGCGGTCGCAGGCGTCGTTGCCGCGCCGCTGCTCGGTGGTCTCGCCCGCGTGGTGGTCGCGCGTGGTGCCGCTGCCGATCACGAGGGCCCGGCCGGTCAGGCCGGCCAGGTGGTTGTTGACGACCAGGTGGTCGTTGCCGTACAGGCGGATGCCCTCCTTGCCGCCGAGGAGCCAGTTGCCGTCGACGGTGGTGCCGTTGCCGTGGCGGAGCACGATGCCGCCCTGGCTGTCGCGGATCGTGTTGTAGCGGACGGTGTTGCCGGAGGACTTCACCGAGATGGCCTCGGGGTCGCCGTCGCACCGCTCGAAGAGGTTGTACTCGACGATCGCGTCGGCGACGGACAGGGCCCGGCTGCTGACGCCGAGCCGGATGGACTCGCCGCCGTTGGCCCCCGTGTAGGCGTGGCCGGAGAAGTGGTTCCTGAGGACGTGGAGGCGCTGGGCCACGGCGGTCGTGCCGGGCCCGTCGACGACGAGGAAGATGCCCTGGCTGGTCCGGTCGTGGAAGTGGTTCCGGTCGATCTTGGCGTCGTTCCCCTCGACGAGCACCCAGTCGAGTCCGTCCACGTCGGCGAAGCGGATGTCGTTGCGGGTCAGCCGGATACCCGTGCTCGTGGCCGGGATCTCCAGGGTGCCGCTCTGCCGGAGAGCGAAGCCGCTGATGGTGACCGCGCTCGCGCCGTCGAGGACGAAGCTGCGCTCGCCGCGCAGGACGGCGCCGCCTCGGGTCTGCGAGACGATCGTGATGCCGCTGCGTCCCGAGACGTCGATCGCGCCGCCCGGGGGCACGGTGTACGTGCCGTCGGCGAGGACGATCCGGTCGCCGGGGACCGCGCGGGCGATCGCGCTCTGCAACGCGCCGAGGGAGGTGACCGGGGCCGGTTCGGCCGCGGTCGCGCCGGGGGCGAGCAGGGTGTCGAGCGGGACGGCGGCGGCCGCCGCGCCCAGCAGCGAGCCCCTGAGGAAGGTACGTCGTCGCATGATGCCTCCTGGAGAAGGTGGAAGGTCGTCGTTTCCGTGTCCTGCGCCCAGGAAGCCGTGCCGACGGGACGCGAGGCGGGCCCCGACCGGCCGGGACCCGGTGCGGGCCCCCACGGCCCGCACCGGGTCCCGGCCGGTCGGGGCCGGTTGCGGACGCCGCCTTCCGGCGGCCTCGGCCCGTCCTGCCCGGTGCGGCCCCCCGACGGCACCCGCCAGGACGACGGCCGCCACGGCGCCCGTCACGGTCCCGCCCGTTCCGGCCCGCTCCTCGGAACGCGCCGGCGGACCCGCCGGGCGGTGGGTCACCCCGCCCCGGCCTGCCGGCGCCCACCACCCTGCCCGGCGCCGCTCACGTCTCGCTCACGTTCCGCTAACGCCCGCCCGGACCCGGGCCGGCGGGAGATGTCACCCGGTGTGCGGGGCGACTCCTCCCGCCCGACCGGGAGACAACGCCCGGCGCGCGGGGCTCCGGGTCCGCGAGGTGACGGATCGTCCCGCGACGACGGGAGTCCGGGCCGGGCCGCGCGGTACCCTGCTGGCCCTTCGGAGCACGTACCGCACCTCTCAGCGAAGCGAGCGTTCACGGATGACCGAGCCGGGCCGGATCCACGCGGACGCGTGCCTGCGCGGGGACCGCGGGCTCGCCTCCGCCGTCGCGCGGGCCGAGCTGCCCCCGGCCTTCGAGGCGGCCTGGCGGCCGCACCTGCTCCCTCGGCCGTGGTTCCTGCCGGCCGAGGAGACCGCGGCGTTCGCGCGGGACCTGGAGGACCTCTTCGACCTGCTCGTGTCCCTGCCGGAGCGGCTCTTCGGCGGGGACGTCGAGCGGTACGCGGCGGAGATCGGGATCCCGCCGCCGCTGGTGGCGCTGCTCCGACGGGCCGGCACGGGTGTCCCGGCCAAGCTGGGCCGCGCCGACGCGTACCACGACGGCACCGCGTTCAAGCTGCTGGAGTTCAACCTGGGCAGCGAGATCGGCGGCCTGGAGATGGACGTCCTCGGCCAGGCCCTGCTGCGGGTCCCCGCGTTCGCGGGCTTCGCGCGCGAGCACGGCCTCGGGCACGTCGACATCGCCGGGCGGATGGCGGCAGTCCTGCGCGACCGGGCCCGCCCCGCGCTGTCCGGCACGGCGGAGCCGGTGATCGGGCTCATCGAGGGACACGGCGGAGTGGGCCCGTACGGGCGGCTGATGCGCGCCACCCAGGAGGCGATGGCCGTGCACGGCCTCGACCTGAGGATCGGCGAGATCGGCGACGTACGCGCGCGTGCCGACGGAAAACTCACCCTGGACGGCACCCCGCTCGATCTGGTGCTGCGGAACTTCGCGGCGAGCCAGCTCTTCGACGACCCGGCGGGCCCGGCGGCGGCGGAGCCCTTCTTCCGTGCCCACGAGGCGGGCAGGACCGTGCTGTTCACATCGTTCGAGAGCGGCCTGTACTCCCACAAGAGCGCCCTCGCGCTCCTGTCCGACCCGGCCCGGAGCGACGCCTTCGACGCCCGCGAGCGGGCCCTGGTCGAGCGGGTCCTGCCGTGGAGCCGCACCCTGCGCGCCTCCGGCCCGGCGGAGCTGCTCGACCTCTGCCGGGAGCGGCGGGAAGCGCTCATCCTGAAGCCCGGGGCCGGGTACGGCGGTCTGGACACGTTCGTGGGCTGGGAGTGCACCGAGGCCGACTGGGCGAAGGCCCTCGACCTGGCGGTGGAGCGCGGCGGCCACGTGGCCCAGGAGCGGGTCGTGCCCCGGCCCGAGCCCGTGTACGACCCGGCCACCGGAACCGTCGAGGACTGGATCGCCGCGCTGGGTCTCTTCGTCACCGACGGCGGCTACGCGGGCGCGCACGCCCGGGTCAACCGCGCCGACGGCGGTGCGATCGTCGGGATGAGCAGCAATCCGGACACCCGCATGACCGGGGTGTTCACCCACGCCTGAGGGTGTGGTGCCGGGCGGCGCGGAGCGGGCCTGGCAGGATGGCGGCATGGAACGTGTTCGTGGAATCGGTGGGTACTTCCTGCGGGCCTCCGACCCGGCGGCGCTGGGCGCCTGGTACCGCGACGTCCTGGGCCTCGACGCCGACGAGCACGGCCTGTGGCAGCAGGGCGCGGGGCCGACGGTGTTCGCGACCTTCGAGTCCGGGACGGACTACTTCGGCTCCCGCGACCAGCGAACGATGCTGAACTTCCGGGTCGACGACCTGGACGCGATGCTCGCGCAGCTGCGCGCCGCCGGTGCGGACGTGGACGGGGAGACGCAGGAGATGGCCGGCGTCGGCCGGTTCGGCTGGGTCGCCGATCCGGAGGGCAACCGCATCGAGCTGTGGCAGCCCGCCTGACCGTCCGTTCGGCCCTCCCCGCGCCGACGGTCCGTCAGCCGGTGCCGAATCCGACGTAGTTCTCGGCGAGGGAGGCAGAGGCGGCTTCCGAGCCCGCCAGGTAGCGCAGGTGCGACAGACGGAGCGCGCGGTCGAAGCCGGACTCGGCGGGGTCCGCGTGCAGCAGCGTGGTCATCGTGTACGAGAAGTGCTCGGCCCGCCAGATCCGGCGCAGCGCGGTCTCCGAGTACGCGTCGACGGCGCTCTCGTCGCCCCGCGTGTGGTGCAGGGTGAGCGCCCGGGCCAGCAGGGTGACGTCGGCGACGGCGAGGTTGAGGCCCTTCGCGCCGGTGGGCGGCACGATGTGGGCGGCGTCGCCGGCGAGGAACAGACGCCCGTGGCGCAGGGGTTCGGCGACGAAGCTGCGCATCGGCGTGATGCCCTTCTCGGTGATCGGGCCGCGCCGGAGGGTCCAGTCGCCGTCGACGGCGAACCGGGTGTCGAGCTCGTCCCAGATCCGCTCGTCGGACCAGTCGTCGACGCTGTCGTCGGGGTCCACCTGGAGGTAGAGGCGGCTGACCCGCTCCGAGCGCATGCTGTGCAGGGCGAAGCCGCGCTCGTGGTGGGCGTAGATCAGCTCGTCGCAGGAGGGCGGGACGTCGGCGAGGATGCCGAGCCAGGAGAAGGGGTAGGTGCGCTCGGTCACGGTGAGCAGGCCGTCGGGGAGGGACCGGCGGCCGATGCCGTGGAAGCCGTCGCAGGCGACGACGTACGCGCACTCCAGGGTCTCCTCCTCGCCCTCGTGGCGGTAGCGCACGGTGGGCCGGTGGGTGTCGGCGCCGTCCACGGAGAGGGCCTCGGCCTCGAAGAGGAGCGTGCCGCCGTCCTTGAGGCGCAGCTCGATGAGGTCCTTCACGACCTCGGTCTGGGCGTAGACCATGACGGAGCGGCCGCCGGTCAGGGACGGGAAGTCGATGCGGTGGGAGCGGCGGTCGAAGCGGAGCTCGATGCCGTGGTGCTCCAGGCCCTGGCGGTCCATCCGGGCGCCCGCGCCGGAGGCGCGGAGCACGTCCACGGTGTCCTGTTCGAGGATGCCGGCGCGCTGGCGGCGTTCGACGTACGCCCGGTCGCGGCGTTCGAGGACGACGCTGTCGATGCCCTGCCGGTGGAGCAGGTGGGAGAGGAGGAGTCCGGCGGGACCGGCTCCGATGATGCCGACGGTGGTGGTGCGGGGCATGGGTGACTCCAGGAGACGTCGGAGGGGGTCAGGGGGTCAGCCGGTCGTGTCCTCGGCGAGGACGCGCTGGGCCGTGGCGAAGGCGGCGTTGGCGGCGGGGACGCCGCAGTAGACGGCGGAGTGGAGCAGGACCTCGCCGATGTCCTCGGGGGTGAGTCCGTTGCGCAGGGCGGCCCGGACGTGCAGGGCGAGCTCCTCCAGGTGGCCGTGGGCGACCAGGGCGGTGAGGGTGATGCAGCTGCGGGTGCGGCGGTCGAGGCCGGGGCGGGTCCAGATCTCGCCCCAGGCGCAGCGGGTGATGTAGTCCTGGAAGTCGGCCGTGAGGGCGGTGGTCCGGGCGACGGCCCGGTCGACGTGCGCGTCGCCGAGGACCTCGCGGCGGACGGCCATGCCCCGGGCGTGCCGGCCGCCGTCGCCGTCGTCGCCGGAGGGGGCGCCGAAGTGGTCGAGGAGCGCGGTGAGGACGGCCTGCGGGCGTTCGGCGGGGGCGAGGTGGGCGGCTCCGGCGAGCTCCAGGAGGCCCGCGTCGGGGATGCCGTCGGCGAGCTCCCGGGAGTGGGCGGGCGGTGTGGCGGGGTCGGCGCGGCCGGCGACGACGAGGGTCGGGGCGGTGATCCGGCCGAGGGCGTCGCGCAGGTCGTGGGCGGCGAGGGCGTCGCAGCAGGCCGCGTAGCCGTCCGGGTCGGCGGCTCGCAGGTCGGCGAGGAGCCGGCCGGCGGTGGGGGTGGTCGCGAAACCCGGGGTGAACCAGCGCGTGGCGGTCGCCGCGGCGAGGGGTTCGGTGCCCTCGGTACGGACGAGCGCGGCCCGTTCGCGCCAGGCCTCGGGCGCGCCGAAGCGGGCGGAGGAGCAGACGAGGGCGAGCCCGGTGATCCGCTCGGGGTGGTGGACGGCGAGGTGGGCGCCGACGGCGCCGCCGAGGGAGATGCCGGCGTAGCCGAAGCGCTCGGCGCCGAGCCGGTCGGCGAGCGCGAGGACGAGGTCGGCGAGGTCGGCGACGGTGGTGGCCCCGGGGGCGGTGGGCAGGACTCCGGCCGGGGTGCCGCCGTGTCCGGGCAGGTCCCAGCGGACCACCCGGTGGTGACGGGCGAGGGCGGCGGTCTGCGCGTCCCAGACGGCGAGCGAGGTGCCGAGGGAGGGCCCGAGGAGGAGGACGGGCGCGTCCGGGGGCCCGTCGACGCGGTGGTGGAGGACGGGGGCGCGGTGCCCGTCGGTGGCGCGTTGTCCGTCGGTGGCGCGGGATCCTCCGGGGGCGGCGGGGGCGGGGGCGGGGGTGGTCGGTGTGGCAGCGGAGGTGGTCGTCGCGGGCGCGCCGGTCGGTTCCGGGATGTGCGGGGGCTGCGGGTGGTCGGGGGTCATGCGGGGCCTTCCGGGGCTGCGGAGGGGGTGCGGCGGAGGGCGCGGTCGACGAGTCGGGGGGCCGCGCCCGTCGCGGTGGACGGGTCCGTGAGGGCCTTGAGGCGGTGCGGTGAGAGCCGGCCGGTGAGTTCGGGGGCCTCGGACAGGACGTCCGCCAGGTCGCGGCGTTCCGTCAGGGCCCGCCGGGCGGCCTCGTCGAGGACCCGCCGGGCGGCGGCCCGGCCGAGGAGGCCGGTGAGTGCGGCGGCGAGGCGTTCGCTCGCCACGAGGCCCCGGGTCAGGTCCAGGTTCTCCCGCATCCGGCCGGGGAGGACCCGGAGGTCCTCGGCGAGCGCGGCCAGGTGGTGTGCGGCGCCTCCGGCCAGGCGGAGGAGTTCGCGCAGGGTCTGCCACTCGGCGTGCCAGGCACCGGCGGGGCGTTCGTCCTCGGCGGTGAGCGAGCCGAGGAGGATCCCGGCGAGCGCGGGCGCCTGCCGGGCCGAGGCGGCGACGAGGGTGGCGTGGACCGGGTTGCGCTTGTGGGGCATCGCGGAGGACCCGCCGCCCTCGCCCTCGGCGACCTCGCCGGTCTCGGTGCGGCTGAGCAGCAGCACGTCGGTGGCCGGTTTGCCGAGCGCCGCCGTGGTGAAGGCCAGCGCGGTGCCGAGGTCGGCGACCGGGGTGCGCAGGGCGTGCCAGGGCAGGACCGGCGCGGCCAGGCCCAGTTCCCGGGCGTAGGCCTCGACGAGGGCGGGTCCGCTGCCGGGTGCCTCCGCCAGCTGTTCGAAGGCGGCCAGGGTGCCCGCGGCGCCGCCCAGTTGGGCCGGGAGGGTGAGCGCGGCGAGCCGGTCGGCGGCGTCCAGGACGAGGCTGCGCCAGCCCGCGGCCCTGAGCCCGAAGGTGGTGGGGACGGCGTGCTGGGTGAGGGTGCGGCCGGCCATGGGGGTGTCGCGGTGCTCGGCGGCGAGCCGCCCGAGCGCGGCGGCCGCGCGGTGCAGCGGGGCCGTGACGAGGGGCAGGGCGCGGGCCGCGACGAGCATCGCGGCGGTGTCCATGATGTCCTGGCTGGTCGCGCCCCGGTGGACGTAGGGGGCGGCCTCCGGCGGTACGGCGGCGGTCAGTTCGGCGACGAGCGGGATGACCGGGTTGCCGCCGGCCCGGGCGCGGAGGGCGAGCGCGCGGGGGTCGAAGCGTTCGGTGCGGGACGCCGCCTCGGTGACGGCGGCGGCCGCGTGGGCGGGCGCGTGGCCGAGGGCGGCCTGGGCCCGGGTGAGGGCGGCCTCGGCGTCGAGCATGGCCCGGAGGAAGGCGCGGTCGCCCGTGGCGGCCTCGACGCCGGTGCCGGCCCGGACGGGGGCCAGGAGCCCGACCTCGTACGGCTCCTCCTCCTCGTACCGCGCGGTCCGGGGGTCAGCGGAAGTCAAGGAACACCGTCTCCTCCGGGCCCTGGAGCCGGATGTCGAAGCGCAGGGTGCGGGCATGCCCGGCGGCGAGCAGGGTACGGCGCCGGTCCGTGGGGAGGGAGGCGAGGAGCGGGTCGGCGTCGGTGTCCGGGCCCGGCAGGTAGATCCGGGTGAAGAGGTGGTGCAGGAGGCCCCGGGCGAAGACGCAGACGGAGAGGTAGGGCGCTCCGGCGGGCGGCAGGGTGCGGATCGCCCAGCGGCCGTCGGCGTCGGTGGCGACCCGCCCGAACCCGGTGAACGTCACGCCGTCCCGGCCCGCGTGGCCGCCGGTGACGGGGTCCTTGCGGAGGGAGCCGGGGGCGCCGGCGCGGTCGCCGTCGGGGCCGGGCTGCCAGATCTCCAGGAGCGCGTCGGGGACGGGCGCGCCGGCTCCGTCGTAGACGTGGCCGTGCACGGTGAGGGTGTCCGGGTGCCCGGCGGGGGCCAGGTCGGGGCCGCCGGGGAAGGGCAGC
Organism: Streptomyces sp. NPDC002232; assembly: GCF_042890295.1. Taxonomy (NCBI): domain Bacteria; kingdom Bacillati; phylum Actinomycetota; class Actinomycetes; order Kitasatosporales; family Streptomycetaceae; genus Streptomyces; species Streptomyces sp. NPDC002232. The sequence goes on along the minus strand of NZ_JBIARV010000004.1, from coordinate 47,675 downwards.
GCGTATCCGTAGAAGGGGCCGACGGTCTGGGCGGGCGTCGGGGGCGCGGGGGTGGACCTCCTGGTCATCGGCGTCATCGGCCTTCCTCGATCCAGGTCGCGGCGGGTCCGTCGAGGACGATGTCCCAGCGGTAGCCGAGGGCGTGTTCGGGGGTGGTGAGGTCGTGGTCGTAGGCGGCGACGAGCCGGGCGCGGGCGGCGTCGTCGGTGACCGACTGGAGGATCGGGTCGTAGGCGAAGAGCGGGTCGCCGGGGAAGTACATCTGGGTGACGAGCCGCTGGGTGAAGGCGCTGCCGAAGAGGGAGAAGTGGATGTGCGCGGGGCGCCAGGCGTTGGCGTGGTTGCGCCAGGGGTAGGCGCCGGGGCGGATCGTGGTGAAGCGGTACGTGCCGTCCCCGTCCGTCAGGCAGCGGCCGGCGCCGGTGAAGTGGGGGTCGAGCGGGGCCGGGTGCTGGTCGAGCCGGTGCGCGTAGCGTCCGGCGGCGTTGGCCTGCCAGATCTCGACGAGCTGGCCGCGCACCGGGCGGCCGTCGCGGTCGAGGACCCGGCCCGTGACGGTCATCCGCTCGCCGAGGGGCTCGCCGGCGCCGCCGCGGGTGAGGTCGGCGTCGAGCGCGGTGACGTCGGTGACGCCGAAGACCGGTCCGGAGAGTTCGACGGCCTCGGGGTCGTGGACGGGGAGCGGCGGCCGGCGCGGGTGGCGGAGGGCGCTGCTGCGGTAGGGCGGGTAGTCCCGGGCGGGGTGGTGCCGGGTCGTGCCCGCGCGGAGGTACTCCTGCCGCTGGGCGTCGATCTCCCGGGAGATGTCCTGCTGGGTCGGGTTCATGCCGGGGTGTCCGCCTTCACGGGAGCCGCCGTCAGGCGGACGAGGTCCTCGGGGGTGACGCCGGGGGCGGTCTCGACGAGTCGGAGTCCGTCCTCGGTGACGTCGAGGACGCCGAGGTCGGTGATGATCCGGTCGACGCAGCCCCGGCCGGTGAGGGGCAGGGAGCACTCCTCGACGATCTTGGGCGTGCCGTCCTTCGCGGTGTGCTCGGTCAGGACGACGACCCGGCGGGCTCCGTGGACGAGGTCCATGGCGCCGCCCATGCCCTTGACCATGCGGCCCGGGATCGTCCAGTTGGCGAGGTCGCCCCGGGCGGAGACCTGCATGGCGCCGAGGATCGCGGTGTCGATGTGGCCGCCGCGGATCATGCCGAAGGAGAGCGCGGAGTCGAAGAACGCGGCGCCGGGCAGGACGGTGACCGTCTCCTTGCCCGCGTTGATCAGGTCGGGGTCGACCTCGTCCTCGTACGGGTAGGGGCCGACGCCGAGGAGTCCGTTCTCGGAGTGGAGCACGACGTCGACGCCGTCGGGGAGGAAGTTCGGTACGCGGGTGGGGAGCCCGATGCCGAGGTTGACGTACGAACCGTCCGTCAGCTCGCGGGCGGCGCGGGCCGCCATCTCGTCCCTGGTCCAGCTCATCGGGTGCGTACCGTCCTTCGTTCGATGCCCTTGTCGGCGGCCTGTGCGGGGGTGAGCGGCAGGACCCGCTGGACGAAGACGCCCGGCAGGTGGACCTGGTCGGGGTCGAGTGCGCCGGGTTCGACGAGCTCCTCCACCTCGGCGATCGTGATCCGGCCGGCCATGGCGGCGAGCGGGTTGAAGTTGCGGGCGGCACGGGCGAAGACGAGGTTGCCGTGGCGGTCGCCGCGGGCCGCGCGGACCAGCGCGAAGTCGGTGGTGATGCCGTGTTCGAGGACGTGCGGACGGCCGTCGTACACGCGGATCTCCTTGGGCGGGGAGGCGACGGCGACGGTGCCGTCCTCGGCGTACCGCCAGGGCAGTCCGCCGTCGGCCGCCTGGGTGCCGACGCCGGCGGGGGTGAAGAAGGCGGGGATGCCGCAGCCCCCGGCGCGGAGCCGTTCGGCCAGGGTGCCCTGGGGGGTGAGCTCCAGTTCCAGCGCGCCGCCGAGGTAGCGGCGGGCGAACTCCTTGTTGTCGCCGATGTAGGAGCCGGTGACGCGGACGATCCGGCCGGCCGCGAGCAGGACGCCGAGGCCTCCGCCGTCGACGCCGCAGTTGTTGGAGACGACGGAGAGGTCTCCCGGGCCGTGGGCGTGCAGGGCGCGGATGAGGACGTCCGGTACGCCGCTCAGCCCGAAGCCTCCGACGGCGAGGGAGGCGCCGTCCTCGATGTCCGCCACCGCTTCGGCGGCACTGGCGACCACTTTGTCCATGTGACGAGCCGTTTCACTCGGGATTGACGCTCTGGGTGTTCGCCTGCTGAACTTCAGTTCAGAATTTCGGCGGGGGTGAGTGTCCATCCACGCCCCGGGCCGTGTCAACGGCGCGGGTACGGTTCTCCCGCGCGTCCCGCCGCGCCCGCACCACCGTCACCACACCGAGGAGTCCGGACGATGCCGCAGCCCACCGAGGCCCCGGACGCACCTGACGAGCTGGTCGGACCGCTCGAACGCGGGCTCGCCGTGCTCCGCGCCGTGGCCGCCGGGCCCGACGTCCGGCACCGGCCCGGCGACCTCGCCCGGACGACCGGCCTCGCCCGCTCCACCGTCGACCGCGTCGCCACCACGCTCGTCCGCCTCGGCGTGCTCCGCGCCGAGGGCCGCGACCTGCTGCTCGCGCCCGGAGCCGCCGCGCTCGGCAACGCCTACCTGGCCTCCTGCGGACTGCCCGAGCTGCTCGGCCCGCACGCCGTCGCCCTCGCCGACACGCTCGACGAGTCCGTGTCGGTGGCCGTGCCCGACGGCGACGGCGTCCGCTTCCTCACCCAGGCCACCCGGCGCCGGGCCATGGCGATCTCCTTCCGGACCGGGGACCTCCTGCCCGCCGAACGGTGCGCTCCCGGGGCGCTGTTCGCCGCGCGGTGGGACGCGGCGGACCTCGACGGATGGCGGGCCCGTCGCGCGCGGGACCCGCTGGACGCCGGCTTCCCCTCCGTACCGCCCCGGCCGTCGGCCCCGCCCGGCCCGGTCGAGGCGGAGTTCCTCGACCGGGTGCGGGAGGCCCGCGAGACCGGACTCGCGGTGGACGACCAGCTGATCGAGCCGGGGCTGCTCGCCGTCGCCCTGCCGGTCCGGGGGCCCGACGGCGCGGTGGTCTGCGCCGTCAGCGTCGTGAGCCACAGCAGCCGGCACAGCGCCGCCAGCCTCACGGAGCGGGCCCTGCCGCCGCTCCGCCGCGCGGTCACGGCGATGGAGGAGGCGCTGGCGGTGGCGGCGGGGCCCGGCGGGGCGGCGAGTGCCGCGCCGGTGCCGTCGGCGCCCGGGCTCAAGGAGGAGCTCGGATCGGGCTTCCTCCAGTCGCTCGCGCGCGGCCTCGACGTCCTGCGCGCGTTCGCGTCCGTACGGGGCCCGGCGCGGCTCTCCGAGCTCGCCCGGCTGACCGGCCTGCCCCGGGCGACCGCCCGCCGGTCGCTGATCACCCTGCGCCATCTCGGTTACGTACGGGAGGAGCCGGAGGGATTCGTCCTCCTCCCCCGGGTCCTGGAGCTCGGCCACGCCCGCCTCTCCGGCCTGAGCCTGCCGGAGATCGCCACCCCGCACCTCGTCGCCCTCGTACTGCGCGTCCACGAGTCCGCGTCCGTCGCGGTCCTGGACGGGGACGACATCCGGTACGTCGCCCGCGTCGCGAGCACCCGCATCATGCACATCGACATCACCGTCGGCACCCGGCTGCCCGCGTACGCGACCTCCATGGGCCGCGTCCTGCTCGGCGCCCTCCCGGCGGCGGAACGCGCCGAGCGGCTCGGCCGGATCACGCCCGAGGCGCTCACCCCGCGCACCGTGACGAGCCGCGCGGGGCTCGACGAGGCCGTGACGGCGACCGCCGCGCGCGGCTACGGCTGGGTCGAGCAGGAGCTGGAGGAGGGGCTCCGGTCGCTCGCGGTGCCCGTCACGGACGGCACGGGGCGGGTGGTCGCGGCGGTCAACGTGGCGCTGCACGCGGGGCGGGGGCCGGCGGAGGCGAGCTTGGCGGCGCTGCTTCCCGCGCTGCGGGAGACGGCGGCGCGGATCAGCACGGACCTGTCCACGGTGAGCCGCTTCTCCCCGACGGCCCCGAGCTGACGCGGCCGGCCCGTCGTGGGCCTGCGCCCTGCCCGCTGCGGGCCTGGGCCCCGCACGTTGTGGGCCCGCGTCCGCCCGTTGTGGGCAGGCGTTCCGCAAGGGGCGGAACGGGTGGGCACAACGGACCCGCGCCCTGCCGGCGCCAGAGGCTCCAGGGCCTGAACCCGCACGGATCGTGGCCGTCACGCGTGGTGCGGGCCAAGGCACAGGACGCGGAGGCGCCGCGAGAGCGCGCCGTCCCGTGTGCCCACCCGTCCCGCCCCAGCGGGACGATTGCCCACACGGGGGGCGGGGCGAAGGCCCAGCACGGGCGGCGGCCCAAGAGGCCGGGCGTCAGGCTTGGTCCGGGGGCAAGGACGCGATCGCGTTCAGCGTCAGTTCCAGGGCGAACGGGTACCCGCTGCCCCGCATGTCCGCCGCCAGCAGCGGAAACGTCGCCGCGATGTTCGGATGCGTCTCGGCCGCCAGCCTGCCGTAGACCGCGTGCCACACCTCCGCCTCCTTCTCCCGGGCCGCCGCCGGCAGCGCGAGCGCGGCCGCGTCCTGGGCGGCGAAGGCGAGCGCCTGGTCGACGAAGGCGTGGTAGACGCGGACGGCCAGGGCGTCCGGGAAGCCCGCGGAGCGCAGGACGCCGAGGATCCGCTCGACCGCCCGGGTCTCGTGGTGCCGTCCGGTGGTGCGGTGCGCCGCGAGCGCCGCCGCCTGCGGATGCGCCTGGTAGCAGGCGTGGATGCGCAGTCCCAGGTCGCGGAGGTCCGCCCGCCAGTCGCCGGTGGCCTTCCAGCCCTCCTGCGCCCGGCCGATCAGCTCGTCGGCGACCGCGAGGAGCAGCGCGTCGGTGTTCCGGAAGTACCGGTAGAGGGCGGTGGGGTCGGCTCCGAGCGCGGCGCCCAGCCGCCGTACCGACAGGGCCTCCGCGCCGTGCTGGGCGATCAGGCGCAGCGCGGTCTCGACGATGAGCCGCTCCGAGAGGACGGCGCCCTGCTTGGTGGGGCGGCGGCGCTGCCGGCTGCCCTCGGGGACCACGCGTTCGGACATGGCCGGAACCTTACGTCAACGCCATTGACGTGTAAACGGCCCGACCGCTTGCATGGCGCCCACCGACCGCCCCTCACCACCCTCTTCTGGAGCGCCCATGACCACGGCCGATCTGGTCTTCACCCGCGGACCCGTCTTCACCGCGGATCCGGCCCGCACCCGCGCGTCCTCGCTCGCCGTCGTCGGCGAGCGGATCGTGGCCGTCGGCCACGACGAGGTGCGGGATCTCGTCGGTCCCGGCACGGAGGTCGTCGACCTGACCGGGAAGCTGCTGCTCCCGGGGTTCCAGGACGCCCACGTCCACGCCGTCTCGGGCGGCAAGGAGCTGGCCGAGTGCGATCTGACCGGCACGGTCGGCGTCGCCGACTACCTGGAGCGGATCCGGCGGTACGCGGACGCCCACCCGGAGCACGCCTGGATCACCGGCGGCGGCTGGTCGATGGAGAGCTTCGAGGGCGGTCTGCCGACCCGGCAGCTGCTCGACTCCGTCGTACCGGACCGGCCGGTCCTGCTGTCCAACCGGGACCACCACGGCGCCTGGGCCAACTCCCGGGCGCTCGCACTCGCCGGGCTCGCCGCGGAGAGCCCCGATCCGGCCGACGGCCGGATCGAGCGCGAGGCGGACGGTTCCCCCAGCGGCATGCTCCAGGAGGGCGCGATCGGTCTGGTCGCCCGGCTGGTGCCGCCGGCCACCGCCGCGGACCGGCTCGCCGGTCTGCTGCGGGCGCAGCGGCTGCTGCACTCGCTCGGCATCACGGCCTGGCAGGACGCGCTGCTCGGCTCCTTCGGCGGGATGGCCGACCCCTCGGACGCGTACCTGACGGCGGCCGAGGACGGTTCGCTGACGGCGCGGGTGACCGGGGCGCTCTGGTGGGACCGGGAGCGGGGCGCCGAGCAGATCCCGGAACTGGTGGCGCGGCGGGAGAAGTTCAGCTCCGGACGGTTCCGCGCCGGGTCGGTGAAGATCATGCAGGACGGCATCGCGGAGAACTTCACGGCCGCCATGACCAGCCCGTACCTGGACGGCTGCGGCTGCGCCACCGCGAACAGCGGGCTGAGCTTCGTCGATCCCGGGGCGCTGCGCGGGTACGTGGCCGCGCTCGACGCCCTCGACTTCCAGGTCCACTTCCACGCCCTGGGCGACCGGGCGGTCCGCGAGGCCCTGGACGCGGTGGAGGCGGCGATCGCCGCGAACGGCCGCCGGGGCAACCGGCACCACCTCGCCCATCTCCAGGTCGTCCACCCCGAGGACGTCGCCCGGTTCGCGCGGCTCGGCGCCATCGCGAACATCCAGCCGCTGTGGGCGGCGCACGAGCCGCAGATGGACCAGCTGACGATTCCGTTCCTGGGTCCCGAACGGGCCGCCTGGCAGTACCCGTTCGGCGACCTGGTGCGCGCCGGGGCCACCCTCGCGGCGGGCAGCGACTGGCCGGTCAGCAGCCCGGACCCGATCGCGGGCCTCCACGTCGCGGTCAACCGCCGTGACCCCGGGGCCACCGACGACCGGGTCTTCTACGCCGAGCAGCGGCTCGACCTCACCACGGCGCTCGCGGCCTACACCGCGGGCACCGCGCACGTGAACCGGCTCGACGACACCGGCAGTCTGCGCCCCGGCCACCTCGCCGACCTGGTCGTCCTGGACCGCGACATCCTGACCGGCCCGCCGGAGGAGATCGCCGAGGCCCGGGTCGAGCGGACGTACGTCGGCGGGCGGCTGGTGCACGCCGTCTGAGCGGCGCCTACGACGGCGGCCCGGCCGGCGGGGAAGCGTCCGAGCGGGACCTGACCGACGAGGCCCGTACGTCGAGACGCGTCGCCACGAGCGTCCCGGCGGGCTCCCGGCGGCCGTGCTCCAGGACCTCCACGAGCTGTTCGACCCCGGCCTCGGCGATCGCCTCGGGCCGCAGGCTCAGGGTGGTCACCGGCGGCTCGGTGTGCGCGGCCGCTGCGTCCTCGCTGAACAGCACGACGAGCAGGTCGTCCGGGACCTCGTACCCGTGGCGGCGCGCCACGTCGAGCACGAGCGGCGGGCTCGCCTCGGCCACCACCAGCAGGGCGTCGGGCCGCCCGGAATCGGCCAGGGCGGACTCGACGGCGCGCACCACCGGGCCGTTGCCGGGTTCGGCGACGCGCACCACGCGCTCCGGCAGGCCGTGGGCGGCGCACCATTCCCGGTGCGCGGCGACGGCCTCCACGTGGAAGAGGGTGCTGGAGTCCGGCACGACGAGGACGGGCGCGGCGGCCCCCTGCCCGCGCAGGTGGTCGAGGGCCTCGCGGACGGCGCCGGCCGCGTCGACGTCCACCCAGGAGGCCCCGGGCCTGCCTTCGACGGACCGGTCCGTCGAGACCGGGATGCCGGCGGCGAGGAGGGCCTCGACGACCGGGTCGTCGGCGACGGGGTCGGCGACGACCACGGCGTCGAGGGACAGGTCGGCCCACTCGCTCTGCAGCGTTCCGGCCGGGAGCAGCACCATCGCGTAGCCCCGGCGGAGCGCGGCGGCCGCGGTGGCGCCGGTGAGCCGGGCGAAGTACGGGGACTCGAGAAAGGTGGTCCAGGGAGTGGCGGCGAACTCGCCGACCACGTATCCGATCAGCCGGGCCCGTCCCGCGCGCAGGTGGCGCGCGGTGGCGTTGGGCCGGTAGCCCATTCTGCGCGCGGTCTCGCGGGCCTTCTCCCGCACCTCGGGGGAGAGCCTTCCGGTGCCGTTGAGCGCCGCCGAGACGGTGGTCTTGGACAGGCCCGCCTCGCGGGCCACGTCGACGAGGCGGACGCGCGGGACGGGCGGCGAGGGCTGCCCGCCGTGCCGTGAAGCTTCGGTCATGAGGTGATGGTGCCACCCCCGTGACCTCTGCAAAACCGTTCCCGCAAAGTCGCCCGCAGGCCTTGTGCGGGAACGTTCCCGCACCAATACTCGCTCCATCCCCCCGAGCCCGTCACTACACCCGTAAAGGGGTGGGTCCCCATGCGCATGCCCCGAGCCATCGCGCTCCTCGCCTGTACCGCCGCGCTCGCGGCCACCACCGCCGCCTGTAGCGGCGCCACGCAACCGCCCGCGGTCGGCGGCGGCACGAACGCCGCGCTCAGCCCGCTCTCCCCGCCCGCGCAGGGCCCGCTGGACTCCTTCACCTGGTCGCTGTACGCCGAGCCGTACACGCTCGACTACGCCCTCGCGTACGACTACCCGCCGAACACCGTCCTGGCCAACGTGTGCGAGAGCCTGCTGCGGGTCACGCCCGACATGAAGATCGTGCCCGGTCTCGCGGAGAAGTGGTCGCGGCCCGACCCGCGCACCCTCGTCTACACGCTGCGGCCCGGGGTGAGGTTCCACGACGGCACCCGCCTGACCGCCGACGACGTGGTCGCCTCGCTCAAGCGCCAGATGGATCCGAGGACCGGCTCCCCCTGGGCGTCCTCCTTCAAGACCGTCGACTCCATCGAGAAGACCGGCCCGCTGGAGGTGACGATCCGTCTCGGCAAGGCAGACATCCTCTTCCACGAGCTGATGGCCGCCTCCCCCGGCACCGTCGTCAGCGCCGCCTCGCTGAAGAAGGAGGGCAAGGACTACGGGACCGCGAAGGGCGAACTGAACTGCACCGGCCCGTACTCCCTGGAGAGCTGGGCCCAGGGCGACAGCATCACCCTGAGGAAGAACCCCGCCTACTGGGACAAGACCCTCACCCCGAAGTCCGAGAGGGTGAAGTTCACCTTCGTGGAGGACCCCGCCGCACGGGCCAACGCCCTCCTCTCCGGCGCCGCCGACGGCGGCTACCTGCTCCCTTCCTCCTCCTTCGGACAGCTGCGCGCCAGCACGAAGGGCACGCTGCTCTTCGGCCCCAACACCGCCGTCGCCGACCTCGCCGTCCTCGGCTTCCACGGAACGCTCGGCAACCTCAAGGTCCGCCGGGCCCTGTCGATGGCCCTCGACCGGAAGAACATCATCAAGGCGGCGGCCGGCGGCGTCGGCGTCCCCGCCAAGGCCCCCGCCGCGCGCGGCGCCTGGGCGCTCGCCCCGGAGCGGACGGCGGAGCTCTTCGACTCCCAGCCCGAACCGGTCTACGACGTCGCGGCGGCGAAGAAGCTCGTCCAGGAGGCCCACGCGACCGGCCGGACCGTCACCCTCGTCACCAGCACCCTCGCGCCCGAGATCAGCGTGGTCGCGAACGCCGTCCAGGCCGCCGGCCGCCAGATCGGGCTCAACGTCGTGCTGAAGCCGGTCTCGCCCGACGCGTACAGCAGCCTCTTCGTCGACCCCGACGCGCGCGAGGGCCTCGACCTCGTCATCACCAACGGCTACGACAACACGCCCGACCCGCTGGAGTTCTACCAGTACCTGCGCAGCGGCGACTTCGGGAACTACGGGCGCTGGTCGAACGCGGAGTACGACGTCGCCTTCGACCGCGCCAACTCCGAGCCCGACCCCGCCGAGCGCGCCGGACTCACCGCGCGGCTCCAGAAGATCGCGCGGGACGAGCTGCCGATCATCCCCGTGTACGAGGCCCCCTACACGGTCTTCCTCGGCAAGCGGATCACCGGCGCCCCCACCGGCATCGCCCAGCTCTACTTCCCGTGGGCCGCGACGATCGGGGCCTCCCAGCGATGACGCGCTACCTCGTCGGACGGCTCCTCGGCCTGGCGGCGGTGCTCTTCGTCACCTCCCTCGTGGTCTTCGGCTCCGTCCATCTGGCCCCCGGCGACCCGGTGTCGTTCCTCCTGCACGGCCGCCCCGCGACCCCCGCGACGGTCGCCGCCCTGCGGGCCGAGCACCATCTCGACGACCCGCTGGTCACCCAGTACGCGAAGTGGCTCGGCGGCGTCCTGAGCGGCGACTTCGGCCGCTCCGCCCAGTACCACCAGGACGTGTCCTCGCTCATCGGCTCGCGGCTGCCCGGGACCGCGCTGCTCGTCGGCTACGCCGCCGTACTCGTCGTCGTCCTCGGGGTCGCGGCCGGGATCCTGGGCGCGCTGCGCCCCGGCGTCCCGGACCGGGCGGTGCTCATCGGCACCGGCGTCGCCACCGCCACGCCCTCGTTCGTGACGGCCATCGCGCTCGTCTCGCTCTTCTCCGTGCGGCTCGGCTGGTTCCCCGGGCCCGGCGGCGGAACGCCGGAGGGCCTCGCCGACCGGCTCCACCAGCTGACCCTGCCCGCCTTCGCCCTCGCGCTGTCCTTCGCGGGGCTCCTCGCCCGGGTGACCCGCTCGGCGATGCTCGACGAACTCGGCCGCGAGCACGTCGAGGTGGCGCGGGCCCGGGGTGTCGCGGGCCGGGCCGTGGTCCGCCGGCACGTGCTGCGCAACGCGCTCGGCCCGGTCGTCACCGTCGGCGGCACGATGCTCGCCGGCCTCCTCGTCTCCACCGCGATCGTCGAGACCGCCTTCGACGTCCCCGGGCTCGGCTCGCTGCTCGTGCAGTCGGTCACCGCGAAGGACTTCGCCGTCGTCCAGGCGATCACCCTGCTCAGCGTCGCGGCCTTCGTCCTCGTCAATCTCGCCGTCGACCTGCTCGCCCCGCTCATCGACCCCCGTCTCTCCCTCGGGGAAGGCTCCTCATGACCTCCACCACCTCCGCGCCGCCGTACCGCAGGCCGGGGCTGCGCGTCCTGCGCCCGTTCGGCCGCGGCCCGCTCTTCGCGGTCTCGGTCGCGGTGCTCGCCCTGCTCGTCCTGGTCGCCGTGCTCGCGCCCGTCCTCGCCCCGTACGACCCCGAGGCGCTCGACCTGTCGGCGAGCCTCGTCGGCACCACCGGCGACCACCCGCTCGGCACGGACCAGTCGGGCCGGGACGTCCTGTCGCGGCTGCTCCACGGCGCCCGCACCGGACTGCTCGGACCGCTGCTCGTCGTCGCGGTCTCCACCCTCCTCGGCACCGTCCTCGGTGTGGTGGCGGCCTGGCGGGGCGGCTGGGTGGACACCGTGCTCTCCCGCTCGATGGACATGGTCTTCGCGATCCCGGGCCTGCTGCTCGCGATCCTGCTGGTGTCGGTCGTCGGCTCCGGACTCACCGCGCCCGTGATCGCCATGTCCGTCGCCTACACCCCGTACGTGGGCCGGCTCGTCCGGAGCATCGCCCGGCAGGAGAAGGCCCGGCCGTACATCGAGGCGTACCGGGTGCAGGGCTGGTCCGGCTGGACCGTCTGCGCGCGCCACCTGCTGCCCAACATCGCGCCGACGGTCTTCGCGCAGTCCGCGATGAACTTCGGGTACGCGCTGATGGACCTGGCGGCGCTGTCCTTCCTCGGCTTCGGGGTGCAGCCGCCGGCCGCCGACTGGGGCGCCATGATCAACGAGGGGCAGGCGGCCGTCCTCCAAGGCGCGATGCTGCCGGCCCTCGCGCCCTCCGCCTGCATCGTGCTCGCGGTGGTGGCGTTCGGCATCGTCGGCGAGGGGCTCGCCGACCGGATCGCGAAGCGGGAACGGTGAAGGCGATGAGTACGGTGGCGCAAGCACCGGTCCTGGAGATCGAGGGCCTCGGCGTCCGGCTGGCCGGCGACCGGGCCGCCCGGCCCGTCCTGGACGGCGTGAGCCTGACCGTCCGGCCGGGCGAGACGGTCGGCCTGGTCGGCGAGTCCGGCTCCGGCAAGTCCGTGGCCTGCCGCAGCGTCCTGGGGCTGCTGCCCGGCGGCGCCCGCGCCGAGGGCGAGGTCCGGGTCGCCGGGCGGGACGTGCTCTCGATGAACCGCGCCGAGCTCACCGCCCTGCGGTCGCGGCGGGTCTCCATGGTCTTCCAGGACCCGCGCGCCTCCGTCAACCCGCTGCGCCGGGTCGGCGACTTCCTCACCGAGGGGCTGCGCGCGGCCGGGACGCCCGCCGCCGAGGCGACCGCACGCGCCGAGGAACTCCTCGCCTCTGTCGGCATCCGAGACCCACGCGGCGCCCTGCGCCGCCATCCCCACCAGTTCTCCGGCGGCATGCTCCAGCGGGTCGTCATCGCGGCGGCCCTCGCGAGCGAGCCGGACCTGCTCGTCGCCGACGAGCCGACGACTGCGCTCGACGTCACCACCCAGGCCGAGATCATCTCGATCCTGGCCCGGCTGCGGGCCGAGCGGGGCACCGGCATGCTGTTCGTCACCCACGACCTCGAACTGGCCGCCGCCGTCTGCGACCGGGTGTACGTGATGTACGCGGGCCGGATCGTGGAGACCCGGTCCACGGACGACCTCTTCGACCGGCCCCGCCACCCGTACACCGCCGGCCTGCTCGCCTGCACCCCGCGCATCGAACCGGGCGCGCCGGCCCCCCGGCCGATCCCCGGCCGTCCGGTCTCCCTCGCGGAGGCTCCGCCCGGCTGCTCCTTCGCCGCGCGCTGCGCGCACGCGCTGCCCCGCTGCACCGAGGAGACGCCCGCGCTCGTACGCCACGGGGACGGGCTCGCCGCCTGCCACCGCGCCGAAGAAGGGATCACGCCATGACCGTCGCAACGAAGGAGGGTCTGGTCGTCGAGGGCCTGCGCAAGCGGTACGGGGACCACACCGCGGTCGACGGCGTGTCCTTCGCCCTCGCCCCCGGGTCCTCGCTCGCCCTCGTCGGCGAGTCCGGCAGCGGCAAGACGACCACGGTCCGCATGCTCGTGGGCCTGGAGCGCCCGGACGGCGGCACGGTCCGGCTCGACGGACGGGACCGCTCCGCCCGGCCGCGCGGCCGCGCCGAACGGCTCGCCCGGGCCCGGGAGATCCAGATGGTCTTCCAGGACCCGTACCTGTCGCTCGATCCCCGGGTGTCCGTCTCGGGCTGTCTCGACGAGGTGCTCCGCCTCCACACCGACCTCGGCCCGGCCGGCCGGCGGACCCGGGTCTCCGAGCTCCTCGACCAGGTCGGTCTCGGCGCGCGCGAGGCCTCGGCGCTGCCCCGGGGGCTCTCCGGCGGGCAGCGCCAGCGGGTGGCGATCGCCCGCGCCCTCGCCGTGGAGCCCCGGGTCCTGGTGCTCGACGAGGCGGTCGCCGCGCTCGACGTGTCGATCCAGGCGCAGATCCTCGAACTCCTCGGCACGATCCGCCGCGCGTCGGGCATCGGCTACCTGTTCGTCACGCACGACCTCGCGGTGGTCCGGCACATCGCGGACGAGGTACTGGTCCTGAAGTCCGGCCAGGTCGTGGAGACGGGCCCGGCCGGGCGCGTCCTGGACGCGCCGGAACACCCGTACACCCGGCTCCTCCTGGACTCCGTGCCCCGGCGCGGCAGGCGGCCGGCGGAGGGCGGGCGGACGGAAGGCTGACCGGCCGAGGGCCGACCGGACGCCGGGGAGGGCGGTGGCTCCGCTCTCCCCGGCGCGCGCCCCTCTCCGGCCCCCCGCCGTCGCCTCAGTCCCGCAGGCGCGCGAGGACCGCCCGCATCGACCGCTCCACCACCTCCCGCGACTCGTCGGTGCGATCGACCAGTTCGAAGCCGTGGTGGGCGTGCGGCGCGTCGACGACCTCGACGTCGGCGCCGCGCTCCTTCGCCGCCGTCAGGAACGCCTCGACGGTCGACGTGAAGGCCTCGTGCTCCAGACCGGCCCGGGTCAGCACGACCGGCGGCCCGTCCGCCGTGCCCACAGTGTCCACCGGACGGAAGCGTTCCTCCACCGCGTCCCAGCCCGGCAGCGGCGCCAGGGCCGGGTAGTTCGCCGCCACGCACCGCAGCCACGGAGGCGGCGCGGCCAGCCAGTCCGCGGCCAGGAGTCCGCCGCCGGAGAAGAACCAGAGCGCCACGCGCCCCGCGTCGACGCGGGGGTCGGCCCGGACCAGTTCGACGGCCTCGGCGAGGTCGCCCGCGGCGAGGGCGAAGTCGGCGAGCCCGTACAGCCGGTGGTCCAGGGTGACTCCCACGACGCCCAGGCTCGCCGCGTAGCCGCCGTATCCCCGGAAGAACGGCGTGTCCCGCGGGGTCGGCTGCTGGTCGGCGGCGATCGGGCCGCCGTGGACGAAGACGACCGCGGGCCGGGGTCCGTCGGCGTCCGGGAGGTGGAGGTCGAAGCGGCCGACGCGCTCGCGGGGCCGCTCGGGCACGTCGAGGAGGAAGGGCTCCAGGTGGGGCGGCCCGCCGCACGCGCTCTCGGGCGCCGTCACCCGGTGGCCCCCGCCGTCCGCCGCGCGCAGCAGCACCTCGGCCAGGTCCCCGGGCGCGGAGAGCATCGGCCAGTGCCCGGTGGGCAGTTCGAAGAAGCGGAAGCGGTCCTCGGTGAACACCCGCAGGTGGGGCGGGCCCGAGGCCACGGCCATCTCGACCAGGGCGATGCTCTGCCCGTTGGCGGCGCACAGGACGCCGGTGGTGGGGAGCGCCGATCCGGCGCCGGTCAGGACGAGCGGATCGGTGAGGGTGCCGGCCGGCTGGGGCGCGGCCTCCCGCTCCAGGCGGGCGAGGGCCTCGGCGGGGACCCCGTCCAGGCTGCCCCACCGGGTCCAGCCGCCCGGTGCCGGGGGCGGGACCGGAGCGCCGGGCCGTGCGGCGAGCAGCTCGCGGACCCCGGGGTCGGGCAGGGAGCGGACGGCGGCGTCGCCGCCCCGCGGGGGTCCCGTGTCGACGGAGACGACGCGTGCGACGCGGCCGGACCGCCGGTCGGCGGCGCCGAGGACCGGGTGCAGGCCGTAGCCGTGTCCCACCAGGACCACCTCGTCCGCCGTGATCGCGTCGACGAGCCGGACCAGTTCGCCGATGTGGGTCTCCAGGCCGGTCCCGGGCCCGGCCTCGGCGCGCCGGTCGCCGGTCCCGGTCAGGGTCACGGGGTACGCCTCGGCGCCCGCCGCGCGCAGCCGGGCGGCGGTCTCCTCCCACACCCAGCCGCCGGTGAACACGTCCGGTACCAGTACGAAGGCCGTCATGACCGTCTCCTCGCCTCTTCTCGGGGACCTCTCGCGGTCACGCTAGGAACTCCCCCAGCGGGAGATTCAAGGCGGCGGCCCGGGGCGGTCCGACGGGGGACGGGACGTCAGAATGGGGGTGCCCGGCGTCGATCGCGCCCCGTCCGAGGAGGTTCACCCCGTGCCGTCCGACGGTCTGTTGAGCATCGGGGAGCTGGCCGAGCGGGCGGGCGTCACCGTCAAGACCGTCCGGTTCTACTCGGACCGGGGCCTGCTGCCCGAGGCGGGCCGGAGCTCCGGGGGACACCGCAGGTACGGGGCGGACGCGCTCGACCGGCTGCGGTTCATCCGGTCCCTGCGCGCCCTCGACCTGCCCGTTCCCGACGTGGAGCGGGTCCTCGACGCCGAGGGGCCCGACGCGGCCGGCGAGGCGATGGAGGAGGCCGTCGCGGGGCGGCTGCGGGACGTGGGCTCGCAGCTGGTGGCGCTGCGCTGGAAGGAGGCCTCGCTCCGGCTGCTCCGGGACTGCGCCGCCGGAGAGCGTCCGGAGCGGCTGCGGCTGCTCGGCGCGCTGCCCGCCCCGCCCGACACGGACGCCCTGGTCCGGTTCTGGCGGCGCGCGCTGCCGGCGCGGCTGCCCCGGCCGGTCGTCTCGACGGTCCTCGACGCGGTGGTGCCTCGGCCGCCGGAGGAACCGGAGCCCGGGCAGGTCCTCGCCTTCGCCCGGCTGCACGCGCTCGTCACCGATCCGCGCCTGGAACGACCGGAGTTCCGGCCCGGGCCGCCGCTCCCGGACGGCGCGTACCGTCCGGTCGTGCTCTACGAGGGGCTGGCCGAGGCCTACGGTCTCGCCTCGGCCGAGGTGCTGGCCGGGCGGGCGCCGCACGACGGCGGGGCCCTGGACTGCTTCGTCGCTGCCTACGCCCGGGCGCGCGGGGAGGCGGACACGCCGGACTTCCGGCGCCGGCTCGTCGGGCTGCTCGCCCTGGACGACAGTCCGGTGCTCCCCCGGTACTGGAAGCTCGCCGCCGGTCTCTTCGCCCCGGACGAGCCGGTCCTCGGCCTGCTGCACCACCATCTGTCGGTGGCGCTCCGGCTCCAGGTCCACGGGCCGACGGTCTGACGTCTCCCGGATGGTGGGCTGCCCGCTGTCCACGGGCTGGGCGCCGGGGTGGCGGATCTCGCCGGGCTCTCGCCGTCCCCGCAGGTCAGGGGCGTACGGAAGGGGTGTCAGGTGGCGCAATACTGCGGCAACACCATCGGGGCCGGTCCGCCGCTACGTTCCCTGCCATGCCCGCCGAACCCGCTCCCGCCGCCCGTCCCGTCGCCGCCGCCCGCCGCCGGCGGCTGCGCGCCGACCGGGCGCGGCAGCTCGCCGACCTGCTGCGGCACCAGATCCTGGCGGGCGGCTTCCCCGGTGGGGTGCTGCCCCTGGAGGACGTCATCGCGGCCGACTACCGGGCCAGTCGCAACACCGTCCGGCAGGCCCTGGACCTGCTGCGCGGCGAGCAGCTGGTCGCCCGGCAGCCGGGCGTCGGGACGGTCGTGGTCTGCGAGAAGTACCCGCACGGCCTGGACCGGCTCCAGGGTCTCGCGGAGACGCTGCGCGAGCACGGCCGGGTCACGAACGAGGTCCGGACCATGGGCCCGGTCGGCGCGCCCGGGCCGGTGGCCCACCGGCTGGGCCTGCCGGAGCACACGGACGTGCTCTGCATCGAGCGGCTGCGGCGTCTGAACGGGCTGCCGCTGTCGCTCGACCTGTCGTACCTCCCGATGGACATCGGCGGTGAACTCCTCGGCTGCGACCTGGAGAACACGGACGTCTTCCGGCTCCTGGAGCAGCTGACCGGCGGTCCGCTCGGGCACGCGGAGATCACCCTGGAGGCCGTCAACGCCGACGCGCACTCCGCCGCCGTCCTCCAGGCGCCGCGCGGCGCCGCCGTCCTGATGCTGGAGCGGCTGACCCGTCTGCCCGACGGGCGGCCGGTGGACCTGGAGTTCATCCGGTTCCGCGGCGACCGCATCACCATGGGCGGCGTGCTCCGCCGCTCCCTCTGATCCCGTCGGCTCCCCCGTACACCCCCTTTCCTGGAGACAGCCATGCCTGTGGTCCCCCAGCGCGTCGACGTGCCCGTGACCGTCGACGAGTCGAAGTGCATCGACGGCTGCACGCTCTGCGTCGACATGTGTCCGCTCGACTCCCTCGCGATCCGCGAGGAGGACGGCAAGGCCTACATGCACGTGGACGAGTGCTGGTACTGCGGCCCGTGCGCCGCCCGCTGCCCGACCGGCGCGGTGACCGTCAACATGCCCTATCTGCTCCGGTGAAAGGCCCCGCTCCCATGCAGTCGCGAAGACTCGCCCCGGCTCTCCCGCTCGCCCTGGTCCTGACGCTCGCCACCGCCTGCGGCGGGGGCACCGACGATCCGGCGGACGGGAAGGCGGTCACGGTGACCGTCGGCTACCAGTCGAAGACGATCAACACCGTCACGGCCGGCACCCTGCTGCGCTCGCTCGGCTACTTCGAGGAGGAGCTCGCGGCGCGCGGCCGGAAGGACGGCGTCACCTACCGGGTCGTGTGGCAGGACTACGCGACCGGTGCCCCGATCACCGCCCAGATGACCGCGGGGAAGATCGACATCGGGTCGATGGGCGACTTCCCGCTGCTGATCAACGCGGCGCGCGGCAAGCAGCTCAAGGAGCCGACGCGGCTGGTCGCGGTGACCGGGTACAACCTGCGCGGCGGTCTCAACACCGTCGTCACCAAGCCCGGTTCGACGCTGCGGTCGCTGAAGGACCTCAAGGGCCTCAAGGTCTCGACGAGTGTCGGCTCGGCCGCCGACGGCACGCTGGTGCGGGCCCTGCGGCGGGCCGGCCTCGACCCGGCGAAGGACGTCCAGAAGGTCAACCAGCAGCCGAGCGTGGGCGCTTCGGCGCTGACGGCCGGATCCGCCGACGCGCTGTCCCAGTTCGTCGCGTGGCCCGGCCTCCTCGCCTTCCAGGGCCGGGCGACGGCGCTGTACGACGGGGCCGAACTGGACCTGCCGACCTTCCACGGGGTCACCGTCCGCGAGCGGTTCGCGCAGCGGCGGCCCGAGGTGCTCGACGCGTTCCTGCGCGCGCAGCGCAGGGCCACGGACGAGCTGCGCCGCCGGCCGGTGGCGTCCGCCGAGTCGGTGGCGAAGGAGACCGGGCTGCCGGCCGAGGTGGTGTACCTCTACAACGGCGCCCAGGGCATCGCGACCTTCGATCCGGCGCTGCGCCCCGAGCTGGTCGCCGCGCTCAAGGAGGACGTGCCGGTCCTGAAGGAGGCCGGTCTGGTGAAGGACGTCGACGTGGACGCCTTCGTCGACCCGGCTCCGCTGCGGCGCGCGGTGCCGGGCGCCGCGTACCCGGCGGCGGGCGCCGCGCGGTCCGAACTGTGGCTGCGCGGCGCGGAGTCGACCCGGTCCTTCGACAGCCCGAAGGCGCTCCTGAAGGCCGTCGCGGGGGCCCGGGTGCGGGCGGCGTACGTGCCGGACGCGGTGACCGGGACACTCTGGTTCGCGGACCGCGCGGTGTGGGTCCTGGACGGCGGGGAGTTCCGCGCGTTCGTGACGCGGGAGGGCGCGGAGCGGTACGTCTCCGGGCACGCGGGCTCCCGGATCCTGTCGTACGCGGACGCCGTGGGGCTCGCGTCGTGAGGGCCACGGGTCTCGGCCGCCGCCTGGTCCGGCTGGCCTCCCCCCTCGTGGCGCTCGGCGTCTGGCAGCTGCTGACCTCCCTGGACGTCAACCTGTGGCTGCGGTTCGAGCAGTTCCCCACGGTCGTCGAGGTCGCCTCCGCGCTCGCCGACCGGATCGACACCGAGGCGTACTGGCAGGACCTCGGCCACAGTCTGCGCCGGATCGCGCTGGGCTTCCTGCTCGCGGCCGTCCTCGGGGTGGCCGCCGGGACGGCCGTGGCCCGCTCCCGGTGGGCGGCGGACGTCCTGGGGCCGCTGGTCGAGGTGGTGCGGCCGGTCCCGGCGATCGCCCTGGTGCCGGTCGCGATCCTGCTGCTGCCGACGAACGAGCAGGGCATCGTCTTCATCACCTGCGCCGCCGCCTTCTTCCCCGTGCTGGTGTCGACCCGGCACGCGGTGCGGGCGCTGGACCCGGCGTGGGAGGAGGCCGTGCTCACCCTGGGCGGGAGCAGGGCCCGGGTGCTGTTCTCGGTGGTCCTGCCGGGCTCTCTGCCGGGCGTCTTCGGCGGTCTGTCGGTGGGCATCGGCGTCGCGTGGATCTGTGTGATCTCGGCGGAGATGATCTCCGGCGAGTACGGGGTGGGCTACCGCACCTGGCAGGACTACACGGTCGTCGACTACCCGGGGGTCTTCGTCGGCATGGCCACCATCGGCGTCCTGGGCCGGCTCACGTCCACGGCGGTCGAGGCGCTCGGCCGCCGGGTCACGGCCTGGCTGCCGAGCCCGGCCGAGGCCGTCGCCGCCGGCCCGGCCCGCCCGGCGCCCTGGGGCCGCACGGCTCCGGCGGACGCGGAGCGCCCGGCCTCACCGGACGCGGACCGTGCGGCCTCGCCTGACCCGGGCCTCAGAGTCTCGCCGGACCCGGACCGCTCGGCCTCGCCGGACGCGGACCGCGCGGCGGACCATGACGGCTCCTCGGCCCCGGGCTCCGTCCGCACCCCCGCCGCCCCTCCCGTACCCGACAAGGAGCCGGTCCGATGAGCACCACGAGTCCGCCCGCCCCGGTGCCGCACGGCGCCGAACTCGCCCTGGACGGCGTGCGGCTCGGCCGTCCGGACGGTGCCGTGGTGTCCGGTCCCGTCGGCTTGCGGATCGCGCCCGGCGAGCTCCTGACGGTGGTCGGCCCGTCCGGCTGCGGGAAGACGACGCTGCTGCGGACCCTCGCCGGGCTGCTGCCCCCGCTGGAGGGCCGGGTCACCCAGGACGGGGAGCCGGTCCGGCGGCCCGGCGCGGACCGGGCGCTGGTCTTCCAGCACGACGCCCTGCTGCCCTGGCGTTCGGTCCGGGCCAACGTCGAACTGCCGCTCGCGATCCGCCGCGTCCCCCGGGCCGAGCGGCGCCGCGAGGCGGACGCCTGGCTGGAGCGGGTCGGTCTCGCCGGGCACGCGCACCGGCTGCCGCACCGGCTGTCCGGCGGGCAGCGTCAGCGCGTGCAGCTGGCGCGGGCGCTCGCCGGGCGGCCCCGGGCGGTGCTGATGGACGAGCCGTTCGGCGCGCTCGACGCGACGACCCGGGCCGGGATGCAGGACCTCCTGGTGGAGATCCTGCGCGGCACGGGCGCGACCGTCGTCTTCGTCACCCACGACGTGGACGAGGCCCTCCATCTCGGCGACCGGGTCGTCCTGTTCGCCTCCGGGGAGGTCCTGGACGTGCCGCATCCGCGGGTCCGGGACGCCCGGAGCGCCCCCGCGACGGAGGCGCTGCGCCGCCGCGTCCTCGACTCCCTCTGACCGTCCTCCGAAAGGTCCCTCCCCGTGGACATGGCCACCCCCCTGACCGTCCCCGATCCGGCCGACGCGACCGAGCTCTCCTGCGACGTGCTCGTCATCGGCGGCGGCACCGCCGGCACGATGGCGGCCCTGACGGCCGCCGAGCGCGGGGCGGACGTCCTGCTCCTGGAGAAGGCGCACGTCCGGCACTCCGGCGCGCTCGCGATGGGCATGGACGGCGTCAACAACGCGGTCGTGCCCGGCCGCGCGGAACCCGACGACTACGTCGCCGAGATCACCCGCGCCAACGACGGTCTCGTCGACCAGTCCACCGTCCGGCAGACGGCCACCCGCGGCTTCGCGATGGTCAGGCGCCTGGAGTCGTACGGGGTGAAGTTCGAGAAGGACGAGCACGGGGAGTACGCGGTCCGGCAGGTGCACCGGTCCGGCTCGTACGTGCTGCCGATGCCCGAGGGCAAGGACGTCAAGAAGGTCCTCTACCGGCAGCTGCGGCGGCGCGAGATGCGGGAGCGGATCCGGATCGAGAACCGGGTGATGCCGGTCCGGGTGCTCACCCACCCCGAGGACGGGCGGGCCGTCGGCGCGGCCGGTTTCCACACCCGCACCGGGGAGTTCGTCGTGGTCCGCGCGGGGGCCGTGATCCTGGCCACCGGCCCCTGTGGGCGGCTCGGCCTGCCCGCCTCCGGATACCTCTACGGGACGTACGAGAACCCGACGAACGCCGGTGACGGCTACGCGATGGCGTACCACGCGGGCGCGGCGCTCACGGGGATCGAGTGCTTCCAGATCAACCCCCTGATCAAGGACTACAACGGTCCGGCCTGCGCCTACGTGGCCAACCCGTTCGGCGGGTACCAGGTGAACCGGCACGGCGAGCGGTTCGTGGAGTCCGACTACTGGTCGGGGCAGATGATGGCCGAGTTCGCGGCCGAACTCGCCTCGGACCGGGGGCCGGTGTACCTGAAGCTGAGTCATCTCCCGGAGGAGACGATCGGCGCCGTCGAGTCGATCCTGCACACCACGGAGCGGCCCACCCGGGGCACCTTCCACGAGAACCGGGGGCACGACTACCGGACCCACGACATCGAGATGCACCTCTCGGAGATCGGCCTGTGCGGCGGCCACTCGGCCTCCGGGGTGCGGGTCGACGACCACGCCCGCACGACCGTGCCCCGGCTGTACGCGGCCGGCGACCTGGCCTCCGTACCGCACAACTACATGATCGGCGCGTTCGTCTTCGGGGACCTGGCGGGCGAGGACGCGTCCCGGTACCGCGCCTACCGGGGCGCGCTGGACCCGGCGCAGGTCGCCGCCGCGCACGAGCTCGTCTACCGGCCGCTGCGGCATCCCGACGGGCCGCCGCAGCCGCAGGTCGAGTACAAGCTGCGCCGGTTTGTCAACGACTACGTGGCGCCGCCGAAGACGGGCGCGAAACTGTCCCTGGCTGTGGAGGCGTTCGACCGGATGTCCACGGAGATCGCCGCCATGGGGGCGCGGACGGCGCACGAGCTGATGCGGTGCGCGGAGGTGTCGTTCATCCGGGACTGCGCCGAGATGGCGGCGCGGGCCTCGCTCGCCCGGACGGAGTCGCGGTGGGGCCTCTACCACGAGCGGCTCGACCATCCCGAGCGCGACGACACCGGCTGGCTGCACCACCTGGACCTGCGCAAGTCCCCTTCCGGCACGATGGAGTTCACGGCGCGGCCCGTCGAGCCCTACCTCGTGCCGGTGCCGGAGTTCGCGCCGCCCGGCGGCCCCGAGCGGCTCCTGGGCGAGGTGGAACTCGTACCGGTGGCGACGGCCGGGGCACGGGACGCGGTCCCGGCGGTCCCGCATGCCCGTCCGGCCGCCGCGACCGGGGCCGGGGCTCCGGCGCCCTCGGGGCCGCACCCCCGGCTGCTCCGGCTGCTCGCGCTGGTCGAGGACTCCCCCGGTCTGGCGGCGCTCGGCCCGTTCCTGGAGGACGCCGATCCCGTGGTGCGGGCGGCCGCCGTGACCGCGCTCGGGGAGACCGCGCCGGCCGGGGCCGGGCCGGTGCTCGCCGCCCGGCTGCGGGACGGGGCGGAGCCGGTGCGGGCCGCCGCCTCGGCCGCGCTGCGGGAGCTGGTGGAGGTGCTGCCCGCCGAGCCGGCGCTCGGGGACGGGCTCCGGGAGGCCCTCGCCGTGCCGGATCCGGCCGTGCGGGCCGCCGCGCTCGACGTCCTGCGGGCGCTGCGGCTCGGCGACGCGCCGCTGTTCGCGGACGCCCTCGCGGACGACTCCGTGGAGGTGCGGGTCCAGGCCGTCCGGGCCCTGGTCTCGGTGGACGCGGTCGGGGAGCTGGCTCGCGGAGCCGCCGACCCGGCGCGCGAGGTCCGGGTCGCGGTGGCGCGGGGTCTCGCGGCCGTGCGGGCCCCCGCGCCGGAACCGCTGGCGCCGCTGCTCGACGACCCCGACCCGCTGGTCAGGGGCGCCGCCCTGGCCGCGTTGGCGGGCACCGGATGCCCGCCGCCGTACGCGGCGGGGGCGGGGGCGGCGCTGGCGGACGGGGCCTGGCAGGTGCGGTCGGGGGCGGCGACCGCCCTGCGCGCCGCCCCCGCGGAGCTCGCCGTGCCCGCGCTGGCGGGGGCGCTCGCCGATCCGAACGCGGACGTGCGCAAGGCGGCCGTCCTGTCGCTCCTGGCCCACCGGGCCGAGCGGGCGGCCCGGGACGCGCTCGCCGGGGCGGCGGCGGACCCGGACGCGGACGTCCGCGCGTACGCGGCCCGCGCGTCCCGCTGACCGGCCGCCGCGTGCCGTCCCGCACGGGCGGGTGGTGTTCGGCGGCAGCCGGGTGAACGTCCGCTTGGGGGGCGGCGGAGCGGGGAAGGGGGCGCACGGACTCAGGACGACGACGAGGAGGTGGTGCCGGTGTCGGGGCCGACGACCGGGGACGCGGGCGGTGCACCGTGCTGGCTGAATCTTTCCGCGCGCGATCCGGAGGCGGCGCAGCGCTTCTACGGGGCCGTGCTCGGCTGGACGTTCCGGCCGAGCGACCTCGCTGACGGGTACGTGGTGGGTGAGCGGGACGGGGTGCCGGTGGCCGGGATCGCGCCGGTGGCCGCCGAGCCCGCGGTACCGGTGGCCTGGACGGTGTTCTTCGGGGTCGACGACGCGGACGCGGCGGTGGCCCGGATCCGGGAGCGCGGCGGCACGGTCGGCGTGGGGCCGATGGCGTATCCGCCCCGGGGCCGTGCCGCGTTCGCCACGGATCTGGAAGGGGCGCTCTTCGCCGTGTGGGAGGGGCGTCTGGTCTCGCGTTGGCACGTCGGTGAGCGGCAGGCGCCGGCCTGGCTGGAGCTGCACAGCCGTGACGCGTTCGACGCGGCCGTGTTCTACAGCGGGGTGCTCGGCTGGGCGGACGGACGCCCGGGCGCCAGTGAGGTGTCGTACGAGCACGACCGCGTGGTGCTGCGGCGGGACGGCGAGGCCGTCGCCCGGCTCAACAGCGGTCCGGTCGAGTCCGCGTCGCCCAACCCGCAGCTGAGGCCGCGCTGGCTGGTCCGCTTCCGGGTGCGGGACCTGGAGGCGGCGCAGGCGGCGGTGGTGGAGCACGGCGGGTCGGTGGTGCCGGGGGGCGAGTGGGCCGGGGCGCGACCGCCGGGTGCCGACGACGAGCGCCGGGTGGTGGTGCTCGACCCGGACGGGTCGCTGTTCACCGTGGAGGCGGAGGGGGCGGGGTGACGCGGCGTCGGTGATCCACCGCTCCCTGTTCGACTGTGATCCACAGCTCTCTGTTCGGCGACTTCTTGTGTGAACCATAGATGATCCTGCAATCTGCACCTTGAGCAGGATCAGGTTCAGCATGAGCTGTGGTTGTCAGGGAGGGAAGGGCCATGAGCGGTGAGCGCCCGGAGCTGTACGAGACGTTCGACGAGCGGTTCCTCACGGGGCGGTGCGCGTACGGCGACGACGCCCTGGAGGTCCTGTACGCGGGGTGCCGCTGGGCCGAGGGGCCGGTCTACCTGCCCGCCTGGCGGCAGCTGGTCTGGAGCGACATCCCGAACGACCGGCTCCTGCGCTGGGACGAGGAGACGGGGGCCGTCGCCGTCTTCCGCCGCTCCGCCGGGCACGTCAACGGCAACACCCTCGACCGGGAGGGGCGGCTGGTCTCCTGCGAGCAGGGGAACCGGCGCGTGACGCGCACCGAGCACGACGGCACGGTCACCGTGCTCGCGGACCGGTGGCGGGGCCGTCGCCTGAACAGCCCGAACGACGCGGCGGTGAGGTCCGACGGATCGGTCTGGTTCTCCGACCCGGACTTCGGCATCACCAGCGACTACGAGGGCCACCGCGCGGAGAGCGAGATCGGATCCTGCAACGTCTACCGTGTCGATCCCCACAGCGGTGAGGTGCGTCTGGTCGCGGACGGGTTCGGCGCGCCGAACGGTCTCGTCTTCTCGCACGACGAGCGGCGGCTGTTCGTCTCCGACACCCGGGCGGGCCTCATCCGGGTCTTCGACGTGCGCGCGGACGGCACGCTCTCCGACGGCGAGGTCTTCGCCGACGCCTCGGCACGGAAGGGGGCCCGCTTCGACAACCTCCGCCTCGACGCGGACGGACGTCTCTGGGCCGCCGCGATGAGTGACGGGGTGCACTGCTACGACCCCGACGGGACCCTGATCGGGCGGCTCGCCGTGCCCGAGCCGGTGGCGAACATCGCCTGGGGCGGCGCCAAGCGCAACCGCCTCTTCATCGCGGCCCAGACCACCCTGTACTCGCTCGTCATGAGCGTCACGGGCACCCACCCGACCGGTCCGGGCCGCCGGCCCTGGCTGGGCCCGGCGGCCTGAGGCGGTCCGTCCGCCGCTCAGTTCGCGGCGGTCCGGGCGGCCACGCGGGCCAGCAGCCGCTCGCGCTGGGCCGGATCGGTCGCCAGGTCGATCGCGGTCCACGCCATGGCCAGCCCGCCGTCCAGGACGGCGCGGTCGGCGGCGGCCGTGGTGCCGTACCGGGTGAAGTCCGGGTGGTGCATGATCGTGTCGCCGCAGTCGTACCCGATGGAGGGGTGGATCGTCGGGACGAGGTGCGAGACGTTCCCCATGTCGGTCGAACCGGCGCGCAGACCGGGGTCGTTCGGGAGGACGGCACGGCCGAGCGCCTCGGCGGCGGCCTGGTAGCTCCGGCCCATGGCGAGGTCCTGGCGGAGGTCGGCGTAGTCGTTCCCGACGGTCTCAAGCGCGAGCTCGGCGCCGGTGGCGAGGGCCCCGGCCTCGAAGCAGGCCCGGACCCGCGCCTGGAGCTCGGCGAGCTCCTCGCTGGTGCCGGCCCGGACGTCGTAGGTGGCGGTGGCGCGGCCGGGGATGACGTTCGCCGCGTCCCCGGCCGAGGTGACGACGCCGGAGACGACGGCGCCCGGGATCATCTGCTGCCGGTGGGCGGCGATCGCGACCTGGGCGATCATCATCGCGTCGGCGGCGTTGACGCCCCGGTGCGGCATCGCCGCGGCGTGCGCCGGGACGCCCGTGTACGCGACGGAGAGGCTGCTGATGGCGAGGGTGGACAGGCCCACGGCGTCCTGCGGTGCGGCGTGCACCATCATGGCGGCGGCCACGTCGTCGAAGGCCCCGGCCCGCAGCATGTCGACCTTGCCGCCGCCCGACTCCTCGGCGGGGGTGCCGAGGAGCGCGACGGTGAGGCCCAGCTCGTCGGCGAGGGGCGCCAGGGCCAGGGCCGCGGCGACGGACGCCGAGCCGTTCACGTTGTGGCCGCAGGCGTGGCCGATCCCGGGGAGCGCGTCGTACTCGGCGCAGATCGCGACCACCAGGTCGCCGGTGCCGGCGGTGGCCCGGAAGGCGGTGGGCAGTCCGTACGCGCCGCGGGTCACGTCGAAGCCGGCGCGCTCCACGAGGTCGGTGATGCGGCGGGCCGCCCGGTGCTCCTCGTAGGCGAGCTCGGGGTCGGCGTGCAGGGCGTGGCTGAGCCCGATGACCGTGTCCTCGTGGCGGCTCAGGGTGGCCCGGCTGTGCTCGCGGGCGGTGGTGGTCGTGGTCATCGGAGGTCCTTCGACGGGGTGCGGTAGAGGAGGGAGGCGGCGCCGCCGGCGACGGAGATCGCCGCGCACAGCACCCAGGAGGTGGTGTAGGCGCCGAGGTCCGGCAGGGTGTGGCCGGCGGCGGTGTGCCCGGCGAAGACGGTGAGGACGGCGGCGGCGCCGAGCGAGCCGCCGACGTTGATGATCAGCTCGTTGATGCCGGAGCCGACGGACGTCCGGTCGTGCGGGACGGACTCGACGGCGAGGGTGCGCGTGGAGTGCTGGAGGAAGCCGTTGCCGAGTCCGGCGAGCGCCGTGCCGAGGAGGAAGAGCGGCGCCGAGGCGTGCGTGGCGAGGACGATGACGTATCCGGCGGCCATCAGGGCGGAGCCGGTGACGAGGGTGAGGCGGTCGGTGATGCGGGCGGCGACGGCGGGCGCGGCGAGCGCGCCGAGGGCCATCGCGAGGAGGTTGGGGAGCATGCCCAGGCCGATGACGGCGGGGCCGTAGCCGAAGCCGTAGCCGGTCTCCTCGGCGCTCGTGCCGAGGAAGACGGGGTGGGCGACCTGGAGCCCCAGCATGCAGAAGCTGAAGGAGAGCGTCACGACGGAGACGACGACCACGTTGCGCCGGGCGAACATCCGGACGTCGATCATCGGCTCGGCGGTACGGAGTTCCACGAGGACCCACAGGGCGGTGACGAGCACGCCGCCGACGAGGGTGACCAGCGTCCGGGCCGAGGTCCACTCCCAGCCGGGGGTGCCGCCGAGACCGAGCGCGAGCATCAGGGCGACCAGACCCACGCAGAGCAGCACCGCACCGGCCCAGTCGACGGAGCCGCCGGGGCGGTTCTCGGACTCCGGGAGGAGGGGCCAGGTCACGGCCAGCGCGATGCTCACGCCGACGGCGGGGACCCACAGGGCGGCGGTCGGGCTGTCGACGGTCGCGGCGATGAAGCCGCTGGACAGCAGACCGAGGGTGAGGCCGCCGATCAGCGCGGCGACCATGCGGCTGATGCCCCGGCGGCTCTCCGCGTCGCCGCCGTCGGGGCGGTTGCGCAGGATGCCCACGAGGAGCGGGAAGAAGCCGGCGATGGCCCCCTGGAGGATCTGGCCGGCGAGCAGCACCGGGAAGGAGCGGCTGAGTCCGACCAGGACGGACCCGGCGATGACGATCGCGAGGTTCCAGCGGAGCAGGCGGCGGTGGCCGTAGAGGTCGCCCATGCGGGCGAGGACCGGCGTGAAGGCGACGCTGGCCAGCAGGTTCGCGATGCTGATCCAGTTCAGATCGGCCGCGGTGACCCGCAGGGTGTCGGTGAGGCCCTTGAGCAGCGGGGAGAGGAAGCCCTGGGTGATGCCGCTGGAGAGCTCGACGAGCACGACCGAGGCGATGACCGCGCCGGCGGGGACGGGCCGTACGGCCCTTCTCCGGCCGGGGGCGGTGCGGGTACCGACGTCCGTCATACGTACTACCTCTTCGGGAGGGCCGCGGGGGCTCGATGGGGAGGGGGCCGCCCGACGGTGGGGAACGGGGGCGGAAGATGCACCACAATGTGGCGACCGAACAGCACTTCGGGCAAGACTTGACGGTGAAGACGGCCGATTGCGGCAGCGGGTGGGGGCGCCGCGGCGGATTCGGGCAGGAGCGGGCCGGGTGGGGCGCCTTCGGGCGGGCCCCGGCCGCGAGGAGGACGACACGATGACGACGGATCGGACACCTGGGGCGGGGGGCGGCGGGGCGCCGGGCGGGGGCGGCGGGTCGGGCTTCGGGGCTGGTGGGGGCGGTGCGGCGGGCCCCGGAGGCGGTGGGGGCGGTGTCGGGGGCGATGGGTCGGGCTTCGGGGCTGGTGGGGCCGGTGCGGCGGGCCTCGGGAGCGGTGGGGCCGGTGTCGCAGCGGGTGCGGCGGGCTTCGGAGGTGGCGGATCCGGGCAGGCGGGCGGCCTGGACGCGCTGGACCACGGGATCCTCAAGGTCCTGCACCGCGACCCGCGCGCGCCCTTCGCCGAGGTCGCGGCGGCCGTCGGGGCGCACGAGCGGACCGTCGCGCGGCGCCTGGAGCGGATGACCGCGGACGGGCGGGTCGCGTTCGTGGCGGCGCTCATCCCCGAGTACCAGTACGAGGGCGTGACGGCGGAGATCGCCGTACGGTGCGCGCCGGGCCGCGTCCACGAGGTGGCCCTGACGCTCGCCGCCCTGGACGAGACGCGGTCCGTGGAGGTGGCCACCGGGGCGCTCGACGTGTTCGTGGAGCTCCAGGCCGCCGGGCACGACGCGCTGCTCACGCTCCTGGACACGGCCATCGGCCGGCTCGACGGGGTCGTGGACGTCCACTCGGCGGTGGTGCTGCGGCTGCTGCTCACGGCCAGCGACTGGGCGCCCTACGACGACGAGCCCACGGCCGTGCGGCGCCATGCCGTGGAGGGCACGGCGCTCCCCGAGCCGCCCGTCGTGGACGAGCTGGACCGGCGGCTCGTCGAGCTGCTCCGGCGCGACGCCCGCATGTCGACGACCCGCCTCGCGCGGGAGCTGAGCGTGGGCGAGACGACGGCCCGGCGGCGCCTGGCCCGGCTGACGGCCTCGCACGTGCTGCACCTGCGGCTGCACGCCGATCCGGCGGTCCTCGGGTATCCGGTGGAGGGGCGGTTCCGGCTCGGAGTGCCGCACCGCGGGCTGGACGCCGCGATCCGGCTGCTCGCACGGGAGCCGGCCGTGCGGCACCTGGTGGTCACGAGCGGCGGGACGAGTCTGCTGGGCTACTCCAGCCACCGCGACACGCGGGACTTCCAGGAGTTCACGGCACGGGTCTTCGCGCGCCTGGAGGGCGTGACGTCGACGGAGACGGCGCTGCTGATGCGGACGTACAAGCGGGCGGGGTTCACGGCGGTCGAGGCCTGAGCGACGGCCGGGGCGCGGGCCCGACGGAGCGCGCGCCGCGCACTCGCCCTCGCCTTCGGCCCCCGGGGGGGCCCACGCCGAGGGCCCCGCCGGCCGACTGCGCGGCCGGCGGGGCCCCAGGGGTCCGGCGTACGCCTCCACAGCTCGCCGCCGGACGGGCGGCGGCGTCGCGGGACCGTCCCCACGTCCCCCGCGGCGCCGCCGCCCGGTCTCGCAGCCCTCAGGCGGTCGTGGCCCGCGGCGCGGGGAGCGGGTCCGCTCCCGGTCCGGCGTCCCGGGCGGTGTCGCCGGGAGCCGCCGCGGCCTTCGCGGGGATCAGGGCCGCGACCACCGAGGCGACGAGTCCGACGCCGCAGCCGATGAGCATCGCGACGCGGAAGCCGCCCTCGGAGGGCAGGACGTGACCGCCGAGGGTGGTGGTCATCTGGGCGAGGACGACGCCGATGACCGCGGCCGACACGGAGGTGCCGATGGAGCGCATCAGGGTGTTGAAGCTGTTGGCCGAGGCGGTCTCCTCCTGCGGTACCGCGCCCATGATGAGCGCGGGCATGGCACCGTAGGCGAGGCCGACGCCGGTGTTGCAGATGAGGGTCACGGTGAGCAGGCCCCAGGTGGAGCCCATCAGGGCGAGGGAGGAGCCGTACCCGGCGGCGATGACGAGCGCGCCGACGGAGAGCGTGACCTTGGGGCCGCGGGCGGCCGAGAGCTTGGCGCCGAGGGGCGCGAGGATCATCATCATGAGGCCGGCGGGGGCCATCCAGAGGCCCATGGCCATCATCGACTGGCCGAGTCCGTACCCGGTCGCCTCGGGCAGCTGGAACAGCTGGGGCACGACCAGGGACTGCGCGTACATGGCGAAGCCGACGAGGACCGAGGCCGCGTTGGTCATCAGGACGACCGGGCGGGCGGTGACGCGGAGGTCGACGAGCGGATCGGCGATGCGCAGCTCCCAGACGCCCCAGCCGAGCAGGACGACGACCGCGACGGCGAAGAGGCCGAGGGTGGTGCCGCTGCCCCAGCCCCAGGTGGCGCCCTTGGAGACGGCGAGCAGCAGGGCGACGAGTCCGACGCCGAGGCCGAGCGCGCCGGGGACGTCGAAGCGGCCGGGGGCGGCGGCGCGGCGGCCGTCGGGGACGACGCGCCAGATCAGCACGCCGACCACGAGGCTCAGCGCGGCGGCGACCCAGAAGAGCACGCGCCAGCTGGCGTTCTCGGCGACGGCGGCGGAGAAGGGCAGGCCGAGGGCGCCGCCGACGCCCATGGAGGCGCTCATCAGGGCGATGGAGCCGCCGAGCCGCTCGGGCGGGAGGACGTCCCGGAGCAGGCTGATGCCGAGCGGTACGACGCCCATGCCGAGGCCCTGGAGGCCGCGTCCGACGATCATCGGGACGACGGACGAGGCGAGCGCGCAGACGACGGAGCCGGCGACGAGCGGGACCACGGAGGCGAGCAGGACGCGCCGCTTGCCGAGGGTGTCGCCGAGCCGGCCGGCCACGGGGGTGGCGACGGCTCCGGCGAGGAGGGTCGCGGTGATCACCCAGGAGGCGTTGGAAGCGGTGGTGCCGAGCAGCTTCGGGAGGTCACCGATGAGCGGCACCACCAGGGTCTGCATGAGCGCGGCGACGATGCCGGCCATGGCGAGGACGCCGACGACGCCACCGGGGCGGGCGTCGGGCTTGGAGCCGTCCACGGGTTCTCCCTCACAGGTTCTTCGATCGACTGATATGCATCATGCACATTCATTGCTCTATACACAAGCCATGCAGGATGCACATGGTCGCGCGACAGGAGAGAATGCCCCCATGGACAAGCCCACCCACCTGGTCGAGTTCGAGAGCATGCTGCTCGGACGGCACGCCCACCTGTACGGACCGCGCCGCGCGGCCGGGGCCCAGCTCGACCGCAGCGCGTACGTGCTCCTCACCCGCATCCGGATGCACGGGCCGATGTCCATCGGGCAGCTCAGCGAGGCCTTCGGCCTCGACGCGTCCACCCTCAACCGGCAGACGGCCGCGATGCTCCGCGCCGGCGTCGTGGAGCGCATCCCGGATCCGGACGGCGGGATCGCCCGCAAGTTCCGCATCACGGAGGAGGGCGAGCGCCGCCTGGAGGCCGACCGCGCCTCGAACATCGAGGGCCTGGAGCGGGTGCTGGAGGAGTGGGACCCCGAGGACGTGTCCCGCTTCGCCGCCTATCTGGAGCGCTTCAACCGCGACATCGAACGCCTGGAAGGCCGCCCCTGGCCCCGGCCCTAGGCGATGCCCCGTCCGGGGGTGCGCCGCGCGCCCGCCCCCGCCGACAGGACACCCCTGGCGGAGCTCACACCCCGCGCCGCGCCGCCATCCGCCGGTCCGCCGTCGCCAGGGTCGTGTTGACGAGCGTCACGGCGGCGAAGGCGAGGGCCCACGCCGGGCGGCCCAGGTCGGCGAGGGCGAGTGCCGCCGTGCCGAACACCAGGGCCTTCACGAGCAGGACGGCCGCGAGCGGTACCCGGAAGCGGGCCTTCGGCGCGGCGAACAGGCCCCATACGGCGGCCGCCAGAGCGGGCGCGGCGACGGCGAGCAGCAGTCGTAGCGCGGTGTTCTCCGTGGCCTCCCACCCCCACCAGGCCAGCGCGGCCAGGGCCGCGAGTTCCAGCAGGAAGGCCAGACCCTCGTTGGCCACGCGCAGCGCGGCGGGCAGCTTCATCGGGTCCCTCTCGACGTGATCACGCTCGGCCGGACGGCACGAGCGTAGACGCCGGGCACCGCTTTCGGTCAGAAGTCTTCCCTCCCCCGCCCGTCGGCGGTAACTTCCGCCGGACGCAAGACGTTTCAGAAACTTTCCGATCGCGTTTCCATGCGGTGCCGATCCCCTCTCCTCCCCGCCGGCCCGTACGGAACGCCTCCGTCTGGAGCTTCAGATGAGCCGCATCCCCGTCCCCCGGACCGGACGCACGGTGGCCGTCCTGGCCCTGGCAGCCGGTCTGCTCGGTCTGCTCGGCGCGCCGCCCGGCGCCCCCTCGCCCCTCCGGTCCTCGCCCGTCGCGGCCGTCGCGGAGAACACCACCACGGTCTTCTACTGGACGAGGACGAAGAACTGGGCCTCACCGCACCTGCACTACGCGCCCGACGGCGGTTCCTGGACGACGGTCCCGGGCGTCGCCATGGAACCCGCCTGCACGGACTGGGTGAAGAGGACCGTGAACCTCGGCACGGCCACCGGGCTCCGGGCCACCTTCAACGACGGCGGCGGCACCTGGGACAACAACGGCGGCAGGAACTACGCCCTGGGCACGGGGAGCGTCACCGTCAAGGACGGGGTCGTCGCCCACTCCGACCCCTGCTCGGGCACCACGCCCTCCCCCGCCGCCGAGGCGACCGTCTACTACTCGACCGAGGCGCTCGGCTGGTCCACCGTCAACCTCCACCACCAGCTCGCAGGAGGTGCCTGGACCAGCGTCCCCGGAGTCGGCATGCAGGCGGCCTGCCCCGGCTGGTGGAAGCGCGCGGTCGACCTCGGGACGGCCGGCTCGCTCCGGGCCGCGTTCAACAACGGCAACGGGACCTGGGACAACAACGGCGGCTCCGACTACACGATCGGCACTGGTGTCTCGACCGTGCGGAACCGCGTGGTGACCGCGCACGCCGCCGATCCCTGCGCCGCGACCCCGCCCGACACCCGGGCCCCCACCGCGCCGGCCCGGGTGACCGCGACCGCCGACGGGGTCTCCGTGCTGCTCTCCTGGGACCCGGCCACGGACGACCGGGGCGTGACGAAGTACCAGGTCACCCGGGTCGGCGGCAGCGGCGGCACCGTCGTGACCGACGTGACCTCCACGGTGTACTCCGACACCGGACTCGCGGAACGGACGGCGTACACCTACACGGTGAGGGCCGTGGACGCCGCCGGGAACGTCTCCGCGGCCTCGGCCCCCGCGACCGCCACGACCGGCGACCGGCCGGCCACGCCCGCGACCGGGAAGCCGCTCGGCACGGACCCGCGCAAGGACCCCATCTACTTCGTCCTCACCGCCCGCTTCAACGACGGCGACGCGTCGAACGACCGGGGCGGCAGCCAGCACGTGAAGTCGGGGAACGCGGCGCACGGCGACCCCATGTTCCGGGGCGACTTCAAGGGCCTCATCGAGAAGCTGGACTACGTCAAGGGCCTCGGGTTCTTGGCGATCTGGGTGACCCCGGTCGTCCTCAACCGCTCGGACTACGACTACCACGGCTACCACGGCTGGGACTTCTACAAGGTCGATCCCCGCCTGGAGTCCGCAGGCGCCTCCTACCAGGACCTGATCGACGCCGCCCACGCCAAGGGCATGAAGATCTACCAGGACGTCGTCTACAACCACTCCTCCCGCTGGGGCGCCAAGGGCCTCTTCGTGCCGACCGTGTACGGCGTGCGGGACAGCCAGTGGAGCTGGTACTACGACGAGAGGCAGCCCGGTTTCGAGTACGACGGCCTGACCGTCGACGCGAAGAGCGGCACGTCGTACTACAACGGCGACCTGTGGTCGACGGCCGAGCCCGCCGGCAACACGTGCGTCAACTGGGGCAGGCCCACCGGCGGAAAGAGCGCCGAGGGCTACACGGTCTACAACTGCCAGTGGCCGAGCCCGACGTCGGGCATGTTCCCGAAGGCGCTCTACCACCAGTGCTGGATCGGCAACTGGGAGGGCGAGGACTCCCGTTCCTGCTGGCTGCACGAGGACCTGGCCGACTTCGACACCGAGAGCCCGGCCGTCCAGAGCTACCTGATCGGCGCGTACGACAAGTACATCGACATGGGCGTCGACGGCTTCCGCGTCGACACGGCCGTGCACATCCCGCGCACCACCTGGAACCGTCGCTTCCTTCCGGCGATCCAGGAGCGGGTGACGCAGCGTCACGGAGCGCAGGCCGCGGCGAACTTCTTCGTCTTCGGCGAGGTCGCCGCCTTCGTCAACGACAAGTGGAACCGGGGCTCGGTGAACCACTCGGCGCAGTTCTACACCTGGAAGGAGCGCAAGGAGTACGACGCGGACGACGCGAAGGCGGCCCTGGAGATGTACGCCTACGAGCAGCAGCGGGGCACCGGCGACCAACCCACCTCCACCAACGCCTTCCTGGACGGGAACAGCTACCACACGCCCGACCACAGCCGCTTCTCCGGCATGAACGTCATCGACATGCGCATGCACATGAACTTCGGCGACGCGCAGAACGCCTTCTCCAACGGCAAGGACTCCGACGACAGCTACAACGACGCCACCTATAACGTCGTCTACGTCGACAGCCACGACTACGGCCCGAACAAGTCGAGCGAACGCTATGCGGGCGGCACCGACGCCTGGGCCGAGAACATGTCCCTGATGTGGACCTTCCGCGGCATCCCGACGCTGTACTACGGCTCCGAGATCGAGTTCCAGAAGGGGAAGAAGATCGACTGCGGGCCGTCCTGCCCGCTGGCCGACACGGGCCGCGCCTACTTCGGTGACCACGTGGCCGGCTCCGTCACGGCCACCGACTTCTCGCAGGTCTCCGCGGCCTCGGGCGCGGTCGCCGACACCCTCCGGCAGCCCCTCGTGCGGCACGTGCAGCGGCTCAACCAGATCCGCCGCGCGATCCCCGCGCTCCAGACGGGGCAGTACTCGACGGAGGGCGTCACGGGCGGCATGGCGTTCAAGCGCCGCTGGACCAGCGGCCCGACCGACAGCTTCGCGCTCGTCACGGTGTCGGGCGGCGCCTCCTTCAGGGGCGTCCCGAACGGCACGTACGCGGACGCAGTGACCGGCGACGTCCGCACCGTCACCGACGGGACCCTCTCGGTCGCGGCCCCCGGGAAGGGGAACCTGCGGGTCTACGTCCTGAACGGTCCCGGACGGATCGGCGAGGCCGGCCCGTACCTCAAGTAGCCCGCACGGCCTGCCCGTACCGCAGGCAGCCCGCAGCACGACGCGTACCGCAGGTGGCGACGAGGGGGAGGAGCGAAATCCACCCCTCGTCGCCATGTTCAAGTCAAGATTCTGTTACGTGAACGGGCTTGTCGGACAGAACGCTTCCTTCCGCTCCGTCCGTCTGGGATCTTGCGTCCACCCCACACATCACAGGGCCCGGCCGGCGCCACCCGCGCCACCGGGTCATCGGAGGACGCATTGTTTTCCCAGATATCCGGCCGCGTGAGACTCGCGGCGACCGTGCTCGGCACCGCCCTCGCGCTCGCCGGGCCGGTCTCCCTCGCCCAGGCCGCCCCGCTCGACAACGAGCCGCTGGCCGCCTTCACCGCGGCCGCCCGGACGAACACCGCGGCACCCGCCGCCTGGGCCGCGGGCACCCGCGCCTACCTGGTCATCACGGCCCCCGGTGACACCACCGCCGTCCGTACCGCCGTCGCGAACAACGGCGGCTCGGTCTTCGCCTCGTACGACGCGATCGGCGTGATCGTCGCGCACTCGACCTCCGCCTCCTTCGCCGCCACGATGCGTGGCGTCTCCGGCGTCCAGAAGGTCGGCGCGACCCGCACCTCCGACGTCCCCGCGGACGCCTACAACCCGGCGCTCCCGGCCAACCCGTCGCAGGCGACGGCGCCCACGACCGAGCCCGTGCGCTCGGACATGACGCAGATCAAGGCCGACCAGGCCTGGGCCGTCAACCCGGGCTCGGCCTCGGTCAAGGTCGGCATCCTGGACACCGGCGTGGACGACCAGCACCAGGACCTGGCGCCGAACTTCAACGCCGCCGACTCGGTCTCCTGCGCCTACGGCAAGACGGACACCCGCGCCGGGGCGTGGCGGGACGTCGACCAGCACGGCACCCACGTGGCCGGCACGGTCGCCGCCGCCAGGAACGGCAAGGGCGCCATCGGCGTCGCGCCCGGCGTGAAGATCTCCTCGGTGCGGATCGCCGAGCCGGGCACCACGCTCTTCTTCGCGGAGAACACGATCTGCGGCCTCGTGTGGGCCGGTGACCACGGCTTCAAGGTCACCAACAACAGCTACTACACGGACCCGTGGCAGTTCAACTGCCCGAACGACCTCGACCAGGCGGCCATCCTGGAGGGCGTGGGCCGCGCCCAGGCGTACGCCGACGGCAAGGGCTCGCTCCAGGTCGCGGCGGCCGGCAACTCGAACGTCGACCTGGCCAACAAGACCAGCGACTCGTCGAGCCCCAACGACTCGACGCCGGTGAACCGGACGATCACCAACGACTGCCTCGACATCCCGGCCGAGCTGCCGGGTGTCGTCACGGTCGCCGCCAACGGCACCAACGGCTCGTCCAAGGCCTCGTTCTCCAACTACGGCCGTGACGTCATCGAGGTCTCGGCGCCCGGCGAGTCCGTCTACAGCACCGCCCCCGGCGGCAAGTACGCCTCGCTGAGCGGCACTTCGATGGCCTCCCCGCACGTGGCGGGCGTGGCCGCGCTGCTCGCCAGCGCCAACCCGGCGTACACCCCGGCGGACATCCGCGCGAAGCTCGGCCAGCAGGCCACCGACCTGGCCTGCCCGTCGGACGCCCGCTGCACCGGCACCACGGCGAAGAACAGCTTCTTCGGCGAGGGCC
This sequence comes from Streptomyces sp. NPDC002232, assembly GCF_042890295.1. NCBI lineage: Bacteria > Bacillati > Actinomycetota > Actinomycetes > Kitasatosporales > Streptomycetaceae > Streptomyces > Streptomyces sp. NPDC002232. The sequence goes on along the minus strand of NZ_JBIARV010000004.1, from coordinate 10,927 downwards.
GCGTGGACGCCCTGAAGGCCGTCTCCGGCTCCACCCCGCCGGCCGGGGCGTACTTCGAGAACCTGACGGACGTCGCGATCGCGGACAACGCCACGGTCGAGAGCTCCCTCACGGTCAGCGGCGTCACGGGCAACGCGCCGGCCACCCTCAAGGTGGGCGTCGACATCAAGCACACCTACATCGGTGACCTGAAGGTCGACCTGGTGGCCCCGGACGGCAGCGTGCACACGCTGCACAACCGGACCGGCAGCGGCACGGACAACATCGCCCAGACCTACACGGTCAACGCCTCCTCGGAGGTCGCGAACGGCGTCTGGAAGCTCCGCGTCAACGACAACGCGAGCCAGGACACGGGCAAGATCGACGCCTGGAACCTGACCTTCTAGCACGTCCCGACCCGGGAGACGGGGCCGGAGCCGCATGGCTCCGGCCCCGTTCGCGTGCCCCTGACCAGGACGGCGGAAGAAAGTCCGTACCGGGGGGTAGGCCTTGCCGGGGCCCTTGTTGTACGTTCCGTCTAACAAGCTTGCTAGACGCAGCGTCTAACAAGAGCCCGAGCCGCTCGCGCGACCCCGAGGAGCCGCACCATGGCACGCAGCACCGTCCGCCCGGACCACGAGAACGACGACGTCGCCGCGCGGCTGCTGCTGTCGGCCGCGAAGCTCTCCTACGACCCCGCCACCGAGGTCGACTGGGACACCCCCCTCGACAAGGACTTCCACGGCCAGAGCCCGGAGTGGAACAGCCTCTACGGGACCGCCTACTGGAACGAGATGAGCGAGGAGCAGCGCAAGGAGCTGACCCGTCAGGAGTCGGCCTCGGTGGCCAGCACCGGCATCTGGTTCGAGATGATCCTCCAGCAGCTGATGCTCCGTGACATCTACCGGATGGACCACACCGACCCCCGGTTCCAGTGGGCGCTCACCGAGATCGCCGACGAGTGCCGGCACTCGATCATGTTCGCCCGGGGCTCCCAGAAGCTCGGCGCCCCCGCCTACCGGCCCCGGCGGTCGGTGCTCGAACTCGGCCGGTTCATGAAGACCGTCGGCTTCGGCGAGGCCGCCTACGCCGGCATCCTCGTCGCCGAGGAGGTCCTCGACGTCATGCAGCGCGACTGGATGCGCGACGAGCGGGTCGTCCCCTTCGTCCGCACCATCAACAACATCCACGTCGTCGAGGAATCCCGGCACATGAAGTTCGCCCGGGACGAGACCCGCCGCCACCTCGCCCGCGCGAGCCGGGCCCGCCGCCACTTCCAGGCCCTCGTCGTCGCCGTCGCCGCGTACTACATCATCACCAGCCTGGTGAACCCCGAGGTGTACGTGCGCGCCGGGCTCGACCCCGAGCGCGCCCGCCGCGAGGCCGCCGCCAACGAGCACTACAAGGGGCTCCTGCGCGCCAGCTGCGCCGGACTGATGGAGTTCCTCGCGGACGTCGGGATGCTGACCCGTCCCGCGCTCTTCTTCTACCAGCGCGCGCACCTCGTCTGACCCGCCCCCGTCCCCCGGATCCGAGCCGAGGCCATGACCTACGCCATCACCCAGACCTGCTGCAACGACGCCACCTGCGTCGCCGTCTGCCCGGTCAACTGCATCCACCCGACGCCCGACGAGCCGGACTTCGGCACGACGGAGATGCTGTACATCGACCCGAGGTCCTGCATCGACTGCGGTGCCTGCGCCGACGCCTGCCCCGTCGACGCGATCTTCCCCGCCGACCGGCTGCCCGAGCCGCTGCGGGAGTACGAGGAGATCAACGCCGCCCACTACGCGGGACGCGAGCCCGCCCCGGTCCTGGCGTCGCCCACCTTCCACCCCTGGGGCGCGCCCTCCTTCACGCGCTCGCTCCCCGCCGACTTCGCCCCGATCCGGGTCGCGGTCGTCGGCACCGGTCCGGCCGGGATGTACGCCGCCGAGGACCTCCTCCTGCACACCAACGCCGAGGTGACGCTGATCGACCGCCTGCCCGTCGCCGGCGGACTCGTCCGGTACGGCGTGGCCCCGGACCACCCCGCGACCAAGGGCGCCGGGGACACCTTCGCCCGCTTCCACGCCCACCCCAGGGTCCGGATGCGGCTCGGCGTCCAGATCGGCGTGGACGTCACCCCGGGCGAACTCGCCGCGCACCACGACGCCGTGGTCTACGCGGTCGGCGCGCCCTCCGACCGGCGCCTCGGCATCCCCGGCGAGGACCTGCCCGGCAGCGTCTCGGCGACCTCCGTCGTCTCCTGGTACAACGCGCACCCGGAGACCGGCGCGGACGCGGTGCGGCCCGCCGCCGACCGGGTCGTCGTGGTCGGCAACGGCAACGTGGCGCTCGACGTGGCCCGGGTCCTCCTCACGGACCCCGAGGCCCTCGCCCGCACCGACATCGCCGACCACGCCCTCGCCGCCCTGCGCGACGCCCGGGTCCGCGAGGTGGTGCTGCTCGGCCGGCGCGGCCCCGAGGACGCCGCGTACACCGCCTCCGAGCTGCTCGCCCTGAAGCACCTGCCCGGGGTCGACCTGGTCGTCGACGACCGGGACCCGCGCACCGGCGCCGCCGTCGACGCGGCGGAGCCCGGGACGAAGGCCGCGCTCCTGCGGGGCGTCGGCCGGGAGACCGTGGACTGGACGCGGCCCCCCGCACCGGGCCGGCGCCGGATCGTGCTCCGCTTCCACTCCGCCCCGGTCGAGGCGCTCGGCGCGGAGCACGTGCGGGCGGTACGGGTGACGGAGCGGGACGCGGCGGCCGGGACGGAGATCGCGACGGGACTGCTCGTCCGGGCCATCGGCTACCGGGGCGTGCCGCTCGCGGGGCTGCCCTTCGACGAGGCCACCGGGACCGTGCCGCACGAGGCGGGCCGGGTGGCGGGGCTGCCCGGCAGCTATGTGGTCGGCTGGATCAAGCGGGGTCCTTCGGGGGGCATCGGGGCCAACCGGGCCTGCGCGGAGGAGACGGTCGGGACGCTGCTCGCGGACGCGGTCGCCGGGGCCCTGCCGAAGCCGACGGGCACGGCGCAGGAGTTCCGTCGCCTCGCGAGGAGCCGTAGCGGAGGGGGGCTCGTCGACGCGCGCGGTCTGGCCTCCATCGACCGGGCCGAGCGGGCACGGGGCCGGGAGGCGGGACGTCCCCGCGTCAAGCTGGCGACGCTGCCGGAGCTCGTCGCGGCGGCCCGGGGCGGCAGGCCGCGGCTGCGGGGCTGAGGGGTCGCGCGCTCCTCGGATCCGGCCCGGGACGGCGGGCCGGTGCGGAGCGGTGCGGGCCGGGCGTCCGGCCGGGTGCCCTCGGGAGGGCGTACGGGGTGGGCCCGTACGGTCAGACCGCGACGCTCAGCGCCTGGCGGACCACGATCGCGTTCAGCCGTACCGCGAAGGGCACGATGTCGGTCAGGGCGAGCGCCACCGTCTCGGCCTTCGGCAGCTCGACGGTGACGTCGACGCAGAAGGCCAGGGCGTACATGTGGTCCCCCGTCTCCTCGTCCTGGAGGGCGAAGAACAGGTCCCGGTAGAAGCGGGTGCGGTCCCCGGACTCCTCGTAGAAGGAGAGTCCGGGCTGCCCCTCCTGCGCGGCGAGCCCGGTGAAGGCCTGGACGAGCTCCCGCTCGACCGTGGCCCAGAACCCGGCCTCCGCGCACTCCGGCGGCAGCGCCTGGCGGACGGCCTCCTTGAGGGAGAGGACCATGACCAGGACGGGGGCGTACTCCTGGAGCCCCCAGCCCCGGACCATCTTCACGACGTCGCTGTCCGGGACGGCCGAGGCCGCCTTGTGGATCGCCTCGAAGTCGAAGTTGACGGTCGCCGGGGCGATCGCCTCCTGGAACACCCGGTCGATGGACCGTGCCTGGTCGAGGTGGTCCGGTGCCACCTCGACGACGGTCCTGAAACTGGCGGCCAAAGCTCCTCCTGGATGATCTCGGTGATCAGGAGGGGTCAGTATGCCGAGGGCGGCGGGGCCGGGCGCGGGGCGTCCGCCGTGCGGACGGTTCAGCCCCGGCCGCGGCGCGGCTTCCCGGCGCGGCCGGAGCCGGAGCCGCCCTTGCGGGGCGCCGAGGGGCGGCCCGCCGTGCGGGAACCGCCGCCCTGCTTGCCGGACCTCGCCGGCTTCGCGGCCCGCTGCTCCCGGGGCTGCTTCTGGCCCTTCTTCTCCTCGGCGCGGCGGCCCCGGGTGCTGTTCACCGTGCGGCCGCGCACGATGCCGATGAACTCCTCCACCAGGTCGGGCGCCTCGTCCGCGGCCGGCCAGGACAGGGCCACCCGTGACTGCGGGACGCCGAGCAGGGTCCGGTAGGTGAGGTCCTTGCGGTGGTGCAGCCGGGCCAGCGACTGCGGCACGGCGAGCACACCGACGCCCGCGGCCACCAGTTCGACGGCGTCGGCGGTCGTCTCGGGGCGCTCGATCGCAGGGCGGCCGGGCGGCCGCTCCCAGCCCAGGGTGTCGTCGAGGGGGTGCAGGACGAGCTCCTCGGCGAGGTCCTCGGCCGAGACCTCCTCCGCCGCGGCGAAGAGGTGGTCCTTGGGGACGACGACGACGGTCGTCTCGGTGTAGAGAGGGATGGCGCTGAGGTCGTCCCCGTCCACGGGGAGCCGGACGAGACCCGCGTCCGCGGTGCCCTCCCGGAGCGCGCCGAACGCCTCGGCGGGCGTGACGGCGTGCAGGGTCAGGGGCACGTCGGGCAGGCGCTCGTGCCAGATCCGCACCCACTTCGCGGGTGTCGCTCCCGGCACGTAGGCGAGCCGGAAGGAGGTGGGGGAAGTGGGGGAATCCGCGGGGGAAGCGTCCGAGCCTGTCACCCGGCCAGATTACCGGTAGCAGCCGTGGTCGGAGCCCGGCCGCATGCTCGATACCCTTGACACCATGACGTCGCACCAGAACACCCAGACGATGAAGCCCGCGACCGCGGCGAAGAAGCTGGGTGTGTACCTCGAGGCCACCCCCGCAGAGTTCCAGGAGGGTGTCGTCTCGCGCTCCGAGCTGACCGCACTCCAGGCCGACCCGCCCGCCTGGCTCCAGGAGCTGCGCGAGAAGGGGCCGCACCCCCGCCCGGTCGTCGCCAACAAGCTGGGCGTCTCCATCGCGGGCCTCGCCCGCGGCGGGATCACCGAGCCGCTCACCACCGAGCAGATCGAGGCGATCAAGCAGGAGCTCCCCGAGTGGCTGCGGAAGGAGCGCGCCACCCAGTCGGAGGTCCGCAAGGAGACCGTCCGCATCAAGGAGCGCGACGCCGAGCGGGCGCGCCGCGGTCAGGGCGCCTGACCGCACCCCGGCACCAGCGACGCCACGCCGGTCCGGCCCGAACCGCTTCGGGCCGGACCGGCGTGGCGTCCGCGCGTGTGCGGGAGTCATTCCCGCATGAGTGACACCAGCACCGCGTACGAGCCGCCGGTCGTCGTCGGCGTGGACGGGTCCGAGCACAGTCTCCGGGCCCTGGAGTGGGCGCTGGGCGCCGCGGAGGGCCTGGGCGTGCCGCTGGTGGTGGCCCATGTGCGCTCCGACGCGCTCCAGCTCGGCGCCGCCCGCATCGCCTCCCTGGGGACCGCGCCGGAGCCCCAGGACACGGTGGCGCGGGGCGTGCGCGCGGTGGTCGAGGAGCGGGGGCACCGGGTCCCGGTGCGGTACGACTCGCTGGACGGGTCGGTGACGGACGCCCTGCCGGAGGCGGCCCGGGGGGCGCGGCTGCTGGTGACGGGGTCCCGGGGGCACGGCGGCTTCGCCAGCCTGCTGCTCGGTTCGACGAGCCGCACCCTGGCCATGACGGCGCCGTGTCCGCTGGTCGTCGTGCCGCACGAGGCGCGGACGGCCGCGCTGGGGAGCGGGGCGGGGGCGGGCCGGGTGCTGCTGGGGCTGCACCCCGAGGAGACCTCGGACGAGGTGCCGGCCTTCGCGTTCGAGGCGGCCCGTCTGCGGGGCGTTCCCCTGGAGGTGGTGACCGCGTTCCGGCTGCCGCCGCCGCAGGGCGCGCTCCTCACGGCCCCGTCGCCCGCGCTCCAGGTCCCCCCGCCGCTGCCGCTCGCCGAGGACGCGGAGGACCTCATGGGGGACGCGGGGCGGGAGCAGGAGGACCGGCTCCGGCCGTTCGCGGCGCGGTGGCCGGAGGTGGAGGTGGTCCCGGTGGTGGTGCCGGGGGACGCGGCGGGCCGGCTGGTCGAGGGCTCGCGGGACGCGGGCCTGGTGGTCGTGGGACGGCACCACCGGCACCGGCTGGGCACCCTGCTCATCGGTTCGGTCGCCCACGCGGTGCTGCATCACGCGCACTGCCCGGTGGCGGTGGTACCACCCGCCCCGGAGGCTCCCCGGGGTGAGCGTCCCGGCGGGGTGCGGTTCCCCTGAGGGGGACGGTCCCCGGCGTGCGGCTCCCACGGGGGTGTCCGTGGCGCCTGCTACACAGGACCCATGACGACCGCAGACCACGCCGACACCGCCCGCCGCAACGTCCAGCCGCCCGCCCCGGGAGCCTCGCTCGGCGCGGGCATCGTGGTGACCGACGGGGACGGGCGCGTCCTCCTGGGCCTGGACCGCTCCGGGGTGTGGGAGCTGCCGGGCGGGAAGGTCGAGCCGGGCGAGTCCATCGAGGAGGCGGCGGTGCGCGAGCTGGCCGAGGAGACGACGCTGGTCGCGGACGCCCGTGACGTGGAGGTCCTCGGTCTCCTCCTGGACACGGTCACCTCGACGGCGCTGACCCGGCTGACCGCGGCCACCGCCGTGCGGATCGTCCGGGGCGAGCCCGCCGTGGCCGAGCCGGAGAAGATCGAGCGCTGGGAGTGGACGGACCCGGACGACCTGCCGGGGGCCCTGTTCCTGCCGTCGGCGCAGGTGCTGCGGGTGTGGCGGCCGGGGATCGCGGTCCCGGACGCCCCCTTCCACCGGTACTCCCTGGGCCGGCTGCCCGGCTGATCCGGGCGGCGGCGGTGCGTCGCCGCGCGGGCCACCGCGAGCGTGACTAGCGTGGCGGGAGGAACACGTCATCGAATCGGAAGTGGGAGTCACCGTCATGGCCGCACGACCTGAAGGCACGCCGGTCTGGACCGACGCGATGTTCACCGACGTCGAGGGCGCCAAGACGTTCTACGGCGATGTCCTGGGCTGGACGTTCGGCGAGTCCTCCTCGGAATTCGGCAATTACACCCAGGCGTTCAAGGGCGGCAAGGCGGTCGCGGCCGTCGTTCCCCCGATGCCGGGCCAGGACGGCGAGCCGCAGTCGGCCTGGTGTCTGTACTTCGCCTCGCCGGACGCCGCGGCGACGGCGGAGAAGATCCGGCGCGCGGGCGGCACGGTCCTGATGGAGCCGATGCGGGTCGGCGACTTCGGGACGATGTGCCTCGCGCAGGATCCCTCGGGCGTCACGTTCGGTGTCTGGCAGGGCGGCACGCACGAGGGCTTCGAGCGGGAGGGCGAGCCGGGTGCGTACGCCTGGGCCGAGGTCTTCACCCGGGAGCCCGGGAAGGCGGACGCCTTCTTCACCGAGGTCTTCGACTTCGGCTCCAAGAAGATCAAGGACGAGCACATGGACTACCGGGTCTTCGACCTCGGCGGTCCGGAGCCGGTCCTCGGGCGGATGGTGATGTCGGACGAGGACTTCCCCGCCGAGATCCCCGCCTACATCCAGGTGTACTTCGCCGTCGACAACTGCGACAAGGCCGTCGAGCGGGCCGAGGCGCTCGGCGGGCGGAAGGTGTTCGGGCCGATGGACAGCCCCTTCGGCCGGTTCGCGGCGATCCTGGACCCGCAGGGTGCCGCCTTCGCGGTGATCGACGAGAAGACGACCGTCGGGGACATGCCCGAGTTCGTGTAGGCGGGCCGACGGCGCGGCGCCACGGGGGCGCCGCGCCCGTCCCGCGTCAGGCCGTGTCGCGGACGGCGACGATGCCGTTGAAGACGCCCACGTAGGCGGTGCCGTCGGGGCCGATGGTGATCGGCGCCCAGTTGTTGTCATAGGACAGGCCGGTGCCGGTGAAGCGCGAGAAGGCGCGCTTCCCGGTGCGGAAGTCGACGGCCGTCAGGTACCAGGCGTCGATCCCCCAGGCGCTGGGGCGCTTCTCGTAGAAGTAGAGCAGCCCGTTCGCGGTGGACAGCTTCGGGACCGTGGAGGGCGAGCGGACGTCGCTCTCCCAGACGGTGTCGCAGCCGCTGCCGTCGGCGCGGACGTCGATGCGGGTCGCACCGCCCACGACGCTGCGGCCCAGGAGGAGCGTGCTCGGGTTCTCGTAGCCGTAGTTGTTCTCGACGACGAGGCTGTTGCCCCAGCTGATCAGGGAGTTGTCGGTGGTGGACGCGCCGGAGCCGAAGACCGGCACCTTGCAGACGAGGCGCTCGGCGGCGGGGACGCCGGCGCCCCTGCGGTAGACGAGGACGTTCATGCGGTCGTCGGCGTTGTCGGTGATCGCGACGTACTGGTCCCGGTCGCCGAAGAGGTCCGGGGTGGTGCCCGAACCCTGGTTCACCGAACCGGGCTTGGTGCCGGTCCCCCGGTCGTACGCCTCGCGCCACTGGACGCGCGGGACGCCGTCGGCGTCGGCGCGGAAGCCGTACAGGGCGTGGTCGGTGACGATGGAGACGCCGTCCTCGGCGACGGAGAAGGAGTTCTGGATCTCCTCGCCGTCGAGCCGGAGCACGCGCAGGGCACCGGTCGCGGGATCGACGGTGCCGACGCGGCCGAGGCGGGTCACCCACCAGATGCGGCCGTCCCAGTCCGGCATGACGGAGGTGACGGGGTCGCAGACGCCGCTGGGGAAGAGGTTGGTCCAGCTGACGCAGTCGTGCGGGACGAGCGAGGTGAGGTCCCAGTCGTTCTCCACCTGGAACTCCCAGGCGCCGTCCGCCTTCTGGCGGTGGGCGATGCGCAGGACGTGCTGGCGGGAGTCGGCGAGGACGACCCGGTCCCGGTCGTCCAGGTAGAAGTAGGCGCCGCCGGACGTGTCCTTGAAGATCTTCTCGAAGTCGAGCCGGGTGATGGCCTCGACCGTGGAGGAACGCTGCGGCAGCTTGTACTCGGCGAGGGTGTCCAGGGTCCGCGGGTCGAGCAGCTTCAGGAGGAAGCCGCTGAACGTGCCGCAGACGGTGACGAGACGGCCGCCCGTGTCGAAGGTGACGGTGGCGCACTCGCCGCCGACGGCGGCGATCTTCGCGCTGCGGACCTCGGGATCGCGCCCGAGCGGCCCGGAGAAGGGATGGGTTCCGCTGCCGGCCCCGTCGGCGTGCATGCCGCTGCGGCCGTTGGGCGCGAGGTACGGGTGCTGGGCGGGCCCCTTGCCGGGAACGGGCCGGGCGGTGGCGGGTGCACCCTCGTAGGGGGCGACGAGCCGGTGACCGGGCGCGAGGGGTATCTCCTCGGCGGCCTGGGCGACGGGCGCGCCGCCCGCCAGGAGAACCGCCGCGAGCGCGGTGATCAGCGCGCACGCGCGAACGCGTCCGCGGGACGGTGGGGTGGTCAAAGCGGCTCCTCGGGTTACTGACGGGTGTCACGCCGGCGCCCGACGCTAGGCCCGAGGGCGTGAAATGTACATGGCACTGCTCCGCGTTTCACGGGCCGTTCACGATGCCGCAACGATCAAGGTCGGAGGCTGGGAACTCGTCGACATGCGGCGCCCCCGGAGCCTTGGCGAGAAGGCGCGACCTCCCTGCCGGCCGGGCGACGGAATCGGTGCGGGGGTGCGGGCCGGACGAACGGAGGGCTGACGCCCACCGTGCCCCTGGCCCGGTGCCGAAGCACGGGGGCGGCTCCGGGCGCCGCGGTACGTACCGGTCTCGACACGGACGATGACGGGACGGGAACCAGGTTTGAGTCACCCGTACGAAGGTGAGGCGCACCGGTGGCGGGGGGACCGCGACTCCCGAGAGGAAACGCATCGTGCCATCCGATGGAACGCTCGAAGGACGGAACGTCCTCATCCTCACGACGAACTACGGCACCGAGCAGGACGAACTGACGAGACCGGCGGCAGCCCTGCGCGCGAGCGGTGCCAGGGTCACGGTCGCCGCGCAGAAGGCGGAACCCGTTCAGACCCTCGTCTCCGACCGCCACCCCGGCGACCTGGTCCCCGCGGAGACGACCCTCGCGCGGGCGACCGCCGACGGGTACGACGTCGTACTGGTCCCGGGCGGCACGCTCAACGCCGACCAGCTGCGGACCGACGCCGACGCGCGGCGCCTCGTCTCGGCCTTCGCGGCGGCCGGCAAGCCGGTCGCCGCGATCTGTCACGGGCCGTGGCTCCTCGTCGACAGCGGGCTCGCCGCGGGTCGCGAACTCACCTCGTACCCCTCGCTCCGCCCGGACCTGGAGAACGCCGGTGGCACCTGGCGGGACCGGGAGGTGGTCGTCGACACCTCGGGTGACCACCCTCTGATCACCTCCCGGAGGCCGGACGACCTGGACGCCTTCTCGTCGGCGATCATCCGGGTGCTCGCCGGGGACGACTGACCGGGCAGGGGCATGCCCCGCCCCGACCGGGTCGCCGTGCGGCGGCATCCCGCGCCGGCCTCATCGGGGCGGGCGCGGCGGCCGTGTACGACGACCCGGCCGATCTCCTCGCCCGCCTGCGCACCAGCCCCCTTCCCTGCTCCCGCCTGAGCGGAGAGACACGGGGGGCGGTGGACGGCACCCGGGACCCGGCTCCGCAGCGCCTTGCCGGTGCGGATACCCGAGGACCGAGCCCGGTTCGACCGCCCGGACAGGTCCTAGTCGACGCGTCCCGAGGCAACGGCGCGCGACGCGTCGGAGCCGGCGCCGGGCGACGTCGCCAAGGGCCGGCGCAGGGCGGTGAGCCCCCTGGTCCAGGCGGAGCGGATGTGGTCGGCGAGGCGGTCCTCCAGGAGGACGGTCGCGGCGCAGCCGAAGGCGACGTCGGCCTCCAGGTCCGGTTCGTCGGCGAGGAGTCCGCCGATGACCTCGCGCCGTACGACCTGCTCGTGCACGGCGTCGGCCTCCACGTGTTCCGCGTAGAAGTGTTCG
>NZ_JBIARV010000003.1:1207695-1257869 GCF_042890295.1 Streptomyces sp. NPDC002232 | reverse complement strand
ACCCGTAAACACCCACTGACCAGCCCCGCAACACCCATCCCCAGACCAGCGCGACCGACTCTCACCACCACCGACACCAACCCGAGAGATCGCACTCCGCTGACACCCTCATGCAGAGCATCAGGGAGGGTGTGGACATCGCCGGCGAGCGGGGTTTCGAAGCCATCTGCTTCGCCGACACCTGCGGCTCACAGGTCGAAATCGTGCAGAACATCGGCCGGGCGCTGCGGCTCAGCAAGGACGGCTCCACCATGGTGGCGCGGATCATCGTGCCCGTCTTCCTTGAGCCGAACAAGGACCTCACCGACGTGGTCGCCTCCGCCAGCTTCAAGCCGCTCGTCGCTGTGCTCCAGGGGCTGCGCAGTCATGATGAACGCCTGGTCGAGCAGCTCGCTCACCAGTGGCCAGCGTAAGGCCCTGCGGCGTGACAGGACGGGCGGATCCTCGGGGCCGGCGGCGGCGAGGGTGACGGCGAGGACCAGGAGCAGGACGACACACAGGCCGCGCCGAAGCGACGCTGCTGCACTTCTCCAGCCCCACGACGCCGCCACGGCCGGGTCTTAGGCGACGAATCCTCGCCACCGCCATCCTCGACCGACTCCTCCGCCACTGCGGAGGTATCTCCATTGACGGCCTCAGCTACCGGCTGAAGGACCGTCTCCAGCCGTCGAACGAGAAAAACGAAGTGGCCTGACCAGTCGCGATCAGGACGCCGGATCCTCGCCCGGCGGGATGAAGGCGTCGGCCCCGTCAGCGTCCTCGACATGTCCCTGGGCGTCGACCGTGATGGCTGTCGCCCGCCCCTGCGACGTGATGAGCCAGGCCAGCACCTGTTCCGTCAGCGGCGCTCCCCCCTGGTCCCTCGTCCTTCCAGTGCACCCGCCACCCTCCACCAGGCACGGCGGCCACGACCTGGTCGGCTCGCTCCAGGTGGGAGAAGTCCTCATAGTCCGTCACCGCACGCAGGGCGCCGCGCTTGTGATCGACTACCAGCGCCGTCCCGGTCGCCTGGTCCCAGCCCTCCACACCCACCATGCGGCCGATCTCCGTGTCGGTGCCGCTGAAGATCGCGGTCCAGCCGGTCTGATTGAAATAGCGAAGAGACACCGCGCCATCATCTCGAACCACGACCTTCGCGCTTCACAGGACTCCGTGCTCTGCACGTTCATCCGTACGCAGCTCTGCACATAGAGGAGTACGAGTACGCCGATCGATGGCTGCCCCGCCTCGCCACGGGACCATCCCCGCGGGCGCGGGGAGCAGACTGCTTGACCTGCAGTTCTACCGCACAAGCGACCCCGCCCAACCACTTTCACCGAAACGGACAAAGCGGGCTCTAGCGTGCCACCCCCTAACATCGGGCCGCGCGGTTTCCCGGGTACGAGTGGTGCTGGCGCCCCTACCTGGCTTCGAACAGGATGCTGCGGCAGTGAGCGCGCTGGGCTGTCAGGCGCTAGGGGTGTCCGGGAGTCGTGGCAGCCAGAGACGGAGGCAGGCGAGGGTGACCATGGCTTGGTCGTGGCGGGCTCGTTTGTCGTAGCGGGTGGCCAGGGCCCGGTTCTGCTTGAGCCGGCTGAAGCAGCGCTCGACGACGTTGCGCCTGCGGTAGGCGGCCCGGTCCAGTCGGCAGCGGCCGTGCCGCGGCGGATGGGGCCGTTGATCTGGTTGATCCGCTCGGGGATCGTGCAGGCGATGCCGCGTCGCCGTAGGTGGGCGCGGATCTTGCGGGTCGAGTAGTCCTTGTCCGCGACGACACGGTCGGGCCGGGTCCGGGGCCTGCCTGGTCCCGGCCTGGCGATCTGGATCCGGTCCATGACCGCCTCGAACTGGGAACGGCGGTGTCGGTCGCCTGGCGGAGGCCGGGATGAGGTGGGTCTGGATCGCAGCGAACCGGCCCAGCTGACGGCGGAGGCCGGTTCGCTGTGGGATTGTCCCGCAGAGTGCGGTGGTCAGCTTGGGCTGATGGCGTTCAGGATCGCCTCCGTGACGTGGTCGGCGGCGTTGCGGTGGCCGCGGGCGTTGGGGTGGACGAAGGACAGCTGGTCGGGGATGGTGAGGAAGCCTTCGACCCACTTGGCGTCGTCGCAGACGCTGTGGTTCCGGGAGGAGGCGTAAAGGTCGACGAAGCTGGCCGTCTCCTGGGTGCCGGTCGACTTCTCGATGGCCTTGTTGAGGGGCTCCAGGACGTCGGTGCGGAGCCAGGCCAGGTCGCCCTGAGTGGTCGAGCCGAACTTCCTCAGGTCACCGTAGGCGCACTTGGAGGCGTCGTCGGGGACGATCGTGGGGTAGCCGACGGCGAGGATCTTGGCCTTCGGCGCACGCTCGTGGAGCACGGCGAGCATCCGGTCGTATTCGGTGCTCACCTTGTCCAGCCGGGCCTGGATGCCGGAGCCCAGGGCGTCCTTGCACGGCGTTCCCCGCCCGTTGCTCTCGCCGCCCACCTCCATGCACTTGGTGAGGAGGTCGGCGAAGCCGAGGGTGTTGCCGCCCACGCCGACGGTGATGACGTCGGTTCCCGCGCTCACCGCCTCGGACTGCGGAGGGACGGCGGGGAAGGGGTAGTCCGGGTCCTCGGAGATGGGCGGCAGGTGACGGCCGATCGGGCTCTGGGGGGTGTCCGTGATGTTCTCGATGGTGGCGGCGCCGCAGCTGACGTTGGTCAGGTCGAGGAGGCCGCCGAGGTCGCGGTCGATGACCTGGGGGTAGGAGCGGTCGGTGCGCTCGCAGCCGTCGCGCGGGACTTCGAAGGTGTCGCCGGCGGCGCGGATGACTCCGGCGGTGTAGGAGTCGCCCAGGGCGACCCACTGATAGTCCGCGGCTGCGGCGGACTGGGCGCCGGCGAGCTGGACGGCTGTGAGGGCTGCGGCCGAGCCGAGCAGGGCGAGACGGGTACGGAAGCGGTCCACGACATCTCCAAGGTGGGGGTGGGTGACGATTCCACTCCGACCGTATACACAGAGTCACGGATCATGCTGATTCCGTCACAATGGTGATCCTTTCGGGGTACCGCCACGATGTTCGCCGGGCTCCCGGCCAAAACGCCTGCGACGCCCTGGAGCTCGCCGGCACCACGGGCCTGTTCCACGTCGAAGTCCGAGGGGGACGCGGAGCGGCGGTTCACCAGGTGGGCGGTGAGACGCGGTTGTACGTCTCGTGCGGGGGCTCGGTCCCGTCCCAGCCGATGACCGCCCGGCACGGCTCGACGACGAACGCCTCGTCGGGCTCGCCGGAGTGGTCCGGGTGGGTGGCGGCGAGGTGCCGGCGGGCAGCGTCCTGGAGGCCGGCCCGGCTCCGCTGTTCGGGCGGCCGGGCCCGTGCCCTGGCACACGGTGCACCGGACCGTCAGAAAGGCGGCGCCGTCGAGAAGGAGAGCATGCCCGCTCAACGATCGCCCGGTGGAGTGGTCGCGGCACCCGGGGCCGCTCGCCACGGTAGCGGCTCAAGGCGCTGCCCCTGGCTGTGGCTGTTCCAAGGCCCCCAGCCGCGAGATCCCGATGACTGCACCGGGGACAAGATCCCGGGCGGGGGCTACCGATGGGAGCTTGTCAGTGACCGGCCGACTGCGCGTCGCCGGAGTGATCGATGACGTTGCCGTTGGAGCAGTTGTTCTTGTGGTTGCCGGTCCAGTCGCTCAGGGCCGGCACCACGGCGAGTTCCTGGATGCACACGTCGGCGGCGGTGAAGTTCCAGTTGTTCGCTGCATCGACCCCGCTGCCGAAGTCGCCGTCGTTGTCGGCGAAGGCGGGTGTGGCGGCGAGGACGGTGACGGCGGCCAGCAGACCGCAAGTGATGATCTTTCGCATGCCCGGTGAACGTGTTCTCGCCGGGACAGGTCACGCCGCAATCGACCGAACGTGCGGAACCCGCATTCAACTGCCGCACATGTGCGAGATCTCGATTCGCCCCAGCTCAGCAGGAGCCGGACCACAGAAGTTGAGCCAGGGCCCGAGAACGGACAGCAGATGTTCACCACTTCGGGAGGCAGCTGACTGTCTGCAATCGAACGCCCACCGGTGCCTGCGCCTTGGCGTCGGTGGGCGGCTGGTCGACGCTCGCCTGCTGTTACGGCAGCTGGTCCAGGAGCCACGGTGCTGCTGTCCCATGCAGATATCGCATTCCCCTGCTGCGGTTCCTGGTCGTTCCTGCCATGAGCAGCTTCTCTACGTGCGGAGCGAGCGTGACCGGCCGAGCGGAGGCAGAGGGGACCCGGTCGGCCGGTCACGGTGGGCGGGCTGTCGACTCAGGCCGGGGCGTGGCGGGGGTGTGCCGTTTTGCGCGGGGCGGCGTGGTGTGCGGGCTGGTGTGTCGTGGGGGCTGTGAGGCGTCGCAGGGACAGGCCCGCGGTGAGGAGGAGGGCGGTGAAGATGGTCAGAAGGAGCAGGGACACCCACATCTGCCGGCTTCCGGGGGCCTGCCAGCCGGTCCAGGCGGAGGATCCCGCCCACAGCAGGACCCCTGCAGCGTAGAAGGAGCGGACGCGGTGCAGCTGCCGCGCGGCCCGCAGGAACTGGGTGCGTTCAGTCTTCGGTGCCATGCGCGGTCGTGTACCCCGATGTGCGGGGACTATGAAGGCGGCCGTCGACTTCCCTGCGCGGGACATGCTCTGCTTGCGGGATAAATTGTTCGCTGCCTGACGCTGACGCTTCTAGCCTGCGTCGGGTGATGACAGCTGATGACGTCTTGTTCGTCCTGGCCCTGTTACAGCGAGCGGAGGTCGACGTCTGGGTCGGTGGCGGTTGGGGGATCGACGCTCTGGTCGGCGAGCAGACCCGGGACCATCGCGATCTGGACCTGATGCACCGGCAGGACCAGGAAGCCGCCGTGCTGGCGGCCCTCTCGGCGGCAGGTTTCGTGGAGAGTCTGGACCGCAGGCCCATCCGGTTCGTCGTGCAGGCCCCGGACGGCCGGGAGATCGACCTTCATCCACTGGTCTTCGGCGATGACGGGTCAGCAGCCCAGGCG
Organism: Streptomyces sp. NPDC002232; assembly: GCF_042890295.1. NCBI lineage: Bacteria > Bacillati > Actinomycetota > Actinomycetes > Kitasatosporales > Streptomycetaceae > Streptomyces > Streptomyces sp. NPDC002232. The sequence continues at coordinate 1,252,907 of NZ_JBIARV010000003.1, read as the reverse complement.
TCGCCTGACCCGCGACGTCCCTTCGCCTATCCCCCGTCCTGCTTCGTGACGGGCACCATCCGGGGAACCGCCGTCCCCTGCCTGTCCGCCGAGCAGCAGGTCCACTTCCATCAGGGGTACGAACCAACGGAACGTGACCGCCAGGACATGGCGCGACTGCGCCGCGTCTTCGGGATCGCCACCCACTTCTGATCCACCTCGGATCCTCGGTGGGACAGGCGTCTGCGGTGGTGTGACCTGCTCTGTGTCCGGTCATGGTTCCGTGGCGGATCTTCATGGTCGTCCTCGCCTGCCTCCGCCGCCGGCTCCCGTGGTTTCTCTGACAACCGCTGGGGCGGCTGTCTGGTCCGGGTCGGCGTCACCGCTGATGACGGGTGCTCGTCGGCGGTGGCGGGGAGCGGGGGCTCCGGCCGCCGGGGGGCTGGAGACCGAGTCGTGCGGGACCCCGCGGTGTGTGGGGCCGGCGAGCGGGTCGTGTGGGTGTCCGTGCGGCTCTGCTCTGGTATTGGGTCGTCTCACGGGGGGCGGCGTTGGGAGTGGCGCTGTGGTCTTTGGGCCAAGCGGTCTGAGGAAGCATGCGATCGGGGTGGTGGTTTTCGATCTCGCTCTTCGATCCTGGCGGGGCTGTGTGGGTGCGGAGGAATCAGGGCGGGCGGAGTCCACCGGTCGGTGGACGCCCCCTGCGGCCACCTGCGCGGCGCCACATCGTGTTCGTGGCTCGGACCCGCCGGCCCGTCCCGGCGAGTGGCGGGCTCGGTGCTCCGCGGGCGGCCTTCTCGTGTCTCACGCGCCGGGGCCCGGCGCGCGGTCTGCGGCTCGAGCGGGTAGTCAGGAACGGTGAACGAGGATGCGGCCGACCGTTTCGTGCAGGTACGGGGCGCCAGGGAGAACAACCTGCGGAACATCGATGTCGATGTTCCGCGGGACGCGCTGGTCGCCTTCACCGGCGTCTCCGGTTCGGGCAAGTCCTCCCTCGCGTTCGGGACGCTCTACGCGGAGGCCCAGCGGCGCTATTTCGAGTCCGTGGCACCTTATGCCCGAAGACTGTTGCACCAGGTCGGCGCTCCCCGTGTGCAGGAGATCAGCGGACTGCCGCCGGCCGTGGCCCTGCAGCAGCGGCGTGGTGCGCCCAGTTCGCGCTCCACGGTCGGAACCCTCACCACGCTGTCGAACCTGCTGCGCATGCTGTACTCCCGCGCCGGCACGTACCCGCCCCGGGCCGCACGGCTGGAAGCCGAGTCGTTCTCTCCCCATACCGCGGCCGGCGCCTGCCCGGAGTGCCACGGACTGGGCGTCGTGCACGACGTCGCCGAGGACCTGCTCGTCCCGGATCCCTCACTGAGCATCCGGGAGGGGGCGATCGCCGCATGGCCGGGCGCCTGGCAGGGCGCCAATCTGCGCAGCGTCGTGAGCGGCCTGGGGATCGACATCGACCGGCCTTGGCGCAGGCTCAGGAAGAAGGACCGGAACTGGCTGCTGTACACCGATGAGCAGCCCTCCGTGTACATCGAGCCCGAGGAGGGCCGTGTCGACTACGGCTACCAGGGAAAGTTCTGGAGCGCCCGCAGACACGTCATGCACGTGCTTTCCGACTCCAAGAGCGAGAAGATGCGCGAACGGGCGCTGCGGTTCGTCAGGAGCGTGCCCTGTCCCGCGTGTCACGGCAGCGGGCTGCGGCCCGAGGCGCTCGCCGTCACCTTCGCCGGACGTTCCATCGCCGAGATCAACGCGATGCCGCTCACTGAGGTCGTGACGCTGCTGCGGCCCGTCGCGGGCCGGGCCGAGGCCGACACCACCACGTCGACCGCCCGGTCCGGGGAGACGACCGAGGCCGCGGTCCGCATCTGCGGCGATCTTGTGGCTCGGGTGGAGGTACTGCTCGAGCTGGGCTTGGGCTATGTCAGCCTCGGGCGCCGCTCGACGACCCTGTCGCCGGGCGAGGCGCAGCGTCTGCGGATCGCCACTCAGCTGCGCTCGGGGTTGTTCGGTGTCGTCTACGTCCTCGACGAACCTTCTGCGGGCCTGCACCCCGCTGACGCGGAGCCTCTGCTGGAGGTGCTGGACCGCCTCAAGGCGGCGGGCAATTCGCTGTTCGTGGTGGAGCACGACATGGACGTGGTCCGGCGGGCGGACTGGGTGGTCGACATCGGCCCTGGTGCGGGCGAGGGCGGCGGGCGCGTGCTGTACAGCGGCCCGGTCGCCGGTCTTGAGGGGGTCGGGGAGTCCGCCACGAGCCAGTATCTGTTCGGGCGGGCCCCGCGGCTCGATCACCGCCCCCGCGCACCGCGGGGCTGGCTGCACCTGAGGGGTGTCTCTCGCCACAATCTGCGCGACGTGGCTGTCGACGTACCCCTGCGTGTGCTGACGGCGGTGACGGGCGTGTCCGGTTCCGGAAAGTCGACGCTTGTGACGCAGGTGCTCGCCGAGGTCGTCCGCGGCCACCTCGGGCTCGTGCCCGAGGAACCCGACGAGGCGAGGCTGGAGGTGGACGTCCGGGACGCGTCGGGGCTCGAGGCGTTCGACCGGCTGGTCCGGGTCGACCAACGGCCCATCGGCCGGACGCCTCGGTCCAACCTGGCGACGTACACCGGGATGTTCGATGCGGTGCGCAAGCTGTACGCGGCGACGGACGAGGCGAAGGCGCGCGGCTACTCGGTGGGCCGGTTCTCCTTCAATGTGTCCGAGGGGCGGTGCGAGACCTGTCAGGGTGAGGGATTCGTCGCGGTGGAACTGCTGTTCCTGCCCGGCACCTACGGGCCGTGCCCGGCCTGCCAGGGCGCCCGGTACAACGTCGAGACGCTGGAAGTCACCTACCGGGGCAAGAACATCGCGGAGGTACTGGCGCTGTCCGTCGACGCCGCCGCCGAGTTCCTGTCCGCCGTCCCGGCCGCTTTTCGCAGTCTGCAGACGCTGCGCGAGGTGGGACTGGGGTATCTGCGGCTGGGCCAGCCCGCGACGGAGCTCAGTGGTGGTGAGGCACAGCGCATCAAGCTGGCCACGGAGCTGCAGCGAGCCCGGCGCGGGCACGCGCTCTATGTGCTCGACGAGCCGACGGCGGGGCTGCACCCTTCGGACATCGCGCTCCTGCTGCGGCAGTTGCACCGGCTCGTCGATGCCGGCAACACGGTGGTCGTCGTGGAGCACGACCTGGACACGATCGCCACGGCGGACTGGGTGATCGACCTCGGTCCGGGCGGCGGCGACGCGGGTGGCCGGGTGGTCGCGGCGGGCCGGCCGGCCAAGGTGGCGAGGTCCCGGCGCAGCGCCACCGCGCCCTATCTCGCCGCCCGGCTCGGCTCGCCGGGCGTGGCGCGGTAGCGGCCGGCGGGCACGTCGCGGGCGGTTTCGATCAGGCGTGTCTCCCACCCGGCGAGCTGTTCCCGTACCTGCCGCAGGAGCATCAGTGATGCCAGGGCCGCTTCCGGGCCCGGGTCTACGTCGGAGGGGGTCGGGGCCTTGAGCCGGGCGTCGCGCAGGGCGTCGTCGATCGTGTGGAGGGCTGCGGTCGCGGCGAGGAACGACGGCGGGCTGTCGGTGTCGGTGCCGGTGGTCGGCGGCTGGTCGGCCGGGGTCACGGACACCTCCCTGGAGTCGTCATCGTTCCGACGACATCGTGTTTGTCATCCATTGGATGACATGTGACAACGGTGCCAGCGAGGCGCGTCGGCAGTTACTGCCTGAACCTCCTGGAGGTGTTTCACGATGTTGATGCGCACTGGCCCCTTCCGCGAGCTGGACCGGCTGGCCCAGCAGCTGACGGGCCCGGGCACCTGGTCGAGACCGTCGGCGATGCCGATGGACGCCTACCGTGAGGGCGACGAGTACGTGGTGGCCTTCGACCTCCCCGGTGTCAGCGCGGAGGCGATCGGCATCGACGTCGAGCGGAACATGCTGAAGGTCAAGGCCGAGCGCCGCCCGGTCGCGAAGGCCGGCGAGGTGCAGATGGAGCTGTCCGAGCGGCCGCTGGGCGTCTTCTCCCGCCAGATCGTGCTCGCCGACACCCTCGACACCGAGCGCATCAGGGCCGGCTACGACGCGGGCGTGCTCACGCTGCGCATCCCGATCGCCGAGCGCGCCAAGCCCCGCAAGGTCTCCGTCGTCGCCGGCGTCGGCGTCGGCGTCGGCGTCGGCGTCGGCCGCAGGGAGATCTCCGGCTGACACCGGCCGGACACCGGTGCGGAGGACGGACACCTGATCTCCCCCTCACCCGCCTCCGCACCCCCACGGGCATCCGAGGAACGAGAAGGGGCGGCGATCAAATGACTCCGCGACCCGAGGCATTCCCCGACCACATCGGGGAACGCGGTGAGCACGGCACCGCGAAGGAAGCCGAGCGCGCGGCCGTCCCGCTCACGCGCCCCGACGACTGCGATCTTCTCTTCGGCCGCCCCCAGTCCACCTGACCACCGGTGCCGCGCACCGGCACCACCCCGTCCCGGCTTGACGAAAGGCATGCACCCCAGTGATCACCGACGTGCGCGTACCGCTCGAGCGCCAGCAGCCGCACTCCACCGCGTATCAGCAGATGCTGGAGCGAGTCCGCTACGAGGGTGCCTACCCCACCCGCGAGCGGGCGGACGAAGCCGTCCGCCTGGTCCTGTCGGGGCTGGGACGCCAGCTGACCGGCGACGAGCGCGTCGACCTGGCGGCCTGCCTGCCCCTGGAGGCCGCACGCGTCCTGACCTCACAGATTCCCGAGGCCGAGCCGGTGGGGGGCTGGGCCTTCGTCAAGGACCTCGCCGCACGCTCCGGCGCCTCCCTGGCCACCACACGCTGGGACACCGGATCGGTCTTCACCGCCGTCGCCGCCCACGCCGGCCCCCACCTGATCGCCCGCGTGCTTCACCAGCTGCCCTCCGGCTGGGCCCTGCTGTTCGGCCAGGCCGAGCTCAGCCCCACCGCGTAGCACCCCCTCCAGGCGCCGCGAGCGAACACCGCCGGCCCCGCTCCCACGGGCGGATCGCGCGGCGAAGGTCCCCCGATCCTCGCGATCGGGGGACCTTCGCCTGTCCGCCCACGTCTCGTACCAGTCCGCCTGACCGACGACCGCCCGACAGGACCGCACAGCCGCTGGGAAGCCGGGCGGACGCCCGAACCTGACCCGCCGCCCCCGCCCGCCTGCCGCTGTCCGCGCACGTGCCGGTGGTCCGCCCCCTGGGCAGGGGGCGGACCACCGGCACGCCTCGACGGAGTGATCCAGAACCAGCCGCCTTCGTGCCCTCTCCGTGCGCCCGGACCCCTCCTTGAACCACCTCCGCCGGCCGTGGGCGGAAGCAGCGTGACGGCGGTGTGTTTACCGGCGCCGATCGGGAGCACGAGGTGGCCACGACCAAATCCGGAACGTCACGAGGAGGTCCCCATGTCGGGCACCGAGAAGACCAAGGCCCACGCCGAGCAGGCCAAGGGCAAGGCCAAGGAGACCCTGGGCCGCGCCGTCGGCAACGAGCGGATGACCGCCGAGGGACATGCCGACCAGGCCAAGGGCAACGCCCGCCAGGCCAAGGAAGACATCAAGGACACCTTCCGCCACTGACCGCCCTCGGCGCACCCAGCCCCCGGCCCCCTCCTGGGGGCCGGGGGCTCTGCCACGCCCCGCTCCCCCCGTCCTGCCCTCGCCAGGCCTGGGGAAGCGATCGACGAGAGCGCGGCTGCGGGGGCATTCACCCGCTCGGGTAGGTCACGGTGCGGGGCCGGGCAGAACGGTGCAGGTCGATGTGTCGGGCAGTCGGCACCGCGGGCTGGGAGTGAGGTGGCTCGGTGGTGCTCACGTCTGGGCACCGGGTCTCACCCGCGCACGTCATGGAGGCACGTGCTGTGCCCCTGTGGCGACGGCATGGGTGAGAGGTCTGGAGGGGGCCGGTCCGTCGGATCTTTACGATGGGAGCGCTCGTCGTCGGTCGCTTCGTAGGGAGGAAGCTGCGGGTGTTCTCGGTGCAGGTCGTGCAGGAGGAGCGGGGCGTGGTGCTCGTGCTGCGTGGTGAGCTCGACTTCGAAAGCATGGTCCAGCTGGACGAGGCCGGCCAAGAGGTGCTGGCCCTGGGGCGGGGCGCGGGGCCGGTGGTGGCCGACTGCGCCGCCATGGCCTTCTGTGACTCCTCCGGTATCGGTGCCCTGCTGCGGCTGATGCAGCCGCTCGCGGAGCAGGGCCGGGTGCTGCGCCTGGCGGGTGTGCCCGCTCCGGTGGCCCGGCTGTTCGCGATCACCGGCCTGGACCGGATCTTCGAGGTGTACCCCGACCGGGAGCAGGCCTTTGCGGCGGGCACGGAGCGGCGTGACATCGTGGCCGTCGGCTCGGACGAGTCGGCGCAGCTGCGGGAGAGGCAGAACTCATGACGCGTGTTCCGGGGCAGCAGGCCCCTGAGCCTGCCGCGATGGCGGGAGCGCGCACGGCCGCCCTGGAGGACGCGGGTCGTGATCTGCGGGCGCTGTTCGGTGACTCCGTTGCCATCTTCGCCTACCTGGCCGGGCCGGCTCACATGCTGGAGACGGCGAACGCGGCGTTCTTCACCGCGATCGGCGGCGAGCGCCGCGAGACGGGGCTGCCGCTGGGGCAGCTGATGCCGGAGCTGGTCGAGCAGGGCTTCATCGCGCTGCTGGACCGGGTCTACCGCACCGGCGAGACCCACACCGCCCGGGACGCCCGGGTGCTGCTCGGTGAGGGGAAGAGTGCCCGGGAGGGGTTCTTCAGCTTCACGTACGAGCCGCGGGTGGATGCGGGCGGAAACGTGATGGGCGTGCGGGTGGTCGGGGTGGAGACCACCCAGGTCAAGCAGGCCCAGCGGCTGGCGGCCGAGCACCGGGTGCTGCTGGAGCAGATCGCCCGCCAGGCACCCCTGCCCGACGTCCTGGAGGGCATGGCCCGCGCCATCGAGGCGCTCGCACCCGAGGAGGTCCTGGTGTCGGTGCTGCTCGCCGACGCCGGCGGCCGGCATCTGCGGCACGGGGCGGCACCCAGCCTGCCCGACTTCTACAACCGGGCCATCGACGGTATCGCCACCGGGGACGGCGTCGGCTCCTGCGGCACCGCCGCTCACCGCCGCCGGCCGGTGATCGTCACCGACATCGCGACCGACCCCTTCTGGGACGACTTCCGGGCGCTCGCCGGCCAGGCCGGTCTCGCCGCGTGCTGGTCCACCCCGATCCTGGCCCGCGACGGGGCTCTGCTCGGGACCTTCGCGATGTACCACCGCACCCCGCGCACCCCCCAGGAAGCCGACCTCGCCCTGGCGAGGGTCTTCGCCGACACGGCCGCGCTGGCCATCGAACGCCACCACGCCGAGCAGGCGCGCCAGGCGGCGGAAGCACGGGAGAAGGCCGCCCGGGACGACCTCGCCTTCCTCCTGGAGGCCAGCAGCGCGCTCTCCTCCGACCTGGACGCCGCTCAGGCGCTGTCGAAGCTGGCCGGGTTCTGCGTACCGAAGCTGGCCCCGCTGTGCACGGTCGACCTCGTCGAAGGCGGGCGGGTGCGCCGCATCGCCGCCGCCGCTCCCACCCGGGGCGAGCGGGACCTGCTCACTTCCCACATCCCCGTCTACGACGCCGACGACGACGCCGTCGCCCGCGTCCTGGCCTCCGGCACCACAGAGGTCGCCCGCCGCGCTCCCACCGGGCCGGGCCCCTGGCACGACCTGAAGGTCACCGGCTACCTGTGCGTGCCCCTCATGGACCGCGACCAGGCGTTCGGGGCCGTGACCCTGCTGTCCACCGGCGACCACGTGTTCGACGGCCACACCGTCGCCCTGGCCGAAGAGCTCGCCCGACGCGCCGCCTCAGCAGCCCGCAACGCCCGCCAGTACACCCACCGCGCCGCCCTCGCCCGCGATCTGCAGGCCGGACTCCTCCTGCCCGAGCTGCCCGACGTGCCCGGCACCGAGGTCGCCACCTACTACAGCCCCGCCGGCGAAGGACTCGACATCGGCGGCGACTTCTACGACGTCTTCCCTCTCAAGGACGGCCGGTGGGCCTTCCTCCTCGGTGACGTGTGCGGGCGCGGCGCCATCGCCGCCACCACCACGGCCCTGGTCCGCCACACCGCCCGCGCCGTCGCCTCCCGCCTGCCCGGTCCCGCTGAGGTCGTCCAAGCGGTCAACGAAGCCCTCACCGACCGGCCCGGCAGCCACGGCACTGGTTTCGTCACCCTCGTCTATGGCCAGCTCACCCCCACCCCCTCCGGTCTCGACATCGAACTCGTCCGCGCCGGCCACAACCCGCCCCTGCACCGGCAGGCCCACCACACCGTGCACTGCCTCGACGCCAAGGGGCTCCTGCTCGGCGTCACCCCCCATACCCACGTCACACCCCACCGCCTCCAGCTGCGTCCCCACGAGAGCCTGGTCCTCTACACCGACGGCATCACCGAAGCCCGCCGCCGGGACGGCGAGATGCTCGGCGACCACCGGCTCGTCAAGGCCGTGTCCGACCTCCCCGGCCGGCCCCGCCCCCAGCAGATCATCGACGGCATCATCACAGCCCTGCACACCTTCACCGACGCCGGTGACATCGACGACGACCAGGCGATCCTCGTCCTGACCGCCACCGAGCACAGCCCGGCGGCCCCGTAAGGGGCGGCTCCTCGTCGTCAGTACCAGGCAGGACGGCGCCATGCGACTCGCCCAGCGGTCGTCTGTCGCGCTCGGGATTGCGATGACTCGCCGCCGGTCCTCGCCGGTGGTGAGGTCGAGACCGCTCAGGGTCCGCCGCTCACCGCAGAATCCCGCCCGGCTCCTGGGGAGTCGGTCACCGGACGGCTCTTCGTGGCTCGGTGGCTCTCTTCACGGGTGTGGACGGCCGTTGTCCACTGTTCCGGAAGGCGGTTGGATCGGTGCGGGGGCCGATGTTCACGAGAACGGAAGGCACCTGGGCCGGAGCCTGTTCGGGGCGCCGGACGGAGTGGACCGAGGGGAATGTCGTGGAGGGGTCGCTGGGGTTGCTCGGGTTCGCCGCCGGGCTCCTGATATCCGTCGTCACGGCCCCCGTGGGCGTCTCCGGAGCGGTCTTCCTGCTGCCCGTCCAGGTCAGTGTGCTGGGCGTGCCGAGTCCGGCCGTGACGCCCACGAACCTGCTCTACAACGTCGTGGCCGGCCCCGGTGCCCTCCTGCGCTACCGGAGGGCCGGGCAGCTGGGCGGGCCGCTGACCCGGCTGCTGATCGCGGGGACCGTGCCCGGCGTCATCGCCGGCGCCGTGATCCGCGTCTTCGCCGTTCCCGGCCCGCGTGTCTTCCGCCTCCTCATCGCGGTGCTGCTCCTGCCGCTCGGGCTGTGGCTGTGGCTGCGCACCGTACGCCCGGCCCCCACCCGCGCCAGGGACCTTCCGTCGCCCCGCGCGACGACGGCACTGGCCCTGGCGGTCGGCGTGGCCGGCGGCATCTACGGAATCGGGGGCGGCTCGCTGCTGGGGCCCCTCCTCGTCGGACGCGGCACACCGGTCGCCACCGTCGCACCCGCCGCTCTGGCCTCCACCTTCGTGACCTCCGTCGTCGGCGCCGCCACGTACGCGCTGCTCTCCCTGGCCGCCACCGGCGAAGTCGCCCCCGACTGGCTGCTGGGCCTGTCCTGCGGCGCCGGCGGCCTCCTCGGCGGGTACCTCGGCGCGCGCCTCCAGCCGCACCTGCCCGAGACAGCCCTCCGGCTCGTCCTCGGCACCCTCGCCACCGGCATCGGTCTGCTCTACGCCCTCCAGACTCTTCGCTGACCGTGCGGCCCCCAGCCGTTCCGGAGCGCCGGGGCGCTTTCGACACCGTGAGCGCCCGACGTCAGCCCTCGGTGTGCCCGAGACCATGAGCCGGCGCGGAACAGCTTGGTCACGGGGCGGCGTCCAGGTGTGGCCGGACGCCGGCAACCGCCGCGGCGGGGCGAGGGACAGGTGGTGTGCGGGGTTGCCCTGTCCTGCGGGCCGGCGTCAGGCCGGGCGACCACCGGCTCTTTCCGTCATGACTTCCTGCCGGAACCCGGCCGATACCTCCAGAAGATAGACGTTTCATTCTTTTTGCATCCGCGTGCGGAGCGAGGGCTGAAATACGGGCAGATCCATCGCTTCGCACCACGGGAGGCCGCTGTGCTCGTTCTGATCGGAGTGATCGTCGTCGCCGTGCTGATCGGCGCGTTCGTCCTGGGGTCCAAGGTCCGCGACGAGGAGACTCCGCCGCCGGACCCCGCCTCGCATCCTCTGCGTCCACTGACCGACCGTCTGCCGGGCGAGATGTCCGCGTACCGAAGGCCCTTCGAGGTGCCCCGCACCGACTGGGCCAACCGGCTCCGGCCGTATCAGCTCGGGGCCAGCACAGAGGCATCGCCGGTACCCCCGCAGGAATAGCCGACGCGCGTCGCGACCGCATCCGGGCTGGTGAACACGCGTTAGGCGCCTCGCATGGCCGAAACGACCGCAGGAATCACCACAGGGGCCCTGGCCCGACGCCTCGGGGTGTCGCCGACCACCATCCGCTCCTGGGAACAGCGTTACGGCATCGGGCCCGCGTCGCGCGCGGACGGTCGGCACCGGCGCTGGTCCCCCTCCGATGTCGCGATGCTCGAGGAGATGTGCCGTCTCACCTCGTCGGGCGTTCCCCCGGCGGAAGCCGCCCGGGCAGCTCGTCGCTCCCGCCCGGAACCGGGCGGGAGCGACGAGCTGCTGCCCGGCCGGGGCACGGTCGACGCCGAGGGCGCGGGGCGCGGTTCCGCCGGGGGCGGGGTCCTGGCCTTGGGGAACGTGCGTCAGGAGTGCCGTGGTCTGGCACGGGCCGCAGTGCGTCTGGACGCCGCGGCGATGGAGAGGTTGCTGCAGCAGGCGATCTCCGACCGCGGTCTCGTGAGTGCCTGGGAGGACGTGATGGCTCCCACGCTACGGGCCGTCGGCCGGAAATGGGTGTCCTCCGGCGACCTCTACGTCGAGGTCGAGCACCTGCTCTCCTGGCAGGTGTCGACGGCGCTGCGCCGTGCCGCCCTTACCGCCACGGACAGGTCGAGGGCTCCGGTGCTGCTGGCCTGTGTGCCGGCGGAGCCCCATACGCTTCCTCTGGAAGCTCTCACGGCCGCCCTGTCCGAGCGGGGACTCGAGGCTCGCATGTTCGGAGGCGCCGTCCCCGCGGAGGCCCTGGACGCTGCGGTGCGCAGGTGCGGCCCGGCCGCGGTGGTGCTGTGGTCCCAGACCCGGACGACGGCGGACCTGCCGTTGGCCCGCCATGTGGCGGGCACGACGTTCGGGCTGCGCGGTGCCAGGACGTCGCCTCTCGTCGTGCTCGCCGGGCCAGGCTGGTCGGGCGCAAGGCCAGCCACGGGCATGCTGCGGCCGCGAGGGCTGGGCGAGGCAGTCGGCTCCATCTCGCGGCTCTACGGCGAGCCTGCGCCATGACACCGGGCGCTGATCGGGTGGCCGGTCATCGGGGTGGCGGCCTGAGAAGGTCTGTTCCGGGGCGGTTCCGCTCTGCCGGGCCGGCGCCGTCGGGCCGGGCCGGGCACGAGGGCGCGACGCCCCGCGGTGCCGCGCCGGGCAGGCCGGGTCTGTTCTGGGGCGGGCACCCCTCGTCCTGGTGGTCTGCCGCGGTCCGACGGGCCGGGCCGGGGGGCTGAGCGACGGCAGGGTCCGGGCGGCGGTGCGTGGCGCCCGGGGCGGGCTCGGCGCACGCGACTGTGGGAGCGCAGCTGGTGGGCGGAGGCACATTTTTCGCTGCACCATCAATGCGTGTTGCCTGGATGCATCGGTTCGGCGAATCTCAGGAGGAACGGTGATCCTGCCGGAGGAGCATGACATGGTCTTCGCACCGTATTCGGCTTCGGCGCAGCGCGGCCGGCAGGCTCCGCCTGCGGCCTCCGCTCGCATCTCCTGTGCCGCCGGCCGTTCGGCGAAGGAGTTGCGCCCCTTGGAAGCGGAGCGCGCGAGGCGGTTCGCCGGCAGCGACCGGCCCGCCTCGGTCCCCGCACTGCTGGTTCTCCCGTCGGCCCGGCGCCTCGGCGCCCGCCCTCTCCGTCGAATCACCCCCACGCTCTGTCAAGGAGATCTCATGTCCCCTGCCGAGACCCACGCGCCCGGTGCCTGCACCCCCAGGGCAGGCCTCTACGAGTGCGACTGCGCCGCCGGGCACCTCTGGCTCATCGATCTGGCCGGTCACGCCTTCCCCTCGTTCCCACCCGGTTGCTCCGCGGGTCTGTGGCGGGCGAAGGACTCCGGGATCACCGCCTCGGCCGGCCCCGAAAGCGGCTCGAAGCCGTGAGGGGGCGGTTCGGCGCGCTCCGCGCAGCGCCCGATCCCTCAGGTCGGCGTCACCAGCGCCGGCCGGCAACCACGGGCTCCTGAGCGGAGGTGTCTGCTCGCCCCCGAGCAGTGGCCCTCGCCCTACTCAACGAAAGAGGGAAAACAAGATGATCGTCAAGAAGCTCCACGAAGCAGGAGTCACCAGCGAACACGCCTACCTCGCGGCCTTCGGTTCGATCGGGCTGTCGCTCGCCTCGTGGCTCACCTCGCGACGAAGCGAGAACCTGGAAAGGGCTGACCGGTGGGGAATCTTCGTCGGCGAGTGGGCGCCCACGTTCTTCGCCCTGGGGCTGGCGCTGGCGAACTACGAGCGGGGGGAAACCCCTGTGGGCCCCGTCGACGTCGGGCAGCGCCCTCATGGTGAGGCCGTCGGGTAAGGAGGAGAAGGGAGTCATGGCGAGGTCGCGCCGCGGTGGCGGTGGATCACCCGTGCGTCGGGCGGAGCGGTACGCGGCGCCGCAGCCAGTGTCGGCGGCCGGTCCACAGCACTCCTGCGGCAGTGTCTTCCGCCAGCGGTGGACCGATCTGGTGTTCGTGCACTGGGAGACATCGCCCGACGCCGTCGCCGGTCTGTTTCCCACGGGAACGCGGCCGGACGTGCTCGACGGGAAGACCTACGTGGGCCTCGTCTTCTTCGGCATGCGGGACCTGCGTCTGGCGCGAGGTCCCGTCCTGCCCTTCGGGGGCCGGTTCGAGGAGATCAACGTACGCCTCTACAGCGTCGACGCAGCCGGTCGGCGCGGGGTGGTGTTCCTGAGCCTGGACTGCAGCCGGCTGCTTCCCGTCATCGCCGCGAACGCACTGTTCGGGCTGCCCTACCGCTGGGCGTCGGCCCGCTGCGACCGCTTCGAGGAAAGGGTCCTCTACGCCGTTCGGCGCAAGAGCCGGGAACGCCCTCGTTCCCGGCTCTGGGCTGCGGTCGAGGGCGAGGAGCGGGGCCCGAACGCGTTGGAGAATTTCCTGACCGCCAGATGGGGCCTCCACGCCCGGACTCGGGGCCGGACACTCTACTGGCCACTGCACCACGAGCCATGGCGCTTCAGGGACGCGGCGCTGCTCCTGCTGGAGGACGAACTCGTGCGGGCGGCCACCGGCCTGACGGTCGACGCGTCCGCACCGGCAAGCCTGCTGTACTCGGAAGGCCTGTCGGTACGCTTCGGCCGGCCGTTCTGGATCTCTGAGACGAGCGCTTCGTGCTCTCCCCTCGGGTATGCCCGTGATACTCGCCGCGGCCACCCGCCGTCCCCGAGCCGCATACGTCCACCCGCCGGCCGAACGGCGGATGCGGACGCGGACGTCCACCCGTCGACGGACGCCCCCCGCGGTCACCTGGACAGCGCCGGGCGATGCCTCGTGGACTGGGGGCGCGGCCCGGAGGGCGTTTGCTGACTCGGCCCGGCATCCTGGCCGGAGGCGGGTGAGCCGGCCGGCCGGGGCCGGGGTGGGTTGGGCGGTCAGGGCCCGGGCAGGCGCAGCAGAGCGCATCCGCCACCTTCCCGGAGGAGTCGTGACCGTGTCTGCACAGTCGCAGCGGACCCCCTACGCACGGGCGGCCGACTATGTCGCCGCGGCCCTGATCTTCCTGCAGGACAACCTGCTGCTCACCGAGCCGCTGCGGCCGGAGCACATCAAGCCGCGGCTGCTGGGGCACTGGGGGTCCTGTCCGGGAATCAGCATGGTCTACGCCGCTCTCAACAGTCTCGTCCGTGAACGCGGTGCCGACGTGCTGCTGGTCACCGGCCCCGGTCACGGCGCGCCCGCCGTCCACGCCAACCTGTGGCTGGAGGGCACCCACGAGGACCACGACCCGGCACTGGCGAGGACGGGCAGCGGGCTTCGGGAGCTTGCACGTCGCTACTGCGCTCCTGACGGCTTCCCCAGCCACCTCTCCCCGTCGGTTCCGGGGACCCTGCACGAGGGCGGTGAGCTCGGCTACGCCCTGGCGACCGCGTTCGGTGCCGCGCTGGACGCCCCCGACCGGGTCGTGGCGTGCGTCGTCGGCGACGGGGAGGCGGAGACCGGCCCCACCGCGGGGGCGTGGCACTCCACCAAGTACCTCGACCCGGTGACCTCCGGGGCGGTGCTGCCCGTGCTTCACCTCAACGGTTACAAGATCTCATCGCCGACGCTCTTCGCGACGATGACCGACGCCGAACTCACCGACCTCTTCCGCGGCTACGGCTGGGATCCCCGCATCGTGGACGTCACCGGCGGCCCGTCCGGGGAACCCCTCACGGCCGCCGTCCTCGATGCTCACGACAGCATCCGCGGACTCCAGGGCAGGGCCCGCGCGGGCGATGTGCCCGCTCGTCCCCCGTGGCCGATGATCGTGCTGCGCAGCCTGAAGGGACAGGGGGCGCCGGCCGAGGCCGGGGGCACGGCCGTCGAAGGGACCTTCCACGCCCACCAGGTCCCCCTGCCCGACGTGCGCGAGGACCCCGCACAGCTCAAGGCCCTGGAGTCATGGCTGCGGTCCTACCGCCCCGGGGACCTGTTCGATCAGGACGGGCGGCCGGCGGACGCGGTGCTCGCCGGGATCCCTCCCGCGGGGGTCCGCATCGGCTCCCAGCCGGCCGCGAACGGAGGCCGGCTCCGCCGGCCTCTGCCCCTTCCTGCCCTCGAACCGCACTCCGTGCCCCTGCCGCACGGGCCAGGATCGGCGAAGGCGAGCCCCACCCGGGTGCTCGGCGGCTGGCTGGCCGGCCTCATGGCGTCGACGTCCACCCGCCGCGACTTCCGGATCGTCTCCCCCGACGAACTGGCCTCCAACAAGCTCGACGCGGTCCTGGAGGCCACCGGCCGCGCCTACGCCTGGCCGGTCGAGGAGTACGCCGAGAACCTGGCACGGGACGGCCGGGTGATGGAGATGCTGTCCGAGCACAACTGCCAGGGCTGGCTGCAGGGCTACCTGCTCAGCGGCCGACACGGCCTCTTCCCCACCTACGAGGCCTTCGCCTCGATCGTCGACAGCATGGCCAATCAGTACGCCAAGTGGCTGAAGATGTCCCGCGAGGTTCCCTGGCGCGCCCCCGTCAGCAGCCTCACCTACCTTCTCAGCAGCGAGGGCTGGCGCCAGGAACACAACGGATACAGCCACCAGGGCCCCGGCTTCATCAACAACCTCCTCGACCGCAAGAACACCGTCACCGGCGTCTACCTGCCACCCGACGCCAACACCCTCCTGGTCACGATGGAACGGCTCCTGGACGAGACGGGGAAGATCAACGCCGTCGTCGCGGGAAAGCACGATGCCGCCCAATGGCTCGACCTCGACGCCGCCCGCGACCACGTCCGCGCCGGTGCGTCACAGTGGACCTGGGCGAGCACCGCCGACGGCGAGGAGGCCGAAGTCGTCCTCGCGTGCGCCGGCGGCATTCCCACCGTCGAGTCCCTGGCCGCGGCCGACCTGCTGCGCCAGGACCTGCCCGAGGCCCGGATCCGGTTCGTCAACATCGTCGACCTGTGCTCCCTCGCCCCTCCCGGCCGCCACCCGAACGCCATGCCGGATGAACGGTTCCAGGCGCTGTTCGGACAGGAGACACCGGTCGTCCTCGACTTCCACGGCTACCCCTCGGCCGTCCACCAGCTCCTCCACGGCAGGCCCCACCCCGACCGCTTCCACGTCCGCGGTTACGTGGAGGAAGGCACGACCACCACCCCCTACGATCTCCTCGCCCTCAACGCCACCACACGCCACGACATCGCCGCCACGGTCCTGGCCCACACCGAGCCGCGCTCCGGCCGCAGCCGGCAGCTCGCCGAGCGGTACACCAGCCACCGCGACGCCCTGCGCGGCGAGCTGCGCCGCACAGGAGTGGATCCCGCCGAGATCACCGACTGGACGTGGACAGGATGACCGACGACGTCCAGGTCGCCGACGGCGGCTCCTCCAGCTTCCACCGCGCGCTCGCCGACGTTCCGGTTCTTCTGCGGTAGAAGCCTGCGGGCACCGGATCGTCCACGGGGCCCGGCTTCACGCGCCCACCATCGTGGACGAGACCGCCCGGACGGCACCGCGGTCCTCCGGGCCGGAGAGTTCGGCCGGGAAAGCGTCGGGAGGCTCGCGCCGGCGGCGCCGCCCCCACGGCGCCTCCCGGATCCGGCTCGGCCCGGCCCGCGTGATGACCGTGCCCGCCGATCTGATGAACCGAGCGGCGGATCACGGGTTGCGACCGTCTGCGGGGGTAGCCGCAGGCCATGGAAGCCAACGAGAACACTCCGCTGCGCGCCGTCGCGCTCGTGTGCACCCTGTCCCCCTCCCCCGCCGCCTCCAGCTCCGAGCTCCTGGCCCGCCAGACTCTGGACGCGCTGGCCGAACACGGCGTCACCGGCAAGTCGATCCGCATCGCGGACCACGACGTGAAGACCGGCATCTCGACGGACCTGGGCGAGGGTGACGCGTGGCCGGACATCCGCGAGACCGTGCTGGGGACCGACATCCTGATCCTCGCGACCCCGATCTGGCTGGGCCACCCCTCCAGCGTCTGCCAGCGGGTCATGGAACGCCTGAACGCGGAGATCGGCGAGACGGACGACGAGGGCCGGATGCTCACCTACGGCAAGGTCGCCGCCGTCTGCGTGGTCGGCAACGAGGACGGCGCCCACCACGTGAGCGCCGAGCTGTTCCAGGGCCTGAACGACTGCGGATTCACCCTGCCGGCCAACGCCGTCACCTACTGGGTCGGCGAGGCCATGCAGGGCACCGACTACCAGGACCTCGACAAGACCCCCGAGAAGACCGCCGCCACCACCAAGACCCTCGCGGCGAACACGGCACACCTGGCCCGGCGCCTCAAGCGCAACGTCTACCCGCCGTCCTGACGCGCGGCACAGCCCCGCGCCCGCCGTGTGCCGGACCGGCCCTCGCTCGCTTCCCGAGCGAGCCGGCCCCGGGCCCGGTGCACCGGCCCCCGGCGTCCGGCGTCCGGCGTCCGGCGTCCGCTGCGCCTTCCGTCCCTTTCAGAACAGGAGCACTCCGTGGTCAAGAAGTACGAGAACGAGAACGACAGCGCTCGCACCACCCCGTCCCGCGCACCGGGAGAGAGCGGCGACGAGGAAGCACGCGAGGAGGCCGAGGACGCTGTCCTGCCCGGCACCGGGGCCGCGGAAGCCGACGACGTCACGCCCGGCCCGAAGGCCCAGCCGCCGGCACGCGAGGACGAGATCCGAAAGCCCCACGGGCCGTGATCCCGGCAAGCGCGGGGCCCCGCCCGTGCGACCCGAAGTCCCTCTTCCCCGTCGCCCGTGCCCGCGGCAGCGGGTCGGCATCTCCTCCTGGAGGCCTGAGGTCATGACTTCGTTCGGCTATTTCCTGTCCTGCGAGGAATTCACTCCCCCGCAGCTCCTGGACCAGGCCGCAAAGGCGCGCGAGGCGGGCTTCACCCGCCTCGCCATCTCCGACCACTTCCATCCGTGGAACGGCGCCCAGGGCAACAGCCCGTTCGTCTGGTCGATGATCGGCGCACTCTCCCAGGCCGTGGACCTGCCCGTCACCACACTGGTCACCTGCCCCACCGTACGACTCCACCCGGCCGTGACCGCCCAGGCCGCCGCCACCTCCCACCACCTGCTGAACGGCCGGTTCGCTCTCGGCGTGGGAACCGGTGAAGCCCTCAACGAGCACATCCTCGGCGACCGCTGGCCCTCCTTCGACGAACGGGCCGACATGCTCGAGGAGGCGGTCGAGGTGATGCGCAAGCTGTTCACCGGCGACCAGGTCAGCCACCAGGGCCGGCACTACACCGTCGACAACGCACGCCTCTACACCGCCCCCACAGGCGAGCTGCCCGTACTCGTCTCAGGATTCGGCCCCAAGGCGGCAGAGCTCGCCGGCCGGATCGGCGACGGCTTCGTCACCATGGGACCCGACCACGACGCCATCCGGCGTTTCCGCACCGCCGGCGGCGAGGGCAAGCCCGTCATCGGCGGGCTGAAAGTCTGTTGGGGCGAGGACCGGGACAAGGCGGTCGAGACCGCCCACCGGCTGTGGCCCACCGAGCACCTGCCCGGCGAACTGGCACAGATCCTGCCCACGCCCGCCCACTTCGAGCAGGCCGCCGAGCTCGTCACCCACGACCAGGTCTCACAGAACGTGCCCTGCGGCAACGACCCCGAGGAACACCTGGCCGCCGTGCGCGCCTACGTCGACGCCGGGTTCGACGAGGTCTACATCGGCCAGATCGGGCCCGACCAGGACACCTTCTTCACCGCCGGCCGTGACCAACTGCTGCCCGCACTCCGCTGACCGAACCAGCTCTGCCAGACCAGCCGGGCAGGGGCGGCCGCCGCTCGTGCCTCAGGGACACGCACCCGGCCGCGGGGGCATCCGGAGGTGTTCCGGTCCCCGCCACGGCGGTCAGTTCGGTGAAGCTGCCCGCATCTGATCAAGGAGGAGACAGACTGTGTCACCCGACGGAACGCTCGAAGGACGGAACGTCCTCATCCTCACGACGAACTACGGCACCGAGCAGGACGAACTGACCAGACCGGCGGCAGCCCTGCGCGCGAGCGGTGCCAGGGTCACCGTCGCCGCGCAGAAGGACGAAGCCGTACAGACCCTCGTCTCCGACCGCCACCCCGGCGACCTGGTCCCGGCGGAGACGACCCTCGCGCGGGCGACCGCCGACGGGTACGACGCCGTACTGGTCCCGGGCGGCACACTCAACGCCGACCAGCTGCGGACCGACACCGACGCCCGGCGCCTCGTCTCGGCCTTCGCGGCGGCCGGCAAGCCGGTCGCCGCGATCTGTCACGGGCCGTGGCTCCTCGTCGACAGCGGGCTCGCCACGGGCCGCGAACTCACCTCGTACCCCTCGCTCCGCCCGGACCTGGAGAACGCCGGTGGCACCTGGCGGGACCGGGAGGTGGTCGTCGACACCTCGGGTGACCACCCTCTGATCACCTCCCGAAGGCCGGACGACCTGGACGCCTTCTCGTCCGCGATCATCCGCGTGCTCGCCGGGGACGACTGACGGCCGGCCGGTCACGCGGCGGATCAGGCGGCGCCGGCCACCGGCCGGCGCCGCCCCGTGCTTCGCTCGGACCGGTGTCGTCCGAGCCCGGGTCGCTCGACTGGCTCCGCATGAACCGACTCGTCGTGTTTCGACCGTTTCGAACCCCCTGTACGCGGCAAGGCGCCGGACATGATGCACATCGGGTACACGATGATGACCGAGCAGGCCGGCCCCCGTGAACTGGTCGGACACGTGGTCGAGGCCGAGCGCGTCGGATTCGACTTCTCCGTGATCTCGGACCACTCCTTCCCCTGGCTGCCGTCGCAGGGGCACGCCCCGTACGCGTGGAGCGTCCTGGGAGCGGCGGCGCAGGCCACCTCCCGCATCCCGCTCATGACCTACGTGACCTGCCCGAGCTTCCGCTACCACCCCGTGGTGGTCGCCCAGAAGGCGGCGACGGTCCAGCTCCTCTCCGAGGGCCGCTTCCGGCTCGGCCTCGGCTCCGGCGAGAACCTCAACGAGCACGTCGTCGGCCGGGGCTGGCCCTCGGCCCGGGTCCGCCTCGCCATGCTGGACGAGGCCGCCGAGATCATCCGCGCCCTGTTAACGGGCGCCTACGTGACGCGGCACGGGCGCCACTTCCAGGTGGACGACGCCAGGCTGTGGGACGTCCCGGACACTCCCCCGCCCCTCGGCATCGCCGTCTCCGGCCCCCGCTCCTGTGCGGTCGCCGGACGGCATGCCGACCTCCTGATCGCCACGGAGCCGGAGCGGGATCTCCTCAACGCCTTCGACGCCCGTGGCGGCACGGGGAAGCCACGCATCGGGCAATTGCCCATCTGTTACGACCCCGACCGCGGCGCCGCCGTCGCGCGCGCCCACGACCAGTTCCGGTGGGCCCTGGGAGGCTGGCGCGTCAACGCCGAGCTGCCGCTCCCGGCGAGCTTCGCACAGGCCTCCGCGTACACCCGGCCGGAGGACGTGGCGAAGACCATTCCCTGCGGGGACGACGTGGGCTCCGTGGTGGAGGCAGCCCGTCGCTTCGCCGACGCGGGATTCACCGACCTCGCCCTGGTCCAGGTCGGGGGCGACCACCAGATGCCGTTCCTCCGCTGGGCGGAGACGACCCTGCTTCCCGCCCTCCGCGACCTGTAGGAGTTCCGACCATGGACCGCGCCGCACTCTTCGACGTCGACGGAACCCTGGTCGACACCAACCACCTGCACGTCGTCGCCTGGTGGGAGGCCTTCCGGCAGGGCGGGCACCGCGTGGCGACCCACGCCGTGCACCGCGCCCTGGGGCTCCCCGGCGAGCAACTCATCGACCAGCTGCTCGCCCCGTCCCACGACCGGTCGCAGGACGTCGGCCTCAGCGCCGCCCACGACACGCTCTACGCCACCTCCTTCGAGCGCCTCGAGGCCTTCGACCAGGCCGGTGAACTGTTGCGGAAGCTCGCGGATGACGGCTGGAAGGTCCTGCTCGTCACCTCGGCCAAGGACAGGGAACTGACCGCGCTGCGACGGGCCCTGGACGCCGACGACGCCCTCACGGACACCGCCACCGCCGACGACGTAGAGCGGGGTAAACCGGCCCCCGATCCGATCCGGCACGCCCTGTCCCTGGTCGGCGTGCCCGCGGACCGGGCCGTGTTCGTCGGCGACAGCGTCTGGGACATGCGGGCCGCGCGGCGCGCCGGCGTCGCGTCCGCCGGGCTGCTGTGCGGCGGGATCCCGCGCGCCGACCTCATCGAGGCGGGTGCGGCGGCCGTGTACGCCGACACCGCCGACCTCCTCGCCCACCTGGGCACCAGCCCCTTCAGCGCCGTACGGTCCGAGGGGACTGGCTGATCCGCCGGCCGGACGCCCCGGCCACGGGAGACCATTGCCACGGCCCTCGGCCAGCTCGGCGAGGACGGTGCCTTCGGGAGGCCGGCCACCCACGGGCGGGGCGGAGCGTGCCGTCCTGCGCCTTCTCACGCCCGCCCGAAGGCCCCGCGTCAGGACGCGGTCCTAACGGGTGACCTTCCGCGGTGAACCGACGCGCGTGCGGCGTTTTCCGGCTCTCTGCCCGGGCAGCCGCCGTGCGACTCCGTCGGCTGTCGTCGCCGCCGTCCGTCCGTACGAGCGCGGCGGCGGGATAGGAACGATCATGAAAGCGGCTGTGTACGAAGGTCCCCGCACGGTGACGGTCAAGGACGTCCCGGACGCACGGATCGAGCATCCCAACGACATCCTCGTGAAGATCACCACCACCAACATCTGCGGCTCCGACCTGCACATGTACGAGGGGAGGACGTCCTTCGAAACCGGTCGGGCCATGGGGCACGAGAACCTCGGCCAGGTCGTCGAGACCGGCGACGCGGTCAGCAAGGTCCAGGTCGGCGACTGGGTGGTCCTGCCCTTCAACATCGCCTGCGGGTTCTGCAAGCAGTGCGAGCGGGGCCTGACGAACTACTGCCTCACCATGCAGCCCCGGGCCGGCATGGCGGGCGCCGCCTACGGCTTCGCCGAGATGGGCCCGTACCAGGGGGGTCAGGCGGAACTGCTCCGCGTGCCCTACGGGGACTTCAACGCGCTGCGCCTGGGCGAGGACGCCGCCGATCGCCAGCTCGACTACGTGATGCTGGCGGACATCTTCCCGACCGGCTACCACGCCACGGAGATGGCCCGGGTGAAGCCCGGCGACCAGACCCTCGTGTACGGGGCCGGGCCCGTCGGCCTGATGGCCGCGTACTCGGCGATCCTCAAGGGCGCGGGGCGGGTCTGGGTGGCGGATCACCAGGCCGACCGCCTGCGGCTGGCCGAACAGATCGGGGCCGTCCCCATCGACACCTCGTCCCAGGACCCGGCCGAGGTCGTCAAGGAGGCCACTTCGGGGCTCGGCGCGGACAACGGCTGCGAATGCGTCGGCTACCAGGCCCACGACCCGCAGGGCGAGGAGGACGCGAGTCTGACCCTGAACGGCCTGATCGACGCCGTGCGGTTCACCGGCGGCATCGGAGTGGTCGGAGTGTTCATCCCCGAGGATCCCGGGGCGGCCGAGACCCAAGGGCGGCTCGAGGCCCAGGGCAGGATCCCCATCGACTTCGGCATGTTCTGGTTCAAGGGCCAGCACATGGGGACCGGTCAGGCCCCGGTGAAGCGCTACAACCGCGCGCTGCGCGACCTCATCGCCGGCGGGAGGGCCGAGCCCGGATTCGTGGTGTCCCACGAGCTCGCCCTCGACGAGGCCCCCGGAGCCTACGAGCACTTCGACCACCGCGACGACGGGTGGACCAAGGTCGTCCTGCACCCCGACGGACACAGGTGAGAGGCGAGGCCGGCGATCGGGGCGGGCCAGGGCGCCAACCGGTGTGATGCCGCCCCGACCGGTGGTGCCAGTCGCGTTCACGGCCGATCTCCCGGTTTCGCTCACCGGACCGTCGCGGACGCGGAGTGTTCGTTTCGAGCGCTGCGGCCGGGTACCGGGCGGATGAGCATGGGACGGAACACGCCCGTACCGTCTGCCCGAAGGAGTGTGGCCATGACAGCGCAACAGGCCTTGACCGTCAGTCGCCGTGCGGGGCCCCCGGGCACCGTGGTCCTCGCGCTGAGCGGCAGCGCCGACATGGAAACGGCCCCGGTTCTGGCCCGGGCCCTGGAGGACAACCTCCGCGCCGCGTCCGCGCCGGAGGTCCTCGTGGTCGACTGCGCCGGTCTGGAGTTCTGCGACTCCACCGTTCTCAACGAGCTCCTGACCGGTCGTCTGGCCGCCGTCGAGGCGGGCAGTGCGTTCCGACTCTCCGCCCCCACCCCCCAGGCGCTCCGGCTGCTCCGGATCACCGGTACGGACGCGGTGTTCGATGTTCTGCCCGCCGCGCCCGTCCTGCGCGCGGCCCGTGCCTGCGGGCGCGGCCGGAACTGACGGACGGGCGGGCCGCGGGACCGCATGAGCCCCGCGTCCGCCGTTCCCGGTGCGGTACGCGTCCGTGCGGGATCGACCGGCCGGCGCGCGGCTTCCCGTGTCCGGCGGCGACACCGGAGCGCGCCGGTTTCGGCGGCTGGTCCGTTTCGGTCCCGGGCGGCGACACCGGTCTGTGCCGGTCCCCGGTGCCGCGCGCCGACACCGGACCGTGCCGAGGCCGAGGCCGACCCCGCAGAAGAGCCTCGCCCCCGCCGCACCTCTCCGAGACCTCGTCGGTCAGCGCCCGGGCGCTAGCGGTGCCGGTCCTGGTCCCCCCGGCGTCGTGACGCCTCCTCGCGCGCCTCGGTCCGGCGGCGCCGGCCCTCCTCGCG
Source organism: Streptomyces sp. NPDC002232 (assembly GCF_042890295.1). Taxonomy (NCBI): domain Bacteria; kingdom Bacillati; phylum Actinomycetota; class Actinomycetes; order Kitasatosporales; family Streptomycetaceae; genus Streptomyces; species Streptomyces sp. NPDC002232. Next base: position 1,229,433 of record NZ_JBIARV010000003.1, on the reverse strand, counting down.
CAGGCTGTCGTTGCGCAGCGCCTTGCCGTCGGACTCCTGCATCATGCCGCGGATCCGTTCGAATGCGGTCCTCACCCTGCCCGTCGTCCTCATCGGTCCGCCCCGCCTCGGCCGAGGGGAAGGCGACACGCGGCGCCCTCGGTCGTGATCGCCCGTTCCGCCACCATCGTCCTCACCACTCTTCCTGTCGGCCGGCCGCGTCGACAGGGCGGGTGCCCGCCGTGTGCCGCGTCAACCTCCCGCGTACCGCCGGATGCGGCGACCGCCACCGCACGCGCCGCTCGGGGCCGCGCCACCTCGCCCGGCGGCCTGGAGGAGCGCCGCCCGAGGCGTCCAGGTGGCTCCGCGTACCGTCCGGGGTAGACGGCCCCGGAGAGGTGCTCGGCGAGTCAAAGGGTGGCGCGGCAGGTGAAGGAGCTCGGCTTCGACAGCGGGAGCATGGAGGCGACAGAGGATTTCCTGTCGTCGGCGTACACACCGATGCGGGTCGGGGGAAAGGCGGAGAGCACGCGGACCCGTGTCGTACGGCACGCGGCGGGCGGGCTGGTGGTCGACCGGCTGTCCCTCGACTACACGATGGCCTACGACGCGGGCTGCCTGAACCGCGTCTGCCTGGTCACCATGGCCGAGGGAACCCTGGTCGACACCACCGGCGGCGCCGAAGAGGTCTTCGGGCCCGGGGACACGTTTCTCCTCGCCCCGCACGACCGCCCGTACAGCGGGGAGGTTTGCAGCGCGCGCTACACGATCACGATGTTCGATCCGGCGCTGCTCGGCCAGGTGTCGACGGCGGACGGTCCCGTGGCCCTGACCGGAGCCCGTGCGGTCTCCGCGGACGCGAACCGGCTGCTCGGCTCGGCGGTCGCCCACGTCCGTGATCACGTCCTGACGGACCCCGACGTCGACGCCCATCCGATGCTGGTCGCCAACGCGGCCCGGTACCTGGCCTCGGCCACGCTGAGGGCGCTGCCGCACTCGGCCCCGGACCGGGAGGCGGGGGACGGCCGGGACGCCACGTCCCGCACGGTGCGCGCGGCCGTGGCGTACATCGAGGAGAACGCGGACCGGGACATCACCCTGGCCGACATCGCGGCCTGCGTACCGGTCAGCCCGCGAGCGGTCCAGTACGCTTTCGCGCGCCATCTGGACTCCACTCCCCTGGCCTACCTCCGCCGGGTGCGCCTGGCGCTCGCCCACGCCGACCTCAAGGCCGCCGAGCCGGGCACGGCGACGGTCACCTCGGTGGCCATGCGGTGGGGCTTCGCCCACCCGGGGCGGTTCGCCGCCGCCTACCGGTCCGCCTACGGGCGCGCGCCTTCCAGCACGCTGCGCGCCTGAACCACGGCTCCCTCACGCCCGGCGGCACCAGGCGCCGGCGCCGGGGTGCGCCGACGGGCCCCGCCGCGTCCGCCTGCGGGGCGCGGCACATCCCCCGGCTCGTTCCCTTCGGCGGGGACGGTCCGGAGTCAGCGGATGCCCGGCTCACCCGGCTCCGGCGGGAGGTCCCAGCTCTCGGGCGCGGGGCGTGAGGAGGGCTGCCCGGTGGTGCCGTCCGCGGGGCCGCTGTCGCGCAGGTCCCGGGGAAGCTCACCGGAGGACGTGCCTGTCGGCGTCGCACCGTCGGACGGGCGGATACGGCCCCGCCACTGGCCCGTCTCGTGTCCGTGGTCCTCGATGAAGCTCTTGAAGCGCTTGAGGTCGCCCTTGACCCGGCGGTCGAGGAAACCGAGCGCGTCTCCGGCCTTCTCGGCCATGCCCTCGGGCTCCATCTCCATGGCCAGCCGGACGCGCGTGTGCTCCGGGTCGAGCGGCAGGAAGGTGACGACGCCCTTCTGCCGGACGTCGCCTCCCGTGGTGCGCCAGGCGATGCGCTCGTCGGGCAGCTGGTCGACGATCTCCGTGTCGAACTCACGACGGACTCCGGCGATCTTGGTCCGCCAGTGGGAGTGGCGGTCGTCGATCTGCCGGATGTCCTCCACGCCCTCCATGAAGTTCGGGAACTCCTCGAACTGGGTCCACTGGTTGTAGACGTTCCGCAGCGGGGCGTCCACGTCGATGGTCTGTTCCACCATGCTCACGGTCGGTTCCTCCTTCGTGCCCTTGCGGGCAATCGAGGTCTCCCGGCGCCTACCCGGTGATATGGGTGCCAATCGGCTGAGATCTCGTCATGCCGAAGGCGGCCTTCGCGCCCGCGCGACCGGGGGCGTGCGCGGAGTGCGGGGCGGCAGGGAGGCGGGCTGCGCGGGGCGGGACCGGGTAGGCGCGGCCTGATGCTGGGCTGCTCAGGGATGGGAGAGCGACGTGCTGGGATGGACGGGGCCGGACGTGGTCTACGCCTGTGCGGGGGTGGGGGCGCTGTGTGCCGCGGTGCTTCCCACCGCGCTCGCGAAACGGCCCCTGTCATTGCCCATGGTCTTCCTGGCGACGGGGTTCCTGGTGTTCTCGTTGCCGCTCGGCGCGCTTCCCACGCTCGATCCGGTGCGGAACCGGGGTGTGGTGGAGCACCTGACGGAGGCGTGCGTGGTGGTCGCGCTGATGGGCGCGGGTCTGGCGATCAACCGGCCGCCGGGCCGGCGTTCCTGGTCGACGACGTGGCGACTGCTGGGCTTGGCCATGCCTCTGACGATCGGGCTCACGGCACTCGCGGCGTGGTGGGTGGTGGGGTGGCCGCCGGCTGTGGCGTTGCTGGTGGCGGCTGCCCTGGCGCCCACGGACCCGGTGCTGGCCGCCGAGGTGCGCGTCGGAGAGCCGACCGGTGACCCGGACGACGAGGACGAGGTGCGTTTCGCGCTGACGAGCGAGGCGGGGCTCAACGACGGTCTGGCCTTTCCGTTCGTCCTCGCCGCCACCGCGTTGACCACGGCCTCGGCGACCGGCTGGTCCGCGGACGGGCTGTGGCACTGGGTGTGGAGCGACATCGGTGTGCGCGGCGTGATGGGGGTGGCGGTCGGGCTCGGTGTGGGGCGGCTCCTGGGCTGGATGTTCTTCCAGGCGTCCTGGAAGGCCCTGCGGCTGGCCGAGCAGCGTGAGGGGTTCGTGGCGCTGGCCGCGACGTTCACGGCGTACGGGGTGACCGAGCTGCTGCACGGCTACGGTTTCCTGGCCGTCTTCGTCGCCGCCTGCGCGATACGCAACGCTGAGCGCGGCCACCGGTACCACCGCGTCATGCACGGGTTCACCGATCAGGTCGAGAGGCTTCTGACCGCCGTCATCCTCTTCCTCGTCGGCGGCTTCATAGCCGACGGCGGTCTCGCGGCGCTGACGTGGCGGGGAGCTCTGCTCGGGCTCGCGCTGTTCCTGCTGATCCGCCCGGCCGTCGGCTGGGCCGTCCAGGTGCGGGGAAAGGCGGCGGGCAGGGAGCGGGCCGTCATCGCGTTCTTCGGCATCCGGGGCATCGGGGCCTTCTTCTACCTCGCATACGCCTTGGGGGAGGCGGACTTCGCCGCACCGGCGGCGGAGCTGTGGGCGGTGGTGACGTTCACTGTGCTCCTGTCGGTCCTGCTGCACGGGGTCGCGGCCACCCCTGTCACCACCCGGATCGACCGCTCCGCTGCGTACTGATACGCGTCACGGGAATGGCGGGGACGCCGACCGGTCGCATCAGGCGAGAACGAGAGGGGCGTTCACGGCGCACAGGGCGCCGAGAGCCACGGCGGCGGTGAGGTGACCGATGTCGTCGATGCGGCCCCGCACGGAGGAGAAGGGCGAAGAACCCGGCGGTGGCCACCTGCGCACCCTGTTGCCCCAGATGCCGCACCCGCCCGGCCCGCAGGCCCAGGAGCGTGAGCGGGCCGGACGGCCAGCCGTGGACAGCGAAGGTGGCCGCGAGCGGCGTGGCGAGCGTGGTGCCCGCGGCCATCGCCGGCAGGTACTGGGCACAGTCACGCGCGGAGCGGTGGACGGTCACCCTGGAGTGCGCGGTGACCGGTGCGAACGTGAAGACGGCGGCAGGCGGCAGAGCGGGCCGGCGCCCGGGCGCCCATGGCCGCCGCCACGCACGTGGCGGTCGGCAGCAGGCCGTCCCGTTCCGGGCCGGGCTGCTGCCGTCGCATGGCGTACGGCGTGGCGTGGGGCCGTGAGTCCGATTGGGCAGCTCGAAGGCCGCCGTACACGGGGGTGATCCGGCCTTGCGGTCCCGTGAAGGACGGTGCCGCAATCCCTGCCCGTGCTCATCGTCCGGCTTCAGTCGTTCTTGCGGACACGTTCTCGTCTGTTCTCGGGACTTTTTTCGGCGTCCCGGCCGTACGTCCTCGCGTGCGGGGGCGCGATCATGCGTCCCCGGTCGATGCTCGGACGGCCTGGCCGGCGGCTTCGCTGAGCGTTCGCGCGCCGGAAGTGCTGAGGCGGCCGCTGCCGCTCTCCAGGTGGGCGCGGACGAACCACTGGAACTGCTCCAGCTTCGCCAGCTGCCCGATCAGCATGTCCTCCGTCACCGGGTCGATGTCGCCGGCCGTCTTCATGGCGGCCCGGTGGTCCTCGATGACGCCGGTGTACACCAGGTCCAGCGCGCCGAGGTGTGCGACGGCGTCGGCGCGTCCCACTTCGTAGTCGTCCCAGGTGCGTCCTGCGACGAGGGCGCCCGGCGTGCCGATCGGGACCCCTCCGAGGGCGGCCATGCGCTCCGCCGTGGAGTCGGCCATCTCCCGGACGGCGTCCACCTGCGGGTCGATCATCTCGTGCACGGCGATGAAGTGCGGGCCGACGACGTTCCAGTGGACGTGCTTCAGGGTGAGGGCCAGATCGTTGAGAGCGTGCAGCCGGCCCTGCAGAGCGTCCACCACCCGCTCGGCCTCCACCGGGTCCAGTCCGGGCACGGTGTGCGGTGCGGTGGCCTGAGTGGCGTCAGTCATGGGCGGACTCCTTTGGATCACTGTCGTTCGGATACTGCGGCTTCTTGGGGGACCCTGTGGCCCCTCTCGTCGCCCACCCATCCCCTGCCCCATCAGACACGACGCACACCGGCCGTCCTGCCAAAGGACGCCGGCGCCTGCGGCCGCCTCGTCCTCACCGGACGCAGCCTCGTCGAGCACGCCGGCGTCGGCCTCGCGCCGCGACGACGTGCTGAAACAGGTGAACAGCATGATCCAGCGCGTCTGCCACTTCTTCGGCGACCGGTACGTCGGCATCGGCTCCTCCGGCGTCGGCCATGACGCCTGCCGGCCCGCCGGGCAGAAGGGGGTCGAGGGCCTGTGCGGCGGCGCCGGGGACTGCCGGCACGCCGCGATCGGCAGGCTGAACCGCGCCGTCGCCGGCAAGCGCGCCACCCTGGTCCACGCAGTGCTCGTCATCGCGCGTGGCCGGCCTGGCTGGACGGCTGTGCCGGGCGGGAGGAGGGGTACTGCCGCCGGTGATCGTGGACGCGATCTCCTGCGTCGCGAGCACGTGCTCACACCCGGGAGACGGGGCGTCGGACGGGATCCGGCCGCCCTCTCAGCCGTCGGCGGGCCAGGTCGCCTCAACGGCTCTGCCCGACGATGCGGCGTGCGGCAATCGGTTCGCAGTCCGCGACGTTCACGTCCGTCGTCTCCGGCCGGTCGTCGTCAGGGTGTGAAGAGGACCTTGACCGTGTGGTTGTCCTTGGCCTGGAAGTCCGCGTACGTGGTCGCCGCGTCCTCCAGGGGCAGGTGGTGGGTGGCGAAGCCGTCGACGCCGAGGGGATCGTCGTCGGTGAGCAGGGCATCAGGTCCTCGACCCACCGGCGGACGTCGGCCAGGCCCATCCGCAGCTGGATCTGCTTGTCGGACATGGTCAGCAGGGGCAGGGGGTCGGCCGCGCCGCCGTAGACGCCGGACAGGGAGATCGTGCCGCCCCGGCGTACCAGGTCGATGGCCAGGTGCAGGGCTGCGAGGCGGTCGACGCCGGTCTTCTTCATGAGCGCGGCGGCCAGTACGTCGGGCAGCAGTCCGGTGAGGGTCTGGGCCGTCGCAGCCGCTGTGCCGCCGTGGGCTTCCATGCCGACGGCGTCGATCACGGCGTCGGGGCCCCGTCCCGCGGTGGCTTCGCGGACGGCCTCGAGGAGTTGATCGCCGTACTGGCCAAGGTCGAAGACGCGGACCCCGTGGGCGGCCGCGCGGGTGAGGCGTTCGGGGACGAGGTCGATTCCGATCACGGTGCCGGCGCCCCGGTGGGCGGCGATGCGGGTGCACATGTCGCCGATGGGGCCCAGGCCGAGGACGGCGACGCTGCCCCCCGGGGGGACGTCGGCGTAGGCGACGGCCTGCCAGGCTGTCGGCAGGACGTCCGACAGGTAGACGAAACGGTCGTCGGGCGGGCCGTGGGGCACGGGAATGGGGAGGGTGTCGGCGAAGGGAACCCGCAGGTATTGCGCCTGTCCGCCGGGGACCTGTCCGTAGAGCTTGGTGTAGCCGAAGAGCCTCGCGCCGTTGCCGTGCTCGTGGACCTGGGTGGTCTCGCACTGGGAGTGCAGCCCCCGTTCGCACATGAAGCAGGTCCCGCACGAGACGTTGAACGGCACGACGACCCGGTCGCCCGCTCTGAGGTGTTCGACACCGGGGCCCACTTCCTCGACGATGCCCATCGGTTCGTGACCGAGGATGTCGCCCGCGTCCAGAAAGGGGCCGAGCAGCTCGTAGAGGTGCAGGTCGGACCCGCACAGCCCGGTGGTCGTCACCTTGATGACCACGTCGCCGGAATCGATGACGGACGGATCGGGGACCGTCTCCACGCGCACGTCCCGGCGCCCTTGCCGGGTGACGGCCTTCATCACGCCTCCGAGCCCCGGGTTGCCATCTTGGGGACCTCAGGCGGCTACCCGCTCGGGCTCAGGCGGCTACCCGCTCGGGCCGGAGACACCGAGGAGAGGGCCGCCCGGGTGCTGCGGCGGGCAGGTATCTCGGGCGTGGGCCTTGGTCACTCACCGCTTCGTGGCGCCGTCCGCGTGGTTACTGCCTCGTGGCGGAGGCTGGGTGGGTGGTGCGACCGGCGCCTCAGCTGTCCCGAACCAGCTCATGGGCACCCGCCCCCCCGGGGGGCGCCGAAGGCGTCCGTACGTCGAGCAACAGTGTGCATGGTGAAGGTGCAGGTCACGGGTCTGGCGTGCGTCGTCTTCGGGATTCTCGGGCCAGTGCGGGCGGATGCCTTGCGCGCGGGGTGGATCCCGAGCTGCGTGAGCGGATCACGGCGCGCCGCCCGGAGCGGATCACCGCGCGCCGCTCGGAGCTGGGTGCACTCGAAGAGCGGCTGGTCGAGCATCTGTCCGAGGCACGGGCCGAGAGGGCGAGCGGGCCGTTGCGGTGCGGGGGCTGCAGCGGCGTACGAGCGCGACCCGCGGCGGCGGATGAGCCGTCGCACGACCCGCACCTGCCAGACGGCCTGCGCCGGGGCTGCCGCCTTCCGGGCAGCCCCGGCGTCAGGCCGTCCGGATCCGGTCCCGCACCTCCGGCCGCGCCTCGAACCCGGCCGCCTTGTACGTGGCGACGCCGCCGGCGTTGGAGGACGGCGTGCACACACGTACGCTCGACGAGCCCATCTCCCGCAGCGCGGCCGCCCCGGCCACGGTGATCGCCCGGCCGTAGCCGCGGCCACGGTGGTCCTCGTGGACGCCCATCGGCTCGACCAGCCCCGGCTTTCCCGGGCCGGCCGACCACACCGTCACCACCGCCGCCACGCTGCCCCGGTCGTCGTAGGCGCCCAGGCAGCGGGCGTCGGCGTAGAACGGTCCCGCCGACATCGCGTGCCAGTACGCGCGCGTGGGCCGCGAGGTGTTGAACGCCGACCGCAGGACGTCGGCGAAGTCCTGTGCCTGCTCCGGACCGATCGGCCTGATCCGCACGCCGGGGTCCTCCACCGGCTCGGTGAGGTCGCGGAAGAGCGGCGTCCACGGCTCGTCGACGCCCCAGCCCTCCTTGCTCAGCAGGTCGTGGAGCAGCAGGCCCGGCGGCGCCTCGACGGAGACCGCTCCTTGCGGCAGCACGCCGCGCTCAGGGAGCGAGAAGTCCTCGACGAGCCGCCGCGCCAGGTCCTCGTCCCGGAAAGCGTCCGGAGCGGCCGTCATCCGCACCAGCGTCGGCGAGTCGACCATCCCGACGGCGAGAATCCGCCCGTCCCGACTCCAGGTCCGGACCGCGGCGGCCGTCTCGGCCGCACCGAAGCGGTAGTTCCAGCCGAGGTCCCCGGAATGCAGCTGCATCGGCGCTTCGTCGTACTGCCACTCCCGCAGCGCGGCCATGGCCTCGCGTACCCCGTCGGCGGTCGGCGTGCCCAGCGCAATCGTCATGGCCGAGAGCAGACACTCCGCCCCCGAAGGTCCGCAACCGATTAACCGGGCCGGCCGCCGCTCCCGCGACGGCCCAGCGGCTTCGGCGCCTGGTGCAGCGCGGCGGGCGTTGGTCTGCTCGTACGCCTCGGGGTCCGCCGTGCGTGGGTGTACGCGCGCACCCGCGCCGGCGGGCGGGAAATCCGCACACCCACACCGGCCGGACGATCTGTACCTCGGACTGCCGCCCACGGTTTGCGCGAGTACGCCGAGGACAGCTTCCGCCTGCACCTTCGCCATGCACGCCGCTCCATCGGCCTGCCCCGTGTCGTCACCTGTACCGATGACCCACGCCGTCCACTGGGCAGCCCCTGCGTGGCCGCGTCGACGGGAGGACGCGCTTCAGCGGTTTGACCAGCGGGGGAGCCTGACGGCGTAGGCCGAGGAGGGGCCGCTCGGCCTTGAGTGGAGACCGTGGGGCGAACCGCTTTTCACGGAGGATGCCGAGGCCGACGGGGTGGGTGGCGATCGGGTGCGAGGCGCGCGTCTGCTTCTCTTGCGCGGGCTTCTCGCCGGCGGGTCGTCTTCGTTATCACGCCGGCCATGGCGCCGCTTGGCCGGGAATTGCCGGGCGGCACCCGGCTGGGCGGGCGTGGTGACCGGGAGTCGGCATGTTCGTGGCCGTGGCTTCCCTCTGCGCTGCGGTGACCGCCGTGACCGCCTCGCCTTCCGTGTCTGCCGGCTTCTCGCACTCGGCGGATCGTGCGGCACGCGTCGGGCAGTTCGCACAGCCCGTGAACGGGGCTCCTGGCCCTGGCGGCAGGACGCCGTGCTCCCTCGGCTCGGGCCCGTTCGCCGTACGAGGCCGCGTGTGGCCGGTCAGGCTGCCGGGTCATGCCTTCGGTCGGTGCAGTGCGCTCAGGTGGGCGAAGGCGATGACGTTGGCGTCGTAGCCGTGCTTCTTGTCGAACCGGCCGCCGCAGGTGATGAGTCTGAGCTCGGCACGGCCGGTGGAGCCGTAGACCTTGCGGTCGGGGAACGTGTTCTTGGCGTAGGTGGTGACGTCGTCCACGGTGAAGACGGCGGCGGTGCGGTCGGCGCGAGTGACCTTCACGGTGTCGCCGCGACGCAGTGCTTTGAGACTGAGGAAGACCGCGGGTCCGGTGAGCGTGTCGCGGTGGCCGACGAGAACAGCCGTGCCCTTCTCCCCGGGGGACGGGCCGGCTTCGTGCCAGCCCGCCGTCATCGGCTTGTCCAGGGGCGGGGCGCCGAGTCGTCCTCGGCTGTCGAGGCGCAGGGGGATGAGGGGGGCCTCGACGAAGAGAGCGGGGATGGAGACCTTCACCGGCCGCGAGCGCGCCAGCGGCGCATGTGTGGCCGGCAGGGCGGCGGGCGGGAGACCGCCGCCCGCGGCGTCGTCCGCGCGGACGGCCCCGACGGCGGCGGGCGGGCCGGGTTCCTCGTCCGAGGAGCAGGCCGACACCATGCCCGTCAGTGACGCGAAGGTCACCGACAGGGTCATGGTGAGCCGGACCGCCCGGGTGGGTCCCCGCCGCCGCCGTCGTGAGGGATGCTGCTGCCTAGGCCTCATTGCGAGCACGGCGCACCGCGGCCCGGCGGACCACGACCAGCGCGGCGATGCCGAGCGCCCCGGCGGTCAGGGCGGTTCCCGTGCCGAAGGTGGAGTCGCTCTCGGCGCTGAGCGTCTGCAGGTCCGGGACGCCACCGCCTCCGGCGGGGACGGAGCCGGAGGGCTGCTTGTAGTTCGACTCGTCGTTGATCTCCGCGGCGGGGCGGCTGTTGGGGCGGTCCGGACGGTTCGCGCCCTGGCCCGCGGCACGGCCGTCACAGTCGATCTTGAAGGTCCTGTTCTTGGGGCCGGACGGGACCGTCCACACCAGCTGGTAGGTGCCTTCCGGCAGGAGGTACCGCTCGCTGCGCGCCGCGCCGTTGACCAGCGGCAGCGTGCTGACCAGAGTGTCTCCCGGCGGAACGGTCGGCGGCTGCTCGGTGATCGTCCAGGGGACCGCCGGGAAGGACTCGAAGTTGCTCGCCACCAGCGTGAAGGCGCAGACCTCGACGCCGTTCTGGCCACGCGAATGCCAGCCGGCGGAGCGGACGTTGAGGTCACCGCTGTCTCCGGGAGCGGCCTGGGCGGCCGGAGCGCCGATCAGGGCGACGCCGGCGAGGGCGGCGGCCGCGGCCGCGGTGGTACCGACCCGGATACCAGCCAGACGCAGAGGGCAGGACAGAGCCACAGGAAACTCCTTCGAGTTGAGATGATTGTCATACCGGTTGGTGCGGGTCTCATCAGATGTCACCGGCCGGACAATGCAACGAAGACACCACGAGAATCGCCGGTCACCACCCCACTGGCAGACAGCGAGCGGCCCGCGAACCCACCGAACGAGGACTCGGCCACCGCCCGCCTCGACCACACGCGGGCAGCCACGCCCCGAAGACCCAGGCCCCTCTCCCCCGCCGCGATCCTCCCGAGCGGGAAGCGAGACGGGCCTGGTCTCCGGCTGCAGGCAATGCCGCGGGGGCGCGCGGGCGGGTGTCCCGGCTTCGGGCGGTCGGCGTCACACACTGGGTCTGGGCCACCGCTCGGCATTCCGGCCGGTACGCGGGAACGAACCGAGCCACGTCGCCTCGGGGCAGCAGCGTCTCGTGGAGGTGCCGGATCCGGCCCAGCTGCCGCGGGCCCCCCTCGCCCGCCGGCGGCTGAACCGCGATATCGATCGTGGACCCGACCTGCCCGGCGGGAACGGCTCGTGCCGGCAGAGGATGTCCAGCGCGTCGGACCGCACCACGGCGCGCGCCCGACCGGAACACGGCGCTCGCCCGGCCGGACCACGGCGCTCGCCCGGCCGGACCAGGGGCCGAGAAGAACGCCGGGCAGCGCCCCGACAGCCCGGGCACCCGTACGCACGGCGCCGGCTCGAACCCCGCTCACCATCCGCACTCTCGTTGCCGGCTCGGCCTCGCATGAAGAGGGCCGCGCCGAGCCGGTGGAGCAGCTACGGCCCCTCAGGATCACCTGCGGCTGGTCGACGGCGTGGCGTACGGGCGACGTCCCCACCGGGCTACTCCCCCACCCCACCCCACGGCCGTGGAGCGGGTCCTCGCGCCCTGGCCCTCCGACGGGGTCCGCACCGACTCGGGCGCCGGCGCGGCCGGGAACAAGCCGTGGTCCGCGCCGTCGAGTGCGCCGAGGCCTCGCAGAACGCTCCCCATCTGTCGCTGGACCGGACGCTCAGCGCGGCCGGGTGGCCGGAGGCCAAGCGGCCGGGTGCCCGGGTGACCGGGGGGCCGGGTGACCGGGGGGCCGGGTGACCGGGTGACCGGGGGGCCGGTTCTGCTCTTCGTGCGGCGCTTCCGCCGAACGAGATCCTGTGGCTTCAGCACTGCCGGTGCCGGCCGGCATGGCCCGCTTTCAAGCCGCACGCGGTGCTCGTCGGCGTCGCCACGCCAGTGCCGGTGCCGCGATGGCCAGGGCGAAGAGGACGACCGCCATCAGCAGGTGGGGAATCGTGCGGCCCTGGGCGAGCGTGTAGAGCCCGCAGGCCGTGCCACCCGCGGCAACGCCGAGGGCAGGCGGCCATCGATCAGCGCTCAGGCCGGTGCCGACAACAAACAGCGTGGGCATCGAAGCAAGGAACAACACCCAACTGCGCAACGCGTAGCCGTCTGCGGCCACGCACCCGCCCCTGGGCCCACGCTCGCACCCGCCCTCGACCAGGCCCAACAGGCCCCAGGTCGCGGCCGCCAGGACGAGAACGACCAGAGGAATCCACCACCTCCGCGACCAGTTCCTCTCATCGAGCGACCAACTACGCCTCGAACGCCAGCCGTCCATACCCCTGCCCCCGTGTCGATGACCGCCGCGATCATAGAGCGCACGCACCGGCCGGGACCGCGCCGTTCACTGCCGTCCGGCCGCCCAGGCACGTGCAGTGCGTCAGACGGGATCCGGCCGCCTTCTCCGTCGTGCCGAGGGCTCCGGCGATCCGGGGCAGGGCAACGGCGCCGCCCCTTGGTGCAGCGGGCGGCGATCGGCCCGTAGCCGGCGACGATCGCTTCCATGCCGGCGACGACCGCTTGCATCTGCTCGGCCGCCCGCGGCACGACGAGCGGCCCGGCGTCGAGGAGCTCGTCGGGTGTTGCCGGCTCACGCCGGGGCCGGGGTGTGGGGGCAGGAGGGCGGGGAGGTGAGGGCGGGGATGCGCATGCGCAGGAGCAGGTCGTCCTCGGCCTCGGTGCGTGCGGTGCTGTGCCAGGTGGTTCCCGGGTGGCGTGCACGAAGGTGGGACAGTGCTCGGGTGCCCAGGCCCGTGTCGTGGAACGGATCGCTGATGGTAATGGCGGTGATGACGCCGCGCGTGCAGGCGGGGCAGAACCGGTAGCGCACTTGGCCGACGACCTGGCGCTCGTGCACAAGGAAAAGGCATTCCCCGCCGGGTCCCGTGGTGCCGGGAATGTGGGTGGAGAGGAACTCGACGGCCGTGTAGGCGCGGATGCGGCGCCGCAACCGGACGGCGAGCCCGTCATGGCGGGCATGCCTGGCGCGGGACGGACCGGATGCCGAGGGGGCGGCCGTGGTCGGGATGGACGGAGTGCTCCTGAGGCGTGCGTGGCGTCCGTGCATGAGGTCCGTGTGCCCCGCCCCTCGAGCCGTACCCGCCGGCGGCCCCCCGCCCCTCCGTGATTCCCCCGCAAGGGTTATGGGCCTGGAGACCTGCGGCGGAGCCTCCCCCGTCGGCCAGGGAGTCGGCGGGGGAAGCTCCGTCGACCAGGGGGTTGGCGCCGCTCCCGGGCGCCCGGGAGCGGCGCCAACCCCCTGGCGCGGCGATCCGGTGCCCGGGAGCGGCGCCGGCCTCCACCGCGTCAGGCACGGTGGGCTCCGGTGCGTTCGTCCCGCGGGTTCCGCTCGGCGGCTGTGGTCGGACGAGCGGGCTTGCCGTCGACGCCTGAGCTGGAGTGCGGCGCCGCTCACCAGGTGTGCCAGATGCCGTCGGGACCGCGCCGCAGCGGGTGTTCGTCACGGATGCCCGAGCACCGCGAACGGGGTGCCCGAAAGGCCCGCCGGCCCGTTCGCGTTCCCGGCCACACCGGAACGTCACCCGTTACCCGTACCCGGAACTCGTCTACCAAGCATGAGAGCTGGGTGCGTGAGGGATGCCTGCGCGGCGGGTGGGGTGCGCAGGCGGGACCTGGGACAGAGAAGAAGCGTTCGTCTCTGTCCGAAGCTCCGTCGCTTCGGACGCTGAGACCGATAGGCGGAGCGGGAGGCCCATGCCGAGTTCCCCGCATCGCCGGGGACGGAAGAGCCGCCTTCGCCGCCTTCGCCGCCTTCGCCGCGTTCGGTCCTGCGGCCCCTGACGGTGGGCTGGAAGGTTTCGGGGTCGACCGCCCCGGCCGGGACTGAGCCGGCGTAGAGGCCGTCGGGTTCCTCGTCACGATCGTGCGGGAGGAGCCAGAAGACGCGGCGAGGGAAGGCGCCGGAGGCGGGAGGATGTGGCATCGGCCCCGAGGACGGCGCAGCCGACCATGCGGCCATCGCGGCGGTACGCCGGCTCGCCTGAACGAGTCGGCAGTCGGCAGTCGGCAGTCGGCAGTCGGCAGTCGGCAGTCGGCAGTCGGCCGAGGCTCTGGCGGACGTAGCCGAGGTGAAAGACGTCTTCGAGCCAGACCAGCTCGGTCCCGTGCCTGAGACCGATTTCGCTGATCAGGGAACACCTGTCGTCTCCTCATTCAGCGCGGTCGCCCACCCCCACGGCCGGCCGCGCGAAGAGCCCGGGCAAGGCACAGCGGGCGCTCCAGCGGGGGGCCTCACCGCCCTCGCGCAGTGGATCGAACGCGACGGCGACACGCCCGTGCCCCGCAGCCATGCGGAGGACATCACGATCGACGGCGGGTGACTGCGTCGATGGAGCCCAGCCGCGACCTCAAGCGGCGGGTCGCCCGGATCCGCGAGCATCCCGGGTACCGGCGGATGCGGCAGTTCCACGAGGCCGTCCACCGCCTGGGGTACCGGGCGGTGGACGGCCGCATCCGCAGGGCCACCTCGGGCGTCGACCGGCTCGCTGTCGTCGGCGGCGTCGGTTCCGGGGGGCCTGGACCCGGCACCCTTCGCCCGCTGCCTGCGTGCGGGCGGGGACGGTGGTCTGCCGGTGTCCGGCTCGTGGGTGTGCCATCGTACGGAGGCGTCACGTCCGGGTCTGACACGTTCGGGTCCGAGCACGTCTCCGACCCCGAGATCGTCATCGCAGGCATCGGCAGATCCGTTCCCTTCGGGAACGTCTCCCACGAGCTGTACGACTTGGTGCGCTGGATCGCTTTCGACGCGGCTCTGTCCGGCAGCGTCGAGCTGTTGCGGCGGTACGCCGGCTTCCCCGGGCTCTCGGCCGGTGCCGTCTACTTCGCTGCGCGGCTCGGTCGCGCCGGCGGCTCCGAGCGGACCGTCCTGTTCATCGCGGCGGACACCGGGCGCCGCTGCCGGCGGGCACCGGGGCGCCGCTGCGGCGACGCGGGTCCAAGCCCGCCTCCGCGAGGGCGCTCGGCTCTCCGGTCCGGCCCCGCGGGAGACACGGGGCCGGAACGGGCTGGCTCGCCCTGCCCTGGTCCCGGATCTCCTGGAACCGCGCCCCCGTCCGGCGGCACGGGGGCGGGCCGGGAAGCGTAAGGGCGCAGGGAGCCGGGCCGGGAAGCGTAGGGACGCGGGGGGCTGGTTCGGTGGTGGGGCTCTGGGCTCCGCTGCCTCCGTCCGGCCGGGGTCCGGTCCGTCCCGTCAGCCCAGCAGGTCCGGGGAGCGCAGCATCTCGGGCGGGACGCCCCAGGCGTCGACCAGGTCGACGGCGAGCGGTCGGACCTTGCGGCACAGGTCCCCCACCTCGCGGCTGATCGCCTTCGACCGCTGCACGGTGAGCCGGCCGTGCTCCATGAACCACGCCCGGTCCGCCTCGATCGTCGACAGCGCGTACAGGTCGCACAGCAGGCCCAGCGCGACCTTGTTCCCGCCCTCGGGCCGGTCCTTGTACGCGTCGACGAACGACTCGAGGACCAGGCGCTCGACGTGCGCGTGGGCGAGCGCGATCACATGGTCCTGCACCGAGGAGAACACCTCGCCGGGATCGCGCCCCCGGTCGACGCCCGCCTTGAGCCGGCGGGCGAGCCCGGCGAGCATGTGCTCCTCGCGGAAGCGCAGCATGGCCAGCTGGTACTCCGGGTCCCGCAGTCCGGCCTCCTGGTCCCACTCCTCGCCGCCGGGGAGCAGGTCACGGACCCGCTCCAGGAGTTTGTGGGCGGAGGTCTTCTCGATCACGGTCTCCACCGCGAGCCCGGTGACGTAGCGGACGACGCCGAGCTGGTCCAGGTCCTCGAACTCGCTGGCGTGGTCGGTGAGCAGGCCCTTGGCGACCAGCTGGAGCAGGACGTGGTTGTCGCCCTCGAAGGTGGTGAAGACGTCGCTGTCGGCCTTGAGGGCGGCGAACCGGTTCACCGCCAGGTAGCCCGCGCCGCCGCACGCCTCGCGGCCCTCCTGCACGGTCCGTGTGGCGTGCCAGGTCCCCAGCGCCTTCATCCCGGCGGCCCGTGCCTCCAGGCGCCGGCGCGCGTCCGGGGAGTCGTCGCGGCCGGAGAAGACGTCGTGGAGCTGCCCGCGGACGGTGTCCTGCGCGAAGTGCAGCGCGTAGGTGCGCGCGAGCAGCGGCAGCAGACGGCGCTGGTGCAGTCCGTAGTCCAGCAGCAGCTGCTCCCGGCCGCCGGGCGACGCCTCGAACTGGCGCCTGCGCGTCGCGTAGCGGACGGCGAGGGTGAGGGCGACCTTCGCGATGTTCACGCCGGCGCCGCCGATGCACACCCGCCCCTGGACGAGGGTGCCGAGCATCGTGAAGAAGCGCCGGTTGGGGTTGTCGATGGAGCTGACGTACGTCCCGTCGGGGGTGACGTCGGCGAAACGGTTCAGGAGCGCCTCACGCGGGACACGGACGCCGTGGAAGCGGATGCGGCCGTTGTCGACGCCGTTGAGGCCCATCTTCAGGCCGTCGTCCTCGATCTCGACACCCTCCACGACCTGCCCGCCGGAGCGCAGCGGCACCACCAGCGCGTGCACCCCGCGTGCCTGGCCGCCGACCTCCAGCTGCGCGAAGACGACCGCGAGCTCGGCATGGCGGGCGGCGTTTCCGATGTAGTCCTTGCGGGCCGCGTCGCCCTCGGTGGTGACGACGAACTCGCCGGCCTCGGCGTCGTAGCGGGCGACGGTGCCCAGCGCCTGCACGTTCGAGCCGTGCGCGGACTCGGTCATCGCGAAACAGCCAAGGAGCCGGCCGGCCACCAGGTCCGCCAGATAGGCGTCGTGGTGCCGGGCGGTACCCAGCTGGAGAATGGCGCCGCCGAACAGGCCGAACTGCACCCCCACCTTGATCAGCACCGACAGATCACCGAAGGCCAGGGTCTCGAAGGCCGCGACCGAGGCGCCGATGTCGTCGCCGCCGCCGTAGGCCGCGGGGAAACCCATCCCGGTCTGCCCGGTCCCGGCCATCTCGACGGCGATGTCCCGCACCCGTTCACGAAACGCGTCCCGGTCCAGCCGCTCGGCGTCCTCCAGAACGCAGGCGTGGGCCACCAGATTGCTCCGCACGAGGTCGCGGACCTTGGCGTACTCCCCCTCCAGGAGCCGCGCCAGGTCCTCGACGTCGATCTCGGGCTGTACGTAGCCGCTCGCGGCGGCGGGTGCGTCATCGGGTGCCATGGGCCTTCCGTTACCCCGCCGCGTCCGCGTCATACCGGCCGCGATCACGGGCAGGAGCCGTACGCGGGCCTCACCGGAGGCATCGTGAGTACCGTACGAAGAAGATCCCGCGCCGCACGAAGGGAGCCCTGCGCCGCACGAAGGGAGCCCTGGACCGTACGAAGAGAGTCCTGGGCCGTGGGCAGGACCACGGCGGGCGGGGTTGGGCCGCCCGTACGGAACAAGGAGGTCCTGGGCCGTCCGCGGGACCACGGCGGGCGTTCCGTCACCCATGCGGAGGGCGGAACAAGGAGGTCCTGGGCCGTGGACAGGACCACGGCGGGCGGGTTCCCCCGCCCGTACGGAACAAGGAGGTCCTGGGCCGTGGACAGGACCACGGCGGGCGGGCTCCCCCGCCCGTACGGAACAAGGAGGTCCTGGTCAGTGCACAGGACCAGCGCGGGCGGGGTTTGGCCGCCCGTACGGAAAGCGGAAGGGGACGTGCGATGGCGGGTCTGAGGCTGGGGCCGCTGGTGCGGTACGTCGACTGGGAGACCGGCACCAGGGCGACCGTGTGGGTGGAGACGGACCGGGCGTGCACGGTCGAGGTCCGGTGCGAAGGCGGCGGCGCGGGCAGCGCCCCTACCTTCCTCGTCGCCGGCCACCACTACGCGCTGGTCGTCGTCACCGGCCTGACCCCCGCCTCCGCCGCCCCCTACCAGGTCGTCCTCGACGGCACGGCCGTCTGGCCCCCGCCGGACTCGCCTCTGCCGCCCAGCACCCTGAACACACCGCCCGTCGCAGCCGACACAGCGGTCATCGCCTTCGGATCCTGCCGGTGGGCGGCGCCCCCCGAGGGCGGGTCCGACCCGGTCGGCCCCGACGTCCTGGACACCCTCGCCGCCCGGCTCGCCGCCGACCCCCACCACGACCGCCCCGACGTCCTGCTCCTGCTGGGCGACCAGGTCTACGCCGACGAGACCTCCACCGACACCCAACGATGGATCACCCGCCACCGACGCGAGGCCGGGACCGGCACCGGCGCACCGCCCGACCAGGTCGCCGACTACGAGGAGTACACCCACCTCTACGACGAATCCTGGGGCGACCCCGAACTACGCTGGCTGCTCTCGACCGTGCCGACCTGCATGATCTTCGACGACCACGACGTCATCGACGACTGGAACACCAGCGACGCCTGGGTCGCCGACATGCGGGCCACCCCGTGGTGGCACGAACGGATCACCGGCGCACTGATGTCGTACTGGGTCTACCAGCACATCGGAAACCTCTCCCCCGACGAACTCGCCGACGACGAGCTGTACGCCGCGGTCCTGGCCGCCGACGACGCCACCGGGATCCTGCGCGCGTTCGCCGAACGCGCCGACACCGACCCGATGTCCGTACGCTGGAGCTACCACCGCGACTTCGGACGCACCCGGCTGCTGATGGTCGACACCCGCGCCGCCCGAGTCCTGGACGAACAACACCGGGCCATGCTGGACACCCAGGAAGAAGCCTGGCTACGCGAACGGGCCCTCGACACCCCCGACCGCATCGACCACCTCCTCGTGGGAACGTCCCTGCCCTGGCTGCTGCCCCCGATGGTCCACTTCACCGAAAGCTGGCACGCGGCCCTGTGCCGGGGCGAACGCGGCCCACGCTGGGCCAGATTCGGAGAATGGCTACGCCGCCGCGCCGACCTGGAACACTGGGCCGCGTTCACCACCTCCTGGCACCGCCTGGCCGACACCCTCGCCGAAATCGGCTCCCAGGACACCCCACCCGCCACCATCAGCGTCCTGTCCGGCGACGTCCACCACGCCTACATCGCCCAACCGATGTGGCCCGAAGGACAGCAACCACGCTCCCGCATCCACCAGTTCACCTGCTCCCCACTACACAACTCGGTACCACCGGTGATGCGGATCGGCTTCCGGGCCGGCTGGAGCCGCCCCGCCAAAGCCATCGGGCACCTCCTGGCCCGCCACGGCCACGTCACCCGCCCCACCATCACCTGGAAACGCACCGGCGGCCCCTGGTTCGGCAACCAACTCATGACCCTGACCCACCACGGCCGCACCGCCCACCTCCGCCTCGAAAAAGCCACCCACACCCCCCACACCCGGCCCGACACCGACCACACCAACACCCGACTCATCCAAATCATCGAACACAACCTCACACCGAAACACCCCTAACCACACCCGGCGGGGTCGAGCCTGCAATGTGGGCTTGTTGGGGACGGTCGGGGGTGCGCCCAACCCCGCTCGGAACACCGCATGAAGGCCACCGGAATGCGCCGCCCCAGCACCAACCCCCACTGCAGGGCTGTGGCGGGTGGCATCCTCGCCTGCTGATGGCACGCCCTCATGGCCGCGCGGTGGCGTCACCCGGCGCGTTCAGCGTCGAGTCGGGAGCGGATGGAGGGGATGCCACCGCGGGGCTGACGGACGCACCGGCACGAGCTGCCGGCGGGCGCCGGCCCGCCCCCGGCATGTCACCTGGATGCCCCGCGATCGTTGGTAGGCGTGTTGGATCTTCGACGGCGGGAATCAGGCCCCTCGGGGGGGGACAGCCGCTACCGACCCAGAAAGGGAACCCATGAAGTCTGCAGCACTCTCCCACGACCTCCAGAAGACAGCAGGCAGGAAACGGCCCGCCGGGAACCGGCGGGCCGTTTCGAAAGATTCGAGGCTGGGCTAGCAGAACTGGCCGTAGGTAGAGGTACCGAACCTGGCGAACGCCGCCTGCGTGCCCGGACCCGCAACGCCGTCCAGGGCACCGGTGTAGCCCCAGTTACCGTTCTTGAGGAAGTACTGGAGACCCTTGATCGTCTGCGGACCGACCTCGCCGTCGACGGAGAGGTTCTGGCCCCATTCGTTGTTGAGCCAGCGCTGGATCCCCTTCCAGCTCTCCGTGCCGAGATACCCGTCGATCACGAAGTTGCCGTAGATCGAGCCGTCCAGGAAGCACTGGACGCCCTTGGCCTGGTTCTGGGTGAGTCCGAGGTTGTTGACCGCGGACGCGGAGACAACCGCCTTCTGTGGAGCGGCTGGTGCGGCGGCCATGCCGGGAGTGGCGAGGGCGAGACTTCCGGCCGCTATACCGAACGCTGCGGCCGTACTGATGACGACCCGCGTCAAACTGCGCTTCATGCTGAGGTCAACCCTTCTGTCGCGTGAAGATCATCTTCCCGCGCGGATGCCTCAGAAGAAAGAGGTTTCGAACTTTTCCGAGCACTGACGTCGGCCCTGCCGGCAGCCGTGGACACTGCGATCCCGACGTGCGCGGCGAGGAGGGCCACGGGAGCCAGGAACCCGTCGGCCCGCAGCGCCCGGCACACATGCCGGGCGTCGGCTTCCGGCAGCCCTACGTCCGAGGCGACGGCATCGAACCTGTCCGGGGGGAGGAAGCCCGTGGGAAGAGCCGGGAACTCAGAGGGGGAGAGCCGTGGGGCCCCAGGGGCCCTGGGGCGACTCACGGACTCCGTGGGGCCGTCGGGCCTCGGCACGGAACCGGTCGAGATCGGCCAAGTCGGCGAAGGTCTCCTGGTGGCGCTCTCCCAGCGTTCCGCGACCGCCGCCTGGACATCGCCGGTGAGCCCGAAGGCGTCCAGACGGACACGGCCCTCGCCATCCAGGAGGAGCGGGGCGACGCCGGTGAGCTGGTCCCACAGAACGGCGATCTGACGGACCGGCGGGACGAGGCCCTCCCCCCAGGACACCGCGCAGCAGGCCGGTGTACAGCGCGATGCCGGGGGCCTCGGTGGAGGACGGAGTGACGGCGGCGCCGTTGACGGAGGTCACTGCCCGCCCACTGCCTTGTCCAGCCGATCGTTCAAGCTGCGGGCAGTCGCCTCCAGATGGACCTTGGCCGCGCCGATGGTGGCCCTGGTGGTAGATCGCCGCCGTCAGCGGCGAGCCGATACAGGACAGAGCTACGGTGGCGAACCCCTCGGCGAGCAGGATCCGCGCGGCAAGGTGATCCATCCAACGTTCCCATTCCAGTCCGCCCATCACGGACAGGGTCTGCTCCACGTAATCGCCCTCGGCCGCTCCGGTCTCCACCTCTCGGACCTCGGGAACACCCTCTCGGTCGAAGACGAGGGTCTTGGTGCGGTTCGCCCGGCCGATCGGCTTGAGGACCGACGCGCAGGTGATACCCGTGTCGAGGTCGGCCGGCCGGGGCGCGGCCACAGAGTAGACCAGGCCGACCCGGTGGAACGGACACTGGCCCTGCTCCATTGGTACGGATCCGGCAGCGGCCTCCACTTCGGCCACCCTTTCCACGAGGACGTGCCCGGCCAGTTGCTCGGCGCAGTGCCGATCACCGGCCTGCTCGCCGCCCTGACCGGCACGACACCGGATCCGTGCGGCACCTCGCCGGTGGGAAGTCGCGCCCGGACCAGAAACGGGACATCGCCCGCCTTCCCGAACCGCTCCGCGCCCGCCGCTGCGCCGACCCCGACGATCAACGCCGCGCCGAACGGTGGCTCGCACCCCCACAGACCTGAAATACCGGCGGGGCCAGTCCCTCGCGGCACCGGCCCCGCACCGGGCCGGCCACCGATCGTTGGAGGTGAGCAGGTTCCGCTGCTACGCCACGACGACCAGCCCGGCTGCTCGGCGCCTACCCCGTTCCGGGACATTCACCTCGCGCGGTCCGGCCATCTGCGGCGCAGAGCAGCGAGAACGGCGGTGGGCCCCCCCCCCCGGGGGGGGGGGGGCCCCCCCCCCGGGGGGGGGGGGGGGGGGGGCCCGCTAACACCGGGTACACCGGCCACAACGAC